>CADEFT010000024.1:122798-126136 GCA_902826685.1 uncultured Acidobacteriota bacterium
ACTGGATGCCTTGATCAGCCGTGTGACGGGTCTTTTTGAACAGTACGTCAAGCTCAGCCAGAATCTGAATTACGAGACCATGATCGCCGCCATCCGGGTGGACGATCCGGGCAAGCTGGCCGACACGGTTGGCGCCAATCTGCAGTTAACGATCGAAGAGAAGCAGGAACTGCTCGAGATTTTCGATCCGGTGGACCGCCTGAACCGCGTCGCCGAGATGCTCGACATCGAGATTGAGAAGCTCAATATGGACCGCACCATTCAGGGCCGCGTCAAGCGGCAGATGGAAAAGGCCCAGAAAGAGTATTACCTCAACGAGAAGATCAAGGCCATTCAGAAAGAGCTTGGGCGCGGCGAAAAGAGCGAAGCCGATGAGCTCAAAAAGAAGATCGACGCCGCCGGCATGAGCAAGGACGCTCACGAGAAGGCGATGGCCGAACTGCGGCGCCTCGAACAGATGCCGCCCATGTCGGCCGAATCGACCGTTTCGCGCAATTATCTAGACTGGATGCTGGCGGTGCCGTGGAAAAAGCGCACCAAGGAAATCCGCGATCTGACGCATGCCCAGCAGGTGCTGGAATCGGATCACTACGGGCTTGAGAAGATCAAGGAACGCATTCTCGAATTCCTCGCCGTGCGCCAGTTGGTGAAGGATCCCAAGGGTTCGATCCTGTGCTTTGTCGGGCCTCCGGGCGTGGGCAAGACTTCGCTCGGAATGTCGATCGCCAAGGCCACCGGACGCAAGTTCGTGCGCCTGTCGCTTGGCGGCGTGCGCGATGAGGCGGAAGTGCGTGGCCACCGCCGCACCTATATCGGCGCGCTGCCCGGGCAGGTGCTGCAAATGATGAAGAAGGCGGGCACGCGCAATCCCGTTTTCATGCTCGACGAGATCGACAAGATGTCCACCGATTTCCGCGGCGATCCGTCGGCGGCGCTGCTTGAAGTCCTCGATCCGGAACAGAACTACATGTTCATGGATCACTACCTGGACGTCGAATACGATCTGAGCCAGGTGTTCTTCATCGCCACCGCCAACGTGCTGCACACGATTCCGCCGGCGCTGCAGGATCGCATGGAAGTCATCCGTCTATCGGGCTATACCGAGCTTGAGAAGCTGGAAATCGCCAAGCGGTTCCTGGTGCCCAAACAGATGAACGCCACCGGCATGACGAAAAAGGAAGTGGAGTTTACTTCCGAAGGCGTGCAGGAGGTGGTGCAGCACTACACGCGCGAATCGGGCGTCCGCAATCTCGAACGGGAAGTGGGCAACCTGTGCCGCAAAGTAGCGCGCAAGGTGGTTGCGGCCAAGGCGAAGAAAGAGACGGCGGATAAGGTCACCATCACGCCGGTGAAGGTGGCGGATTTGCTTGGGCCGCAAAAGTTCCGCGACATGCAGGCGGACAAGAAGAACCACATCGGCACGACGACCGGTCTCGCGTGGACCGAGGTGGGCGGGCAGATCCTGACCACCGAGGCGATCGTGATGGAAGGCCGAGGCAAGCTCACCACCACCGGTAAGCTGGGCGAGGTGATGCAGGAATCGGCGCAGGCGGCGCTGAGCTACATCCGTTCGCGCGCGGTTTCCCTTGGACTGGCCCGCGATTTCTACCGCCATGTGGATATCCACATCCATGTGCCGGAAGGCGCGATTCCGAAGGACGGTCCCTCTGCTGGTATTACGCTCGCCACCAGCCTGACCAGTTCGCTCACCAAGATTCCCGTGCGGTGCGATATCGCCATGACCGGCGAGATCACGGTGCGGGGCCATGTGCTCGCCATCGGCGGGTTGAAGGAAAAGGTGCTCGCCGCGCACCGCCACGGCATCCGCGAACTGGTGCTGCCGCGCGATAACGAAAAGGATCTTCCGGACATTCCGGAATACATCCGCAACGAAATGAAATTGAACTTCGTCGATTCGATGGACGAGGTGCTGAAGCTGGCGCTGGAGCGGGAGATCGATCCGCACGCCTCCACGATGCCGGTGCAGCCGGTGGAAGCGGGGCGTCCGGCCGAGGACTTCACTCACTAGAAGGGCCGCCCGGAACTTCGGGCCGCTGTGCGGCAAGTGAACGCAGAGTTTATAATAGGGGCATCCGGACCGGAGTTGTTTCCGGCGGAGTCGCTTCCAGAGATTGCTTTTCTGGGGCGCAGTAACGTCGGAAAGTCGAGTCTGATCAACCGGCTGACCGGCGTCAAGGGACTGGCGCGAACCAGTTCCACTCCTGGCCGAACCCAGGCCGTCCAGTTCTACCGGGTGGACGGCAAATGGCATTTCGTGGATTTGCCGGGTTATGGGTATGCAAAAGTTCCCAAGGAGTTTGCGAAAACCTGGAAGGGGTTGATCGAAAGCTACCTCACCGGACGTGGCAGCCTCGGGCTGTGCGTGCTTCTGATCGATTCAAGGCGTGGCTGGATGGAGATGGATCTGGAGTTGCGCCGATGGCTGGACCATCGGAAACTGCCTTACCTGGTGGTGGCAACGAAATTTGACAAACTGAAAACACAAAAAGAAAGAGCATCGTTAATGGCGGCGCTCCGTGAGCATCGGCCCGGAGCCGAGCCGCTGACTTTCTCGGCCATCACCGGCCAGGGAGCGAGGGAAATTTGGCAAGCGATAACGAAAACCAGGATCAACAACAACCGAATGTTGTGACAGAGAAGCCCGCCGAGAAGCCGGAAGGAACCGGGCCGCGGAGACGGTCCTCGGCGGCGTCGGCCGAGGGCCGGCAGCAGGCGGAGGCGAAACCGCCCGCCGAGCCCAAACCGGCCGCAGCCGTGGCGCCGCCGCCCCCCGACACCGAGGCCAAGCCAGTCGCCGAGGCCGCAGTCCCGCCAGCCGCCGGCGAAGCCTCTCCCGCCGTCGCGGCCCGTCCGGCTACTCCACAGGACCAGAGAACGCAGCAGAAAAACGGCGCGCCTTCGCTCGACCTGGTCGAGCTCAAGGACATGAGCATCCAGAAGCTCAGCCAGATCGCCAAGGATCTGGGTGTCATCGGCGCGGCCGGCATGCGCAAGCAGGAGCTGATTTTTAAGATCCTGCAGACACAGGCCGAAAAGTCGGGCCTGATCTTCTCCGAAGGCGTGCTCGAATGTCTGCCGGACGGCTTCGGCTTCCTGCGCGCGCCCGAATACAACTACCTGCCCGGCCCCGACGACGTCTATGTCTCGCCTTCGCAGATCCGCCGCTTCGACCTGCGGACCGGCGATACCATTTCCGGCCAGATCCGCCCGCCCAAGGAAGGCGAGCGCTACTTCGCGCTCATCAAAGTGGACGCGATCAACTTCGAGCCGCCGGAGGAATCGCGCAACAAGATCTTCTTCGACAACCTGACGCCGCT
>CADEFT010000025.1 GCA_902826685.1 uncultured Acidobacteriota bacterium
TCCAACGTCACATGCTTTGGGATACTTCAGCCTACTTTTTCAGCAGCCTGCTAGCTCTTATACACTGATACCCATATGCGTTGCCTGATGGTGCTGCTCGTGTTGCTTGCCTCCTGTTCCCGAAAGGATCCCGCCTCCGAGCAGGCCCGGCTGGAAGCCGAGTTTGAGAAGATGCTCACCAATGCAACGCTGGCCGGGAAATTTTCCATGGGCGAGCGCGTCTCCGAAGACCGCTACCAGATTTCCAAGGCGACGCATCTGGCCGGCGACAACTGGCTGATTCACGCCAGAATCGGCAAACACGATCTTTCCGTTCCGGTTCCGGTGAAGGTGAGGTGGGCGGGCGACACCGCCGTGCTCATGCTGACCGATGTGGGACTGCCCGGCATGGGCACCTATACCGCACGCGTGCTGTTCTATCGCAACCAATATGCGGGCACCTGGGGCAGCCAGAAACACGGCGGTGAGATGTGGGGCCGCATTGAACACTGACGGCCTGCTTGTACTCTGGTAAAGAATGCTCTATCGCAAACTGGGGAAGACCGGCCTGGACGTGCCGGTGATGGCATTGGGCTGCGCGGCGCTTGGCGGATCGTATGGCCCGGTCACCGCCGGCCACGCCGCCGCCACGATTCAGAAAGCTTTCGATCTCGGTATCCATTACCTTGATACGGCGCCCCTTTACGGCAAGACGCAGTCGGAAATCAACGTCGGCAAGGCGCTGGCGGGCGTGCCGCGCGACCGCTACCTGCTGTCTTCGAAAGTGGGCCGCTACGATTATGCCGATCACGATTTTTCGTACGACCGCGTGAAGCGCGGTCTTGAGGAATCGCTCGCACGGCTTGGTACGGATTATCTCGACGTCTGCATCCTGCACGATATCGAGTTTGTCCCGATCGAACAGGTGGTGAATGAAGGCTATCGTGCGGTATGCGATGCACGCCGGGAAGGCAAGGTGCGGTTCATCGGCGCGTCGGGTCTGCCGATCGCGATCTTTCCGGCCATCCTCGGGCGCGTGGAACTGGATCTAGTCATCACTTACGCCAATTACACGCTGCAAAATACTTCGGTGGAGGCCATGTTTCCCCTGTTTGCGGAAAAGGGCGTGGGCGTGGTGAACGCGTCGCCACTGGCGCTCGGCCTGCTGACGCAAAAAGGGCCAAGGGATTGGCACCTGGGTTCGGAGGAACTGAAGGCGCGGTGCCGGGAGGCGGCGCAGTTCTGCGCGTCGAAAGGCGTGGACATCGCCGATCTGGGCATGCAGTTCGCCATGGCCGAGCCGAGGATCCATGCCACGCTCACCGGCGCCGGCAGCCCGGAGGAAGTGGAACGTAACGCGAAGTGCGCCGGCGTGGAACCCGACTGGGATCTGGTGCGCCAGGTGCAGGCGATTCTCGCCCCCGTTCGCGACCGCCACTGGACGGCGGGAAGACCCGAGTACAACCGGTGATGGAAGGCCACATTGCGCCCGACAACCTTCTGGGACTGGTGCGTAATACGGTTCCCTACCTGTTCGATGGCATGGCGCGCCATCCATCGGTGGCGGACCGGCCGCTGCTCGAAGCGGGCGATCACTCCCTTGGGTATCTCGAAATCCTGCAAGGCGCCGGGCGCGTCGAAACCGTCGAGGAATACTTCGCCTTTTGCCTGGCGTGCCATCACGCCACCGTCGGCACGTTCGTACCCACCGACGTCGATAGCAAAATCCGCGGCATCCTGTGGCGCCAGGCACGCGGCGCGGCGGCGGAGCGCATGTTCGACTTCACCCTGCGATCGATGCAGTGGTCGATCGACGGGCTTTCACGCCGCTACACGGTCATCGGCGGCCACGGCCCGGTGAGCGGCCACAACGGCGAACAATTGAGCGTGCTGGCTGGCGCCCTGGGTTCGTTTCTCACCCTTCGCGACGGCGATCGGGCCGGGCGCGCGGCCGAAGCGATCGACCGGGAACTCAATCGCGAGGCGGCGGCGCTGCGGCAGGCGCAGAGCATGCCGGGCCGGGAGATCGACGTGCTGTGTCTGGCGGCGGCGCTGACACACAACGTGGGCGATCTCGACCAGGGCATCAGCTTCTGGCCGGCCGGCGCCAATCACAAGCCGATGCGCGAGAGATTCGCGCGCCTGGCCCACGAGAACGCCGCGCCCTACGGCGGTGCGTATCAGTCGGCGGCGCGGATCTACCGCAAGGCGATGTCGCCGGAAGGGCACCGTAACTACCCGCTGCGCGGCGTGAAGGCGTTGCGCCAGTCGCCCGATCTGTTGATGCCGTGGGGGCCGTTCCTCGATGAATGGGGCGCGCTGGTCGCCCGCCATCCCGCCCTTTCCGATCCCGACCGCGCCGAGGTGCTGGCCGCGCTGCTGCAAGGCTGCCGCACCCTGGCCGGCCAGCGCGGCTACTACCGGGCGATGGCGGGAATGGCGGAGTCGCTTGGCACCCGCATGGAGGCTGTCGCGCGGCTGATGCCGGGCAAGGCGCGCTCGGATTGGAAAGATCCCGAGGTGCGCAAGGCCGTCGCCGTGCCGCGCCACTCCTTTGAATCCATGATGAGAAAAATGGCCCGATCTGATATAGGATGAAGGGTGCCCGTCAAAACCGGCATCGTGTTGTTCGCCCACGGATCGAGCGTCGAATCCGCCAATGAAGCAGTGCGCAGCGTCGCCGCGAAGGTCGCCGTGGAGGGTGGCTTTGAACTTATGGAAGCGGCGTTTCTCGAGTTAGGAAAGCCGGATCTCCCCGGCGCCATAGACCGGCTTGCCGCAAGGCAAGTCGAGCGCGTGCTGGTGGTGCCCTATTTCCTGACCCTTGGCATGCATCTCAAAAGGGATCTGCCGCGTATCGTCGAGGGCTGCGCCGCCCGCCACCCCGGATTGAGCATCGACGTCACAGAGCCGCTGGACGGACACTCCGCGCTGAGGCGGATCATACTCGATCGCGTCGAAAAGGCCTTGTAAATGCTTGCTCACCAAATTCCACACACAACCCGGTTGATTGAGTGGCGGGAAATTGCACCCGACGTGCGTCACTTCATCTTCGAGGTGCCGGACCTGGATCAATTCGACTTTATTCCCGGCCAGTTCGTTTCCCTTTCCCAGAACCTGAACGGGAAGAAGATTACGCGGGCGTATTCCATCGCCTCGGTGCCGTTCGGAAACAACCGCTTCGAGCTGTGCCTGAACCTGGTGAGCGAGGGCATCTTCTCGCCCTTTCTGTTTTCGATGAACCCTGGCGACACCTGCGAGATGAAGGGGCCGCATGGCCTGTTCGTGTTCCGCACTCCCATTTCCGATTCGGTGATGGTGGCCACCGGCACCGGCATCGCGCCGTTCCGCCCCATGCTGCAGTACATTCTGCCGCGAGACTCCGAGCATCAATTCACGTTGGTTTTCGGCGTGCGCTATGAGCATTCGCTGCTCTATATGGAGGAGTTCGAGGAGATGGCGCGCCAGTATCCGAACTTCAAGTTCGTCTCCACGGTGACCCGCCCCACCGAGGCGTGGAAAGGCAACGCCGGCCGCGTGCAACAATATGTTTTCGATGCCATCGGCGCGCGTAAGAACGTCGACGTCTATATCTGCGGCCTGAAGGAAATGGTCAACGACGTGCGCGACCGCTGCATCAAGGAACTGGGCTTCGATAAGAAGCAGGTCGTTTACGAACGCTACGACTAGCCAGCCCGCAAAAGGGCGCGCGGGCGCCCCAAAGGACATTCTCAGGAGAGGTTGGATTGCCGCGAAACGCGCTGCTTGTGCTGTTGGTGATTGCGCTCTTTTGCCTTGTTACGGGCCTTCTGTGGTGGCTGCTGCCCTATCCACGCCGCAACGTCGATTATGTCGTCATCGGGGGCATGGGCACCATGGTGGCGATGGGCGCCATCTTTCTGATCCTGATTCGCACTTCTCACAAAGGTAAGGATGTCTTCTTCAAACGCCAACCCAGGAAACCTTCCTAAGACGTATAGCGTGGCCGTTCTGCCCGGCGACGGGATTGGTCGCGATGTCACCGCCGAAGCCGTTAAAGTTCTTCGCGCGGTGGAAGCGCGGCTCCACGGCGTGCGGTTCGATCTGACCGAATATTCGGTGGGCGCCGGCGAATTCCTTCGTTCCGGCGATCCGATGCCCGAAGCCACGTTTGCCCGCATCCGTGAGCATGACGTCATACTGCTGGGCGCCATGGGATTGCCGGACGTGCGCTGGCCGGGCGGGCAGGAGATGGCTCCGCAACTCGATATTCGCGAAAAGCTGGAGCTTTACTGCGGCTACCGCCCGATCTATCTCTATCACCCCAACGACACGCCGCTGTGCAATCGCAGCCAGATCGACTTCGCCATCATTCGCGAAAACACCGAGGGTCTGTTCTCCACCCGCACCCAACCCTACTCGCTTTACGATGAACAGGTGGCGGATCAACTGCTAGTGACGCGGCGCGGTTCCGAGCGGCTGTTCCGTTCGGCGTTCCGCATCGCACGCACGCGCCGCCGCAAGGTGACGCTGGTGGACAAGGCGAATGTGCTGCCGTCGATGAGCTATTTCCGGCACATTTTCCACGAAGTGGCCAAGGAGTTTCCGGACGTTGAAGCCGATCACGTTTACGTCGATGCGGTGACGCTCTATCTGCTGCAGCGGCCCGAATCGTTCGATGTACTGGTGACCGAAAACATGTTCGGCGATATTCTTTCCGATCTGGCGGCGGCCATCGTCGGTGGCATGGGCATGGCGCCGTCGGGCGATATCGGCGATAAATACGCCGTGTTTCAGCCCTCGCACGGCTCGGCGCCGGATATTGCCGGGAAGGGCATCGCCAATCCGGTGGCGACGATTCTTTCGGTGGCGATGATGCTCGAATGGCTGGCCCACCCGGAGACGCTACGCGGCGGCGCGATGATCTATGGCGCCGTGCGCCGTGTCTTCGCCGATCCGGCAGTACGCACGCGCGATCTGGGCGGCAGCGTCGGCACGGCGGAGATGGGCGACAGAATTGCGGCCGCGCTCTGACGCATCCCGACACTCTGTCCGGACATCTTGCCCTGGGCTTCCCCCTAACCAATTGATTCTCCGATTTGGCCGGAAGGGTGCACAAGCGATGGTGCGTCATGAAATTCATCCCCATCCTTGCCACCCTGACGATCGGCTCCGTCGCCCTCGATGCACGGCATCACAAGGTGGCCCCCGACCTCGACGAGTCGAACGCCGAAAACGTAGACATCATCGTTCAATATAGGGAAGACTCCCGCAACAACCGTCGCGGCGGCCGCGACCGGGTCCGGCGGGCGGACCTCGAAGCGCTGGCGGGCGATTCCGAAGTGGAATACATCACGCCGGACCGCGAGGTGGTGGCGACCCATTTCCCGCCGTGGCTTCTGATGGAAGCCGTCGGCTACCGGTTCGCCGGCATGACGGTGCCCGAGCGGCCCGAGGTCACCGGCAAAGGAATCGGCGTGGCGGTCATCGACAGCGGCGTGTCGAAAGATCTATATCTACGGGCGCCCGGCGCGTCGGGGTGCGGCGCTTCGCGGGTGGTTTACAGCCAGAACTTCGTCGCCACCGAATCGACCACGGAAGATCTTTACGGCCACGGTTCGCATGTGGCCGGTACGCTTGGTGGAAACGGCTTGTGCCTGCCCAACCCGGCCCCGCATTTTGGCGGCATCGCTCCCGACGTGAAGATCGTGAATCTGCGCGTGCTGGATGCGCGTGGCAAGGGCAAGGACAGCTACGTGATCGCCGCCATCGACCGCGCGATCGCGCTCAAAAGCACTTACAACATCCGCGTGATCAATCTGTCGCTGGGCCGCCTGCCGCGGGAGAGCTTCACGCTCGATCCGCTTTGCCGCGCGGTGGAGAAGGCGTGGAAGGCCGGCATCGTGGTGGTGGTGGCCGCCGGCAATAACGGCCGCGACAACAGCATGGGCACGCAGGGCTACGGCACCATCACCTCGCCCGGCAACGATCCCTTTGTCATCACGGTAGGCGCCACTCGCATGGCGGGCTCGACGGGGAATTACGACGATACGATCTCTTCCTATAGTTCGAAGGGGCCAACGCTGCGCGACCAGATCGTGAAGCCCGACCTGGTGGCGCCGGGCAATATCGTCTATGCGCGCATGCCCAGGACCTCCTACCTGGTGACCAGCTATCAGGCCAACACGTTGCAGGTAAGCATGGATGGCGGACGTCTGGTCATTCCCGATATTTTCCTGCTGAGCGGCACGAGCATGGCCACTCCCACGGTGGCGGGATCGGCGGCGCTGCTATTTGAAAAGGATTCCTCGCTGACCCCGGACCAGGTGAAAGCGCGGCTGATGAAGACGGCATTCAAGAGCCTGGTTCCTTCGGCGAGCATCTATGACTCGTCGACGCAGCAGACCTTCCAGGTGCAGCACGACATCTTCACGGTGGGCGCGGGCTATCTGAATCTGAAGGGCGCTCTCGCCAACACGGAAAAGATCTCCTCAACCAGGCGCGCTCTTTCGCCGCGCGCCGTCAACGAGAACGGCTCGATCAAGCTCAGCACGTCTTATCCGAACCTGACCGGCGTCAACGTGGCATGGGGCACCAACGTGATCTGGGGGACCAACGTGGTTTGGGGGACGCACGTCGTCTCCGGATCGAATGTGATCTGGGGGACCGGCGTGGTGTGGCAGCCGGTGTCGGCTACCAACGTCATTTGGGGGACTAACGTGATCTGGGGGACCAACGTGATCTGGGGCACCGCGGATCCGTTCAACGAAGCCCTCTCCATCAGCGGCGACCGCTAGAGCCGGTAAAGGTGCGGCGGCACCGTCAAAGCGGGCGAAGACTCTGCCGCCGCACTCCGTTTGGCGCGGTTCCTCAAAGGTTCGCAGGGGGGCCGCCGCCCATCGAGGCCTGCCAGCCTCGGTGGTTCCACGGCGGCGAGCTTCCGGTCTTCGCCATGATCGCAAGGAACGCATGAGCCGGGTTCCGCAGTGGGCACGTTTTGAGTGAGTTGAGTTCCTTCGAAGCGAACAGGGACCGGCGCGGTCCACCAACGGGCCAGGAACCAAAGCTCGCGCCGGTCTCCGTTGTTCGCGGTTCTTCAGAAGTTCGTCGATAATGAGGGAATGCTTGAAAGGCGGCGTTTCCTTCAATCGGCCCTTGTTGCGCCTGGTGTAGCGGCGGCCATGCAGCCTCCGCCCTCCTGGGGAGGGCCCGTGCTCGATATCCATCATCATCTGCGGCGCGATATCGACACCGATATCGGCCACATGGAAGGCTCGGGCGTGACGCACGCGGTGCTGCTGACACGAGCGCCGGCCGATGAGCAGGCGCGCCAGCGGATGGAGAAGTATCCGAAAAAATTCATTCGCTTCTCGAGCGCCGATGCCGCCAAGCCCGAGGCGGCCGATATCCTGCGGGCTTCGCTCAAGGGCGGCTCCCGCGGCATGGGCGAATTGAAATCGCACGTGGCCGTGGATGGACCCGAGATGCGGCGGCTCTACGATATCGCCTCGGAGATGGGCGTGCCCGTGCTGATCCATTTCGGCGAGGTGGAACAGTATCCGGGCGAGGGCACGTTCAACACGGGGCTGCGGCGTATGGCGGCGTTGCTCAAGCAATACCCCAAGACCACGTTCATCGGCCACGCCGATTTCTTCTGGGGCAACATCAGCGCCGAGGTTCCCATGGACACGCCGTATCCAAAGGGTCCGGTGAAGCGTGGCGGCATTACCGACAAGCTGCTGGCGGACTTCCCGAACCTTTATGGCGATCTTTCGGCGAATTCGGGGCGCAATGCGCTCGCTCGCGATCCCGAATTCACGGCCGGTTTCCTCGCCCGCCACCAGAACAAACTCATGTTCGGCAGCGATTGCAGTTGCAGCGACGGCCGCGGCACCGGCCAGGCTTCGAAGCAACCGCTGATCGCCGGCAAGTGCGTCGCGCGTGAGACGCTGGCGGCGTTGAAATCGCTCGCCAAACCGGAGGTGTTCCGCAAGCTCACCTGGGAAAACGGGCGGAAGATGTTCCAGATGACCGCGTAGGAGAGTTTCACGCCATGATTCAAGTTCTGGTTCTTTACCCACCGGCTTCGCGCTTTGACTACGACTATTACGTACACAAGCACACGCCCATGCTGCTCGAACTGTGGAAGCCGCACGGCCTGGTGAGCGTGAGCATCGGCAAAGGCGTTTCCGGGCTGATGCCGGGCTCGCCGGCGAAATACTGCACGTCCGCCGTGCTCACCTTCACGTCGCTTGAAGCGATGCAGGCGGCGCTGGCGGCCGGGGGCGCTCAGGTGATGAGCGACATCCCCAACTACACCGATTCGCAGCCGGTGATTCAGATTAACGAGCCCCTGCCGGCTTGAGTTCTTCCAGAATGCGCCGCGCTCCGTAGACCTTATCGAGGGTTTCGAGGATCGCCCGCGAATCGACGGCGACGGCGCGGTTCAGCTTGGGATCGAATCCGTAGGACCCGCCGAGCGAGTGGATGTTGCCGTCAAAGATCAGCCCCACCAGTTGAGCGTCGCGGTTGATCATGGGCGAGCCTGAGTTGCCGCCGATGATGTCGTTGGTGGTGGCCATGTTGAACGGCGTGCTCAAATTCATCTCCGGTTGCGATTTCAACCAGCTTTCGGGAAGGGCATAGGGGAACCGGCCGGTGGCGCGCTCAAAGGTGCCGCCGAGGATGGTGAACGGCGGTACGGCGGTGCCATTCTCCATCCATCCCTTTACCGCGCCGTAGCTCAGCCGCAAAGTAAACGTAGCGTCCGGATAGATCGACTTGCCGTAGACCGCAAAGCGCGCCTTGGCGAGCTTTTCCTGCCCGCTCACCAACACCGACTCCACTTCGTCTTCCCATTGCTTGCGCAGCTTGCGCGCCACCGGATCGACCAGCTTGGCGAGGGCGATCATCGAATCGCCGGACGCGGCCACGGCCGCCTGCCCGCCTTCCATCAGCGCCTTGCGGACACTGGCGTCGCCCAGGCGCGATCCGGTCACCGCATCGGTGGCGATTTCCCGTGGCGCGCGCTTACCGAACAGTTGGCGCACGGCCGGATCGTCGGCGCCCAACGCCTCACGCAGCTTGGTGAGGGAAAACGTCAGCGTCTCGATTTCCAGTTCGGGATAGATGGGCGCTTTGCTGGTGGTGATCTGCGCCATCTCCGGCTTGCGGGCATCCGCGTATTCCTCCAGGCGCTCGCCGTTGGGCTTGGGATATTCGGCCGCCATGCGCACCAGGCGCCGTGCGTGGCGGTAAAGATCGGACCGGAAACCATAGCCGGCTTCGAGATACTTGTGCGGCACGTACAACTGGCGGAACCGCCGTTGCGCACTTTCGATCGAAGCCCACACGCCGCCGTAGAGCTTCTTCCACTCGGGCCGCGCGTTGACGCGATTCTGAAAGTCGCGCTCGGCGGCCCGCTTCTGGCCGATCAGGCTGGGTTCGAGCAAGGCTTGAAACTCACCTTTGTATGCCTTGATCGAGTTTTCGATGCCGAACAGATCGTCTTCGGAAACGCGCCGCTGCTCTTCCCCGCGCGTCTGAAACTGGGCCAGCAGACCGCGGTATTCCGACAGGTGGAATAACACGGTGGGCTTCACCAGGTCGCGATCGGTTTCAAGCATGGCCATCGTATCCAGGCGATTGGTGGAGCCAGGGTGCCCGGTGACGAAAGTCAGTTCGCCTTCCTTGGCGCCCGATGGGGAGAACGTAAAATGATGCGGCGTCTTTAACGGTTGGCCCTTGTCGTAAACCCGCAATAGCGACATGTCGAGGTCGTAGCGGGGAAACATGAAGTTATCCGGATCCCCGCCAAAGAAAGCGATGGACTTTTCGGGTGCAAAGACCAGGCGGACATCCTGATATCGCTGATATTGGTACAGATCGTAAACGCCGCCGCCGTAAAGCGGCACCACTTCGCAGCGTACCGATTCGCTGGTGGAGCACTCCTTCTCAATGAGGGCCGTTTCCGCCTTGCGCGCTTCGTTGGCCGCCTTATCGGTCAGGGCCGCGGTCTTGGCCGCCAGGCGCGCGGTGACATCGGTGATGGAGGTCAGGATATTGACTTCTTCTTCCGGGCAGCGCAGTTCGTCGCCCGCCGCGCTTGCCTGAAAACCGTCGGCCGAGTAGTCCTTGGCGGCGGTGGAAAGCTGTTGGATACAAGTAGCGGCGCAGTGATGATTGGTGAGCACCAGGCCGTCCGGCGACACGAAGCTCGCCGAGCAGCCGGTGGCCAGCCGCACCGAGGAGAGCCGGACCCGGTCAAGCCACTGCGCACTCGGCGCGAAGCCGTGCTCCTTGCGCACCTGGGCGGAAGGGAAATTGTTGAAGGTCCACATGCCTTCCTCGGCATGTAGGGGGAAATGAGGAATCAGCAGTAACAGCAGCACCGGCGCCATGTTTTCATTATGACGCGGAGCCCGGCTTTACTTGATCTTTTCGTCCTTGGCGACCTTACCGTCGCGGACGTAGACCACGCGATGGGCATGCATGGCGATATCCTGCTCGTGGGTCACCAGCACGATGGTATTGCCCTGCTGGTGCAGCCGTTCGAACAGGCCCATGATTTCCACGCCGGTGGCCGAATCGAGGTTACCGGTGGGTTCGTCGGCCAGCAGGATCGATGGATCGTTGACCAGCGCCCGCGCAATGGCTACGCGCTGCCGCTGGCCGCCCGAAAGCTCGTTCGGCTTGTGGTACATGCGCTTGGCAAGGTCCACCGACATGAGCGAGTTTTTGGCTTTTTCCAGCCGCGCGTCGGCGGCGATACCCGAATAGATCAGCGGCAGTTCCACGTTGTGGAGCGCGGTGGCGCGCGACAACAGGTTGAACGTCTGGAAAACGAAGCCGATTTCCTTGTTGCGGATCGCCGCCAGTTCGTCGTCGTTCATGGCGCTGACCAGCCGGCCATTGATGTAGTAATCGCCCCTGGTGGGCGTATCCAGGCATCCGATGAGGTTCATGAGCGTCGATTTGCCGGAACCCGACGGGCCCATGATGGCTACATATTCACCGACCTTGATCTCAAGATCGACGCCGGAAACGGCATTGATCTCCTGATCGCCCATGATGTAGGTCTTCCAGAGATCGTAGGTCCGGATGACGATCCCCTGCCGCTTGAGCTCTGCGCCGCGCTCAATTTTTTCCTGGACTGCCTGTGCCATTTATCCCTTCAAAGATACCATCTTTGACCGCGAACGCCGCCCGGTCCAAAAGGTCTAGGACTCCGCTTTGAGGGGGCCCTTGTTGTTCTCTACCTTGACCTTGGCTTCGTTGCGGATCGTGCGGATCACTTTATAGGACCCGGTGATGATCTCTTCCCCTTCCTGCAACCCGCTTACAACCTCGATGTCGGTGGCGCCGGTGATGCCGGTCTCGACTTTACGAAACACGGCCTTGCCGCCGGAAACCACGAAAACACCTTGCAGTTCCTCCTTGCGGGCCTTCTCGGCTGCGGGATCCAAGGGAGCAGACGATTTTTTTTCGTCTTTCGTTACCGGATCCAGATCGCCCTTCTGCCGCACGGTGAGGGCTTGAATGGGAAGCGCGATGGCTTTTTGACGGGTATCGGTGATGACCTTGGCCGTGCAGGACAGGCCCGGACGGATGCTTTCAGGCGGGTTCGTCAACGCCACCACGACTTTGAAGTCCTTGGCTTCCTGGCTCGAAATGGCGCTTTGACTGGCGGCCAGACCGGTGGAGCGCAGGATGGCCGTGTTGCCGATCTCGATTACCTTGCCCTTAAACGTCTTGCCGGGTATGGCGTCGATGGTGACGTCGGCCAGTTGGTCGAGCTTGACGTTTACGATGTCGGTCTCATCCACTTTCACTTCGGCCGTGATCAGCGACATGTCGGCGATCGTCATGATGAGGCTGGCGGCGGAATTCTGGATACCCGGCACCACGGTCTCACCGATGCGCACGGGCAGGTTGGTGACCACGCCATCGATGGGGGATACGGCGTAGGTGCGCTGCAGCCGGTCGGCGGCGCTGCGCAGATTGGCCTGGGCGAGAACGATGCGTTTCTGCGTCGCCGCCAGGCTGGATGCCAGTTGCGCGCGCTGGGCCACGGTCTGCGCCAGGCGCGCTTCGGCCTCACGTACGGCGGCGTCATAGGCCGCGAATTCCGAAGAGCGCTGGTCGTACTCCTGGCGGGAAACCAGTTTGTTTTCCCAAAGCTGCTTGTAACGATCGAAGGCCACCTGGGTGCGTTCGCGATCGGCCTTGGCCCGCTCCACGCTTGCCTGCGAGGTGCGCACGTTTTCGTCGGCGGCTTTCACCGCGGCTTCGCTGGCGGCCGATTCGGCTTCGGCGCTGGAGACCGAAGCGCGCTGCGCGGCCACGTCCGCCTCCGGCTGCACCGATTCCAGGCGCGCCAGGGTCTGGCCCTTCCTGACCGGCTGCCCTTCCGCCACCAGAATCTCGGTCAGCCGCGACGGACCCTGCGTGTTCGCGCCGATGTTGATGTAATTGCGAGGTTTGATCTCGCCCGAAGCGGTTACCAGCGAGGTCAGATCGAGCCGGGCGACGCGCCCGGTTTGAACCTCGACGATACCCTTCTTGCTGTACTGGTACCCGGCGGCGGCGCCTCCGGCCGCCAGCAGCAGCAATACGATCCCCAGGATGATTTTGGTTTTTTTCTTCACCGTGTAGCCTTACCGGTCTAAGACGCCAAAAGCGGGGAAAATGTTCGCATTTCCCGCCGCCTTTGGGATGTTTGTCTTAGCTTCCAGTATAGCCAACCGGGTTGGCGCCGTTACGGGCGGATGCGGACTAGGAATTTCTCGAGCGCGCCCGGATCTTCCAGAATGTCGCGTTCGATGTCCTTCAACTCCTGTTCGACCAGCGCCCATTCGGTGTCGGATCCCAGATTCGGCGTACGCATGTCCGACCGGCGGCGATCCAGCGTTTCGAGAACCTCCACGCTTTGCTCAAGCCTATCTTTCGTGCTCCTCATGGCATCCCCCCTTTGCGGCTGCCTGCCGCTGCCTGCGGACCAGCCTCATTCCTTTAGATGCCAAAGACGCGTAAAAATTTCCGACTATTTCGAATTTCTTCGTTGGACCCGGCAAACAGCCGCAAACTGGGCGTTTTCACACAATCAGGAATATTGATACGATCTATAAAATCTTTGAGATGCGGCGCCAGCGCGCCGTAAGGCATGATGGGACGGCATTCTGGAAGGATTGTCACCATGCGGTTCAACGGGTATCAAACAGGCGAATTTTACGACGAGCTCTTTGCGCCCGACTGCCGCCCAAGGCCGGAAGGCGCGGCGTTGGTCGAAGCGATCGAGTCCCTGCCGGACGGCGAGCTCATGATACGGCAGGAGGCGGCCGAGCGGCTGCTGCTGCAGATGGGCATCACCTTCAACGTCTACGGCGCCGAGGGCGGGCGCGAGCGCATCTTCCCGTTCGACATGATTCCCCGCATCGTCAATGCGCCGGATTGGACGTGGATGGAAAAGGGGCTGAAGCAGCGCATCCACGCGCTGAACCTGTTCATCGACGACGTTTACCACGACCAGAAGATCCTCAACGCCGGCATCGTGCCCAGGGAAGTAATCGAATCGGCGCGCTGCCTGCGGCCGCAATGCGTGGGCATCAACCCGCCGCGCGGCATCTGGTGCCACATTACCGGCACCGACCTGGTGCGCGATCGCGACGGGCAGGTATACGTGCTCGAAGACAACCTGCGCGTGCCTTCCGGTGTGTCCTATGTGCTCGAGAACCGGAACCTCATGAAGAGCACCTTCCCGAAGGTGTTCCGGGGCATGACCATCCGGTCGGTGGATGAGTATCCGGGCAAGCTGCTCGAGATGCTGGAGTCGCTGGCGCCACCCGCAAGCCATGCCCCGTCGGTGGTGCTGCTGACGCCCGGCATTTACAATTCGGCCTATTTCGAACACAGTTTCCTGGCCCAGCAGATGGGCATCCCGCTGGTGGAAGGCCGCGACCTGGTGGTGCGCGACGGCTTTGTCGAGATGCGCACGACCAAGGGCTTCGAACGCGTGGACGTCATCTATCGCCGCATCGACGACGATTTCCTCGATCCGGAAGCGTTCCGCGAGGATTCGCTGCTGGGCGTGCCCGGCCTTCTGGCGGCTTACAAGGCAGGCAAGGTGGCGCTGGCGAACGCACCCGGCAACGGCGTGGCCGACGACAAGGTGGTCTACGCCTACGTTCCCGAGATCGTTAAATACTATCTGGGCGAAGACGCCATCATCCCCAATGTGCCGACCTATCTCTGTTGGCGCGACGCCGACCGCCAGCATGTGCTCCAGAACCTGGACAAGCTGGTGGTGAAGGCGGCCAACGAAGCCGGCGGCTACGGCATGCTGGTGGGTCCGCACGCCACCGAGGCCGAGCGCGAGGATTTCGCCGGCCGCATCGCCGCGAATCCACGCAACTACATCGCTCAGCCCACGCTGGGCCTTTCGCGCGTGCCCACCATTTGCGACGGCCACGCCGAAGGCCGCCACGTCGACCTGAGGCCTTACGTGCTTTACGGCAAGGAGATTTACGTGCTTCCCGGGGGATTGACCCGCGTGGCGCTGAAGAAAGGATCGCTGGTGGTGAATTCCAGTCAGGGCGGCGGCAGCAAGGATACCTGGGTGCTGGCCGGAGGAGCGGCGGAAGCATGATCGCGCGCCCCCTGCTAAGCCGCGTCGCCGACTCCGTGTATTGGATGGGCCGCTACATCGAACGGGCCGAGAACGTGGCCCGCTTCATCGACGTGAACCTGCACCTGATGCTGGACGCTCCAGCCGGTACGCCGCAGCATTGGGATCCGCTGATCGACACCAGTGGCGACGCGGCCGCCTTCCGCGAGCGCAAGAAAGAGGCGACGCGCGAATCGGTGATTCACTTTCTAACCTTCGACACCGAAAATCCGAATTCCATTCTTTCGTGCCTGCGCGCGGCGCGCGAGAACGCACGCTCGGTGCGCGATACGATCTCTTCGGAGATGTGGGAGCAGGCCAACCGCCTTTATCTCATGGTGCTCGACGAGATCTCTTCGGGACGCGCGGTGGAATCGCCCCGCGACCTGTTTAGGGAATTGAAACTCGACTGCCACCTGTTCCAGGGACTGACCGATTCCACCATGTCGCACAACGAGGCATGGCACTTCCTGCAACTGGGCCGCATGCTCGAACGCGCCGACAAGACCACGCGCATTCTGGACGTGAAGTACTTCCTGCTATTGCCAAGCATCGACGACGTGGGCACTTCGATCGACGACGTGCAGTGGTCGGCGGTGTTGAAGTCGGTCTCGGGGTTTGAGATGTACCGCAAGAAGTACGGGCGCATCCGGCCCACCGAACTGGTGGAGTTCCTGGTGCTCGACCGCGAGTTTCCGCGCGCCGTCCGCCACTGCCTGAGCAGCGCGGACCGCTGCCTGCATAGCATTACCGGCACGGCCGAGGATTCCTATAGCAACTCGGCCGAGCGGTACCTGGGGCAATTACGGTCGGAGCTGGACTATACGCCCGTGCGCGAGATTCTCTCAGGTGGATTGCATGAATTTTTGGACGATCTGCAGGCGAGGTTGAACCGGGTGGATGAGCGGATTAATACGACGTTTTTTGCATTGCGCCCGGCGGGGTGAGGGGGCGACACCGTGCGGCTTCGAGCGGCAGCACTTTGGGAGGAAATCTCGCTGGCGTTCCCCTCTTACCCGGCCGGCGTTGTTCCGGTTCCCTCGCCGATCGCGGGAACGGCGTTCTTCCCGGGCGGGCTCGGTTTGTTGCTCGACGAGTCTGGCGGACTTGAATCGGGTAGCTGTGGAGTAATGGTGGTGGGGCAGGATTTCAATACTGCTGCTACCTACGAGAGGGCGTGGCGGATCGGCACAGAACTCGACATCAGCCAGACGTGGCGCAACATCAGAATCGTCTTCCCGAAGTTGGGACTATCGCCCCGCCAATGCTTCTTCACTAACTTCTACGTCGGACTGCGGCAGACCGGCCCCGAAACCGGCGTTTTTCCCGGCGAGTTGGATCAAACCTTCGTTCACCGCTGCGCACGATTCTTCGAAAGGCAGATGGAGGTTATGAAGCCTCAACTCGTGGTCACGCTTGGATCGGCTCCGCTGAAGGCGATTGGCCGCGAAGTTTTTCAGATCCCAGTTCCAAGAAAGCTATCGGCGTGTGTGGATGTGTACCAGAATCTTCCCGCGGCGCATGGCCGTGTTGCTCTCTGCGGCTTGACACATCCTTGCATGTACTTCGCCAACGTTCACAGAAGGCGATTTCTTGGCTATCGAGGATTAGAAGCAGAAAGAGCGATGGTTCAGCACGCAAATGGAGCGGCCATTTTACCGGCGGACCCGGCTACTACTTCGACATCACAATCCGCGTCTCAAAATCGCCGCTCGGCGTGGTAAGCTTCCGCGTCAAAGTCAGCAATCCGTCCGCGCCGAGGCTGTAGCGTTCCACCACCGGTACTTCATTGCCGCGAATCGTCAGTGTGGAGTTAATCACCAGCGCGTCCGCCTGCCACTTAGCCTTACTCTTGGTCTGGCCGCCGCGCGTGTCGTTGGTGGTTTCCTTGCCGCCGGTGTGATAGACGAAGTCGTTCGACCGGTCGCCGTTCTGGCCGGTCTGGGCGATGGTCACCTTTAGATTGGGATCCTTGTGTTCGATGGTTTGTTCATACTTGGTGGGCGCGGGCATGCGGCCGAAATCGCTCTTCTCCGCCACCATTTTCCAGCTACCGCTCAGGTTTGGCTTATCCGCCGCCGCGACCAGCCACGCGGTGGTCAGGGCAAGGAAAACTGATCTTTTCATCCCGTTTCTCTCCGTCTTATTGTTTGTCGAACACGATTGTGAATTGCATGGTTCCCTTGGGTGTGGTCACCGAGCTATCCACCTTCATGGAGCGCCCGCCTTCTTCCAGGGTCCATTGATCGCTCTGTAGTATTTCGACGCCGTCGGACATGCGGCGGGTTTCAATGACCAGCAGATCGCCGTTCCATTTGGCCGAGCCTTTGATTTCGATACCGCGCAGCGTGTTGACGGTGGGCTTGCCGTCGGTGGTGAACTTCATGGTCGTTACCACTTCCGCTTTCGCTCCGCGCTGCACGGTCTTGAACTGCAGCGCGGGATCGGAATGCTCGATGGCGCGCGTGATTTCCTTCGGCGCATGGGCCGCCAGCGGCCCGAAGTTGCTCGACTGCGGATTCATTTTCCAACTACCGGAAAAATTGGGCTTCGCCCACATCGTGGCGGCGCCCAGCAGCATCCAAACAAGCATGGAGCGAATCGTCGGCATCGCCCTGAGTATAACCGATGAAGCCGGCCGGGACGGCGGAAAAAGCTTAATCTAAGGCGGACCCGCCCGCCGGACTCTAGGCTATTTTAGGGAAGGGGAGTTCATGAGGGGTATCAGGCCGCCATCTATCGGATCACCGGAGAAGACTCATAAGCGCTCCGCCAATGAGGCGCAGAACGCCAGCGGCAAGAAAGGCGTCAGCGACTGGAAAGCCGTAATGCCGGAGGTGTGGTCGCTCATCCGGCCGCGGCGGGGCATCCTGTTCCTCGGGTTGCTGCTGATCGTCATCAGCCGCGTGGCGGGCCTGGTGCTGCCCGCTTCGACGAAATTCCTCATCGACGACATCATCGGCAAGCATCGGCCGGAGATGCTGCTGCCACTGTTCGGCGCGGTGCTCGGCGCGACCGTGGTGCAGGCGGCC
The DNA here is from genome assembly GCA_902826685.1 of uncultured Acidobacteriota bacterium. Classification (GTDB taxonomy): domain Bacteria; phylum Acidobacteriota; class Terriglobia; order Bryobacterales; family Bryobacteraceae; genus CADEFT01. Next base: position 17,653 of record CADEFT010000025.1, read on the forward strand.
AGCGCCTTCGCCCTGACGCAGATTCTTTCCAAATCCGCGCAGAAGCTGATCGCCGAGATGCGCCGCCGCGTGCAGACCCACGTGGGGCGGCTTTCGCTGAGTTACTTCGACGCCAATAAGACCGGTGTACTGGTGTCGCGCATCATGAACGACGTGGAAGGCGTGCGCAACCTGGTGGGCACGGGTCTGGTGGAATTCGTGGGCGGCCTGCTGACGGCGCTGCTGGCGCTGGTGGTGCTGTTCCGCATCAGTCCGCTGATGACCGGAATCGCGCTGGCGGTGGTCTTCTCGTTCTCCTTGATTCTCAAGTATGCGTTCGGCACGCTGCGCCCCATCTTCAAGGAGCGCGGCAAGATTACCGCCGAAGTAACGGGACGGCTCACCGAATCGCTAGGCGGGGTGCGGGTGATCAAGGGATACCACGCCGAAACCCGCGAGGAGACGGTGTTTGCCGCGGGCGTGCAGCGCCTGCTCGACAACATCCTCAAATCGCTGACGGGTGTTTCGCTGATGAGTCTTTCGGCGACGGTGCTGCTCGGCATCGTGGGCGCGGTTGTGATGTACGTGGGCGCGGGACAGATTCTCGCCGGAACGCTGACGCTTGGGGGATTCGTCACCTTCACCGCCTTCCTCGCGTTTCTGGTGGCTCCGGTCTTTCAGATCGTCGGCATCGGCACGCAGTTGACCGAGGCCCTGGCGGGGCTTGAGCGCACACGCGAGATTATGTCCGAGGCACGCGAAGATCAGGACCCGCGGCGCACGGTGACGCTGCCGCCATTGCGCGGCGAAGTTCGCTTCGAGGACGTTCATTTCGAGTACGAGGCGGGCAAGCCCGTTTTGCGCGGCATTTCCCTTGACGCGCAGCCGGGCACCGTCACGGCGCTGGTGGGCTCTTCGGGCTCGGGCAAATCGACCACCATCGGATTGATTGCGGCGTTCTACGTTCCCGGCTCCGGCCGCATTCTGGTCGACGGCGTGGATCTGGCGACGGCGCGGCTCGAGAGCTACCGTCCGCAGCTCGGCGTGGTTCTGCAGGAGACGTTCCTGTTTGACGGCACCATTCGCGACAACGTGATTTTTTCGCGTCCCGGCGCGACCGAAGCCGAATTTCTCGCCGCCTGCCGCACCGCGCGCGTCGATGAATTCGCCGAACGCTTCGAAAAAGGATACGACACGGTGGTGGGCGAGCGCGGCGTCAAACTCTCCGGCGGGCAGCGCCAGCGCCTGGCCATCGCGCGCGCGATTCTTGCCGATCCGCGCATTTTGATTCTCGACGAAGCCACATCGAGCCTCGATTCGGAAAGCGAACAGATGATCCAGCAGGGGCTCTCGCAATTGATGAAGGGCCGCACCACGTTCGTGATCGCGCACCGTCTTTCCACCATTCGACGCGCCGACCGCATCCTGGTAATGGAGCATGGACAGATCGTCGAACGAGGCACCCATCCGGAGCTCTACGCGCGCCAGGGCCGCTATCGCGAGCTATACGACAAACAGCACGGGCTTGAGGCGAATCTGTTTCTCGCGCCCGGCGAAGGCGATGCGGTGGAAGTGCGCGCGCTGTAAGGTTTCGGCCCGGTTCCCGCCGCTGGCGCCTCAGGGCCGCTTGCCGCAAGGACGCGACGCGCCCGGCTGCTCAAGCGATAGCAGGAAGCAGCCTGCGCTCTGCGCATTGGCGGCCTGGTTCCCATTCCAGTTCACCGCCGCCGGCGCCCAGCCTTCGGGAATCGTCAGTTCAAGCGACGCAACGGCGCGGCTGACGATGACAATCTCTTTGGCCTCCGCCGAATACTCGGCCTGCACGCGGGCGGTTACCACTTCCTCGCGCGCCTTCAAGCGGTAACGCGTGGTGAGCCGGATGCGGTCGAGCTCCTTGCCTTCCTTGCGCTCAATGGTGACGGCGACGGGCCGCTCCTCTTTCACTTCCGCCAGCATTTCGAGGTAATGGCGCGGGTCGGCGATCGGCCGGCCGCTCAGATGTGTCAGGCGGTCGTTGAGCCTCAGGGGGCCGGCGTAATCGGGTGGCAGCCACTCGACCACGATGCCGGGACCGGGCTTGTTCGAGGAGTATCCGAAGCCTCCAAAATCGAGCGAGGTGGTGGATTCGGGATTCACGCGGCTCGACCGGATGGCCTGGTTGATCAGGGCGGGGTTGAAGGCCGTCATGCGGATCCAGTAGCAGCGCGCCAGCGCCGGGTTGCCGGTTTCGCAATCGACTTTGCGCGGGTGGGCGGCGTAAGGCTGCTTGGCGAGAAACTCAAGTGCCTGGCCGACGGTGGGCGCTTCCAGCAACGTAAGGTTCAGGCCCGCGCCGGTCAGCTTCTGGCGAATGGCGGCGGTCTCGATTTTCTCTTCGGCGGTCAGCGCCCAGGCAATGGGCGTGTTGAGGGTGTTGGCGGCAAAGAGGCGATCGGTATCGATGGCGGGACGGGCGTCGCCGCCGATGGCGAGCGCGGCGCTCCAGGTGTCGGGCGAGCGCGCGGCGGCATAGAAAACGGCGGCGCTGGCCGGACCGCCGCCCACCAGATAGACCGGCACCTTGTCGAGCGAGAAACGCTTGCGGGCATCGGCCACCATGGCATCGAGGGGGCGCACGCCGGTGTCGCCGGCCATGGGGAACTTCGGCATCAGCAACCGCCATTTGCGCGAGGCGGCGATGGGGATCCAGCTCTTTGCCTCTTCCGGGGCTCCGAAGACGACCAGCACGGCATCGCTGCCCGGGTGGTGGAGGTATTCGAGTTCCTGCTGGCCGGAGGTGAACTTGAGCGTTTCCGGCGTTTGCGCCCAGGCGAGCAGGACGGCGAAGGACAACAACGTGGCCATCATCTTCCAGTGTACGATTGAGCGTGCGGATGAACTGGGTTGTAGCTGGAATCGGCGATATCGCCACCAAACGCGTCATTCCGGCGATTCAAAGCGTGCCGCGGAGCCGGTTATACGGCATCGTGACGCGCGATCCTGCCAAGGGCGCCGCGTATCCCGAAGCGCTGGTGTTCACGGCGCTGGAACAGGCGCTGGCCGATCCGGCGGTGGATGCCGTGTACGTGTCCACCCCGGTGGCGATGCACGCGCCGGATACGATGGCCGCCCTGGCGGCGGGCAAGCATGTGCTGTGTGAGAAGCCGGTGGCGATGAATTACGGCGAAGCCGGCCGCATGGTGGAAGCGGCGCGCGCCGCGGGCCGCGTGTTGGGGATCGCCTACTACCGGCGGACTTATCCCAAGGTGCGGCGGGCGATGGAATTGCTCGAGGCCGGAGTCATCGGCACTCCCGTGCTGGCGGAGTTGAGCGCGCATGACTGGTTCAACGATGAAGACGGCCGCCGGAGCTGGCTGCTGGATCCCGCCATGGCGGGCGGCGGTCCGCTATACGATACCGCGTCGCACCGAATCGATCTGTTGAACTATTTCTTCGGTCGGCCGCGCCGCGCCGTGGGGCAGCTTTCGACGGTGGTGCATCATGGGCGCGTGGAGGACGCGGCCACGGTGCTGGTGGAATATGCGGGCGGGGTGCGCGGCATCGTGGATGCGCGGCGGCATTGCCGCCAGGGGCGCGACGAGTTTCGGATCACCGGCACCACGGGGACGATGGATCTGTCGCCGCTCAATAGCGGCCGGCTGGCGTATCCGGGCGGTGAGGAGGATCTGCCGCCCAATGCCAATCTTCACTATCCGTGCGTCGAGAATTTCGTGGAACATGTGCTGGATGGGGTTCCGCTGCTGGCGACGGGGGAATCGTCGATCTGGACGGATTGGGTGACCGAGCATGCGCGGGGGTAAAGGGGCCTTAAGTTCCCATTGAACAGCCCTCGTCAAAATCTTGGCTCAATCGCTGACCGTCGCAAAACTGTCTGTCGTACCCCGTCGCAAGCCATGGATCGTTGTGCTGGCCGCTGACGAATATCGCCCCCGTTCCAAGTCCGCCACCGTTGCCGGACCAACAACCTGCCGTTTGAACGGACTGATACGTGGCAATCTCCTGCGCCACTAAAGCAATCGTAAGCAGAATAATCCTTTGACTTAATTTCACCGCTCTCTCCTTTGAATTCTTGGATACCGAGGAAATGACGAAAGACCTTGCCTCATCGCCGCTGTTCCCCGTTCGTTTCGAATGGCTGCCAGTTGCTTGCCGGTCTCGCGCAAGTGAGTCTCATAGTGAGCAGCTTCTGTCATGAGCGGCATTGGCTTTTCAATGAACTGACTGCTTGTGGCCTTTGCGAAATATTGATCCAATTCTGCCCCGTCGAGCCGGCTGGTCTGTGCTTTCAATTCCTCCTCCGCTCGGGCGCAACCCTGTAAAAGATCCGTAAAGTTAGAAAGATCTGGTCCGGCAAAAACTCCGTCAGTGAACAAGACTGAATCCAGAGAAACCGCGATGTTAGTCTGGGATTCGTACTCGCCTAAGCGCTCATTGAACAGTTTGGCAAGAGCGACTTGGTTTACTTCAGCCACGCGACGCTTGTGGATTGCGGTGCTTAGCCGCCCGAGTGGCGTGAGAGGAAACGTTGAACCTGGGAGTATGAGAGGAGGTCCTGTCGGGGATTTGATGTGCTGAAAGTGGTGAGTTGTGGGTCTTCCAGATTGAGGGAAGATGAGATCATAACGTACGAGGAAAGCGGAAATCGGCCGGCTTCCTGAATTCTTTATTACTACCGAAAAAGGAAGTGCCTTTTGAATAAGCAAAAAATCGTTAGGCGATACAAACTTGTCGATCTCTCCGCGAAATGCAGCCGAATTCGGTGTTATGAATTCAACTCCGTGGTTTTCCAGAGCTTTATATTCTAATCGTGGTTGACCGGTAACAAAGCTTGACATAACACACGTTAGAAGATGGCTCCGGTCTTGCCGAACTTTATCCCTTCTGCTTGCCGAACTTCGCCAGGTAATTCGTGTGAAAATCCCCGGCGATGAATTCGGCATCCGTCAGAATGCGCTGGTGCAGAGGGATGGTCGTGTGAATGCCTTCCACCACGAACATATCGAGCGCGCGGGTCATGCGCGAGATCGCCTCCGTCCTGTCGTGGCCGTAGGTGATGAGCTTGGCGATCATCGAATCGTAATAAGGCGGGATCACGCCGTCTGAATAAGCGCCGGTATCCACGCGGACGCCGATGCCTCCCGGCAGATTGAAAGCCGTGATGCGGCCGGGCGAGGGGGCGAAGGTTTCCGGATGCTCGGCGTTAATGCGGCACTCGATGGCATGGCCGCGCAGGGTGATGGGCCCGCCCAAAATATCGGGCAGCTTTTCGCCGGCGGCGATGCGGATCTGGCTTTTGACGATATCCACGCCGGTGATGAATTCGGTCACCGGATGTTCCACCTGCACACGTGCGTTGACCTCGATGAAATAGAGGTTCTGCTCGCGGTCCATCAGGAATTCCACTGTGCCCGCGTTGGTGTAGCCGGCCTTTTTCATCGCTTTCTTGAGCGACGCCGTGATGCGTTTGCGTAGCTCCGGGGAGACCGAGGGCGAGGGCGCTTCCTCGAGAACCTTCTGGTGCCGGCGCTGCAGCGAGCATTCCCGCTCGCCCAGGATCTCCACGTTGCCGTGCAGATCGGCCAGCACCTGGAATTCGATGTGCCGCGGATTTTCCACCAGCTTTTCGCAATACAAATCGGGACAGCCGAACGCGGCGGCGGCTTCGGCTTGCGCCTGCCCGTAGAGATTGGGCAGATCTTCGGCCGAGCGGACGACGCGCATGCCGCGTCCACCGCCGCCGGCCGAGGCCTTGATCATGATCGGATAGCCGATGCGCTCCGCGGTTTCGAGCGCCTGCTCCACGGTGGCGAGGATGCCTTCGGAGCCGGGCAGAATCGGCACTCCCGCGGCGCCCATCACTTCCCGCGCGCGCTGCTTCACGCCCATGGTCTTGATCACGTCGGGAGTGGGGCCGATGAAGGTAATGCCCGACATGTGGCAGACTTCGGCGAAATCGGCGTTCTCGCTCAGGAAGCCGTAGCCGGGGTGGATGGCGTTGACGTTGGTGATCTCGGCGGCGCTGATGACCGAAGGAATATCCAGATAGCTGCGCGCGCTTTTGGCCGGGCCGATGCAGATGGCTTCATCGGCGAAGCGCACGTGCAGGCTGTTGCGGTCGGCTTCCGAATACACCGCCACCGTGCGGATGCCCAGTTCCTTACAGGCGCAAATGACGCGCAGCGCGATTTCGCCGCGGTTGGCGATGAGGATTTTTTGAAACATCAGGCCGGCCGGTAAGTGAACAGAGATTCGCCGTATTCGACGGGCTTGCCGTTGGGCACCAGCTTGGCGACGATGACACCCGGCGCTTCGGCCTCAATCTCGTTCATCAACTTCATGGATTCGATGATGCACAGCACCTGGCCGGCATGCACCGTATCGCCTACTTTGACGAATGGCGCCGAGCCCGGCGAAGCCGATTCGTAGAAAGTTCCGACGATCGGTGACTTGATGACCGGTAGTGTCTCTTCGACCTTGGCGGCGACAGGAGCGGCCACCGGTGCGACGGCGGCAACGGCAACGGGCGCCGCCATGGCCACCGGAGCGGCGGCCTGCACTACCTGCACTTCCTGCGGCAGCATGGCGCGCTTGATCCAGACGCGGTTTTCACCGCGCTGCACTTCGATTTCGGCGACACCGCTTTCGGTCAAAACTTGCAGGATCTCTTTAATTTCGTTGATGGTCATCGCTAAATTACAGGACGGCCAGGTCCTTCGACGTCGGTGTAAGGACTTCGCAGCCGCCGGCGGTTACCAGCACCGTATCTTCGATGCGGATACCGCCCTTGCCTTCCAGGTAAATGCCGGGCTCGATGGTGATCACCATGCCCGCTTGCAATCGGATTTTCTCTTTGCGGCCAAGCCTTGGGGCTTCGTGAATTTCGAGTCCCAGTCCGTGGCCGGTGGAATGGGTGAACGTCTTTTCCAGGCCATGCCGCGTCAGAACGCCGCGGGCCGCCCTGTCGGGCAGGCTGGCCGGCACGCCGGGCCGCACCGCGTCGATGGCCGCAAGCTGGGCTTCGAGCACCGCCTGGTAGCGGCGCCTCCATTCGGTGGGGACGCGGCCGACGCCAACAGTGCGCGTCATGTCGCTGGTATAACCGTCCTGGGTCGCGCCCATGTCTATTAATAGTAGCTGATTGGCCTCAATTGCCGCGTTTCCGGGGCGGGCGTGGGGCAGGGCGGCGCGGGCTCCACTGGCGACGATGGTCTCAAAAGAAGGCTGTTCGGCGCCCAGGCGGCGCATCTGGTAGTCGATTTCGGCGGCCAGGTCGGACTCGCGCATGGCCGGCTTGAAGCGGCGCAACGCTTGGGCGAGCGCCTTCGAATTGGTCGTCACCGAACGGCGGATGCGGTCGATCTCGGCGCCGGATTTAACCATGCGCAGTGCCTCGACCAGGTCGGCGACGGGCTTGAGCTCGCAAGTGGGCAGCTTCTCCTTGAGGAACCCGTGCGTGGCCATGGTGAGGCGGGCCGGGTCGACGCCGACCGAGCGGAAGCGGCGCCGCGCGATGAGCTTGGCCGCGGCCGCGAGGATAGGGTGGCGGGCGATGGTGACCCTGCATGACGTTTCCCGCCGCGCCTGGAGGTCATAGCGCGGATCGGTGAACAGGAACGAGTCGAGCCGTGTGACCAGCAGCAGCGCGTTCGATCCGGTAAACCCGGTGAGGTAGCGGATGTTGGGCAGATGGCTGACCAGCAGCGCGTCCATATCGAGTTGTGCCAGACCGCGGGCGATCGTTTCGCGCCGCCCGCCGTATTCACCGCCGGAAGTCATCCCATCTAGCGTACGCTAACCGGCCCATGAGAGGTCATGTCGAATTTTGACACCAAGAGCCTGCTTCGGACCTGATTTAATGGACTAGATGAACATTTCCATCACTCCCGCGCTGGCCGGATACGTGAAGCAGAAGGTCGAGAGTGGACCCTACAAGAACGCGAGCGAAGTTGTTCGCGAGGCGCTGCGGATGATGGAGAACCAGGAGATTCGCGATCTCAGGCTCGCCGGGACCCAGTGTGGCGGATTTGATGGCGGATCTCTCTCAAACCGAGTTGGAAGGGATCCGGAGCCGTGTTCGTTCCGCGATCGCGGATACAAGTGAAAGCCAGCGGCCGTGCTGCTCTTGCGAAGGTTTCCTCCGAAGGGCGGCGATAAGAATACGCCTGCGAAAGCGCGCTCAGCGCGAACTGGAGGTGATCTTCGTTTATTGGGCGCAGCGCGGCGGACTCGACGCGGCGGACCGGCTAGTGGATTCGATCACCAACCGTTTCGCAACGCTGGCGGAGGTTCCGGAGGCGGGGGAGTCTTTGTCCGGAAATCACGGCGCTCGCAGCCGACGCTGAGCCTGGAGGAATCGCTAAGCGCTCAGCAGCAGCTTGCCCTGCGTGCCGCGCCCTTCCAGATCGCGGTGCGCCTGTCCGGCATCGGCGAGCGGGTAGGTCTTGAAGACATGCTGCTTCAGCGAGCCCGAAGCCACCCAGCGCAGCACATCGCCCGCGCGCCACAGTAGTTCTTCGCGCGTGAGGCAGTATTGCGCCAGACTGGGGCGGGTCAGGAAAAGCGATCCCTTTTGGCCCAGCAGCAAGGGCTCGATGGCGGGCACCGGGCCGGAGGCGTTGCCGAAGGTCACCATCATGCCGCGCGGGCGCAGGCAGTTGACGCTCTTGAGAAACGTAGAGGCTCCCACCGAGTCATAGACCACGTCGACACCCTTGCTATCCGTAAGACGGCGGGTTTCGGCCTCGAAGTCCTGTTCCGTATAGACGATGCATTCATCGGCGCCCATGGCGCGGGCACGTTCGGCTTTGGCGGCGCTCCCGGCGGTGCCGATGACGCGGGCGCCCAGCATTTTGGCGATCTGGACGATGAGCGCTCCGGCTCCGCCCGCGGCGGCGTGGACCAGGGCCGTCTGCCCCTTCTGCAATGGGAACGTCGAATGGGTGAGGTAGTGCGCGGTCATGCCCTGCAGCATGACGGAAGCGGCGGCGGCGAGATCGAGGCCCTCGGGTACGGCCACCAGCGAAGCGGCGGGCACCACGGCGTACTCGGCATAGGATCCGCGCGTCATGGCGTAGGCCACGCGGTCGCCTTTCGAAAATCCGGTGACGCCTTCCCCTGCGGCTTCCACGATACCGGCGGCTTCCATGCCGGGGGTGAAGGGCAGGTCGGCTTTGTAGAGTCCGGTGCGGAAGTAGACGTCGATGAAGTTGACGCCGGCGGAGGCAATCTTCACCAGTACCTGGCCAGAGGCCGGCGCGGGCGTGGGCGTCTCCTCGAGTTTCATCTGTTCCGGACCGCCGGTCTGGCGGATAAGTATGGCTTTCATGTACGGACCTTTCGGCGCAGATGAACCGCGCCCGCATAGAGCATCAGATAACCTAGCATGAACGGAAACAGCAGCAGGCGGGTGATGGTGGTAACGGCATCGCCGCCCGACAGCCCGGCGCGAAACAGCGCGAAGTGCACCAGCGTGGAAAGGTTGGTGTAATCGAACCAGAAGTAGTCGCCGTTTTCGTTGAGCACGAAAACCTTGGCGGGAAGCTTCCACGCAAGCCACCACTTCCACCTGGTCATGATGGGCTCGCCGGAGCAGATGATGCCCACGATCTCGTAGCGGTTGCTTTTGAGCTCGGCGAGCAGTTTTTCGCGGCTGGCCGGGTCGGGATAGTTCCAGACGCGATAGACGCGCGCGGTTTCCCGCAGGCCTTCGGGCTCGCCGGTATAGCAGGTGACCAGGTCGAGATTCAGCTTGCCGCCGTAGAGCTCGTTCAAGCCTGGCAGCAGGTTATCGGCGATGGTGCGCGAGCCGCTTTCGATCAGCAGCACGCGATGGAAGTGCGGGATGCGCTGGCGGAAGAACAGGCGCATCTACACGCCCCAGCAGTAATCCTCGACCACGCGCTCCAAGGTATCGTCCTTTTCGAGCATGCGCATCAGCTCCAGCCGGATGGCGTCCACCAATGCCTGCCAGCTCGCCGAAATCACGTTATCGGAAACGCCCACGGTGGCCCAGGAACGCTTATGGTCCGACCATTCGACCAGCACGCGCACCTTGGCCGCGGTGCCCTTGCGGGTATCGAGCACGCGGACTTTGTAGTCCATCAGGCGCACGTTGGCGATGGCCGGATAGAGCGCCGAGAGGCACTGGCGCAGGCAAAGATCGAGGGCGTTCATGGGGCCATGGCCGCTCGCGGTCGCCGAGTGGATGCCGTCCTGCGCCTTGATGGTGACGGTGGCGGAGGTCTGCGAATCGCGCCCGTTAGCCGAGCGCGTGGCCACTTCGTAGCTGACGACTTCGAACAGGTTCAGGCCGGGGTGGAGGGCCTCGCGCACCAGCAACTCGAACGTGCCTTCGGCCGCTTCCAGTTCATAGCCCTGGAATTCCATGTTCTTGATGCGCTCAAGCAGTTCCTTGTGCGCGGCGTCGTCGAGCCGGTCGACCAGGCCGTGCTGCTTGAGCTTGTAAAGAATGTTGCTGCGTCCGCTGAGATCGCTGACCAGGACGCGCTGGCGATTGCCGACCACGTCCGGACGGACGTGTTCGTAAGTGGCCGAATCCTTGAGCACGGCCGAGACGTGGATGCCGCCCTTGTGCGCGAAGGCGCTCTTGCCGACGTAGGGCTGATCGTTGCGAACCGAAAGATTGGCCAGCTCGGCGATGAAGCGGGCGACGCTGGTCAGTTGCTGCAGCTTCTCCGGCCCGATGGTGGTATGGCCGAGCTTGACTTCGAGATTGGCGAGGATCGACGCCATGTTGGCGTTGCCGCAGCGTTCCCCATAGCCGTTGAAACAGCCCTGCACGTGGGTGACGCCCTGTTCGACGGCCACCAGCGTGTTGGCCACGGCGACGTCGGAATCGTTATGGCAGTGGATGCCGATGATGCCGTCGAAGCGCTTACGGACATCGGCGATGATCTCCACCAGGCGGTGGGGCAGGGTGCCGCCGTTGGTGTCGCAAAGGCAGAGAACGCTCGCGCCAGCGTTCTTGGCGGCTTCAAGCGTACGCAGGGCGAAATCGGGGTTGGCCGTGTAGCCGTCGAAGAAATGTTCGGCGTCGTAGACCACTTCGCGGCCGTGATCGTGGATGTGCTTGACGGTTTCGCCAATCAGCTTTTGGTTTTCTTCTTCGGAGATATTGAGGGCGCGGTGGACGTGGAAATCCCAACTCTTGCCGAAGATCGAAACCACGGGCGTGCCGGCTTCGAGCAGTTGGATCACGTTCGGGTCCTGATCCACGCGGTTTTTGGCGAACCGCGTGGATCCGAACGCCGTGAGCTTGGCGTGCTTCAGGCGCAAGTCGCGGGCGCGGGCGAAGAACTCCTTGTCGCGCGGGTTTGAGCCGGGCCATCCACCTTCGATGTAGTCAATACCCAGCTCGTCCAGCTTTTGGGCAATGACGAGCTTGTCATCGACGGAAAAGGCGACGGCCTCGCCTTGCGTGCCGTCGCGGAGAGTGGTGTCGAAGGTGAATATTTTCATGACTCTGATTAAGCGCCGGTGGGCACTCCTACTTCTTTCTTCCGCTTGAGGAAGGTCATCATCTCGCGGAGGGGCGCGCCGGTTTTTTCGATGAGCAGGTTGGACCCATCGGCGCGCATGGACAGAAACTTCTGGCGGCCGGCCTTGTTTTCGGCCATCCATTCGTTGGCGAACTGGCCGGACTGGATCTCGGTGAGGATCTTCTTCATTTCGGCCTTGGTCTGCGCGTTGACGATGCGCGGGCCGCGGCTGTAATCGCCGTATTCGGCGGTATCGGACACCGAGTAACGCATGTAGCCGAGGCCGCCCTCGTAAATGAGATCGACGATGAGCTTCAGCTCATGCAGGCATTCAAAGTAGGCGATTTCGGGCGCGTAGCCGGCTTCGACAAGCGTTTCGAATCCGGCGTTGATCAGCGCGCTCACGCCGCCGCAGAGCACCGTCTGCTCCCCGAACAGATCGCTTTCGGTCTCTTCCTTGAAGGTGGTTTCGATGACGCCGGCCTTGAGGCAGCCAAGACCCAGCGCGTAGGCCAGGCCCCGCTCAAGCGCCTTGCCCGAAGGATTCTGATGAATGGCGATGAGAGCGGGAACGCCCACGCCTTCGGTGAACAGCTCACGCACGCGATGGCCGGGCGCCTTGGGAGCCACCATCGAGACATCGACATCGGCCGGGGGCTTGATGAATCCGAAATGGATGTTGAAGCCGTGGGCGAACATCAGCGTCTTGCCGGCCGTCATATGGGGCGCGATCTCTTTGTTGTAAAGATCGGCCTGAATGTGGTCCGACACCAGGACCATGATCATGGTGGCGGCCTTGGCGGCCTCGGAGACCGGCATCACACGCAAGCCCGCGGCGGTGGCCTTTTCGGTGCTCTTGGAGCCCGGGTACAGGCCGACGATGACATTGACGCCGGAATCGCGCAGGTTGAGCGCGTGGGCATGGCCCTGGCTTCCGTAGCCGACAATGCATACGGTTTCATTCTTTAGGGCTTCGAGGTTGCCGTCTTTTTCGTAATAGCGGTTAGGCATTCAGAACTCCGTTGGAGGATTTGGACTTGGCTTCGGCGCCGGTGGGGATGGGCGGCGAGAGGCGTAATTTTTTGGCTTCGAGGGAGACGGCGACCACGCCGGAGCGGGTAACTTCGATCTCACCGTAGCTACGCATGACATCGATGAACTCATCCATCTTTTCGGCATCGCCGGTGGCTTCGATGGCGAAGCCCTCGAGCGAGGAGTCGACCACGCGCGCCTGGAAGATTTCGGCTTCCTTGAGGATGGCGGTACGGGATTCCATGGCGGCGCGGACGCGCAGCAGCACCATTTCCCGCGTCACGGCCGGGCCGTCGGAAAGGTCGGTGGCCTGCAGCACGTTCACCAGCTTGTTCATCTGCTTGATGACCTGGCGGCGCAGGTGCGGCTCGACATCGACGCCGATGGTCATGCGGGAAAGGCCGGGGTCGAGGGTGCGGGCGACGGTGAGCGAGTCGATGTTGTAGCCGCGCGCGCTGAGCAGGCCGGTGACACGGAGCAGGGCGCCGGTCTTGTTTTCGAGCAGGATGGAGATGACTTGAATCATGTAAGTTCCTTACCGGCCGGGCACGGCCACCGGTTGTGGCGCGCCGAGGACCATTTCATTGATGGCGCCACCGGCGGGGACCATGGGATAGACGTTATCGGTGGGCGAGACGCGCACGTTCAACAGATAAGGACCGGGCTCGCGCACCGCTTCCTCGAGCGCCGCGGTGAGCTGGCTGGGCCGTTCGATGGTGCGGCCCTTGAAACCGTAAGCCTTGGCCAGGGTTTCCGCTTCGGGGAAGCAATCGAGCGTCACCGACGACAGGCGGTTGTTGTAGAACAGCTCCTGCCACTGGCGCACCATGCCCAGGTAGCCGTTGTTCATGATGATGATCTTGATGGGCAACTGATGGCTGGCGATGGTGGCCAGTTCGGGGATCGACATCTGGAAGCCGCCGTCGCCGGCGATAGCGAACACCAGCTTGTCGGGGCGGGCAAACTGCGCGCCGATGGCGGCCGGCAGGCCGAAGCCCATGGCGCCCAGGCCGCCGGAATTGATCCACAGGCGCGGGTGATGGAAGCGGATGAACTGCGCGGCCCACATCTGGTGCTGGCCGACGTCGGAGGTGACGATGGCTTCGCCGCCCGAGAGGCGGTCGATTTCGGCCATCAGGTGCTGCGGCTTGATCTCTTCGGTGGAAAACTGCGGCGTGAGCGGATTCTCGGCCTGCCACTCGCGGATCTGCGCCCACCAGGCTTTGCGCGAAGCGGCGTTCTGTTCGCCCATGGTGGGCTTCAGCTCGGCCACGGCCTTGTTGAGCTTCGGCATCACCTTCGAAAGATCGCCGACGATGGGCAGATCGGGGTTGCGATTCTTGCCGACTTCGGCCGGATCGACATCGACGTGAATGACCTTGGCGTGCGGAGCGAAGGCGGCCAGGCGCCCGGTGACGCGATCGTCGAAGCGAACGCCCAGGGCGATCAGCAGGTCGGCGCCGCTCATGCCCATGTTGGCGGCATAGGAGCCGTGCATGCCGGGCATGGAAACGAAGTTGGGGTGGGAGGAAGACAGCGAGCCCAGGCCCATCAGCGTGCAGACGGCGGGCGCGTCGATCATCTCCACCAGTTCGGCGAGCTCGGCATGGGATCCGGAAGCGACAATGCCGCCGCCGGCGTACACATACGGACGCTTGGCTTCCCAGATCATCTGCGCGGCGCGGCGGATCTGGCCGGAGTGTCCTTCGGTGACCAGCTTATAGCCCGGCAGATGGATGGAATCGACCGGCTTATAGTGTCCCTGCGCCTGAAAAACGTCCTTGGGGATATCGACCAGCACCGGGCCGGGGCGGCCGGTGGAGGCGATATAGAACGCCTCGTGGATGATGCCGGGCAACTCCTGGATGTTCTTGACCAGGTAATTATGCTTGGTGCAGGAACGGGTGATGCCGAAGGTGTCGGCTTCCTGGAACGCATCCGAGCCGATGAGCTTCGAGGTGACCTGGCCGGTGATGGCGACGATGGGGATGGAATCCATCATGGCGTCCACCAGGCCGGTTACCAGATTGGTGGCGCCGGGTCCTGAGGTGGCGCAGCAGACACCCACTTTCCCCGTGGCGCGGGAGTAGCCTTCGGCGGCGAAGCAGGCGTTCTCTTCATGACGCACGAGGATGTGCTTGATCTCGTGGTCATAAAGGGAGTCATAAAAAGGCAGCGTGACGCCGCCGGGATAGCCGAACATGAGGTCTACGCCTTCCCGGGCCAGGCACTCCAGCAGGATCTTTGCGCCGCTCATGAGGTTTGACATGCTTGTGGTCTCCGTCTTGGGTTCGTTTCGCCAATCTTGTGTGCTCAAAAAGCAAAAGGCCATCGGCCGGTTGTTTGCCCCGCCGATGGCCTGAACTCTTTCGAATCTCGAATCAGGCTAGGCGGGGCCGGCTACGATGACCCCAATAATCGATACTACGCCTACCACGACGAGATTGCGCACACCAAGGCTGCCGGTTCCGCTGAGATTCGAGCAGGAGGTGAGAGACATGGGTGCGAAGGACTCCTTCAGGGTACGGGATCGTGGGGATAAATGCAAGTGGGGTTTTGCATTAATTCGGATTATGCGTCTATTTGGGTGTGAGCACATCGGTGTGCGTAAAGTCACGGCCAACGAACAGCAGCGTTTCATCCCGGTCTTTGGCCAAGGCATAAGCCAGGCAATCGCCAAAATTTAACCGGGCCGGGTGGCCGCTCCCTTTTCCAAAGTCGCGATAGGCATAGCGGGCGATGGCGGCCTGGCGCGGTGTGACCTCGGCAATTTGAATGCCCGCCAGTTGCAGATACTCGTCCAGGCGGCGGCTGAGGATGGGGTTGGACTGCGCATCGACTACGATGGCGGCTTCGAGGTAGTTGGCTGCGGAAATCGCCACGCCGTCCGAATGCAGAATCGTCTCTTCGAGCGCGCCCGCATCCGGCTCATTTCGCAGAATCGCGATAAGGGCCGAAGTATCCACAATCACTTTGGCAGTCCGTTGGCATCGTAGAGCAGATCGCCGTGTTCGATGTTTGCGTCCGTCCAAAGCGAGCCACACTCGACCGAAATCTGGCGAAGGCGGGCCCGTTTGTGGCCATCGAAGGCTTCGCGGCGTTCCAGGCGTTCCCGAACGGCCTGGGTGACCGCCTCGGTGATGCTTTCTCCCGTCCGGGCGGCGAGCCTGGACGCCAGGTCATGTGTGGTGACATTCTTGATGTTGAGGGCCATGGTGGAAGGTTTTCTTTTATTCTACCATGGTGCCATGACTCAACTGACCTACCGGCCTCGTCACCACACCATCGCCGGTTTCGTTGGTGGCGCGAGATTCCAATCCGAAACTTTGGGCCATCCAGCCCATAAGGACATCCTGGAATGGGAGAAGGTTCAGGAGTTGCGGTCCGGAGCGGCCCTTCCAGGCGCGGCCACGCCGAAACTGGCGGTGCTCGAAAGCACACACATGGCGATCTATGACTTTCCGGGAAGTTACGCCGCCAAGTCCCCCGGCGAGGCGGACCCGCGAGTGGCTGGGAACCCGTTGCCCGCGCATGGCGGCCGCAGCCACGTCGTGTGGATCAAGGTACGTCTGAAGACCGGAATTCCGGACTTCGGATTTCACATTCACGGCACGCCGCACTGTGGCCATCCGCGGTGCATCGTGGTCGCTCAGAATTGGATTCCGCTATTTGATGCCTTGAAGGCGGTGAAACAGGTCTCGCTCGCCATCGAGCTTTGAGACTGGCGCTATTCTGGAACTAGCCATGCTGTGGATCTGGGCTGCTCTCGCCTTGGCGCAAGCGCCGCCGCAGGCTCGCGATCTTGCCCGCGATGGCACTTTCTTCCGCCAGCCGGTGGCCATGCCGCGAGGCTACGCACTGGTGATCGGCATCAGCGACTACAAGAATCTCGAAGGCAAGGAAGACCTGCGCTTTGCCGAACGCGACGCCGAAGCGCTCCACGACATCCTGCTGAGTCCGCAGGGAGGCAATCTCGACTTCCAGAACATTCGCAAGCTGACGGGCCGGGAGGCGACGCTGGCCAACATCCGTGCCGCGGTGGAAGAATGGATTCCTTCCACCCTTACGCCCGACGACCGGCTGGTCGTCTTTTTTGGCGGGCACGCCATGACGGGGCCGGACCGGCGCACTTACCTCGCGCCGTGGGACGTGGAGAAGGGCCGCATCGCCGAAACCGGCTATCCGGTGGACCGGCTGGGCGAAGTGCTGGCCAACAAGGCCAAGGCGCGCTGGAAGGTGCTGCTGCTCGACGCCTGTCATTCGGGCGATATCTCGGCGCCGCAGGCGGTGCAGGATGGCGTGGCGAAGATGCCCGACGACTTCCTCATTCTGACGTCGAGCCGCGGCGCCGAGCAGAGTTTTGAAGATCCGCGACTGGCGGGCGGGCGGGGCGTGTTCGCCTATTTCCTCGAACAAGCCTGGCGCGGGCAGGCCGACGCCTCTCCCGGCGACGGCTTCGTCGTGGCCGCCGAGATGATCCAGTACGTGCAGCGGGAAGTAGCCGCCTACGCGACAAAGAACGGCGTCGAGCAGCATCCGGGTGAGCGCGGCCGGTATGACAACGGCATGATTCTCGGCTTCGACGCGGCGCGCCGCGCCAAGCTGGGCGCCGAGACGCCGGAACTGGCCTTCGGCACTCTGATCGTCAGCGTGTCGCGCCCGGATGTGCGCATCCTGATCGACGGGAAGCCGGTGGGCGAATCGAGCCCCGGCAAGGAGCTGCGGCTGCCTGGCCTTGCGCCCGGGGAGCATACGCTTCAAGCCGTGCGCAAGGGCTACGACCCGGTGGAGGTGAAGGTCAACGTGGTGCCGGGCCTGGTGAAGCTGATCGAGATTCCGCTCAACTATTCGCGCCGCATCAAGGCGTCTTCGGATTCGCTGCGGAAACAGGCGAACGAACTATGGGAGAAGGGCCGCTCGGGCGGCGATTACCGCAAGGCGGCGGAGCTGTTCGCCCGTGCGCTCAAAGAAGACGATCGCAACAGCGACGCGGCGCTCGGGCTGTGCCGCGTTTTGCAGGCGCTCGATGACGAGAAGAAGGCGCTCGAAGCGTGCAAGCGCGCCGTCGCCATCGATCCGGAGTTCGCCGAAGCGCGCACGCACCTGGCCTTGCTGCATCTGGAAAGCGGCGACTCGAACGAAGCGGTGCGGGATTTGCGGCGCGCCGCGGAATCAGACCCGGGCAATGCGCTGATCCAGAGCAATCTCGCCATGGCCTATCTCGACGTCGCGCGCTTCCCGGAAGCCGAGAAAGCCGCCACGCGCGCCATCGAAATGGCGGGTGCGCAGTCGAACGTCGCCGGACAGGCCTACACCACACGCGGCGAGGCGCGCCGCGCGCAGGAACGCTTCGCCGAAGCCGCCGCCGATTATCAGCAGGCGTTGAAGGTACAAAGTTTCGATTCCGGCCTGCTGCGCCTGGTATATTACTGGGGCTTCAGTTTCGCTCCGGGATTGACGACGAAGACGCGCAGCGGCGTGCGGTCGCTTTACCGCGAGCAGAAGGCAACGGCACTGGCGGGTTTGTGCGCGGCCGAACTCGGCCGGGCGCGCCCGAAACAGGCGCTCGAATATTGCAGGCAGGCGATCGGCGCCGATAAGACCGACGAGAATCTATACTCGCTGACCGCTGAAGTTTACCGGTCGATGTTCAAGCAGGAGAACCGGCAGGACTACCTGGCGCAAAGTATCGAGGCGAGCGAGAAGGCGCTGCGCATCAATCCCGACATGGACAAGGCGAAGCTGCTGCACGGTTCGATCGAGGAGATGCGGGCTATTCTGCGCGAGATGAAAGCCGCGCGATAACGCGCGTTATCCTGTTGCTGTGCCATCCCTCAAAATCAGTGAACTGGCCCGGCGGCTTGGCTGTACTGCCGCCGGCGACACCGATCTCGAAATCACGGGCGTCGCCGGTATCGAGCAGGCCGGACCGGGCCACCTCACCTTTCTGGCCAACACCAAGTACGCGCCCAAAGCGAAGCTCACCAAGGCCGGTGCGATGCTGGTGGAAAAGCCGGTGGCCGGACTCGAGCTGACGTTCCTGATTTCGAAAAATCCCTACCTCGATTTCGCCCGCGCCCTGGAATTTTTCTATAAACCGCCCGCGCCCGGGCACGGCATTCATCCCACCGCCGTCATCGCTCCTTCGGCCCACATCGGCGACAACGCGTCGATCGGCGCCTATTCGGTCATCGGCGACGATGTGGTGATCGGCCGCAACGCCAGCATTCATCCACACGTGGTGATCTATGCGGGCGCGCGGATCGGCGACGATTTCACCGCCCATTCGAATGCGGTGGTGCGCGAGTTCTGCCAGATCGGCAACCGCGTGATTCTTCAGAACGGGGCGGTCGTCGGCGGCGACGGCTACGGCTTCGCCAAGCAGGCCGACGGCACCCACTACAAGATCGTGCAATCGGGCGTCGCCGTGCTCGAAGACGATGTCGAGATTCAAACCAACACCGCCATCGACCGCGCCTCGATCGGGGAAACACGCGTCAAACGCGGCGCCAAGATCGACAACCTGGTGCAGATCGGCCATGGCTCGGTCGTGGGCGAAGACAACATCATCTGCTCGCAGGTGGGACTGGCGGGGTCGACGATTCTCGAAAAAAGCGTGCTGCTCGCCGGGCAGGTGGGCATCTCCGGCCACCTGACCGTCCACGATAACGCCGTGGTGTACGCCCAGAGCGGAGTGGGCCACGATGTACCAAAGGGTGCGGTCATCTCCGGCTCGCCCGCCTACGATGCACGCCAGTGGCTTCGTACCATTACCGCCCTGCCCAAGCTGCCCGAATTGGTACGCGCCGTGCGGCACCTGCAAGAGGAAGGCACGGCGGAGTCCAAGCCATAGCCAATTCTCCTAAAATTACCAGTAGTATTGTGATACAAAATACAATGTATTGAATTCTTAATTACTTTTTAGTCTAGAATAGAGAGGCCCGCTTGGTCCTACCGTGCTCACGCCCATCGACGCCTCTACCACTCCCGCCGCGCTTGACCTGCTGGCAGCCGGTTTTCCGGCCCGTTCCACCGACTATTGGGTCAATGCTTTCCGTAATATACGGCAGTTTGGCGGCAACGAGGAAGCGGGCGTTCCGGCAGGCTATCTGCTGAACGAAGGGGCGGGATTCGCGGGCGTCGTGCTGACCCCGGCCAGCGTGCGGCGCAAGCCGGATGGCACCGTTGAAAAAGTAGTGAATCTCGCCAGCTGGTACATGAAACCGGAGCAGCGCTGGCGCGCGCCGGTGATGATGCGGACGCTGCTTCGCCAGCCGGACTGCGTCTTCACCGACCTGACACCGACAGCCCCGGTGCAGCGGATGCTGACGGCGTTCGGATTCCGGCAATTGACCGCCGGAGTCACGGTCAATGTGCTGACGACGGCCGCGCTGCGATGGGGTTCCGGCGGCGAACTGATCGATCTCGAAGAGGCGCCGGAGAGCGGCATGGACCCGGCGGCGCGGTCCCTGCTCGCCGCACACCGGCCATTCGATTGTCTGGCGGCGGCCATGCGCCACGAAGGCCGCTGGCATCCTCTGCTGTTCAAGTACCGGCGCCTGCTGAAACTGCCGGCGGCGGTGCTGATCTATTCCGAATGCAACGCCGCGCTTTACCGGAACCTGGGGGCGGTGGCCCGTTACCTTCTTCGACGGGGAAGACTGCTGCTGGTGTTGGATATGCCGCTGGCGGCGCGGGCGCCGGGCTGGCAGCGGGTGGCCAAGACGCCGCGCTTTGCCAGGGGCGGTGTCTTTGAAGGACGCACGGATCACGCGGGCTCGGAATTGGCGCTTTTCGATTGGTAAAAGGAGACTTTGATGCAGGCCATCGACGTGGAAACGAGAGCGATCGAAGCCATCTGCGCGCACCTCGGCCGCAGCGGACCGGCGGGTGCGGCGCGGAACCTGACCGCCGATTCGCCGCTGCTCAACTCGGGGATTCTCGATTCGCTGGGCATCCTGCAGTTGATGACGCATCTGGCGGAAACCCTGCAGGTCGAGATCGGCGACGAGGATTTCGTTCCCGGGAATTTCGAAACCATCGGCAGCCTGGCGCGGCTGGTGTCGGAAAGACAACGGCTCTAGCACCGAATGCAGAGCCCTTACCTGCTTCACCACCTGCTCGACAACGGCGCCGATGAGGGCCGGGAAGCCATCGTTAGCGAAAACGCGAAACGAACCCACGGAGAGCTTCGGCTCGCGGCCCGGAATCTGGCCGCCCGGCTTCGCGCCGCCGGTGTCGAACGCGGCGGACGCGTGGCGATCCTGCTGCCCAAAAGCTTCGAGGAATGCGCGGCTATTTTCGCCGCCAGCCTGGCCAACGCGGTGTTCGTGCCAATCAATCCGGTGCTGCGTCCGAATCAGGTACGCCATATTCTGGAGGATTCCGGTGCCTCGGCGCTGGTGACCGATGCCGCGAGGCTGGCCGGTCTCGAGGGACCGTTGAACGGGCTGCGCCTGGTGATGGCCGACGAGCCGTGGAGCGGGCCGGAGACGCCGCCCGGCCCCGAAGCCATTGGCGAGGATCTGGCCGCGATCCTCTACACCTCCGGCTCCACGGGACGCCCGAAGGGCGTGATGCTGAGCCATCGCAATCTATTGGCCGGCACGCGCATCGTACGCACCTATCTCGGCATCACGCCGCAAGAGCGCATTCTTTCGCTGCTGCCGTTCAGCTTCGACTATGGGTTGAATCAACTGCTGACGGCGGTGGAACAGGGAGCCTGCCTGGTCCTGCTGCAATTCCGCTTCGGCGACGAGATTGTGAAGGCGTTGAGCGCCCATCGCATCACCGGGCTGGCGGGTGTGCCGACGATCTGGGCGATCCTGACGCGAGCCGCGCCGAGCCTGGCACGCACCGGGCTGCCTCACCTGCGCTATATCACCAACTCGGGCGGCGCCGTCCCCGCCGCTACCGTCGAGCGGCTGCGCCAATTGCTGCCCTCCACGCGCATCTTCCTGATGTATGGGTTGACCGAAGCGTTCCGCTCCACCTTTCTGCCTCCGGAAGAAATCGAGCGGCGGCCGACTTCGATCGGCAAAGCGATTCCGGAGTGCGAAGTGTTTCCGGTAACGGCCGACGGACGCCGCGCCAAGCCGGGCGAGCCCGGCGTACTGGTGCATCGCGGCCCGACGGTTTCGCTGGGGTATTGGAACCGGCCGGAAGATACGGCGCGCGTTCTGCGGCCTAATCCCTTCCAGCCCGCCACGGCCGGAGGCGATACGGTCTGCTGGTCGGGCGATCTGGTCACCGAAGACGAAGAAGGGTTTCTCTATTTCGTGGCGCGCGAGGACGCCATGATCAAGTCGGCGGGTTTCCGCATCAGCCCCACCGAAGTGGAGGAAGTTCTGATGGCGGGCGGCGGCTTGCAGCAGGTGGCGGCCATTGGCGTGCCCGATGAATGGGTGGGCCAGAAACTGGTGGCCGTGGCGGTGGCCGTATCGCCCGATGTGGACACGGCGAAGATCCTTCGCGAAGCGGCGGCCCGGCTGCCGCCGCACATGGTGCCGGCGCGGATCGAACTGGTGGATTCGCTTCCGGCCAATCCCAATGGCAAGGTCGACTATAAGCGGCTGGTGGCCGAGCGTTCATGACGCTGCCCTACGGCGAACTCGCCGCGCGCTACGGCACTCCGCTTTATGTCTACGATGCGGATTCGATGCGGCAGACCTACCTCCGGCTGGCGCGGGCCATGGCGGGCTTTGCCGAAGTCTATTACTCGATCAAGGCGAATCCCAATCCGGAAGTGGCGCGGGTGTTCGTCGAGTTGGGCGCGGGACTCGAAGTCGCCTCGGGCGGCGAGTTCGACGCGGCCCGCGCGGCCGGCTGCGCGCCATCGCGGATCCTGTTTGCCGGGCCGGGCAAGGGCGCCGATGAGTTGGAACATACCATCCGCGCGGGCGCCGGCGAGATTCATCTGGAGTCGTTTGAAGAGATCGAGCATGTGGCCCGCATCGGGCGCGCGGCCGGAAGGCGCGTACCGGTGGCGATTCGCATCAACCCGTCGGCGGCGGCTCTAGGCGGTGCGATGCGCATGGGCGGCAAGCCCGCTCCGTTTGGCTTCGACGAAGAGATTCTCGAGACGGTGCTATCGGCGGTCGACTCGCACGATGCGCTCGATCTGGCTGGTATTCACCTGTTCGCGGGAACGCAGATTCTGGATGCCGCGGTGCTGCTCAACCAGTGGCGCCATGCGATGGAGATCGCGGGCCGCCTCGGGAGGCCGCTGCGCACGATCGACCTTGGCGGCGGGCTCGGCATTCCTTATTTCGCGGGCGAGGCGGCACTCGATCTGGAGGCGCTGCAGCGGGGCTTGTCCTCCCTCGGTCGGCACGGCGCGCGTGTGATCATCGAGCCGGGACGCTACCTCACGGCGGAAGCGGGCGTGTATCTCATGGCCGTGCGGGCCGTGAAGCGATCGCGCGGGACGCGGTTCATCGTCACCGACGGCGGCATGCATCATCACCTGGCGGCTTCGGGCAACCTGGGCCAGGTGATCAAGCGCGATTACCCGATCGTGTCCACGCGCCTCGATGCCGGGCCATGCTCGCCGGCGGTGGTGGCCGGTCCGCTTTGCACACCGCTCGACACGCTGGGCCGCCAGACGATGCTGCCCGAGGTGCGGGAAGGCGATTTGCTGGCGGTGTTGAAATCCGGCGCCTACGGGCTGACGGCGAGTCCCACCGGATTCCTGAGTCATCCCACACCGGCCGAAGTGCTGGTCTCCGGCGGCCGCGATCGCCTGATCCGGGCGCGCGGGGCTACTTCAGCGGGCGCAGACGAACGTTACGGAACTCGATGGGATTCTCTTTCTGGCACTGGAATCCGATGACGCCCGAAAGATGCTTGGAGTCGTGGACATCGAGCAGCTTCTTCTTGTTGAGGACGATCATGATGTGATCGCCTTTGGCGGTGATCTCATACCGGTTCCACTTTTCGCCCATGATCTTGACCGGCGCCGCTTTGGCGGTTTCCACAAGGCTGCCGGTGAGGAAGCCGGCGGGCTGGTAATCCCAGATCTGCAATTCGTAGCCGGTCTTGTGCGGCTCGCCTTCCTTTTGAGAGCGCAGAAAGATTCCGCTGTTGACCTTGGCCGAGCCGCGAAATTCGAGTGTGAGTTCGAAATCCGTAAATGACTGCGACGTGCTCAGCCAGCCGGGTACGGTGCCGGGGCAGGAGATGGCGCCGCCGACCACGCTCCAGTTGCCGGTGGTCTTGGGATCGAAGGTGGTGCGCGCGTCCCAGCCGTTGAGAGTCTTGCCGTCGAAAAGCGGCATCCAGGATTGGGCGGCGAGCGTGGCAGCGAAGAGTAGGGAGATCATACGAACCTTTATTCCACTCCTTGCAAGGTTCCGGTGTCAATCGGCGGCCGTCACGTGTGTTAGCTTGACGGGTGCGATGCGGAGTGCAATGGCGATTTCAAGCGGCGCGCTGGCGCTGCTGCTGGCCGGTTGTGGAGAGCAACCGGCGCCGAAAGCGGTTCCGGTAACGCCACCGGCCGCCGTGGTGAAGCCGGCCGACGAGAGCCGGCGGTTTCCGTTGAAGGACCGCACGGGCACGATGGTGGTGCAGGAGAAACTGCTGGGGCACGATTTTCTGCCAGGCGGCAATGTGGCCACCTATGAGCGCGGGGCGAAGAAGTACAAGCTGTTTTTGATCCGGCTGGGCGACGCGACCAAGGCGGGGATTCTACTGCTCGACTACAAGACGCGGCTGAAGGACGCCAAATTCGTGGCCAGTTTCGGCGGCTATTTCGGCGGCGACGACGGCAAGCCCGTGTTCGTCTTTTCGAAGAACGAGTGGCTGATGGGCGTGCAGGGGCTGGAGCAGAAGGAAGCCGACGCGGTGGCGCGGGAATTTGCCGGGCGGTTGTAGGATGATGAGGCCATGCGACTCGCCGCCTGCTTTCTGCTGATCTCTGGCGCGCTGGCTCCGGCTCACGCCCAGTTGTTCCGGCTCACGCGCGAACAGATGATCCAATATACGGCCAAGAATCCGTTCGAGCGGTTTCCGGATGGCCGTCCCAAGGTCGACGACAAAATCCTGGAGCGCGTCAAAGGGCTCTCACTCGAGGAAGCCTGGGGCATTCTGCGCAGCAAGGGCTACCATCGTCAGTTTGCCGGATGGGATTTTCAGGTGCTGCATCCGGGACGCAAGCTGGTGGGCCGCGCCGTGACCGCGCAATATCTGCCGGCACGTCCGGACTTCGTGGAAGCTTTGGACGCCGATGCGAAACAGCAAGGCTTGCCGCGCGGCGAGAATCAAAAGGTCATCGACCGGCTGCAGTTGAACGACGTGCCGGTGATCGATCTGATGGGCGCGGCGCCCGGCCATAACTTCGGCGGCGACAATCTGCAGGCGGCCATTTATGGTGTGACGCGCACCGGCGCCGTGGTGGACGGAACGATTCGCGACATCGAGGGGATCCACGAACTGCCCACGCAGATTTATTTCAAGAAGGCGCACCCGGCCGCCGTGGAAGGCGTAAAGGTGGTGGGCATCAACATTCCGGTAAAGGTGGGCGAAGCCATCGTGCTGCCGGGCGATGTGGTGCTGGGCGATCGCGAAGGCGTGCTGTTCATTCCTCCGCACCTGGTGCGCGAGATTGTCGACACCGCCGACCGGACCCACATTCACGACGAATGGACCAAGGCCAAGTTCCTCACCGGCAAGTACAAGGCAAGCGACCTTTATGGAGGAGCGGGCCTCCCGCCGGAACTGCAGAAAGAGTACGACGAGTACAAGAGAAAGCGATTGGCGGAGTTGAACAAGTGACGCGCTTCTTTTCCCTATTCCTGATGGCCGCGGCGCTTGCGCCCGCCGAGCAGTTCGTGCTGTTCGATGTGACGTTCGACTACACCAAGCACGATGCCGATAATTCCACGCCCAGTAAATCGCACTACTACGTGCGCGGCGGCAAGCTGAATCCCGATCGCCCAACCGATTGGACGGCACCGGTCGATTACCGCAACGGAACGGTGCATATTCGCGCCGAAGTGATCGACAAGCCGGCGGGCGGAGCGCCTACCACCTGGACCCTCTGCTACATCCCGAACAAAGGGCAGGGGAACGGCTATGGCTGCACCGGCACTGGTATTTATCGCGAAAAGGGCGTCTATGAGAGCGATGTCAAAATGACTTCGTTCTGGGAGAACGGCTCCATCGTCTGGTCTGAAGGAATCAAACAGATGGACCTGGTGATCAAGGACGATAGCGGGGGCCGCGGGCATGCGCACAGGCGGCCCGATGCGGAGAAGTTCTTCCCCACACGCATGCGGATCACGATGGTGCAAGTATCGGCAGGCTCGGCATATGATGCGAGCCTGCTTCCGAAATCAAAATAGGAACTTCAAGGCTAATTGCACTTGGCGCGGAATGTTCGCCTGGCTGCTGATGACGCCAAAGGCGGCGTTGCCGAGGAACAGGTTCGACACGCCGAACCGCACGTGATTGAGGCCGTTGAAGAACTCGCTGCGGAATTGCACGTTGAAGCGGCCATCGGCGCCGAAGCGATTGTTCTTGAAGAACCCGAAGTCGAGGTTGTTGGTGCCGTGCCAGCGCGTATCGGGCAGGGTGCGCGGGGAGGTGCCGAAGGTGAAGGGCGCCGCCTGGCTGAAGACGTCGCGATTGAACCACTGGTTCAGCCGCGTGTTCGCCGCGCCGGACAGCCTGGCGCTTTGGCCGTTGTTGTTCGGCCGCGAGTTGCTGCTATAGGAACCGTAGACGTCGGTCACATCGTTGAAGGCGCCGGAAAGATTGGTCAACGTGCCCACCGCCACCGGGGTTCCGCTCTGCGCCGTGTAGACGCCCGAGATCTGCCAGCCGGAAACCAGCAGGTTGGCCTTACCCAAATTCTTGAGATAGCGCCCGTCCTTGCCGAACGGCAGATCGTAGGAGTAGCTCACCACCAGCCGATGCGGCACGTCGGCCACGGCGAGCGACCGGTCGAGCCGGCGGTTGTTGTTGTTGAGGAAGCCCATGCTGGTGCCTTGCGCGCCGCCTTCAAGCCAATCCGAACGGCTCTCGGTGTTGCCGATGGCTTTCGAAAGCGTGTAGGCCACCGCCACCAGCGACGTGCCGAAGCGCTTGTTGAACTGCGCCTGGAACGAATGATAGGAGGAGTGTCCCAGCGGCATCCCTTCCACATACAGCGTCTGGAATTGCGGGAACGGGCGCAGCAACTGGCCGCGCGCGACGGTGCGCTGGGCGAGCGGCCCCGCCTGCACGACACCGAAGAAGGGATTGGTCACCTGCTGCTGAAGCTGCGCGCCCAGAGCCAGGTGAGAATCGGCAAGCTGATTCATCTGGCTGGCCCATTGCGCGGGCAATCCGGTGCCGGAGCTGCCGGCATAGAGTACTTCGAGCACGGCTCCGCGGCCCAGTTCCTGCTGGATGTCGAAGTTCCATTGCTGCATGTAGCCGGAACGGAAGTTGCGCTGGTTGGCGGCGCCGTTCTGCCCGATCAGCGTGTTCAGCCCGGCGCCGCTGCCCGGCGGGTTGAGGATGCCGTCCGGGTACGGATTGTCGAGCGTGTTGAATGGATTGATGCCGCCGTTCTGCGAGGCCACGGCCAGCGTGTTGATGGCCCAGGCCGGGGCGCGATTGTCGCCGGTGACTTCGGTGATCGCCGCCGGAATCCAGAACAGCCCGTAGCCCGAACGCACCACCGTCTTGCGGAATAGCTGATAGGCAAGGCCGACGCGCGGGCCGAACTGCTTCTTGTAAAGATCGTAGGGCGAACGCGTGTTGTTATCGGCGAAGCGGAATCCGCCCACCAGCGGGAAGCCCACCTGCTGGCTGATGGGCAGCGCGGCGGCGGGGTCGAACCACATCTTGCGGTTGAACCGTTCGGTGATCGGAATCTCCAGGCTGTAGTCCATGCCCAGGTTCAGCGTGAGGCGCCGCGTGGCTTTCCAATCGTCCTGGAAGTAGACCGAAAGGTAACGCCGCTGATTGGCGAGCCGTTCGCTTTTGGCCACCGACGCACTGGCCATGTAGCCGAGCATGAACGACGCCAGCGGCACTCCGCTATTGGCGTTCAGGGCCAGCGGATTGGTAGCCGTCATCTGGTTGTTGAACTGAAACGCGGGCAGGAAGGAATTCTGCTGGAACTGATTGAGCTGTTGCACGCGGTAATCGGCGCCGAACTTGACGCTGTGCGAGCTCTTGACCCAGGTCATCGACGCGCGCTGGCCCCAACTGTTGAGATCCACCAGCGTCATGCCGGCCGAGGCGGAACTGCCGACGGCGACCAGGCCCGCTACGTTGAACGCCGGGAACGAGCGGATCTGGGTGGCATCGGCAAGGGCTCTGGGAAATCCCAGGGTGGTGATATCGAAGCCCAGCGCGTAAGGAATGCTGGGGCTGTGAAAGCGCGCAAAGCCGGTGTGGAATTCGCCCACCAGGCCGGGCGAGAAAACAGCGGTGGCCGCCGCCGTAGCGTGAGTGCGGGCGTAGTTCACCTGGCGGGTGAGGTTGACTCTGTACCCCAGCGGGTCGATGTTGAACTGATTCGCCCAGATGCGGGAGAAGGTGCCGAACAGCTTCCAGCGCGAGTTCAGGTTATGGTCGAGCTTGCCCACGAACTGATGTTCATTGGTGCCGCCGCCGCCCACCGTGGAGTAATTATTGACGTTGGTGACGGGGTTGCCAAGGGCATTGGCGAGCGGGTAGATGGGCACGACGTTCGACGCCACGCGGCTGATGCGCGAAGCGGGAATGACGTTGCCCGCGAATACGTCGCGCGTGTAGCTGCCGTCGGCAAGCTGGCGGGTGCTCATGGCATCGGCGACGGCGATCATATTGCCCGCGGCGTTGCGCGTTTGCGAAAAATTGCCGTTGCGTTCGGCCGCCGTCGGTACGGTGGTGATGTTGGGCGCGGCGTTGCGGTTGCGGTATTCCTCCCAGTTGCCGAAGAAGAACGTCTTGTCCTTGCGGATGGGGCCGCCAAGCGAACCGCCGAACTGATTCTGAATCAGGTTGGGCCGTGCGTTACCCGCGCGGTTCTGGAAGAAATTGTTCGCGTTCAGATACTTGTTGCGCAGGAATTCATAGGCGGAGCCGTGGAATTCGTTGGTGCCCGACTTGATGCTGATGTTGACGACGGCTCCGGCGGTGCGCCCGAATTCGGCGGAGAACGTATTGGTCTGCACGCGAAATTCCTGCGTGGCATCGACGGGCGGCACAAATGACGGCGCGTTCATCTGGGCCAGGTCGAGCGCGAGGCCTTCCACCTGCACGGTGTTGGCGTTGGCCAGGCCGCCGTTGGACGAGAAATTGTTGAGCGAACCGTTCTTGCCGCCGAAGCCGCCCTGAATGCGGATGCCGGTGGAGAGTCCCACCAGATCGAGCGGATTGCGGCCGTTGAGCGGAAGCTCGGTAATTTTGCGGTTCTCGATCACGGTTCCGATGGTGCTGGTGGCGGCATCGAGGATGACCGCCGTCGATTCCACGGTGATGCTCTCGCGCGTCTCGCCAACCTCCATGCGAAAGTCGATGCGGGCGACCTGTTCCACGGTGATGGTGAGCGATTCGCGGCGCATCTGCTTGAAGCCCGGAGCGGTGGCGGTGACGCGATAGGGGCCCGGGAACAGGGTGGTGATGAGATAGTTTCCGGCTTCGTTGGTGACCGAGGATCGCGAGACGCCGGTTTCGGTATTGGTGGCGGTGACCTGCGCCGAAGGAACGGCGGCGCCGGTGGAATCGGTGACGGTGCCGGTCATCTGTGCGTTTTGCGCATAGGCGGCCAGGGCGGCCAGGGTGAGCAGGGAAAGCCTTGAAAGCATGGCGTTCTAACCTCGGTGGCCAATGCTATAAGAGCCAACGCCATGGCGTCAATGGTCGGGCGGGCAAAAATCAGAGCGCCGCGACGGCCGCCGGATCCGTATTGGAGCCGCAAACGAGCACGCCCACGCGCTCGCCGGGCTCGGGCTGGTAGCGGCCGGAAAGCACCGCCGCCAGCGCCGCCGCTCCTCCGGGTTCGGCGATGAGGCGCAGCCTTTGCCAGAGCTGGCGCTGCGCGTCGCGGATCTGATCGTCGGTGACCAGCACCACGCGATCGATGAACGCACGCGCGGTTTCAAACATCAGCGTACCCACCCGGCGGGCGCCCAGAGAATCGGCCGCCACGCCCGATACGGCCACATCGACCGGTTCGCCGGCGGCCATCGCCCGTTCGAGGGAAGGCGCGGTTTCCGGCTCCACGCCGATCACGCGGACCGCGCCGCCATACCAGGCGGCCATGCCGCCGATCAGACCGCCGCCGCCCACCGCGATCAGTACGGTATCCAGAGCGGGCGATTGCGCCTGCCACTCGCGCGCCAGCGTCCCTTGCCCGGCCAGGACTTCGCGCTGGTCGTAGGGGTGCACCATCAGGGCACCGGTCTCGGCCGCGCGTTGCTTGCAGGCCTCAGCCGCTTCCGGGTAAGCCTCGCCCACGATGTTGACCTGCGCGCCCAGCCGCCGCAAGCCCTCCACTTTGATCGCCGGGGAAATGCGCGGCACGAAGATCGCCGCCGAGTGGCCCAGGCGCCTGCTGGCGTACGCCACCGCCAGTCCGTGATTGCCGCCCGAGGCCGCCACCACGCCCGCCGCCGGCACCCGGTTGGTCAACAGGCGATGGAACGCGCCGCGCGGCTTGAAGGACCCGGCATGCTGCAGCAGCTCCAGCTTAAGGGTCAACGGGAACGGTAAGCCGAGTTCGTCCGCCGCCAGATCGAGCACCGGCGTTTTGCGGATGTGCGGTTCAATCAGCGCCGCCGCTTGTTCGATTTCCGATTGCGAGATCATTCGTTCCAGGGTGTGGTTCACTAAGATTGCAGCTTAACAGCATGTCCGTGGACGCGCGATTTCTTCAGGGGCTTCTGGCCGGCCTGGCCGGAGTAGCCATCGTCGTGTTCACCTTTTCCAGGCTGTTTCCGGTCAACGCCACGGCAGCCGGTCTGCTGTTTCTGGTGGTTGTCCTCGCCGCCGCCACGGCGCGGGGACTGGCGGTGGCGGCGGTGGTCTCGGTGGTGGCCACGGTATGCCTCAACTATTTTTTTCTGCCTCCGGTTGGGGAGTTCACCATCGCCGATCCGGAGAACTGGGTGGCTCTTTTCACCTTCCTGGTGACGGCGCTAGTGGCCAGCCACCTATCGAACGGCGTGCGCCAGCAGGCCGAGCAGGCGCGAAACAGCCAGCGGGAAACGGAACGGCTCTATGCCTTGAGCCGCGCCATTCTGCTCACGGCGGCCTCGAGTCCCATCGGCACGCAAGCGGCCCAAAGCATCGCGCAAATCTTCGAGTCGCCGGGTGTGCTGGTCTTCGATGCCAAGTCCGGCGAGATTCATCGCGGCGGTCCGGGCGAAGTCTTCGACCGGGATGTGGAAGAGCTTCTGCGGGATGTAGCGCGCCAGGGCAATCGGCACCGCCGGACCAATCTCGACATCTGGCCTATCGCCCTTGGCGGAAAGCCCATCGGCGCGCTGGCGCTGGCGGGCCCGCCGATTTCCGACGCCGCGCTGCAATCGATGCTGAACCTGGTGGCGATCGCGCTGGAACGCGTGCGCTCCGAAGAGGCGGCCAACCGCGCCGAAGCCGCGCGGCAAAGCGAAGAGTTCAAATCGACGCTGCTCGACGCGATCGCGCACGAATTCAAGACGCCGCTCACTTCGATCAAGGCCGCGGCCAGCGGCTTGCGCCTGGCCGAAGGCGCGCTGCCGCCCGATCTGCGAGAGCTCACTTCGATCATCGACGAAGAGACGGACCGGCTCAGCCAGTTGGTGACCGAGGCGGTGAAGATGGCGGAGATCGACGCGGGCAAGACCGCGCCGCGCCGCGACTTTGCCGGCGTTTTGGCGATGCTCGGCCGGGCGAAAGATTCGTTTGCGGGGCGAGGCGATGAACGGGTCCTGGTGGAACCATCCGCCGGCGCCCTTCCGCGCCTCTGGGTGGATGCGGATCTGATCGTGCTCGCGCTGCGGCAGTTGATCGACAACGCGCTGAAGTATGCCGGGCCCGCTTCGCCCGTGACATGCCGGGCCGATGCCGGACCGGGGCGCGTGACGCTGCGCGTGGAGGACCGGGGACCCGGTGTGCCCGAAGCGGAGCGGGAACGGATCTTCGAAAAGTTCTACCGCCGCGCCCACCCGCGCGAGCAACCGCCCGGAACCGGCATGGGCCTGCACATCGCGCGGGAGATTGCCAGAGTACATGGCGGCGATCTTTGGGTGGAAAGCGGGAATCCGAGTGGAACCGCGTTTTGCCTCACTCTGCCGCTGCGGGCCGAAACATGAACCACGCGCGCATCCTGGTGGTGGACGACGAACCGCAGATCCGTCGCGTATTGCGCGCCACGCTCACCGCCCAGGGCTATCAGGTATCGGACGCGCGAACCGGTGAAGAGGCCCTGCTCGCGATCCGGGAGCGGCGGTTCGACATTGTGCTGCTCGACATGAACATGCCGGGCATGGGCGGACTGGAAGCCTGCCGCCAGATCCGCGCCGGGTCGGATTCCGCCATTTTGATGCTCACCGTCCGCAACACCGAAGACGACAAGGTATCGGCGCTCGATGCGGGGGCCGACGACTACATTACCAAGCCGTTTGGAATGCCCGAACTGCTGGCGCGCCTTCGCGCCGTGCTGCGCCGGCTGCCGGTATCGGGGGAAGCGCCGGTGATCCGGCTGGATGGAGTGGAGATCGATCTGCAGGCCAGGCGCGTACGCCGGGGCGCCGTCGAGTTGCGCCTGACGCCGAAGGAATTCGACCTGTTGAACTATATGATCGCCAGTCCCCGCGTCGCGATCCCGCACACCAGGCTGCTGCAGGCCGTTTGGGGACCGGATTACGGCGGCGAGGTCGAATACCTGCGCGTCTTCGTGAACCAGCTTCGCAAGAAGATCGAGCCGGACGCCGCCAGACCCCGCTACCTGGTAACCGAGCCCTGGGTCGGATACCGCTTCGATCCGCCGTCTTAACGCAATCCTTAGCTCGCCTTTATGACTTCTTTACGGGTTGCGCCCTACTCTCGTGAATGAGGGTACGGCGATGATGCTCGATTTTCTCTACATTCTGGCGGCGCTGCTTTTCTTCGCCCTGAGCTGGATGTTCACCAAGGCCTGCGAAAGGCTCTGAGGGGGATTCACGATGGACTACCTGTTCGCCGCCATTTGCGCGGCCCTGCTGTTCGCGTATCTGATTTACACGTTGTTGAAGCCGGAAAGGTTCTGACATGACATCGAACGGTCTGCTGCAAATCGGCGCTTATTTCCTGGTCATCCTGGCGCTCACCAAGCCGATGGGTATTTTCCTGGCGCGCCTGTTTCAGGGAGAGCGCACGTTTCTGCATCCCGTCCTGCGGCCGCTCGAGCGCCTGATCTACCGGCTTGCCGGCGTGCGCCAGGACGTGGAACAGCGCTGGACCGAATACGCCGCCAGCCTGCTTTCGTTCAGCTTTTTCAGCTTTCTGTCGGTTTACGCGATTGAGCGGCTGCAGGCGCTGCTGCCGCTGAATCCGGCGGGAATGAGCGCGCCCGCACCGGACCTGGCTTTCAACACGGCGGTCAGTTTCACGACGAATACGAACTGGCAGGCTTATGCCGGCGAAACCACGATGAGCTACCTGGTGCAGATGGCTGCGCTGACGGTTCAGAACTTCGCCTCGGCCGCCGTTGGCGTGGCGGTCGCGGTGGCGTTGATCCGCGGATTCTCGCGCCAGCAGTCGGACACGGTGGGCAACTTCTGGGCCGATCTCACGCGAGGCGCCGTCTACCTGTTTCTGCCTTTATCGCTCGCCGCGGCGTTGTGGTTCTGCTCGCAAGGCGTGATTCAGAACCTGTCGGGATACATCAAAGCCACTACGCTCGAAGGCAGGACGCAGGTGATCGCGCAGGGGCCGGTGGCGTCGCAGGAAGCCATCAAGATGATCGGCACCAACGGCGGCGGCTTCTTCAACGCCAACTCCGCGCATCCGTTTGAGAATCCCACGCCGCTGACGAACTTCGTTCAAATGGTGGCGATCTTCCTGATTCCGGCCGGGCTCACCCATGCTTTCGGGCGGATGACAGGCGATTCACGGCAGGGCTGGGCGCTTTTCGCGGCGATGAGCGTGCTGTTTCTCGCCGGAGTATTGGTGGTCTACGGAGCCGAACAATCCGGCAATCCGAACCTGGCGCGCCTGGGGGCCGGCGGCGGCAACATGGAAGGCAAAGAGGTCCGGTTCGGGGTGGCGGCCACGGCGTTGTTCGCCACCATTACAACGGCCGCCAGTTGCGGCGCGGTGATCGGCATGCACGACAGTTTCACGCCGCTTGGCGGACTGGTGACCTTGTTTAACATGCAAACCGGCGAGGTGATTTTCGGCGGCGCCGGCGCGGGCCTCTACGGCATGCTGTTGTTCGCGATCCTGGCCGTATTCATCGCCGGACTGATGGTGGGGCGCACACCGGAATACCTGGGCAAGAAAATCGAAGCCAAGGAGGTGAAGATGGCCATGCTGGCGCTGATCGCCACTTCGGCCGCCATTCTGCTGTTCACCGCCGTATCCGCGGTGATTCCGGCGGGTACCGGCACTGTCAACAATTCAGGTCCGCATGGATTCGCCGAGATTCTGTACGCGTATTCGAGCGGTGCCGCCAACAACGGCAGCGCGTTCGCCGGACTGAGCGCCAACACGCCCTGGTACAACCTGACCATCGCCATCGCGATGCTGCTGGGACGCTTCCTCATCATCATTCCCATGCTGGCCGTTGCCGGAAGCCTGGCCGGGAAGAAGCGCCTTGCCGTGACAAGCGGAACGCTGCCCACCCATGGACCTCTGTTCATCGGCCTGCTCGTGGGTACGGTCATCGTCGCCGGCGCGCTGACCTTCTTTCCGGCGCTGTCGCTGAGCCCCGTTGTGGAGCATTTCCTCCTGTTGGAAGGGAGGTTGTACTAAGCCATGGAAGCCCTGCTGCCTCATAAGCTGGCCAGGTCGCGTCCGCTCGCCGACCGGGAGATCCTCCACCGCGCGCTGCGCGCGTCGCTTCTCAAACTGAATCCGGCGACGCTGGCGAACAACCCCGTGATTTTCACCGTCGAAGTGGGCGCGGCCGTTACGTCGATTCTGCTGGTTCGCGATGTGTGGGCGGGTTCCGCCGACACCGCCTTCAATCTTCAAATCGCCCTTTGGCTCTGGTTCACGGTGTTGTTCGCGAATTTCGCCGAAGCGATGGCCGAAGCCCGCGGCAAGGCGCAAGCCGATACCCTGCGCCGGACGAAGTCCGATACGACGGCCAAGCGCCTCTCGCCGGGCGGCGGCATCGAAAACGTAAGCGCATCGCAGTTGCATGCGGGCGACGTCGTGATCTGCGCCGCCGGCGATTTGATTCCCGGCGACGGCGAAGTGGTGGAAGGGGTCGCCACGGTGGATGAATCCGTGATCACCGGGGAGAGCGCGCCCGTGATTCGCGAGTCCGGCGGCGATCGCTCGGCGGTGACGGGCGGCACTCGCGTTCTTTCGGACCAGATTCGCATCCGCATCACGTCGAATCCGGGGGCGACGTTCCTCGACCGGATGATCGCGCTGGTGGAAGGCGCCGAGCGCCGGAAGACTCCCAATGAGATTGCGCTCAATATCCTGATTGCCGGATTGACGCTGATTTTCCTGCTGGCCGTAGTGACGCTGCAGCCGTTCTCGCAATACGCCGGCGCGGTGCCGAGCGTGGCGGTGCTTGTGTCGCTGCTGGTCTGCCTGATTCCCACCACAATCGGCGGGCTGCTTTCCGCCATCGGAATCGCGGGCATGGATCGCGTCATGCAACACAACGTGCTGGCGATGAGCGGCAAGGCGGTGGAAGCCGCGGGCGACGTGAATACGCTGCTGCTCGATAAGACGGGGACCATCACCATCGGCAACCGCCAGGCGGTCGAATTCCTGCCGCTCGCCGGTGTGACGGCGCGGGAACTGGCTGAAGCCGCCCAACTGGCGAGCCTCGCCGATGAAACGCCGGAGGGCCGGTCCGTCGTCGTTCTGGCCAAGGAAAAGTATGAACTGCGGGGACGCGGCCTGGCGCAGTATGAAGCGCGCTTTATTCCCTTTTCCGCCTACACGCGCATGAGCGGCGCGGACCTGAACGGGTGCAGCCTGCGCAAGGGCGCGTCGGATGCCATTACGCAATTCGTGAAAGAGCAGGGCGGTCACGTGCCGGAAGAGTTGAAAGAGATTGCCGGGAGGATCGCGCGCCAGGGTGGAACTCCGCTCGCCGTCGCCAATGGGCAACGGGCTCTGGGCGTGATCCACCTCAAGGACGTCGTCAAGGGCGGGATGAAGGATCGCCTGGCGCAGTTGCGGCGCATGGGAATTCAAACGGTAATGATCACCGGCGACAATCCGCTGACGGCGGCGGCGATTGCGGCCGAAGCCGGCGTGGATCGTTTCCTGGCGCAGGCCTCGCCCGCCGATAAGCTGAACTACATCCGCAATGAGCAGGCGGAAGGGCGGCTGGTGGCGATGACGGGCGACGGCACCAACGATGCGCCCGCCCTCGCGCAGGCCGATGTCGGCCTGGCGATGAACACCGGCACGATGGCGGCCAAGGAAGCCGGCAACATGGTGGATCTCGATTCCAATCCCACCAAGCTTATCGAGGTGGTGGCCATCGGCAAGCAACTGCTGATCACACGCGGCGCGCTGACCACGTTTTCCATCGCCAACGACGTCGCCAAGTATTTCGCCATCATCCCGGCCATGTTCATGACGGCCTATCCGGCGCTTGGCGCGCTGAACGTGATGGGACTGCACAATTCCCGGAGCGCCGTGCTTGCCGCGGTCATTTTCAACGCGCTGATCATCGTGGCCCTGGTGCCGCTGGCGCTGCGAGGCGTGAAATATCGCGCCGGATCGGCGGACGATCTGCTCCGCCGCAATCTTCTTGTTTATGGCTTGGGCGGGCTGATCGCACCGTTTCCTGGAATCTGGCTGATCGACCGTCTGATCCACTCGCTTGGCTTGGCTTGAAGGAGGTTCTATGTGGAAACAAACGCTACCCGGCCTTCGCATGGTGCTGGTGTTGACCGTCCTGACCGGACTGGTGTATCCGGCGGTTGTCACCGGCCTCTGCCAGCTTCTCTTTCCAGCGCAGGCCAACGGCAGCCTCATCGCGCGGGATGGCACGATCGTGGGTTCGTCCCTGATTGGCCAATCCTTCACGCGGCCTGAATACTTCCATCCGCGTCCGTCGGGGGCGGGCAACGACGGCTATGACGGAACGCTCTCCGGCGGCTCGAACCTCGGCCCCACCAGCCGCAAGCTTGTGGATCGCGTGAAGGCCACCGTGGACGATCTGGCGCGCAAGAACCCGGGCCACTTGAAGCCGTGGCCGGCCGACCTCGCCACGATGAGCGCCAGCGGGCTCGATCCGCACATCTCCCCGGAAGCGGCGCAGGTTCAAACCGGGCGCGTAGCGGCGGCGCGCGCCTTGCCCCCCGCGCACGTCGCCTCGCTGGTTGCACGGTTCACCGAGGGCCGCGATCTCGGCTTCCTCGGCGAGCCGCGGGTCAACGTCCTGCTGCTCAACCTGGCTCTCGACCGCGAGTCGAAGCGATGAAGCGGCCCAGTCCGGACGAACTGCTCCGGCGCGTCGAGGCGGAACAACTCGAGCGGCAGCGCGGACGCCTGAAGATTCTACTGGGCTACGCCTCCGGCGTGGGCAAATCGTTTCGCATGCTGGACGAGGGCCGCCGGCGGAAAGCGCGCGGGCAGGACGTGGTGGTGGCAGCCGTGCAGCCGTTGGTTTCGCCCGAAGTGCAACGGCTGCTGGGCGGCTTCGAGATCATCCCGTTGCGCGGCGATCCGCTGGCCGGCGCGCTGGATGTCGCCGCCCTTCGCCGCCGCCGGCCCGCCGTCTGCCTGATCGACGGCCTGGCCTACCGCAATCCACCCGGTTCGGCCCATGCCGAACGCTGGCAGGATGTGGAGGATCTGCTCGAAGCCGGCATCTCCGTGATCGCCACCATCAATCTTCAATACGTGCGCGAGCGTCAGCCGGCGGTCGAAGCGATTCGCGGCAAACGCGTCACCGAGTCGGTTCCCGAAGCGTTCCTGCGCCAGGCGGGCGACATCGAAGTGGTGGACGCGGGCGCGCCCGAAGGCCAGCGATCGGAACTGCGCGAGATCGCCCTGCTGCTGGCCGCCGAAGTCGTCGAGGCGCAGTTGGACGGCTATCTGAAACGGCACGGCATCGAGCATTCCTACGGCACGCAGGAACGGGTGCTGGTGTGTATCACGCCGCGCTCCAATGCCGGCCTGATGATCGCCCGGGGACGGCGGCAGGCGGATCGCTTTCATGGCGAACTGTTCGCGGTCTACTTCGAGCGGCCAGGCATCCTGGCGCCGGAAGACCGCGCATCGCTCGACGCGCATCTCGGGCTGGCGCGCCAGGCGCGGGCGCACGTCGAGATCCTGCGCGGTGGGGACTTTGTGACCGCCGTGCTCGCGTTCTGCGAAAAGCACGGCATCACGCAGATCTTCACCGGACACAGCCTGCGCCACGGTTTCTTCGAGCGCTTCCAACGCAATCCGGTGGAACGGCTGATCGCCGCATCGAGCGGCATCGATATCCGCGTCTTTCCGCACACCTCCGCGTCCCTCGGGGTAGGCTAGCGAAATGGCTGGCGCGCCCCAGGCGGAAGGAAGGCTCCAGATCGTGCTTGGTTACGCGGCGGGAGTCGGCAAGACCTACCGCATGCTGGAGGAAGGGCGGCAACTCGCCGCCGCCGGGCACGACGTGGTCATCGGCTATTTTGAGCCGCACGGACGAGCCGACACCATCGCCAAAACCGAGGGGCTCGAAACGGTGCCGCGCCGCGCCGTCGAGTATCGCGGCCGCTCGTTCGAGGAGATGGACACCGATGCCATCCTGACGCGCCGTCCCCGCATCTGCCTGGTGGACGAGTTTCCGCACACCAACGTGCCCGGGTCGCCGCGAGCCAAACGATGGGAAGACGTGCTGGTACTGCTCGCGGCCGGGATCGATGTCATTACCACCATGAACATCCAGCACCTGGAAAGCCTGAACGACCAGGTTCGCGAAATCACCGGCGTCCAGGTGCGCGAGACCGTGCCCGATTGGGTTCTGAAGCGGGCGGACGAACTGGTTGTGGCCGACCTGCCGCCGGGAGCGCTGCTCAACCGGCTCGATCGCGGCGCGGTCTACGCTCCCGCCAAGGCGCAACAGGCCAAGGAACACTTCTTCAAGGAGCCGGCGCTGGCCGCTTTGCGCGAACTGGCGCTGCGCCAGACCGCGCACGAGGTGGAAACCCGGCAGGCGGTGGCGGAGGACAAGGAGCGGATTCTCATTCATATCACCGGCGACCCTTCCTCGGTAGCCCTGATCCGGCGGGGCCGCCGGGTGGCCGACTACCTGCGCGCCGATTGCTTTGCCGCCGCCATCGTGCCCGAGCCCGGCCTGGAAGCGCTGCCCGCCGCTACGCGCCAGGCGATCGAACGCCATCTGGAGTTCGCGCGCCGGCTGCATGTCGAAACCCGCGTGCTGTTGCGCCACGGTCTCAAGGACGAAGCCGAAGCGCTGGCCGAGTTCGCTCATCTCAATGGCATCACCCAGATCTTCGTTGCCAAACCGGGCAGGCGGCGGTTTCCGGGGCTCGACCCGCGCCGGCCCTTGGCGATGCGGGTCATCCGGCTGGCGCGGGACATTCAGGTGACGGTGGTGGCCGAACGGCGAAGCTCGGGTTCCCCTTAAATCCACACCCCGCCTACGACCCTGAGACATCCGGCTTCTTCCCCGCACTAATATCCGATGGGACTCTATCGCACCCGCAGCGCCGCGGTCTACGGGATCGACGCTCACCTGATCGACGTCGAAGTGGACCTATATAAATCGGGCTCGGGGCGCGATTTCACTACTGTCGGCATGCCGGACACGGCCGTACGCGAGAGCCGCGAGCGGATCAAGAGCGCGCTGATCAATTCCGGCTTCGGCTATCCGGCCAAGGCGGTCACGGTCAACCTGGCGCCGGCCAACGTGCGCAAGGAAGGCGCGGGTTTCGACTTGCCGATGGCCATGGGGATCCTGGGCGCGATGGGCACGGTGCGGCCTACGGAGCGGTTCCTGCTGGTGGGTGAGTTATCGCTCGACGGCGGGATCCGTGCGATTCGGGGAGCGCTTTCGATGGCGGTCTGCGCGCGTTCCAATGGCGTCGACAACCTGATCGTCCCGCAGGAAAACGCCGCCGAATCGGCTGTAGTCGAAGGGGTGCGGGTTTTTGGCGTGCGTCATCTTTCCGAAGCCGTGGCCTTGCTGCGCGAGCCCGAAAAGTTCACTCCGGAGTTGCCGGGCCTGGCCGCGGCGCCCGCTCCCGGCGCTTCCGATCTCGACTTCAAGGACGTCCGGGGCCAGACCACCGCCAAGCGCGCTCTCGAAGTCGCCGCCGCGGGCGGACATAACGTTCTGATGGTGGGCCCGCCCGGATCGGGCAAGACGATGCTCGCCAAAAGGCTGGCCGGGGTGCTGCCGCCGTTGACCTTTGAAGAAGCCATCGAAACCACCAAGATCCACAGCGTGGCGGGCCTTTTGCCGCGCGGTTCCGGACTGCTGCGGCAGCGGCCGTTTCGCGCGCCCCATCATACGATCTCCGATGCCGGCCTGATCGGCGGAGGCAGCGGCACGCTGCGTCCCGGCGAGGTGAGCCTGGCGCACCATGGCCTGCTGTTTCTCGACGAATTGCCGGAGTTTCCGCGCAACGTGCTCGAATTGCTGCGCCAGCCGCTCGAAGACCGCTCGGTGACATTGGCGCGGTCGAGCATGACATTGTCCTTCCCGGCCGGTTTCATGCTGGTGGGGGCCATGAACCCCTGCCCCTGCGGATATTTTTCCGATGCCACGCGCGAGTGCCGCTGCACCGGTGCGATTATCCAGCGTTACCTTGGCAAGATCAGCGGCCCGCTGCTCGACCGCATCGACCTGCACATCGAAGTACCCGCCGTGCCCTATCAGGAATTGCGCGGCAAGGACGACGGCGTCAGTTCCGCTCAGATGCGGGAGCGCGTGCTGGCGGCGCGCGAACGGCAGCACCGGCGCGGATTCTACAATTCCGCCATTCCCGTATCGCGGCTGCGCGAGCTCTGCGCCCTCGACGACGCCGGGGAGCGCACGCTCGAAATGGCGGTAAGGCGTATGGGATTTTCCGCCCGCGCGCATGACCGCATCCTCAAGGTGGCGCGCACCATCGCCGACCTCGACTCAAGCGATCGTGTGGCCGCCAAGCATCTGGCCGAAGCCGTCCAGTATCGCAGCCTGGACCGCGACTACTGGCAGTAACTCCGCGTCCCACCGTATCCTTGGGATTGGCGGGCGGGACGATGAAGACTTTCTTCCACGTCGACATGGACGCGTTTTTTGTATCCGTGGAGGAACTCTACGATCCTTCGCTCAAAGGCAAACCCGTCGTCGTTGGAGGGAGGCCCGATCAGCGCGGAGTCGTTTCCGCCGCTTCCTACGCCGCGCGGCGGTATGGCGTCCATTCGGCGATGCCGCTGCGCACCGCCTACAAACTCTGCCCGCACGCCATCTTCGTCGATGGGCATTCCGACCGCTACCGTCAATCGTCGGCCAAGGTCGTGGAAGTGCTGCGGGCGTTCTCGCCGCAAGTGAGCATGGCTTCGATCGACGAGGCCTACATCGACATTACGGGGTCGGAGCGGTTGCACGGGCCGCCGCTTGAAGCCGCGCACAAGCTGCATGAACGCATTCGCGCCGCCACGGGGCTCAACAACTCGATCGGCGCCGGCACCAGCCGCCTGCTCGCCAAGATCTGTTCCGATCAGGCCAAGCCCAACGGCGTGCTGTGGATCGCCCCCGGCATGGAGGCGCGGTTTCTCGCCCCGCTCGATGTGCGCAAGATTCCCGGCGTGGGCAAGGTGACGGAGAAGTCGCTGCATGCGCTTGGCATTCGAAAGATCGGCGACCTCGCGTCGCTCGACACGGCGTTGCTGGAACAACGGTTCGGAAAATGGGGGCTGGCGCTGGCGGGCAAGGCGCAGGGGCTCGACGCGGGCGGATGGTTCGATGGCGAGGTGGGCGGCGACGAAGAGCCGAAATCGGTGAGCCACGAAACCACGTTCGACAAGGACACGGCCGACGTGGTCGTGCTCGAAGCTACGCTGGCAAAGCTTTCCGAGATGGTGGCCACGCGGCTGCGCGATTACCGGCTGTGGTCGCGCACGGTGCAATTGAAGCTCCGCTATTCCGATTTCTCCACCTACACCAGGGCGCGCACGCTCGACCACGCCACGCAGATCGACATCGACCTGATCGAATGCTCGCGCCGCCTGTTTCAGGAGAACTGGAACGGCAGGCCGGTGCGCCTGCTCGGCGTGCAGGCTTCCGGTTTGCAGGGCGACGAAGGGCAGGTGAGTCTGCTCGAAGAGGAAAAGAATCAGCGGTGGAAGAGCGCGCTTTCGGCGGTGGATCGCATCCGCGACCGCTTCGGCGCTTCGAGCGTTTCGCTCGCCAGTTCCATGAAAGGCTCATTTCGCGAGCGGGCGCACGACGCCCTGCCCGATATTCCCGGCGCCAAGGATCATCCCAAGCGGCGGAAATAGAACAC
Organism: uncultured Acidobacteriota bacterium; assembly: GCA_902826685.1. GTDB lineage: Bacteria > Acidobacteriota > Terriglobia > Bryobacterales > Bryobacteraceae > CADEFT01. The sequence goes on from CADEFT010000025.1 coordinate 59,747, forward strand.
GGTGGCATGAAGCCGGCCATCGGCGTTGCGCGCGTAGTCCGGCACTTCTCCCCAACGCGTGTAACCGAGCGAATCGCACAACTTTTCGGCTTCTCCGCCTTTGCGTGTATCCATCAATATCAGGGTACGGCCGAGGCGCCTGGCCTCGTCTTCCAACGCGGCCATGAGGGCGCGGGCCAAGCCGCGCCGCCGCGCGGAGCGATGCACGAACAGCTTCATCGCCTCGGCGCGATGATTGCCGTTGGCGCGCATCTCGAGATCGAGCTGTACGGAGCCGATTACCGCATCGTTCTCCACCACCCCGAGCACCACGCGCCGGCCCTCACGCTGCGCGGCGATTACGGAATGCCAATAGCGGCGCGCCTCGGCTTCCGATAGAGGAGGCACGAACCCGATGCTGGCGCCGGAGTCCACGGCATCCATCAGCAAGGCCGCGAAAGCGCCGATGCGGCGTTCCACTTCGGCGGCGGTCAAAGCCTCAACCATTTGATAGATTGTACAGTCGGACATGCTCTCCGTATTCTGTTCCCCCTGCCGCTACACGCAAGGCCGCAACGCCACCGAATCGCTAGGGACGGAGATGGTCAAGCTTGGCTTGCCGGGCCCGGTGCTGATCGCCGCCGGCCGATCGGCGGAAAGGCTGCTGGGTGCGACGTGGCGGCGCAGCCTGGGCGATTCGGGCTTTGTCTACGAGGTGCATGGCTTCGGTGGCGAATGCTCGCACGCCGAGGTGGCCCGTATCGTGGATGCGGCCAGGCGGCTCAAAGCGCAAACCATCGTGGGAGCGGGCGGCGGCAAAGTATTGGATGCGGCCCGCGCCGCGGCGGCCGACCTGAATCTGCCCGTGGTCAATTGCCCCACCGTCGCTTCGAGCGACGCCCCTTGCAGCGCGCTTTCGGTCATTTATACCGAGGACGGCGTGTTCCAGGAGTACCGTTTTTATCGCCGCAATCCGGACCTGGTGCTGGTGGATACGCAGGTCATCGCGCAGAGCCCGGCCCGGCTGTTGGCGGCGGGCATGGGCGACGCGCTCGCCACGTGGTTTGAAGCCAAAACATGCGTGGAAGGCAGCGTCGTCAATATGCGCGGCGGCGCTTCCACGCGCAGCGCGCTCGCGCTGGCCGAGCTTTGCTATCGCACCTTGCAGGCCGATGGGCCGGATGCGATCCGCGCGGTCGAACTTCAAGTGGTCACACCGGCGCTCGAGCGGATTGTGGAAGCCAACACGCTGCTATCCGGTCTGGGCTTTGAATCGAGCGGCCTCGCCGCCGCCCATGCCATTCATAACGGACTGACCGCCGCACCGCCGGCGCACCGGTACTTCCATGGCGAGAAAGTGGCGTTCGGCGTTCTGGTGCAACTGGTGCTCGAAGGAGCTTCGCGGAAGGTTTTCGACGATGTGCTGCGATTCTCCACCGCGGTCGATCTTCCCGTCACGCTGGAGGCGATCGGCTGCCAGGATCTGCCGCCGGAGTTGCTGCAGCAGGTGGCCGTCCGCGCCACCGCCAAAGGCGAAACGATCCACAACGAACCGTTCGAAGTCACACCCCGCATGGTGGCGGACGCCATACTGGCCGCCGACGCGACTGGACGGGCTTGGCGTACGATGCACGCGCGAGGTTGAAGATTCTTGCTTGTGGCGCTGGTGGAATCCGCCGGTGCCTGCAATTGGGCCCGGTGATATGCTCATCCCGTGTGGTTCACTTGAGATCCACGAAAAGAGATGAGGAATCTCGCGCACTGGCGCCTGATATTGAGGAGCGCCAAACCCAAAAAAAGCCGTCGCTGCCTGATATCCTGGAACCATCCACATGAAAGCTCTATTGCTCAAACAATACAAGGAACTCGAAGTGACCGACATGCCGGTGCCGCAGATCGGCGCCGAAGAGGTGCTGATCCGCGTGGCCGCTTGCGGCATTTGCGGCAGCGACGTGCACGGCTACGACGGGTCGACGGGCCGCCGCATTCCGCCGATTGTGATGGGGCATGAGGCCGCGGGCGTCATTTCGGAAGTGGGCGCCGCCGTCAAGGGCTGGAAGGCGGGCGACCGCGTGACCTTCGATTCCACCGTTTCCTGTGGACGCTGCCATTTCTGCCGCCGCGGCGACATCAACCTTTGCGACAACCGCCAGGTACTCGGTGTTTCCTGCGGCGACTACCGGCGCCACGGAGCTTTCGCCGAATACGTCTCGGTGCCGCAGAACATTCTTTACCGGCTGCCGGAAGGGCTGCCGTTCGAACACGCCGCGATGATCGAGGCGGTGTCGATCGCCGTGCACGGCGTCAACATTACTCCCATCTCATTGGGCGACACGGCGGTGGTGGTGGGCAGCGGCATGATCGGGCTGCTGACGCTGCAGGCGGCGAAGCTGGCGGGCTGTGCGCGCATCTTCGCGGTCGATCTGGAAGATCACAAGCTGGAACTGGCCAGGCAGTTGGGCGCGACGGAAGTGTTCAATCCGCGCAATGGCGACGTGGTGGAACAGATCAAGGCCCGCACCGATGGCCGCGGCGCCGATGTCGCGCTCGAAGCCGTGGGCGCGACCGAGCCGATCAAGACCGCCATCCTCGCCACGCGCAAGGGCGGCACCGTGACGCTGATTGGCAACATCACTCCCAAAATCGAATTGAATCTGCAATCGGTGGTGACGCGCGAGATCCGGCTGCAGGGTTCCTGCGCCTCGGCCGGCGAGTACCCGGCCTGCATCGATTTGCTGGCCAGCGGCGCCATCCAGGTCGCTCCGATCATTTCGGCGACGGCGTCGCTTGACGACGCGCCGTCCTGGTTCGGACGGTTGTATGGACATGAGAAGAACCTCATGAAGGTAATCGTTAAGCCCTGAAGTTTTTCCGATGCGCCAGGCACTGACCATCGCCACGTTCTGCGCGGCCGGAGCCCTGTTCGCCGCACCGGCGCGAATCGACTACGGCCGCGACGTCAGGCCGATTCTGTCGGAGAACTGCTTTCATTGCCACGGGCAGGATAGCGGCAAGCGCATGGCGAACCTGCGGCTGGATACGGCCGAGGGCGCGCGGCCGGTGCTCGCTTCCGGCAAGCTCTACCAGCGGATTACTTCCGAATCGAAGGCGCTGCGCATGCCGCCGGCCGCCTCCAATCGCTCGCTTACTCCGGATCAGATCGCCGTTCTCAAACAGTGGATCGACGAGGGCGGCGGGTATTCGAAGCACTGGGCGTTTGTGCCTCCAGTCAAGGCGTCCATCCCGGAAGGTGAGAATGCCATCGATGCGCTGGTGCGGCGGCGGCTGGATGCCGAAGGGTTGAAGCTGAACCGTCCGGCGGCGCCCGGCGCCTGGCTGCGGCGCGTTTCGCTCGACCTCACGGGACTGCCGCCCACGCCCGAGGAAATCGCCGTCTTTGAGAAGAAGCCCGGCTACGCCGCGGAAGTGGATCGCCTGCTCGCGTCCCGGCGTTATGGCGAGCGCATGGCGATGGATTGGCTCGATGTGGCGCGCTATGCCGATACGCACGGGTTCAACAACGACGCGGAGCGGTCCATGTGGCGCTGGCGCGATTGGGTCATTGAAAGCTTCAACTCGAATCAGCGCTACGACCGCTTTCTGACGGAGCAACTAGCCGGCGATTTGCTGCCGCGTCCCACGCTCGATCAGCGCATTGCCACCGGCTTCGGGCGGAATCACGTCATCAATTCCGAGGGCGGCATCATCGACGAGGAGTATCGCGTGGAGTATGTCGCCGATCGTGTGCGCACGCTTGGCATGTCGTGGCTGGGACTGACGCTCGAATGCGCGCGCTGCCACGACCATAAATACGATCCGGTGACGCAGCGCGATTATTACCGCTTCTACGCCTTCTTCAACAACGTGCCGGAGATCGGCGAGGACGGCCGTGTTTCGAATGCCGTGCCGATGATCCCCGCCCCTACGGCCGATCAGCAGAAGAAGCTTCAGGATTTGGAAGCGTCGATGGCGCGGCTTACGGCGAAGGTCGATGCCAAGGCTACGTCCTGGCGCTGGCATAAGAAGTATGCGCGGCTGTTCGACGCCGCCAAGCCGGCGGGCGCCACCATCGACGTTCCTTGCGCGGGGGCCTGCGTTTTCGATGGAGAGAAGCCGATGACGCCGGGCCAGGGCACGCCTATATCGAAGCGGGGCGGGCTGACGATGAGCGCCTGGATTGAGCCGTCGCCGGGCGATCGGGATGTACCGCTGCTTTCGGCGATCGACTACGCGCGCAACCGCGCCGCCACCACCTATGGCACCGGGATTGAGCTTCGCCTGACGAATGGTGAGCTTGAATTCCGGTTCGGTGCGCGCTTCCCCGCTTATTCCATCCGCGTTCGAACCGAAGGCGCCGGGCTCGCCCCCGGTGAGCGGCACCACGTGGCCCTCACCTATGAAGGCGCGGCGGGCAAGAACGTCAATCGCGTATACGCCGCGTGGGTGCATGCCTATGTGGACGGGCGTGAGCTTCCGATGCGTGTGATGCACGACGGATTTCCATTGCCCGATGAAAAGAGCGACAAAGGGTCGCCCACGCGGTTCCGCATCGGCTGGGACAACAGCCCGGATGGTCCGCGATTCGCGGGCCGTTTCCATGGAATCGCTTTCTGGGATCGCGCCCTGACCGGCCCTGAGACCGCCGCGTTGTTTGAATCTTCGGCGCTGCCGCCGGCGGTTGCCGCCAAACAGCCTTCGGCCATCGAAACCGGCTGGCTGCGGCGAGCCGTTCTGCGCCGCGAAGACCCGGCCTACAAAGAGCGGGAAGCGGTGCGCGGCGAATGGTTCGCTTTACGCCGGGAGATGCCCACCGTGATGGTGATGGATGAGCTGTCCACGCCGCGCGAGACGCACGTGCTGCTGCGGGGCGGCTACAACACGCCCGGTGAGAAAGTGGAGCCAGGAGTTCCCGAACATCTGCTTGGCGGATGGCCCGAGGGCGCGCCCCGGAATCGATTGGGCCTGGCGCAATGGCTCACCAAACCCGATCATCCGACCACGGCGCGTGTGGTGGTGAATCGCTTCTGGCAGCAGATTTTCGGCCAGGGCCTGGTCAAGACCAGTGAGAACTTCGGTGTGCAAGGCGAATCGCCCAGCCATCCGGAATTGCTCGATTGGCTGGCGCGCGAGTTTATCGACTCGGGTTGGGATGTAAAGGCGCTGCTCAAACAGATCGTGCTTTCGGGCACCTACCGCCAGGATTCGGCGGCTTCAAAGGAGTTGATTGCGCGGGATCCGGAAAATCGCCTGCTCGCCCGCGGACCGCGATTCCGTCTGCCCGCCGAAACCATCCGCGACCAGGCTCTGCAATTCGCGGGACTGCTGAAGAATCGCGAAGGCGGCCCGAGCGTGCGGCCCTATCAGCCGGCCGGCCTTTACACGGGGCTGGTGGTGGCGGCCGACTATCCCGGCACAAGCTACGTGGAAAGCAAGGGCGACGATCTCTATCGCCGCAGCCTGTACACCTGGTGGAAGCGCACGGTGCCGCACCCCACCATGACGGTCTTCGACGCCCCCGACCGCGAATTCTGCATCGTACGCCGGTCGAACACCAACACACCGCTGCAGGCGCTGACGCTGTTGAACGATCCGATTTTCGTGGAGGCGGCGCGCAAGCTCGCCGAACGCGCCATGGCCCAGGAGCAAAGCTCCGCCGCAAGGCTGGCGCTGATGTTTCAACTGGCATCGGGCCGCGCGCCCGACGATCAGGATCGCGAAATCCTTGGGCGCTCGTTCGAGCGCATGCTGGCCGCCTACAAGGCCGATGGAAAAGCGGCGCGCGCTTTTCTGGCCGTCGGGGCCTCGCCCGCCGATTCCTCGCTGCCTGCGGCCGAACTCGCCGCCTACGCCGCGGTGGCCAACATGATTCTGAATCTCGATGAAGTGATCACCAAGGGATGACCCATGGAATGCGATAACTATCTTCGACCCTGGTCGCGGCGCCAACTGCTGGCACGGGCGGCCTATGGATTGGGCGCCGCGGCGCTGCATTCGCTTCAGGCCTCCGAAAATCGCGCCTTTCCTAACTTCACACCGCGAGCGAAGCGGGTGATCTTTCTGTTCCAGGCGGGCGGACCGTCGCACCTGGATCTGCTCGATTACAAACCCACGCTGAAAGAGCGCTACGACCAGGACATTCCTCCTTCGGTGTTCGGCGGCCAACGGGTCACGGGCATGGTGGCGCACCAGGATCGTTTTCCCATCGTGCCGACTATGTACGGCTTCCGCCAGCATGGCGAGAGCGGCCGCTGGCTCAGCGACCTGCTGCCTTATACTTCGAAAATCGCCGACGATATCTGCGTGCTGAACAGCGTTCATACCGACGCTATCAACCACGACCCGGCCATCACGCTGATCCAGACCGGCAGCCAACTGCCGGGCCGGCCAAGCATGGGTTCCTGGATCGACTACGGCCTGGGCAGCGAGAACCAGAACCTGCCCGCGTTCGTCGTGCTCAATTCGCTGCCATCGAACGGCATGCCCGATCAGGGCCTGCTGGCGCGGCTGTGGGGAGCGGGGTTCCTGCCCAGCCGCTACCAGGGAGTGCAGTTTCGCGGCGCGGGCGACGCCGTGCTGCATCTTTCCAATCCACCGGGCATTACCGCCGAACTGCGCCGCGCGCAACTGGACGGCATCGCGGCCTTGAATCAACGCATGGAGCAGCGGTCGGGCGATCCGGAAATCGAGACGCGCATCGCGCAATATGAGATGGCGTTCCGCATGCAAACGAGCGTGCCCGACCTGGTGGATACATCGAAGGAACCGGAACAGGTGCGCGCTCTCTATGGAGACGATGTGAACAAGCCGGGCAGTTTCGCCGCCAACTGCCTGCTGGCGCGGCGGCTGGCCGAACGCAATGTACGCTTCATCCAGCTCTATCACCGCGGTTGGGATCATCACGGCGGATTGACGGAAAAGCTGCCCGCCATGGCGCGCGATGTCGATCAGGCTTCGGCCGCCCTCGTGCTCGATTTGAAGCAGCGCGGCATGCTGAAGGATACGCTGGTCATCTGGGGCGGCGAGTTCGGCCGCACGCCTTACGCGCAGGGCCCGGTGAAACCGACCAGCTATGGCCGCGATCATCACGGGCGCGTCTTCTCGCTCTGGATGGCGGGCGGCGGCGTGAAACCCGGGCACACGCACGGCCGCTCGGACGAGTTCGGCTTCAATGTGGCCGAAGGTGGCGTTCACGTGCACGATTTGCAGGCCACGATCCTGCATCTGCTCGGCATCGATCATCAAAAACTGACCTATCGTTTCCAGGGACGCCAGTTTCGCCTCACCGATGTGCATGGGTCGGTGGTGCGCGAAATATTGACCTGAAAGTCTGGATTACAATTTCAATTAGGTTCTAGATCCCAGAATATGCAGATACTTGTTTCGAAACAGCCTCTGGAGCTGGTTGACGCCGCTGCGCTTATCGTGCCCGTGTTCCAGCGGCCGGAAGGCGGCAAAGAGGTTTCGGGTGCCGCCGCCCAACTGGCCAATGAGAAGACCGGAGGCTGGATCCAGGAATTACTCGACAGTGGAGAGTGCGGTGGCAAGCTGCTCGAAACGGCGCTGCTCCCTCGTCCCGCGGGCCTGGCGGCGAGGCGTCTGCTGGTGATTGGCGCGGGCAGCCGCGAAAAGTTCGGTCCCACGGAAATGCGCAAGCTGGCGGGTACCGCGCTTCGTCTGTTGAAGGCGAAGAAGGTGCGCCAGGTCGCCCTCGCTCTGGACGGCGATCTCGCGGGATTGGCCTTCGCCTCGGCGGCGGTGGAAGGCGCCATCGCCGGCGGCTATGAACCGGACCGGCTCAAGACCGATCAGAAAGCGAAAGACGACCAGCGGGTGGAGTCTTTCACCATTGTGGGCGCAGGCGGGGAGATTCAGGCGGGCGCCGATCGCGGCCGCATTCTCGGCGAGGCGCAGAACTTCACGCGCGACCTGGTGAATGAACCGGGCAACCGGCTTACCCCCACGGCGCTGGCCGATGCCGCGCGGCAGATGGCGGTGGAGCAGGGGCTGGAGTATGAAGTGCTTTCGGCCGATCGCATGAAGCAACTCGGCATGGGTGCGCTGCTTGGAGTGGCGCAGGGCAGCGCCGAACCCCCGGCGCTCATCATCGTTCGCTACAAGCCCGGCCAATCGAATTCGAAGGCGCATATCGGCCTGGTGGGCAAGGGCGTGACATTCGACACCGGCGGCATTTCCATCAAGCCGGCAGACGGCATGGAAAAGATGAAGTACGACATGGCGGGCGGCGCGGCGGTGCTGGGCGCGATGCGCGCCCTTGCGCAATTGAAACCCGCCGTCACCGTTACCGCCTTTGTGCCAACGGTGGAGAACATGCCGGGCAGCCGCGCGCAGCGGCCGGGCGACATCGTGACATCGCTGGCCGGCAAGACCATCGAAGTTCTAAACACCGACGCCGAAGGCCGGCTCATCCTCTGCGACGCCATCGAATACGCCAAGCGTTTGGGCTGCACGCACCTGGTGGATGCGGCCACGCTGACCGGAGCCATCGTCGTCGCGCTGGGCCATATCAACGTCGGTGTGTTTTCGAACGAAGAGGGATTCCGCCAGCGCCTGCTCGATTCGGCGCGCGCCGAGGGCGAGAAGATGTGGCCCATGCCGCTCGACGAGGAATATAAAGAACTGCTCAAGAGCCCGTTCGCCGATCTGCCCAACATCGGTACGCGCTGGGGCGGCGCCATCACGGCGGCGATGTTCCTCAAGGAGTTCGCCGATCCCACGCCCTGGATTCATCTCGATATCGCCGGCACGGCCTGGAACGATGATTTGAAGCCCTTCCTTGCGAAAGGTCCAACGGGAGTGGCGATGCGAACCTTCGTCAATCTGGCGATGAACTGGAAGGACTGAAACTACAATGCGCGCAACTCGAATGATCTTGCTGGCTGCCTGTCTGGTGCCGGCCCTGATGGCGGATCACGACTTTCCGGTACGGTTTCAAGGCTGTTCGGAATATGTCGGCACCGGTCCCGTCCCGCTCGCGCAAGCCGCGCCAATGGTGCCTACCCGGTTCACGGTACCGGCCGACGGCACCGGCAATGCCACGCTGGTGGTGCGCGCGGCGCGATGTTCCGCGGTGACCGTCGACAATTTCAACCGTCAGGAACAGGCCATCGTTTCTCAGATCGGTATCGTCATCGTTCCGCCGGATGGAACGGGTTCCATCAACAACTACACCATCGCCTACGCCACCGATAGCGAACGGCTGGCGCTGCGCCTGCGTCAGGCGGGCTTGCCGGTGCTCTACGATTCCGATCTGGTGTATGAGGTGACGCCCGATCCGCCTGTGACCGCCAGCGAGTTTTACGCGGAAGTTTCGCCGGAACGCGGCGCCGGCTGGACCATCCACGGCACGGTTACCAACAATGCGTTCCTCACCACGCCGTTTGTCGCCAACTGGTGGTTCGCGGGCCAGGCCGGCGTGATCAAGATGTCCACGGACATTCCGTCGATTACGTACAAAGCCGCGCAATCGCGCCTGACCACGCGCCGGTCGTCGCCGCTCGGCCAGGTGCTGCGCGCCAATGGATATGCCGCCTTCGGCTCACGGCCAACGGATTTCAACATCCGCGGCGAATTCGTTTCGGGCGTGATGACCACCACCGTCCGCCGGTAAGAGTTGGCCAAGCCGTCGAGCGCCGGGTCGTGATATCGTTCACGAACATGCGGACGCTGTTTTGTCTCACGTTGCTGCTCGGCGGCGGAGCGCGTTTGTTCGCGCAAGCCGTTACCGGGACAATCTATGGTTCAGTGGCGGACCCCACGCAAGCCGCCGTCGCCGGAGCCAAGGTCACCGTCATCAATATCGACACGAACTTCACCCGGGAAATGCTCACCCAGAGCGACGGCAGTTTCCGATTTCCCTCGTTGCCTCTCGGCGCCTACCGTCTCGTCGCAGAGCAGCCCGGCTTCACCACCGTGACCCTAGAGGGCATGGCTCTGCAGGTGGATCAGCAGTTACGAGCCGACGTCAAGCTGCGTGTCGGCAATGTGACCGAAACGCTCGAGGTGGCCGCGGAGACTCCCCTGGTGAATGCGACCAGCGCGGAGACCAGTGAAGTGATCGACCGGCGGCGTGTTGAGATGCTTCCGCTGAACGGGCGCAATTTCGTGCAGTTGCTGCAGCTCACTACAGGCACTACGCCGGGCGCCACTGGAGACACGCAGAACAATCTCGTCATCAATCAGTTCCGGGGTTCCACGGCATTCACGGCAAACGGCATGCCGACGCGATACAACAATTTCGTACTCGATGGCGTGGACAACAACGAGAGCGCCTGGAACAGTGGAGGCATCGTTCTCATGCCGGTGATCGACGCCATTCAGGAATTCAAAGTCGCCACGGGAAACTTCTCGTCCGAATTCGGACGGGCCGCCGGCGGAGTGGTGAGCGTGCAGACGCGATCGGGAACGAACGAGTACCACGGCAACCTCTTCGAGTTTTTCCGCAATTCGGCGCTCGACGCCAACGACTTCTTCAACAATTCGAACGGCCAGAGGCGTCCGGCATTCCGGCAGAATCAGTTCGGCGCCACGTTCGGCGGTCCGATCCGGAAGAATAAATTGTTTTTCTTCACCGATTATCAAGGTACACGCCAGGTGCGCGCTCTTACCTATCTGGCATCGGTGCCTACCGAGGAGTCGGTCGCGGGCGATTTTAACAACCGGCTCTTCGGACAGATATACGATCCTGCTACCACTCGTGCGAATCCCGCCGGAGGGTCGATACGCGATCCGTTTCCAGACCGGCGCGTTCCGGTGGCACGCTTCGATCCACTGGCGGCGAACTTTCTCGATCTCATGCCGCGGCCGAATACCAATCCCGGCGCAATCGCGAACAACTTCATTAATAACCCGGCGTGGAATCGCCAGGGCGATCAAGGTGACGCTCGCGCCGACTACAACCTCGCGAGCAAAGGCGCCTTGTTCGCGCGGTACTCCAACGACCATGCCAATCAGATTTTCCCAAACGACATCACCACCTCACGGAATCCGTTCGGCGGCGGCGGCCGCGGCAACAATATCGATCTGGTGGCGCAAAACCTGTCGCTCAATTCCACGTATCTGCTCACGTCCCGGGTAGTGCTCGAGGGACGGTTCGGATTGAGCCGGTTCGCCTTCAAAGGCCTTCCGCTCGGTTTCGATTCGCCGGAGGCGTCGAAGGTGCGGGTGCCTGGGCTTGGAAGCGACGCGCGCACGGCAACGGCGATCAACGTTACCGGACTGACTGCCTTTGGACCCACCACCGGCGTACCCAATTATTCCACTCAGACGGCGTTTCAATACGTCTTCAACACGTCTATCACCCGCAACAAGCACGGCATTAAAACGGGCATCGACTTGAAGCGCCAACGCCGCAACAACGATTTCGTCTCGGCGCAAAAGACCGGCGCCTTCAGCTTCGTTCCGAATTTCACCAGCCAGACTGGAATCAGTGGCGGAGGCGTGGGCTTAGCGACGTTCCTGCTGGGTCTTCCCTCCACCATCAATCGTGGATTCGTCGGTGGCACCACCGGGCGCAGGAACTTCGAACTGGGGCTTTACGTTCAGGATGAATTCAAGGTGAACCCCAACCTGACGCTGAATCTGGGCGTGCGCTACGAATATTTCCAGCCCTGGTATGAAATTTTCGACCGCATGAGCACCATCGACCTTTCCACCGGCAAGGTTGTATTCGCGGGTCCGGACAACAAGTTCGGCCGGGCGCTGCGGCAAGCCGACAGGAACAATCTGGCGCCTCGCGCCGGCCTCGCCTGGCGCTCTCCCATGAAGTTCGTGGTTCGCGCCGGGTATGGCCTGAGTTACATCGAGGAGTTCGGCGGCAATGGAACGAATCCGATCCAGAATCCGCCGAATTCGTTCACGCAAAACCTGGTCTATTCCACGATTCAACTTCCGCCTGGGCGCCTGCAAGACGGCATTCCTCCTCCTGCCCCATTGAATCTGAACGATCCCTCGGGGCAATACCGCTTCATCGAGCCCAATGCCGTCACCGCCTACGCGCAGCAATGGGATTTGAGCCTGCAGCGTGAGTTCGGGTCCAACTGGCTGATCGACGCCTCTTACGTGGGCACGCGCGGCTTACACATTCTACAGATCATCGACCCCAATCAGCCCTTTCCCGGACCGGGCGCGATCGCTAACCGGCGGCCTCTGTTCGCCGTGGCGCCGAACCTTACGCTCAGCGTTGGTGCGTCGAGCGGCGCGTCTACTTATCATTCGCTGCAAGCCAAACTCCAGAAGCGGCTCTCCAGAGGCTTCTACTTTCTCGCTTCCTACACCTTGAGCAAGAATATCTCGGACGGCGATTCGAATTTCTCAAACGGCACACCCGGCGTGGGGTTGCTGGGACAGGCGCAGAATTCGTTGAACCGGCGGGCGGAGCGGAGCCTTTCCGATACCGATCAACTGCACCGCATGGTGACCAGCTTCGGGTGGGATCTTCCCATTCTGCGGCGAAGCCGCTATCTGGGCGGCTGGCAACTTAGCGGCATCGTGACGCTGGCAAGCGGAAACCCGTTCGACATATTCTTTCAACCGGCGACTCTGAACACCGGCACGACTCAACGCCCCGACCGCATCCGCGACGGACGCATCGGCGATTGGACGCTGGAGCAATACTTCGAGCCCTCGGCGTTTGTGTCTCCGGCCGCGTTTGCCTACGGGAATTCAGGGCGCAATGTGCTGCGCGGTCCCGGCGTCAATACCTGGGATTTCTCCGTCATCAAAAACACGAACATCACCGACCGGTACCGGCTGCAGTGGCGCACCGACTTCTTCAACGCCTTCAACAACCCGCAGTTCAATCCGCCGGGGAACACGATTGGGACGCCGCAAGCGGGGCGCATCAATTCCACTCGATTCTCGACGAACCGGCAGATTCAATTCGTGATGAAGCTCTTTTTCTGAAGCGATGGTTACTTAGCGCGCGATGGCGCCGCCGTCCACCACCATGGTGGTTCCGGTCACGTAGGACGCTTCGTTGGAAGCCAGATACAGGGCCATGCCCGCAATCTCTCCCGGCTGGCCGAGATGCGGCAACGGCTGCGACTCTTTGAGGGCCGCCATGTGCTGCGAATTCTCCCAGAAATAGGCGCTGAAATCGGTCTGGATCAAGCCCGGGCAGATCGCATTCACGCGAATGCCATGCGCTCCGAATTCGATGGCCCACACGCGCGTCATCATAATCAGCGCCGCCTTGGTGGAACTATAGACCAGCCCTTCGGCCTGTGGGCGCAAGCCGGCGATGGAGGCGATGTTGATGATCGACCCACCCGTGCCGCGTTCGATCATCTTCGGCACGATGAGGCGGATGAGCCGGTGCGCGGCGAGCACATTCACTTCCATCGTCTTGAGCAGCGCATCGTCGGTGACCGAAAGCGCCGGGCCCTGGCCGATGTTGGTGGCGCTGTTGTTGACCAGGATATCGATGGGGCCCAGGCGGCGCTCGGTTTCCGCCACCAGATTCTGCAACTGATCGGCGCGGCCGACGTGACAGGCGATCGGCGTCAGACCGGGACATTCTTTCGCCGCCGCTTCCAGGTTCTCCAGCTTGCGGCTGGCAATCGCCACCTGCGCACCGGCCTGGGCCAGCCGCGTGGCGATAGCTTTGCCGATGCCGCGGCCGCCGCCGGTAACCAGTGCCACCTTGCCATCGAGTTGGAAGGACATGTGATGCTCTATGCCGCCGCGGGCCGCGCCTTGCGGAATACGTTGCGGAGGCCGCGGACGGCGCGGTCCACTTCGCGTTCCGTGATGATGTAGGGCGGCAGCAGGCGCACGACGTTCTCATGCGTCACGTTGATCAGCAGGCCTTCGGCCATCGCATCGGTGACGAACTGTTTGCAGGGGAAATCGGTTTCGATGCCGATCATCAGGCCATGCCCGCGCACTTCGCGCACGAAGGCGAACTTGCGCGTCATCTCGTCCAGAGCCTGTTTGAAGTAGGCTCCGACGCGGCGGATGGAAGGCAGCAGCTCTTCGAGAATCAGCATGCATTCGAGACCCACGCGGCAGGCCAGCGCGCCGCCGCCGAACGTGGAGCCGTGCATGCCGGGCGAAAGAGCGGAACCCGCTTTTTCAGTGGTCAGAATCACGCCCAGCGGCAGGCCGGCGCCTAGCGGTTTCGCCGCCGTCACCACGTCCGGCAGGACCGCCGGCTCCACCAGTTGATAGGCGAAGTAGGTGCCTGGCCGTCCCACGCCGCACTGGATTTCGTCGAGCACCAGCAGCGCATTATGCCGGTCGGCGAGCTCGCGGGCGATACGCGTCATCTTTTCGCCCAACGGGAAAATGCCGCCTTCGCCCTGAATCAGTTCGAGCATGATGCCCGCGGTGCGTTCGTTCACCGCCTCTTCGAGGGCGGCGATGTCGTGGCGCGGCACAAAGCGCACGCCCGGCACCAGCGGCTCAAAATCCTTGCGGTATTTCGCCTGCCCGGTGATTGACAGCGCGCCGATCGACCGGCCATGAAATGAGTTCTCAAGCGCGATGATTTCGTTCTTTTCGGGCGCGATGCGATTGCCGTGCGCCTTGACGATTTTCAGGGCGCCTTCGGTCGCCTCCGTGCCCGAATTGCAGAAGAACGCGCGGTCGAGTCCGGAGACCCGCGCCATCCGTTCCGCCAGCTTGCCCTGCCATTCGTGGTAGTAAAGATTGGAGCAGTGGACGAGCTTGCCCACCTGGTCGCGGACGACTTTGACGATGCGCGGGTGCGCGTGGCCGAGCGCGTTTACGCCGATGCCGCTCAACAGATCGAGATACTTTTTACCGTCGGTGTCCCAGATGTAGCAGCCTTTTCCGCGGGTCACCACCAGCGGGTAGCGCGCATAGGTCGGCAGCACGTGCCGCTTTTCCAGATCCATGATTTGTTGCGCGACGCTGAGATCGGCGGCTGCTTCGGCGGGAACGGCTTCGGTCACAGGTGACATAACCTTCTATGATACGGCCATTGCGCTATAGCTGGAGAAGACGATGCGTATCACGGAAAATCTGGCGCTGATCGCGGGCCTGCAATACGGCCTGGCGGGTCCCTTCGATTGCAATGTGTACGCGATTGGCGCGCCTGGCGGGCTGGTGCTGATCGATTCAGGGGGCGGGGTGGACTCCGCTTTGCTGCTCGAGCGATTGCGGTGGAGTTTCCCGGGTGAACGAGCGGCCGCCATTCTCCTGACGCATGCGCATCCCGATCACGCCGCCGGAGCCGGTTTGCTGCGCGCGGCGCTGAACGTGCCGGTGATGGCGCCCGCGGCCAGCGCGGCGATGATCGAGCGCGCCGATGAAGAGGCCATGGGTCTGCGCGGCGGGAAGGAGTCCGGCATCTATCCTTCCGATTTCCAACTCGCTCCCTGTCCCATCGACCGGCGGGTGAGCGATGGCGAGCGGTTCACGCCGGCGGGCCTTGAGTTCGAGGCGTGCCTGGTGCGCGGCCACAGCGTGGATTCCACCGTCTATCTGGCAACGATCGGCGGTTTGCGGCACGCCTTTGTCGGCGATGTGGTCTTCTATGGCGGCGTGCTTGGGCTGACCACCGCCGTGGGGTCCGATCTGGCGCACTATCGCCACGACCTGCCGAAGCTCGCCGGGCTCGGTATCGACGTTTTCTGTCCAGGCCACGGGATGTTCGCCCTTCGCGATGGCCAGAAGCACATCGACTTCGGCATCGAAGCCATACGGGGTAACTTTCTGCCGCGTATGATCGGGCAATGGGATCGGATTCTCTGATGCGGCGGACGGTGACGTTAGGGGAAGGCCGCACGCCGCTGGTGGAATCGAGCCGCGAGCCGCGCCTGTATTTCAAGCTCGAATCGGCCAATCCGAGCGGCTCCTACAAAGACCGGTTCGTCGCAGGGGAATTGCAGCGGGTGCTCGATGGCGGAGGTCGCGCCTGCGTGGCCACATCGTCGGGCAACACGGGGTCGGCTCTGGCGGCGGCCTGCGCGCGGTGTGACGTGGCCTGCACCATCGTGGTGAATGAAGCCGCGCCCGAAGGAAAGCTGCGGCAGATGCAGGCACACGGCGCGCGCGTGATTCGCGTGCCGGGATTCACGGTGCAGGCGGCGGTCACCGCGCAGGTGCTGGAGCTGCTCGAAGATCTCTCGCGCGGCCAGGGCATCGCCATGGTGGTGTCGGCGTATCGCTACTGCCCGGTTGGAATGTCGCGGGTGGAGGCGATCGCCACCGAGATTCTGGAACTGCTTCCGGCTGCGAACGTATTCGTGCCGGTTGGCGGTGGTGGGCTGTTCAGCGCCGTCAGCCGGGGGGCGGGCGCATCGGCGGCCCGTGTGTTCGCCGTGCAGCCGGAAGGCTGCAACACCGTGGTGAGCGCCTGGCGCGAAGGGCGCGCCGACATCGATCCGGTGGCGAGCACCACGCGCATCAGCGGCCTCGCGGTGCCGTTCGACATCGACGCTTCTCTCGCCGTGCGGCAGCTGCGGCAGCGCAACGACCGCGCGTTGACTGTGACCGACGCCGAAGTTTTCGACGCGCAGCGCTACATGCTGGCAGCGGAGGGGATCTATTGTGAACCCGCCGCGGCGGCGGCGCTTGCCGGCGCGCGCAAGGCTCGCGCGCAAAGATGGATCGGGCCGGAAGACGATGTAGTGTGTCTGGTCACGGGCCACGGGTTCAAAGATCCGGACTCGATCGCCGTGGCCGCCTCCGCGCATCCGGATCGCAAGGTGGACGCCGGTGCGCTGCGTGATCTGCTGATGGCGGAGGTGCGTTGAATGTTCGAAGGGAAAGTCGCTCTGATCACCGGCGGCGGCACGGGCATCGGACTCGGGATCGCGCGCGTTCTGGCGAGCCGCGGAGTGAAGATCGCAATCGTTCAAAACCGCGCGTGTGAGGATCTGCCGGAAGGTGCGCTTTTCCTCGAAGCCGACATTGCCGATCCGGAAGCGGTGGCGCGCGTCACCGATCGCGTTGTGTCGCATTTCGGGCGCCTCGACATCGCGGTCAACAACGCCGCGCTGACGGGCAAGCCAGCCGTCGCGCCGTTTCTTGAATGCACGCCCGGGCAACTGGACCGCATCGTCGATGTGAATCTCAAGGGCACGTATTACGTTTCGCAATACGCGGCACGGCAGATGGTGAAGCAGGGCGGGGGAGGCGCGATTGTGCACATTGCCTCGGTAGGTGCGTTCGCCGCGCAGGAGCACGCTTCGGCGTATTGCGCGACGAAGGCGGCCGTGGCGGCACTGGCGCAGGCGATGGCGATTGAACTGGCGCCGCACGGCATCCGGGTGAACGCCGTCGCGCCCGGCGACATCTACACCAACGCCAATGCCGCTATCGTGGACGACCTCAAACAGGGCGGCGCCACGGGCCGATTTCTCCGCACGACACCGCTTGGCCGCCGGGGCACGCCGGAAGAAATCGGGCATGCCGTTGCCTTTCTGGCATCGGATGAGGCATCCTTTATCACCGGCACCACTTTACTTGTCGATGGAGGGTTTCTTGCTTATTAGCCTTCTGGCGCTTTCTTTGGCCGCGGCCGATTTCGAGACCGGCGCCGTCGTCAAATCCGATGGGCAGACGTTCCATCGCAACACGATTCCGCAGGTGGCGCGCCTGGGCGACGGACGTCTGTTCTCGGTCTGGTGGGGCATCGGCAAAGGCGCGTCGCTCGGCCACATCTACGGTGCTTTTTCCGCCGACGCCGCCAAGACCTGGACCGCGCCGAAACGGCTGATCAGCGATGCGACGTTTATTAGCGGCGATCCGAACATCCTCGTCGACGGCAACAAGGTCTGGGTGTACAGCACACGTGTCCGCAATCCCAACGATATCCGCAAAGCGTGGACCATGATGATCCACAGCAAAGACAATGGCGCGACGTGGACCGAAGCGAAAGAGATCTTCATTCCTCGCCAGTACACGCCGGGGAAACAGCACAACGCCATCCGGCTTCGCGACGGATCCTACGCCATGGGCATTTCCTGGGATCTGTGGGCCGAAAAGGGCATGGCCGCGCGCACCGAGGGCGAGATGGATCTGGCCTCCGGCCTGCTGCTTTCCACAGACGGCGAGAACTGGACGCTGCACGGCGCCCTGCACGCGCAGGCGGAAGACAAGATCCGCCCCAGTTACACCAACGGACTTTGCGAGCCTTCCATCGTGCAACTGGCCGGCGGCGAGATCCTCATGATCCTGCGCAGCGGCGGGTCGCGACACTTCGAAGCGCGCAGCCGCGACGGAGGCGTCACCTGGTCGCGCGCGGTACCCAGTTCGCTCACCGGCAGCAACACTCCTACCGCATTGTGGAGTAGCGAAACGAACCCAAGCGAGATCCTTGCCGTGTGGAATAACAATCCCTTGAATCGTTGGCCGCTGGTCACGGCGCTCTCTTCCGATGGCGGGCGCAAATGGACGGCGCCGCGCGTTCTCGCCAATCCCGGCCGCCAGGCGAGCTACCCCGGTCTGACGCAGCTTCCCGATGGCACGTTCGTTGCCGTGTGGCAGGAGAATCTGGCCGATGGTGGCCGCGATATCCGTTGGGCGAAATTCACCCGCGACTGGCTGGTAGCGGCGAAATGAACCCGCGCGATTTCGACCCTGGCGCCATCCCCGCCGGTACCAAGCGGCGTCTGTGGCTCGAGTTTCCGGCCGGTGCGCTGGAACTTCGATTGCCGCTGCTGGTGGCGCGCGGAGCCGAGCCCGGCCCCGTGCTCTCCATGACCGCCTGCATCCATGGCGACGAGTATGAAGGCGTGGGCGCGATCTTCGATTTCTTTGAAACGCTCGATCCCGAGGCGATCACCGGTTCCGTCATTGCCGCGCCGGTCGCCAACCCGCCGGCCTTTCACGCCATCAGCCGTACCAGTCCGCTCGATCAGGCGAATTTGGCGCGCGTGTTTCCGGGCCGCGACGATGGCACGCCTTCGGAAGCTTTGGCGGCGGTGCTCGATGGCTGCGTGATCGCGCACGCGAGTTTTTTCCTCGATCTGCACAGCGGCGGGGTGCGGTACTGGATGCCGACGATGGCCGGATATTACACGGAGGATCCACGATCGCTCGCCGCCGCGCGGGCGTTCGGCGCTCCGGTGATCTGGGGCCATCCGGTGATACCGCCGGGCCGTACGCTTTCCTGCGCCCAGGCTCGCGGCATTCCATTTCTCTATACCGAGGCGCGGGGTGCCGGACGGATCGACCCGGCCGACGCGGCGGTCTTTGCGCGCGGCATCCGCAATGTCGCGCGTTACGCCGGGGTGCTGCGCGACGCGCTGGAGCCGGGTCCGAAGCCGGTGCATTTGATGGGCGACGGCAACACGGATCGGGGCATCGAAGCGTCGCGCGACGGCTTCCTGGTGCCTGAAGTGCAGCCGCTCGAAGCGGTGCGGAAAGGCCGCCGCGTGGGGCGCTTGCTCGATCTCGATGGCAGCGTGATCGAAGAGTATCTGGCGCCGGTGGATGGCGTGGCGGCGATGATCCGCCTGGCGCCTTCGGTGCGGGCCGGTGAGCCGTTGTTTTTATTCGCAGAGCGGCTGGCCGAAGCGGCATGATGGACGCCCGATTCGATCTGGTTCGAACCTTGGGGCTCGCTCTGCCGGGCGTGCGGGCGGCGGTCAAGTATGACGGTTCCCCCGTGCTGCGCGTCAATGGCGTGTTTCTGGCCGGGCTCGCCACGCACCCTTCCGCCGAGCCTGAAACGCTGGTCGTCAGGGCCGGCTTCGAAGAGCGGGAACGGCTGCTCGAAGAGGCGCCTGAAACTTACTATGTCACCGGCTATTACAGCAGGCATCCCGTCGTGCTGGTCCGCCTGGCGCGCACCGGACCGGAGGTGCTGCGCGACCTGTTGAAGACGTCGTGGCGAATGGCTCAGGCGAAGCGGCGATCGCGGCGGGCGGCAAAGTAACCACCCGCCGTTCACACGCACGCTCGAATTTCCTATCCCGCCTGTTTGCTTTGCTTTATCCCTGTTCCAATCCATGAGGCGGGGCGGTTTCGGATGGCCGTGCCCTTTTAATGGAGTCGCGAAGCCGGCTGCGGCCGCATGAAACGACTAACTTCGAGAGGTCTCCCAAGATGGCTTACTTTCCGCCTACCAATCCAGCCCCGCTGGGCTATGTAAAGCCGACGCCAGGTGTCCCGTTGTCTGTGCTTGCCGGTACTCCCACCGCGGTCAATCAGGATTTCAAATGTTATGCGCTTCGGTTTGACGCCGAGCGTTCCCCGAGCGTAGTCAACACCGGCCGTGTGTATATCGGCCACTCGACCATGAATCGATCGACGGGCGCCGGCGTGCTGCTGACTCTCGAGCCCGGCCAGAACGACAGCTACTACGGACCGGACCGCTGCGGCAACATGCTGCAACCGGATAATCTTTTCGTCGATGCCGACACCGCCGGCGACGGAGTGCGTGTAACCGCAATGGTGATTTAAGCCATGAAAAAGACTCTCCTTCTCTTCGCATTGGCATTGGCCGCCTATTGCCAGGGGCCACTCGGTGGCGGCCGGAAGCCCGGGGGATCTGGCTCGGGGTCGAGCGGCGATCCGCCGGCTTCGGTGACGCAAACGCTGTACTCGCTCGGTACGTGCGCGGGAACCAAGGCGGTGGACTACAACAACTCGACGACACAGACGATGACGTTGAGCGGTAACTGCGCGGTCACGATGGTGCAGCCGCCGGCGGGCAAAAGCGTGCTGGTGCGGGTGGGGATCACGCAGGCGGCTTCGGGTGGTCCGTTTACCGCGTCGTTCACCGGCGCCAAGTGGCCGGGCGGAATCGCTCCGGTGATGTCGGCGGGCGCAAGCCGCGTGGACTGGTATGCCTGCCTGCTCGACGGAACGAATGCGTTCTGCACGGCGGCACAGGAGTTCCAATGAGACTGAAGTGGCTTGGCATTCTGATCGGCAGTCCGCTGTTTGCGGCGACGTATAACGTCACGGCGGTGCGCGTATTGGGCACGACCGCGACGGCTACTTCGGCCTGCGCCACGGCCAATGCCTGCGACGGTACGGTGATCGAAGTGGATACTTCGTCATCCATGGCGACGGGTGGCGTTTACAGTCTAGGGTTCTCGCAATCGGATAACAACGGGACGTCGAATGCGCGGATCGTGCTGACGGTTACCGGCACCGGCTATTCCGATTGCAGCGGCGTGCCCGGCCCGGTCACGCGCACCCTTTACGGCACGCGCCAACTGCGGCAGGCTTTTCCCAACGCCGCGCTCAACGATGAAACTTCCGGCGGCGGCACGCTGACGCTGCGCTTCTTCCTGAGCGATGCGATCTATACGGGCGAGACGGCTACGCTGAGCCTGCAAGCTGGAGTCTACACGGCGGGCGCCGATTCGACCGCCGCCTATTCGGGTACGGTGGTGAACAATTCGACGCTCGCCTATTCCAAGGCGCGCACCATCGCCAACTGGAGCGGCGTGGGATGGCAGCGCGTCACTGGAAGCGCGTTCCCTGTCCGGGCGGTGGCATTCCAACGCCACGGGATGAACGGGCGTCCCGTGGCCTGCGTGGTCTTCACGGCGAGCGATCAGCATTCGCACACGGTCACTGTCGAGGTGCCGCGGCCGACGGTGGATATTCAATCTCCCTATGGCGACCGGGCGGCGGTGACCGAATACATCGGTGCCATTCCGACCGCAGGCCTCGATCAGGGGGATCGCATCACGGTGCACTTTGTGGCCTATCCGTGGGTGGGCAACGCGGCCGCGGCCATGAACACGGCCGATGGCGTGAATGCGCAGCCGACGCCGCTTTACGCGCCGCAATACTACGTGCTCGACAAAACGGGGGCGTATGGTTCGGCGGTTTCGGTGGTCGATCCGGCGGGCAGCGACAGCAACGCGTGCGCGGTGACCGAAGCGGCGTTCAACGCGCAGTCGCCGCCGCCGGCCTGTCTCACCATCAACGGCGCCGCCGCCAAGATGGTGGCGCTCAACAATTCGAGCTTCGGGCGGGCCGAGGCGAGCGGCACGATGTACCTGAAGGCCGGCACCTATAACTGGACGGGCGCGAGCGCGGCCATCGGCAACACGACGGCGAACGCGTGGCTAACGATCACACCTTTCCCGGGCGTCGCCAAGGCGGCGGCGATTATCGGCGGGCAGAGCGGGCTGCAGGGTTTCGGCACCCGTTGCACCACCGGCTCCACCAACTGCGGGACGCCGGTGCGATTGGCGGGCCTTACGGTCAACGTCACTTCCACGCCGACGAGTGTGTTCAACAACGTCACCTATCTTTGGCTCGACGGTGTCACAATCTCGGCCAACGGCACCGCGCCGGTGTTCAGCGTGACCATCGTGTATGCCACTGGCAATCAGATCACCACGCTGTCGAACGGACTGGGCGCTTTCTCCACGCAAAACTCGGCCTGGGCGCTGCAACGCGGCAACGATCTCTCGGGGGCCACCGTCGTGCATGCCTACACGACTCTGGGGAACTCGAACGCGACGGCGCATGAGCTGCGCTTGATCACTGAGTTCGCCAGCACCGGAGCCCCCAGCCTGGCGCCCATCGTCGCATTCAACAAGCTCTATCGCCTGAGCGTTTCATCGGCTCCGGCGTTGAACATGTTTCAACTGGGCGCCGGAATTCCCATCGGGGCGGCGATCGTCCAGAACGTGTTTGAGAACGTCAGCGCGGGCAACACGCTGGTGGTGGCCGTTTCTTCCGATGGCTCGACCACGACGCCGGTGAACAACGTCATGCTCTGGCACAACACTGTTGTGGGAGGCCGGGTGAATCGCTGCTACAACGACAACGGGACCGTGGTGCGCCTCCGGAACCTGTGGTCCGAGGCCGGCGAAGTGCGCGACCAGGAAGCCATCAAGGCGGACACGTTCGCGCCGGCCAATGCCGCCCGCATCGGAAACTGGTCCTGCCTGTATGGCGTGGGGCGCCGCAAGGTGCTGAACACGGAACTTACCGGACTGGCTGCCAGTGGCTCTTTCCAGATGGAGTTCGGAGGTCTTGGATCGTACAACCCGGCGATCACGGGGTCACAGCCGCCGGCTAGCGGGACGAACGCGGCGGGTTTCCCACAGTTCGTGGCGCGGGCTTCCTATGACGGCGCCAGCGCGGGGGCGGGCAACGGCGACTACCGGCTGATGAGCAACTCACCGGCTGTGCGCATGGGCGGCGGCGTGCTGCCTTACGACTTGAACGGCGTGGCGAGGCGCGCCATGAATGGGTCGGGCGGCGCATTCGAGCAGGCCACTTTGCACACGCCCGTGTTCTTCTGAGGAACCGCGAACAACGGAGACCGGCGCGAGCAAACTTCCTGATGTTTTAGAGGACCGCGCCGGTCCCTGTTCGCTTTTGAGTCCGGCGCGGTAACTACTTTCCACTATGGCGGAGGTTCTGCCGCTGAAGCAGAATAGAAAAAATGTGGCATCGCTTTGCCCTTGGCGTCACCGTTGCCCTGCTGGTGAATTCCGCCTACATCGGCGCGTTCGCCTCCGCCAGCATTTTCTACATGGCGAACGTTCTGCTGCACCTGGCGTTGGGCGTTGCGTTCGTTGCTCTGTGCGTGGCCGGCTTCTCCGGTGGCACGCCCTTGCGCCGTGGCGCCCTGACTGTTGTCCTGGCCTCCGCCGTACCGGCGCTCTACCTGATTCTCAATGGCAACACGCGCGACAATCGCGGCTGGCTGGAAGGCCACGTCATTGCCGCCGCGCTGGGCATGCTGCTGCTGGCGGTGGCGCTCGGGCGCAAGCCGGTGTGGGCGGCCTTCGCCGTGTTTGCGATACTGCCCATCGCGATGAAGTTGAAGCCGCCGGATAAGGCCCACCGCGTTGTAAACCCGATCGTGACGCCGGTTTCGATGGAGGAAGAGGGAGCCGGTCCGCAGGGTCCCTTCTGGCCTTCGAGCGCGCAGACCAACGCCGGACTGATCCCTTCCGATTACTTCCTCGATTCCGAACAGTGCGGCACCTGCCACAAAGACATCTACGAGCAATGGAAGTCGTCGGTCCATCACTTCGCCAGCTTTAACAACCAGTTCTACCGGAAGTCGATCGAGTTCATGCAGGAAAAGCAGGGCTCGACGAAACCGAGCCGCTGGTGCGCCTCCTGCCACGATCATGCGCTGCTGTTCAACGGGCGGTGGGAGAAGCCGGTGAAAGATCAGATCGATACGCCAGAGGCGCAGGCGGGGCTGGGCTGTCTTTCCTGCCACGCCATCTCGCAGGTTCACAACACGATGGGTAACGCCGGGTTCACGCTCGATTACAACTGGCTCCATAAGATCGCCGCGAGCAAGAACAAGTACGTCCAGTCGTTCGACCGTTTCCTCACCTATTTGAACCCTGAGCCGCACCGCCGCACGTTCCTCAAGGCCTTCCACCGGCAGGACAGCGCGGAGTTCTGCTCCTCCTGCCACAAGGTACATCTCGACGTGCCGGTGAACAATTACCGCTGGATTCGCGGGTTCAACGATTACGACAACTGGCAGGCTTCGGGCGTCAGCGGACGCGGGGCGCGGTCTTTCTACTATCCCAAGGAATCGGCCACCTGCAACGGCTGCCACATGCCGCTGATCGCCTCGAACGATCCGGGCAACGTCAATGGGCAAGTGCACAACCACCGCTTCCTTGCGGCCAATACGGCGGTGCCGCTGGCCAACAACGACGCCGAGCAACTGGAACTCACCAGGAAGTTCCTGGAATCGGGCTTCATCACGGCCGACATCTTCGCCGCCAGTCCGGTGGAGGATGCTCCCAACGAAATGAAGATGGTGCGGCGCGGAGGCGACTCCGGTCCGAGCGCGCGCTCGACGTTCGCGGTGGGCGAAGAAGCCGAAAGCACGGGCCAGGTGTTTCTGCGCGAAGTGGGCCGCGTGAGCGCTCCGCTCGACAAGGCCGGTACGAAGTTTCAGCCCGGCTCCACGGTTCGCGTCGATGTGGTGGTGCGCACGCGCAAGATCGGACACTTCTTTCCCGGCGGTACGGTGGACGGCTTCGATGTCTGGCTGGAACTGGAAGGCAAGGACGCGGCGGGCCAGCACGTTTTCTGGAGCGGACGGGTGGACGATGGCGGCAAGGGACCGGTGGAGCGCGGCGCTCATTTTTACCGCTCCTATCAGCTTGACGCGGAAGGCAACCACATCAACAAGCGCAACGCCTGGCAGACGCGGAGCCTGCTGTACGTGCGGCTGATTCCTCCCGGCGCGGCCGATACCGCGCATTTCCGAGTTCAGATTCCGCGCAACGCCAAGGGACATATCGCTCTCACGGCGAAGCTCAACTACCGCAAGTTCGCGCACTCCTACACGCAGTTCTCCTACGAGAACCGGCCGGACGTTTCGGGCGCGATCAAGGATCGCGTGCCCGATGTTCCCATCGTCACCCTCGCCCGGGCCGAGGCGAAGATCGAACTGGCGGCGCCCGGCGAGAAGACCGAATGGCGCCAGGTGGTGGCGAAAGATCTCTATGAGCGGTGGAACGATTGGGGCATCGGCATGTTGCTGCAAGGCGATCTGAAGGGCGCCCAGTATGCGTTCCAGAAAGTCTGCGAATCCAATCCGGAATACGCCGATGGGCCGTTGAACGTGGCGCGGGCGCTGGTACAGGAAGGCCAGACCGAAGACGCCAGGCCGTATATCGTGAAGGCGCTTGCCTTGAAGCCGGAAATGGCGCGCGGCTACTTCTTCCAGGCCATGGTGCAGAAGGCGGCCGGCGATTACGAGGGGGCGCTGGCGAGTCTTCGCAAGACGGAGGCGCAGCATCCGGAAGATCGCGTCGTGTTGAATCAATTGGGACGCATTTTGTTTTTGAAACGCGATTACGCCGCGGCCGTCGCCTCGCTCGAACGCGTGCTGCGCGTCGATCCGGAAGACCTGCAGGCACACTATACGCTGATGCTGGCTTATCGCGGGCTTGGGCAGAACGAAAAAGCCGACCGCTCCGCCAAGCTGTTCCAGCGTTTCAAGGCCGACGAGGCCGCGCAGACCATCACCGCCAAGCCGCGCCAGACCAGCCCGGAGGACAACAACGAACGCCAGATGATCCACGACCATGAGAGTGTCGCTCTCGCGGAGGCCCGATGACCCGCGCTCTTTGGGCCGCCGCACTGCTGCCGGCGCTGGCCGGCGCCCCGTCCACCGTAACCTTTACCGACGCCACCAAGGCCTCCGGCATCGCCTTCACGCACAACAACGGCAAGTCCGGGAAGAAGTGGCTGCCTGAAACGCTGGGCTCGGGCTGCGTGTTCTTCGACGCCGATGGAGACGGCTGGCCCGACGTTCTGCTGATCAATTCGAAATCCTGGACGCCGCGCACGCCCAAGTCGCTGCACCGGTTGTATCGCAACAATAGGAACGGCACGTTCACCGACATCACCGCGGGTTCGGGCCTGGACGTCGAGATGTACGGCCTGGGTGCCGCCTCGGGCGATTTCGACAACGACGGGCGCGAGGATGTGTACATCACCGCGCTTGAAGGCGACCGGCTGTTCCATAACGAAGGCAACGGCAAGTTCAAGGACGTCACGGCGGCGGCGGGCATCCAGAACGCCAACTTCGGCACGTCGGCGGCCTGGCTCGACTACGACCGCGACGGCAAGCTCGATTTGTTCGTCGCCAACTACGTTCAGTGGAGCCCGAAGAACGATCTTTGGTGCTCGCTCGACGGGGCGGCGAAGTCCTACTGCACGCCCGAATCCTACAAAGGCGTTGCCCCAAAGCTCTACCGGAACCTGGGAGCGGGCAAGTTCGAGGACGCAAGCCAAAAGGCTCAAGTGGCCGATGGGCGCAGCAAATCGCTGGGTGTCACGGTGTTCGATTACGACAGCGACGGATGGCCGGACATCTTCGTCGCCAACGACACGCAGCCGAATAAGCTTTACCGCAACAATCGCAACGGCACGTTCAGCGAAAACGGGCTGACGGCCG
Organism: uncultured Acidobacteriota bacterium; assembly: GCA_902826685.1. GTDB lineage: Bacteria > Acidobacteriota > Terriglobia > Bryobacterales > Bryobacteraceae > CADEFT01. Next base: position 86,583 of record CADEFT010000025.1, read on the forward strand.
GCGTGGCCTTTGGAGAAGACGGGGTGGCGCGCGGCGCGATGGGGACCGATGCCGCCGATTTCGACGGCTCGGGCCGTCCGCATCTGCTGGTGGGCAACTTCTCCAACCAGATGCTCGGTCTTTACCGCAACGAAGGCAACGGGCTGTTTGTCGATGAGGCGCCGCGCTCCAATCTCGGCCGCGCCACGCTGCTCAATTTGACGTTCGCCACGTTCTTCTTCGATTTCGACAACGACGGACTGCTCGACATTTTCTGCGCCAACGGGCACCTCGACCCCGAGATTGAGCGTGTGCAGCCGAAGGTGAAATACCGGCAGCCGCCGGCGCTGTTCCATAACGCGGGCAAGGGCCGGTATGAACAGGCTTCGGCCGGTAACGATTTCGCCAAACCGCTGGTGGCGCGGGGCGGCGCCTACGCCGACTACGACCGCGACGGCGACCTGGACCTGCTGGTCACCAATAACGACGGTCCGGCCGTTCTTTTCCGCAACGACGGGGGCAACCGGAACCCCTGGATCCGGGTTAAACTCAGTGGCACGCGGTCGAACCGCAGCGGCATCGGAGCCCAGGTGCGAATCGAAACGGCAGCCGGAGTTCAATGGAGAACGGTACATTCCGGATCGTCCTACTGCTCGCAAAGCGAGCTGCCTTTGCTGTTCGGGCTGGGCGCGCAGAGCCAGGTCGCGGCGGTGGAGGTGCGCTGGCCGAGCGGGGCGACGCAGCGCATCGCCAATCCGAAGATCAACCAGACGCTCGAAATCACCGAACCCAAATCGTGAGCCTGCTGCTGCTGGCCGCGGCGCTCAGCCAGCCCGCCGCCGCGCAGCCGGTTTGCACGTTCACCTTGAACCCCACGGCGCGCAGCGTGCCCGCCTCGCCCGATACGGTGGGGAATCTGAGCGTGACCGCGTCGGCTTCCTCGTGTGTGCGCACGGCGGTGACCAGCCATCCCGATTGGCTCACGATCTCGCTGGGCACCACCGGTACCGGCAACGGCACCGTCGGCTACCGCGTGGATTCCAACGACACGCCGGCCGAGCGCACGGGAACCATCTCCATCGGCAACGCGCGGTTCACGGTCACGCAGGCCGCGCGCGTTTGCAACTTCGAACTGAGCGCTCTATCGGCGCGCGTGGCTTACCAGTCCGGACGCGGCAACTTTCGCGTGACCACCGATTGCCGCTGGACGGCGGTGAGCTCGGCGCCGTGGCTGCGGTTGGCTTCGACGGCGGCGGTCTCAGGCAACGGTGCGGTGGATTATGTGTACGACGAGAATCCTTCCACTGAAACGCGTACGGCCACCATCACCATCGGCGCGCGGGTGTTTACCGTGACGCAGACGGGCATGCCGTGTACGTTCCAGGTGACGCCTACGGCGATCGACGTTCCGGCCGGGGGCGCAAGTGGAACCATTCAGGTGACGTCCAACTGCACCTGGACGGCGGCCGCTTCGCAGACCTGGATTTCGATCGCCGCGGCGCGCGACACCATCGCCTACCAGGTGGCGCCCAATCCGCTGCCGCAGACACGCACGGGCGCGATCACGCTGGCCGGACAGACGGTGGCCATCCGGCAGGCTGCCGCCGTGGATGTCCCGCTGATCTCGGGCATCGCCAACGCGGCGAGCTATGTGCGCAACTTCGCCGCCCCTGGCGCCATCCTCGTTTTCAAAGGGTCGAGGCTGACGGGAGCGACGCTGTTGTTCGATGGCATCGCGGCGCCGGTTTTCGCCTCGTCCGATGAACTGGCCTGGGCCCACGTTCCCTATGAAGCGGCCGGGAAGACTACCGTTCGAGTCGTAGCGGAGCTCGATGGCAAGCGGTCGGCCGAATACACGCTGCCTCTTACTCCCACGGCACCCGGTCTGTTCACGCAATCGGGGACGGGCGCGGGCAACGCGGTATCGCAGAACGAGGATCTGACCGTCAACTCGCCCGCCAACCCGGCCGCGCGCGGTTCGTCGATTTTCTTGTATGCGACCGGGGAAGGTGTGACGGAGCGGCGGGAGGACGATCTGCCGCATCCCTTGGCCCCGGTGCAGCTTTTCATCGGAGGCGTGGCCGCGCCGGTTACCTTCAGCGGCGGCGTAGCGGGTGGGGCTACCGGCCTCGTTCAGATCCGCGCCACCGTGCCTCAGGCGGCGGCGCCCGGCGATTTCGTCCCCGTCGATCTGCGCATAGGCGGCCGGCTGGCCCAGGACGGCGTCACCGTCTCCATCCGTTGATGTATCCTTAAAAGTCAATAAATTGCCATGAACGTAGAGACCACGCTTCAGTTGCTGGAGGCGAATCTCGTGCCCGTGCTGCTGAAGTTCGCCGGGGCGCTCGGCATCTGGATCATCGGCCGGAAGGTGATTTCGATGGTGTCGGCGGTGGTGGTCCGCGGACTGTCCCACCAGAAGCTGGACGCCACGCTCATTCGCTACCTGACCTCGATTCTGGCCGGTACGCTGACGCTGTTCCTGATTCTGGGCATCGTCGAATTCCTGGGTATTCCGACCACCAGCTTCGCCGCGCTGGCCGCCGGCGCCGGACTCGCCATTGGCGCCGCCTGGTCCGGCATGCTGAGCAACTTCGCCGCCGGGATCTTTATTATCGTGATGCGGCCGTTCAAGGTGGGCGATCATATCGCGGGCGGCGGCATCGACGGAATTGTGAAAGAAATCGGGCTGTTTGCGACCAGCTTCGATACCATCGACAACGTGGAAACGCTGGTGGGCAACTCGCGGCTGTTCGGCGAGAACATTTTCAATTTTTCGGCAAATCCTTGGCGGCTGTGCCTGGTGGAATTCCAGGTGGCGCATGGCGTCGATTTCCGGCCGAAGATGGAAACTCTGCGGACCGAGCTGGTGAAGATCCCCGAGGCCGCCACGAATCAGCCGGTGCAGATCGACATCGACCGGTTCACGGTTTGGGGCCCCGTTCTGATGACCAGGGTGAAGTGCCACACGCGCGATTTTCTGCGGGTGAAGGCGGCGGTCACCGACGCCATCCAGCGCGTGTTCGGCGACATGGGTCTGGCGGGTACCCTGCCCGATAAAGAAGCATAGAGACTACCCCTCCCCGGTCCGATAAGGTAGCAGGGGAACGGATGTACGCAATTATCGGGATCGCGATCGTAATCGGCGCCGTGATCGGCGGGTATCTGATGGAGCACGGGATTCTGGCCGTGCTGGTGCAGCCGGCCGAACTGGTGATCATCGGTGGCGCGGCGTTTGGAACGCTGTTCATCGCCAACCCTTTGCCGACGGTGATCGGAATCTTCAAGGGCATTCTCGCGGTGTTCAAGGGAAACCGCTGCAACAAGGGCTTCTACCTTGAGAACCTCAAGATGGTGAACGACGTGTTCAGCTTCGCCCGCAAGAACAGCCTGGCGAAATTGGAACCGGACGTGGAAGAGCCGGACAAGAGCCAGTTGTTTTCCAAGTATCCGAAGTTCGCCAAGGACCATCATGCGGTGCACTTTTTTTGCGATACGCTGCGGCTGCTGATTTCAGGCGGCGTGGCCAATCACGATCTGAACGAAATGATGGAACTCGATATCGAGCGCCACCATCATGAAGCGATGGCGCCGGTGGGCGCGCTGAGCACAATGGCCGACGCGCTGCCCGGGCTCGGCATCGTGGCGGCGGTGCTCGGCGTGGTGATCACCATGGGCTCGCTCGGCGGCCCGCCGGAAGAGATCGGGCATAAGGTGGCGGCGGCGCTGGTGGGCACGTTTCTCGGCATTCTGTTGTGTTACGGGTTTCTGGGACCGCTGGCCGCCAATATGACGAAGATGAACGACTCCGAAGGCGAGTATTACCACTTTCTGCGCGTGGCGCTGCTGTCGTTCGCCAAGGGATGCCCGCCGTTGATCGCCGCCGAGTTCGCGCGGCGCACGATTCCCCATCACGACCGGCCGTCGTTCAAGGAGATGGAGCAGACCTGCAAGGGCGGAGGCGGAGCGTAACGGATGTCGGACAAAGAACAGCCGATCATAATCATCAAGAAGAAGAGCGGCCATGGCGGCCATCACGGCGGCGCCTGGAAGGTCGCCTACGCCGATTTCGTCACGGCCATGATGGCCCTGTTCATCGTGCTCTGGCTATTGTCGTCCGACGAGAAGGTGAAGCAGGCCGTAGGCGGCTATTTCCAGGATCCGACGGGCAACGGAAAACTGATGGGGTCGGCGATGTCGGGCGCGGGCGAAGGGATCAACCTCAAGGAAGAGGACATGAGGAAGCTCAAGGAAAAGATCGAAGCCGCGATGAAGCAGAGCCCGAGCGTGCAGAGCTTGAGCAAGCACGTCAAGATCACGGTCACCGGCGAAGGCCTGCGCATCGAACTGCTGGAAGACGAGGACGGAGTGTTCTTTGAGAGCGGCAGCGCGCGGATGAACGGGCGCGGGGCGGAACTGGTGGCGAAGCTCGCTTCGGAACTGGGGCAATTGCCCAACGGCCTGTACTTTGAGGGCCACACCGACGCCAAGCCGTTCTCTTCCGAAGAATCGGGCTACAGCAACTGGGAGCTTTCCACCGAGCGCGCCAACGCCGCCCGCCGCATCATGCAGGAAAGCGGCGTGCGGCCGGATCAAGTGGGCCAGGTTCGAGGATATGCGGCCCAGCGGCCCAGAATGCCCGAGGATCCCGAGAATCCTTCGAATCGCCGCATCACCGTGATGGTGCAATACCAGTCCACCGCCGCGCCCGCACCGGAAGAAGAAAAGAAAGAAGAGAAAAAAGAAGGCGGTCACGGCGGCGGACACTAGAGCGAGTCTCTATAGCGGAGCGACCTGTCCGCCGGCGTGGATGCCAATTGCCGCCGGATGTCCAGGGCGCCTGTGACCGCTTGACCGGCGTCGTGGGCATAGTTGCGGGAGCGCGGCACGTAACAGATCTCGGCGGCTCTACCGTTATCGCTTCCGTGTCTTCTTCTTGGCGGCCGCCTTACGGACTGGCGCCGGTTTGGGCGCTTCTACCTTTGGCGGCGGCTGGTATAGATCCGACATCATCCAAAGCGTTCCGAAGTGCCGCAGTTGGGTCCGTTTATCCTTGACGCCCGACAGCCAATCTTCGTGATGGAAGTTGCCGAAGTTGCCCTGTCCCTTTTCCGGCTCATCCAGGTCGCCCAGGGCGATATTCAGGCCCATCGCCTTGTTTCCCATCTCCGGCTTGTAGAACCGGCCGGGCGTCACCTCCAGGCACGGGTCGAAACGGATGGCCCATTCGATGACGTAACCCTTGCCGTTGGGCTTGGCCTTGACGGCGCATTCCATGGCTCCGGATTCGATCCACTCGCGATAGGTACGAAAAGCCTTGGGGTCGCGCCGCGGCTCCCCTTCGAGCAGTCCCCCGGCGCCCACGCCGCCCAGGCGCGACTTGGTGAGATTGCAAACCATCTGCCAGCTCGATCCGTTGCCGGCGACGCTCTCCTCGGCCTTGAAGGTGTTGGCCGGATTCATGAGGATTTCCATTTCATCGCCAAACCACGGGAAACCGAGCGGAGACAGCTCATGCGCCTTGGCATTTTCTTTCGGAAGCCAGCGCGGCGTGTCGATGCCGTAGAGCACGTCGTCGGTGACGTCGAAGGCGAAGTAGAGCCGCTCGCCGTCGTGTTTGACGTAGCCGTGCACGGCCAGATCGGCGGGGTCGGTGGTGGGGGAAAACTGCGGGACCCAGTCCTTGACGCCGAAAAACTGCGTGGCGTCGTCCCATTCGGAAGGTTCGATCCTGCCATCGAGGACCGGTGGACGGCCTGGGAAACAGTACAGACTCCGGCGGGGCGCCGGCTGTTGACCTGCCAGATTGGCCAGTGCCAGCAGCAGCGCGGCGAAGCGGATCATCGGCGGGCTTTTTTCCTCATGGGCATGGTGGCGCTGGAGGCGCCCAGGGCGGTCAGCTGCGTTTTCGCCTTGGGCGCCACATCGCTATTGGGATACTTCCGGACCACGTCTTCGAACACTTTACGGGCGGACGCCTTCTGGCCGGAACGCAGCAGGGCCAGACCTTTCATATAAGTGGCGTCGGGAGTTTTGATGTTGTCGGGGTAGCGTTCGAGTACCACGTCGAACGCCGAAATCGCGCTGTCGAAGTCGCTGCGATTGTAGTGGATCTCCCCGATATAAAACTGAGCGTTCGGCGCCAGCGCTTCCTTGGGATATGCTTTCACGAAATCGGTGAACTGGCTGAGGGCCAGGTCTACGTTGCCGCCGCTTTTGTCGCTCATAGCCTTGTCGAACAGTTGCTGTGGCGGCGGCACCACGACCTGCGGCTGGGCGGGTGTTACCGGATCCGGCGGCGGAGGCGCCACTTTGATGGTAGTGACCACGTCGCGAACCTCGCGCAGTTCGCTCGAGAGCTTCCGCATGTTCTGGCTGAGTTCGTGAATGGTCTCGCGAAGCGTGCTGAAATCGTTCGAAAGAGTCGTGACCTTGGCGCCAACTTCGGCGGTGGGGGCCGCTAATTTCTCCTGCTGCTCCCGCATCCGGTCGCGAATGCCGGCGTCAAGCACGGTGAGCGCCGTATTGGCGCGCCGCGATTCCTCCAGGGCCTTGTCCACCAGGGTTTTTAATTCGGACACCTTACTGTCGAAGCCCGATTGCAGGGTGCGCATGGCTTCCTGCAAAAGCGTAACGTCGCGCTGAAGCTGGACCATTTCCTTGCTCACCGCAAACAGAGACGGCGCGCCCAGCAGAATCACCGGCAATAGCGTTCGGCATGGATTCATTCGATATCTTCCTGCCCCCTTCTTCAGATTAACAGCACGGTCTGGAATGACAAAGGACCGGAGTGGCAGCGCGCCACCCCGGTCCACGAACAGGTCAACGGCGGGTTTCGAAGATCACTGACCGGAGAAAGCCGCGCGGCGGTTCTTCTGCCAGCATCCTTCGTTTCCTTCCGAGCACTGCGGCCGTTCCTTGCCATAGCTGATCGTCTTCAGCCGGTCGGAAGGAACGCCCAGTTGCACCAGGAAGTCCCGCGCCGCGGTGGAGCGCCGGTCGCCCAACCCGAGGTTGTATTCGGCCGAGCCGCGCTCATCGCAGTGGCCTTCGATGGTGATGACGCCCTCCGGCACCTCGCCGAAGATGCGCTTCAGCAGGTCGGCATTGCGAGTCAGCACCGAACGGGCGTCTTCGCGGACGTCGTGCTTATCGTAATCGAAGTAGGCGTCCTGCACACCGTACTCCTGCAGCAACTCGCTGATGGTCTTGCGAGCCGTGCGCGCCGGCGGCGGTGGCGGCGGTGGCGGGTCGGTCACGCGCAGTGTAATGTTCTGCGTCACCGTGCCGCCTTCGCCTCGCGCGGTAAGCGTATAGTTTGTGGTGCTCGAAGGGGAAACGCTGCGGCTGCCGTTCAGGTCAACCTGTCCTACGCCGCTGTCGATGGTGACGCTGGTTGCATCCTGCGTGCTCCATCTCAGGGTGGCGGATTGGCCGCGCTCGATGGTCGAAGGCTCCACCGTAAAATTGCTTACGGTTGGCCTCGGCTTGGGCGGCGGCGGCGGCGGTGCGGGCGTTTCTTTCTTCGGTGGCGGTGGCGGCGCAGGCACTCTCTTCTTGCAGCCTTCGGCCGCGAACAGCAGCGTGACTGCTAAAAGCGCTGCGCTGATTTGACGGTTTCTCATTCTCAACTTCCTCCCATAACCCCCGCTCGACCTGCGCGAGGGTTCCCTGCGGACTTAATCCGGTAGTGCTACACGCGAGGCTACTGTTTGCTCCAGACAGGCATCTCGTTGCGTCCTGCGCTGGTCAACTGCCGCACATCCGTTCCATCGGCAAGCATCGAATAGATCTGCATCGTGCCGTTCCGGTTGGACGCAAACACGATATGCCTGCCGTCGGGAGCCCACGACGGGTTTTCATTCCTCCCCCTGCCGTGAGTCAATTGGACATACTTCCTGGTAGCCACATCCATAACGAAGATGTTCCAATTGCCCGGTTCATACCCTCTGGTCCAGGCAAACGCAATGTGCTTTCCCTCAGGATGCCAAGACGGATTGCTAGCTTCACCCTCTCCTGAGGTTAACAAACCTACATCTGCACCTTCCACATTCATTTTATATATTTGTTGCGGTCCCATGCGACCCGATACAAAAACTATTTCCGAGCCGGTTTTCGGATTGATCTTCGGCTCCACTTCAATGGCCCGGGTGCCGGACAGGCGGCGAAGGTTGCCGCCGTCGGGTCTGGAGGTATGAATTTGAGCGAATCCACCGACTTTGGAGGCAAAAACCACGGCGTCGCGATCCGGGAAAAAGCTCAATTGCGCGTTCATGGAGGCGTTGGGGTTCAGAAAAGGGAGCCGGCGGCCGGTATCGGTGGCATGGACGCGAATCTCCGAACCTGCCCTCGAAAGCCTGGTGAAGGCTAGCTTGGTGCCGTCTGGGGAAACCGAAGGCATGGTACACAAATCGGCGTCCGGGGCGAAGCGGCGCTGATTGGAGCCGTCGTAGTCCATGACCCAAATCTGCTTTTCACCGCTACGATTGGAAACAAAGAAAACACGCGAACCCGAGAGGCTGGCGAATCCGAATTGCTTAAGAATATCGGCCGCGAATTCGCGCGCCACCTGGCGGGCCCCGTCCTCGGTCACCGGGCCGATGTAGATCTTGCCGATGACCTGCGCGCTCGCCAGCGGCTGCGTCACGTTGTAGAGCCAGCCGAACAGCACCATCTGGTTGTTTTGCAATCCGGTGTAGCCGAAGGCGAGGTAATTGGCGGTCACCGGCGGCGAGGTCCAATCGGTCAGCCAATAGCCATCGCCTGAGCCCGAAGCCCCGGCGGGCTTGAAATCCTGCGGCCTCTGCGGGTTACTGGGCGGCAGCATGGTTTTCGGGACCATGTCGAACAGGCCGGCGCCCGACAGCTCATCCCACAACACTTTGTTGAAGGTGGGCATGAGCTTCTCCGCTTCGCCCGAGCCGTGGAAGTCCGGCACCGCGATCTTGGCTTTCTTGCCGCCCAGGATATCGCCGAACAGGTCGGCGTTGGGTGGCTGTTGCGCGAACAGGGGAACCGAAACGGCCACGGCCGCGAGAACGGTCAGCGCTATTTTTCGAATGGACATGGTGAGATTCATCGTTTGAACTGGAAGTTCATCTGCACGCGAGCCGAGTCGCGTTCAAAACCGTCGGGAAGGGGAGGGAAGGGGCTGGCCTCGACGATGGCGCGTTCGGCCGAGCGGTCCACTTCATAGCTGCCGCTCGATTGCGACACCTTGACATCGCGAGCGCGGCCGTCCTTCATGATCTCGAAGAGCACGGAGCAGATATTGGCCGAACTGATCCTGGCGTCGACGTCCTGTGTGCGCCATTTCTGCGAAATCCGCTGCGTGATCAGTTGCGCATACCAGCCAAACCGGCTGCCGAAGGGATTACCGGTGCCCACCGTGCCGCCGGCGCCGGTGGTGCTCTGGCTGAACAGCGGGCTGACGGTGGTGCGTCCGGTGGAGGAGTTTACCTGTTCCGGCCGTAAGTCTTCTTCGGCCAGTTTCTTCTGCTGGGCGAGAATGCGCTCCTCAAACGGCGTCAGCTTCTTTTTCTTTTTGCGTCCGGGCTCCAGTTGCACCGCGTCCGGATCGTCGCGTTCTTCCTGCCGGACGATGGGCTTCGGCTGATCGGGCACCTGTGACTTGGTGTCGTTGGCCACCGGATTGACCCGGCCCGATTGCTGCGGCATCGGGATGCCATCGGTGGCGACCACGGTGACTCCGCCCACGGCATTCTCATCGCCGAAGGGGACGATGTGGATCCGCGTATACCAGGCCCATCCGGCGGTGACCAGAAATAGCGCGCCGTGAAACACGACGGACTTCACCAGCGAGCCTCCCAGCCCGCCGGCCGGCTCCATCGCGTGTGCCTGCGCCATCATAGCCATTATCGTCTGCGGTCGGCGATATCTTGCGGTTTGGTCACCAGCCGCACTTCAAACTTGGCCTTATTGGCCGCGCTCACGATCTGGGCCAGCGTGTCCCAGGTGACCTCTTTATCCGCCTTGATATAGACGGCCTTGGTATCGGCGCCAAAGCGTTTGCGCACCGCGCCTTCAAGGTCGTTGATGTTCACCGCGTTTTCATTCAGATAGGAGGTGCCGGTCTTTGAGATCGAAATCACCGGCAGCGGGTCGGCGCTATTGCGCTGTTGGGTCACCTTGGGCACGTCGATCTCGAGGCCAAACTCCATCACCTGCGCGGTGAGCATGAAGATGATCAGCAGCACCAGTACCACGTCCACCAGCGGAACGACGTTGATTTCCGCCATCGCCGGGTAGTCGGAGTGGCGCCCGCGCCGGCCGATTCCGGCCCCCCCGTTTGAAAAGGCCATGGGCTACTCCTCGAAGCTCTTCTCGGTGAGGTTCATGAATTCGAGCGAAAAATCGTCCAGGCGCGCGCCGATCTCCTTCAGCACGTGGCCGAAGTGGTTATAGAAGATGGCCGCCGGAATGGCGGCGAACAGACCGAGCGCGGTGGCGAACAACGCGTGGGCGATGCCGGGTCCCACGGCGCGCAGGCTGGCAGCGCCGGCCGTCGTCAATTGATTGAATGCGTCGATGATGCCCACCACCGTGCCGAACAGGCCGATGAAGGGACAGACCGTGGCGCTGGTCGCCAGCAGGTTCAGCCGCTTTTCGAGAATCGACATCTCTTCGCTGATGCCCACTTGCAACAGCCGCTCGATGGCGGTCTTGTTGCGCAGCCGGCCGCCCTGTTTCACCTGCCGGGCGACTTCCTCATAGCCGAAACCGAAGACGTAGGCCGCCGGCGCGTCGCGAAACTGCTCCCCCGCGATGGCCATCGACTCAAGCGTGCTCGCCTTGCGGAAGGCGCGCAGAAAACTCACGTTGAGCGCCCGCGCTTTCTTAAGCTGCCCCCACTTGGAAAAGATGATCGTCCAGGAAAGGATGGAGAAGGCCAGAAGAAGCAACAGCACCATCAGGGGGATCGGCTTGTTGAAGCTGATCAGATCCGCGAACCGGATCTGCAGCAAGGCCAGCGGCGGTGAGAACGGCAAATTTCCTCCAAACAAAATCATACAGGAATGTTTCAGCTTAGTCTTGCTATCCTGAGCGATAGTTTCCATGCTGGTCGAACTGATCGTGGAGAACTACGCCGTCATTGACCGCCTGCGGGTGCGCTTTCACGCGGGCTTCAACGTGCTGACCGGCGAGACCGGCAGCGGCAAGTCGATTCTGGTGGGCGCGCTGGGGCTGCTGTTCGGCGGCCGGGCGGCGGCGGAGATGGTGCGCGGCGGCAGCGATCGCGCCCGCATTTCGGGCATCTTCGAACTGCCGGAATCGGGCGGACTGCGCGCCAAGCTTGAGGAAGCGGGTCTTGCCGCCGAGGATGGAGAATTGCTGCTGGAGCGCGAGATTCTGCCCAACGGCAAATCGCGCGCCTTCGCCGCCAGCCGCCCGGTGACGGCCGGCCTGCTCAAGGAAATCGCGCCCTACCTGGGCGACATACACGGGCAGCACGATCAACAGCTCCTCTTTGATAGAGACGCGCAACTGGACGTTTTAGACGATTTCGCCCGGCTCGAAATTCCCATGGCGGCTACGGCCGGTTCGCACGGCCTGTGGCGGCAGGCGCGCGCGGCGCTCGAAGATCTCGACCGTACCGAACAGGAACGGACCCGATTATCCGATTTATGGGCGCATCAGGTCAAGGAAATCGAGGCCGTGTCTCCCAAGGCGGGCGAAGATGAGACGCTGAACCTGGAGCGGCGGCGGCTGCAGAACGTTTCGAAACTGGAAGAGAACGCGTCGGCGGCCTACCAGTCCCTGTACGATTCGCCCCAGTCGGCGCTGGCGCAGATTCGGACGGCGCGCAAGCGCGTGGACGAACTCGGCCGCATCGACGAGGCGGCGATGAAGCCGCTGCTCGAATCGATGCGCGCGGCCGAAATCGCGCTGGAGGAAACCTCGTTCGCGTTGCGCGATTACGTGGGCGATCTGGAAGCCGACCCGGCGCGCCTCGATCACCTGGAAGGGCGGCTGGCGGCGATCGAGCGACTCAAGCGCAAGTACGGTCCGGCGATCGCCGATATCCTGGCTTTCTACGACACCACGCGCCGCAATCTGGATACGGCGGAGAACGCCGAAGCGCGGCGCGCCGGATTGAAAGCGGCCCTCGACGAGCGGGCGGCGGCCTATCGTGACGCGGCGGCACGGCTCAGCGCCGCCCGCCGCGAAGCCGCAAGGAAGCTCGAAAAGAAAATGGAACGCGAACTGGCGTCGCTGGCCATGGAGCGGGCTCGGTTTCGAGTCGAGTTTTCCGAAGGTGCGTGGACCGCGCGCGGCTACGACGAAGTGCAGCTGCTGTTTTCGGCCAACGCCGGAGAGGAGCCGAAGCCGCTCGACCGCATTGCCTCGGGCGGCGAGCTTTCGCGCGTGGCGCTCGCTTTGAAGACCTGCGTGACCGCCGCTTCAAGCGCACCCGAGGGCGTGATGCGCACGCTGGTGTTCGATGAGGTGGACGCGGGCATCGGCGGCAAGGTGGGCGATACGGTGGGGCGGCGGCTCAAGCAGATCGCCGGCGGCAATCAGGTACTGTGCGTCACGCATCTGGCCCAGATCGCCAGCTTCGCCGATCGCCACTACGTTGTCGACAAGAAGGAAGTAAAAGGCCGCACCGCCGCAACCATCGAGGAGCGGGCCGGGGACTTGCGCACCGAAGAGATTGGGCGGATGCTTTCGGGCAGCCTGACGCCGGAGGCGCTGAAGCATGCCGAGCAGTTGATCCGCCAGGCCGCGGCGAAATGAGCGGGGTAAGGGCAACCGGGCGGCCGGCCCGAGTTCAATGACGCCGGTCGCGAGCTGGTTGACTGTCATTTCCGCCGCGGAATGGGGCAGCTGGGCGGCAACAACCACCGATTGCTTTGCTGCGTGAGTTGGGAGTTGCGGCGGCTATTCTTTCGCGCGCTATTGACTCATGAAGACTATGACCGGGTGAATGTGGAGGCAGGACGGCGGAAGATAACAGGTTGATCGAGTTGATCGAGCGCCTGGTGGACGACTATGACGAACGGCGTATGAAGGGCCGCCTGGAAGCATTGAAGCCTTTGGCATTGGTGGGGCATTTGATGCAGGAGGGCGGGCTGAAGCAGATAGACTCGCGCGGCGCTTCGGCCTTCCCCTCACGATGTTTTTTAGTTGACCGCCTACGCCAGAATCGGCCGCACCACCTTGCCATGAATATCCGTCAGCCGGAAATGCCGCCCCTGGAACTTGAACGTCAGCTTGGTGTGATCGACGCCCAGGCAGTGCAGCAACGTGGCGTGCAAGTCATGCACATCCACCGGATCGTTCACGATGTTGTAGCTGAAATCGTCCGTCTCGCCGAAAGTGACGCCCGGTTTCAGACCGCCCCCGGCCATCCACATGGTGAAGCAGCGCGGATGATGATCGCGCCCGTAGTCGTCTTCGGTCAGCTTGCCCTGGCAATAGACGGTGCGCCCGAATTCGCCGCCCCAGACCACCAGCGTATCGTCCAGTAAGCCGCGCTCCTTCAAATCGGTGATCAGCGCCGCCGAAGCCTGATCCATATCGCGGCACTGTCCGGGAATGTGCTTCGGCAGCTTGTTGTGCTGATCCCAGCCGCGGTGAAACAACTGGATGAAACGCACGCCGCGCTCGGCCAGGCGCCGCGCCAGCAGGCAGTTGGCGGCGAAGGACCCGGGCCGCCGCGATTCGGTGCCATACATCTCGAAGATGCGATCGGGCTCCTTCGATACGTCGATCAGATCGGGCACCGAACTCTGCATCCGGAACGCCATCTCATACTGCGCCACGCGGGTGGCGATTTCCGGGTCGCCGTAATCGGCGAGTTTCATGTTGTTCAACTCGCTCAACTCGTCGATGAAGCGGCGGCGCGAACCGGCATCGATGCCTTCGGGGTTCTTGATGTGCAACACCGGATCGCCCACCGACCGGAACTTCACGCCCTGATACCGCGTGGGCAGGAAGCCCGAGCCCCACAACCGGTCGTACAGCGGCTGATCGGAGGGGTTACCCGTGCCCTGCGAGATCATGACCACGAACGCCGGCAGATCCTTGTTCTCACTGCCGAGTCCATAGGCAAGCCACGATCCGATCGACGGCCGGCCGGCGAGTATGAAGCCGGTCTGGAAGAACGTCACCGCCGGATCGTGATTGATCGCGTCGGTGTGCATCGACTTGATGAACGTGAGTTGATCGGCCATGCCGGCGAGCTTCGGCAGCAGCTCGCTGAACCACGCTCCCGATTGGCCGTGCTGGGCGAACTTGTACATGGTCGGCGCGATGGGAAAGCTGGTCTGGGTGGCCGTCATGCCGGTGAGCCGCTGGCCCTGGCGCACCGAATCCGGCAGATCCTTGCCGCGCATGCCGCTCAGCGCGGGCTTCCAGTCGAACATGTCAAGCTGCGACGGGCCACCCGATTGGAACAGATAGATCACGCGCTTGGCCTTGGGCGCGAAATGGGGCAGCCCGGGGAAGGTATCGGTTTCGGCCGCGCCGAGGTCGCCTTTCAACAGACTGGCAAGCGCCGGAATGCCGAGCGTGGCACTGGCGCGCGAGAAGAAATAGCGGCGTGTTTTGAGCAGTCCGTCCATATCTCTACTCCTTGGTCACCGTTTCATCGAGATTCAGAATCAGGCTGGCCACGGTGGCGTAGGCGGCCAATTCCTGTTGGTTCAGAGTGGAATCGGCCGGCGATTCTCCTTGAGCCAGCAAGGCGGCGGCGGCTTTCGGGTCGCTCTGATAGCGATCGAGATTGCGCTGGAAGCTGGCTTTGAGAACGGACGCCTCGCGATCGGCGGGCTGGCGTGCGGCCGCCAGACGGAACCCATAGCCGATGCGGGCCTCGGCCGTCGTGCCGCCTTCGCGCATCATGCGCTCGGCCATCTTGCGCGCGGCTTCGAGGTAGGTTTCATCGTTCATCAGCGTCAGGGCCTGCAGCGGCGTATTGGTGCGATTCTCACGCACCGTGCACGTTTCGCGGCCCGCCGAATCGAACGTCATCAAGCCCGGCGGCGGAACCGCGCGCTTCCAATAGGTATACATGCCGCGGCGATAAAGCGCCTCGCCGTGATCGCGCGCGTAGTCGGCGCCGCCCGCCAACTCCGTCCAAAGGCCCTTCGGCTGGTATGGCTTCACCGAAGGTCCACCCAGCTTTTCCACCAGCAGCCCGGAAGCGGCCAGCGCCTGATCGCGCACCATTTCCGGCGCCAGGCGGAACCGCGAGCCGCGCGCCAGCAGCCGGTTTTCCGGATCGCGCTGCAACAATTCGGGCGTGGCCTTCGACGATTGCCGGTAGGCGGCGCTGGTGACGATTGTCTTCATCATCGCCTTCACGTCCCACCCGGTGCGGACGAACTCCGTCGCCAGCCAGTCGAGCAGCTCCGGATGCACGGGCCATTCGCCCTGGGAACCGAAATCCTCCACCGTCTTGACGATGCCGGTGCCGAAAATCATCTGCCAATAGCGATTGACCGTGACGCGCGCGGTCAACGGGTGACTGCCGGAAACCAGCCAGCGCGCCAGGCCCAGCCGGTCCACGGGAGCGTCGGAAGGAAGCGGCGGCAATGCCTTCGGCACCCCGCGCGAAACCCGTTCTCCCGGCCGGTCATACTGGCCGCGATTCAAAACAAACGTCGGTGTGGGCGCCGATTTTTCCTGCATGACCATCACCGTCGGCAGGCTGTCGACGAACAGTTCGCGCTGCTTGGCCAGCAGGTTTCGACTCGCCCACGCCTCGCGGATCGGCGCCGGGGCGTACTGATCGAGGAAGCACCATTCGATCTTGTCCGCCTGAGCGCGTGTGCGTGCACCGGAGGCGACGCCCACCAGTTCGTTCACCGGCGCGGAGGTGGCGAGAACCGCCGCTTGAGCGGGCGTCAGCGCGGCGTCGTAGATCCGCACGTCGTCCAACTCGCCCTCAAACCGGAATCCCTGGCCCGCGCCCAGCCGCAGCGGGTGTTTCGAGACAAAGTCCTGGTTCAAATCGTCGACGATGTACTTCAGCCTGGCGCGTTCCCCATTGATATAGAGGCGCAAACCGTCGGCGGTGCGTGTGCCGGTGTAGGTCATGGCCACATGCGTCCATTGGTTCAGCGGCACCGCCTGTTCGGTTTCCACGCGCAGGCAGTCGTCGAGCCATCGCACAATCAGGTTGGCCTGCAATTTCCCGTTCTTGAGATAGAGTCCATAGCCGGCCTGCTCTTCGACGTCTTCCCCGCGCGAGACGATGGCGCTGTCGCCCGAAGAAGGTTTCACCCAGGCGGCCAGCGTGAACTTGCTGTACATGCCGTATTTGCCGATGTCGCCCGCTTCGACGAAGCGCTTGCCGTCGAGCGATAGCGCCTGGCCGTATTTGCCGGCCTGAAAAGCTGCCTCGCCGCCTTGCAGTTTGCCCGGCGCTTCGCCATCCAATTTGTAATGGGCGGCCATGTAGGCATGGGGCGCCCAGTCGATGAACTGGCCGCGATCCACGCCGCGCTCCCATTGCGCTTGCGCGCTCTTGCGCTCCTCATACAGACGCTCGAAACGGGTATCGGCTTTGTTGAGATCGGCTTCGATCGCCGCGAGCTTCGCTTCCTGGCTCGCCGTGGGCGCAGGGATCAGCGGCGGCGAATTCCCGTACTTGAACACCTTGCCCTTTTCCGGAATGTTGTTAAAGAACCCGAAAAAGCTGTAGAACTCCTTCTGTTGGAGCGGGTCGTACTTGTGATCGTGACAGCGGCTGCAGGCGAGCGTGAGCCCCATCCAAACGGTGGAAGTGGTATCGACGCGATCGACGCCATATTCCACCAGAAATTCTTCCGCGATGCTGCCGCCTTCGCCATTGCCGCGATGGTTGCGGTTGAAGCCGGTGGCGATGATCTGGTCGCGCCGCGCATTCGGCAGCAGGTCGCCGCCAAGCTGTTCGACGGTGAACTGGTCGAAGCGCATGTTCTTGTTGAACGCTTCGATCACCCAGTCGCGCCAGCGCCACATGAACCGTTCGGCGTCGGTCTGGTATCCATTCGTATCGGCGTAGCGCGCCGCGTCGAGCCAACGAACGGCCATGCGCTCGCCATAGCGCGGCGATTCGAGCAGCCGCGCCACCACCTTCTCATAGGCGTCCTGCGACGTGTCGTTGACGAAAGCATCCACCTCTTGGGGCGTGGGCCCGATGCCGGTGAGGTCGAACGAGACACGGCGGATCAGCGTGGCGCGGCTGGCTTCGGGCGATGGTTTCAACCCTTCCTTGTCGAGCCGCGCGAGGATGAACCGGTCGATGTCGTTCTTGGCCCAGGAGGAGTTCGAGACCTTCGGGAGTTCGGGCCGCACCGGGGCGATGAAAGACCAGTGTCCCTGCCACTTGGCGCCCTCGTCGATCCAGGCTTTGATGTTGGCGACATCGCGCTCGCTCAGCGTGTTGCCGGTGTGCGCCGGTGGCATGCGGAGCGCTTTGTTCGGCTGCGTAATGCGCTGGTAGAGAACGCTCTTTGAAGCGTCGCCCGGAACGATCACCGCCCGCGCGCCGGTCTCGGTATCGAGCCGCAGTTTCGCCGCGCGGTTCTTATCGTCCGGTCCGTGGCAGGTGAAACACTTGTCGGAAAGCACGGGCCGGATCTCACGGTTGAACTCGACGGCAAAGGCGGGCAAGGCCAGCGCGGCCAGCAGAGGAAACAACTTCGGTGTCATCGGTTGGGGAGGCCCTCTCTACGATTGTTACAGATATCGGAAAACAGGGTGGTGCGTCAACCGTGCCGCCAGGACATTACATCACGACCGATCCGGTTTGCGAAGTGTCATAGCCAGCCAGGACCTCCAGTTTCCTCCGCAGCGCCGCCCGCTGGAGCACATCGAGAAACGCCTTGACGGCGGGAAGTGCCGCGGTCCGGCGGCGCATGACCAGATCGTAGCGCTCACCGTGCAACGGCACGAAATCGAGATGGAAGGTTTGCGCGGCGGAACGGGTGGCAAGGCAGGTATCGGCCTCGCCGGTTAGAACGCAATAGGCGGCCGCCAGGTGCCCAAACGACACCTTGTCGTAGCCGGCCACGCGCGCGGCGTCCACGCCCGCCTTTTCGAGCAGCTTGTCGAGCAAGGCGCGACTGCCCGAACCCGGCTCCCGGTTGGCCATTCGAATGCCCTTGCGTGCTAGGTCTTCCGGCTTCCGGATCTCTTTCGGATTGCCGGCCGCCACGACGAAGCCTTCCTCCCAGCGGGCAAACGTGACGACGGCGAGGTCCTCATCCGGGAATTGCTTTCGCAGGAACGGCAGGTTGAACTCGCCTGTCTTCTGATCTTCCAGGTGCGACCCGGCGATGTGCACCTTGCCCTCCACCATCCAACTCAAAGCGAGTCTGCTCGAAGCCCCGGCCGTCACCACTTCCACGCCGCTGACCTTCTCCACCATGCGCGAAAGCAAGCCCGTGGCCGGATCGCAGCCCGCCAGCACGATGCGTTTCTGAGCGGCTTCGTCCTTGGCGAACACCAGCAGGCCGGCGCGCCCCTTGGTCCGGCTGGTGGTCTTGACGACGCCATCGGCTTCGGGCATGTAATAAGGAGATGCGCTGACGGGTACACCGACCCAGCGGGCGCCGATCTGGCAGATGCGTACCGGCTGGCCTTTGGAAGGAGGCTCCGCGCTCAACACTTCCGCCGCCAGCGCTTCGGCCCCGGCCGCCGGCTCCTCCCGCAGCGAAAACAGCTCGTCCACGGTGACTTCCAACTGGCGGGCGAGATTCAACGCGACTTCCGTGTTGGGCACGTACGTTCCGGCCTCGATCGCATAGATGGTCTGGCGGCTGACGTTGACACGGCGGGCCATGTCCGAGGCGCCTACTCCCCGGCTCTTGCGGATTTGCGCCAGACGATTCTCGACACGTACTTTCACGATGCCGCTCGCCGCGCCGGCGGCCTTGAGAACCTCATCCAGCAGCACGCCTTCATAGGTCGTCTCCATTCCGTCAGTGGAAAGTTTAGGCGGTCAAACGCGGACGTCGCGTATACATGACTCCCCTATTCTAGCCTTACGGTCAGAACTGCAGCTTCAGAACGAACTCGTACACGCGCGGGTCGAGCGCGGTGGTGATCGTGCCAAAGGCGGCGTTGCCGAAGCTTCCGTTGGGATTGCCGAGGGGTGGCGTGTTGGTGGTATTGAAGGCCTCGGCACGGAACTCCAGGCCGGCGCGCTCACTCAAGCGGAACGTCTTGCCCAGCATCGCGTCCAGCGTCCTGTAACCGGGCCCAACCACCGGATTGCGCGAGGCGTTTCCGATGGTGAGTTGGGCGGCTTGGCCGAAGGCGGCCGTGTCGAACCAGCGGCCGGTGCCACGTTGCCCTGCGGCCAGCGTGGGATTGGACAGCCGGTTTGGGCGCTGAATGCCGAAGCCGGCAAACGCGTTCAGGTTGGTGGCCTGCGTAACCGCGAGGGGGCTCCCCGATTGGGCTCTGGCGATGCCGGCGATCTGCCAGCCGCCGGCCAGCGTGTCGCGCCACCCGCCGAGGGAGTTGGCACGCCCGCGCCCCAACGGAAGCTCATAGACGAAGCCCGAGGAGAAAATATGCGGGACGTTGCCGGTGGAGACATCCTTCTCCAGACGCTTGTTGAAGCTGTCGGCCGCCTGAAAATTCGCCACCGGCCCGGTCAGCACGGCGGAGTCGAACACGGCGCCCGCATCGTCGATCAGGCGCGAGAAGGTATAGGCGGCCGTAAAAGTGAGCCCGCCGGAGAAGCGCTTTTCGACCCTGGATTGGAACGAGTGATAAGTGGAATGGCCGATGTTGTTGCGGTAGAGCGTAACCGTGGTGAAACGCGGATATGGACGCAGCAACTGGCCGCGCGCGATCGTCGCTGTTCCAAGCGACGTATTGGCGGGGATCTGGCCGAAGTAGGGATTGGACACCTGCTGCGTCAACTGGGCGCCAAGCGCGAGTTGCTCCACCGATAGCTGGTTGAGGTTGACATCGGGCACACCGAGGCGCGTGAGCTTCGAGCCAAGGTAGCCGGCCTCCACGCTCCAGTCGGTCCGGAATGTCTTTTGCAGCGTGAAATTCCACTGCTGGGCATAGCCGCTGCCATTGTTGCGCTGTACGCCGAACACACCCTGGCCGAGGCCGGAGCCGGAATTGGCCGGCTGTACGGTGACCGTGGGGCCTTGCGATAGGACGAAGGCGGGGTTGATGTTGTCGAGCGTCTGCTGGCCGAGCGTTTGAATGAAAGGGAACAGCGGCGTGGTGAACGGCGTGGTGATACCCGCCTGCTCAATCCAGGTCATGCCGTAGCCGCCGCGCATGACGAACGAATCCGTCACCTTGAACGCGAGACCTACGCGCGGCGCAAAATTTTTCTTTTCCAGATTCCGCGCGGCGCGTGAGGTTCCGTTCGTGCCCAACTGGTCGAGCTCCTGCGTGTTCAAGTTGAATACGGCCCCGCGGTCGTTTACCACCGTGGAAGGAAAGTTCAGCGTGTAACGGACGCCGAGGTTCAACGTCAGGCGGCGAGTGGCGCGCCAATCGTCCTGCAGGAAGAACTCCGCGATACGGGCGCGGGGCTTGATGACTTCCGGCTGCGCATCGATGCTGAAGCGCCCCACCTGCCCCGCCAGGAACGACGCGAAGGCGTTGCCGGTGTTGGCGGCGACGGCGCCGGCCGGAGAAAGGCCGCCAGTAAAAATGCTGGTGAACTGGAAATTGCCGGTGGGGCTTGGCGGCTGCAGCACATCGAGCGTCTGCAGGCGAATGTCGGTTCCCACCTTCAGGCTGTGGCTGCTTCGGACCAGGGAATAGTTGTCGATGAGCTGCGTCACAGATGTCGTGAAATGGGCGTTGCCGCTGGCCGGGGGGCCCAGTTGCTGGAAGCCGGCGACATCGTATCCCGGCAGTACATCGGGAAAGGAAGTGGCGGGGATATTGGGTATCTGCGTCGCCTGCGACAGGGGCTGGGTCAATCGGCCGGAACTGCGATCGAACTTGCGCCGGGTGTAGCCGAAGCGCAACTGATTCACCGAAGCCGCCGACAGGGTAAGCGTGTGTTCGGCCGCCAGGCTGCCGGCCCGCGTCAGAGTGTCGCCGATCACGCCCGCGGTGAGATTTCCGCTGCCATCCGGCAACGGCGTGGTGGGTGTGGTGTCGTCGCGCAGGAAGGAGTAGCGTCCGAAGACCCGATGCCGCGTACCGAAGTAACGGTCCAGGCGGCCATCGAACTGATCGGCCACCGTATCGTCGTTGCCCGCCCGGCGGTAATTGTTGGCCGCGGCTTCCGCTCCGGTGGCTGTGAAAACGTTGGGGCCGGGGTAGCGGCCGGCAACGGCCAGAGCCGCGCGGTCCATACGCGAGGCTGGAATGGCGTTGCCCGGGAAAGCGTCCCGTAACCAGGCGCCATCGGCGCGGCGCGTAGTGGCGGGATCGAACAGCGCGTTGGTGAAAACGCCCCGGCGTTGAGCGGTGGTTGGCACCGTGCTGGTGCGCACCACGCCCGTGTTCAAGCGGGTGCTCTGCCAGTCGGCGAAGAAAAAGGCGCGGTTCTTCCGGATCGGCCCGCCCAAAACGAAACCGGACTGATTGCGCCGGAACCGGGGCTTTGGTCCGGCAGTGGCGAACAGGTTGCGCGCATTCAGCCTCTCATTGCGGAAGAACTCAAACAGCGTGCCGTGCAGTTGGTTCGAGCCCGGCTTCTGGTTCACCATGATGACGCCGCCGTTCGAACGTCCGTACTCGGCCGAGTAGCTGTTTACTTCGACGCGGAATTCTTCGATGGCGTCGACGATCGGATAGAACGCCACCTGCCCGGGTTCGGGCTGCAGCACGCTGATGCCGTCGTAAATGTACTCGCTGACGCGCGGCCGCGAACCGTTGATGCGCGGCAGCAGGTTGCCCGGCGGAAGGTTCACCCCCGGGGAAAGGGCGATGAGCGGCACGAAGTTGCGCCCGTCAAGCGGCAGCGTCGCGACTCTTTTTTGCTCGACCACGAAGCTGACCGTGCCGCGGCTCGACTGCAACAGCGGCGCGGCGGCGGTAACCTGCACGGACTGGCTAGCGTCGCCGACCTTCAGGTCGAGGTCGATGCCGGTGCGGTCGCCGACGCGAAGCATGATCCCATCTCGCATCAGCGGCGCGAAGCCGTCCCGCGCCACGCTCAGGCGATACTCGCCCGCCGGCACGGCCAGGAACTGATACCGTCCGTCCGGGCCGGTTGGCGACGCCGACACGATTCCCGTCAGCGCGTTGGTCAGCCGCACCTCCGCGTTGCCGACGGCGAGTTTCAACGCATCGCGGACGGTGCCAAAAAGTTCGGCCTTTGTGGACTGGGCGGGTATGGCCCGCTGAAGCGAGAGCAGCCCCGAGGCCAAGAGAAGCGCGCGACCCGGCAGTCCTTTGTACAAAACACCGTCATGCTAGCACAACGGTGTACTGTGAAGACAACACTGTCGTTGGAACGGGTCTTCGGTCTGTGGGGGCCGGGCCGTTTACTTGGGCGTGACGTGGATCAGCGCGCCGGGATTGGCGTCTTCGAGCAGCCAGAGAGAGCCATCCGGGCCTTCCGCCACATCGCGGATGCGCTTGCCGACTTCCCAGCGCTCGGCCGTCTTGGCCCCGCCCTTGCCGTCGAAAATGAGGCGCGTAATCGACATGGTGGCCATGCCGCTAATGAAGCCGCTGCCCTGCCATTGCGGGAAGGTCTTGTTGCCGCGGTAGAACATCAGGTTGCCGGGTGCGATCACCGGCACCCAATAGAGCACGGGCTTGGCGAACTCGGGGCGCGAGTCGTGGCTGGGAATCGGCACCTCGTTGTAGTTCTTGCCGAACGAGACAACCGGCCAGCCGTAGTTCTTGCCCTTCTCTATGAGGTTCAATTCGTCGCCGCCGCGGGGGCCATGTTCCACTTCCCACAGTTCGCCCGTGGGTGAAAAAGCCAGACCATAGGGGGCGCGGAAACCGCTGGCCCAGGTTTCGGCCGGTGTCAGGTTGGGGCTGGGAAAGGTATAGGTGCTGACCACGTTCGCCGTCTTGGCGAGTTCGGTGTCACGGGGCGGATCGATCAGGGGAATGCTGGCGGCGCCCGTTTTGCCATAGTTGGGATTGCCCGGGGCCGGCTTGCCATCAAGCGTGAGGCGGAGGATCTTGCCGACGGGCTGGTTGGGATCCTGCGCGGGCACCATGCGCTGGCGGTCGCCAACGGACATGTAGATGTACTGGCCATCGGGTGAGAACGCAATCTGCCCGCCCGCCTGTCCGCCCTTGCCCCTGGGCATCTGGCGCCACAGCACTTCGAAATTCTCGAGGCGGTTCACGCGCCCGGTGATGAGTTTGCCGCGGGCCAGCACCTGGCTCCCGCCATACTCTCCCGGCTCGATATAGGTGAGGTAGACACTCTGGTCGGTGGCGAAATGGGGCGAAACGTAGACGCCCAGCATGCCATTCTGGCCCTGCCAATAGACGGCGGGCGTGCCGGACAACGGAGCGATCTTTTCTCCCTGCGGCGACACCAGCCAGACCGGCCCGATCTTCTCGGTCACCAGCATACGGCCATCCGGCAGGAAGGCAATGCGCCAAGGCAGTCCAAAGGTGGCCACCGTCTTCATCTGGAAGGGCAGGCTGGCTTCGGGCTTGTGGTCGCCCACATTGACTTGCGCCCAAGCCGCCGCCGCGCTGAAAAGCAGTGCCGCTTTCGCCAAATTCATCTATTTTTCTCCTTGCTGCATCCTTTAAGATACACCGGTTCGGCCGCTGCTTAGCTGTCCAATCGGACGGTTCTCAAAATGCTCCGGAAGGCCGGGTCGGAGCGGATGGGATCGAAGACCGGGTCCACCTTGAGGAAAATGATGTCGGTGAGTCCTGCGTCCACCGCCACGGTCAGTTCCTTTATCGCCTCATCGTGCCTGCCCAGCAGCATCAGCCAACGGGCACGGTTGTGGGAATGGATGCGGGCGGCGGGCGGAGAGCCGGTGAGCTTTAGCAGATCGCCAAGGGCTGCAGGAAGGCCCGCGCTCATGAAGCGCGTCACCGCTGCATTCCGGCGACTGGCAATCACGTCGGGCGAGGCGGACGACCAGGATCCCAGGAAGCCATGCAGGGCATAGATCGCATCCGCGTGGCGGCCCTGTTGAAACAGAGAATAGGCTTTCCATTCCAGACCGCTGGTAAGGTTCATCGCGTGCATCCGGTCGCTTTCGCGGATGGCACCGTCATAGTCCCGTTGGAGGTAAAGAAACTGAGCGCGGTTGGTTCCAATATTTAGCGCTTCAGGGAAGCGTTTCGCGGCTTGCTCGATGATATGGAGAGCTTCGGTGACCCGCCCCAGCGCGGCCTCCCTCATCGCCAGCGAGACCTGGATAGAAGAAGAGTCCGGCTTCAGTGCCGAGGCCTTTTCTAAGTGGATACCCGCTTCCTCCCAATTCCACTTAGTCGTAAACAAGAGCTTTCCCAGGATTCCGTGGCACTCTCCACAACCGGGGTCCAGATCCACCGAACGCCTGGCATATTCGATGGCGGTGTCCGCCGCGGTAGGATCCAGAAGGATAGCCGCCTGGGAGAGTCCGGCCCACGCCGGTGCGAAATTCGGATCGTCCTGGACGGATTGGCGGAGCTCATCAATGCCCTGCCGCACCTTTGGCAACGAAAGTTCGCGGATTAAGGCCATTCCCCTTTCGTACCCGGACCGGGCTGGAGAAACTTTCGCCGGCTTTCTCAGCAGCGCCCACCATGCGGCCGCGCCTACAGCTACGGCAACCGCTACCCCCAACACCGTCCACGAAGCCCGCCGCCTGGGAGGCGGTTCTTCGAGGACAGGCGGCGGCTCAGTGGATGCCAACTCCGGCGTGGTCGAATCAGTCGCGAGAAGTTCTTCTCCGGTTGACTGGATGTGAGTTACTGGCGCGACGAATCGATAACCCCGCCTGGGCACCGTTTCCACGAATCGCGGATTCGCGCCCGAGTCGCCCAACGCCAGCCGCATTTTGTTTACGGCTCTGGTCAACCCGCGGTCGAAATCGACATGTGTATCGGAAGCCCAGATCGCTTCCTTCAGTTCGTCGCGAGTCACAATCTCACCGGGACGGGAACTCAGCATCGCAAGAACGCGAAATGGCTGGTTTTCGAGGTGGATTCGCAGACCACTCTTACGCAACTCGCCGTTCCGGCGGTCCAATTCGAAACTGCCAAACCGAAAGCGCTCCGGAAGGGGACCCATGCTCCTCGTTTCTGGGAACCTGATACTATCACAAACTTCCCGAAATTTTGCCCTGAAAGATAACTTCATCTAAGTTCTTTCGGATCACATCGATCGGGGGAGACAGTTAATTGTCTTGTGGCCGCGGCGCGCTAAGCGGCACAATTTCGCCCATGAACTCGAAACCAACATCACGACGGGGATTCCTGAAGGGAGGCGGCAGCGCGCTGGGTCAACTCACCGTGTTGCGGCTGATTGGGCCACCGGGCGCCTTCGGGCAAAGCGCCCCGGAAGTGATTCCATGGCTTGACCAGCCGCCTGCCAATCCGATCCCTGCCGCCATCGGGAACCTGTTGCGATGGGAGTCGCTCGATTCGCGGATCATCAGCGCCAACAATTTCTTTAGCGTGAATCACTATGGGATACCCGCCAACCTGGATGAGACGAGATGGCGCGTGGACATCGCCGGTATGGTGGACCGGCCCCGCTCTCTGACCATTGCCGATCTCAAGGCACGAGACCGCCGGGAGGTCGAATTTACGTTGGAATGTTCCGGTAACAGCGCGTTCCCCTTCTTCAGGGGGGGAATCGGAAATGGCCGCTGGGGAGGTACTCCACTGGCGCCGATCCTGCTCAGCGCCGGTCTTGCCGACGGCGCCTCGGAAGTCGTGTTCTGGGGCGCCGATAGCGGAGAGGTTACGATTCGCGACAACTCGGGAATCACCGGGCCAGGACAGACGGGCAGGGTTGAGCCGGATACGACGGGCGGCCAGGATCTGACCATCACCGAGCAGTTTGCCAGAAGCATGTCGCTCGCCGAAGCTCTGCATCAGGACAACCTGATTTGCTACGAGCTCAACGGCGGACCTCTGCCGGCAGCCAATGGATATCCGGTGCGGCTGATCGCTCCGGGCTGGTACGGCGTGGCGAACGTCAAGTGGCTGAACCGCATCGAAGTCCTCGATCACCGTTTCGTGGGCAAGTTCATGGCGCGGGACTATGTCACCATCCGCGAGGAAAGGCGAGATAGCCAGGCGGTCTGGACGTTCACGACGGTAGGGCCGGTGCGGCTGAAATCGGCGCCGGCCAAAGTGACGCGGCAGGGCGGGAGGTATTCGGTGATGGGCGCCGCATGGCATGCACAAATCGCGGGGGTCGAAGTGCAGATCGACGACGGCGCGTGGCGGCCGGCGGTGTTGGATACGCCCGCGGCGGGCCGCTCCCGAGGATACTCCTGGCGGTTCTGGAGCTTCGACTGGGGCATGCCGGCTTCCGGAGAACACACGATTCGATCAAGGGCGACCGACATCGACGGCAACTTACAACCCGCCGCGACAGATCCGGTGATCGCCAACCGCAGAACGTATTGGGAGAACAACGCCTACATTACTCGCCGGATTGCGATTCCATAGATTTCGAGGCCTGGTCAGATTCGATAGATCGGGCGAGCGACTTCGGATTGAAGGGCAATTCCTTGATACAGAGGGCTTTCGTGTGCCCCTTTAAGGGCTGCAACGATGGCTCTAACGAAAGCGAGGAAGATCCCATTTCTGTCCTGCGCGACAGCGGTCGCACTTGCATCAGAACTATGATGCGAACTTGTAACAAACCCGAGGGCCAAGTTGCGGAGAACGCCCGGTAAAGCCGGGTCGTTGAACCGGGCGTGCGGCTGCAAGGGCTCTCACGCAAAGGGAGATTGTCGCTTAGAAGGAGACTCACTATGCCCGAGAAAATTAACAATATCATCGTCACGGTGGCGACCGGCTCCGACGATAAGGAAGACTCCGAATTCCAAGTAATCGTCAAGCAGGGAGTTACTACGATCCTTCACGCAAAAGAAGGCGCCGGAGAAGACTGGAACGAAGGCGATCATCGGGAGTTGGTCTACAATTTGGACGTTGACGTGGACGCTCCGGAGAAAAACATCACTGTCGTTGGAGCGTTACAAGACGGAGATTGGGGCAGGAATAATCACTGGAACGCGGATATCGCGGTGCTGGTGCAGACTGACGCCGGCCGCCAAATCGAATTCAGACGCTTCTGCGCATTTCGCACGCGCGCAAGCCGCCGGCGGCATGAAATGAGTTGGGTGTGGCTACTTTGGAACGACGGGCAAGAGGCGCAGAATCAGCGAGTTGAG
>CADEFT010000026.1 GCA_902826685.1 uncultured Acidobacteriota bacterium
CCCCTTCCCCCGCTCAGCGGCGCCGTTCAGGCTCATCCTTCAATGAGAAAATGCTGCTGCGGCCTCAGCGTCGATTTCCAGTTCCGGTTCCATCTCGTCCAGGTACGGCACGCCGGGAGTCAGTTCGTCGAACGGGATCTCTTCGCCGCCCGGCAGCATGATGGTGCCGGCGGCGATGTAGTGCAAGCCCCAACGCAGCGGTTCGGGGCGCTCTTCGGGATGTTGGGCGAGGTGGATTAGCAGGGCGCGGTCGGCGTCCGTCGATTGACGTGAGAGATGCCGCGCCAGCGCGGGCCATAGCGGATCGGTAATGCCTTTAGTGGGGAGTGGGCCGGGAGCGCTGTCGAGGGACTGGCGGCAGGCGGTTCCGAGAAGGCGTACGGGCGCGGGCAGGTTGGGGTTTTGCTTCGCGGCCTCGGCAAGCGTACAACGGTAGGTGGCGGCGTTCGCGCCGAGGAGGAGGATATGGGCGAAATCTTCCGAAGATTCGGATTCAGGCAGTTTCCAGAACCGCACCAACTCCCACGCCTCATCACGCATCAGATTCCACGCCCAGAGTTTGGCCCAGGCTCTTGCCCGGTACTGCGCAGACTTCCTCGAAATATCGCGTGTTAACTCGGCTGGCAAGTAGCGCGTAAAATTCAGCGGCAAATAGCGAGCGAAGCCCCGCACAAACTCACGCGCAAAACCCTGCGCCAACTCGCGCTCATGCTCGCGCGCCAACCCCCGCTCAAAGTCTCGTGCCAAGTCCCGCTCAAACACCGGCGCGAAGTCGCCTGTTGGCATGGCGAAACTGTGAAGCGCGACCGACGCAGCGCCTCGCAATTCCGCCGCGCAAACGCCTGTGACAGCGAGTGTTTGCAGAAAAAGGCTGAGGGATCGGCGGCGTGAAGGCCATCCATTCAAGAGCGAGACCTCCCAAGGTTCTGCGGGCCAGGTACAGTTAGTAAATGTCCAGAGGCGGCCGAGTGCAATGGCCTGTCGAGAGCGGCTGTCTTCCAGAGCGTGAATCGCAGGAGCAATCTCTGGTGCCGGTGATATGACTCCCAGGTTGGCGTCACTCGCGCAGGTCTCCAATCGCATCCATTCAAACAAGGTGCCGACAGCGGCGCGAGCCTGAAACGCAGTTTTCACTCTCTTACGGCGCTCTGCCTGCTGGGATGCTTTCAACGCTACCGCGCACACGCTCTCCTGGTACGAAAACTTTTGCGCACACGCCTCGGCGAAAGAGCCCACCCAGCTTTCAAACCGGGTAGCGGATCCCGCCCCATCCGCGAAGATCGCCCCCTGCAGCGGCAAAGGCAGCTTCGGAATCACCCCGTCGAGCGATTTCGCCTGATCGTCCTGCGCCATCCCCGCCCACAGCCGCAACAATTCCCAGCACTGGTCCTTTTTCGCGCGCTCAACAATGGCGTCCTCCGGCGACATTTCAAACATCAAATGCCGCGCCGCGGCAAAGTCCTGATAGCTCAGATGCGCAAACTGAAGCGAACCGTCGGAGCGGTCCCGCAACAGCCCCGCCTGATTCACCAGCCAATTCAAGAAATTTTCTTTCTTCTCGATCGCAGGCGGCAGAAACCGCTCCAGGTGCGACGGCTGATACACGATGCCTTTGGCCTCGTCGCCGCCGCTTCTTTCGTCCTGCATCCGGAACGCCATCGCCGCTACGGCTTTTTGACGTTCCTTCTCATCGTCCGGCCGCCACTCATCCCGATCCGCCTTCTCGCGGCGCGCCAGCAGGTGGCAGAAAAGCCGGTCATAGAGACGGTGGCGGCGGTCCGGCAGCGGCTCACTGCGGCTGATCACCAGCATCATGGAAAGCTGCATCGGGTTGCCGCCCAGCGCCTGCGCGTCCGGCGACCGCTCCCACGCCTCCAGGAACCCGCGCAAGGAGGATTCATGATCCGATTCCCCGCCGTAATACTTCTGCCAAAAGCGCCCCGCGAACGTCTTTTGCTCCTCGGGCTTCAGTGGCTGGAAGAACCGCCGGTCGAACCGGTCGTAAGTGGAAGGCTTCTCCGTGGCCGTGGGACGCGTGGTCACAATGGCCGTGACGTTGCCATGGTCCGTCAGGAACGTGTGCAGCTTCTGCCGGAACGTCTCGGCGGCGCCGCCCAGTTCATCCCATCCATCTACCAGAAGGACGGGGCGGGGATGCGCGGCCTTCAACGCGTCGGCCAAGCCATCCACGGGCAGTTCGCGTGCCTTGAGAGCGGCGGTGATGGACTCGACAAGAGAACCCGCGGGCAGCGAACGGAGTTCGAGAAAAATCGGGAAACACTCGGGCGAGTCGTCAAGCAGCCGCGCCATCACATGCTTCATCCACGTGGTCTTGCCGCATCCGGCCGGACCTTCGAGCACCAGCCTTCCCCCGCGCAACGCCGCTACCTGCGCCGGCGTCAGCGGCTCGCCCTCCTCATTCGGATCGGCCGAGAGCCGCAACTCCTGGTACATCTCCTCGAGCGGTATCGTCTTCGGCTGCCCCGGCGGAGCGGGCCCCGCCGGACGCCAAAGCTCCGTGAATCGCGCCTTGGCGCGGTATCCGGCGTAGTCGTACACGCGGGACGGCTGGCGTACGGTGGTGCCGGCGGAGTTCTTAACGGCCGCGAGTTCGCTGACCAGGCCAGGTAAATCGTTGAACTCTTCGAACTCGACAAACTCCAACTTGGCACTAGCGAGGCGTTTCTCAAACGCCGCCCTGTTCTGTCTCCGGACCAGCACATAGTGAGGCCCGCCCGCGCCGCCAAACTTGTCGATCTCCCACTCGATCTGGTGCTGCACCGATTCTTCCACTTCGAACCCAATGAACAGGAGCGTCCTTTGCACCAGATGCGTGCGTAGCATGAACAGCGGAGCATCCTGCTGCCCGTAAAGCTTTGCGTAGGACGCATGGTCAAGGACGATCTGATCCGGATCGTCGATGGTGCCATGCAGGTGCCATACGGTTTCGGCATGCTCGCGGGACAGCGCGGCGAACGCCGCCTTGCTATGCGGGGCTATGATGTTCGGAGACTTTTTCGGACAGGCCCAGTGCAGTACCTTGTCGTAGTTGGTGGTGATGACCAACTTTTCCGAGAGACTCCAGATAGCTCTGGCAAGGTCGAGGCCGGTATGGTTTTCGTCGTGGCCGGGGTCGAACTGTTTCCGCAAAAAGTCCGGCCAGCCGGGCAGAGCGTCTTTGGCCGCCGTAGCCGCATCTTCGAACCGGCCTTTGTTCACATAAGCCAGCACGATGGCCGCATCGTCCGGCTTATTCTCGTCCGCTAACCGCGCGGCGGCATCCCGAAGCAGCCCCGGCCAGCTTGGAAACAGCGCCTGCCCGGCCGCATCCCGCACCGCCTGCGAAACCCCGGCCCCGGCAAACGGAACCACGCGCCTGGCGCGGAGTGCCTCCACTAACGACTGAGGGTAACGAGCGGACATAGCTCCTCACTATATCAGCCCGCCCAGTACTTAGAAATCCAACCGCGCCCCAATCAATCCATTCCGCGGCCCCGCCAGATCCCGCGACTGCACGGCGCGGATCCGCGCTACCGCCCCCGGCGCCGAGATATTCAACGCCGGTATGTCGAAGTTCGAATGATTGAACAGATTGGTAAACGAAGCCTGCACCCGGAAGAAGAACCGCTCCTTGATGGGAAACGTCTTGAACAGCGCCGCGCTGGCGGTGTGCCGCCCCGGTCCGATCAGGATGCCGCGGCCCGAATTGCCGAACCTTCCGGCGGCCGGCACCGCGAACGCCGAGGCATCGAACCACCGCTCGATATCGCGCGCGCCCCGGTCCAGGTTGCCGTTCCCGATGCGGTCCGGAATGCCGCCCAGCGTCTGCGTATTCGATGGATCGGCGCCCGCGAAAGCCGGCGTCAGGTATTCGCCCGTCTGCGCGATATACGATCCGCTCAACTGCCATCCGCCCACGATCAGGTCCGCCACGCGCGATTGATTGGCCAGCCGTTTGCCTTTGCCCACCGGCAGTTCCCAGATGGCCGTGGAAAGGAACCGGTGCCGCGGGTTGTACTGCGCATTGGCGCGCTCGCGCACGCGGTTGAAGGAATTCTCGATCGTCGTGCCACCCTCGACGCCGCCCGTTTCGTCCACATCGGTCAGCGTCTTCGCCCAAGTCCAGGCCAACTGGTAGGAAAGCCCCTTGCGCCACTTACGTTCGAGCTCGGTCGAAAGCGCATGATAAGTATGGCTGCCGCCGTTCTCGCGCATATTGATGTTACGGAACAGCGGGAAGGGCCGCCGCGCCTGGGCGAACGCCACCGCGCTCGCCGCCGGTTGATTGATGTTGCGCGCATACACTAACTGAGTAGACTTAGTACCCACATAGGAAAGCCGCAGCCCCGCGCCGCCCAGGTCGCGCTCGATGGTGAAGTTCCACTGCTGCGCATACGCGTTGCGCAGATTCGGGTTGATACCGGTGACATCCACGTTGCCGGTGGTGCCGCGATCGCGGAACGGCCGCTGCAGCGTCAGTTCCGGAGCCCCGCCCACCACCGCGTTCACGAAGCTTTCCGTCACCGCGAACGGCCCGCCATAGAGCACCGAAAACACGTCGGCCGTGAAATCGTCGGAGAAGACGCCATAACCGCCGCGCAGCGACGTCCTGGTCCCGCCGAACGGCCGCCACGCAAATCCGATGCGCGGCTGGAAATTGTTGCGGTCGCTGAACCGCAGCGCGCGCTCCGGAATGCCCGCCTGCTGAGCGGTAACGATGGGAATATTCGACGGAAACAGCGGATTCACGTAGTTGGTCAGAATCTGCTGGTTCGGCACCACCAGCCGCCCGGCGCCCGCGTCCACGTTAAAGATGATGTCGTTGCGGTCGCGCGCCGGCTGATCGTACTCATACCGTACGCCGTAGCTCAGCGTGAAATTCGACGACACCTTGAAGTCGTCCTGCACGAATCCCGTCAGGAAGTAAAATCGCGCATAGCGTGGAGGCCGCACCGCCAGCCGCGACGAAGACTGCGGATACCCCAGCAGAAAATCGGAGTACCCATGACCGCTGTAGGCGTTTGTGAAATTGTAAGTGCCAAACTGCGGCCGGATATAATCGTTATACTGCTGCGGGCGGAACTCAAAGCCCGCCTTGATCGTATGCCGCCCGCGGATGTTCGTCACCTGGTCGACAAACTGAAACGTGTTCTCCGCCGGGGCCGCCATCGCCAATTGCCCCAGCGTCTGAAACCCCAGAATCGACACCGTCGGCACGTTGTAAACTTCCGGAGCCGCCTGCACGCCCTGCACACCCAGCAGATCGATCAGTTCCTGCCCCAGCAGAATGCCGCGCCGCGGATTGAAGTTACGCGCAAACCCGGCCTTGAATTCGTTGATCAGATGAGGCGTCAGCGTCCATGTATCGGAAATCGCCACCTGCCGCGCCATGCGCGTCTGCACACGATACCCGGTCGCCTCCGCCGGCAGTCCGCTATCGAGCACCTTCGGTTCGGACCGTTTGTAACTCACCCGCGCATACAGCGTATTGGTCGAAGCCAGGTTGTAATCGGCGCGGATATCGAACTGATCGTGCCGGATCTGCTGCGGCACATTGGCGCGATAGTTCGCCACCGCCAGTTCCGGCGCGCCGAAGTTCGGCACTGGGAAGAATCTCTCCTGCCACCGTACCGCCCCCGCGTTCAGACGGTTCGCGGGAATGACGTTGCCGGGAAACGGATTCCCGCCGAGCGGATCGCGCACCACAATCGACTGGCCCAGTAACTGCGAAAAGTTCCCCTGCCGCATTAGAGCCGTGGGCACGTTCGGCGTAATCACCGCGGGCTGCCGCTGCCGCTCCCCTTCGATCGCTCCAAAGAAAAACAGCTTGTTGCGAATCGCCGGCCCGCCCATTGCAACACCGAAGTTATTGCGGATGTTCTGCCCCAGCGTGGGCGCGAAAAACGGCCGCGCATTCAGCGCCGAGTTTTCGTGATACCAGAACCCGCTGCCGTGTATCTCATTAGTCCCGCTCTTGGTGATCGCCGTGATATTGGCCACCTCGCCGAACTCGGCCTTGTTATTGACGATCTCAAATCGCACTTCCTGAATCGATTCAAACGACGGTTCGGCGGGCCCGATGGAATTGCCGAACGCCGGGGAATTCGAGCTGATACCGTCCACGTTGAAATAATTCTGGCTGCCGCGCCCGCCGCCAAGCGAAAAGCGCGAGCCGCCGCCCTGCCCTCCCGTGGGCGTCATGAAAACATAGCGATATAGGCCCGAATCGCCCGTGCCCGACACGGTGGATCGTATGTTCAGCGGCAGATCGCGCAAATCCCGCAGCGACCGCACGTCGGAAATGCTGGGAACGTCGGTTTCAATCACCGGCGCCGCGCCCTCCACCGTCACCTCCACACCCACATCGCCTACTTCCATCCGTACATCGGCGCGCAGCGTGCGCAGCGATTCGAGCTCGATGCCTTTCGACACGAACGTCTTAAACCCCGCCGCCTTCGCCGTCACCGTATACTTGCCGGCAATCAGGTTCGGAAATTCATAGTTACCCGCGGCGTCGCTCGTAACGGCGCGCAGCGCGTTGGTTCCTTCATTGCGCAGTTCCACGCTTACCCGCGGCACCACGGCGCCGGTGGAATCGGTTACCGTCCCAACGACGGTGCCAAAAGTTGCCTGCGCCGGCAGCAGACCCGGCAGAAGAAGCAATACAGCCAAAATTCTTTGCATATCCGCTTCAGTTTCCTCTCAAACTCCTGTACTCCGGTGCCGCCACAGGAAACGGGCCGGATGGCGGCGCAATTCAGTCAGTAACGCGGCCCAAAGCCGGCGGCGGCTTTGAGCGTCCACATCGCGGGCCCGCACGGCGAGCCACAATCCCAGGGCGAATGAAACCGTAAAGTTGAGCACCGCCGTCAACGTCAGCCCGGCCGCCGCCCACCCGAGCCCGCGCCAATCGAGCAGGCCGCGCCACGCGAGCCCACTGGCATCATATGCCAACGAGGCGCTCGCCAGGGTGATGTGCCGCACCTCCAGCGGCACACCGGCAAAGATCGCCAGAAAGGGCAGCAGCCCCAGCAGCAGGCCCAGCGCGACATAGCCGGCCACGCCGCTCAAATGCTCGTTCACAAACGCCGCCAGCTTCACCCTCGACCCGCTGCCCCCACTCTGCGCGATGGCCCCGGCCAGACGGTTGCGCGCCATCCAGTTCGCCGTCCACCCTCCGGACAGACTCGACAGCCAGAGGGAAACTCCGGTCAAGGCCGCGAACACCGCCGTCGCCGAATGCCACGGATGCAACGATTCCACACCGTGCCGGGCCACTTCCTCGCTCAACGCCGGAGAACCCGTCTTCCACACCAGCAGCGCGTCGATCGCCATCGCCATCGGCATCGCCCCCAGCAGGTTGCCGATCGTGACGATCGTCTGCGTGCGCGCGATCGCCGCCGTCAGGTCCACTTCCGAACGGTCCGGCCCCGTGTTGTCGATCGCATCCGCCAGCGCCGCCGCCGTCATCGACGGCATCTTCGACGCCAGCTTCCAGCCGAGCAGTTGCATCGAAACAAAGCTCACCGTGTAGTTCAGGCTATGCGCGATGCCGGTCCACAGCGGCGCCAGACCCATCTCCGAAGACCGGTACTTGAACAGCGCCGTGAACGCGGTGATCGCGCCCGCGCCCACCGCTCCCAATCCCATCGCCCGCCATTCGGGACGCGACAGGGCGATGTAGTGTTCTCCGCTCTTGCCGGCGTGCGCCACAATGCGCCGCGCCAGCCGGTTCACGCTATTGCGCGCCAGGTTGCGCAGTCCCCGCTCCTCGGCGAAAGCAAGCGCCATCGACGATGCGAAAGACCGCACGTCGGTTTCCCCGTCGTGCACCCGCAGCAGCACCTCGATCCGCTCCAGTTGCGCCATCACCAGGTCCAGCCGGAATACCAGGTCCGTCGAGACGCCCTGCTCCTCCAGACGTTGGTGCGCCGCGTCCGCCGAGCGCCGGCAGCGCATCAGGACCTGCCGCAGTTCTTCCATCCGCCGCGGATTTTCCGGCTCCTGCGCGAAACGGCCCGCCGCGTCGGGAAGTTCGTAAAATGGCGACTCGGTCTCATAGCGATGCGGCATCAACTGCATCACGATATAGGAGAGGCCCAGCGACGCCGCGCGCACCGCCAGCAGACGCACCGCCACCCGCAGGTCATTGGCGGGTTCCACCAGAAGCTGCCGCCACAGTTCCACCAGGCCATCGTCGAGGAAGGTGAGCCAATCGGCATCGGAAGGGTCGAGATCGGCGGCCACCAGCGCCCGGTAGAGGTCCAGATCGTCCTGGACGCGGGGCAGCAGACGGCGCTTCACCCTCTGCTCGATCGCGTGGAACAGAGAGATTGGCTCCGGCAGCCCCGCTTCCGAATAGACGCGCGCCGCAAAAGCTCCCGTCCAAATGCGCCGGAACCGGTCCCGCGACCCCGCATCGGCCGCGATTCCTTCCGCCAATTGCCGCAGCCGCGCCGGACGCTCGCGCAGCGGAACGGCCTTGAGCCACGCCAGGGTATGCTGCAGCCACTGGCGCTCGATCTGCTGATCCTCGCTGAGCGGCAGCAGCGCCAGCGCCTGCACCGGGTCTGGCCGCAAGTCCGCCATCGCAACCGTTACAGCAACTCCGCGAGAGGTTCGCCCGTCTTGTCCTCGAGCGAATTGGCGATCTTGATCGGCCGTCCGATCGGAGTGTCGTACTCTTTCATCCAGTCGATACCGAACGCCTTGTAAATGGTGGCGAAAACGTCGCCCATCGAGGTCGCGCGGCCAACGGGATTGGCCCCCTGCTCATCGCTAGCCCCAACAATCCGCCCGCCCTGAATGCCGCCGCCGCCCATGGCAAGCGACCAGCAGGTGGGCCAGTGATCGCGCCCCAGGTCCGGGTTGACGAAGGGAGTACGGCCGAATTCGCCCATCGCCAGCACCACCGTGGAATCGAGCAAGCCGCGGTCCTTCAAATCGTCGAGCAGCACCGAAAGCGTGCGGTCAAGCGGAGGACACAAGCGGTCCCTGTGCCCTTCATCGTTGCGGGCATGCGTATCCCACGAGTTCGAATGAAACCCGGCCGCGGTCACAAACCGCGTACCGGCTTCCACCAGCCGCCGCGCCAGCAGCGCGCTCTGGCCCACGCCGTCGCGCCCGTAGCGATCCCGCAGCGCGTCGCTTTCCCGGTTCAGATCGAACGCCTCGCGCACCTTCGGCGTCAATAGCATCTTCCATGCCTGCGCCGTGAACTTGTCCATATTGGCATGCTCGGCGCCGTCATAGAGTTTGCGATAGTGCCGGTCCACCAGGCTCAGAAACGATTGCCGGCTGGCGATCGCCTGTTCGGAAACCGACTTCGGCAGCGCCAGATCGGCCACCTGAAAATCCTTCTTGCTGGGGTCGGGAATGCACATCGGATCGTAGTCGCCGCCCAGAAAGCCCGACCGGAAATACTCCTCGTATTGGCGCGCCCGTTCCCACTGCGGCGCCAGCACGTGCGGCGGCATGGCGTTCCGGGCGCCAACTTCCTTGGCGATGATGGACCCGATGCTCGGGAAATGCATCGCCGCGTTCGGCTCATGGCCGGTGATGGCGTAGTGCGTTCCCTGCGGATGATCGGTGCCGCGCGTATGCATGGAACGGACGATCGAAATCCGGTCCATCCGCCGGGCCACCTGTGGCAACAGCTCCGAAATCTGGATGCCCGCCACGTTGGTCGAAATCGCCTTGAAAGCGGAACTGGGCTTCGGATCCCAGGTATCCACCTGGCTCGGTCCGCCTTCAAGCCATAGCAGGATGCAGGACTGCGCTTTCCCCCCGCCCGCCATCTTGCCCGCGGCTTTGAGATACTGCGCCAGATTGACGCCCAGCAGGCTCAACGATCCGGCATGGATGAAACTGCGTCTTGTCGCCATTGCTAATGGTTCTCCGCAAACTCCCGCGAACCGAGCAGCGCCCAAACGAAATCCTGAAAGGCCTGTTCGCGATCGCCCCGCGCGGCGATCAGCTTCTCAACGCCTTCCCGTTCCTCACGCCCGGGCTGCCGGCCGAACGCTGCCAGATAGAATTCTTCGATCATCTCACGGTCGCTTCGCCCGGCCTGTAGCAACTTCTTCAACCGCCCGCCCGGCGCGCTCACTTTTTCGTTATACGCCGGTCCGGCCAGCAGGTTCAACGCCTCGCCTAAATTCGGCTTGGCGTTGCGCTCAGGCATCGTCAGCCGGTTAGGCCTGCCGTAAAGCTCCAAGAATCGCGAGAAAAACAGGTCCGATTCCCTGAGTTGCACCGCCCGCGTACCAACCGCCGCCTGCCCCGCCGCCTTGGCCGTGTCCGATACGCCGGTGGAAAACGTTTCCGGCACCCCCGTCACATCGGAAATCGCATCGAGCAGCACTTCGGCGTCGAGCGGACGCGGCAGCGCATGCGAGTAATTGGTCCGGTCCTCGCGATTGGCTTCGGTCGCGACGCCGCTCGACTGATAGGTCCGCGACGTCACGATCAGCCGGATCAGCCGCCGCAAGTCGTGGCCATGCGTGCGAAAATCCGCGGCCAGCCGGTCGAGCAGCTCCGGATGCGTGGCCGGATTGGTGGAGCGGAAATCGTCCACCGGATCCACCAGTCCGCGTCCGAAAAAGAAACCCCACATGCGATTCACCGCCGCTTCGGCGAAGTAAGGATGGCGCACCATCCAATCGGCCAGCGCCTTGCGTGGATTGTCGTTGTCGGAAGCGTTCACCGCCCGCCCGTCGAGCAGCACCGGCTTCAACTCCGCCTTGGTGCGCGGATGATGCAGCTTGACGCTGCCATCGACGTCGCCGTTACCCATCGGCTGGTTCGCCGGATGATCGAAGATCACGTATTCGGCGCCCGTATCGCCCATCTTGAACACGCGTCCGAAGAAAGCGGCCATGCCCCAGAACTGATCCTGGCTCCACGCTTCATAAGGATGGTTGTGGCACTGCGCGCAATCGAGGCGGCGTCCGAAAAAGACGCGCACTTCCTCCGCCATCGATTCTCCCGGCGGCGCGATCACGTCGTAAGGCAGCATGTGCCGCGTCGGCCCGTCGTAGCCCTGCGCCACCAGCCTCTCGCGCGCCACCTGATCGTAAGGCTTGTTGCGCGCAATCGCATCGCGCACCCAGTCGCCGTACATCTGACTCCATTTGGGCTGAATCCCGTTGGCGAATACGGCCACGCGAAATACATCGTCGAAGCGGAACGTCCAATAGTCGATGAATTCCGGCGACCCGATCAGCCGGTCGATCAGCTTCTCGCGCTTGGCCGGATCGGTGCCGGCCAGAAATTCGCGCACACGGTTGGGCGGCGGCAGCATCCCGGTCAGATCCAGGCACAGGCGGCGCAGAAACTCCTCGTCTGAAGACCCTGGCGAAGGCGGAATGCGAAACTGCTTCAGCTTTTGCACGATGAGATCGTCGATGAAGTTCACCCGCGCCAGGGCGGGAAATTCGGCCAGCGCCGGACCGATCACACCCACCGTGACACTGGCCGCCAACCCGGCCGCGCGAACGAGCACCGCCGTCTCGCCCAGCCGCGCACCGGCGCTCACCAGGCCCGCATCGGTCACCGCCGCGATGTCTTTGTCGTTCGATAGAAAAAGCGCCTGATTGGTGAAGTCTTCGGTTCGCCCATCGGCCAGATGCGCCGTCACCAGCAGCCTGTGCCGCCCGTCTTTTTCGAGCGTGACCGTTTTCGGAAACACTTCCAGCCGGTCCACACGATTCTCGCGCGCATCCGGCGATCCGGACGGTGCGCCCTTCTTCACCCACGCGAGAATCGACTGATACTCGGGCGACCCCACGGCGAAACGCTTCCCGCCGCCATGCGGCACCGCGCCCGTTGCCTTGCGCAGAATCAGGCTCTGTTCCGGATGCGCCAGATCGATGCGCGGCTGGCGCTCGCCTTTCACCTCCGCCGTCAATACCTGATACGCCCCGCCCTTGACGATCCATTCGTGATCGTCGCCCGGATGCAGCGCGCCCGCGGAAAGCTTGAATCCGCCGCGCCCCTTTACACCGCCATGGCACGCCGCGCCATTGCAGCCCTTGCGCGTCAGAATGCCGCCGATATCGAGGCCAAAGGAAAACTCGCGCACCGCCGCGACCTCTTCGATCTTCACTTGCGACCGCGCGGTCAGCGCTTGCACGCGCGCCGTCACCGTCACCGCGCCATTGGCCCGCGTCTCCAGCCGGCCGCCCGCCGCCGCCAGCGCCGCCTTCGTCGCATCGGATACGGACCAGGCGGCTTCGGAAGTGAAGTCGCGCTCCATGCCATCCGACATCGTGCCAATCACCAGAAACTGCTGCCCCGCACCCGCTCCGCGCAGCACGCGCGACGAAGGCTCCACGCGCAGCGATACCAGGGAAGGTCCAGCCGCCTCCAGCGCCAGGGCGGCCAACGCCGTGAGCAGTCCCCTCATGACGGCCTCCGCGCGACGATCATCACCGGCACCCGCTTCGAAGCGATCACCTCACCCACGCGCCCCTCCACCACCGGCCGCACCGTTACCCGCGCCGATGCGGGCAGTTGCGAAATCTTCGCCTCCGGACTCGCCATCAACATCACCGTCGAGGACTGCTCGATTCCGACGTAGCGTTCCCGGCGTCCGGCATTCGGCAATGGCGGCTTCTCCACTGGATTCTCCATGCCCGTTACCGCCGTCACACCTTCCGGCAAGCCCTCCACCGCGATCGCCACATAGCCCTTGAATCCTTCCTCGCGCTCCAGGCGGATGGTGAGCGGCTTCGACTGGCCGGGCTCCAGATTCACGCGGTCCTCGACGATCTCCACCGCGCCGGCGTGCGCGATCTGCGGCCGCACCAGTACGCGATAAGCGAAATCGGGCGCCCAGCAATCGGTGGTGATATCGCGGATCTCCAGCAGATACTCACCCGCCGACCGCAGCGTCACCGTCGTCTTGGCCTGAATCATCTTCATCATGTACAGACCGTTGTTGTTGCGCTTGGTGTAAACGTTGGTGACCACTTCGAAGCCATCGGGCTGCATCAGCCGCACCACCGGATTGAAGCGCGGCATGGTCGCCTCCGGCGTTTCGATTTCAATCGCCAGATCCTGCGGCTTATCGATCTTCACTTTGATGCGATGGACGTCCGCCGCGCGGCTCAACCGTCCGGCCACAATGCCATTCGGGGGCATCACCGGAACCATGGCCGAGCCATCCGCCGCGGCTCGATATACTTCCACCTCACCCGTTGCCTTGGCGTTGCCGCGCACGCTCATCGCGGCCACCCATTGCGGATCCACGCGACGCGTGAACAGACGCTCGGCCCAGGCGGGCCTGGCGATCGGATGCAGTTTCGGCATTGCCGTCTCGCCGCGCGTCATACGAAGCTGATACACGAAATCGGGCCCGCCGCCGCCACCGAACGCGGAAATCTTCGCGCAATAGCGCCCCGCCTTATCGAACCGGTGTACCAGCCGCGCGTCATGATCGAGCCCCGGAAAATGCAATGGCTCGTCGTTATAAGCGATGCGAACCTCGCGCTCCGGATCGAACCAGCTATCGGCCCGCGTCCACAAACTCACTTGCGGATCGAACCCGCCAAAGCCGGAAACAACTTCAAAGGTATACGTTTCGCCCGCCTGCGTTTGGAAACAATGGCTATCCATCTCGCCCTTTTCCGCGATTACGCCTTCGAGCGCCGGCGCCCTGCCGATTCTCAACGTCGCCTCGTTGGTCACACCGGAACCGGTCACCAGCCGGAACGGCTGCGGGCCTTCGACCGCGTTCACCGGAATGGACACGCGGAGCCGTACCAGCGACGCCTCCGCTTCCGCTTTCGCTTCCACGATCTCCGCCGTGAATCCGCTCGCGGCGAATAGAACCGCTCGGGCCGCCGACAGGTTCACGCCGCGAACCGTGGTTTCAAGCGTCTGGCCCGCCTGACCGCCAAGCGGGTAGAGCGAAGCGATCCGTGGCTCGGGCGCGGGTTTCTTCGCGTCCGCGCCGAAGGCGGACGCCGACATCAGCATTGCCGCGGTGAAGGTCCGGAACAATGGAGATTTCCTTTGTCCCATTCTAGGCGGTTTCCTTGCGGGTTCGACCGGTAATCTTCACTTCTCGTTCAGCGCGCTGCACGAGAGCGGCGTTTCCCGAAGTTTCCCTTGACTTCATTTTTCAGCCGCAGTCTACTACCTATCAGAGCCCTGAAGCTTTGCCGGAGGCTGGAACGGAAATCAAATCCGCGTTCCAGGCCCTTGACCGCCAAGTTTCGGGTTTTTGCTTTTTGGGGGTTCGAATGAATTGTAAACTCGCAGCGATTCTGCTGTTGAATTCCGCCGCAATCTGGGCGCAGGGCACCGCCACGCTGGTGGGCCGCGTCACCGATGTGTCCGGCGCGGTCGTCGGCGGCGCCAAAGTCCAGGCGCGCAACACGCAAACAGGCCTCGAGCGCACCACCGTCACCGCCGAAAGCGGCGATTATGAGCTGCCGCTGCTGCCCATCACCGGCACCTACGTCCTCAGCTTTTCCAAAGACGGCTTCCAAACGCAGGAACGGACCGGTCTGGTCCTGCAAGTGGATCAGCGCGCCCGCATCGATGTTTCGATGAACGTCGGCACGGTGGCCGAACGCATCGTCGTCGAAGCCGCGGCGCCCGTCGTCAATACCGAAACCGGAACGATCGGCCAGGTCGTCAGCAACAAGAGCATCGTCGACCTGCCTCTCAATGGCCGCAACTACACGCAGCTTGCCGCGCTGCTTCCAAACGCCGTTGTGCAGAACTCCGGTACCGCCGGTTCCACCATGGTTTCGGTTTCCGGCGGCCGCCTGGGCAAGACCGAATTCCTGCTCGACGGCATCAGCCTCAATGAGCAGTTGTTTGACGGCGTGGCCGTGCGTCCCTCGGTGGACGCCATCGCCGAATTCAAGATCGTCTCCAATTCCTTTTCGGCCGAATACGGCCGCGGCAACGCCGTCATGATCGCCACCATCAAGGGCGGCACCAACGATTTTCACGGCACCGTTTATGAGTTTCTGCGTAATGACAAGCTGGATGCGCGCAACACATACCTGCCCACCAAGGCCACCTACCGCCAGAATCAGTTTGGCGCCGCCGCCGGTGGACGCATCATTCGCGACCGCGCGTTTTTCTTCCTCAATTACGAGGGCACCCGCATACGCCAGGGCCGCACCGCCAACCCGGTGGTTCCCACGCAGGCTTTCCGCGATGGTGACTTCTCGGCCCTTGCCACGCCCATTCGCGATCCGCTTACGCAGCAGCCTCTGCCCGGCAACCGCCTGCCGGCGAACCTCATGAGCCCGGCCACACGCTACTTCCTGCAGTTCATTCCGCTGCCCACCACCGCCACCGGCACCGCGCCTTCCGCCCTGCCCTTCCGCAGCGGGGTCAACCAGGCCAACGCCCGCTTTGACTTCAACCTCACTTCGAAAAATTCGCTCTTTGTCCGTGAGACCTACACACGCCGCGAAGATTTCAGCCCAGGCGCTTACGCTAACAACGGCGGCTTCACCCAGGACAACCGTACCCATAGCGCCGTCGTCACCGACACGCATATCTTCTCCGCGGCGGTGATCAACGAGTTGCGCGCCGGCTATACCCGGTTCTTCAACGCCAACCTCAACCAGGGCCTCGGCACCAACCACACCGGCCTCGCCGGCATCGGCGGCTTCGAGCTCACTTCGCTCAACTTCCCCGGCTTCCCGCAGCTTTCCATCGCCGGCTTCCAGGGCATCGCCGGCAACGCCTTCCAGCCGCTGGTCAATCCCTCCAATATGTATGAACTGGTGGACAACATCCGCTGGAACAAGGGCAGCCACTCGATGACCTTCGGCTTCGACTTCCGCGAATACCGCTTCACGTCCACCAACTCGGCCAATTCGCGCGGCGCCTTCAACTTCACCGGCGCCTATACCGGCAACTCCTTCGCCGACTACCTGACCGGCTTTCCCTTCACCGGCAACCGCAGCTTCCCGCGCAACCAGTTCGGCCAATACGACCGCCGCTATCACTTCTACGCACAGGACGACTGGAAGGTCAATTCCCGCCTCACGCTCAACCTCGGGCTGCGCTATGAGCTGAACCGCATTCCGAAATTCATCAACGACCAGGCGGCGCGGTTCGATTTCGTGCGCAACAAGATCCAGGTGCAGCGCCGCGCCGACGGCAGCATCAACACCACCACCCAGCAGGTTTCCCAATTCGCCTTCCCCGTCTTTGCCGACGTGTTTGAAAGACCGGAGGATGCCGGCCTGCCCAACAGCCTCTTCTACCAGGACAAGAACGACTTCGCGCCGCGCA
Organism: uncultured Acidobacteriota bacterium; assembly: GCA_902826685.1. Lineage (GTDB taxonomy): Bacteria > Acidobacteriota > Terriglobia > Bryobacterales > Bryobacteraceae > CADEFT01. Next base: position 16,270 of record CADEFT010000026.1, read on the forward strand.
TCGGCCTCGCCTACCGGCCCTTCTCCGACAATAAGACCGTGGTGCGCGCGGGCTTCGGACTCTTCTACCTGCTCACCAGCGGCAACAACACCGTCAGCGTGCCGGTGATCAACGCGCCCTTCATCGTCGATGAAGCCGCCAACCAGACCGCTATCGGAGGCGTGCCCCAGCGGCGCGTTGAAACCTTCTTCCCCGCCTTCTCCAGCGGCGCCAGCTTCCTGGCCGGCTTCGCCTTCGGGTTCGATCCGCGCATGGTCACCCCGCGCATGACGCAATACAACTTCGCCATTCAGCGCGAGCTCTTCCGCGATTTCTCGCTCGAAGTCGCCTATGTAGGCAATCAGTCCCATCACCTCGAACGCGAACTGCAACCGGCCAACTTCCCCGCCATCAGCCCCGGCGACACGCGCCCCATCCAGCAGCGCCGCCCCAACCCGCGCTTCTCCGCCGGCAACTACTTCGACACCAGCGGCAACGCCCACTACAACGGGCTTGAAATCAAGGCCGAGAAACGGTTCTCAAAAGGCATCGGCTTCCTGGTGGGCTACAACTGGGGTAAGACTATCGACATGGATACGGCCGATCAGGGCAGCGGCGGTTCCGACAATCCCTACAACTACCGCACCATGCGCGGACCGGCCACCATCAGCTTCCGCCAGCGCCTGGTTTCGAGTTTCGTCGCCGACCTGCCCTTCGGCAAAAATCGCATCATCGGCGGCTGGCAGTTGGCGGGCATCCTGACCTTCCAGGGCGGTCTGCCGTTCACGCCCACTCTTGGCGCCGCCGATCCCACCGGCACCGGCCGTTCCTACGGCCTGCGTCCCGACGTGCGCGGCACCGGCGAAGTCGCCAACCCCGATCGCAACCAGTGGTTCAACATCGCCGATTTCCCCATCCCGGCGCAGTTCACCATCGGCAACGCCGGTCGCGGCATTCTTCGTGGGCCCGGTATCTCGAACCAGGATCTTTCGCTCATGAAGAACTTCCGCTTCAGCGAGTCCAAGTACCTGCAGTTCCGCCTGGAATACTTCAACGCGTTCAACGTGACCAACCTTTCGAACCCGAACTCGGCGGTCGATCTGCCGGCCGTCGGCGGCCGGATCTTCAGCACCTCCACTCCGGCGCGAATCGGACAAGTCGGTCTGAAATTTTATTTCTGAGGTGAACCGGCGCTCCTTCATTGCCACGGCCGCCGCGGCGCTCCCTGCCCCGGCGGCCGAGCCGTTCCGTTATCGCGGCTACCTCGGCTGGATTACCGACCTCGCCACCGAGCCTGAACCCCACGCCGCCTGGCCTTCCATCCGGCTCGATACGGGCCTCGCCCGCGATTACCACCGGACGTTCACTCTCATGCGGGAATGGAAACTTCAGGACCTATGCATCTGGGGCCTGCAAATCTCGCGCTCCTGGCCGCTGCGCCTGGAAGACGCGGTAACACCCGATCGCGCGCGCCGCGTCGATAAGCTCATCGCCGATGCCCACTCCCACGGCCTTCGCGTACTCTCCGGGCTCGGCATCTACTCCTGGGGTTTCGACGAAATCCTGAAAGCCAACCCGCGTCTGATGAAAGGCAACAGAAGCACCATGTGCGGCAGCGAAGACGAGTCCTGGCAATGGATGCGCAAGGTCATCGATTACGTCTTCCGCTTCCCCATCGACGGCGTCTCCATGCAATCGGCCGATCAGGGCCGCTGCCCTTGCGAAAAATGCGCGCGCTACGGTGAGACCGAATATCACGCCCGTCTGAATATCCGCTGCGCCGAATACATCCGCGCCCGCTATCCGGGCAAGACCATCGGCGTCTCCGGTTGGGGCATGCGCTTTGCCGATCCCGCCAGCCTGCCACACCTGACGGCCTTGAGCCGCCACATCGATTACCTGATCGACGTGCGCGACACATCAAGCCAGTCCGGGCGCCAATCCGGCCCCACCCTGCGCCGCCGCCTCATCGCCGGATTGAAATGCGCCTTCGGAACCCTCGGCGGTCCGCAGGTGGAGCCGCCGCAGCACTGGCCCCGCGACCGTTGGTTCCTGCCCACCATCCGCTCGGTGGGCGAGCATCTCCAAGCGCTCCATTCTGACGGTGGGCGCGCCTGCGAGTGGTTCTATCACATCCTCGCCAACCCGGGCGACGAGCTTTCCACCTGGGTCGCCGCGCGCACCCTCGCCGATCCCGCCGCCGGCTGGCGCCGCCATCTGGACTATTCCCTCGCCCGCCTCTACAAAGTGAAATCGAAGCCCGTTCGCGAGGCGCTCGCCGAAGCCTTCCTCGCCGCCGAGCAGGCCTACGTGCAGCACATTCCCGGCTTCTGCGGCACCATCTCGCTCGAGCCCCTGGTTTCAAGCGAACCCGGTCCGCCCGTCTATCTCACCAAACGCCTGAACGCCGCTCAGCGCGCGTCCTATGAAAGGGATTTGACCGCCGTTCGCGCCCAGTTCGAGAAACTCGCGCCAGAGGTCCCCGAACGGCCGCGCATGCAGTTTGCGCTGCGCGCCCTCGACAACGTGCGCGCCGATCTAAGAGCGGTCAGGGAGTAAAGATATGGCCAGCGGTCTCATGCAACTCGGCGGCTACCGGCGCAGGTTCCGGAATCTGCGCCGTCGTGCCCGTGACCGAAAGAGCCGCCACGAAACGCCCATCGGCGCGAAACACGGGCACGGCCACGCACCGCACCCCCAGTTCCTCCTCCTCATCGTCCACACCGAAACCGAGCTTGCGGACCTTGGCGATCTCCCGCTGCAGCGCCCGCGGCGAGACGATCGTGTTGCGCGTATAGCGGATATACACCGGCTTGTTCACCAGCCGCGCCAGAATCGCCGGCGGTCCGAACGCCAGCAGAATCTTGCCCACTCCGGTACAGTGCAGATCCATCCGCCGCCCCACGTACGTGTCGATCTTCAACAGTCCCGGATTCTCCACCTTCTGCACATACACGCCCTGATCGCCATCGGGCACCGCCAGGTGCGACGGCAGCCGCAGCCTGTCGGTGAGCACGCGCATGTGCGGCAGCGCGGCTTCGGAAAGCGACAGGTTCTTCATCATCCCCTGGCCCAGCCCATAAGCCTTCAGCCCAAGGGAATAGTTCAACGAATCCGGCCGCTTGTGCACATACCCCAGCCGCTCGAGCGTCAACACGATCACGTGCGCCGAGCTCTTCGGAATATTCAGCTTCCGGCTGATCTCCGATATATTGAGCCCGCGCTGCGAGCCATCGAGGTATTCCAGTATGGCGAGCGCGCGTTCCACCGCGTGAGCGTTCGGAGCAGATGCCGGCACTGTCCCGTATTCTGGACCGCCGCCCGGCCGCAATGCAACCCTCTCCATTTCTCAAAGGAATCATGAACTCCGTGCTGAACATCGAATCGCCCCTCGCCCTGTGCGAATTTGCCGAGCGAAATCTCTACACCGCCGTCGTGTCCGATTCGCTCGATCAACTGGGAGTCCGCGGCCAGGCCATGCGCGAATACCTGCGCCCGGTCCACGCCAACTGCAAGTTCGCCGGCTGGGCGCGAACTATCTGCTGCTCGGATATCTATCACGTGCCCGCCGATCCCTACTCGATCGAGATCGAAGCCGTCGACTCGTTCCTGCCCGGCGAAGCCGCCGTCATCGGCACGCAGAAATCGGTGCGCAACGCTCCCTGGGGCGAATTGCTGTCCACCGCCGCCAAGGCCCGCGGCGCCCGCGGCGCCGTCGTCGACGGCCTCATCCGCGACGTCCGCAAGATCGAGGAACTCGGCTTCCCCGTCTTCGCCTCCGGCATCAAACCCGTCGACTCCATGGGCCGCGGCATCGTCACTTCCTACAACGATCCGGTCGAGTGCGGCGAGGTGATCGTCCACCCCGGCGACTTCGTTTTCGCCGACTTCGACGGCGTCGTCGTCATTCCCAAGGCGATGGTGCATCAGGTGCTTGAAATGGCCTACGACAAGGTGCGCCGCGAAGATTCGTCACGTTCGGAGCTGATGGGCGGTGCGTATTTGCGGGATGTATTTCGCAAGTATGGGGTGCTCTGATGGAGTGTATAAGAACAATTGTGAATTGTTCTTATACATGCTACCGTGTGGATTGGAGGCTCCATCCCATGACCACGATGACCATCTCTCTACCGGAGTCGCTTAAGGACTTCATCGAGCAACAGGTGAAAACAAAGGGCTATGGGAACACCAGCGAATATCTCCGCGGTCTCGTACGCAACGCGCAGGAAGCCGAATCGAATAAGCGGCTCGAAGCTCTTCTATTGGAAGGGCTCGAAAGCGGTGGCGCGGATATCGAAGCCGATCAGAAATTCTGGTCGGATCTGAAGACTGAGGCAACAGCCCTGCTTGCGAAGCGTAAAAAGCGGGCATGAAAATTGTCCTCCGCCCCGCGGCCCGCAGGGACGTTATTCTTCAGGTCGGCTATTACATCGACGAGCTTGCATACGAGGCCGCTGAGCGATTTCCCGCCGCGGTTGAGACAGCCGTTCAACAGATTGCGGAGCGGCCGGACATCGGGTCTTTGCAATTTTTCGATAGCCCAAAGCTCAAGGGACTTCGATGCCGGCCCGTCCCCGGCTTTGAAGACATTCGGATATATTACCTGCAACTTCAGCCTGGCCTGATTCGCGTAATCAGGATTCTCCATGGAAGGCGCGACCTCGCGGAAATCTTCAACGCGCCCGAAGAATGAATAAGGGTTCGGCGCCTCATTCTCAGACATCTCCAGGCGTGCTATCTGTTGAACTGCATGGACGAGCTTTTAACCTCAATCGCCGCGAAGAAATCCCTTCTTGACGAATTGCGTCCCATCTCGCGGAAGGCTCTCGCCAGTCTTGAGCATTACTACGACATCGAGCTCACCTACACCTCAAACGCCATCGAAGGCAACACACTCAGTCCGGTCGAAACAACTCTTGTCATTGAGAAAGGAATCACCGCTGGCGGCAAGCCGCTCAAGGATCACCTGGAAGCACTCGACCACTACGACGCGATCCGCTACGTCCGGGAACTGGCCCGCCAGGAAACACCGATCACCGAAAGCGACATGCGCAACCTGCACAGACTGGTGATGCAGCGCTCCGCCCCGGACATCGCTGGGGGATACGCCGATCTTCCCCGCTATGTCCTTACAGAAACCGGCCGCCACGGCTTTCCTTCCCCCGCGGAAATTCCTGCGCTTATGGGGGATTTTGCGGGCTGGCTCTCAACAGCGCCGAATACCCCGAACACGTCATTCACCGCCCATCGCCGTCTTGTCGAGATTCACCCTTTCGACGACGGCAATGGACGCTCGGCGCGGCTTCTGATGAACCTCGTCCTGATTCGCGGAGGCTATCCACCCATCGCCGTGCGCCCGGAAGACCGCCTGGAGTACACCCGCAGTTTGCAAGCGGGGCAAGGCACGGACAGCTTCAACGCCCTGCTCTACCGGCGGCTGGATGCAACTTTGACGGAATACTTGAGCGCCTTGCAACATTCTCAGCCCGAAAGTGGATCGCGATAAATCGATGACTTCCCAGAAGCCCATTCTTATCTTCGACACCAGCGTGATCAACAAGCTGTTCGATGAAAACCAGGAATTCGGGCCGCTGGCCGCTGGGCTTGAAGCCGGCTACTGGGTGCGGCTGACCGGCTCCAATATCAGCGAACTCGCCGCGACGCAGGAACCTGAAAGACGAACCAAGCTTTTCGATACATGCCGACGGTTGCTCTCATCCGGCGAATGCATCGATCCTTTCGCCTGGATCGTGGAAAAGCACGTGAAAGCCTTCGATCAGAACGAGGAACACTACGAATGGGAATCCGTGGACATACGCAACGCCCCCATTGGGAAACACGTTGCGTTGCCTACTGCCTTTGACGATGAACTGGCCGTGAGACAAAAGGAGAGCGCCACAAAAATGCAGCGCGGGTTCGAAGACTGGTTTTGCCGGATGCGCCCCGACTTCGACGATATCCTTGCGAGGGGAGTTCCCCGTCCCCAAAACTTTGCGGCCTTCGTGACGATTCTCCAGGAGCCGTCTGGGGCCTTCTGGACCGGCTACGGCAGAATGATCTACGCACGTTTTGTGGCAGAAGAGCCTGACGAACAAAAGCTCAGACGCTTCGCCGGTCGCTGCCCACCGTTTCTGATGATGGTTCTGGCCCTCGCGCGAGCTCAATACTCGAGGGCGATTGTCGACAGGCCGACGAAGAAGAAGCGCGCCGGGCGCGTCGATCTCCTGACGTCCGTATACCTGCCATATTGCAGCGCTTTTGTCACGCACGATGATGACCACGCGGTGTGCCTGAGCGAAATGGCGAGGATCGCAAAGCTCGACCGGGAAATTCTTTCCTACACGAACTTTCGCAGAAGATTGTCATGCTTGTGATCGGTGGCCCATCAAACCATCTCGCTCGCGTCCGCCATTCTGGACACCCCCTTCCCCCCATCCCACCCTGCCGTAAACTAAAAGCAGCCATGCTGACCCCAGTGTTGCTCCTGTTGTCCCTTTCGGGAGGCGCCGCGTGGCCGCAATCCTCCAACTTCTTCCGCGACACCATGCAGCCCCTGCTCGCTGCCAACTGCACCACCTGCCACAACGCCAAGGTCAAGCAGGGCGGCCTCGATCTGTCCACCCGCGACGCGCTGCTCAAAGGCAGTGAGCACGGCCCCGTCGTCGTCTTGGGCGACCCGCCGCAGTCGCAGCTCTACAAAGTCGTCGCCCGTATCGCCGAGCCCGCCATGCCGTTCAAAGGCAAGAAGCTCCCCGGCGACGTCATCGAGAAGTTCGCCGAATGGATCAAGCAGGGCGTGCCATACGAAACAGCGGAAGCCGATCCCGACGCGCCCGACCTCGCCCAGGTGCGCCAACACTGGGCCTTCCGCAATCCCGTGCAGCCCAAACTGCCCGCGCCCGGCTCGGGCAACCCCATCGATCTCTTCGTCAACGCCGAACTCGCCAAACGCAACCTGAAGCCGCTCGCCGCCGCCAGTAAGCGTACCCTGCTGCGCCGCGTCACCGTCGATCTCACCGGCCTCCCGCCCACGCCCGAAGAAACCGCCGCGTACCTGAACGATTCAAGCCCCGATGCCTATGACAAGGTGGTTGACAAGCTGCTCGATTCGCCCGCCTACGGCGAGCGCTGGGGCCGCCAATGGCTCGACGTCTGGCGCTATTCCGATTGGTACGGCTGGCGCGTCCAGAATCAGGTCCGCTATTCGCAGCGCCACATCTGGCGCTGGCGCGATTGGACCGTCGAATCGCTGAACGCCAACAAGCCCTACGATCGGATGATCCGCGAAATGATCGCCGGTGACGAGATCGCCCCCGCCGACCCCAACGTCACCCGCGCCACCGGCTACCTCGCCCGCAACTGGTACATGTTCAATCGCAACGTGTGGTTGCAGGACACCGTGGACTACACGGCCGCTTCGTTCCTCGGCATCACGCTCAAGTGCGCGCGCTGTCACACGCATAAATACGATCCCATCCCGCATGCCGATTACTACCGCTTCCGCGCCTTCTTCGAAGCCGAAGAAGTCCGCGCCGACCGCATGCCCGGTGAAGCCGACCTCACCAAGCAGGGACTCGCCCGCGTCTATGACGGCGACGCCGCTAAACCCACTTACCGCTTCATCCGCGGGAACGAAGCCACGCCCGATACTTCCGTCCCTCTGCAGCCGGGCGTGCCGCGGCTATTCGGCAAACCGGACCTGAAAATCGAACCCATCGCGCTGCCGCCGGAGGCCTATTTCCCCGATGGCCGCTCCTTCGTGCCGGACGATCTCATCGCGCAGGCCAAGGCGCAGATCGAAAAAGCCGAAGCCGATTGGAAAAAAGCCAAGGAGAAGCCGGAGCCGGCCGCCGTCGCCGCCTCGCTCGAAAAGCGCCTGGAAGCGGCCAGGCTCGCGCTTCCCGCCCTCGAGGCCCGCATCAAAGCCGATCTCGCCGCCATGGCCACGCCCGTGCCGGAGAACGCCGAACAACTCGCCATCGCGGCGCGGGAAGCTGAATTGCGCGCCAACAAACTGCGCGCCGAAGCCGATCTTCTCCTCGGCCAATACGAATTCGAGCTCGGCAAGTCCGATCCCAAAAAACTCTCCTCCGCCACGGCAAAATTGGAAGCCGCCGTCAAGGCGTTGCGGGAACCCGCCGAAGGCTATACGCCCATCGGTCCCAAGTATCCGGTGACAAGCAGCGGCCGGCGCCTGGCGCTCGCCGGCTGGATCGCTTCCAAGGACAATCCGCTCACCGCGCGCGTGGCCATCAATCACATGTGGATGCGCCACTTCGGCAAACCGCTGGTCCCCACCGTGTTCAACTTCGGCCGCAGCGGCAAAGCGCCCACTCATCCGGAGTTGATGGATTGGCTCGCCACCGAATTCATGAGCCGCGATTGGGACATGAAGGCCATGCACCGCCTGATGGTGACGTCGAACGCCTACCGCCGCGCCACCTCGGGCTGGACCGCCGAATCGGCCCAGTTCAAAGCCGATCCCGACAACATCTACCTCTGGCGCATGAACGTACGCCGCATGGAGGCTGAAGCCGTGCGCGACAGCGTTCTCTCCCTCGCCGGCAAACTCGATCGCACCCTCGGAGGTCCGGAAATCGACGAGACCAAGGGCGATGAGATCTACCGCCGCAGCCTCTATTTCCGCCATGCCCCCGACCTGCAAATGGACATGCTCAAGACCTTCGATGTAGCCAGTCCCAACGAATGTTTTGAGCGCTCGCAAAGCATCGTGCCGCAGCAGGCGCTCGCGCTCGCCAACGGCAGTCTCAGCCTCGCCATGTCGCGCCTCATCGCCGCCCGGCTTCCCTCCGATTCCACGTTCGCCAGCGCCGCCTTTGAACGGATTCTCAACCGCGCCCCATCGGCCGCCGAAGCCGCCGAAACCGCCAGCTATCTGGCCGCGCAAACCAGCCTCTATGGAGAAAAGCTCACCGCCTTCTCCACCGGTCCGAAAGCTCTCGTGAACGCCGCCGAAGATCCGGCGCAGCGCGCGCGGGAAAGCGTGGTCCACGTGCTGCTGAACCACAACGATTTCGTCAGTGTGAGGTAACCATGCGTCCAAAGTTGTGTTCGGATCGCCATTCGCGCCGCGTCTTCCTGGCCGATACCTCCATGGGGCTCACCGGCCTCGCCCTCGGCTCGCTGCTGCCGCGCAAAGCCGGCGCGGTTGACGACTTGCCAAACGGCAAGCCGCACTTCCAGCCCAAGGCCAAACGCGTCATCTGGCTGTTCATGCTCGGCGGTGTCTCGCACGTCGAATCGTTCGACCCCAAACCCGTCCTCAATCAGTTCGCCGGCAAGCGCCTTTCCGAAACGCCGCTCAAGGAGGTGCTCTCCAACCCGCTCACCAAAGAGAATCTGAAAGCCTTCGTGCCCGGCCAGCACGAAATCAAACTCACGCTCTACCCCATGCAGACCGGCTTTGGCAAGCGCGGCCAGAACGGCGTCGAAGTCAGCGACTGGTTCCCGCACATGGGCGACCTGATGCATGAGGTTTCGCTCATCCGCTCCACCTGGACCACCGACAACGACCACGGCGCCATCCTGCAATTCCACACCGGCCGCCACATCTTCGATGGCTATCTGCCGACGCTCGGTTCCTGGGTCCATTACGGACTGGGCTCGCTGAACGAGAATCTGCCCAGCTTCGTCGTCCTCGGCGAGCCGCCCGGCGATTGCTGCGGCGGCAACGGCACCCACGGCTCCGGCTACCTTGGACCCGAACACGCCGGCGTCTACATGGAGGCGAATCCCGACCGACCGCTGCCCTTCGTTTCCCCCGGCGCCGGCATGTATCGCGAAGAGCAGAAGCGTGAGTTTGAATTCCTCAGCAAGCTCAACGGCCTCTCGGCCATCGAATACCCCGAAGACGCGGCGCTGCGCGCCCGCATCAAGTCTTACGAACTCGCCTTCCGCATGCAGATGGCCGTGCCCGAGGCCATCTCGTTCAAAGACGAAGCGGCCGAAACCCAGAAGCTCTACGGGCTCGACCACGAAGTCACCAAGCCCTTCGGCGAGGTCTGCCTCGCCGCCCGCCGCCTTTCCGAGCGCGGCGTCCGTTTCGTGCAGGTCTATCACGGCGGCGCGGGCAATGCCTGGGATGCGCACAAGGATCTGAAAAAGAATCACAGCGGACTGGCCGAAAAAGTCGACAAGCCCATCGCCGGTCTGCTGCGCGATTTGAAACAGCGCGGCCTGCTCGATGAGACCCTCGTCGTCTGGGCCACCGAGTTCGGACGCACCCCCGGCGCCGAAGCCTCCAACGGCCGCGATCATCATCCCTTCGGCTTCTCCGTCTGGATGGCCGGCGGCGGCATCAAACCCGGCGTCGTGCATGGATCCACCGATGAAATCGGTTTCCACGCCGTCGAGAATCGCCACTACGTCACCGACATTCACGCCACCGTGCTGCACCAGTTGGGAATCGATCCCAGGCGGCTCGATGTGCCCGGCCGCAAACGCCTCGATATCGACTACGGCAAACCCATCCGTGAAATTCTCGCGTAGCTCGCTCGCGCTGGCGGTGTGGACGATTCCCGCCCTGCAGGACATCGCCGTTCCCACCGATCCACAGATCCGGCCCGACGGCCAGGGGTACGCCTACACACGCAAGGGCCGCGTTTATACATCTCCCCTCGACGGCGGAGCCGCCGTCGAAATCGCCCATGGCTCCCGCCCCCGCTGGTCGAAGGATGGCAAGACTCTCGCCTATCTCGGCACCGATGGCCAGGTGCGCGTTGCCGGCCGCACGCTCACCCATGCCCCTTCGCCCATCTCTTCCTACGCGCTCGCGGGCGAAGACGTTTTCTACCTCGCCGCCGATCCCGACACCAAGCCCGAACCCGTGATTCCCGAACAGAATCTGCGCTACTCGCGCCTTTATCGCCAGGCTGCGGCCGGCGACCCGCAGCGCATAGTCAAGGGAGACCGCCACATCGTCGGCTTCGCCCTCTCACCCGATACCGCCCGCGTCGCTTTCGCCGTGCAGAAAACGCCGCTCAATCGCGATGTCTTCCACGTCGATCTGTTTGAGCTCGATCTGCGCACCGGCCGCGAGACCGCGCTTGCCGCCCAGCCCGGCCGCGATGCCGACCCCTCCTATTCGCCCGACGGCAAAACCGTCGCGTTCCATTCCCAGGGCGGCACCGTCAATTATTTCGAAGCCCGCCACGTCGCTCTCGTTCCCTCGGGCGGCGGCGCCATCCGCTATCTCACCCGCAATTCGCCCTACGACGTTTTCCGCGGCGGCAATGTTTTCACCTGGGCGCCCGATTCCTCCGCCATCCTCTATACCGCCGGCCGCGGCGTGAAAGACTATCTGGTGTCGCAAAACATCGCCAGCGGCGCCACCACCGTGCTCGCCGAACGCATCGCCGGGGCCGCCAGCTTCACGCCCGATCTCACCAAAGCGGTCTTCGCCCAGTCCAGCCCGGTGCGCCCGGCCGAAATCGCGTCGCTCGAACGCGGCGCCATCCGCCAACTCACACGCCTCCAAAGCCACCTCGAACAGTATCCGAAGATCGTTTCCAAGGTCGTCGAATGGACTTCGCCCGACGGCCTGAAAGTCGAAGGCGTTCTCTGGCTGCCTTTCCACCACAAGCCCGGCAGCAAGGTGCCTTTGCTGGTCGAACTGCACGGTGGACCCACCGGTGCCACGCTCGATTCGTTCCCTGTCCCGCGCACCTATCCCACGCAGGTTTTCCTCGAACGCGGCTTCGCCATCCTCTCCCCCAACTTCCGCGGCTCCTCGAACTACGGCGCCGCGTTCCGCCTCAAGAACGCGCTTTCCCAAGGCATGGGCGACTACCAGGACGTGATGTCCGGCGTCGACTATCTCGTCCACCAGGGCATCGCCGATCCCGAAAAGCTCGGTGTCATGGGCTGGTCCTACGGCGGCTATCTCACCGGCGCCACCATCAGCCAGACCACGCGCTTCAAAGCGGCCTCCATCGGCGCGCCCGCCACCGATTGGATCACCTACTACGGCCAGTTCGACGGCGCCAAGGAAGTCCTGTGGACCTACTTCGGCGGCACCCCCTGGCAGGTGCCTGAAAACTACATGCGCCACTCCTACCGGTCCAAACTCAAGGACATTCGAACCCCCAGCCTGCTGCAGGTCGGCTCGCTCGATATCAATCACAACGGCGAGATCTACCAGGCGCTGACCGATTCGAACGTGCCTGTCGAATACACCGTCTATCCGCGCGAGCCGCACGGCTTCGTCGAACCCGTCCATCAGCGCGATCTCATGGAACGTAACCTGGCATGGTTCATCCGATGGATCCGATGAAGCGCCTGACTCTTCTCGTTCTGCTCGTCTCTTCCGGCTGCGCCCGGCGTCTGCCTATTCCCATACCTTCCGGAGTCGATGCCAAAGAGTATGTCTGGGTCGCCAGGCTCGGCGCCCGCTCGGCCACGCTCGCCTGGGGATCGACCAAAGGTTCCGATTCCATCGGACGTTCCGCCACCGCCATGGCCGCCGCCGAAGTCGTCCTCAACGGCCGGACCCTGCCTCCGTCGGACCACAACTTTCGCGACATCGACCAACTCGATCCCGATACGGAATACAACTACGCCGTGCGCCTCAGCGGCCGCCAGATCGGCAATGGATCGTTCCGGACCTGGCCGTCCGATTCTCAAAAACTGACCTTCTTCGTCATCGGCGACTACGGCAACGATTCGCCCGCGCAATACCGCGTCGCGACCGCCATGCGCCTGGCGATGGAGCAGTCCGCCGACCCGGTCCGCTTCGTCATCACCACCGGCGACAACGTCTACGGCGATATCTCAAGCGACGCACAGTGGGACGCGAAATTCTTTCATCCTTACCGCCCGCTGATCGCGCGTATTCCCTTCTATGCCAGCCCCGGCAACCACGATGGCGACGAAAGCCAGATCGCCAGTAATCTCACCCTCTACCTCGATAACTTCTTTTTTCCTTCGAAACCGCCCGCCGGCACCCACGCCGTGTACAGCTTCCGCTATGGCGCGCTGGCGGAATTCTTCGCGCTCGATTCCACCGAGAACACCCCGGCCGGCCGGCAAAAGAATTACACCCCCGATGGCCCACAGTCGCGCTGGCTCGCCGCGAGCCTCCCCGCTTCCACGGCCACCTGGAAGATTCCCTACTTCCACCATCCCATCTGGAGCGCCGGCCCCACGCACGTCGCCAAACGCGGCGTCGATGGAGGCCGCAGCCTCACCCACTGGGCCGATCTTTTTGAACGCAGCAACGTGGCCGTCGTCTTCAGCGGACATGAACACAACCTGCAGTACACCGACGCCGCCCGCACCGGCGGCACGCTCTACGTCGTGAGCGGAGCCGGTGGCGAACTGCGCTCCAACGCCAGCGAGGCGTCCCGCCGCGAACACTTCATCGCCGACGCCGCGTCCCAGGTTCATTTCCTCAAAGTCGAAATCGACGGACGCGCCATGCGCATTCACCCCCTCACGCTCGGCGCTCAAGGCGGACTCGAACCGGTGGCCGCGCCCCTTGCGGTTCCCGCCCGCTTTTGAGGAACCGCGAACAACGGAGACCGGCGCGAGCTTTGGTTCCTGATGTTTTGGAGGACCGCGCCGGTCCCTGTTCGCTTCTAAGTTGAACTCCCTTTGCATCGGTGCTAGTCTTGGACGGCGTTGCTTCAGGAGCTAACCATGCGCTTATCCTTCTGTCTCTCTGCCTTCACCTTCCTCGTTTCCCTTGCCTCGGCCCAGATTCGATCCGGCACTATTGTGGGCAAAGTAAGCGATTCCAGCGGCGCGGCGGTCGTCGGGGTTGAAGTAACGGTACGGGAAATCAATACCAATGCCATCTTTACCGTAGAGACGAAAGAAACCGGCGAGTATCTGGCTCCTTATTTGCAGTTCGGCAGCTACGAGGTCAAGGCCAAAAAGGACGGCTTCAAGGCCGTCACACAGACCGGCATCAACCTCACCACGGCGCAAACGGCCCGCGTCGACATCGTGCTTGAAGTAGGCGCGGTCGAAACGTCGGTCTCGGTGGTGGCCAACGTGGTGGAACTGCAAACCGAGTCGAGCCGGGTCACCAACGCCGTCTCCGAGCAGGTCATCAAGTCCATTCCCAACATCAACAACAATCCGCTCAACTACGCCGTGCTCCAGCAAGGCGTGGTGGCGCGCGCGGCGATGAACGACACCCAGTCCGCCCAGAGCTTCGGAATCGGCACCGAGGGACGCCGCACGTTCTCCAATTTCCAAATAAACGGCGGCCAGTCGTTCGGTAACGACGTACAACTGGATGGCGTTTCCATTCAGGCTTCGGCCTGGAACGAGGTGGCCGTGATGCCCAATACCGAGGGCGTGCAGGAAGTGAAAACCACCATCAACAACATGTCGGCCGAGTATGGCCGCAGCCAAGGCACGGTGATCATCACCACCAAGAGCGGGACCAATGAGTTTCACGGCTCGGGCCAGTTCCGTTTGCGCAATGAGGCGCTGAATGCGAACCGCTTCGAGAACAACGCCAACCAGCCCTACGTACCCCGTCTGCCGTTTAAGCAGCAAGGGTATTCGGCCACGTTCGGCGGGCCCGTGGTGTTGCCCAAACTCTATAACGGCAAAGACCGCACGTTCTTCTTCACCAGCTACGAGGGATTCCGCTTCAATCAGGCGCTGGACTACTTCCGGACGGTGCCCACCGCGGCCGAGCGGTCCGGCAATTTCAGCAACTCCCTGGCGCAGGTGGGCGGCGCGTTTGTCCCGGTGTCCGTATTCGATCCTTTCAACGTCACGCCCGTGGCCGGAGTTTCCGGCCAGTGGCGGCCGAATCCATTCCCCAACGGCATCGTTCCGGCCAGCCGCATCAACCAGCAATTCGCCCGAATGGTCAACCAGTTTCCGCTTCCCAATCGCACACCGGACGACGTTCGCGGCTTGAACAATTTTTACAATCGCATGGTGCGGAGATTTAAACGCGACGCGATCAATGCCCGCGTCGATCACCGCATGTCCGCTCACTCGCTCTATGGCACGTTCGGGTCCAACATCGGGTCGATCGACTCGCCCAACGGCTGGGGCGAGGGGACCCGCGCGTTCACCACGCAGGGAGGATTCATCGGCGGGGTGAACGGCGACCGCAACTACTACGGCTCGATCGGCGATACCTGGGTCATCAACCCCACCACGGTGGCGGACCTGCGCGTCGGCCTGACGCGTGTCGCGGCCGAGAACCGCTCGCAAACCTACAGCGACCTGAACTTCACCGAACTCGGTGTACCCTCGTCGTTCCTCGGCGCGCCCGGCCTGGCCGGCGCCTTCCCCGAATGGAATCAAGGCGGCGGCGGCTGGAACCTGGCAAGCGGCCTGAACAACACCGGCTACCTTGCCAAAATCGAGCGCCAGACAAATTGGAACATCGTCGGCTCGGTGACCAAGACGGTGGGAAAGTGGACCCATAAGTTCGGCGGTGAATTCCGTAACTACCTTTCCAATTACTCCGATGCACGCGGATCCTTCTGGTTCCGCTCGGCGGCCAACTTCACGGCGGGTAACATCATTCAGGCGCAAGGCCAGACCGTGAACGTGGTAACAGCGGAACAATCCGGATCGCCGATTGCCGCCGCTCTGCTCGGGGCGGGCGACATCCAGGCGGGAGAGAATGCCGTGCTGCTGGCGCTGTCGGCCAAATACGCGGCCTTTTACGCGCAGAGCGACTGGCGAGCCACCAGCCGCCTGACCGTAAATCTGGGGCTGCGCTACGACCTGCAGCAGGCGCCAAGCGAACGCTATAACCGTATCTCCAGCTACAGCTATCGCGGTAACAATCCCTTCGGCGCGGCCGGGAATTTCATGTTCCCCGGCAACAACGGCATTGGCAAGAGCCTTTACAGCATGCCACTCGATAACCTGGGCCCCCGTCTCGGGCTGGCCTACCGGGTGACCGATACGTGGGTGGTTCGTTCCGGCTTCGGCGTCACTTACACTCCTTCGAACACCGGTTACTTCGGCGGCCCCTATTACTTCGGAGCGCAAAATTTCGTCGACCGCACCAATCAGCCAATTGCCGGGCAATATGGATCGAACCCGCAAGGCGCACTGGTGGCGCCCTACAACCGCGTAACCGAATTAATAACCGCCATCGGCTCGAATCGAAACGCCCCTCAGTACTACGGCGACGGCTCGAACGAGCCCCGCTTCGACTACGACACGATGAAGAACGGCAAGATTCTGCAATGGAACCTCTTTGTCGAGCGCAAGCTGGGCCAACAGTGGCTCGCCCAGATCGGTTATTCGGGCGCGCGTGGCTACCACCTGCAACTTGGCCGCTACAACGTCAACAGCGATCAGGACCTGCCCGATTCCCTCCTGCAGACCTGGCGCAGCCAGTACATTGCCAGCAACGGAACCAATCCGGCCAACCAGCAGGTGCTGAACACGTATCAACCCTCCACGGGCGCGCGCCTGCCTTTCAACGGCGTTTTCGCCAACCCCACCGTTCCGTTGCGCAACACCCTGCTGCCCTACACGCTCAATCCGAACAACCTGATCGGGGCTCCGCAGGGTTACTACACCTACAACGCCCTGATGACGCAGATACAAAGGAATTTCTCGAAGGGCCTGCTGTTCAGCGTGCACTACACCTGGTCCCGCACCATAGAGAACTGGTTCGGCGAGGCGCAGGGCAATAATTTCGCCGAAAACGCCGGCACCGCGCCCGCGACGCTCGACCGCCGGAACCTTTCCAACAGCTACTACATTTCACCGAACGACATCCCGCATCGCGTGGTGGCGACGTGGGTGTGGACTCCGCCGGTCGGCAAGGGCCGTTCGCTCGACTTCAACAACCGGTTCGCCAACGTCGTGCTGGGCGGCTGGAATGTCGGCGGAACGTTCATCGCGCAGTCCGGCCAACCCCAGCAGGGCTTCACCGGGGCAACCGGGTCGTTGACCGGATTAGGCGACCGTTTGGCGGGTGTGCCCGTGGAAGTGCCGAAGGAACTTCAGCGTTGGTACAACAGCGCCAGCACCGCCGACCGGACGGTGAGGCTGCCCAGCGGACGCAGCGTCACGGTCTGCCGCTATTGCTTCCTCAAGTACAGCGCGGATGCCTTCAGCGGGCGTCTGGTCACCACAGCCAACGGCGGCGTTCAACCGGATATCTACTGGTTCGGCTCGGCGGCGCTACGCTATGGCGACATTCGCGGAAACGGCCGGTGGAACGTGAACATGAGCCTGCAGAAAGAGATTCCGATTCGCGAACGCTTGCAGTTGCAGTTCTCGGCGGAAGCTTCCAATCTTTTCAACAACACGCAGTTCCGGCCCCAAATGACCGCCGGACTCGGGAGCACATTCACGGCCGTCAGCGCCGCTCAGGCGGCTCAAGGGATCAAGCCCGGCATGATCCAGAACGACAACTTCGGCACCTGGGGGATGACGACGTTCGATCCGCGCCAGGTCGAACTGCGGCTCCGGTTGCGATTCTAGACGCCGCCGTTCGCTTCATCTTGCGCTCCTTGAATCCCGCAACGGGATGATATAGGCTTTATTGCTACTGCCTAAGGGGGGCAACGCTGGGATGTCACTCTCTCGCAATCTGCACTTTGTGCTTCTTTCCGTTTTGGCCACTGTGCTCGAAGGCCAGGAAACCACCGGCTCCATCGTCGGCGTCGTGCGCGATGCCAGCGGCTCGGTGGTCACCGGAGCGCAAATCACCGTCACCCGGTCCGACACCGGAACCGAATCCCGCACCACCACAGACGATCAGGGCAACTATCAGTTGCCGCTATTGCGCGCCGGCGTCTACAAGCTCACCGCCGAGCTTTCCGGCTTCCAGAAACTGCAGCGCGACAACGTCGTCGTCAACACCACCGAGCGCTCCCGCGTCGATCTCACCCTCAGCGTCGGTTCGGTCACCGAGACCGTTTCCGTTACCGCCGAAACGCCCCTGCTGCAGAGCGAGAAAGCGACCATCGGCCAAGTAGTGGAGCAGCGCACCATTCAATCCATCCCGCTCGCCACTCGCAATTTCACCCAGATCCTCGGCACCTCGGCCGGTGTCGTCGGCGCCATCTTCAACGCCGATAACCCCGGCACCGGTTCGGATTCGGTGAGCGTGAACGGCGGCCGCCGCGGCTCCAATAACCTGCTGGTCGATGGCGTTCCCACCACCAATCCGCTCAATAACGCGCCCGACGGCGACGGCACCCCTTCCATCGAATTCCTCAGCGAGTTCAAGGTGCTCACCAGCCTTTACAGCGCCGAATATGGCCGCAATCTGGGATCGGTGATCAACGTCACCACGCGCTCCGGCACCAACGGCCTGCATGGCACCGCCTACGAATTCCTGCGCAATACCGCGTTGAACGCCCGCCCCTTCTTCAGCCCGCGCCGCGGCCAGAACAACCAGAATCAGTTTGGCGCCAACATCAGCGGACCCGCCATCATTCCCAAGATTTACAACGGCAAGGATCGTACGTTCTTCTTCGCCGGCTGGGAGAGCTCGCGCCAGTTGAACGCCAATTCGACGGCGGCTGCGATTGTGCGCGTTGTGCCGACTCTGGCCATGCGCGACGGCAACTTCAGTGGCGCCCGAACCATTACCGACCCCTCCACCGGACAGCCCTTTCCGGGCAACGTCATCCCCACCTCACGCATTAACGCCATTTCCAAGGCCATCCAGGACCAGTTCATCCCCCAGCCCAACTTCATTTCCGGCGCCAGCAATTTCTTCGCCGCCCGCTCCATCGCCACCAACATCGACCAGTACACCTTCCGCATCGACCATCGCATCAGCGATAAAGACACCATCTTCGGCCGCTGGTTTGAAAGCTGGCAGAAGGATATCTCCCCCTTCGGCGCTGGATTGCCCGGCTTCGGCCAGAACGCCAATCGCCAGAAGCATTCGGGCCAGGTTACCTACACCCGCGTCTTTTCCGCCGCCCACGTGCTCGAAGGCCGCTTCGGATTCGACAACACCGATCAGTTCATCAGTTTCGAAAACGACGTCAACCCCACCACGCTCGGCTTCCGGCCGCTGCCGGTGACTTTGATTCAGGGCCTGCCCCGCGTCGACATCGTCAACTACGTCACCTTCGGCAATACCAACAACTGGACCGACCTCATCAAGCGCTACACCATGGGCGCCACCATGACCTGGGCGAAATCGAAGCACAACGTCCGCTATGGCGGGGAATTGCAAATTCAGCCCATGAATCCCCAGAACGCGCAGGAGTCGCGCGGTTCCTGGCGTTACGACGCCGCCGCCACCGGCGACGAGTATGCCGATTTCCTGCTCAGCCAGCCGCGCCTCAAAACGTTTGCCGCCGGGCCCGGCCAGATGCACATGAAGGATCACGTCCTTTCCTTCTTCATCAACGACGACTGGAAGGCAACCAATAAACTGACGGTGAACGCCGGCATGCGCTACGAAGCCCACTTCCACCCAGGCGGCACCGACCTCGATTTCGTCAGCTTCTGGCCACAGCGTTACACCGGCGTCGGGTCGCTTGAAAGCTCCGGCATGATCCAGGCCAACCGCAACGGCATCCCGCCCACCACCATCTTCGGCGATTGGAATAACCTCGCCCCGCGCATCGGCATCGCCTACCGGCCTTCCGATAACTGGGTGATCCGCACCGGCGCCGGCCTGTTCTTCGATCTGCGCTCCGGCCAGACGGCGCAGGCGTTCTTCGGTAACCCGCCCGTGTTCACGCGCACCACGCGCGATTGCCGCGTAGCCGGCAGCGGCTGCACGATGACGACACCGGATAACTGGACCTTCGTCGATCCCGGCTACGACGCCAACAACATCCCGTTCCCGGTGCGGCCCACGGACTCGCTCGTCATCGGCGCCATCGAACCCAATACCAAGACCGACAACGCCTATCAGTACAACTTCAGCCTCCAGCGCCAGCTTCCCCGCAACGTCCTTCTGGAAGCGGCCTACGTCGGAACCAAGGGCACCCACCTGATCGCGCGCCGCAATCTGAATCCTTTGATTCCTCTCTCCGGCGGCGTTCTCCAGCGCGCCTTCCCCGGCTTCGGCGACATTTTTGCCACCGGCCAGAACGGCAGCTCCACGTTCCATTCCTTCCAGTTCACCTTCCGCCAGCGCATCGGCACGGCCAATATTCAGGCCGCCTATACGCTCGGCAAAACGCTCGGCAATGGCGACGACGGCGCCCGCTTCCAGACCAACATCTTCCGCACGCCCTGGAACGATTTCTCCCGCGCCAAAGGACCGGCCAATTTCGACCGGCGCCACCGTCTGGCGTTGACGTTCGTGCAGGACCTTCCCAACAAGTTCGCCGGAGGCGCCGGTAAGTTCCTGTTCAACAACTGGTCGCTCAACGGCTTCTTCGTCACCCAGACCGGCAACCCGATCACGGTCATCAACAGCACCAGCGGCCTCGATCTGGGCGGTATCGCCACCGACGTCGCCGGCGCCTTCAACTCCGACGTGGTCGCCGGAGCCGCTCTCACCACCGGCGGCGGCGTGCGCCAGCGCCTGCAGAATTTCATCAACAAAGACGCCTGGATCCTCGCCCCGCGCAACCGCTACGGCAACTCCGGCCGCGGCATGTTCTACGGTCCCGGCCAATCGAACCTCGATGTTTCGATCTTCAAGGATTTCCGCTTCCGGGAGCGGCTCAACACCCAGTTCCGCACCGAATTCTTCAATCTTCTGAACCTGCCAAACTTCGGAAACCCACAAGCGAGCCTGAACAACGTCGCCTTCGGCCAGATCACCACCACGTCGGTAAATGCGAGGCTGATCCAATTCGCGCTCAAGGTCACGTTCTAGCGTTTCTTCTGCCGCTGCCCGTGCTCTGGGCCCAACAGGGCATGGGCAGTGCCACGAAAGTGCAGCCGCGCACTTCCACCAAAGCGGCGGCTTCCATCCCCACGCCGCGCATCGATCTACGCGACGTAGCCCGCCAGTGGGGCATCGTCGCGCCCAACTTTTATGGCGGCGTGACCGCCAAGCGCCACATCCTCGAAATGACCGGAAACGGCGTTGGTCTGGCCGATGTCGACAACGACGGCAACCTCGATATCGTTCTGGTCAACGGCGCGCGCTTCGATTCCGCCTCCCGCCCGTCGGTGCTCTACACCAATCGCGGCAACGGTAAATTCACCGCTTCCTCTCTTCCCACCACCGGCTGGGCGCAAGGCGTCTGCGCCGGTGACATCGATCGCGACGGCTACACCGATCTGCTCATCACCGCCTACGGTGGCAATCAACTGCTGCGCAACACGCGCGGGCTTTTTCGCGCCGCGCCGTTTCCCGCCACCCCCGGTGCCTTTCACACCGGCTGCGCCTTTCTCGACTATGACCGCGATGGCGATCTCGACGTCTTCGTCTCCAGCTACGTCGCCTTCTCTCTTCCCGATGTCCTCAGGGCCGCCAGAATCCCTCCCTGCAACTGGCTGGGACTCGATGTCTTCTGCGGACCGCGCGGCTTTGCCACCGGCGCCAATCACCTGTTTCGCAACGAAGGCAACGGACGCTTCTCCATCGCCACCGGTGTCGCGCTGCCCGGCCTGCACTACGGCCTCGCCGCCGCCGCCGCCGATTTCGACAACGACGGCTGGCCCGATATTTACGTCGCCTGCGATTCCACGCCCAGCGTTCTCTATCGCAACAATCGCGATGGCACCTTCACCGATGTCGCCGTTCCCGCCGGTGTCGCCTATGGTGAAAATGGAGAGGAACAGGGCGGAATGGGCGTCGCCGCCGCCGACTACGATAACGACGGCCGGCTCGACATCCTGCGCACCAACTTCATCGATGAAACCGCCACCACGCTCTACCGCAATCTGGGCGATTGGTTCTTCTCCGATGAAACCGTCCACGCCGGGATGGGCGTCCATACGCGATATGTCTCCTGGGGCGCGGCGTGGGTCGACCTCGATCAGGATGGCTACAAGGACCTGATCGCCGCCAACGGACACATTTATCCGGAATTGAAATCCGGCTACACGATGCCGCCCATGCTCTACTACAACCTGCGCAACGGCGCGTTCCGTTCCGTCGATCTCAACCTGCCGCCCGCCTGCTCCCGCGGCCTCGCCACCGGCGATCTCGACAATGACGGCTCTCCGGAAATCGTCATCATCAATCACAACGGCCCGCCGTCGGTGCTGAAAAACTTCGGCCAACGCGGCAACTGGCTCCGCGTCAAAGCCGCCGCCGGAGCCGTGATCACCGTCCATGCGGGCGGCATCGCGCAAACCGCCGTCGTATCGAGCGGAGGCAGCTATCTCTCTCAATCCGACTTCCGCCAGCACTTCGGCCTGGGCGCGGCCCTCGTGGCCACGCGCATTGAAGTGTTATGGCCCGATGGCTCCAAGTCGTCTCTCGAAAATCAGCCGGCCAATCGCGAAGCCGTCTTCACCGCACCTTGACATCGAGGCGCGGCATCGCGGCGTTGCGCCGCTGCTCCGCCGCCTCCGCTTCGGCGCGCAGCTTGTGATGCGCCTCGCGATGCGCCTTCGCCCTCTCGCGATCGCCGGCCTCGGCATAAAGCGAAGCGAGCAGAAAGTGCGCCCCTTCATGAGAAGGGTTCAGCTTCAGCGTGGCTTCAAGCAGCGCCTTGTCGCGCAACCGCCGCCCCAACTCGAAGTACGCCGGCCAGAACGTCGCGTCCGCCGCCATCGCCTTCCGCAGCCGCGCTTCCGCATCGTCGCCCGTCAACGCCAGCAGGTACCCGGTCAGCGGACTTTCCGGCATCCGCTTGAGCCGCGCCTGAATGGCGGGCAGCCGTCCTTCCGCGTCCGGAATCAGAGTCTCGATCGAAGCGAGCGCGACATCGGAATCCGGCAGCGCCAGAAACGCTCCGAGGGCCTCGGCCTTCCGTCCCTGCGCGTATAGAGCCAACCCGCGCAGCCGCCCCAACTCCGCATCGCCCGGAAACGCCTTCAGCCCCGTATCCGCCACCGCCAGCGCGCCATCGGCGGTCCGGTGATCGAGCAGTAACTGCGCCAGCCGCCGGTACGCCGCGCCATCGCGCGGGTCCAGTTCCAGAATCCGCTGCAGCGATCGCGCCTCGCCAAGCCCGTCCTGGCGCGCCCCGCGCACCAGTGCCAGCCCACGCCAGATCAGCACCTGCTTCGGCTCGATCTTCGCGGCCTCTTCCAGATGCCGCGCCGCCTCGTCCAGCTTGCGCTGTTTGAACAACACCAGCCCCAGCCGGTACCGCGAGTCGGCGTCTGTGGCGTCCCGCGCCGCCGCCGCGCGCAGCGCCGCCTCGTCCGGTTGCAGCAGGGAGAGAGCCAGCAACAGCTTCATGCGAGCAGCGGCCGGATCACTTCTCCTCCGGTCTGGCTCAGTTGCTTTTCCCGTCCGGCATGCAGATAGCGCAGCTTGTTGTCGTTGAGACCCAACAAGTGCAGCAGCGTGACATGGAAATCCTTCAGCGGATGGACCGCCTCCACCGCCTGCAATCCCGTCTCATCGGTCGCTCCCACGATCTGGCCCGTCTTCACTCCGCCGCCCGCCAGCCATACCGGCATCGCCGTGGCGTTGTGATCGCGTCCCCATACCGCATCGCCGCGGCGAATGCCGTTGTCCGGGCTTCTTCCGAACTCGCCAGCCCACACCACCAGCGTCTGGTCCAGCAACCCGGTGCGTTTCAGGTCTGTCATCAACGCGGCCATCGGCTTATCGATCGCCCGAATGCGCGCCCCATGCGCCTTGTCGATGTAGTCGTGCGAATCCCATCCCATGGCGATCACTTGTACAAACCGCACTCCCGCTTCCACCATCCGCCGCGCCAGCAAACAGCGCCTTCCGAAAGCATCGGCATCCTGATTAGGCCCGCCGATTCCGTACATCTCGAGCGTCTTCGGTGCCTCTTTCGAAAGCTCCACCACCCCCGGCATCTCGGCCTGCATGCGGAACGCGAGTTCATAGCTCTCAATCCGCGCCGCCAGTTCCGCGTGGTCCGGATGCCGCTCGCGATGCCCGCGATTCAACATGCCCAGCAGGTCGAGATTGGCGCGCTGCTCACCAGCCGTTACACCCTCCGGCGGCGTCATGTCCAGCACCGGTGCGCCTTCCGGACGCAGCGGCGTCCCCTGATACTGCGGCGGCAGAAACCCGCTGGACCAGTTCGCCGCCCCACCCTGCGGATACGCCACATCCGGCAGCACCACAAACGCCGGCAAATTCTCGTTCGGCGTCCCCAACCCGTAGGTGGTCCACGCGCCAAGCGCCGGATCGCCACCAAACGGATTGCCCGTGTTGAGGTGATAAAGCGCGGTGGGATGATTCACGCTCTCCGCCCGCAGCCCGCGATAGAAACAACAATCGTCCACCACCCCGGCAAAATTTTCGAACAGCGAGTTGACCTCGATACCCAACTTCCCGGCCCGGCGGAATTCGAATGGACTGCGCACGTAATAGCGCTCGCCGGTATTCATGTTCGCCTCGAAACGCGAGCGCTCCTTCTGAAACTTGGTCATGTGGAGCTGAGTCAGTTTCGGCTTCGGATCGAAGGTGTCGATGTGGCTCGGGCCGCATTCCATCAGCAGAAAAATGCAGTGCTTGGCTTTTGCCGCATGATGCGCCTTCCGCGGACCCGCCATTAATGACGATAGCGCCGCCTGATACAGAAACCCGCGTCTAGTAAACATAGGCGAACTCGTTTGAATTGAACAGCACCAGGCACACATCGGCCAGCGCCCGCGTCTCGGCGGATACTTCGCTCGCGTGCAGGTTGCGTTCGTACGGTTCAGCAGCCGGCTGCTGTGTGAACAACACGGTTTCGCCCGTCAGTTCGCTGGTGATCTTGTGGACCAGTGGCTTCTCCGCTTCGGGGCCCGGCGCCGCCTTGCTTCCATAAACACCGGCCATTCGCTTCCAATGAGCCACCGTCGCGGCTGCCTCTTCCATCGAAGGCGGCCGGCCATAGGCGAGCAGAAACGCCCGCTCGATCCTCCGTTCGATAGTGGCCGCCTCGCGTTCCAACCGCGCCGCGAACCCGAGCGCCATGTCCCGCGCCAACTGTCCGTTGAACAGCGCGAACGCCTGCGTTGGAACCGTCGACGCCTCGCGCCGCTCGCAGGAAAGATCGAGTGACGGCCCGTTGAAAACCTCGATCATCGGGTCCGCCAGCGCACGCTGTTGAAAGGTATAAATGGTACGCCGGTTCCGCAGCCGCTTGAGCGGCGAAGCGCGATACGCCGGTGCCAGCGATCCCATGCGGTGCTGCGGCTGCCGCGCCACGTCTTCATTGATTTGCGCCGAAACACCTGGCCCACCGGCCTCCAGGCTCAACTCACCCGCCACAGATAGCATGCTATCGCGCAGCACTTCGGCCTCCACCCGCCGCGGCGCGAAGTTCGCAGTCTGATAGGCGCTGGAAAGCAGAACCAGCCGGTGGATCGCCTTCACGCTCCATCCGCTCTCGATGAAAGCGTCCGCCAGCCAGTCGAGCAATTCCGGATGTTCCGGCTTGCGCCCCATCTTGCCGAAGTTGTTCGAATCCGCCGCCAGGCCCTGGCCGCAATGATACTGCCAGATGCGATTCACCATCACCCGGGCCGTCAGCGGATTGCGGGAATCGGCGATCCACCGCGCCAGCGCCGAGCGCCGCCCGCCAACCGTCCGCGGCACCTCCACCTCCGGATACCCCCCATACCGGCCAAGCAGCGAAAGCACGCCGGCCTCCACCGCGCCGCCCGGTGCCGTCACGTTGCCGCCGGGCAGAATGCGCACCACTGGCGGCGCATACTCCGCCAGCTTGGGATATTTCAGATTCGGCCCGCCATCGGTCTCTCCATCCAGCGGACCGCTGGAAACGGCAAACGCCTTCGCCTCAAACCGGTCCAGCGATTCCCGGTAAAGCTGCGAATGTTTTTGGAAGAGCTTGAAGTTCTCGTAATCGTCCGGCGTCAGATCCTTCCTCGTTTGCAGGGCCTTCTTGAGTTCGCCCGCCGGTACGTCTTCCGGACGCGTCACGCCGTGGCGTTTCATCACCCCCAGCGTGATCGCACCGTCGATGGCTTTCATCGCGTCATCGCACTGCGCCGCCAACCGGCTCAATCGCTTGCGGCCGTACTCGAGATCGGCGGTATTCTCAGACGCAAGAAATGGCATCTTAGGACGCGCGAATTCCGTGGTGGCGAATACCGCCTGCATCCGGTAATAATCGCGAGTGGGAATGGGATCGAATTTATGGTCGTGGCATCGCGCGCAGCCAAGCGTCAATCCCAGAAACGTGGCCGCCACCGAATGCGTGACGTCATCCAGAAACATCTGCCGCGTGACCGCTTCCACCGACATCCCGGTATGTTCCCAAGGCCCGGCGCGCAGGAACCCGGTGGCGATGGTAGCCTCCGCGTCGCCGGGATACAATTCATCCCCGGCTATCTGCTCCCGGATGAATCGATCGTAAGGCTTGTCCTGATTGAAGCTGCGAATGACGTAATCGCGGTAGCGCCACGCATTGGGCCGCTCGAAGTCGTTCGAATATCCACCGGTGTCCGCATAGCGCGCGACATCCAGCCAATGCCGTCCCCAGCGCTCGCCGTAGCGCGGCGAAGCCAGCAGCCGGTCGATCACGCGCGGCCACGCCTCCCGCGACTCATCGTCTAGGAAAGCCGCGATTTCTCCGGGAGTGGGCGGCAACCCCGTCAAATCGAACGTCACCCTCCGCAGCAGGGTGCGCCGGTCCGCCGGTGCGCCCGCAGGCAGGAAGCTGTCAATCCGCTTTGCTTTGTCGCGCGGCTTCAACGGGCGAAACGCCCACAGATCCTCATCCTTATACTGGCCCCACCCTTCAGCCGCCACCCAGGAAGCGCCAGCGTCAATCCACTTGGCGATCGCCTCCACCTGGTGGCGATCCAACGCCTTCGCCGGCGGCATCCGCGGCACGCCCTGGCCCGTGACAGCCTTGTAGATCAGGCTTTCGCCAGCTTTGCCGGGCACCAGCGCCGGTCCACGCGCGCCGCCGAGCAGCATCGCCTCCCGCGACCGCAAATCGAGCTTGGAAAGAGTTTGCCCGTCGCCATGGCACCCGGCGCACTCGCGCTTCAAAAGGGAAACGGCGTCCTCCGCCCGCAGCACACAAAGCGACACCGCCAGCAGCAGACGCATACAGTTGAAAATATCACTTGCCGCCACGCGAATAGAGCGGCCGCAGCAGCCGCAGCGCCGGACGCGTGGCCAAAGCCTCACCCGGAAAGCGCTCCGATGGCCCGTAAGGGTAGGACTTCATCCCATGAAACGGCAGCGGCTCCACGGTCTGCGAATAGGCGGTATTGGCGTCGGCGTCCTTCGCCCAGCCATCCACCAGCAGCAGAAAATCGCGCTTCCATCCGTTGGGCAACTCCGGCGCCTGCGCTGCGAAACGAACCCAAACCTCGTCCCCGGAACCGAAGATCACCATGCGGTCGTCGGCTTCTTCGAGCAGCGCGTTCACATCGCCATAGCGGGTGTACATCCCAGGAGTCGGGTTCCAATTGGACACTCCACTGGTGATCTCATAATCGAAGCTTTCCGGCTGACGCCGCTCCGGATGAATCGCCGGCTTTGAGAACCCGTGGAACCGCAACCCGGCTTCGGCGCGCTTCAACGTGTGCAGCCGCGGCGCGGGCGCATCCTCCGAAACACCCAGGAACGCTTCATCCCAATAGACCACCATGTTCGTCACAATGCGCACCTGGCGCGATGCCGAAAGAAACTTGCCGCTCAGGTCCACCGCGATCGTCTTCACCTTGCCGGAGGGAATGCCCATATCCTCGATCACGGTGCGCCACTCGCCCTTGCCGTCGCGCACCTGCAAGTAAGGCGCGGTAAGGGCGCGCCCCGGTATCTGCGACTGGCGCCGGAACGTCGATCCATCGGCCCAATCCACCCACCCGTTCAGCACCAGGAACGTACCCTCCGCCGGCGCATCGCCGAAATCCAGTTCGAGCGCGTGCGTTTCCGCCGTATTCAGCATCGTGCGATGGAACGTATCGGCATACGCGCGATCCCGCGCCATCAGCTTCGCGCGCACATCCACGCCGCGCCCATCCCGCGCCGCGATGGGATAAATGCGCCGCTTCGCCGCAAACAGCCGGAACTCAGGGTACGGAGGAGCCTTCCATTTGTCGTTCGAATAAATCTCCACGTCCGCCGGATGATCCACCGCCATCAGCTTCAACTGATCGAGGTAGGTGACCTCGGCCAGTTCCTCGGTGAGCCGGATCTCGTAGTGGCCCTCGCGCTCGCGCAGCGCCTCGCCGGGAATCGAAACATACTCATCGTGATCCACGGCAAAATAGGTCCCGTCCCCCGACGTGGCGCCCAGCGGAGCCACCCCCAGAACATCCGTCAGAAACTCGAACCGCGAACCGTTCCAGGTGAAGATCATCGGGCACGATCCGGAAAGCCGCTGCGCTTCGTTGTAGAGCGCGATCCGATTCACCGCCTGCCGCGTCTCGTTCTGAATCATGCCGTTCGGCCACGTAATCCGCACCGCGTCAATGACCGTGGACCCGCCCAGCCCGAAGGCCAGCGGAAATCCTTCGTACAGCCTCTTCTGATAGCGGCGGCCCGCTTTGATCTCCACTTCCGAACCCGCCGCCAGTTTCAAATTCTTGGTACCGTTCAAACGCACCGTGAACCAGCGATTGCGGCTGATCGTGGCATTGTCGAACACCACGATGCCCTTGGCATCCACCGCGGCCAGATCCACCCGGCCGTCATTGTTGAAATCGGCCGAAGTCATCACCGCCGCCTCGCGCAACCCGGGAACTTTGCCTCCGCCCGCAATCACCTCGGTGACACCGGCGTTCGTCACATCGGCGAACGCAAACCCGCCCGCCACCGCTGGAGCCGCCATCGGCTTCCACTGCCGCCCCTGCTCATTGCGCAGCATCTGCAGCTTTCCGTCCGCCTGAAACGCCAGGTCGAAATAGCCGTCGTGATTCACATCCCACGCCGTCAGCCGCGTGGCGCCGGGCGCGACCGCCGGCATCGGCTGCGCTTCCCACTTGCCGGCCAGCCGGTCGCGATAGAACACGGTGGACTTCCCGCGGTAGCTCATCACCACGTCCACGCCCTTGGTATCGGCGATGGTGCGTACCGCCACCGCGTCCACCGGCGTTCCTTCGGCGAAAGGAAAGTCCGCCGTGCGATCGGCGAACCCCGCTTCTCCCTGATTGCGCAACAGCACCGGCTTCTCGCCGATCAACATCAGGTCCAGATCGTAATCGTGGTCGTAATCGATCCACAACGCCTTGACGAACACGCCCTCGGCCAGCGGCTTGGCGTCCTTCACCAGCTTCCCCGCCCGGTTGCGAAACAATTCCGCGCCCGAAGCGGTCAGCATGCAGACCTCCGGCAGCGCATCGTTATTGATGTCGCCCGCCGCGAAAAACCGCCCGGCTTTGAACTCCGCCACGGCCACGGGAGTCCGCGCCCCGGCAAACAACAGTCCCCCGTCTTTCGACCAGACCAATAAATCCGCCTGCGCGTCGCCATTGAAGTTGAGCGCCACAAGTCCAGCCGTCGCCGCATCCACGGTTCCCGCCAAAACCCGCGCCGTGAACTTCGCTGCCACCGCCTCCGAACCCGGCGCCACCGCATCGATGGGATCGTAGATCTCGGCGTATTCGTTCCACTCCATGTCTTCCGAATTGCCGGATGCTTCCATCGCCTTCTTCAATTCCTGGAAGACGGCCAGTTCCTTCATGGCCTCTTCGCGCTTCCCCGCCAGCCGGTAGGCGTTATAAAGCTGGAAGTGCGGCGCGGCGAGACTGGGCGCCAGCCGCGCGGCCAGTTGAAACTTCCCCGCCGCGTCCGGAAGCCGGTTGAGCAGCTTATAGAGGACGCCCAGGTTGTAGTGCGATACCGCATCGCCGGGCTCCAGTTTCACCATCTGTTCGAACTGCTCCACCGCCGCTTCGCTTTCACCCGTCTTCTTGTAGTGAATGCCCAGGTTGAACCACGTATGCGGCAGTTTCGGATCCTGCTTTTGCACGCGCTTGAGCTCTTCCACGCCTTCCACGGTCTTGCCCGCGCGCAGAAGCGCCAGACCGTAGTTCAACCGCTCCCGCACCGATTCCTTCAAGGCCAGCGCTTTGCGGAATTCCTCCACCGCCTGCACCTGCGTGGTCGGGTTCTCGTAAAATGCCTTGCCCCGATTGCGCAACTGCCAGAGTTGGTCTTCCGGATCGGGAGCCTGCAACATCGCAAAACACAGCAGTAGTTTCCAACTCATGGTTTGTTCCGAAAGGCGTATAAAGTTCCACGCGTTCGCACGAACAGGCGATCGCCGCTGATGGCCGGCGTGGCGTAACACTCCTCGCCCAGATCGCCGGTCCCTAAGGGCTGCCACTGCGCGCCGGCCTTGAGCGTGGTGATTTTCCCCTCCACGCTCGCCAGGTAGATTTTCCCATCGGCGGCGACTGGCGACGCGAAGTATTCCCCCGGCGCCGCGCGGCCCTGCTTGAGAACGGCACCCGTTGCCGGATCGAGCGAAGTAACGATGCCGCCATCCTTCACCATGTAGAACACACCGCCATACAACAAAGGCGACGGGACATAAGGCAGTGAGCGCTTGACCCGCCACTTCACCGCCGACTTCGGCAGTTGGCCTTTTCCATCGAGAGGAATCGAGACCGCGCCATAGTCGCCCAGGCCCATCGACCGCGCCGCCTCCCATTCCGCCGCATCGAGCAGCTTGTCGTGATTGCTATCCATCCACCCGAAGTGCTCAAACCAATCCTTGTCTTCCTTGAACTCCGCGAGCGAGATTCGCTTGTCCCCGTCTTTATCCAGCTTCGCCAGCGACGCCGCAAACGACGGCATCCACGGTTGATCGCTGCCGCTGGTGGTCACCAGAACCGATCCGTTGTGGACCACCGGCGACCCCATCGATCCTTGCGAAGCGTGCGCAATCCACCATCGCGGCTCGCCCGTCGAAAGGTGATAGGAGTCGATGCGCGTCGAGCCGATGGCGATCACCTGATCTCCCTGCACAATCGGCACCGACCAGCCTTCGCCGCTCGCCGGGCGGTCCCGTTTCCACCGGGCCCGGCCGGAATCCTTGTCAAGCGCGAGCAGATAGGAACCGCGCGCCTGATCGCACAACAGCAGCAACAACCCGCCGTCGACCACCGGAGCGGTCGACATCCCATAGAAATTCTCGAACGGCCCAAGCGGATGACGCCAGCGTTCCTCGCCTTCGTGGGAATAGGAAATCAACCCGAAATCGGGAAAGAAAACGTATACGCCCCGCGCATCGGCGGCCGGTGTCGACGACGCTGGATCGTTGGCGCGAAACACGGTCTGCGTTCGCGGCCGCTTCAACTCGCGCCGCCACAGTGGACGGCCCGTGGCCGCGTCATAGGCTAGCGTGAGGAGGTTCTCGCCTTCGTTCGCCGTCAGGAAAATGCGCCCCGCGACGACAACCGGCGAAGATCGCCCGAACGGCACAGCCACCTTCCAGGCAACGTTACGCTCCGGCCCGAATTCGGCGGGCAGATTCGCCTCTTCTCCCACTCCCGAACCGTTCGGACCACGGAACCGCGGCCAGTCGGCGGCTGTGAGATTGAAACCGATGAGCAACAGCAGCGGGAACACTTCCTTCGATGATACGCCCGCCCCGGTCTGCAAACGCGCGCTCACGGGTGTAGACTGGCTGGTCGCCAGAGGAGGCCGCAATGCTTCGAGTGCTTTTTCTCCTGCTCGCCGCATCGCTTTCCCATGCCCAGACGCATGGCGAGATCACCGGTCAGGTGAGCGATTCTTCCGGAGCCGCCATGACCGGCGTATCCATCACCCTCACCAATGAAGGCACAAACGTCACGCGGCAGGTCTCGACCAACGCCGCAGGTGGCTACGGCTTTCCGTCGCTGCTGCCCGGAACCTATCGCGTGCGCGCCGAAGCGGGCGGCTTTCAATCGATGCAGCAAACCGGCATCCAACTGCAGGTGCAGCAGACCGCGCGTATCGACTTCCACATGGAAGTCGGCCAGGTCAATGAAACGCTCAGCGTGAGCGCCGCGGCTTCCCTTCTGACCACGGAGAACGCCACCACCGGGACCGTGATCGAAAACAAGCGCATCGTCGAACTGCCGCTTGACGGCCGCAATTTCCTGCAACTCGCCGCGCTCAGCCCCAACGTCAGCTACGGATTCGGCACCGCCGGCCAGCAGGCCAGTATTCAGGGCGGCCAGCGCTCGCAGCAGAACATCAGCATCGCCGGACTGCGCAGCGAGTTCAACCACTTCACGCTCGACGGCATCGAGAACACCGACAACAATTTCAACAGCTATGTCTTTCTGCCCTCCATCGAGGCGCTGCAGGAATTCAAGGTCCAGACCGGCGTTTACCCGGCCGAGTTCGGGCGCAACACCGGACAGATCAACGTCTCAACCAAGGCGGGCACCAATACCTATCACGGCTCGCTGTTCGAGTTCTTCCGCAATACGCGCCTGGACGCCATCGACTACGGATTCACAACCGTCGCGCCCATACGCAATCCCTTCGTACGCAACCAATTCGGATTCTATTTAGGCGGCCCGGTGCGAATCCCCAAGGTTTTCGACGGCCGGAACCGCCTGTTCTTCATGGCCAACTACGAAGCCTTGCGCGAGCGCAAAGGCCTGCGCCAGCTCGCCGACGTTCCCACCGGGGCCATGCGCGCCGGCGATTTCTCCGCTATTCCCCAGGTGCTGTTCGATCCCGCCACCCGCGCCCGCCAGGGCACGCAAGTCACAGCCTCGCCCTTTGCCGGCAATCGCATCCCCACCAACCGCTTCAGCTCGAAATCGGTGCGCCTGCTGCCCTACTATCCTCTCCCCAACGTCGGCGGTGCCAGCCTGGCCCGCAATTACCAGGCCCTCGAAGGACGCATCCAGGATGCCGATCAGTTCACCATCCGCGGCGACTTCGCCGAAAACGCCAATTCCAACTGGTTCGGCCGCTGGAGCCGCACCGAAGAGTACTCGGTCACGCCCAGCACCTTCCCCCAACAAGGCTTAAAGCTCGACACCCGCGCGCAGCAGGCCATGCTTTCAAATACACGGGTGTTCACGCCCTCCATCGTCAACGAGTTCCGCTTCGGCTACAACCGCTTCCTCAACTCGAATCTGCAGCAGGGCGCCTATCTCAACAATGCCGTCGGCGAGCTCGGCGGCATTCCCGGCATCGCGCCGCCGGACCCCATCATCTACGGCATCCCTTCCATCGGGATCACCGGGTTCACCGGATTCGGCGATACCTCCACCGCTCCCAATCTCACGCGGACCAACGTCTTTCAGTGGCTGGACAATGTTTCCATCAACCATGGCCGGCATTCGTTCCGCTTCGGCGGCGAGTGGCGGCGCGATCGTTACAACCAGATCGGCAATCAGTTCCCGCGCGGATCGTTCGCCTTCTCGGGTCAGGCCACGCAGAATCCGGCCGCCGCGGCCAATACCGGCGCGGGCATGGCGGACTACATGCTCGGGCTGGTGCGCACCA
This sequence comes from uncultured Acidobacteriota bacterium, assembly GCA_902826685.1. Taxonomy (GTDB): domain Bacteria; phylum Acidobacteriota; class Terriglobia; order Bryobacterales; family Bryobacteraceae; genus CADEFT01. The sequence goes on from CADEFT010000026.1 coordinate 49,670, forward strand.
GCGCCGGCTCGCTCGGCCTGGCCGTGGCGCAGCTTCGCGGCACACGCCAGTATTACTACTTCGACGATTCCTGGAAGATCCGCCCGAACGTGACCATCAGCCTCGGGCTGCGCTACGAATTTTCGCCGCCCTACATCCATAAGCACGATGGCTTGATCAATACGCAGGTCAACTCGCTGTTCGATCCCGCGCGCCGTCCGGTGGTGGTGCGCGCGGGCAGCGGCGATTTCTACGAAGGCATTCCGTTCCGCTATGCGCCCAGCGTCCAGGTTGCGCGCGACGGGCGCCTCGGCCGGGGCCTCGTGCAGACCGACTACCAGGATTTCGCGCCGCGCCTCGGCATCGCCTATAGCCCTACCCCGCGCTGGACCTTGCGCTGGGGCCTGGGTGTATTCCTCACTCAGGACATCGGCAACGCCCGCTACGACATGGCGCGCAATCTCGCCGCGCGGCGCAACGACACCGCCAACAACGATTTCCCCAATCTCACCTTCGACGCGCCTTTTGCCAGCCTGGGCACCGTCGTCGTGGCCGCCCCAACCATTCTTTCGAATCAATACGACCGCCGGACCCCTTATGTCACGCAGTACCTGTTCAACATCCAGCGCGAGCTGACGAAAGACTCGGCGCTTGAGATCGGCTATCTCGGCAACCAGGCGCACAAGCTCGAACGATGGGTGCCGGTCAACTTCCCCACTCCCGGACCGGGCGACGTGCAGAGCCGCCGGCCCTTCCCCGAACTGGGCATCGTTCAATTGCTGCAAAGCGCGGTCAATTCGAACTATCACGCCTTGACCGGCAAGTTCACACGCAGTTTCTCGAAGGGCTTCACTTCGCTTGTGAGCTATACCTTCTCAAAGGCGATCGACACCGGCAGCGGCATCCGCACCCACGCGGGCGATGAAGACTTCCCGCAGGATCCTTACAACCTCAACGGCACCTCGCGCGGGCTCTCCAATTTCCACCAGCAGCACCGCGCCGTCGCTTCCCTGCTGTGGGAGCCTCCCCTTGGCAAAGGAAAGTCCCGGTTCCAAGGCGGAGTCCCCAACGCGGTCTTCGGCCAATGGCAGTTGGGCGGCATCTTTACCTATCGCACCGGCCTTCCCTATACCGTCCAGAACGGACTCGATGACGCCAACATCGGCTGGACCAGCCAGCATCCCAATCGCACCAGCGCGCCGCTCATCCCCGCCGCCGGCAAAGACCCCCAGCTTTATTTCAATCCGGCGGCCTTCTCCCGCATCCCCGCCTATACCTTCGGCAACGTCGGCCGCGACACCATGATTGGGCCGGAGCAATTTTCCTGGGACTTCTCGATGATGAAGAAGTTCCCGATGCCGAAGGAAGGACACGACCTTCAGTTCCGCTTTGAAGCCTTCAATCTGCCCAACCGGCCAAACTTCAACATTCCGAATGCAACGTTGAGCAGCACTTCGTTCGGACGCATCAGTTCCACCACAACAACCATGCGGTCCATGCAGTTTTCTCTCAAGTACATCTTTTGAACGGTTAGAATCAGGCATGGCGGGCCGGATCTGTTTCCACTGCAAGCGGAGAGTGGAACCCGGCGAGTCTCACGACTGCTGGACCACCACCGAGGCCGCGCTGCTCAAACCCTTGCCCGAAGAGCTGCGGGACGCCTTCGAACGGCTCCGCGAGACCGCGCTCACTTTCGGCGAGCAGCGGATCTACGCGTCTCACCACTCCATCATGTTCTCGCGCGACTCCTGCTATTTCTTCGTGCGCCCGAAGAAGAGCTTTCTCGAAGTCTGCCTGTTTCTGGCGCGCGAAATCAAAGCCCCGCGGATCCACCGGTGCGACCGGTCTTCCAAGTCGAAATTCTTCCACATCGTTCGAATCCAGCATCGCGATGAGGTGGAATCGCCGCTGACCGATTGGCTGCGCGAGGCCTATACGCTGCTCGATGTCCCGCCGCGCAAAAAACGCCCGGGAACGGATTGAGGTCCGCCCCCGGGCCAGGTGGCTTAAACGGAGGTGTCGCGTAACGTGCGACGAACGAACCGCCGGCCAATCCGGCGGCGCACTACTTCCTGATTACAAGGCGATTATGAATCGCGCCCGTCCCGTTTACAACACAAGGTTTGCCCTAGTTTCGCGGCGCCGAATCGTCTAGCCTTCACCCGGCCGTGGTATGCTTTCCTAGAATGGATCGTTGGGCTTTCGCCCGAAATTCAGTTTTCGCTCAAAAAGGAATAAGCGGCTATGGCAGTGAAGTTTCGCCCTTTGCACGACAACATCGTGGTGCAGCGCAAAGAAGAAGAGGTTGGTATGGTTGGGGGCCTGTTCATCCCCGATAGCGCCAAGGAAAAGCCTCAACAGGGACTGGTGATTCGCGTAGGGGCGGGCCGCGTCAATAAGGATGGCGTCCGCACCCAGCCCGACATAAAGGAAGGCGACACGATCCTGTTCGGCAAGTATGGCGGCAACGACATCAAGATCGACGGCGAAGAGTACCTGATCCTTTCCGAAAACGAGATTTTGGCCGTAATCGGCAGCTAAGAGGGCGCGATGAGAATCCTTCCCCGTCGCCTGTTCGTATTGGCTTGCGGGCTCTTGCTGAGCACCGCTGCCTGGGCCCAAATGAAAGTCGGCGTTGTTGATATGCGCGAAGCCGTCAACGGTACCGCCGAAGTCAAGAAAGCCGTCGCCGCCCTCGAAGCGCGGTTCAAACCCCGGCAGGCCGAAGCCGAGAAGCTCCAGAAGGATATCGCGGAGATTCAAGGCAAGCTGCAGTCGCTGCAGGGCAAACTGAACCAGCAGGGCGAGGCGGAACTCGTGGGCCAGGGCCAGCGGAAAGAGCGTGAATTGCGCCGCATCACCGAAGACCTGGACGGCGACCTGCAACGCGAGCAGCAGGAGATCGGTGGCATGGCCCTGGGGCGCATGCGCGCGGTGGTTCAGAAAATCGCCGAAGCCCAAGGCCTGGATGTCGTGGTCGACGTCAGCCAGACCCTCTATTTCAAACCGGTCCTCAGCCTCACCAAAGCCGCCATCGAAGCCTACGACAAGGCCCATCCGGCACAGTAGTAGACTGGGTGCATGCCCGGATACCTGGAGCAGTATGGCGCCGGCGAAGAGAAGCGTGAGCGGCGCCTTCTCCAGATCGCCGGAGGCACGCTCGGCATTGCCTTGCTAGGTTCGATCCTCTATTTTTCTTTTCGCGACTGGCCGCTTGAACGCAAAATCAAACAGTTCATCGAAGCGGTCCAGCACCAGGATTACAAGACTGCCTACACTTTCTGGGGCTGCACCGCGGAGGCTCCCTGCCGCGACTACGCCTACGATAAGTTCCTCGAGGATTGGGGCCCCAAGGGTGTGAATTCCCGTGCCGCCGCAGCCGGAAAACTGGTGGAAACCGAGCGCTGCGGTTCGGGTTTCATTGCCGAGGTAGGCAGTGGCGGAGCCGATGACGTGGCGCTTTGGGTGGAACAATCCACACGCCTCGTCGGATATGCCCCCTGGCGGGAATGCCCGGAAAAAAAGCTGCGTTTGCGCAAGTGGCTGCGTATGCGCTTCGGCATCGGGTAGTTTACGGCCGCGATTCCAGATCGAACGGCCACAGCGTGCCCGTCATCTTCAACCGCCGCTGGCCGCTCGAAAGATCGACCATCAGTTTTCCATCCGCCTCGGATCGTCCCTGCCCGGTAAATGTCTCAGGCCCCGCGCTCGCTTCGAGCCCGCCCAAACGCAAGACCGGAGTCTTGAACTCGAACGCGCCCGTGACACTCTGAAACGGACCGTCCGGCAGATCCAGTCCATGCGCGGTGAAGCGGCCGACCGCTGCCGCGTTGCGAATCAGGCTCAGGCCCACGCCGGAGGAATCCACCGTACCTTCGGCGTCGACGGTGCCGTTCTTCCAGGTAACGCCCCGCAATTCACCCGTGAGCCGGTACTCCGGTTCCGGCCGCGCCAGGGTCAGCGTCAATTCGCCTGTGCCCGCCGCCTCTCCGTTCTTCCAGGCGAGATTCGATACGGCGATCTGCGTCCCGTTCCACACCGCTCGCGCGGTCAACGATCCAAGCGGCGCAGCTCGATGCTCAAGCGACTCGATCTCGACATCGGCCGTCAACCGGCGATCCCGAAGCCATTCCGGCGCGGCCGGAGTCCGGCTCAGCGTGCGGGCGAAAAAGCTGCCCCGCCGGCTGAGCGTGGGAAGCAGCACACGCTCAATCTCGGCCAGATCGGCTTCCGCGATCCGCAGTCGCAAACGCTGCGGCTGATCGCGGTACGAAGCACGAAAAGCCACCGCGCCCAGCACGCCGTTAACGGCATCGAGAGTAACGCGATTCCCCCGGATGGCCGCCGACGCCGAGCGCAGCAGCACGGGCTCGGCCAGGCCCGCGACCGCAATCCGGGCGTTGCGCAACACCACATTACCGGACCATTCCGCCGCCGTCTCCGCCGACTGCTGGTATCGCAACACGCCGCTCCATTCGCCCTGCGCCATCGAATCGAGCAATGGGATTCCCGCCGATCCGGAAAGCTGCCGCTGGCTATCGCGCAGAAGCTCGATCGGCAATGGCTGATCCCTGGTGTTCCAGGTGAAGGCGTGACCGTCGGGGCGATAGGAGCCCTGAATTTCCACGGTCTTGCCGGCGCCCAGGTCGAGCATGGCGGGCTTGAGCGAAAGAGCCCCCCGGTCGATCGCGAATTCCGCCGCCGTCAGCTTCGCGGAGGCGCCCGCGGCTTTCACCGAAGCTTCCGGCATCTGGACGATTCCCTGCAATCCGTGAGCCGGCGAGTACCCGAGCACGCCGTTCAGCTTTCCATCAAGCGAGACGCGCTCAGGCAGCGGCACGTTCAAATACTGCAGGATGCCCTTCACCGGCCCGAACGGCTGTTCGCGAAACTGCAGAATGGAGCCCCAAACCGGATTGTCCAGCAATGAACGGGCGCGCAGACGCAGTCGCAGCGGCGCGGGCTCGGCCTCCGAGCGCGTCTCGATGTCCAACTCGCCTTCAGGAAATCGTAGCGAGCCCTGATACCGGATGGGCCAATCGCCGCCTCCGGTATTGAGCAGGCTATACCGCTGCTGCACGTCTTCCACCCGCGCCCGGCCTTCCACCGCCAACAGCCGTAGCGGTCCGTGAATGCGCGCCCGGGAGCCGAGAAATCCACTCAAACCCGCGCCGTGGCCTTCAAGCAGCACCGCCAGATCGGATATCGCCGTTCGCTCCAGGTCGAGATTCAGATCGAGTTCGTCCGCCCGCAGAAGGCCGCGCCCCGAAAGAACGCCAAAGCCCTGTGCCAACCGGTCCGTGCGCGCCGGTTCCACGGAGAACCGGATGCCCATCTCGGGTTTCGAGGCCGGCGTGATATCGACATCGGAGTTGATGCAATACACCGTGCTCTTGGTGTCGCCGAATTTGAAGTTGATGCGCCCGCCGCGCACCTGGATTTCCGGCAGCGATAGCACCGCCGTCGAACGCCGCAGCAGCGGCCGTATGTTCCACGTCCCCGAGGAATGCTTGACAAGATTGACGGTGGGTTCCACCAGCGTGATGCGGGAAACTTCCCAGCGCCCGCGCAGCAGACTGGCCATCGAGATTCGCGCGTTGAGCGATGAGACGTAGGCGAACGGCTCGATGCCGATAGCCGGATCTTCGTGGATGACCACATCGGCCAGAGAGAATCCAAATCCAGTGAAAAGGTTGAACCGGAGCTTCCCTGTGATCTCCACCTTGCGGTTGAGCGAAGATTCGATCGCGGCCTGAATGCGCGTGCGGTAATGGCCCGCCTGCAGCCATGGCAATTGCCAGGCCGCCAGAGCGATAAGGGCGGCCAGTACGGCCCCGAAGATCGCCTTGCGCTTCACGGCCGCACCAGCCGTTCGTAGTCGGCGGGCGCGTCGACGTCGGTTAGTATGCCCGGGTCGGACACATCCACGTAACAGACCTCGGCCAGATGAGAGTGGATGACATCGCTCGCCTTCGTCGTACAGGCGAGAAATTCTTCGACAAGCGAGGCCGCGCAAAGCACTGGATGGCCGCGACGGCCCTCGAACCTCGGAATGACCAGGGAAGCGTACTCCCCGGCCACGAGCACGACAGTGGATTCCCGGATCGCCGGATAGTCCACCGGCGTGAAGAAAAATCCATCGGTATGGGGGGGCAGCGCGCGCAGCCCGCATTGCAGCGAGCTCAACATCCCGAGATCCGGATTCGGATTCACCGTGAACAGCGCAGGCCGCTTCGCTCCCGCCCGGATCGCCTCGGCGTGGTGGCCCAGCACCACGATCACCGAATCGCAAAGCCTCGCGAAAAGCCCGTTCAGACGGTCGAGGAACGTCTCGCCGTCGTAGGCAAGCAACGCCTTCGGCCGGCCCATCCGGCTGGAAGCGCCGGCGGCCAGGATGATGGCCGCGCGGCTCACTTGAGGATGGTCCGCAAAGACTCGTTGAGGAAAATGGATTTGGCCGCGCGGCGCCATTCCGAGTCCGGGTTGCGGCGCACGGCGATCATCTCGGCCACCACGCTGACGGCGATCTCTTCCGGCGTGATGGCGCCGATATCGAGCCCCATCGGCGCATGAATCTTCTCGAACGCCGAGCGCGGAATACCTTCTTTTTCCAGTTCCCGTATGACGCCGATCGTCTTGCGCTTACTGCCGATCATGGCGATATATTTGGCCGGGGTCGATACCGCCCAGCGCAGCACTCGCATGTCGTCTCGATGCCCGCGCGTGACAATTACCAGGTAACAGCTTTCATTGACCGGCAGCTTCGGAAAGAGCGATTCATACTCCTCGGCGTACACCTGGTCGGCTTCCGGGAAGCGGTCCCGATTGGCGAACTGCTCGCGATCGTCGGCGATCACCGTGGCAAACCCGGCGAGCGATGCCACCTTGGAAAGCGATTTCGAAACGTGACCCGCGCCGAAGATATAAGCAAACGGCTGCGGCAGCACTGGTTCCACGAATACGTTCAGTTGGCCTCCGCAGATCAGTCCGTTGTCGTAGGCGGCGTCCTGGCCCAGGCTGAAGGTGAGGTGCTTCGGCTTTTCCGTTTCCATCACTTCCCGGGCGGCGTTCCAGACTTCGGCTTCGACGCAGCCTCCACCCACCGTGCCCACCATGCTGCCGTCCTCGCGAACCAGCAGCTTGGCGCTTTCATAACTCGGAATCGAGCCATTGACCTGAACGATGGTCGCAACGGCGCACTTCTGCCCGCTACGGCGCAACCGCACCAGCTCTTCGTAAACGTCCATGATCAATCGCAATTATAATTCAGCGGCGTGGACCCACGACGCCTTCGAGAGTATCGGCCGTAAGCACCTTCTTGAGCCAGCGATCCAGGTCCAGGGGCTTAGCGGCGGCGATGCGCTGATCGGCCCATTTCGGCAGGGCACCGAACTTCTCATGCAGCAGGCTGCGCAGGCTCTCCGCACGGCCCTCCGCTAGGCCCGCCGCGCGCCCTTCCTCCAGCCCTTCCCGAATGGCCTCCCGGCGCCACTTCATCAGAACGGGATTCTTGCGGATATCCAGAATGACGCTCATACGATCTATCTCCCATTGTACTCGCCGGGGCAAGCCGCGAAGCCCGGACAAAATCACCAACTGCGCCAGCGCCCGCTCTCGCTCCGCCCCCCGCAGCCGCACGATCCGGCCCACGATCTCCTGCAGTTTCGCATCGGCATCCCGGGCCAGAACCGCCAGGGCGTAGTCGGCCGGACAGGAACTGGCAAGCATCGCCTCGACATCCAGTTCCCGGATATCCGCCAGCGTGTACGCACCCGCCGTTTCCCCCAGGTTAACGCCGGACGCCATCCTCATCCTCGCCCGTCCCACATACAACACCACCTGCCGGATCTTCCGCCGCTGATACTTCTGCCCCAGCAGGAAGCAGTAAACGCCCTCCCGGTACGCCATGTTGCGATCGTTGCTGCCCTGAACCTCCAGATGCAGCAGCGATCCATCGGAGAGCAGCATCACCAGGTCCAGACGGCGCTCGATCAGCTTCGGAAACTCGACGTTCAGGAACTCGCGCACGGCCACTCCACCCGTCAGCCAATCGAGCAGTGCCGGACGGTCATGCTGCAGCATGTCTTTGAGAAGGCCGTCGTGGTTGAACCGGTCGCTCATTGGACCAGTATCGGCTTTATGGCGCGGCGGTAAGATCGTGGTCTGATGATTCGCCACCTCAAGCGGTCGCTGGCCGCCGAACAGAAAGCCGAAGCCGATTCCCAGGTCCGCCTCACCGTCGAGAGGATCCTCGCCGATATCGCCTCACGAGGCGAAGCCGCCGTGCGCGACTATTCGCGCCAGTTCGATCATTGGGACCCGCCGGCGTTCCGGCTCTCCCCTCATCACATTCAGGAATGCATCGATTCTCTGCCCAATCAGGCCATCGACGACATTCTCTTCGCCCAACAGCAGATTCGAAACTTCGCCCAGGCGCAGAAGGACGCCCTGCGCGATCTCGAAGTGGAAACGCTGCCCGGCGTCATTCTCGGACACAAGAACATCCCGGTCAACAGCATCGGCAGTTATGTTCCCGGCGGCAAGTATCCGCTGCTCGCCTCCGCCCACATGAGTATCGTGACCGCGCGCGTGGCCGGCGTGAAGCGAATCCTTTCCTGCGCCCCGCCGTTTGAAGGCAAGCCCGCGCCGGCCATCGTCGCCGCCATGCACCTGGCCGGTGCCGGCGAGATCTACGTTCTGGGCGGTGTGCAGGCCGTCGCGGCCATGGCCCTCGGCACCGAATCGATGGAGCCCGTCGACATGCTGGTGGGGCCCGGCAATGCCTACGTCGCCGAAGCCAAGCGCCAGTTATTCGGGCGCGTTGGCATCGATCTTCTGGCCGGGCCCACCGAAACGCTCATCGTCGCCGACGATTCCTGCGACGCCGAAATGGCCGCCGTCGATCTGCTCGGCCAGGCCGAACATGGCCCCACCTCGCCCGCCATCCTGCTCACCAATTCCTCCGCTCTCGCCCAAGCCCTTCCCGCCGAAATGGAGCGTCAACTGGCCAAGCTCCCAACCGCCCCCGTCGCCTCGGTGGCGTGGCGCGACTACGGCGAAATCATCCTCTGCGATACCTACGAGGAAATGGCCGCCGAGGCCGACCGCATCGCCTCCGAACATGTCCAGATCCTGACGCGCGATCCCGATTTCTTCCTCTCCCGCATGACCAACTATGGAGCCTTGTTTCTCGGCCCCATGACCAACGTCTCCTACGGCGATAAAGTCATCGGAACCAATCACACCCTGCCTACCCGCAAGGCCGCGCGCTACACCGGCGGCCTATGGGTCGGCAAGTTTCTGAAGACTTGCACCTATCAGCGCGTCACCAGCGCCGAAGCCTCCGTCAAGATCGGCGAGTATTGTTCCCGCCTGTGCGCGCTTGAAGGATTCGCCGGCCACAAGGAACAAGCCGACCTGCGCGTACGCCGCTACCGCCGCGACGATTGATTAAGATGGACGAGGGTTTCCGTCCATGCCGTCCACTAACTTCAACCGCAGACAGTTTCTGAAGGCCGGCTCCGCCGCCGCCCTTGCCCCCGGTTCCGCCGCCGCGCCGCGGTCCCTGGCGATCGTGCTCGATTCCGCCGCCCCTCCGGCCATCCGATGGGCCGCCGGCGAGTTGAAGGCCGCGCTCGAAACAACGGGCGCCACAGCCGTCATCTCCGGAACCCTCGCCGATGCGCCTCCGTCGAGTTTCGCCATCCTCACATCCGGCGGCCAGGCGCCTTCGGCACCCGAGTCGCTCTCCATCGCTCCCGCCAGGCTCGATGGACGGGAAGTCCTGATGGCTTCCGGCCACGATACCCGCGGCACCGTCTATGCGCTCCTCGAACTGGCAGACCGCGCGCGTCTCGGCTCCAACCTCATGGCCGCCGCCACCGAGCGTCCGCGGAACCCGGTCCGCGCCATCTCCCGTCTTTTTTGCAGCAACGTCGAAGATCTCGGCTGGTATCACGATCGCGGCATGTGGCGCGAGTATCTGACCATGCTCGCCACCCAGCGCTTCAACCGGTTCCATCTCGCCTTCGGCATCGGTTACGATTTCTTGCGCGAAGTGACCGATGCCTACTTCCTCTTCCCCTATCCCTTCTTCCTTGGTGTCAAAGGCCATAACGTGCGCGTACCGGAGCTGCCCGATGCCGAGCGTGACCGCAACCTCGAAACCCTTCGCTTCATCAGCGAGCAGACCGCCGCCCGCGGCATCGAATTCCAACTCGGTCTGTGGATGCATGGCTATGAATGGCTCAACACCACCAACGCCAACTACACCATCGCCGGAGTCACAAAGGAAAATCACGGACCCTATTGCCGCGACGCCGTGCGCGCCCTGCTGCAGGCCCTGCCGGCGGTTACTGGAGTTACATTCCGCGTCCATGGCGAAAGCGGCGTGGAAGAAGGCAGCTACGAGTTCTGGAAAACCGTGTTTGAAGGCGTCACCACCTGCGGGCGTAAAGTCGAAATCGACATGCACTCGAAGGGGATGGATCAGACCATGCTCGATCTGGCTGTAAACTCCGGCATGCCCGTCAAAGTATCCACCAAATACTGGGCGGAGCACATGGGCATGACCTACCACCAGGCCGATATCCGCGAGGAAGAGCAGCCCAAGCCCGGCCGCCAGGCGAGCGCGCTGATGAAGTTCAGCGCCGGGTCGCGCCGCTTCACACGCTACGGCTATGGCGACCTGCTGCGCGAGAACCGTAAGTGGGGCGTGCTGCATCGCATTTGGCCCGGCACACAGCGCCTCCTGCTGTGGGGCGATCCGCTGACGGCCGCCGCGCATTCCCGCGTCTTCACCATGGCGGGCAGCGACGGCGTCGATATCATGGAGCCTCTGTCGTTCAAGGGCAGGCGCGGTTCGGGCATCGCCGGCAGCCGCTGCGCCTACGCCGACCCCTCGCTCGATCCCAAGTGGGACTGGCAAAAGTACGAATACACCTACCGCGTCTGGGGCCGCCTGCTCTACAACCCCGGCGCCGATCCCGATTCCTGGCGACGCGGTCTGCGCCCATCCTTCGGCGAAGCAGCCCCCGAGGCCGAGCAGGCGCTCGCCAACTCAAGCCGCATTCTGCCCATTGTCACCACCGCGCACGGTCCTTCCGCCGCCAACAACACCTACTGGCCCGAGCTTTACTACAACCAGTCGCTCACCGGCGAGCAGGACAACGTGTACACCGACACGCTCTCACCAAAGGTGTTCGGCAACGCGAGCCCCTTCGATCCGCAGTTGTTCTCCGTCATGAACGAATTTGCCGATCAATTGTTGAAAGGCGAGCGGAGCGCCAGGTACTCTCCGATCGAGGTGGCGCAGTGGCTCGAAGATTACGCCGCCGCAGCCTTGAAGCATCTGGCCCAATTGGACTCCAAGGCCACCGGCAACAAGAGCCGTCCCGAGTACCGCCGCTTTGCCATCGACGTGGCGATGGAAGCCGGCATCGGCCGCTTCTTCGCCGCCAAGTTCCGCGCCGCCGTGCTCTATCGCATTCATCAACAAACCGGCAGCCGGGCCGCGCTGGAGGAATCGCTGAAGGCCTACCGCACCGCGCGCCAGGCGTGGGCCACCGCCGCCAACCGCGCCAAGGGAGTCTACAAACCCGACATCACCATCGGCGAGCGGCCTTCCCTCCGCGGCCATTGGCTCGACCGCCTTCCCGCCATCGACGCCGATATCGCCCGGCTTGAAGCGCAGCTTCCCTCCGCCAAATCCGGCGAGCCCGATGCCCGCGCCGCCGCCGCCATCAAGGAAGCGCTCGGCCGTCCCAAGCGTCCCGCGCTTGCCGTCACTCACCGGCCCGCCGCCCGTTTCGCTGCCGGCCGCCCCGTCGAGATCGAACTTTCCATCGACCGCAAGGGAGCCTCCGCGCGCCTGTTCTACCGGCACCTGACCCAGGCCGAACGGTTCCAAGTCCTGGACATGCCCGAATCCGGCAATCGCTACAAAGTCTCCATTCCCGCCCCCTACGCCAGCGGAGAATACCCGCTGCAGTATTACTTCGAGATTCGCGATACGGCGGGCCATGCCTGGCTTTACCCCGGCCTCGGCGAACACCTCACCAACCCGCCGTACTTCGTTCTGCGCCGCTCGTAGGCTTTGGAAAAGTGCCTCCGGATGGCCTGTTATCATCGATAGCAGTGCCCCACGTTCGCGAATGATCGTCGACCGAAAAATTGTCCGGTTCGACTCCCTGCCGCTCGATTGCGGTGTCACCTTGACGCCCGTCGATGCCGCCTACGAGTCCTACGGCGAGTTGAACTCGAAGAAGAACAACGCCATCCTGGTGTGCCACGCTTTCTCCGGCGACGCACACGCCGCCGGCCTCTCGCCCGAAACCGGAAAGCCCGGCTGGTGGGACAACATGATCGGGCCCGGCAAGGCCTTCGACACCGAAAAGTATTTCGTCATCTGCGTCAACGTCGCTGGCGGCTGCCGCGGCACCACCGGTCCTTCGTCCCTCAATCCCGCCACCGGCAAGCCTTACGCCATGGCCTTCCCCACCGTCACCGTCAGCGATATGGTGCGGCTGCAGAAAAAGCTGCTGGATCACCTGGGCATCGACCGCCTGCTGGCCGTCGCCGGTGGATCGATGGGCGGCATGCAGGTCCTCGAGTGGGCCGTGCGCTATCCCGATTGCGTGGCCTCGGCCTTTCCCATCGCCACCACCGCGCGCCATTCCGCCCAGCAGATCGCCTTCAACGAAGTGGGCCGCCAGGCCATCATGGCCGATCCCGATTGGAACGAGGGCAACTACTACGACTTGAAGCCGCCCGCCCGCGGCCTTGCCGTCGCCCGCATGGTGGGTCACATCACCTACATGAGCGACGATTCGATGAAGGAAAAATTCGGCCGCCGCCTGCAGGGCAAGGACGGCCCGGCGTTCTTCTTCGACGACACGTTCGAGGTGGAAAGCTATCTGCGCCACCGCGGCAGCCAGTTCGTCGATCGCTTCGACGCCAATTCCTATCTCTACATCACCAAGGCCATGGATATGTTCGATCTGGCGCAGGGTGGTTCCCTGCCCGCCGCGCTCGAAAAAGCGAAAGCCCGTTTTCTGGTCATCAGCTTCACTTCCGACTGGCTCTACCCCAGCTACCAGTCTCTTGAGATCGTCAGCGCCCTGCGCAGCCGCAACCGCGACGTGGCCTATTGCGAGTTGGCTTCCAACTACGGCCATGACGCATTCCTGGTGGAGGTGGACGAGCAGACCGAACTCGTCCGTGGATTCCTGGCCCGCGTGTTCAAGGAGATGTAATGGCGGCCGAACCCCAATCCAAAGATCATCAGCCACTGGTCCGCGATGTGCTCGGCCGGGGCGATTACGCCATCATCGGCGAGATCGTGGAGCCCGGTTCGCGCGTCCTCGACCTTGGCTGCGGCGAAGGCGAGTTGCTCGAATGGCTCGCCGATAACAAGCGCGTCGAGGCGCGCGGTGTCGAAATCTCGCGCACCAAAGTCCAGCGCGCCATCGCCCGCGGCGTTTCCGCCTATCAGGGTGACATCGACAACGGCTTGGTCGATTACCCCGACCACGCCTTTGACTACGTGATCCTCTCCCAAACTCTGCAGCAGGTGCACAATCCACTGAAGGTGTTAACCGACATGCTGCGTGTCGGGCGCAAGATCATCGTCGCCTTCCCCAACTTCGGCCACTGGCGCGTGCGCATCTCCCATCTCACCAGCGGACGCGCCCCCCGTACCGGGCTCTTCCCCTATAGCTGGTACGATTCCCCTAACATCCATTTCCTCACCGTCGAAGATTTCGAGCTTCTCTGCCGCGATCAGCGCTGGACCCTCGAACGCCGCTATTTCCTTTCCGGCAATCGCCGCGTCAGCGTCCGTCCCAATCTCATGGCGGAAGTGGCCGTGTATCTGATTCGATCCAGCAGCTAAGTCCCCGCCATACCCCGAACTCAGTATTTCGCCGCCAGCCCGATGCCGCCCGGCGGAAACTTTGGTATTCTGACGGGCACATCGTCAGTTCGGGGTACTAAAAACCATGTGGATTACTCGCCTGCTGTTGGCCGTGCTCTTTGCACTTTCCGCGATCGCGCAAACCGACCGCGGCATCATCACCGGGTCGATTACCGATTCCTCCGGCGCCGCCGTGCCCGAAGCCAAGGTCACCGCCACCAACGCCGCCACCGGCATTGCTTTCGCCACGATCACCACCGGATCCGGCGATTACACGATTCCCACGCTCCCGGTCGGCGTTTATCAGGTCCGCATTGAACGCCAGGGTTTCAAGAGCGCCGTGCGGGCCGACGTCACCATCACCGCCGGCAGCACGGCTACCGTCAACGCGCAGCTTGAAGTCGGCGCCGTCACCGAATCGGTGCAGGTGGCCGCGTCGCTCGATCTGGTACAAACCTCCACGGCAAAAGTCTCCACCGCGGTTTCGAACAAAATGGTGGATGAGTTGCCTCTGGTCGTGGGCGGCGCCATGCGCGGCGTTTTCGATCTCGCCCTGATTACGCCCGAAGCCAACCAGCCCAACGACGAAGCGTTCAACGTTGGCGGCGGCCAGGGCGGCGCCTATGGAGCCACCCTCGATGGCGTCTCCGTCCTCACCGGCCGCTTCAACTCCGTGCAGTGGACCAACGTGAACACGCCGTCGGTCGACGCCATCACCGAATTCGCCGTCGAAACCAACGGCTTCAAAGCCGAGTATGGCCGCGCCCAGGGCGGCATGATGACGTTCACCTCAAAGAGCGGAACCAATAAGTTCAGCGGCACCCTGTATGAGTTCCTGCGCAACGACGCGCTCGATTCGCGCCGCTTCTTTGAAGACCGCAAGGGCAAGTATAAGCAGCACGATTTCGGCTGGAGCGCCGGCGGCCCCGTCTATCTTCCCAAGATCTATGACGGCCGCAACAAGACGTTCTTCTTCGCTTCCGGCGAATGGTTCCGTAATCGCGTCGGCGCCGGCAGCGGACGCTTCAGCGTTCCCACGCCCGAAATGTTCAACGGCGATTTCAGCAACTGGGTCGATGGCAACAACGTGCGCCTGCCCATCTACGATCCCTCCACCACCCAGGCCACCGCCAGCGGCGCCTTCCAGCGCCAGCCCTTCGCCAACAACCAGGTTCCACAGGCGCGCTTTTCCACCATCGCCCGCAACTACTCCGCCCTGGTGCGGGACTTCCTGCGGCCCAACAACGGCGCCGCGCCCGGCACCAGCGATTACGTGCGCAACAACTACATCAACAACGTTGGCACCGCCCTCGACCCCTGGACCAAGTACAGCGTCAAGGCCGATCACAGCTTCGGCCAGAACGATCGCGTCAGCTTCCTCTATAACTACGCGCTGCACGATCGCGTGCCGGGTCCGGAAGGCTTCCCCGGCCTGCCCGGCATTCTCAACGAGAACCGCACCGATCGCCAGAAGAGCGACGTCTACCGCGCCACCTACGACAAAGTAATTACTCCCACCATCGTCAACCACATGTTCGGCGGCATGAACCTGATGCGCGACAGCCATTTCGCCGTCACCCTCGACGGCGGCTGGGAACAGAAAGGCGTCTGCCTCAAAAATTCCTGGGACTGCAACCGCAACCTGCTGATTGTCGAAAACTCGGACTACAGCACCTGGGTCGCGCGCGCCTACGATGGCTCGGAAAACTTCGTCTATTCCTTCGGCGACGACGTCACCGTCACCCGCGGCAAACACACCTTCAAGGCGGGCTACCTGTGGGAGCGTATTCACTACAACGGCTTCGGCCAGCAGACTATCGGCGGCCTGGTGCGCGGCGACCGGCGCTCCACCAGCGTGCCCAACGATAACAACATCTCCACCGGCGGCGGCAACGGCTTCGCCTCGTTCCTGCTGGGCCAGGCCTTCACCGCGGGCACCGAGAACGACCGCTTTGTCGGACAACAATGGCGCAGCCACGCCTGGTACGCGCAAGACGACTGGAAGCTGTCCCAGCGCCTCACCTTAAACCTCGGCGTGCGCTATGAGTTCACTCTCCCGCCGCTCGAACAGACCGACAAATGGAGCGACCTCGATCCGCGCCTGCCCAACGCCCGCGCCGAAGGACTGCCCGGAGCCCTCCGTTTCGCCGGTTTCGGCACCGGACGGGAAGGCCGCCGCGCCCTCGCCACCGGCTGGTATGGCGGCATCAGCCCGCGCTTTGGACTCGCCTTTGCGATGGATAACAAGACCGTGATCCGCGCCAGCGCCGGCCGTACCTTCGGCGTCGCCAAAACGATCACCGGCAGCGCGCACTTCGAAGGCTCTACCCTGGTCTTCTCGGCCTCGAGTCTCGACAACGGCGTCTCCCCCATCACCACCCACGACGCCGGTGTCCCGCCTTATGTGCGCCCCCCGGTCGTCGACCCCACGTTTTCCAATGGCGCCAGTCCCGCCTTCTGGGACGGCGAGGCCGTCCGCCTGCCCGAGAACTACCAGTGGACGCTATCGGTGCAGCGCCAGTTGAGCAACTCGCTGGTGCTTGAAACCAACTACAACGCCACCATCGGCGCTTACCTGGTGGCGGGCTTGAAGCGCTACAACCAGCTTCCCTTCAGCGCCCTCGAACGCTACGGGCGCAACCTGCTGGCCAGTTCCATCGATTCTCCCGCCGCCCGCGCGGCCGGCCTTACCAGGCCCTATCAGGACATCAATTGCCAGTTCAGCCCCACCTGCGCCCCGGTCAGCGTCGCCCAGGCCCTGCGGCCTTTCCCGCAGTTCCGCGACATCAACACCGCCTCGGGCGCCGGAGACAAGAGCGGTCACTCAAGCTATCACTCCTGGGTCGTCAAACTCGACAAGCGCTACGCCCAGGGCCTGACCATGCAGGGCTCTTACGTGTTCTCCAAGCTGATTACCGACGCCGATGGCTACAACCCCGATAACGGCACCATCGATCACTACAACCGGCGCCTGGAAAAGTCCATCGGCGAATTCGATCTCACCCACAACATCAAGGCCACCTACATCTACGAGATCCCGCTCGGCAAGGGAAGAAAGTGGCTTACCGGCGGAGCGGCCTCCTGGATCCTCGGCGGCTGGCGCGTTGCCGGCAGCCATTTCTACGCCAGCGGCTACCCGCTCGGCATCGGCAACAGCGCCGCCCTCGGTGGCGTTCTATTCAATGGCCGCAGCGCCGCCACCATCGGCACTTACGACGGTTGGATCGTGAATCAGAACAACCCCGACTGGAAAGGCGCCGACCGCTACTTCCAGCAGCCTTCCTTCTTCGGACCCCAACCCACCGATCGCGCCGGCAACGCCACGCGCCACAACCCCAAAGCCCGCCAGCCATGGAACTTCTCCGAAAACTACTCGCTGGCCAAGAGCTTCGCCGTCAAGGAATCTCTCCGCGTCGATCTGCGCTGGGAAATGTTCAACCTGCTGAACCGGTTCCGTCCCTCCCCCGGCAGCACCAACGTGCAGGATCCGAACTTCGGCCGCGTGCAGGGGCAATTGAACGAACCCCGACGCATGCAGTTCGGCCTCAAGCTTTATTGGTAAGTGAGCTACTGCAGCCGCCATTCGATATTCCGGATGCCGCGCAGCGCCTCCCGCGCTACCTCGGCGTCCGGATCCCGCTGCAACTGTTCGAGCACCGGCAGCGAGTCTTTCCCGCCGCTCAGCCCCAGTACGGCGGCCAGTCTCGTCTTCTCATCGCGAGTCCCGCGCGGCACCAGGCCATGCAGCGCCACCCGTGTCTCATCGTCGCGCGCCAGTTCCACCAGGAACGGCGCCGCCACGTCCCGATACGACCGTGAGTTGAGCGTGTTCACCAGGTACGGCAGCGGACTGCCCTCCTGTAAATCCCGCCGCCCCAGCATCACCAGCGCGAAGGCCTGGGAAAGCCGCACGCCCATCTTCCCTTCGCTGCGGTAAGCCTTATCCATGGTCTCGGCGTCGCTCGGATTTCGAAGCCTTCCGTAACCTTCCGCCGAGCCCGCCCGCAGCCCCTCGTCGCGATGGTCGAAATATTTTGCGTAAAGCACACGGCTCGCTTCCTCCGGCATCATCGCCACCGCCGAAAGCGCCGCCCGCCGCACCTTGATCTCGCCCTCGCCGTCCACAAGGGCCCGCAGATCGTTCAGCGCGCCGCGATTGCGCAGCAGACCGGCCGCTTCCACCGCCGCGATCTGCACCCTGGGCTTGGGATCCTTCAACAGAAACTGGACGCTCCGCCCGCTTTCCGGCTCGCGAATCTTCTGCACCGCAATCAGCCCTTCATATAGCACCGCATCGTCTTTCGATTTCAGCGCTTCGTATAAATCGGGCAGCGCCGCCCGCCCGCGCAGAATTCCCACCCCGCGCGCCGCCATCGCCCGCGCCGGCATCGTGATGCCACCGCGCGCCACTTTGCCGAGCGCCACCGCCACCTTCTCCGGCACCTGCACCGCCGGGTCGACGATATCGGTATTGGTGTCGGTGAAGTGGCCCTTCATCGAAGTGCCCGCTTTGCGGAAGGAAGAAGTGAAACCCGTCTTGAGGAACCCCGGCAGGTAAACGTTCACCAGTCCCTCGACGGCGCGCATCTGGATATCGCCCTCGGCGTCGCCGGTGGCCTTGATCAGCGGGTCCACGCTTGCTTCCCCGCCGATCGACGCGATGGCACGGGCCGCCTCCCATCGCACTTCCGGATCGGAATCTTCGAGGTAAGGAGCGATCTTGGCGATTCCGCCCGAACCTTCGCGCGCATAATCGCGCACGCCGCGGATCCGGGCCTTCGATTCGTCGTCGGCGCCAGGCAATAGCGCCGCGGCCAGACAACCCAGAACCAGAAGTGGTTGCAAGCCCGCCGGTCTCCGTTGTTCGCGGTTCCTCAAAAGCGAACAGGGACCGGCGCGGTCCACCAACGGGCTAGGAACCAGAGCTCGCGCCGGTCTCCGTTGTTCGCGGTTCCTCAGAAGATCCCGCATGGCAGAAAAGACGTCTACCGCACGAACTCCAGTTTCACCCGATTCGGAATCAGGCCCGCTTCAAAACCCATATCGAGCAGCTTCTGCGCCGCCACCGGTACCTGCTCCCCGCAATCCACCGTGTAATGATTCACGTACATGCCGACGAATTTCTGCGCCTGCGCCGCGTCCATGTCCCTGGCAAACTGCATGGCGTAGTTGATCGCCTCTTCCTGATGATCGAGCGCGTAGCGGATGCTCTCCGACATCATCCGGCAGCATTCCGAGCGGATCTCCGGCTTAAGCGACCGCAGAATCGCATTCGCCCCCAGCGGCAGCGGCAGGTTATACTTGCCCTTCCACCACTTGCCCAGATCGGCGATGTTGTGGAACCCGCCCCGCGAATACGTCAGTTGGCCTTCGTGAATCACCAGTCCCAGATCGGCGCCGCCTTCCTTCACCGCATCCAGAATCTGGTCGAACGGAATCACCACCGCTTCAAAGTCCGGCTCCATCAGCTTCAGCGTCAGGTAGGCCGATGTCATCTTGCCCGGAATGGCGATCTTCTTGCCCTTGATTTCACCGGGCGTCATCGGATGCATGGCAACCAATATGGGCCCGTAGCCGTCGCCGATGCTCGATCCCGCCGCCATCAGCGCATACTTGTCCGCCACGTAAGGATAGGCATGATAGGAAATCGCCGTGATTTCATACAGGCCCTGCATGGCTTTCTGATTCAGGCTCTGAATGTCTTCCAGTACGTGCTTGAAAGTGACTTTCGACGATCGCACCTTCTTGGTGGCCATGCCATAGAACATGTAGGCGTCATCGGAATCCGGACTGTGCGCACAGACGATATCTTGAGCCGCGCTAGCGGACATAAGCTGCTCTCCCGATCAAAATGCCGTATTCACTCCGCGCTCGGTTGTTGGAGGGACGCTGGCGTGAGTACGCGATGAAGTGATTTTTTACTATACCAGAGTGCCCCCGCGAATTCGCATAGCAGAATCGTGAGAACCGGCGCATAAACCAGCCATCGCACCCACGTGGACCCGTTCCACTCGCTCGCCTCGAACCACCGCGGCAGCACCGAGTAGAACAGCGGGCTCAGCGCCACCCAAACCAGCAGTCCACGCACCGGGTAAACGGCAAGAAACGGCAGCAGCCAGGTCAGGTACCACGGGTGGCAGTTCGAGGAAATCAGCAGCATCGCCGCGATCGTGAACAGCGCGCCCGCCACAGGCGGCATCCGCCGCCACCAGGCCCATCCGATGGCCGCACCCACCAGCCCGAAAGCCGCGTACTTGGCCGCATAGACGTCCCCGCCAGCCAGCCACAACAACAGCCCATAAAGACTGTCGTTGTTCCGCCAGCCGCCGAGAAACCCGCTTAGAAGCGCTCCGTTGTCGAGCGGTCCCCAGCCGTAGGGAGCCATCAGCGCTCCAAGAACCGGCACAATGACGAGCATCTCGAGTCCCACCCCCAGCAACGGCGCCAGCGCCAGCGGCCAGATCTTCGCTCCAGCCGCCAGCGCCAGCAACGCAAACGCCGCCATTCTCCTGCCTCGCGCCTCCGCCCAAAACGCCAGCACCAGCGGAAACAGCATCAGAGAATCGTTGTGGCCGTTGCCCCAAAACTCGAAAATCGGAAGCGGGTTCCATGCATACAGAAGCAGCCGCTCCCGCCCCAGCCCCAGCGCCGGCAACAGTAGCCATAAGGCTCCCATCACGCCCAAATCCGCCAGTGCCGCCGGAGCCTTCCAATGCCCTGACGGCAGCGCCACCCGGTGGTAAATCATCTCCGTCAGCGGTCCATAAACGGCCCGGAAATCGCGCCCCGGAATCCGCTCGAACGTTGCGTCTTTCAGATGCGCCCAGGCCGGATCGTTCGGCGCCACCCGATAAGGATTCCCACCTGCAGCCTGCAGCCGCGCTTCCCATTTATATCGATATAAGTCATCGCTGAACTCCGCCTCCAACTGCCATGCCGTCAACCGGAAGCATACCCCCGCGACCACCAAGAAGAGAGGAATCTGATTGAAAAGATTTGACTTATTTGATTGAGAAACCTTTAGAAGGAAAGCGCTTGTTATGAGGTATACTACAGAGGACCCAACCAGAAGGGCTATGGCCAACCACACGGACGACCGCAACGGGCTCAGCAGTACCAGGGCGATCCAGGCAAGCTGCAACACCGCCGCGGATACCAATACCTGCCCGGGAACTGCCGTCATGCGGTTTGCCAGAGGTTAAAACTCGAGCCCCATGGTAGCAGCAGCCATTCCGCCATTTGCATTTCTCGCTTCGGCGTCGGCGTTCAGCCGCTGGCAGCGTGGCTTCTTCGACGACACCTTCGCCGGCATTCACCAGCTCACCTGGTTCGACTATGCGCTGCTGATTCCCTACTTCACCGTTCTCATCGTTCTTTCCATTTACGGGCTCCACCGCTACTACTGCATCCGCGAATATTTCAAACACCGCCCCAAGCTCAACCAGCCCCCCGCCCAACGCTTCGATCGGCTTCCGCGCGTCACCATCCAACTGCCCCTCTACAACGAACGCTACGTGGTCGAGCAGTTGCTGGAGCAGGTCGTCCAGATGGAGTATCCGAAAGAGTTGCTCGAAATCCAGGTGCTCGACGACTCCACCGACGAGACCCATCCGTTCACCGAACGTCTGGTGAATGAATACCGCGCGCAAGGCTACCCCATCGTTTACCGCCATCGCGCCAACCGCCACGGCTTCAAGGCGGGCGCCCTGCAGGAAGGCATGGAAGTGGCCACCGGCGAATTCTTCGCCATCTTCGACGCCGATTTCCTGCCGCCCAAGGATTTCCTCACCCGCACCATCCACCATTTCACCGATTCCAAGGTGGGCATGGTGCAAACGCGCTGGACCTACACCAACCGCCACTACAACATCCTCACCGAAGTGCAGGGGATGCTGCTTGACGGCCACTTCGTGCTCGAACACGGCGCCCGCTACGGCGGCGGCACGTTCTTCAACTTCAACGGCACCGCCGGCATCCTGCGCCGGGCGATGATTCAGGACGCGGGCGGCTGGGAACACGACACCCTCACCGAAGATTCAGACCTCAGCTATCGCGCCCAGTTGAAGGGCTGGAATTTCGTCTATGTGCCGTCGGTCGAATGCCCGTCGGAGCTGCCGGTGGAAACGCACGCCTTCCAGGTACAGCAATCGCGCTGGGCCAAGGGGCTGATGCAGGTCGCCATCAAACTGCTGATGCGGATCCTCAAGGCCGATCTGCCCTTCCGCATCAAAGCCGAAGCTTTCTGCCATCTCACCCCGAACATTTCCTATCCGCTGATGATCGTCGTCTCGGCGCTCATGCTGCCGGTCATGATCGTGCGCTTCTACGTCGGCTGGGTGGAGATGCTGCTTCTCGATCTGCCGCTGGTTATCGCTTCGTTCTGGTCGATTTCGGCTTTCTATCTCATCGCGCAGCGCGAGCTCTATCCGCAAACCTGGAAGCGCTCCCTGTTTTTCCTGCCCGCCCTGATGAGCGCCGGCGTCGCCCTCACCGTCATCAATACGCGCGCCGTGCTCGAAGCCATCTTCGGCGTCCAGACGGCGTTTGTGCGCACACCGAAGTTTGCCGGCGCCGGCAAAACCGAGCAGAAGAAGTATCGCGCCCGCAGCGGCTGGCTGCCCTACGCCGAACTGGCCATCGGAACCTACTTCCTCTCCATGGTGCTTTACGCCATCGACACCTTCAACTTCATGGCCGTGCCGGTGCTGATGCTTTTTGTCGGCGGCTACTATTGGGCCGCCTTCTCCACCCTTTGGCAGGAGCATCAGGATCGTATGCGCTGGGAAGCCGCGCGTAAACTCGAAACCGCCCGCTGATTTCCGCCACCGGACAAATTGTCCGGACACTCGGACGCTTACCCTGACAAGTTGTCCGGCCGATCCCCACTCCATCCGGTCCAACCAGTGCTATGCCCTAAGGCTTGACGCCCAGGCGCGAATGGCACGCCAAGTGCTCTTATCTGGAGCGATGGCGCCGAAGGCCAAAGCATATATTGCATTTGTTGTAACCGCCGGCATGACGGCGTTCCTCTCGGCCATGACCGAGTGGAGCTGCACCGATCCGCTGCGGTTCGTCAGCTATGTGGCCATCGCCGTTCTCGCCGCGGTTTCGAAGGTGGAACTGCCGGGTGTAAACGGCACGCTCTCGGTCTACTTCCTTTTCCTGCTCATCGGAGTGCTGCAACTGTCGTTGGGCGAAACGGTGATCATCGGCACCGCCGCCTGCGTCGTGCAACTGCTGTGGCAATACAAGAATCGCCCCACGCTGGCCCAGATCGCGTTCAATTTTTCGAGCAGCGCCCTTGCCGCCTTCTTCGCTTACCAGTTGTATTGGGAACTGCCCATGCGCTCGGCCTATGCCGGCGGCGTCTCCCCGGTCAAGCTGGCCTTCGCCTCCATCGTTTTCTTCCTCATCAATACCGGATCGGTGGCCGGCGTCATCGCCCTCACCGAGAACAAATCCGTCCTGGGCGTTTGGAAAGACGGATACCTCTGGTCGTTCCCCTATTACCTGGTGGGCGCCTCCATCGCCGCTGGCTATGGAGCGCTTAGCCGCTGGGTCGGCTGGGAAGTGCTGATTCTGGCCATTCCCGTCATCTATCTGATCTTCCGCTCCTATCGTCTTTACATGAGAAAAAAAGAAGCTGACCGCGCCCATGCCTCGCAAATGGCTTCCCTCCATCTGCGCACCATTGAAGCCCTGGCCCTGGCCATCGACGCCAAGGATCACACCACCAGCGACCATTTGCAGCGTGTGCAGGTTTACGCGCTTGAAGTCGGCAAGGAATTGAATCTCGGCCAAGACCAGATGGACGCGCTTCAGGCGGCTTCGCTGCTGCATGATATCGGTAAGCTCGCCGTCCCCGAGCACATCATCTCGAAACCGGGGAAACTCACGCCCGAAGAGTTCGAAAAGATGAAAATCCATCCGGTGGTGGGCGCCGAGATCCTGGAGCGCGTCCAGTTCCCCTATCCCGTCGTGCCCATCGTCCGCTCCCATCATGAAAAGTGGGACGGCAATGGATATCCCAGCGGTCTCAAGGGCGAGGAGATTCCCATCGGCGCGCGCATTCTCGCCGCCGTCGACTTTCTGGACGCTCTGGCGTCGGACCGTCCCTATCGCCGCGCGCTTCCCCTGGAAGAAGCCGTCGCCAAGCTGGTGGCCGAGGCCGGCCGCAGCTTCGATCCGCAAGTGGTCGATATCCTGCGCCGCCGCCACAAAGAGCTGGAGCACCTGGCGCGCACCGGGCCCAAGGTGACCAACCTCGCCACGCTTTCCAAAGACATCAAGATCGAGCGCGGCGAAGCGCCCGCCGCCGGATTTGAGACCGCTTCGGTGCCCGCGACCCCTGGCGCGTCCCTCGAACGTACGGCCGACTTCGTCAGCTCCATCGCCGCCGCCCGCCAGGAAGTGCAGGGCCTGTTCGAGCTGGCTCAGGAACTGGGCAGTTCGCTCAGCCTGCACGACACCCTCGCCATGATGGCCGGCCGGCTGCGCAAGATGATTCCCTACGACGCCGTGGCCATCTACGTCGTGCGCGACAACCTGCTGCGCGCCGAATATTTCTCCGGCGACGACGCCACCCTGTTTTCCAGCGTCGAAATCCCCTTTGGCGAAGGCATCTCCGGCTGGGTAGCCGACAACCGCAAACCAATCCTGAACGGCAGCCCGGCGGTGGAATTCGCCCATCTGAAGGTTCCTTCAAGCAGCACGCGCCTGAACTCGGCGCTCTCGGTACCCCTCGAAGGCTGCACCGCCGTGCTGGGCGCGTTGACGCTCTACTCCCGCCATCCCAACGGGTTCGATCGCGACCAGTTGCGCGTGCTGCTCGCCGTCTCTTCCAAGCTGTCGGTTTCAGTGGAAAACGCCCTGCGCTTTGAACGCGCCGAATCGGTCGCCACCACCGACTTCCTGACCGGCCTGCCCAACGCCCGTTCCCTGTTCCTGCACCTCGATGCCGAAGTGAAGCGCTGCCGCCGGTCCGGCCAGCCGCTGGCCGTCCTGGTCTGCGACCTCGACGGCTTCAAGGAAGTCAACGACCGCTTCGGACATCTGGCCGGAAACCGCCTGCTGCGCATGGCCGGCAACGGCATCCGCGATCTCTGCCGCGAATACGATTACGTCGCGCGCATGGGTGGCGACGAGTTTGTCATCGTGATGCCCGGCCTCGCCTCCGCCGCCGTCCGCGCCAAAGCCGAAGCCTTCGCCGAAGCCGTCTGCGAGGCAGGCCAGCAGGTCTGCGGCGAGCGCCTGGTCTCGCTCAGCGTCGGCGAGGCCAACTTCCCCAACGATGGCGAGGATGCCGAACAACTGCTCGCCGAAGCCGATCGCCGCATGTACAAGAACAAGCGCGAAGGAAAGCTCCGCCGGGCCCCGCGCGTCGAGCGGCTCGATCCCGCCAGTCTCGAGCACTCGCTGGCTCGCTAAGGTACCTTGGCCCATCCGTTCATAGGGTGTGAACCGAATTGCAATCTGCCGCATCTACTTGATAGAGTGGAAGTCGGGAATCCCCGCGTCGCCGAGGTTGTATTTGTCTATCGCTCGCCATTTTGTTCCTTGGATTCTAATCCTGTCGTTGCACGCCGCCAACGTTCCCGCCCATATGGCGATGGACGACTACGGCGAGGGCGGCGTCACAGACGAGATCGTCGATAAATACGTCGCCGCCTCCCGCACCCAGCAGGAATGGCTGCGCGGCGTTCAGATGGATGTCGACATTGCCGCCGAGCTGCCCAAGATGAAGAAAACGGGCCGGTTGCACGCCTTGCGTCAGATCTCGAAAATTGGCCGCATCACCTACGACGCCATCCGTTTCGAAGGCGATAACACGATCAAGAAGGAAGTCATCGCCCGCTACCTCTCGGCTGAAACCGAAGCCGACAAGGGATCCGCGCCGCCCATCACTCCGGAATTTTACAAGTTTAAATACCGCGGCCAGGTGGAGCGGGAAGGCAAACAGATCCATCTTTTCCAGGTCACTCCGCGTAAGAAGCGCGTCGGCACTTTCAAAGGCGATCTCTGGCTCGATAAGGAAACCTGCCAGCCGCTGCGCGAAGCCGGACGCATGGTGAAGAACCCTTCGGTTTTTGTTCGCCAAATGGAGTTCGTGCGTACCTACGAGATCCGCAACGGCGTTGCCATTCCCAAGCACACCACCGGCACGGTGGATACGCGCCTCTGGGGCAAGGCCGAGGTAAACATCGACTTCTCAAACTTCAATCGCATCGGTATGGATACGGAAACGGTCGCCGATGCGGAAGAATCCGGAAGCGGAAAATAGACTTGGATTCTTTTAACGAACCTCGTTTAGCCCTCAACCGAATTTATACGCGCCGTGGGGACGACGGCACCACCGCGCTTGTTGGCGGCCAGCGCATCCGCAAGGATTCGCTCCGCATCGAGTGCTATGGTTCGGTCGACGAATTGAACTCGGTCGTGGGTCTGGCCACCGTCACGCTCGAGGAATTGGCGCAGAAGCGGTCCGACATGAATCGCATGCTGGCCATCCTGCGCCGCGTGCAGCATGAACTGTTCAACCTTGGCAGCATTCTCGCCACCCTGCCCGAAGACGTGCATCCCAAGCAGCCGCGGGTTACCGGCGGTGAGATCGCGCAGATCGAACGGGAAATCGACGAAATGAACGAAGCCTTGCAGCCGCTGCGTTCGTTCGTGCTGCCCGGCGGCTGCCGCATTAACGCCGAACTGCATCTCTGCCGCACCGTATGCCGCCGCGTGGAGCGTCTGCTGGTGCGCCTCTCAAGCGAGGAACAGGTGCCCGCCGAATCCATCGAGTATCTGAACCGGCTCAGCGACGCATTCTTTGTCTGGAGCCGTTGGGTGACCTGGAAGCTGCGCGCGCCTGAGGTGCTCTGGCAGCCCAATCAGGCCGCCTCGGTCAGCGGAGCCGGAACGGACCAAAGCTGAACGATTGCTCGACCACCTTGCCCGCGCGGTCGATCAGGGCCCCGGCCACGAAGCGCGGCGTATCGGGTTCGCCGAATCGCAGATCCATCGCTTCCACCATCATGCCGCCTTCCGGCACATCGAGAGGCGTGACCCGCCAGAACGGGAACTGCGAGAAGTTAAGATAGCGGTGGAAGGTATCGGTGGCGCGCGCGGCCTCAAGCGCCGGCCCCGGTTCGGCCGTGTACGCCTTCCGGCCCGCGGTCGGATCATAGGGGCCCAAAAGATTGACAGACTGTGTGGAAACGAACCCACGGCCCTCGATTAACGTATTCCATACAAAAGGGTTAGCGAAATTTGGAAATGCGGCGGCACGGCGCGCCGGCGCTCCTTCATAGGAATGCGATTCGAGCACCGCCGTGGCGCGTTCATGCAACACCCAGCGCGCGCCTTCATAGGCCAGAATCAGCAGCAGGGCGAAGATTGCCCCACCCTGGCCGCTGCTCGGTTTGGCGCCCATTTCCGAGCTGACCAGCTTCGATAGCAGCGGCCCCGCCACCGCCAGCAGCAGCACCGCCCAGATAAAGGCGTCCACCACGTTGGTGATATCGAGCCGCAGCCACTCGCTTGAAAACGGCAGCAGCAGACGGATGCCGTAGTTGTTGGTCCAATCGAGCAGCAGGTGGCTGATAACGCCAACCAGCGCCAGCGCCGTCGCGCGCCCGAGAGGCAGGGGCCCGAACGCGCGCACGATCAGCGCGGCCAGCAACGCCATCGCCGGCGCGGCGATCAGCGCGTGCGTGATGCCACGATGATGATCGAGATAAGTAAGCGTTCCGCCCAGGGCGGTTACAACATCGAGATCGGGAACGTTCGCCGCCAGCATCAGAAGCGGCGTCGCGCGCGGGCATAGCCGGTTGAGCCCGGCGCGGGAAAGCATCAATCCGATGAGCGTATGCGTCAGGTTGTCCAACGCACCCGCTCCTTGGCGAGATAGGCCGGGGGCACCATCAGAGTCACCGCGTCCCGCACCAGGCCGACCCGCGCGGGCAGAGTTCCACAAGATTCTCCGTCAAGCTGGATGTGAACCGGATGTCCGTTCACCGGATGCAATTCGAACCCCGTGGAGCGAATGACATGCACTCCCGTCAAACGCGACGCGCGCCGCGCCAGGACGCCGGCGAAGTACTTCAGATAGCGCAGCGGGCTCGCACCTTCGAACAGCATGAGCTCGATGGTGTTGGAAAGCAGGCTGGCGCCGAGCGCGATTTCCAGATCGCCGCCGTAGTTGCGCACGCGGCTGGCCAAAGCGAAGCTGCAACGCAGGCGGCCTTGTTCGGCCGTCACCACTTCGAGCTCTTCGAGACGCCGTGTCAGCGACGAGAATCCGGCGATCCAATAAGCGCCTTTGCCCAGCTTCTTCTTGAGATCCAGATCGAGGTGGGCCACGATGTGCGCGTCGAGTCCGGCGCCCGCCATCAGCAGGAAATGGCGCGGCTGCGAACCGCCGGAAGCGGTGAGGCATCCCACGCCGATCCGCACGGGTTCGAGGGAGCCCAGCGCCCGCGCCGCCGCCACCGGATTACCGCCGGTCCCGGTCTCCATCGCCAGCACGTTGGCGGTGCCGAAGGGAAGGATGGCCAGCGGCGTCGCCGATCCCACCATGCCGTTTAAGACTTCGTTGATCGTGCCGTCGCCGCCCGCCGCCAGAATGAGTCCGGCGCCCGAATCCACCAGTTTGCGGGCGATACCGGTCGCGTCTCCCGGGCCGGAAGTGGGATGAAGGGTAACGCTGTGGCCGGCGGCGCGCAGTTCCGATTCGGCTTCCGAGAGCCGCCGTGGATGGCGCCGCAGAGTGCCCGCATTGGGATTGTAGATCAACGCAACGCCGCGATAGGTACGGATAGCTGTCTTTGGCCCCTAATTGCCATAATAGAACGTTCATGAGCGAAGCCGTTCACAAGCGGTTGGAAGAACTTCGGGACCAGTTGCGGCGGCACGAGTATCTCTATTACGTCCTCGACAATCCGGCCATCACCGACGCCGAGTTCGACCGTTTGATGCGCCAGTTGCGCCAGTTGGAGGACGAGCATCCCGAGTACGCCTCGCCCGATTCGCCGTCCAATCGCGTGGGCGGCAAGCCTCGCGAGGGCTTCGTCAAGGTGCGCCACAGCTCGGCCATGCTGAGCCTCGACAACGCGCTAAACGACGGCGAATTGCGCGAGTTCGACCGGCGGGTAAGGAACCTGCTCGAAGACCGGCCGCACCTCTACGCGGCGGAGTTGAAGCTCGACGGTCTCTCGATGGCGGTGCAGTATGAGAACGGCCGTATGCGCCTGGCCATCACGCGCGGCGACGGCGAAGTAGGGGAGGACGTGACCGAAAACGCGCGCACGATCCACGCCCTGCCGCTGCGGGTGGATTCGACACTGCCCCGCTTTGAAGTACGCGGCGAAGTGGTCATGTTGAAGCGCCATTTCGACGCCTTGAACGCGGAGCGGGAACGGCAAGGGCTGCCTCGCTACGCCAATCCGCGCAATTCGGCGGCGGGCAGTTTGCGCATGCTCGAACCTTCGGTCACGGCCTCGCGGAAGCTCGATTTTTACGCCTATCAATTCCTGGTGGACGGCAAGGCGCATTTCCCCGGTCATTGGGAATCGCTCGACCGGATGAAGGAGCTGGGCTTCAAGGTCAATCCGCACCGCCGCCAATGCGCCGGTCTCGAAGAGCTTTTGGCCTTCTGCGCCGATTGCGAGGGGAAGAGGGACGAGTATCCCTACGAGATCGATGGTGTAGTAGCGAAAGTCGATTCCATCGCGCAGCAGCAGACGCTCGGCTGGACGGCCAAGGCGCCGCGCTGGGCCATTGCCATCAAGTTTCCGGCCCGGCAGGAGGAAACCATCGTCGAGGACATCGGCGTGCAGGTGGGCCGCACCGGCACACTGACTCCAGTGGCGTTCCTGAAGCCGGTGACGGTGAGCGGTGTCACCGTCTCGCGCGCGACGCTGCATAACGAAGACGAGATTGAACGCCTGGGAGTGCAGATCGGCGACCGCGTGTTGATTGAGCGATCGGGCGACGTCATTCCGAAAGTGGTGCGCGTGGTGGCCGAGGGAGAGGGGCGGCGTCCGTTCCGCATGCCGTCCCATTGTCCGGTCTGCGGCGGCGAAGTTTCGCGCGCCGAGGGGGAAGCCGCCACGCGCTGCGTGAATACCAACTGCCCGGCGCGGCTGAAGGAATCCGTTCTGCATTTCGCCTCGCGCGGCGTGATGGATATCGACGGCATGGGTTCGGCGCTGGTGGATCAACTGGTCGATCGCGGCCTGGTGAAATCGGTAGCGGATCTTTACAGCCTCAAGCTGGAGCAACTGACATCGCTCGACCGGATGGGGGAGAAATCGGCGGCGAGGGTGCTCGACAACATCGAGCGGTCGAGAAAGCAGCCGCTGCCGCGCGTGCTCAACGGCCTGGGGATTCCGTTCGTCGGCGAGCGTACCGCCCAGATTCTCGCCGATCATTTTGGCAGCCTCGACGAAATCGCCAGCGCCGGACCGGAGAAGCTGCAGGTGGCCGAAGAGGTAGGCCCGAAGGTTTCCCAAGGCATTGGGGGATTCTTCCACGAATCGCGCAACCGCGAGTTGATCGAGCGCCTGCGCGAAGCCGGGCTGCAGTTCACCCACCAGGTGCGGCGGGTGGTAGGCGGCAAGCTCGAAGGTAAGGTGTTCGTGCTCACGGGCACGCTGCCCAACCTGACGCGGGAGGACGCCAAGGCTCGCATCGAAGCCGCCGGAGGCAAGGTCACCGATTCGGTTTCGAAGAAAACCAGCTACCTGGTGGCGGGAGAGGCAGCCGGCTCCAAGCTGGCCAAGGCGCAGCAACTCGGCGTGGCGGTGCTAAGCGAGGAGGACCTGATCGCCCTGATGTCACAATAGTGATTTGAGGGCCTTCGTTCAGCTTTTGATTTCCTGGGGCCCGGCGGGTGTCTTCGCCCTGGCGATTCTCGACTCCGCCGGCATCCCGCTTCCGGCGGCCGTGGACGCGCTGCTGGTGGCCACGGCCGCGGTGAATCCACAGGTGGCGTTCCTTTCGGCGCTGGTGGCGATTGTGGGTTCGGTCATCGGCAGCATGGCGCTCTACTACCTGGCGCGGCGGGGCGGCCAGGCCTACCTCGATCGCGTGAGCGCCAGCACCTGGATCGCCAACACGCGTGAACACTTCCAGACCTACGGCCTCATCACGGTCTTCATTCCGGCGCTGCTGCCGATTCCGCTGCCTCTCAAGGTCTTCGTAGTCTGCGCGGGCGTATTCGGAGTGAGCCCGGGCGCCTTCCTGGCGACGATTCTGGCCGCGCGCGTGCCCCGCTACCTGGGCCTGGCGTGGCTCGGAACGGAATTGGGGCATGGAACGATGGACTGGCTGAAGGGCCACATCTGGGAGATCGCGTTGTTCGCGGCGGCGCTGGCGGCCGTGCTGGCATGGATCGCGCGGCTGATGGCCCATCGCAACGACGTCCACGGCCGCACGGCCTAGTCCCTTTACGGGATTGCCTCCAGCCTCCCGGATCGAATACCTTATTGGGGGAGGTCAGCCCGAGTGAAGTTCTTGCGCGACCGGTCCGTGCTTGTTACCGGCGCCGGCCGCGGCATCGGGAAGCGCCTGGCGATCGGTTTCGCCCAGGCGGGAGCGAGGCTGGCGCTGCTGTCGCGCAGCAAGGCCGAACTCGATCTGGCGCATCTGGAAATCGAGCATGCCGGGGGCAACGCCCTGCGCCTGCGCGCCGACGTGCGGGACTATGAGCAGATACACGCCGCCGTCGACCGGGTCCGCACGACGTTCGGCGATCTGCACGTACTGGTGTGCGCGGCGGGGATTCAGGGACCGATCGGCAAGTTCCATGAAGCGCCGCCCAAGGCCTGGGCCGAGACGGTGGAAACGAATCTGATGGGCGTCGTGCATGCCTGCCGCGCCGTGCTTCCGCACATGATCGAGAAAAGACACGGCAAGATCATCGTGCTGTCGGGCGGCGGCGCGTCCTATGCGCGGCCCAACTTCTCGGCCTATGCGGCGTCCAAGGCGGCGGTGGCGCGCTTCGTCGAATCGGTGGCCGAGGAGGTTCGGGAGCACAACGTCCAGATCAATTGCCTGGCGCCCGGCGGCACCTACACGAGCATGACCGATGAGATTCTGCGCGCCGGAGACCGGGCGGGCT
Organism: uncultured Acidobacteriota bacterium; assembly: GCA_902826685.1. Classification (GTDB taxonomy): domain Bacteria; phylum Acidobacteriota; class Terriglobia; order Bryobacterales; family Bryobacteraceae; genus CADEFT01. The sequence goes on from CADEFT010000026.1 coordinate 81,673, forward strand.
CGAAAGAGCAGGATGACGCGCGCCAGGTGCGGCTAACCGGAGGAATCGCGCCCGACAAACAAATTCCCCTGGCTTTGTTTCTGGCGAGCGAACGTTCCAACCACATCAGCGGCAAGCTGATTCACGTCAACGACGAGTGGAAACGGCTGGAGAGCCAAAACATCCATCCGGAAATCTTCACGCTGCGGCGGCTGCAAAAAGTCTAGCCCGCGAAGCGTCTGAGACGCACGACCTCAAAGAACGACAGGAATACGTTCACCATGCCAAGGCCGCTGATCATGCCGCGGAAGTAAGGGCACATCCAGATGCGCTGGGCGGCCGGAGACCAGGTGGCGAACATGTTGCGCTCCCAGTAGTCGGTCCAGGGAAAGACCAACAGGAAGGCGCCCAGTTCGAAGCAGAAGATCGCAAACAGCACGGCGGCGACTTTGCGATACCAGGGGTAGGAAGGACGCGGAACCGGCACCGGCTCCAGCGGCATTTGCCCGCTCAGCGACATGCGGCGGCGGCCTCCGGTCCGGGGCCGAACAGGGAAAGCTGGCGCAGCGGCTCATAGCTCATGCGGTGATGGGGCGTGGGGCCGTGCTGGGCGAGCGCGTCGAAATGCTCGGGCGTCGGGTAGCCCTTGTGGCGGCAGAGACCGTAGTTGGGATAGACGGCGTCCCATTCGCGCATACAGGCGTCGCGGGCGACTTTGGCGAGGATGGAGGCGGCGGCAATCGTGGGGCAAATGGCGTCGCCGCGGATGATGCCCTTCTGCGGAATGAGCAGATCCACTTTCACGGCGTCGATCAGCAGGAAGTCGGGCACGGGGGTCAGTTGCTCGATGGCGCGCCGCATGGCAAGCCGCGAGGCCTGCAGGATGTTGATGCGGTCGATTTCGGCGGCGTCGGAAGTGGCGACGGCCCACGATAGGGCACGCTCGCGGATGCGCACGGCCAGCACTTCGCGCCGCTCGGGCTCAAGCTGTTTGCTGTCGCGCAAGCCGCGAATGGGCGCACTCTCATCGAGGATGACGGCGGCGGCAAAGACGGGTCCGAAAAGCGAACCGCGCCCGGCCTCGTCGGCGCCCGCGATCAGGCGGAAGCCCCGCTTCCGGGCGGCCCGCTCGAGCGTACTGCGAATTGTGGTGGTTTTGCCGGCGGGCACGGAAGCGCCGTCTTACTGTTCGCGCTCTTTGAGGCGCGCTGCCTTGCCCTTCAAATTGCGCAGGTAATAGAGTTTCGAACGGCGGACGGCGCCGGTTCGGACCAGTTGAATGCTGTCCACGACGGGGGCGTTGATAGGGAAGATACGCTCGACGCCATGGCCGAAGCTGACCTTGCGGACGGTGATGTTCTCGCCCATTCCGCTGTTCTTGCGCGCGATGACGGTACCTTCGAAGGCCTGCAGCCGTTCCTTTTCCCCTTCGCGGATTCTGACCTGGACCCGGATGGTGTCGCCGATGCGGAAAGCCGGCACTTCCGCCTTCTTGTTCTGATTGATGACTTTCGTCAAAAGCGCGTTCATCATGACTTCATTACCTCTCGCTTACTGTGCAAATATTTCATTCTAGCGAACTTTCGCCGGTTTTCGCCAGCAGGTCCGGACGGTTGCGCCCGGTCTTCTCGCGCGCCGCCCGGCGTCGCCACTTTTCGATCCCGGCGTGATTGCCGTTCAACAGCACATCCGGCACTTTCCAGCCGCGAAAATCGGCCGGCCGGGTCCATTGGGGACAATCGAGCAATCCTCCGGTAAACGATTCACGGACCGACGAGGCCTCATTGCCGAGCACGCCCGGCAGCAGGCGCGCCACGGTGTCGACGACCACCGAGGCGGCCAGTTCGCCGCCGGAAAGCACATAGTCTCCGATCGAGATCTCCTCGTCGGCCAGATGCTCGGCCACGCGCTCATCGACGCCTTCATAGCGCCCGCAGATCAGCAGCAGTTCGTCCAGCGCGCTGTAGCGGCGCGCAGCGGCCTGATCGAACAGCTTGCCCTGGGCCGACATCAACGCCACCAGGCGCGACGGCGTACGTTCGGGGAAGATCGTTTCGACGGCGTCAAACAGCGGCTGCGGCTTGAGCAGCATGCCTTCGCCGCCGCCAAACGGCCGGTCGTCGACGGTCTTGTGGCGATCCGCCGTCCAGGCGCGCAGGTCGTGGAGGCGGACCGTAACCTTGCCGGCCTCAATGGCCTTGCCGACGACGCCGAATTCCAGCGGCCCGCGGAAAAACTCCGGAAAGATGGTGAGCAGATGAAAGGTCACGGCTCGAGGTCTTTCAATCCGTCTGGCAGGTGGACGAAGATGCGGCGGCCGGCGAGGTCCACTTCCTCGCAGATGGCCTGGGCGAACGGCACGAGCATCGGCTCCTTGGCGCCTTCGCGCCGGACTTCGAGAAGCACGGGCCCACCACCCTCCTGCCACGAGGTGACTTCGCCCTCGTCCCGGCCGGTGGCGCGGTCGATGAGGCGGCAGCCGACGAGGTCGGAGTAGTAGTACTCTCCCTCGGCGGTAGCAGGCCGGTCTTCGAGGGGAATGCGCAGCTCCGCATTGCGGAGCCGCTCGCAGTCGTTGCGGGAATCGACGCCTTCAAACTTGAGCACCAGGCGCCCTTCGTGCATCCAGGCCCGCTCGAGTTTGACGGGCTCACCGGGAGGGAACAGATAGAGACGGGGGAAGCCGAGCAATCGGTCCGGTGATTCCATCGGGCCGTCGGCAACCACCTCGCCGCGCACGCCGCGGGGCCGCGCAATGCGCGCGAGCACAATCCATTGCTCCACGCTATTCGAGGATCTCGAGCGTGAAGCGGCGATTGAGCTTCATGCCGGTGGCGCCGAGCAAAGTGCGGATGGAGCGGGCGGTACGGCCCTGTTTGCCGATGACCTTGCCGAGGTCGCTGGGGGCGACGCGCAGTTCGAGCACGGTCACCTGCTCGCCGGAGATCTCACGAACGGCGACTTCGCCCGGGATGTCAACGAGAGCTTTGGCGATTTCTTCAACTAACTCTTTCGTTCCCATGGAAGTCTCCTACGGCCCGGCGATCAGGCAGCCGGGGCGGCGGCGGGATTGTTCTTGAGCAGCCGGGCGACGGTGGCCGACGGCTGGGCCCCGCTCTTCACCCAATGGGTGATGCGGTCGTGATCGAGCTTCACGGCGGTGGTGATGGGGTTGTAGTGGCCCACCACTTCCAGGGCGCGGCTGTCGCGGGCGCGCTCCTTCTCAATGACCACCAAACGGTAGGTCGGCTTCTTCTTGGCGCCGAAACGCGCCATGCGGATCATCAGCATTGGAAAGCGTACTCCTCGAAAATGTCTCTCTCTAATTTAGCGGAAACTTGAAGCCGCCGCCGAGCGACGGCATTTTGAGTTTGCCCAGTTTCTTGCCAAGCATGCCGCCGGTGAGTCCACCGGAGAATGTTTTCATCATCTTGCGGGCCTGCCCATATTGCTTGAGCAGGTTGTTGACATCCTGGACATTGGTGCCCGAGCCGACGGCGATGCGGCGCCGGCGGGAACCATTGATGATCATGTGATTGGAGCGCTCATTGGGCGTCATCGAGTCGATGATGGCGACAATGCGCGTCAGCTCTTTCTCGTCGACCTTGGCGTTTTTGAGTTCCTTGCCTAACGGCCCGAGCTGCGGGATCATGCCGATGAGCGATTCAAGCGGCCCGAGCTTGCGCAACTGTTTCAACTGATCGCGGAAATCCTCGAGCGTAAACTCGTCGTCGAGCAGCTTGCGCTGCATCTCTTCGGCTTTCTTCTGATCGATGTTCTGCTCCACCTTTTCGATGAGAGACAGCACATCGCCCATGCCGAGGATGCGGGACACGGCGCGGTCGGGATGGAAGGGCTCAAAGGCATCGGGCTTTTCGCCGAGTCCAATGAATTTGAGAGGCTGGCCGGTGACGGTGCGGATGGACAGGGCCGCGCCGCCGCGCGCGTCGCCATCCATCTTGGTGAGAATGACGCCGGTGATCCCGAGGCGCTTGTGAAATTCGTCGGCGCTCTTGACGGCGTCCTGTCCGGTCATGGCGTCGGCGACGAACAGGATCTCGACCGGGTTTAGCATTTCCTTGAGACGGGTGAGTTCGCCCATCAGCTCTTCGTCGATGTGCAGGCGGCCGGCGGTATCGACCAGCAGAACGTCGCGGTTGGCCTGAACGGCTTCGCGGCGCGCCGATCGCGCCAGCTCGACCGGCTGGTTCGCTTCTTCGGCCGTACCTTGATAGATGGGAACGGCGATGTCTTTCGAAATGACGGCCAGTTGCTGGCGGGCGGCGGGACGGTACACGTCGACCGAAACCAGCATCGGGCGGTTGCCCTGTTTGCCGAGCAGTTTGGCGAGCTTGCCCGTGGAAGTGGTTTTGCCCGAGCCCTGGAGCCCGACGATCATGATGACGCTGGGCGGCTCATTGGCGAGGCGGAGCTTGGCCTGATGGGTGCCGAGCAGCTTGATCAGTTCGTCGCGGACGATCTTAACGACCTGCTGATCGGGCGAAAGCGACATCAGCACTTCCTGGCCGACCGCTTTTTCCTTCACCGACTCCATCAGTTGCTTGACGACGCGGAAATGGACGTCGGCTTCGAGCAGGGCGACGCGAATCTCCTTGAGAACCGCCTCCATGTTCTCGGCGGTGAGTTTTCCTTCGCCGCGCAGGTTCTTGAAGACGCGCTGCAGCTTTTCAGACAGATTTTCAAACATGAAAGGAAGTTGGTGCGGGGTGGGCGAACTACCGCGACTTCCCTATTATAACGCGGCGGGCGAGGCCCGCATGGGGCGCGACGGGTCTAGGGGACGCGGTTCATCTGCTCGGTGACGCGGCTCCAGATGAGGCTGAGCGATTCGCTGTAGGCGCTTGGGAGAGCCCCGAACACGAGCACCACGATGGCGGCGGCGAGCAGGGCGTACTCAATCATATCCTGACCCCGCTTGTCGGACCGGAGCAGCCGGATCCTGATTGTGGCTCGCTTCAAAAAGGCTAGGTGCATTGGGTCGTTCCTTCTCTTCGTGCTTCCATTGTGAAGCACGGAACACTTCGCCTCAAGAAGGAAAACCACCTACTAGGGACCGAGTTTGCCCTAGCTACTTCTTTCTGGGGAGCGGGACCAGCGGCTTGGGCACGGCGGTCACGGGCGCGGCCGAGGGCACGATGGCGGCGCCGCCGGTAGCGGGGGCGGCGGCCGGTGCACCGGCGGCGGCGTTCTTGTTGTACAGCTCGATGATGTCTTTGGTGATATCGACGTCGTTGGCCGCATAGAGGACCGGGGTCTGCTGCGTGCTGACATCGAGAATGACGGAGAAGCCCTTATCCCGGGCGTACTTGTCGATGACCGCCATCATCTTCTGGCCGAGATCCTGGTAGATCTTGCCCTGTTCCTGCTCGACCTCGGCCTGGGCGTCTTCCACTTCGCGATTGAAGGACTTGGTGCGGGCGTCGATGTCGCCCATCAGCTTGCGCTTCTGCTCGTCGCCTAAGACGGTGCTGCCCTTTTGCAACTGGGCCTGCAACTGCTGGATATCGCCCTGCTTGCGCTCCAACTCCTTGCGCTTGGGGCCGAACTTGCCTTCGAGGTTGCCCAGGGCCTTTTTGCCGTCTTCGGTGTTGACGATGGCGGCCTGCACGTTTATGATTCCGATTTTGGCCGGGGCCTGAGCGGCCGCGATTCCCACCAATTGCGCCGCCACCAGCGGCAAGAAGCACGCGAATCTCGATTGCATGTTTACAGACTCCTTGAAGTTTGTCCTACTGTACCATTCCTGCTCTGGCGGCTAGAACGTTCGGCTGATGGTGAAACGCCATGTCGACTTCCTTTCGAAGAACGGCGCCGGGTTGCCGATCAAAGACAGCGCGCCAGCGAAGGAGGCGTTGTTGGGGAAATAGGACCGGTCGACGACCACCGGCGGGACCAGGAAATCGCGGTAGACGGTGGGATTGTAGGCCCAATAGAGACGGAAGGGCGCATTGACGACCGGCATCATGATTTGGAACTCGATCCCGGTGGAGGTGCGAGGCTTCATGGTCTGGCGCGCCAGCACGGCGTTACGGGCGAAGTTGGCCTGCGGGAAAGAGGAATTGAGTTCGGCCAACCGGTCTGTGTTCAGCGAAAGCTGATTGGGCCGGGAGATGCGATTGACGCCGGCGTCGAAGAAGGCGGCGAGCGTCAAGGGCCCGACGATGGGAATGCGGTATTCGAAGTTGCCGACGCCCTGAGTGTCGCCACCCGGGAAGATCAGCTGGTAAGTGGGAATCTCCCTGGTGACGGTGACGAACGATTGCGAGCCGTCGGCGTTCAGAATCCTCTGCTGGCGGGCCGAGCCGTCGCTGTTCAACAGCGGAACGCTCGACCGGTTCGGGATATAGGCGATGGGACTGATACCCCAGATGTCGAAGCCTCGGATATCGTTCTCGCCACCCATGTAGAAGCGGTTGAAGGGCGGCGCGACGCGTCCGCTATAGCCGGTGACGAAACGGCCGAGCCCGTGCATGCCGATGACGTGGCCCTTGAAGAATCCACGGCGGAAGTACTTGATGTCGACGGTAGGCTCCACCATGTTCACATTGCCCTGCAGGAAGCTGCCGGCATAGGTCATCGAGAGGTAGATGCTCTTGCCGCGGCTAGGCGTGATGGGGTGGTCGACGGTGTTGTAGGAAAGCGACGGCACCAACTGGCTGGTGCGGATTCCGCTCAAGGTGTTGGGACCGGCCAGGCCCTGGAAGTTGATGTACTGAAAATAATTGGTGGAGGCGGTGGAGAGGGTGCGGATGTTCGAGCGGTTGTAGCCGTAGCTTAAGCCGGTGCGCCAGAAACTGCGCCGCAACTGGTAGCTGAGAAATACGTTGAAGCCGCCGCCGTTCGATACGTAGTTCAGCAGGTTGTCGCTGCCAAGGGACTGATAGAGCGGAATGAGATTGCGGCCCGACAACAGCGAAACTTCGCGCGCCTGATCGTAGTTGAAGCGCTGCTGAAAGATGGTAAAGCCCGCCTGGATGGGCCGGTCGAACAGGTAAGGTTCGGTGAAGCCGAAGGTGACGTCGCGCACGCGGTCGCCCAACTGCGAATTGATGGACAGCGTTTCGCCGAGGCCGAGAAAGTTGTTGGTGGAATAGCCCATGCCGACGAAACTGCCGGCGATGCCGGAAACGCCGCCGTTCAACTGCACCGAGTTCTTGCCGCGCTCCTTGACCTTCAGCGTGATGTCGACGGTGTTGGTCTTGGTGTCGCGGGTGATGGTGGCGGCTTCGTTTTCCTTCAGCACTTCGAAGTAGCCAAGCTGGTTGAGGCGCAGAATGCTGACTTCCCACAATTGGGTGTTGTAGATGTCGCCTTCATCGATGAGCATTTCCCGGCGGATGACCTTGTCGCGCGTGGTGGTGTTGCCCGAGAAATCGATGCGGCGGACGAAGAACTGCTTCCCCTCGTCGACGTTGAGCGTGAGATCGAGCTTATTGGAGTTGGGCAGCACGTCGAAGCTCGGTTCGGGGACGAAGTCGACGTAGCCGAACTGGCCATAGAGCTTGCGCATGCTCTCAAGCCCCTTGCGCAGCTTGGCGGTGGAGAAGACATCGCCTTCGCCCATCTGGAACAGGGGCTTCATCAGCGTATCGGGCGTGCGGAACAGCTTCATGCCGACGAAGTTGATCTTATTGATGCGGTACTGGCGGCCTTCTTCGATGGCGACGGTGACGTCGGCGCGCTTGCCGGGCTTATTGGTGTAAAACAGCGGGACGCGGAACTTGCCGCCGCCGACTTCGCGAATCTTGACCTGGTGTTCGAGGGCGCGCGCGGTGAAGTATCCCTTTTCCTGATAGTAGTTGCGGACGCGGTCCTTATCCTCTTCAAGCTTGGTGCTATCGAAGGTTTTGGCGAACAGCCCTTCGAGATAGATGGAATGGGGAATGCCGATGGGACGCAGGTTGCGCATGGCGGCGCGGACTTCACGGTCCTTGAACACCGAGTTGCCCTGGATGTCGATTTCGCCGACCTTGACCTTGGGGCCTTCCTCGATCTTGAACAGGACTTCGAGGGAAGAGGGTGGAATCTGGCGGACTTCGGGCGTAACGGAGGCGTACTGGCGGCCGCGCTCGGAGAGAAACTCCCGCAGGACGTTGGTGGCGCGCTGGACGCGATTGGGATCGTACTGCGCTTCCACGCTGAGGCCGACGCGGCGGTCTTTGAACCGGTCGAGAATTTCCGAAACGGTGATGGACTTGTTGCCTTCGTACTTGATGGAGCGGACCACGCGCCGTTCGACGAGATTGAAGCGGATGATCCAGCCGGAAATGCCGGGCTCTTTCTGCAGGGTGATGTCGTCGAAACGGGCCGAGTTCCAGAGCGCCATGAAGTCGCGGTGCAGGGCTTCTTCGTCCACCTTGTCGCCACGCTTGCTGAAGATGAGCGCGCGGAGCGTGTCCTGCGGAACACGGCGGGAACCGCGGAATTCAATGGCCTCGATCACGTTGTCGATCGGTCCGACGACGGTAGGTTTCGGCGCCTCTTCGGCGGGTTTGGGCGTTTCGAGAACGGGTTTTGCCTGCGACGGTTTCGGCTCGGCGGCGGGCTTGGGCTGCTCCGTGGTGGAGGGCACGGTTTCAAACGGATTCTGCTTTTTCTGCTGAGGCGCGGCGGGCTGCTGCTGCTGAGCGGAAAGTGAGCCAGCGGAAGAGAGCAGGAGGATAAAAACAAGGACAGTATACAGGCGTCCCAGCCTGGGGCACTTCATCAAAACGACAGTCCTTTCCTCTCTGCGCCTAGATCCAGACGTTTCATCGCGGCTTACGGTTTCACGGATTGCAGAAGACCTCACCAGCGAGAATGCTCACTATTCTACCAAAGCCCGGAAGATCTTCTCTCGGACGGCCCTGTGCGGGCTTCATGACATTGTACGACTTCCGCGGGCTATCGAACGGTGCTGGCGTAGAAGGCGATCAGGTCCTTCATTTCCTCCGCGGTGAACCGAGGCCATGGAGACGATTTCTGCCGCATTTTGTCCAGGATAGGGGGGGCATGCTTCCAAACCCCGGCAACCATGGAGGCGCTGGTGAAATCCTTGCGGGCGGCGGCCATATGGCATTGGGCGCAGCGTTTGGACTGGAAAACCTGAGCACCGCGGCGGGCGTTGCCGGAGTCTTCAAAGTAACGGATCGACCAGAGGAAGGCGAGGATATCGGACATTTCATTGCGGGTAAGCGGAGCGGGCGCACGCGTCATCATGGGGATGTGATTCCAGAACGACGCCGCCAGTTCGGTGGCGCTGCGATACATAGGATAGGCACTGAACCCGCCGGAGGCGGCGTGGCATTCAGCGCAACCTTTTTCCTCAAACAGCTTGCCGCCGCTGGCGACCGAACCTTGCGCCATTTCAGGCGGCTGGGTGGCGGGAAACCGGGCTTGGGCGAAGGCCAACAGATCGCTCATTTGCCCGGCATTGACGGATGGCCAGATGAGGCGGCGCTGATTCATGGCGGTGTGCATGGCGGGCCAATGGCTCCAGATGCCGCGCAGCAGGGCGGCCATGTTGGTGACGTTCCACTTGTTCACGGCGGTGCCTCCGCCCTGATCGCTTTCGGTGAGGTGACAGACGTGGCAGCCGCTGCTTGTGAAGATGCGCTCGCCGCGGCGGGAATCGCCGGAAGGATCGAAGTATCCGGCGGCGAAGAACCAGGCGATGATGTCGGCCGCTTGTTGTTCGGAGACGGCGGGAGGGGCCTGGCCTTTGGTTTGCATTGCGCTAAACATCAGCGGGGCGTGGTTCCAGATCTCGGTGGCGAACAGGGTGGGGCTTAAAGGCGTGCGGAAGAGGCGTGCCAGGGCGGGGGCGAGTCCCGGGCTCCAGCGCGGCACGAAGCGATGGCAGGAGTTACATTCGAGCGATTCAAGGAGTTGGGCGCCTCGGCTTGCGTTACCGGAGGAGGCACCGAGCGCGGCGGCGGGAATCAGAAGCAGTAGCGCCAGCAAGCTTTCTTTATTTTCACACGCGTGGGCCGAGGCTCAAGTTTCAAACCACAGCTTGCCGCGCACGCGGACGGTTTGGCCTGGCTGGCAATCGGGCAGCAGAGGATCGGAGTGAAAGCAAGGACAATTCGGATTGCCCCAGGCGCGGCCGCACGTTTCCCATTCGGTGCGGATGGCTCGTTTCCCGTCGCGGACGGTGGCCACGGTTTTGCCAAACTCCTTGTTCGAGTTGGTCTGCTGTTCAAAGCCGCGCGCGCGTTTGAGCATGACGCAGACCTGGCTGCGCATGGCGGTGAATGGCTGAGTACTTTTGTTGGCGACCCATAGCTCCATTTCGATCGAGTTGTTGGAGGCGGGGGTAAGGGAGGCGCCGAAGTCGAGTGTATCGGGCAGGATCCAGCGTGAAGTGAGGGCGCCACCCTGGCGTGTCCAATCGCGGTCTTCGAGCACTACGTTTCGCTCATCCCAAACCGAGGGTATATGCGTGTGGGCGAGATAGAGCAGGCGCTTGGCGGCGAAGATGGCTTCGGGCAGGTCGATGAGCGCGTAGGAATCGGGATCCCAGGGCAGGAAGGCCATGGCTTTGGTGCCCCGGTGCGGTGAGATAGCCCCTTCGAGGAAACCGATGCGGGGGTGTTCGTGACCGGGGAACGGAGCGAGGCGCGTTTCCCTGCCCGTGAGGCGCGGCAGGGGATGCTCCTCGGCAAAGGGCCGCGGCAGCTTGCCGTCTTTCGGTTGTGGATAGCGAACGGCGCGGATGGAATCGGCGGGAAGGCGGCGCGCCACGTTCGACAGATCGCGCATGGCGATGGCTTGGAAGCCGCGATCTTTGAGCCGGCGCATGTACTGCTCGAACATTTCCGGCGGCGTGTGGACCCAAGGGTGAGCTTCGTCGGGCACGCCGTGAAACTGCAAAACCGGAATGCGGCCAGGGGCGGCGAGAGCGATGACGCGGTCGAAATGTTCGAGGGTCCATTTGGGGTAGGCGTCGCCGGTGGTGGGGATGAGAAGACGGTCGTGCCTGGCGGGATCGTAGGCGGGGCCGACCTGGATCTCGCCATAGGGAAGCTCAGGCTGCATGCCGCGCCGGGCGTATTGATAGCCGAGACGTTCCAGTTCGGCGAGCGCTTCGGGCGAGAACGCGTTGCCGCACCAGGCGAAGCTGACGGGCTTGGGCACGCCTACTTTTTTAAGCTCGGCGTCGACCAGCGAGAGTTCGGCCTCAAGGCGGGCGGCGGCTTTGGGCGTGGAGAAGGCGGCGTGTGTCCAGGAGTGATTACCAATCTCAAAGCCCATGGCGTGGATTTCCGCCGTCTCCGGCCAGGTGAGGAAATGGGCGGTGTTGTCCATCCAGCGGTGGGTGACGAAGAAGGTGGCGTTGAAGCCGAGATCCTTGAGCAGGGGCGCGACGAAGGTGCGATGGCTTTTGACGGCGTCGTCGAAGGTGAGGACGACGGTCTTGTCATGGCCCTGCAGGAAGGGGGCGGGCAGGAGCGCGGTCACGGCGCGGCGGGTGAGCATCAGCGAGATTATCTCACCGGGGGTGGGCCGTCGAGGGTGTAGTGGAGCGTGTAGAAATGCTGTTTGCCTTCGCGGCGGATTTCGAGAGAGCCGGAGATGCCGGCGAGTTCCCCGGTGCCTGAGCCCGGCGAGACGAGAACGCCGATCTGCATGGCGCCGGGCGACATGGTGCCGCTGTGCTGGAGGATGAAGCCGCCGGATTTGCCGTCGAGGGTGCCGGCGAATCGTTCGAGGGCCACGTAACCGCCGGAGGGGCTCTTGCCGTCGGTGGTGGCCATCATCTCGACGCGGCTGGTGCCTTCCAGCGGGCCTTGGAATTTCTTGTCGAGCGACAGACGGACGAAGCCTGCCGGTGACGGTGGCGTATCGGGCGGAAGCATGGTGACTTCGAAAGTGCCGGTAACGGTTTTCATGCGAGATTTCACGATAGCGCGGACCGGGGCTGGGATAAGCTGGGCAGGTGCGCAAGGCCTTGCTGCTGGTGCTGGTGCTGCCGCGCCTCGATTTCGGGCAGGGCATGGTGAGCCGCGGCGTTCCGGCATTGCCCAAACCGAAAGCTTCCGGGCGGCAATTTCCAGCAACGTTCACCGATGTGGCGGCGGTGAGCGGACTGCGGGCGGCGGTGGTATCGGGTTCCGCCCATCGCAAGTACATCATCGAAGCGATGGGCACCGGGGTGGCGTTCGCCGATTTCGACGACGACGGATGGACGGACGTTTTTCTGGTGGGAGGCACGCGGTTCGGCGGCGCGGCGGGCAGTACGAACCGGCTGTACCGCAACGAGCGCGGCGCCAGGTTCGTGGATGTGACGGCGAAGGCGGGATTGACGCGCGAAGGCTGGGGCCAGAGCGTGGCGGCGGCCGATTACGATGGCGATGGGCTTGTGGACCTGTTCGTCACCTATTGGGGACGCAACGTGCTGTACCGCAACAACGGCAACGGCACGTTTACCGACGTGACGGCCAAGGCCGGCCTGGCGGGAGAGGGCGACCGCTGGGGCAGCGGCGCCAGCTTTCTCGACTATGACCGGGATGGCGATCTGGATCTGTTCGTGGCGAATTACCTGGTGTTGGATTTGAAGCGGACTCCGGCGCCGGGGAGCGGGGAGCATTGCAAGTGGCTGGGTTTGCCGGTATTCTGCGGGCCGCGCGGGCTGCCGTTTGCAAGCAACCTGCTGTATCGCAACAACGGCGATGGGACGTTCACCGACGTATCGGCGGCTTCGGGGATCGGCGCGCCGCAAAAAACGTATGCGCTGGGAGTGCTGGCGGCTGACCTGGATGAAGACGGCTGGACGGACCTCTATATCGCCAGCGATTCGACGCGCAGCCTGTACTATCGCAACAACGGCGACGGCACGTTTGCCGAGCGCGGAGCGTACACCGGGCTCGCCTATGACGACAACGGGATGGAGCAGGCGGGCATGGGCGTGGCCATTGCGGATTACGACGGCGACGGCAGGCTGGATATCGCCAAGACCAATTTCGCCGACGACTATCCGAATCTTTACCGCGGGCTGGGCAAGACGGGATACACGGACCGTGCGCTGTACGCGGGCCTGGGGCTATATCCGCAGTTTGTGCTTTGGAGCGCGATCTTCGCCGATTTCGACAATGACGGATGGCCGGATCTGTTCCTGAGCGCCGGGCACATTTTCGAACAAGTGGCGCGGTACCGGAATCCGCGGCTGTTGTATTGGAACCTGGGCAACGGGAAGTTCGAGGACGTGTCACAGCGCGCGGGGGCGGGGATTGCGGCCGAGCATTCGAGCCGCGGCGCGGCGGCGGGCGATTTCGACAACGACGGCGACCTGGATCTGCTGGTGATGAATATGAATGAACCGCCGTCGCTGCTGCGCAACGACAATCGCAGCGGCCATCACTGGTTTCAGGTGAAGAGCGGTGTGGGCGCGCGGGTGACGGTGGAGGCGGGCGGGCGGCGGCAGACGCAGGTGGTGTTGAGCCAGTCCGGATACTATTCGGTGAACGATCAGCGGGCGCATTTCGGATTGGGCACGGCGGTGGTGGTGGATGTTCTCGAGGTGACGTGGGCCGACGGGCGGCGCGATACGTGGCGCGACTTGAAAGCCGATCGTGTATTCACGGCGCTTAAGGGGCAGCGATGAAAATGGCGCTGCTGCTGGTGCTGCAATCGCTGGTGGAATCGGGCTACCAGTATTTCGCCAGGGGTGAGTTCGGCGAGGCGCGGAAGCATCTGGAGCGGGCGGTGGCGGCGCAACCGAAGTCGTTCGAGGCGCGATTCCTGCTGGGCGCGGCGCTGGTGGAATTGGGCGATCCGGCGGCGGCGATCGTACAACTGCGGCAGGCGCACCTGCTGAATCCGGAGCATGCGGATGCGAGGAAATTGCTGGCGGCGCAGTATATGGCCGCGCGGCGCTACGGGCAAGCGGCGGCGCTGGTGGATCCGCCTTCCGATGAAGAGACCTACCTGTTGGCGATCGAGTCGCGGCATCGCGCGGGCGATGGGGCGCGGGCGTTTGAATTGGCGCAACAGGCGGCCGGGAAGTTTCCCAAGTCGGGTCAGATCGCGGCCTGGCTGGGGTTTCAATTGCAGTTCGCGGGCCGGTATGAGGAAGCCAAGGCTCGATTGCGGCGTGCGATGGAGTTGGAGCCGGAACTGCCGCTGGCGTATCAGACGATGGGCGATGTGTTGCTCAAAGAGGAGAACTTCGCGGAGGCGGCTCAGTGGTTGCAGCGGGCGGCGGAGAAGATGCCCGGGGATGTCGAGACGCTCCTGAGCCTGAGCCGGGCGCTGACGGAAACCGGTGGGGTGCAGAGGGCGATCGATTTGCTGCGCGCGGCGCCGCGCGATGCCCGGGTTCACCTGCGGCTGTCACGGCTTTACTTCCTGCTGGGCGATGAGGCGCGGGCGCGGGACGAAGCGGCGCGGTCGATCGAAATGCGGGAGAAAGATTTGCTAGTATCGCGGCCATGACTCGACGCCTTGTTGCTTCGCTGGTATTCGCCGCCTTGGCTTTTGCCCAGGAGATTGGCGGCAAGTGGAACTTCGTGTGGCAGACGCCTGGCGGGGAGCGGCGCAGCACGTTGACGATCACGCTCGACGGGGAAAAGGTGAGCGTGATGTTTCCGGACGCCAAGGCTCCGGTGGCGGGCACTTTCCGGAACGGCAAGCTGGCGGCGGCCGGAAAGCTCTATTCCGCCGAGGCGGGCGAGGAAGGCGACTTCCAGATGAGCGCCACGCTCAGCGGCGGAGTGTTGAAGGGAACGTCGTCATGGCAGGAGCACGCCATGACGTTCACGGCTCAGCGCGCCGAGGGCAGCAAGTAAGGAAACCAGTAGGCATAGGCCATTACGATCAGGCCGACGAGGATCGCGAGCGCGATGCTGTGCGGCAGCACGGCGCGGAACAGATCGCCCTCTTTCCGTTCCAGGCCCGTGGCGGCGCAGGCCACGATGATGGACTGGGCGTCGATCATTTTTCCCATGACGCCGCCGGCGGAGTTGGCCGATGCCATGAGCACGGGGCTGAGTCCGAGCTTGTTGGCGGTGATGACCTGCAGGCTTCCGAAGAGCGCATTTGAGCCGGCATCGGTGCCTGTGAGCGCAACGCCGAGCCAGCCGATCAGCGTTCCGAAGAACGGGAAGAGCCAGCCGGTGTTGGCCATGGCGAGGCCGAGAATCGCATCCATGCCGGAGTAGCGGGTGAGGTATCCGAGGCCGAGCATGGCGAGAATCGCCAGCGCGTTGAAACGCATGCGCCAGGCGGTGCGCAGGAAGATTTCGAAAGTGCGGCGCAGGCCGAGGCCGAGGATGGGCCCTGCGATCATGCCCGCGAGGAACGTGGGTGTGCCGACCGAGGCAAGCCAGGCGATATCGAAGATCGCGGGCTCGGTGTGAATCTTTTCGACCACCGGCGGCACGCGCGTGACCAGGTTGTGCAAGCCGGGCACGGGCGTTTTCCAGCTTGTGGAATCGAGCCATTGGCGAATGCCGGGCAATCCCCAAGCGACGACCAGCAGGGCGAGGATGAGGAATGGCGACCAGGCATGTAGCACCTTGCCTGCAGGCAGTGGGGGCGCGGTGCCGGGGCGCCACCAGCGGAAGAAAACGGCCAGCCAGAGAAGCGTGCCCATGCCGCCCACGATATCGACCAGGGACGCATCGACGAAGTTGGACCAGAAGAACTGAATGGCGCCGAAGCCCAGACCGCAGGCGAGGAGTCCGGGCCAGACGGCAAGCGTCTCGCGGGTGCTCACCATCCAGCGTACGAGCCAGAAGGGGAGGATGACGGCGGTCCACGGAAGGATGCGGCCGATGGTGGCGCTGATCTGCATTTCGGGCAAGCCTGTGACGGCGACGAGCGTGCGGATGGGATTGCCCATGCCGCCGAAGGCGACCGGCGCGGTGTTGGCGATGAGGCACAGCACGGCCGCGTCGAAGGGTTTGAAGCCGAGGCCGACCATCATGGCGGCACAAATGGCGACCGGGGCTCCACCGCCACCCGCGCCTTCGAGCACGGCGCCGAAGGCGTAAGCGACCAGAAGCACCTGCAGGCGGCGATCGCCGGTGATGCCTCCGATGGAAGCCTTAATGGTTTCGAAATGTCCGCTTTCGACGGTGAGTTCGTAGACGAAGACGGCCGCGAGCAGAACCCAGAGGATGCGCACGACCGCGTAGAGAAATCCATGCGCGACGGCGGCGGTGACCATCGAGCCGGGCATGCCGAAGACTCCGGCGGCGAGCGCGACGGCGAGCAGGAAGGAATAGACGGCGGCGCGCCAGGCGATGACTCTCTGCACGGCGAGCAGATAAAACAGGCTGACCACTGGCAGCGCGGCGGTGAGAGTGGAGAGGGTGGCGTTGCCGAACGGGTCGTAGTTTTGAGTCCAGGCCATCGTATATGCGTTCAACGCGGAATGCTTTGGATGTAGGAAACGACGGCTTCGGTGACGTCCTGCTGCGCCTGTTCGGTGAAGACCGACGTGGTGGGCTCATAGCCGCCTTCAGCGAAGCCGGCCTTGGTGGGAAGGTAGCCGATCCAACCGTTGGTGTAGCCCGCGAAGAATGTGTTCGGGAAGGGGGAGCGGTTGCGGACCTCCATCGAGATTTCGCAGAACATTTCGACCGGCAGGCTCCAGAGCACGGTGTCGTTGATGCGAAGGAAGCGGGCGGGCATGCGCACAAGCGGCGTGCCGCCGGGCGTTTCCCGCGACCATTGCATCAGGTCTTCGGGCCAGCCGAGTCCTTTTTTGCGCGGGGATTCAATCCAATTCTCGCCGGCCCACAGGCGGACTTCGCTGGCGGCGGGCGCGATGGCTGAGTTGGCGGCGAGGATGCGATCGCCCAGCAGTACGTTGAACTGCGAGAGATGGCCCGCGCGTGGAGTGTCGTAGACGCTGTAGATGGGGGCGATGTTGCCCGCGGCTCCGTTGATGTAGAGCATGGGAGCGCCGATTTTCGATTCGACGTAAGTGGCGACGGCGCCTTGAGCGTCGCCGCTGATTTCGGTGAAGCGCCCGCTCAGGACGGTTCCGTGCATGGCGTAGTTGGCGAGAAGGGCGATGGGGGAGCCGGTGGCGGTTTCAAGGCGAATGAGACCGATCTGGCGATCGACGGGGCCATCGGGATTCAAGCCGAGGGAGATGCGCCCATCGGTGTCGCGCGCCCGGCGGTTGATGTTGGCGTTGGCATGGCCGGTGCCGGTCGCGACGCGGGCGGGCGCGAGTTGGGCAAGGGCGTCGGCGGCGCCTTTGACGAGGGATGCGATGAACTGCCCGGTGTATTCGGTGTCGACCGGATGATCGGAGCGGCCCTTTAGAAGGACCGAATAGATGCCGGGCGGTCCGACTTCCGGGGCGGAGTGGGTGTGGGTCATCGTCCACAGGAAGCGCACGGGATCGACGCCGGTTTCTTTCTGGATGCGCCGGGCGGCATCGTCATAGACGGAGGGCGCAAACAGGCAGACTTCCGAGGAAACGATTAGGTACCGGGCCGCGCCGTCGTCCATGGCGACGATGCGGTGGTAGATGCGGTCATGAATCGCGGTGGACTGGCGGGGGCCGTAGCCGAGCAGCCACTTCGGAGTGGAAGGGGTGATATCGACTTTGACCACCGAGGCGCGGAAGGCGGCGGACATCGAGTGCGCCGCAAGCAGCAGGATGAGAATTCGTTTCATGGATCAAAAGCTGAGTTTCAAAGCGAATTGGATGTCGCGCGGCTCGCCGGCCGAAAGCACGCGGCCGGCCGTTGGCGCCTGGATGTTGGCGGTGGGGCCGCCGAAGGCTGGCGTATTGGTGAAGTTGAAGAATTCGCTACGGAACTGCAGGCGGATTCTTTCGCGGAAGACAAAGTTGCGGACGGCGATGAAATCCCAATTGCGGAAGCCGCGGGCGTAGAGGATGTTGCGTCCGCTGTTGCCGAACGTGAAGGGAGCCGGAACCTGGAAGGCGGCGACGTCGAAATCGCGGAGCAACTCGCGGTTTTCAAGCCGGCCGTTGCCGCGGCGATCGGGGCGCAGGCTGGTTCCGGTGTTGGCGGGGTCGGTACCGATGGCGGGGGTGAAGGGCAGTCCGGATTGCAGGGTGACGATGCTGCCGAGTTCCCAGTCACGAATCAGTTTGGCGAGTGGGCCGGTCTGATTGCGGCCGAAAGGCAGGGCGTAATTGAGGCTGGTGACGAAGCGGTGTTTCACGTCGTAATCGGAGGAGCCCTTTTCGCCGTTGTTGTTGCGCGGGTCCTGCGCGGAGAAGCCCTGATTATCGCCGCTGAGGTTGTCGATGGATTTGCCGAAGGCGTAGGAACTGAGCAGCGACAGGCCGCGCCAGCCGCGGACTTCGAACTTCCCCTGGAAGGCGTGATAGCTCGAATAACCTCCGTTTTCGACGTAGGTGCCGGAGGCGAAGCGCGTCCAGAGACGGCGGTTCTGGATGGTGCCGGGGCCGGGGTCGGGCACGTTGATGGGACGGGAGAATTCGATCTTGGTTCCCTTGCTGCCAACGTAGGCGCCTTCGAGCGAGATCACCTTGGCGACGACTTTTTGAAGCGCCAGGTTCCATTGCTGGAAGTAAGGATCGCGCATGTTGGTCTCGATCTGGAAGAAGTTGAGAGGCACCAGGTTCAGACCCTGCGAGACGGGTGAGAACATGTTGGCGAGCGTCTTGGTGGGCGTAGGCGCGTTATTGAAGTTCGACAGTTCATCGGCGAGGAACGGCGGATTGACGATGCCGGTGCTTTCAGAGCGGTTGCCCTGAATGAAGCCATAGAAGATGCCATAGGCCGCGCGGAGGACGAGATCGCTATTGAGGCGCCAGGCAAGGCCGGCGCGCGGCGCCCAGTTGTTCTTGTCGAGGTAGCGAAGCGAGGGACCGAGGCCCACCTGGCTCGACGGGACGACGACATCGGCGACGACGGGCAGCAGGAACCGGCCGATCTGCTGGCCGCCCACGTTGATGGTGCCATCGGAATCGCTGGCGACGACGATGCGTTTCAAGACCGGATCGGTGGAAGCCATCTGGTTGTGCAGCACTTTGGGCGGATGGTTCAGCTCATAGCGCATGCCGAGGTTGAGGGTGAGGCGCGGCGTGATTTTCCAATCGTCTTGAAAGAAGAAGTGCTCGTTGGCCATGGGCGTGATGCCGAAGGCGTTGCGGGGGAAGGTGCGGCGGCCCTGGAACGGGGCGCTGAGCAGGAAATCGGCGAAGGCGTTGCCGGAGTAGGAACCGTTAAAAGTGAAATCGCCGCGGCTGCGGGCGGCGTTGGTGGTGCTGGTGGAATAGTTGCGCAGCAGGACGCCCGCCTTGAAGGAATGGGCACCGCGAATCCACACGAGGTTGTTGCTGAGCTCGTACTTGTTGTCGCGGAATTTGATGGGGCTGAAGGCGTTGGGATTGAAGCCGAGGTAGCCGGTGAAGCCGAGTCCGGGGAAGCCGGGAAAATCGCTGCTCTGTTCGGCGAAGCCGCCGATGCCGGACAGGACGGTGTGATTGGTGCCGAGTCCCTGGGGCGCGTTCTCGAAACGTGTGCGGACGTAGTTGAGGCGGAACTCATTGATGACCGACGGAGCGAACAGGTGAGTTTCGGCCAACCCCCACCGCTGTTTGCGCACATCGAGCGTGACGCCGCCGTTGGCCTCAAACTGGCCGGGGCCGTAGGTTTCGGCCTGATTGAAGGAGTAGGACGTGTTGAAGGAGTCCTTGGAAGAGATGCGGTGATCGGCGCGGAGATCGAATTTGTCGGTACGGTTGCGGCGGCTGGGGGCGAAGTTGAAAATGCCGCCGGCCGTGTTGGATTCCGGATAGAACGGAAGGTAGTAAACGGATTCGCGGGCGAGGCGGCTTGTGGGGATGAGGTTGCCGGCGAAGGCGGCGCGCAGGGTCTGACCGGGACGATCCGGATCGTTGCGGATACTCAGCGGATCGATGAGCGAGGTGCGCAGTTCTGAGAAATCGCCCCGGCGCATGGCGGCCGAGGGAACGGCGTTGTTGAACGTAAGGGCGCGGCGGATGCGCGTGCCGTCGAAATCGCCGAACAGAAACGTGCGGTCTTTGCCGTTGTAGATTTTCGGCAGCGAGAGAGGGCCGCCCAGAGTGAAACCGAACTGGTTTTGTTTGACGGGTGGACGCACGGCGGTGGAATTGAAGAAATTGCGCGCATCGAGAACCTGATTGCGCAGGAACTCATACATGCTGCCGTGGATCTGATTGGTTCCCGAGCGAAGGGAGGCGGTGATGATGGCGGTCCCCTGCCCGTTCTCGGCGGCGAAGGCATTGGACTGGACGGAGAATTCGGCGATGGCATCGACGGAGGGGACGACGGAAGCGACGTCGAAATACTGGCTGCTGACGCTGCCTCCATCGACCATGAAGACGGTTTTGCTGTTGCGCGAGCCGTTGACGCTGATAGCGGGCGCTTCGAGCGACGCGTTGGTGCCGCGGCTGATGGCGCCGGGCACGAGCGTGGCCAGTTGGGTGAAGTCGCGGCCATTCAACGGGAGGTCGAGAATTTTCTTGCTGCCGATGACCTGGCCGATAGCGGCACTTTCGCTCGACAGGATGGGCGCTTCGGAGACGACGGTGACGCTGTCTTTGACTTCGCCGAGCGGCAGGGCGATATCGACGCGGGCGGTCTGGGCGACGTCGAGCTTGATGCCCGGCCGGGTGACGGCTTTGAAGCCGGGCTTCTGCACGGTGAGCTCATAGTTGCCGGGGCTCAGCAGGGGAGCGGTGTAGTAGCCCTGCTCGTTGGTCAGGGTCTGGCGCTTGATGCCGGTGTCGATGTTGGTAACCGCTACCTCGGCGGCTGGGACGGATGTACCGGTTGGATCGGTGATTTGTCCCGTGATCTGGCCTGTCTGGCCGTGGGCGGCGATTGCTACGGCCGCGAACAAAAGAAGCTTGCGCATCGGGTGTACTCCTCGGGTGATGGGCCCGCAACAGGGACAGACTATCAGAGACGGGTGGCGGGGGTAGCATGAGAGGGTGAATCTTCCGGTGAATCCGCCCTTACGGCCCATGTTGGCGAAGAGAGTGGGCGAACTGCCGCAAGGCGGCGATTGGATCTTCGAGCCGAAGTGGGACGGCTTTCGCGCGCTGGTGTTTCGCGACGGCGCGGAGATGTCGATTCAGAGCCGGGACGAGAAGCCGCTCGATCGCTATTTTCCGGAGGTGGTGGAGACATTGAAGGCGCAATTGCCCGAGCGATGCGTGCTGGACGGGGAGATCGTGATTGCGCGGGCAGGCGGGCTGGAGTTCGATTTGCTGCAATTGCGGCTGCATCCGGCAGCGTCGCGCGTAAGGCTGCTGGCGGAGCAGTTTCCGGCCTCCGTTGTTTTCTTCGATGCGCTTTGCGAGGGCGACAGGGACCTGCGGGGCGAGCCGTTCGCCGTGCGGCGGGAGCGGCTTGAGGCGATGCTGAGGGGCGCGAAGCCTCCTGTGCATCTGACGCCGGCGACACGCGACCTGGAAGTGGCGTCGGATTGGTTTCACCGGTTCGAGGGAGCGGGCCTCGACGGCGTGATGGCGAAGCCGGACATGGGCGTGTATGAGCCCGACAAGCGGGTGATGTTGAAGGTAAAGCATGAACGGGACTGCGATTGCGTGGTGGCCGGATTTCGCTGGCACAAGAAGGGCGAAGGCACGATGGTGGGGTCGCTGCTCTTGGGGTTGTTCGACGCTGCGGGCGCGCTGCATCATGTCGGCGTGTGCGCGAGTTTTACTGAGCAGCGGCGGCTGGAACTGGCGGAGTTTCTGGCTCCGTATCGAGTGGAGGCGCTGCGCGATCATCCGTGGCGAGAGTGGGCCCGGCCGGAAGAGGCGGGGGAGCAGCGCATGCCGGGCGGGCAGAGCCGTTGGAGCCAGGGCAAGGATCTGTCGTGGGAGCCGGTGCGGCCGGAACTGGTGGCGGAGGTCGCCTACGAGCATATGCAGGGCTCGCGATTCAGGCACATGGCGCATCTCCGGCGGTGGCGTGAGGACAAGCCGCCGCGCGAGTGTACGTATGCGCAGTTGGAAGTTGTCACTCCGCAGGAGCTGATGGAGATTTTTTCCGGCGGGCGCTGAGGGTGCGCCACTCGCGCGTGGGATCGTCGTCGGGATCGGGCGGTTCGGAGGCGGGGCGCAGATTTTCCGGCACGTGGCGCAGGTTGATTCGAATGCGGGTCCAGGTGGAGGAACGGCCTCGCATGGAGTCGGTGAGGATGTCGTTCGCGGCAAGCAGCGCGGCCGCTTGCGGATGGCGGTTCTTCCATCGTTCGAGACCGGCGAGGGCGGCGGCGCGGTCGGGTGAATTGGCAACGACGATGAGCGGGGCCTTCGCGCGAGAGGGAGCGACCCGGGGCGCTTCGCCCGCCATCTTGCGGAACTGGGCGGGCCATGGAGCGTCGCCGAGCCCGTCTGCTTCGTCTTTCGCCGCCAGTTCGAGCAGCGCGTCGAGGGAGCCGGGCGCGGAGTCCATCGTGCTATGCGGATCGCCGATGCTGTGGAAACGGGCGGGCACGGTGAACACGGTGAAATCGGCGGGGTCGCAATCGGGGACTTCGCTCCAATCGAGCGGCGCGGAGACCCGGGCGTCGGGAAGAGGGCGGATGGAGTACGCCGAGCAGGTGGTGCGGTCCTTGGCGTTCTGGTTGTAGTCGAGAAAGACGCCGTGGCGCTCCTCTTTCCACCACTTGGAACTGGCCAGTGAGGGCAGGCGGCGCTCTATGGCACGCGCGAGGGTGAGGGCGGCCCGGCGGACCTGAATGAAATCCCACTTGGGTTCGATTCGCACATTGATGTGCATGCCGCGTGAGCCACTGGTCTTGGGCCATCCGACGAGTTTCACTTCTTCGAGGAACGCCTTCACTTCGAGCGCGACCGTGCGGACATCGCCCCAGGGAACGCCGGGGCCGGGGTCGAGATCGACGCGCAACTCGTCGGGGTATTCGAGGCGGGCGGTCCGCACGGCGTGCGGATGCAGCTCCAGGCAGCCAAGGTTCACGATCCAGGCAAGGCCGGCGGCATCGTCGACGACGACTTCCTCGGCGGTACGGCCGGAAGGAAACGCGAGGGTGACGGTGCGGATCCATTCGGGCCGCTCGGTGGGGGCGCGTTTCTGGTAGAAGGCTTCGCCTTCGGCGCCATCGACGAAGCGTTTCAGAACGATGGGGCGGTCACGAATTCCATTGAGCGCGCCGGGCGCGACGGAAAGGTAATAGCGGACGACGTCGAGTTTCGTGAGTTGGACTTGTTTCGAAAAATAGGGCTTGCCCGGATGGGTGATGCGAATCTCGCGGCCGGCGACCGGGAGCAGTTCGACGGCGTCCTGCTTGCTCACATTGACAGGGTATCGTAGGTAGATCGCAAATGAAGATCACGCGCATTGAAACACACGTGCTGCTCGATCCGGGGTATGACGTCTCGGCGTGTTCTTCGGCGCAAGACGACCTGGTGGTGCTGGTGCATACCGACGAGGGGATTACCGGCATCGGCGAGGTGGATACGAATCCGTGGGTGGCGCAAGCGATGATTCATGCCCGCGGCACGCACGTGTTGGGACTTGGTCTCGAAGAGATGCTGCTGGGGGAAGATCCTCTGAACGTGGAAGCGCTGTGGGACAAGCTCTACACGGGCAGCTTCATGACGGGACGGCGGGGACTGGGGATTTGCGCGATGGGCGCGCTCGACATGGCGCTGTGGGATATACGCGGCAAGGCGCTCGGGCAGCCATGTTGGCGTATGTTGGGCGGTGCGCGGAAGCCGCACATTACGCCCTACGCCTCGCTGCTGCCGGCCGGGCGGACGGTGGCCGGGTATCGCGATTCCCTGGCGGCGAAGGCGCGCGAAGCGAAGCGATTGGGGTTCACGGCGGGCAAGATGGAAGTTTGCGTCAAGGGTCCTTATTCGCACAACGGCATTCAGGCGGACGATGGCGCGATTGTGGAGATTGTGGCGGCGTGCCGCGAGGCCGTGGGTCCGGGCTTCGTGATGATGGTGGATGTCTGCTACTGCTGGACGAATTTCAAGGAGGCGCTGTGGGTGGCGCGCCAGTTGGAGCCTTACGACATTTTCTTTCTGGAGACTCCGCTGCAGTTGGACGATCTGGATGGATACGCGGCGCTGGCCGGCCATTCGCCGATCCGGATCGCGGCCGGCGAGTTGCAGAACACGCGGTTTGAGTTTCTGGACCTGATGGACCGGGGCAAAGTGGACGTCGCGCAGCCGGATGTGGGCCGCGTGGGCGGATTGACGGAAGCGCGGCGGGTGTGCGATCTGGCCGCCGATCGCGGGAAGCTTATTGTGCCGCATTGCTGGAAGACGGGGATTGGGATTGCGGCCTCGGCGCATCTGAGCGCGGCAACGGCGCACTGCCCTTACATCGAGTTTCTACCGGCGCCGCTGGCGGAATCGCCGTTGAGGCGGGAACTGGTGATTGACGAATTGCGGATGGTGGATGGAGTGGTGCCGCTACCGGAAAAGCCGGGGTTGGGGATCGAATTGAATTGGGATGCGATGAAGAAGTACACGGTTGCGCGAGGGAATCCATGAATCGCGGCATGCCCGCCGGCATGATCGCGCTGATGTTTCTTCTGGTGGTGGTGGCGTATCTGGACCGCACAGTGGTCTCGATCGCCGCGCCGTCGATTATGAAAGAGTTCCGCCTGACGGAGACGGAGATGGGCACCGTCTTTTCGGCCTTCCTGTTCAGCTATGCGCTGCTGATGATTCCAGGCGGGCGGTTCAGCGACCGGTTCGGACCGCGGCGCGTGCTGACGTTCATGGCGGTGGGTTCGGGGATCGCGGTGGGGCTGCTGGTGTTGGTGGGAACGCCGGGGTTGGGCATCATGGCGACTTTCGTGGTGCTGCGAATTCTGTTTGGGGTGACGCAGGCGCCGACGTTTCCGGCGATCAACAAGGCGAACGCGGAATGGTCGGCTCCGCATCAGCGGAGTTTCGTGCAGGGTGTGGTGGCGTCGGGCGCGGGCCTCGGCAGCGCGCTATCGCCGATTCTGTGTGTGCCGCTGGTGAACCGGTTCGGATGGCGCAGTGCGTTTTTGCTGGCGGGAACGGTTTCGGTTCTGTTCGGCCTGGTGTGGTACATGCTGGCACGGGATAAGAACGAGCATTCGGGGCCCGCGCCGCGCGCCGATTGGAAGGCGCTGCTCCGGAACCGGAATCTGATGCTGTTGACGATCGGATTCACGGCTCTGGACTACTTCGAGTACATCTTCTTTTATTGGACGTTTTACTACTTTGGCGAGATCCGGAAGCTGCCGGCGGCGGAATCGGCCGCGTATACGACGGCGCTTTATGTGACGTGGCTGGTGCTGACTCCGCTGGGCGGAAAGACATCGGACTGGCTGTCGGCGCGGTATGGACGGACCAATGGGTTGCGGATGGCGGCGATGGGATTCCTTTCGCTAAGCGCGGTGATGCTGTTCTTCGGCGCAGGCATGGAGGAGACGATGCCCGCGGTGATCCTGATCTGCCTTTCGTTTGGATTCGCGTCCTGCGCGGACGTCAATTTCTGGGCGGCGACGATTGAGTACGCAGGCACGCAAGCGGGTGCGGCGGGCGGGATTATGAACGCGGGCGGAAACCTGGGCGGTGCGATTGCGCCGATCCTGACGCCGGTGATCGCGGCGAAGTACGGATGGGCGGCTGGGCTTTACGTTGGAAGTTTGATGGCGATGGTGGGAGTTGTGGTCTGGATTTGGATGAAGCCGGTCAGACCTGACGCGCCGCCTCAATATTGAAGTGGCGGCCTCCGACGCCGGGCGACTGAGCGCAACGCAGGACGCGTAGTCCGGCCTGCTCGATTACGGTGTAGAGTTCCTGGCGGTCAAAGTGCCAGATGTGGTCGTCCACTGGCTCGCCAGGACCGGGCTGAGGCAGATCCTCGTAGCGGCGGTAGTACTTGTGGCAGGGGCCCCAGTCGTCGCGATTGGGCGTGGATAGATAGAGCCTGCCGGAAGCGGTGAGGCTATCGCGCAGCTTGCGGAGGGTGGGGACGGCCTGGAAATTGAGATGCTCGAGGACTTCGGAGAAAAGAATGACGTCGAATGGGCGCGGCCACGGGACTGGTTGCCGCTCGATGTTGGCGACGGCGAACTGGATGCCTAAGGATTCGATGAGACCCTGGCTCAGGTAGGTGTCCTTGAAATCGATGGCGTAGCCCGGACATCGGGCAGTGCGCATGGTGTGCAGCAGGAGAGTGCCGTAGGCGCAGCCGACGTCGAGGACGGCTTCGATTTTCCGGGTGTGGGCGAACTCGGCGATCCAGTTGGGGAAGTGTGCCCAATACAGATGCTCTTCCGCGCGGTAGCTTTGCTCGTAGTAGTAGTGCGTGACGTGGGCGGAGACGGCGTTCTGGGCGGGCTGGATGAGTTGGAGGCACCGGCGGGCCAGGCGGCCGTAGCGGAGACGGCGGAGGAATCCTTCAATGGGGCGGGGCTCAACCGGCACGCTGTTGCATGGTAGCACTGCGGGTGGTTAGCTCTCACCACGAATCAGAGACTCTAGGTCCTTGTCACCGGCATTCTGGGCGATGGTGAGCGCTTGGCTGAGGCGCTGGGCGGCGGACTCGGGTTGTCCGGCGCGGCTGAGCGCGATGGCTTCGGCTTGCAGAATCCGCGCGAGTTCGGTATCGGCGCCCGCCCACGCCAGACGGAGTCGAGCGGCGGTTCGTAAATCGGCAGCCGCACCCGGGATGTCTCCGGTTTCAAGGCGTGCCAGGCCGCGGATGCGGTAGGCGGCATCTGGTGTGATGCCGAGAATCTGCCGCGATCGCTCAAATTCCGGAATGGCCTGCGAGGCCAGGCGCTCGGCGTGGGCGGCGTGGCCGAGTTTGAGCCGCGTGTCCGCCAACAAGAGAGCCGAGGCGGCACGCGCTTCCTGCCCGCGCCATCGGATGCGAAGGGACGCTGCATGAGCAGCTTCGGCGGTGGCGCCGGCGGCCTCGTAAGCGCGATCGGCGAGTTCACGCAGCCCGCGATTATAGAGGTCCTCCCATCTGGCGTAGGTTTGGCGGTGGAGCGGCAGGACCCAGAAATCGATGAGGGGAAGCGCGGTGCAAAGGCCCCAGAGATCGAGATAGATCGCGCCGCGCAACAGGGCCGCGACAGCAAGGAAGCCGGTTAGGTACCAAACGGGCCACGCTACGAGCGCGAAGGGGCTATCGGGGTTGCGTTTCCACAATACCCAGTAGGTGCAGAGGGCGGCGATCGCGGTGAGTATCAGGCCCTGATAGTGGTATCCGGCGACGGCGAAGCATAGCCAACCGGCGGCCTGGCGAATCGGATTTAGCGGGAGATCGCTCACGGGAACGGCGGCGGGTGGAAGACGGACATGATCTCGGCGAGCATTTGGTCGCGGTTTTCGAATCGCGATTCGTCGTAACACCCCAGCGGGTTTTCAATGACGTTGATGAGGCAGCGGTTGCAATAGCTGCAGGGTCTGGGGGCGCGGTCGGCGCCGGCGGCGAACTGTTGGACGAGGTCGTTGTTGGCGATCAGAGGGCGGGCGATGCTGACCGCGTCGCAGTCGCCGGACTGGATGGCATTGCGGATGATGGATGCCGTTTGGAATCCACCGGTGCAGATGACGGGGATGCTCACCACTTGCTTGATGGCACGGGCGTCGGGAAGATTGATGCCTTCGATGGTGTCGCCGCGTGCCCGCTCCCAGGCGGATTGGAAGAGCTTGGCTCCGAGCGGCGTGGTGAGGGCGATGTAATTCAGGAGTTCGCGGCGGCCGCTGGAGATCATGGTGTCGAAAGTTTTTAGCGCTTCGTCGGTGGGGAAATCGCCGGGTGGATTCTTGGGATGAGGGAAGTAGCTACCGGAGGAGACATGTATGGCGTCGGCACCGGCCTGCTCGGCCCATTTGGCGACCTGCATGGTGTGCTCGATTCTGTTGCCTTCGCCTTCGAAGGGGAGCAGGGCGTTGTGGAATTCGGTGGCACTGAGCTTGATCTGAAGATGGTAGTCGGAGCCTACTTCGGATCGGATCGCTCGGATGACGTCGAGGAGGAAGCGGGCGCGATTTTCGAGGGAACCGCCGTAGTCGTCGTCGCGGTCGTTGATTTCCGGGCTTAGGAACTGGGTGAAGAGATAGCCGTTGGCGGCGTGGAGTTCGACGCCATCGACGCCGGCCTCACGGGCGCGCCGGGCACCGGCGGCGAAGGCACCGATGGTCTCGTGAATATCGGCGGGCGTCATGCGCTCGCATTCGAAGCCGTGGAGGGGCTCGGGGTTGCCGGTGGAACTGAGTCCCTTGGGGAACTCGATGCCGGGGACGTCGCGCTGGCGGCCGGCGTGGCTGAGTTGTATGAGGAATCGGCAGTCCTGTTGGTGGACTTTGTTGGCCAGTTCACGCCAGAACGGGATGCGTTCATCGGAATGGATGGTGGCGTAGTTGGGCATGATGCGCCCACGGAGGGTGACGGGTACGAAGGAGGAAACGATGGCGCCGACTCCGCCGCGGGCGAACTTCAATTCCCAATTGATACGGGCTTGGTTTCCGGAGCCGTCGTAGTTGTCGAAACGGCCGGAGATGTTGGAGCGGAGGATGCGATTCTTGAGGGTGAGATTGCGGCCGGCGAGAGGGGTGAAGATGGGATCGGGGGTGGGCATGGCGAGAACGAGCGTACCACACCGGCCGATCCCATTCCGGACTAGCTTCTTCGGCGGCGAACCCAGGCGAGGATGGCCAGGCCGGAGGCCGCCAGCGCGATGGCGGCGGGTTCGGGCGACGCGGCGTAGGCAGTGCCGGAGGCCGTGGTGACGGTGACCGGGCCGCCCGACAGTTGAACCTGAATGAAAAGGTCGAGCCGGGCCTGGTTGGTTGCGGCCTCGCCCAAGTCGGCGGTGTTCAAGGCCAGGAGGCCGAAGAAATTCACGGTATCTCCGTCCGTGAACGCGCGGCTGTACGAGTAGACTTCCGATTGTGAAGTAAAGAGGTTTGGAAGGGCAGCGAAGGTGTGTACGACTCCGTCCACCGTGGCGGAAATGTTGTCGTTCGCCAGGGACCCGGCGAAAGGGATAAATTTGCGCCCGGTTCGAACCCAAATAAAAGTAGCGGTGCCACCGCCCCCTGTGAAGGTCATGGAATCGTCGAAGGAACCGTTGTACTGGCCGGTCGCATGGAGGATGCCTCCGCCGCCGGAAGTCGCGGAAGTGGAGCCGGTTAGAGATCCGTAGCTGGCTGTACCGGAGGCGTTCCCGGTGGAGCCGGCGTTCACCACCCAATCGATTGGGGTCAGGAGCGGCTGGGGCGGGATGGCGAATGTGGCCGAGCCACAATTGGAGGCGGCGGAATTGACGCCGGAGGCGCTGATGTTCTGAATGCCACCAGGAAAGGTAACGATGCCTCCCGGCGGCGGGCTGTACCGGAAGGTAAGGTTGCATTGAGCGGTGGAGGCGGCGGCGCTGGTAATGCTGGACGCCTGGGCAGTGACTGCCGACGAGGCGAGGAAGAGCGCGAGGACAAAGTTTCGACGCATAGGGTTCCCTCTTTCGATCCGGGCTGCTGAGAATCGGAGTTCTCTGAGGGATTATGCGGAAACTTGATGGGGATCGCGTCAAGCCCAAAGTGGGACTGGCGAAGGATAAACGGGGGGGAATGAAAAAGCCCCGGATTTGGACCGGGGCTATTTGTTTAATCGGGCAACGTCCTACTCTCCCACACACTCGCGCGCGCAGTACCATCGGGGCTGAGAGGCTTAACTTCCGTGTTCGGGATGGGAACGGGTGGGACCCCCTCGCTAGAGTCACCCAAAGCTTGTAAGAACTGGTTGATAGAGATTGGCGGGGCGAACAAGTTGCGCGAATTGCGCGTTGTGCCTGCAGTAAATTTTATGGTCAAGCCGAACGGGCTATTAGTATCGGTAAGCTCAACGCATTGCTGCGCTTCCACATCCGACCTATCAACGTGGTAGTCTACCACGGCCCTACAAAGCTTGCGCTTGGGAAATCTCATCTTGTGGTGGGTTTCGCGCTTATATGCATTCA
>CADEFT010000027.1:0-95331 GCA_902826685.1 uncultured Acidobacteriota bacterium
ATCGTGGTAGATGTTGAGGTCGGTCTGGTTGAGGAACGGGGAACGGCCCATATCGCCGCGCCCGTTCACGAAGACCGGAATCTGATTGGTGGTGTAAACCTGCGTGGTCATCGGCGTGCCGCTGCCGGCATAGAAGCCGACCGAGGCATTGGTCACGCCGATCTTACTGGTGAAATCCTTACCGCCGAAGAACTTGAAGACATGCGGGCGATCGGTGGCGAGCCGGCCCATGAAGTTGACGTTGCCCTTTGAGTCGAACAGGATTTCATCCAGGTCCCAGGCGCGATTGGCGTTGCCGCCCTGACGTGCGACCGATCCGCCCAACTGCTGAATGGTGGTGGAGCTGCGGTTGGTGGAAGGGAGGCTGATTTCGTCGGAGTTGGCAATTCCGGCGTAGTTGCCGTAGAGCCGGCTGATCACGTAGCTGGCGTTATAGAAATAGCCCTTCGAGAACCGGCGGCTGAGCTGGATTTCCACCGCGTCATACTTGCGTACCGGCTTTGGCATGGGGAACGGCTTGGTAAGACCTGTGGTGGGCTGAATGGTGGCAACGCCCTCGCCGGGGTTGCCGTAGAGATAAACTTCGTCGCCGTTGGCATCGAGCGCGCCAAGATCTTCGATGGTACGGATCAGTTGGTTGTGCACGTAGCCGATGCGCAAAACCATGGCCGGTCCAAGCGAGATTTCCGTGCCGGCGGTGTACTTGTCCGCGCTCATCGGCTTGATGTCTTTCGAGATGAGGTCGAATCCAGGCACGCGCCGGTTGCGGAAAGAGCCCGGCGTCACATTCCAGATGTTGCGGCCGGCCTGAGTCTGGGCGAGATTGAAGATGCCGTCCAAGCTATCGAGGGTGCGGTAGTAGACTCTCCAGTAATCGCCGCCGAAGGTCCCGCGCGAGAGCTCGTACTTCACCCAGTCGTAAGTACGGTCGTAGCTGCCGTATAGCTTGACGCGGCCGTCGCCGAACAGGTCATAGCTGGCGCCGAGGCGCGGAGCAACCTTATCACCGAACCCGAACTGGAAAGCCGGATCCTGAATCGCGCGCGCAAACGACGGTACGGATTCGTTTTCCAGACGCAGGCCCAGAGATAGCGTCAGGCGGTCTTTGATGCGCCATGTGTCCTGGAAATAGACGTTCTGCATCGTGCCGCCAGTGGAGCCGGCCGTGCCGCTTTGATTGACTTCGTAGTAACCGTAGGTGCCGCGCTGCGGACCGGTCAAACCGCTGGTGGCCCCGGGAGTGAACGCGCCGTTCCAGAAGATGCGGGCATAGCCGTTGCCGGGGTAAAAGTTGTCCACCTTGTTCACGTTCTTGGTGACGCCCCAGCCGGCCTTGAAGTTGTGCTGCCCGGCGAAGCGGGCGATCTTGCTGCCATCCACCTGGAAGTAAGTGCGGGTTCCGATGTCGAAGCCAGTGTTGGCCTGGCGGGGCGTATTGAAGTAGCCAGAAGGCTGCCGCAACGCCGCGGGAATCTCGAAGGGCAAATTGGAGGCCGACGATCCATACTCGACCGAGCTGATCTGTGGAATGCCGATCGATTTGAAGTTGTCCCAGAACCGTCCGCCGCGGAAGGTGAACAGCGTGGTGGGCGTTGCCGTCCAGTCGATCTGGCCGGTGTAGTTGGTTTGCGGCTGCGAAAACCCGATGCTTTTGTTGGGCTGAATGCTGGCGACGGTGGTGGCGCGGCAGTTGGCGCAGAAGCCGTCGTAGCTCGACAGCGAGCCTTCCGAGCGCGTCGGCGACCAAAGATAGGTGAAATTGGCGCGCACATTGTTGCGAATGTCCCAGCTCAACTTGCTCCACCACGCGTGATAGCTCTGATCGCGATTGACGGTGTCGCGGCCGTCGGTGAGAACGTAGTCGTTCGATTGACGGCGGAAACGGGGCGAAAACATGGTGTAGAAGTAGAGCTTGTTCTTGATGAACGGCCCGCCCAGCGAGCCACCGATTTCATTGTTGGTGTCCTTGAACTTGGTGTCCTGGAAGTAGCCGCCTTCCTTTTCGGTGACCGGATTCATGGCCAGCCTCTTCACGGGCGCCGCGCTAATCAGGTTGCCGCTCAGGTAATAGTGCAGGTCGCCGTGGAACTGGTTGCCGCCGGATTTCGTGATCGCGCTGACCACGCCGCCCATCGCGCCGCCGTATTCGGCATCGAGTCCGCCCGTCTTGACCTGAACTTCCGCCAGGGTTTCAAACAACGCGCTCTGGCGCTGCTTACCATTCATGGCGCTGGTCACCGATACGCCGTCGATGTTGAACTGATTCTCGGCGCCGCTGGCGCCGTTGATCTGAAAGCCGCCTTCAATTTCCCCGCTGTTGACGCCGGTAGCCTGCATGGCCAGCGTCTGGAAGCTGCGCCCCTTCGGCAGCCGGTCGAACTCCTCGAGAGTTACATTGGTTGCCACCTTGGTGCTTGAAAAATCGATCAGCGGGGCCGAGTCCGTGATTTGCACCGTCTCCGATGTCGTGCCGACTTTCAGAGCCACGTCCATGCGAAAGCTCTTGCCGACCAGTACGTTCAAATCCGGAATTTCGGCGATCGAAAAGCCCTTGGCCTCCACGCGCAGCTTGTAGCGGCCTGGCGGCACACTGGCGGCCAGATAGGTGCCCGTGTTGGCGGTGGTGGTTGTCAGAGTGCGATTGGAAGCCAGTTCGGTTAGCGTGACGACGGCGTTTGGAACTCCGGCACCGCTGGGATCCTTTACGTCTCCGGTCACCTCGCCAAATCGCTCTTGCCCGTAAGCCGCGAAGAAAAGGCCAAGAATCGCCGGTAGGTAAGCCTTTGCGAATCGGGCCGGAACTCTCGCGGTGTTCCTGAAGAATGTCATGATTTTGCCTCCCTAAAAGTGGAAACCATCGGTATGCCGCGGTAACGGCATAGTTTCAAAAATGGGTCGGGATGGCCCGGCTCGCGGTCCTGGCGAGTTCGGCCCATACAAAGACCCCCTCCTGGTCACAACTGGTACGCCCAGTGTAACAAATAGAAAATACAAAATTGTCGGTAAGGTTGAAGCGAAGTTTTGCCTAGGCTTCGCGCAGCTCCACGCAAACCCAGCCGTCCTTGTGGCGGCGGGGTGCGGTTGCCCAGGCCGGGTCGAGTTCGCTTTGCTCGAACCCGGACAGCAAAACGATAGCGCCGGGCCGGGCCACCCGGCGGAGTTCCGGCAGAATGGTTCGAACCACCGGTGCACTGATGTTGGCGATCACGACATCGAACAAGGCATCGCCGAGCGCGGACGCCGATCCGGTGAACACATCGGCGACCTGTTCGGCCGCGATGCGCACGTCGGCCTGTTCGATGTCGCATCCCACCACCAGCCGTGCCCCAAGCAGGCGCGCCGCCAGTAACAAGATGCCCGATCCGCAGCCGACATCGAGTACGGCGCAGCCGGGACGCACCACGTCATCGAGCGCTTCGAGGCAAAGTTGGGTGCAGGGGTGCGCGCCGCTGCCGCAGGCCATGCCCGGCTGGTAGTCGAGCCGCACCCTCCGTTCGGGCGCCGGGCCGGGCTCCCAGGGCGGGGCGAGCCAAAGCCTTCGGCCGATGGCGACGGCGTGCCACTGCTCCTGAAACTGCCGCACGTAGTTGCGCGGCGCATGTACCTGAATTCGCGGATTCAAGTAAGGATAGGCGAGGGCGACGGCAGCCGCTTCCTCCAGCGTTTCGAAAAACGCTTCGAGGCGCGACGCCTCCTCGACGATGCCGGTGGTATGGCGCTCCCAAAGGTCGGCGATCAGCTCTTCCGAAACGGAATCGAGAAAGATGGAAACCAGGCGTTCTACCCCTGCACCCGCTTTTCCTTGCCCGACCAAAACTTCTCTTTGAGCACGAGCTTGCGGATCTTGCCGGTACCGGTCTTCGGTAAAGGCTCTTCCCGGATCTCAATCAGCCGCGGCAGTTTGAATTTGCCGAGTTTCCCGGTGAGGTAAGCGGCCAGTTCGTCGGCGGTCAGCGTCGTGCCGGGCTTGGCGACGACGATGGCGGCGGGCACTTCGCCCCAGTGCTCATCGGGCGCGGCGACAACGGCGCACTCAAAGACGGCCGGGTGCGAGAAGATGGCTTTCTCCACTTCGATGGAAGAAATGTTCTCGCCGCCCGAGATGATGATTTCCTTTTTACGATCCACGATATGGATATAGGAATCTTTATCCCAGCAGGCCATGTCGCCGGTATGGATCCATCCGTTGTCGATGGTGGCGGCGGTCGCGTCCGGGTCGCGGAAATAGCCCATCATGACGTGGTCGCCGCGGGCGATCACCTCGCCGATGGTCTGGCCGTCCTTGGGCACCGGCTGGCCATGCAAATCGACGACGCGGACTTCGACGCCCGGCACGCTCCAGCCGGCCATGGCGCGCCGGGTGTGGCGAACGGCCGGGTCCGATTCGTCGACGCCACCCTTGGCGCGGGCGGTGGTGAGGACGGGCGCCGTTTCCGTCATGCCGTAGCCGGAAACGATGTCGCAGGGGAAGACGGCTTCGAGGCGCGCCACCAGGTCGGGCGAAGCCGCGGCGCCGCCCAGCATGATCTTGCGCAGGCTTGAAAGATCGTACTGCGCGCGGTCCGGCGCATTGAGCAAGGCATTGGCCATGGTGGGAACCAGGCTCATCTCGGTTGCCTTGTGCTGCTGAATCAGCTTGAACACGCCGGCCGGTTCAAAGCGCCGCACCATCACCTGTTTGGTGCCCATGAGCGTCGAAGCCTGGGGGCGGCCCCAGCCGTTGGCATGAAACAGCGGAATGGTGTGCAGATCCACCAGATCCTTGGCGTCGCCCATCAGCGTGGCGATGGAAAGAGCGTGCAAGTATAGCGTCCGGTGGCTCAGCATCACGCCCTTGGGAGTGCCCGTCGATCCGCTGGTGTAGAACAACTCCGCCATGCTGTTTTCGTCGACGCCCATGAAATCGACGTAGTCCGGCGTTCCTTCGTCAAGCAGCGCTTCGTAGTCCTGGTTGAGGTTCACGAAACGGACGACGTGCCGGCAGGTGGCCTTAATGTGTTCCACCATGGGCAGGAAATCGTTCTCAAAGCACAGCACCTTGGCGCCGGAATGATTGACGATCGGCACCAGTTCCTGAATGGACAGACGGACATTGAGCGGCATGATCACCGCCCCGGCCAGCGGCGCGCCGTAGTAGCCTTCCATCAGCTGGTTGTTGTTGAAGCTGAGAAACGCGACGCGGTCTCCCGGCCCCACACCGTTCTTCTTTAACGCGCTTGCCAACTTCAGGCATCGCTCCCCGAACTGGGAGTAAGTGTAGCTATCGTTTCCCGACACGATTCCGATTTTGTCCGGAAAAAGGTCGATAGCGCGGTAAAGACAGCGGATCGGCGTCAGCGGCGTGGCCATGTCATCAGGATTGTACCCCACCTTTGAACGTGGCAATGAACCAGGAGTTCCCGAACGGATCAGCCACTTCGGCGGCGCGGTCGCCGTAGAACTGATCGGCGGGCGGCGACACGGGCGTGGCACCGGCGGCAACCGCGCGCTCGAAAGCGGCGTCGCAATCTTCGACGTAAAGATGAAGGCCGCAGGGCATGGGCTGCCACTGGCCATGCGCCTCGCTCATTTCGAGGGCGGAATCGCCCAAGCGGATCTTGGCGTGGCGCACGGCGCCATCGGGCGTCCGGTCGATCAGAATCTCCCGCGCGCCGAAGGCCGCCTTCAAAAACTCGATCATGCGGCCGGCTCCTTCGATGTGCAGGTAGGCCGTTACATCCTGTGTCAACCCTTCGTGCCGGTAGCCCATTCCCTGCTGGTAAGTGCCGACATACCAATGATTGCCGAAGGAATCCTTCACCGAGCCTTCCAGCTCGCCGTAGGGCTGGGCCGTTAGCGGATAAAGGGATCCGGCACCGGTGGCGAGCGCGCGCCGGTAGACCTCGCCCGAGTCCGGCACATAGAGATGCAGCGCCGCCGGCCGCGACGGATAGCGGTCGTTGCCATCGGCCACCTCGATCGCCGAGCCGGCGATGTCAATCTGCGCGTGCATGATCCGGCCATCGGGCCCTGGCATGCGCAGGATCTCGGTGGCGCCGAAAGCCTGTTTCGCGAATTCGATGAATTGGGCCGCGCCTTCCACGATCAGATAGGGCGTCAAAGCAGTCAGACCGGGCCGCACGTACGAAGCCTTGGTAGTCATACCCGTTTTCCTTTCCAGTTCGGTTCTCAGCTTGGACCGGAAGGATGCCGACGGCATCCCCGCGAGCAGGGCGGCCATTTGGTCGAGAGTGAAGTTCTCAGCCACGGGAGCCCTCCATCCTCGCGCGCAAAGTCCGCAGCGCGCGCATCTGCAGTTGCTTCACCGCTCCTTCGGAGCGCTGCAGCCGTTCGGCGGTATCGCGAATGCTCTTCTCTTCCCCGAACCGCAAGCCAATCACGTGGCGCTGATCGGGCGGCAACTCCTCCACCATCCGAAAGAGCCGGGCGCGCCACTCCACTTGTTCGATTTCGCGCTCAGGCGCGGCGGCCGGTTCCAGGTCATCGAAGCTTCGCTCGCGCGCGGCGCCATGGAAATGATCGGCGATGGCGTTGGCGGCGATCCGGTACAGCCAGGATGCAAACGGCTTTCCGCGCCATTCGAAACGGGCCAGATTCTCAAGAGCACGGTGAAACACCTGAGCGGTCAGATCCTCGACGACGGCACGCTCTTTCACGCGTCCGGCGATGAACGCGTACACGCGCTCAAAATGGCGCTCGTAGAGCTCGCCGAAGCGGCGCGGGTCGCGCTGGGCCGCCTCGAGTAGCCTTTCTTCCCGCTCTCGTTCCGGATCGTTCAACTGGCTTCCGATGGGATAACCGGCGGCACCGGGAAAAGTTACGCGCCGGATTCCAAAATCCGTCCATCGCGCATGTGGATGGTGCGGTGGGCGTAAGCGGCCGCCTCGGGATTGTGGGTAATCATGAGGATGGTCTGGCCGGTCTTCTGATTGAGATCGCGCAGGAGCTTCAAGACGATCTCCGAGTTTTCAGTATCGAGGTTGCCCGTAGGCTCGTCGGCCAGAAGCAGCGCCGGTTGATTGACGATGGCGCGGGCGATGGCCACGCGCTGCTGTTCGCCTCCGGAAAGCGACCGCGGCTTGTGCTGCAGACGATGCCCTACGCCAAGCAGATCGAGCGCCTGGCGGAACCACCCTTCGGTCCCGGCCGGCTTGCCGGCGATGAACTGGGCCATGCCGATGTTATCGAGCGCCGAAAGCGTGGGCAGCAGGTTGTACTTCTGGAAAACGAACCCAACGAGTTCGCGGCGCACACGGGTCCGCTCGCTGTCGCTCATGCCGGCCAGGTCCTTACCGTCGATCAACACCTTTCCGGCGGTGGCGGAGGCAAGGCCGCCCAGTATGTAAAATAGCGTGGACTTGCCGGAGCCGGACGGGCCGGCGATGGCAACAAACTCGCCCCGCTCGATGTTCAAGTCGACGCCGCGTAGCGCCGCAACCTCCACGTCGCCCATGCGATAGATCTTTTTGAGTCCGGTGACGGCGATCAGGTGATCCTTGCCGTTATTCATAGGCAAGCGCCTCGATGGCATCCTGGCGTGCCGCTTTCCAGCCTGGATAGAGCGCACCGGCCAGAGAGCCGATCAGCGAGATGCCGGCGGCGATGGGCCACCAGTTGGGCACGATCATCTGCGTGAGCGATCCAGGCACCAGGTTCATGATCGCCCAGCGTGTGGCGAAACTGAGCGCAATGCCGACCACCGATCCAGTCAGCGCGAGAATCACGGTTTCGCGCAACAGGATGCCGACGATGAAACCGGGCGTCGCCCCCAGCGACTTCAGAATCCCGATTTCGCGGGTACGTTCCAGGACGGCCGTGTACATGGAAAGAAACACCACCAGAAATCCGACGATCACCGCCACGCCGATCACGACGTAGATGAACCATTTCAAGCCTTGCACGTTGTCTACCGAGAGCAGAGACACATACTCGTCGATGGAGAACACCTGGTAATCGGTCAACTGCTGCTTGATCGCCGCGATGGTGGCGGCGGTCTGCGACGGGTCCTGCAGTTTGAGGAAGATGCTGGTGATTTTGCCGGTGTTGCCGGTGAGTTCCTGCGCCAGGCGGATGGGAAGGAAGACGCGCGAAAGCTTGCCAGGCTCGACGATGCCGCAGACGTTCCACTCGCGATTCCAGAACTTCATGACGGAACCGACCTTGAGGCCATACTGGCGCGACCAGTACTCATCGATCAGGATGTCGTCCGGCTTCTGGAAGGCGCCGCCCTTGACATAGCGGAAGCCGCCGCTCATGCGGCTGAAGGCATCCAGATCGATGCCGGTGACCGTATTGGTACCGCCCATCGGCTGCACGGTGGTGGCGGTGGCGATGGCCACGTTCGGAATGGTGCGCAGAAAGTCGAGGATCTTTTCGGGCATCGGCGCGGTGGAAAGACTGATGATGGAGCTTCCGGGGGCGCGAATGAGGATATCGGCGCCGGCTCCGCGCGAGCGGCGGCCGAGATCGTCGAGCATGCCGAAGCTGATGCCAACCAGCGTCAGGATCATGGTGACCTGAACGCCCACCGCCGCCGCGCTCAACAGAGTGCGCACCCAGCGATGCTTGAGATTTTCGATAACGAGCTTGTTGGTCAAAGCGGGAGAATCAAAACACTCTATTGTACTGTGGGGCGGGCGGAAAGAGCGATGCCGTCGCCTTGTTTGGCGATGGGCGGAATGCTTACCGGAAGCTTGCCCTGTATCGCGAAGTCGCCGAGCACGGCGCCCACGGCCGCGGCTTCGGAAACCGGGGCGGTGCTGAAAGTCGCCAGATAGGCCGCCACCTTGGGATAGGCGCGGATGAGATACGGATTTCCTAAAGCGATCAGCGTCACCGGCTTGCCACTGGCAAGCAGCGACTCCATCAACCGCGTGTAACCTTCGTTCAGCCCCACGCTGCCCTGGAAGGCGGCCACGCCGGAAAACGCACCTACGACGGTGGATTCACACGCGGAAACCGTGGCGGCCACGGCGTCCAATTCGGTGGCGGGCACTTGCGGATCGAGCAGCGTGCGCGCGGCCTTCGGCGCCCTTTGCGCGATCTCATCCATCATGCGGCGGCCTTGGGTGGAATAGCGGCTTTCGGAAAGCACGAACCAGCAGGAGGCATCGGACCGCTCCAAGGGCAGCACGGCCGATTCGTTGCGCAGCAGCGTGACCGCCTTCTCGGCGACGCGGCGTGCGGAGACTTCTGCATCTTCGGAATCGATCTCATCGGCGACTGCTTCCACGTTGACCAGCTTCTGCTTGTGAAGACCGAGTTTCACCTTGGCGTTGAGGATTCTCAGTACGCTTTGATTGAGCCGCGCCATGCTGATGCGTCCACTACGGACGGCCGCGGCGATTCCCTTGATTACGGCGGCGGGCTGCGGCGGCATCAGCAGCACATCGTTGCCGGCCTCGAAGGCGCGGATCGCAGCCTCGACTGGGGGAAACAGCTTGCTCAAGCCGTGCATATCCATGGCGTCGGTGACCACCAGGCCCTTGAAGCCCAGTTCCTGACGCAACAGACCGGTCAACACGGGCGCCGAGATCGAAGCCGGAATCTCGCGCTCATCCACGGCCGGCACCCAGAGATGTGCGCTCATCACCGCGTCCACGCCCGCTTCGATGGCGGCACGAAAGGGAACCAGCTCCACTTTGTAGAAGCGCTCGCGGCTGGCTTCGATCTTGGCGAGGCCCATGTGGGAATCGGTCGCCGTATCGCCATGGCCGGGAAAGTGTTTCACCGTCACCAGCACCGGATGCGTGGTATTGGCTTGCGCCCCGCGCACATACGCCTTGACGTGTTCGGCCACCTCGCGTGGA
This sequence comes from uncultured Acidobacteriota bacterium, assembly GCA_902826685.1. Taxonomy (GTDB): domain Bacteria; phylum Acidobacteriota; class Terriglobia; order Bryobacterales; family Bryobacteraceae; genus CADEFT01. Next base: position 9,810 of record CADEFT010000027.1, read on the forward strand.
TCTTCGCTGTAGGAGCGGATGTTCACGATCGGATTATCCGGGTTGTTGTTAACGTCGGCGACCGGCGCAAACACCCAGTGGATGCCGACCGCGCGCGCTTCGCGAGCCGTTGCCGCGCCTTCGGCGCCGGAAGCATCCAGATCGCGCGCCGCCGCGTAGGCCATGTTGTGCGGGAACTTGGTGGTGCCTTCGACCCGCATCGAAGCTCCGCGTTCGAGATCACCACCGACGATGAGTGGCACGCGCGCCAGCCTCTGCATGCGGTTGAGGAACGTCGAGAGCGCCTCCGGCTCGGCATGGCGCACGACGCCGTAGCGCACGCGATTGACCAGGATCAGACCGCCGATGCCGTGATCGCGCACCAGGGCGGCCAACTGCCGGTAGGCGCGTGACGTGGAGGCGAGATTCTCGCCGTAGATCGGCACAATGACGGTCTGCGCGGCCTTCTGTTCGAGCGTCATGGACTGAAGCCATCGTTGCGCGACAGATGGCGGCGGCGGGGTGGCTTTCCGCTTGGCCTGTGCAGAGGCCAGCGGCGCGCCGGCGAGAACGGCCGGCAACAGCAATCGAAGCAGCATTGATACCAGGATAAGCCGGGTTAGCTCGCGCTCTTGCCGCGTGCCTTCAGCTTGCGGCTCACCGAACCGGGCGGCTTGCGGGTGGACGCCTTCCGCAGCAGCCGCGTCACGGCGCGCACCAGTTGCTGCACTTCATTGGCGCTCTTCTGAATAACGGCATCGGCGCCGGTATTCTCTTCGGTCATGCCCAGCGCGTCGACGAAGCCCGAGAGCAGGATCATCGGCAGCGCGGGCTTGATCGCCTTAACCTTGGCGATCAGTTCGGTGCCATTGAGGCCCGGCATCTTATAGTCGGTGACGACGAGATCGAAGTCCTCTTTCGCGGCCAGATCGAACGCGGCCTTGGGATCCTTCAGCGGAGTGAGACGATAGCCAAGCTCTTCGAGTACTGCTTTGCGAGCCTTGAGACCGTTTTCATTGTCGTCCACCAGGAGGATTCGCACGACGGAGTGAATGGAGCCAACAGACCGAATCGCCACGCTATGTTTTTGTCCCGAACCTAGGTGAAAGTAGCAGAGGCTTCGCAAGACTGTCAACGAGTTTTGTAATGGATTGGCAACACGGAATTTTTTTCGCTTGACATTCCAATTGCGATTTCTCATTCGCGGCGGTGGATGGGATAATCGAAGGCGGATGCAACCTCAAATTCCCATTGCCGCCATCACCGACGAATACTCGCCCGACCTCGCCATCGCACTCGACGCGATGGCCGAAACCGGAATGACGGGAGCCGAACTGCGTGTGCTGTGGGGCCAGAACATCCTCAACCTGAGCGACGACGAGTTGAAGCGTGCCAAGGAACTGCTGGCGCGGCACGGCATGAAGGTGATCTCCATCGCCTCGCCGCTGTTGAAGTGCGTGCTGCCGGGGTCGCCGGAAATCGACACACGCTTCCAGCATGATGTGTTCGCCTCCAAGCATACCTTCGAAGATCAGCCCCGCCTGGCGGAACGCGCCTTCCAGATCGCGAAATTTTTCGAGGCTCCCATTGTACGGGTATTCTCCTACTGGCGCACCGTTCAGCCGGAGAAGTGCTTCGACGGCATCGTAAAGGCGCTGGACGGCCTATGCCGTCAGGCCGGGCCGGAGGGACTAACCATCGGTTTAGAAAACGAGCACGCCTGCAACATCTCGACGGCGGCCGACACGGTGAAGGTGCTGGACGCCCTGCCCAACGAAAATCTGAAAGTGGTGTGGGATCCGGCCAATTGCCTGATCTCCGGCCAGGATCCGTTTCCGGAAGGCTACGGGCAGTTGCCGCCCGGCCGCATCGCCCACGTGCATATCAAGGACTGCCAGGTGGACGCCAATCACAAGTACGTGTTCGGCCCCGTCGGCACGCGCTCGGTGGATTGGAAAGGCCAGATGGCCGCGCTCAAGAGAGATGGCTACCAGGGCTACGTGAGTCTCGAAACGCACTGGCCCGGTCCAAGCGACAACAAGTTCGAAGCGAGTTGGATCTGCGGATGGAATCTCAGGGGGTTGGCAGCATTGTGAGCAAGACGAAAGAGCCGATGGCGTTTGAAGCCGAGAAGACGATGTTCGAGGTGTACCGCGAGAGCACCTATACCGGCTTATACCGGGTCGTATACTTCACGGACCTGCAGGACCACGATAAAGACACCGCCATCAATCGCGCGCTGGCGGGCGAGCACTACTTCGATGGGTTCCTGAAGAATTACGGCAAAGAGGACGCGAAGACGATCATCGACGGGCTGCTGGAGCGGATGAACGCGGGCGAAAGCATCGCGCCGGATGAGTTTGTGCGGGAGTTGGGACCGCACTACTTGCCGGTATGATGGGATGGTATGCGGGAACTGGTTTTTGAGGTCGTTCAAGAAGCGGACGGCGGCTATTGCGCCGAGTGCCTGACGGAAGCGATTTTTACCCAGGCCGGCTCATGGAACGAATTGCGGCGGAACGTTGTCGAGGCCGTGACCGCCTACTATTTCGACAAGCCCGCTCCCGCGACGATACGGCTTCACCTGGTACGGGATGAGGTGTTGTCAGTGGCGTGAAACTCCCCCGTGATCTGTCCGGTCAGCAACTTGCCGCGGGACTATGCAGATGGTGGGGTTACGAGCGAATACATCAAGCCGGAAGCCACATCATTCTGGAAACCGCCACGCCAACGCCACACCGGATCGCTGTACCGGCGCATCAGGCCCTTCGGCTTGGAACGCTTAACTCAATCCTTCGTTCGGTAGCAGGGCACAAGGGCGTTTCGCGAGACGCCATTTTGAACTCGCTGTGAATTCGGCTCAATGCGCGGCGAGCGCGGGCGCCAGCATCGAGACCAGGTTCCCTTCCGGATCGAACTCGACGTCCTGCGCCGGGCCTACGATCTGAAGCAGCGGGTTCCGCTGAATCTCATCGAGCAAGTTCTCACTCAGCATCAACGGAGTCAGTTCCATGGTGTTGCGGATCCAGGCGAGCGTCACTTCCTTCGAATCGAAACGGCCCACGGTGGGGAAAACCCGCTCCAGGCATTCGCGATCGGTAGGGTAATGCATCGGCGTGCGAATGGCCGAAGGCGTGGAGGCGGTGAGGGCGTTGATGCGCGTCGGCACCCAGTTGATCTTGTTGAAGAGCCGGTCTGAGATGACGTCGGCCATGCCGAAGCCGACCGCGTTTCCGTAGCTCACCGGCGTAATGTCGCGAATGAAGATTCGCTCGATCTTCGGTGTGTCGGGCCAGGGATTGTATTGCCCCTGCACGCCGCGATTCACTACCTTGGTATCCATGCCCGCGCCGCTGATATTCTTGCCGATCTCATCGATGATCAGGACGTCCACTTCCGGTACGGGAATTTTGCCCATCCAGGACTTGACCAGTGCGAGCAACTGCTCTTCCTTGGCTTCCATCTCTTCCACCATCACCGGCGTGAGTTGCGCCGTATTGTGGTGAGCGTCCTCGAGAATCGCCAGGCCGCCCAGAATCTTGCCGGAACCCAGCACCTGCCGGCCAACGCTGCGAATCACCGTTTCAAGCCCAAGCTTATAGGCATAGGTGTGATAGCGCTGCGCGCCGGCAAACTTGCCAAGGCCGATGGCCATCATCTTAAACAGTCCGCTTTCGATTTTGCCCATGAAGTCGGTGTGCCACTTCACGCGGCCGAGCAGCATCACGCCATCGCTCTCAAAGGCGGTGCGATCCATGAAGGCGTCCACGCCCTCGGGCGTGCGGCCAAGCGGCACAACTTCGAGCGACGACACGATGGGGCAGCCCATCGTCGCTTCGGTGATGCCGTAATGCGCCAGGACTTCCGCCTGTCCTTCCGCGGTCGCCGCGCCGTGGCTTCCCATGGCGGGGAAAATATGCGGCTTCAAATTGTGCGCCTTGTAGTAATCGACCACGGCCCGCGCGATGGTGGCGATATTGTTAATGCCGCGGCTGCCCACGCCGATGGCCACACGCCCGCCCGGCTTCACACGCGAGGCAAACGGGGACGCGTGGAGTTGCCTGGCAATCTCCGCTGGGATGTCGTGAATGCGGCGGTCCGGGAAGTTTTGCTTCACCTGGTACAGGCGGGACATTTGCATGGAGGTATTATACCGGTCTTGCTTCGCACCGTGATAGATTCGCAGTATGTTCTATCTCGTCTTATTCGGCCTGTCCGTCACCGCGGCGTGGGGGCAGGTTTCGAGCGGCAGTATCGCGGGCCACGTGTCCGACGCATCGCGCGCCGCCATCCCCGCCGTCTCCGTTACGCTGGTCAATGAAGGCACCGGCGCGCAGCGCACGGCCACCACCGATTCCGGAGGCAACTATATCTTTCCGCTGGTGGCGCCCGGCCTCTATACGGTGCGCGCCACGGCGCAAGGCTTCAAGTCGTTCGAAGTGACACGTCTTGAAGTGCAGGTGGCGCAGGGCGTCACCAAGGATATCCAGTTGGAAGTGGGCGACACGGCGACAAAGCTGGAAGTGGTGGCCACCGCGCCGGTGCTCGATCAGCGCAGCGCCGAGATCGGCCAGGTGATCGGAGGGCGGGAAGTGGTGGAGATTCCCCTCAATGGCCGTAACTTCCTCGATCTGGCCAAGCTCGTTCCGGGCGTTGCCGAGCTGCCGGGCAGTACGCAAAGCAACGGCCTCTCGATCAACGGCCAGCGAGCCAATCAGATCGGGTTTTATTTCGACGGCATCGACGTGCGTACGGAAACCAGCGGCAAGCCCGCCTTCTCTCCATCGATTGAAGCCATTCAGGAATTCAAAATTCAGCAGAACGATTTCGCCGCCGAGTACGGGCACAATCCGGCCGGCATCAACCTGACGCTGAAGCCCGGCACCAACGATTTCCACGGCAGCCTCTTCGAGTTTCTACGCAACAACAAGCTGGATGCGCGCAGCTTCTTTTCCCCGCGCGTCGATCCGCTGCGCCGCAATCAGTTCGGCGCCGTCGTCAGCGGCCCAATCCTGCGCAACCGCACCTTCTTCATGGCGAATTATGAAGGACTGCGCACCCGCCGCGCCGCCACGCTGTATCGCAGCGTGCCAACGAACGAGCAACGCGAAGGCCAGTTCTCAAACGCCATCTTCGACCCGCAGACGTTGAACACGGCCAACAATACGAGACAGCAGTTTGCGGGAAACGTGATTCCACGATCGCGCTTCGGGCTGATGGGCGTTTCCAGTCTCAAGTACTTCCCCACCCCCAACACACCACTTTCGGGCGGCTTCAACTACGTCACCCCGGCCTCCACCATCAGCGATGGCGACCAGTTTCACGGCCGCATCGATCACCAGATCGGCACCAACGACCTGCTGTTCGGCCGCTATTCGTTCAGCAAGGGAAATTCGGTCTCACCGGGCGGATTGCCTCTCACCGGCGGTTTGCAGAACAGCAAGGCGAATAATCTGACGGTGCAGGAATCGCATACTTTCAGCCCGGCCATGGTGAACCAGTTTCGCCTGGCGTGGACCTACTTCAAGGACCTGGGCCAGTTCCCGCTGGCCGACCGCAACCTGGCGGCCGAGGAGTTCGGCCTGCTGAATCTGACTCCCGCCTCGACCGCCTATGGATTGCCGCAGATCACCGTCGCCGGCCTTTCCACCATCGGCGCCAACGCGTTCCAACCAAGCGGGCCGCGCGAAAATCTGTTTCACCTGTCCGACGACGTCAGTTGGATTCGCGGGCGCCATTCGATGAAGTTCGGCTTCGACGGCCGCTATTACCGGCCGGCGGCGCTGGTGCAACAAACGCCCAACAGCATTCTGACGTTCGAAAACCGGTTCACCAACAACACGGGTGTGGCCGGTTCCGGTCACGCCGTGGCCGACCTGTTGCTGGGCCATCCCTATACGGGCCGCGCCACGCAGTTTGCCGAAAGCAACGGCTGGGTGTCGCTCAAGTACTACTACAGCGGCTTGTATTGGCAGGATGATTTCCGCATCGGTTCGAAGCTCACGATGAACGCCGGCCTGCGCTATGAATATCAATCGCCCTATTACGAACGCTACGGCGACCTGGCGGTGTTCGATCTCTATGGCAGCCGCTTTTTGAAACTGGATGAGGACATCAAGCAGCTTCACCAGCCGGACCGCAACAACTTCGCGCCACGAATCGGGTTTGCCTATTCGGCGACGCCGAAGACCGTCATCCGGTTTGGCGCGGGCGTGTTCTACGGCCAGCCGCGCGGATCTGAGTTTTCCTCGTTCCAGCTCTCGCCGCCCTTTGTGATCGACAGCACCTTGGTCTCCAATCCGCTGGTGCCGGATCTGGTGGGCCGCCTGTTTCCGCGCACGCAGGTACGCGATCCGCAAACCAACCGCATTCTGCTTTCCGCCAACACCAACGTCTTTTCGCTCGATCCGGGATTCCGGACCAATTACACCTGGCAATGGAACTTCGGCATCCAGCGCGAGATCACCGGTGGGCTGCTGCTGGAAACGGCCTATGTCGGCAACAGCGCGCACAAGCTTACCGGCCGCGACCTGCCGAACCAGGCATTCCTCGATGCCGATCCGGCGCGGCCGACTCCGGTTCTCAACCGGAGACCGAACCCCAACATCGGCGACGTGAGTTACGTCGCCGCGCTCGACAACTCGAACTACCACGGCTTGAATGTGAAGTTGAACAAGCGGTTCTCGCGCGGGTTCTCCGTGCTCGGCGCCTATACCTATTCGAAGGTGATGGGCATCGGCGGGGCGCTATCGGGCGACCAGTCGCGCCAGCAGGATGCGCGCAACCGCCGCGCCGAGTTCGCCGCGCTTGAGTTCAATCAGACGCAGCGGTTCACGGCGGCCTGGATCTACGAGCTGCCGTTTGCGCGGGCCAAGGCCATCGGCGGCTGGTCGCTGCAGGGGTCCTATACGGCGCATTCGGGCTTCCCGCTGACGCCATCCTCCAGTGTGTCCTCGAACGTGGGCCGTCAGGACGTAAACCGCGCCGACCGGCTCTGCGACGGCAACCTGAGCGGCGATGCGCGCCAGTTGAACCGCTGGTTCGACACCAGTTGCTTCGTCAATCACGCCTTCGGGCGCTTTGGCAGCTCGGGCAACGGCGTCATCATCGGGCCAGGCGTTCACAATCTCGACTTCACGATCATGAAGAACACGCGTATTCCGGTGGGCCGCGCCGAACCGGCCAACCTGCAATTCCGGGCGGAATTCTTCAACGGGCTCAATCACGCTTCGTTCGGCGATCCCAACATGAGTGCGGGCACGGCGCAGTTCGGCGTCATCCGCACTACGCGCATTAATGGCCGCGAGATCCAGTTGGCGCTCAAACTTCTTTTTTGAGGATCCCCGCTCGCACAACCCGCCGGTGCCACCAGCTTTACAGCGCAAAATCGGCCACTAGCGGCAGATGATCGGATGCCACCAGCGCCAGCCGGCTGGTGTGAAAGAAAGCGTCCCGGGCGCGCAGGGAGTGCTCGTAGTAAACATAGTCGAGGTGAAGCATGGGTAGAAGGGCCGGATAGGTACGGCGGCGGAACATGGGCACCTCGAGATCCAGCCGTTTCAACTCGCGGGTGAGCGTGCGGGTTACCAGCCCGCGCGTCCACTCGTTTAAATCGCCCAGCACGATGCGCTCGCCTTTCAGATCGGGGGCGCGCAGCACTTCCTGTTCCATCAGAACGCGCGCCTGGTGCCGGCGCTCGAAGAAGTTGGTGCCCAAATGGAGATTGAACACATGCAGGGCGTGGCCATCCACCAGGATGTCGCCGCGCAGCGCGGACCGTTCCTCGCTGCCGAGGCGCGTGATGTCGTGCTTGCGATGTTCGTGAATCGGGAAGCGGCTCAAAAGCACATTGCCATAGACACCGCCGCGCAACTGCCGCGTATCGGCCTGCACGAAATGCCAGCCGAGCCGGGTGGCGAGATACTCGGCCTGATTGGTTTCGGCCCGCGTGCCTGGAACGCTCAATACTTCCTGCAGCGCCACCACGTCGGCGTTCAACTCGGCGAGAACGCGGGCAATGCGCTCGGGCCTGACGCGCCCATCCATGCCCTGGCACTTGTGGATGTTGTAAGTGGCGACCCGAAGCACCCTCATACCTGGTCTTGCAGCAGCGAGGCGACATTCTCGCCGCAGCGGCTGAGCAGCCCGCGCTTTCTCCATTCTTCGATGCGCACCGGCCGGCATTGCGCCAGATCGGCGAGGAACGTGTCCTTGAGCTGCCCCACCAGGTGCGGGTCGTAGAAGCAGGTGTTGGTCTCTTCGTTCAGTTGAAACGATCGCTGATCGAAGTTCGCCGTGCCCACCGTGGCCCAGATGCCGTCGACAATCATCGTCTTCTGATGCAGCATGGTGGGCAGGTACTCATAGATCTCGACGCCCGCTTCGAGCACCTTGCCGTAGAGCCGCATGCTGTTCATACGGGCCCACCAGGTGTCGTTGTGCTCGCCGGCGACGGCCAGCTTGACTTCGACGCCGCGGTCCACCGCGTCGGCCAGCATGTCGAGCGTCTGCGTCCCCGGAACGAAATAGGGATTGGCGATGTAGAGGAACTTGCGCGCGCTCAGAATGCTCAGCGAATAGAGAATGGACGCCGAGTAGAGATCCCCCTTGGGTGAGCTCAACACGGTCTGAAGCTCGATGCCGCGCTTCGATTCCAGCACCGGATAGTAAGCCGGCCCGGCCAGCACTTCACCGGTCGTGGCCAGCCAGTTGACGGCGAAGCCGGTCTGCAACGCCGCCGCGCCCGGGCCTTCGATGCGAATCTGCAGGTCGCGCCATTCCGATTCATTGCGTGCGTTGCCGAGCCAATGGTCGTCGATTCCGGCGCCGCCGGTGAAGGCGACGCGCCCGTCGACAATCACCGACTTGCGATGGGTCCGGTTGTTTACGCGATGCAGGTTGTACCAGCGGATGGGACGGTACCACGCCAGTTCGCAGCCCGCCTCCTTGAGGATGCCGAGAATCTCGCCGCCGATACTCGCCGATCCGACGGCGTCCACCAGCAGCCGCACCTTCACGCCGGCTCGCGCCCGTTCGGCGAAGGCCCTGGCGAAATCGGCACCGATGCGGCTGGCGGTGTAAATGTATTGCTCCATCGTGATCGAGTATTGCGCCTGCCCGATGGCTTCGAGCATCGACGGATAGAACTCATCGCCGTTGTTGAGCAAGGCGACGCGGTTGCCGCCCACCATCGGTACGCCGGTCGCGCCAGCCACTGTGCTCAGAAACTCCGCCGAATCGGTGCCGATTTCCTGTTCGAGGGTGCAGACGATTCGCCGTTTCACCGGCGCGAACAGCGCGAGCACAAAGGCCACCAACGCCACCGCGGCACCCGGAATGTGAAGGCCGGTGGCGAAAAGCCAGGCGCCCACCAGCGCCCAGGCCGTGCCGGACCGGATCACGAGGCGGACACGATCCCAAAGTTCGATGGCGCGCTGGCGGGCCGGACGCTTGGGGTTGGGGTTCAGGCGGTAAATGCCGCGCTTGGGAAAATTGACCTGGCGCCACTGCGTGGGCCGCTTGCCCTTGGGGACGGGGGCGTTGGAGGAACCTGGCTTCGAGAACGGCACCGGTCTAGGGACATTCTAACAGGGCGCGATTTTTTCGGGCGGGCCGGCTATTTGCTACCGGCCGCCCGCGCGTGTTGGAGGAAAGACGGTGAACCGTAGGAAGCGGGGCACCGGCACAGCCCTATGAGGGCCGGTCATAGTTCGATTGTAACGGCCGTTACGTTTCAATCAAGCTAGGAGAACGCCTAGTGCGAGGACGAATGCACCTTATCGGCAAGGTCCCCCTGCTCCTGTTGTTCGGCGGCCCGGCCGGTACCGACCAGATCCTTGAGGCTTTGGCCAATCTGGTCGACACGGCGCGCCTGAATACTCAACTGGTGCCCGCTGGCGGCCGTCTCTTCGCTGGTGGCGGCTAATTGCACGGTCACCTTTTCCATCTGCGACACCGACACGGCGATCTGCTCGATGCCGATGGACTGATCCTCGCTGCCGCGATGGACCTGGTGGACCAGGGAGCGTACGTTCTCGGCGCTGCCGGTGACCGAACCGATCGAAGCGGCGACTTCATCGAGCCGCGCCTTGCCATCGCCGGTGCGGCGCATCGACTCCTCAATCAGTCCGGCGGTGTCGCGGGCCGCCTGGGCCGAGCGCTGGGCGAGGCTGCGAACCTCCTCGGCCACCACGGCAAACCCCGTGCCCGCCTCTCCGGCGCGCGCGGCTTCGACGGCGGCGTTCAGCGCCAGGATGTTGGTCTGGAACGCGATATCGTCGATGACCTTGATGATCTTTGAAATCTGATTCGAACTGGCGAGAATTTCGTTCATCGAACCGAGCATCTGGTTGAGCGCGGCGTTGGCCTTTTCGATGGCGGCGGAAACGTCCTGGGTTCGTTTCGCGGCCGACTCGGCATGCTCGGCGTTGCTGCGCGTCATGCGCCGCAGTTCCTCGGCCGAGGACGACGTTTCCTCTAGCGACGCGGCCTGGTCGCCGGCGGCCTGGGAAACCAGTTGGCTGGAGGAAGAAACCTGGGTCGCGGCATTGGACAGGTGGCGGGCATTCTCGTACAAATCCTCCACGGTGCGATTCAGGACCGTGTGCAGCCGGCGCACCGAATAGAGCACGCCCCCACCCACCATCATGCTGAGCAAGGTCAGCACGGTCATCGCCACCACGCTGATGGATTTGTTGCGCGCCGCTTCTTTTCTCACCTGTTCCAGGTGCGCCGCCTGGTATTCCATCATGGCGTGAGTGTCTTTGCCCACTTCTCCCAGTTTCGGCAAAAGCTTGCCGTTGAGGATTTCGAGGGCCGCATCCATTTTGTGTTGTTCGAGGTGGCGAACGACCTCGTAGTGATCGCGGCGGATGCCCTCAAAGTCGCTCACCAGCCGGTCGTGCACACCGTCCGCATCGGTCGTTCTGGGCAGCGCGCGAAACTGATCGAGCGACCGGCTCACGCCCTGGGACCGTCTTTCGAAGTCGCGCTGGAACTGTTCGAACTTGCCGGAATGCTGCAGCACCGCCGACAAGGCCAGTCCGCGCTCGATCGAATCGAGTTCGCTGACCCCGAAGGCGATATGGCCGGCAAGCATCTGGCGGCGCGCCGTCTCGTTGACGGCCCGGTCTATCTGCAGGCCCAGATCGTTGGTGATCAGCAGCGCCGTCACACCGAGCACCACCACCAGCAGGACAGCCGTCGAGGTGCTGACCAACAGCTTCGTACCGAGCGACAATCTCATCCTTCCCCCACCCGCGTCATTCAAAGTTTGAACGTGAACTTCAGTTGTGTCACGGCGACCGCCGGCTTTCCGCCCGACAAAAACGGCGTGAACCTCCACTCTTTGACGGTTCGCACAACTTCGCCGGTGAGTAGCGCATTGCCGGAGAGGATCTTCACGCGCTCGACGTCTCCCGTTTCCGAGACGGCGACTTCCACCTCCACCTCACCCTCTACTCGAAGATCCCTGGCCACCGGGTTGTAGCGCGGGGCCGGCTTTCGAACCGCCGCTTTCAGCGCTTCGCCCTGAGCGATCCTCATTTCGGCGCGAAGTTGCGGCCACTGGATGCACAGGGCGATCCAACAGAACGCGCACGCTCGACAACGCCGCCACCGGGCTAGCGTAACCATCCTCTCCAGCCTCCCGCTCATCTGGTCCAACTGAGAGTCCATATCGGTAGTGAAGGCCGGTCCGTGAGAGTTCGCTAATCTCACGGCAACAATTTCTCATTGAAGCGGTCAGGATGTCCGATGAGTAACCCGGGTATGATTCCCACCAGTCCGCGCAAACCGCTCCCCGACCGTACGGCAGAGAAGTATCTGACCTTCCGCTGCGCCTCGGAGGAGTATGCAGTGCCGGTAAGCAAGGTCAGAGAGATCATCGGCTGGCAGGAAATTACCACCATCCCCCTGGCGCCGGAATACGTCAAGGGCGTGCTCAACCTGCGGGGCCGTGTAATACCGGTGGTCGATCTGCGCCTGAAGCTGGGTGTCGCCGCCGCCCCTTCCGGACCGCGCACCTGCATCATTATTATGCAGCTCGAGGAACGGCGCGGGGCCCACTGCGTCGGGGTGGTAGTGGATACGGTCTCCGAAGTAATCACCATGACCGAACGGCAGCGCCAGAACACCAGGGATTTTGGACAGGGCCTGATTCAAGGGCGCTTCGTATGCGGGGTCGCCAACGTGCGCGACTCGATGAAACTTTTGCTCGACGTGGATGCCACGCTCTCCCGCCAGGAAGCGTTCGGCGCAGGCATGGAACCATATGTCGCCTGAAGCGCAGTTACTCGATGTAATCGACACTTTGGGTACCGCTGTATCGTCCGGCGACGCGCGGACGGGCGAGATACAGGGTCTGATGAGCCAGATTCTGTCGCTTTCCAACGCACTCGACCTGGCCGAGGCGGCGGCGGCCGCGCGGCTGCCCGAATGGGATCGTCTGGAAAGCCTGGCCCGAGGCGATGTGGAACGGCTGATGGACGGTCTGGCCGGAGCCGCCAACGCGGGTCTCGAAAGGCGCCTGGCCGGGCCGGACGCAGGGGAGTCGCCGGAGGCGCCGCCGCCGGGCTTCGCCGAAGAGTCGGCCGATCATCTGGAAACGATCGAACGCCAACTGCTGGCGCTTGAGAAGAACCCCGGGAATCCGGAGCCGATCCATGCCATCTTCCGCGGCTTTCACACGATCAAAGGCCTGGCTTCGATCTTTCACGCACCCACCGTTCGCGATCTGGCCCACGAAGTGGAGTCGATGCTCGACCGCGTGCGCATCGGCCTGCTGCAAGCCACGCCGGAACTGATCGACACGGCGCTGCGGTGCGCCGACGCGCTGCGCTCTCTGATCGGCGGCAGCCCGCTCGACACGGCGGACCTGATCAAGCGCATTCACTTGTTCAACACCCAACAGGTGGAAGAACCGGCGGTGGCGGCCGTACAACCCGAAGCCGCCGCGTCCGCCTCACCATGTGAAGCCGCCAACACCATCAAGGTGGACACCGCCAAGCTCGACGATCTGGTGGATCTGGTGGGCGAGGTGGTGATCGCGCAATCGCTGGTGGAATCGGACCTGGCGGCCCGGCGCGCCGCCGATCCCAGGCTGGCGCGAAACCTGGGGCAACTGGCGCGCATGATCGGCCAACTGCAGAAATCGGCTCTGCGCATGCGCCTGGTGCCGCTCGGGCCGCTGTTTCAAAGGCTGGCGCGGGCGTTGCGCGATCTGACCCGTCTGGCCGATAAACAGGCAACCCTCGAAATGTCCGGCGCCGAGATCGAGCTCGACCGCACCCTGCTGGAACAACTGGCCGATCCGCTGATGCACATGGTGCGCAACGCCATCGATCACGGCCTGGAACCGCCCGCCGAACGCGCCGCCATGCGCAAGCCGCCGGCCGGCGTCATACGGCTGGAGGCCTGCCATCGGGGCGGGCAGGTGGAGATCGCCGTGAGCGACGACGGACGAGGCCTCGACGCGGCGAAGATTCTCCGCCGCGCCATCGCCCGCGGCATCGTGAAGCCCGACGCCGCCTTGAGTACCGGCGAAATTCTCGAACTCATCTTCCTGCCCGGATTCTCGACCGCGGAGACCGTCACCGGTCTTTCCGGCCGCGGAGTGGGAATGGACGTCGTCAGGTGGCAGATCGAAAAACTGCGCGGCCGGGTCGAGATCCAATCCGCCATTGGAGTGGGGACCACCTTCCGGCTGCGCCTTCCGCTGACGCTTGCCATCATCGACGGTCTGCTGGTCCGTTCCGGCGGCGCGCGTTACGTGCTGCCGCTGTTTGCGGTACGCGAAATGTTCCGGCCGCCGCCGGGTTCGGTGAAAACGATCGAGGGCCGGACCGAAGTCGCGGTGCTGCGCGATCGCGCCATTCCCATGTTTCGATTGGGTGAGCTGACCGGCGTGCCGGAGCCGCGCCGCGATCCTTACGAATCGGTGCTGGTTGTCGCCCAGCGCAACGGCCGCGATTGCTGTCTGCTGGTCGATTCGATCGAAGGGAAACAGGAAGTGGTCATCAAGAGCCTGGGCGACTGGATCGGCTACCAGCCGGGCATTTCGGGCGGCGCGATTCTCGACGATGGAAACGTTGGATTGATCCTCGACCTCGACCCTTTGCTGTCCAGGAGTACGGAGAGCCTACGAGCATGAAAGTTCTGATTGTGGACGATTCCCCGGCCATGCGGTCCTATGTGAGCCGGACGCTTCAGGCGGCCGGTCTCGATATCGCCAATACACTGGAGGCCGGCGACGGCGGCGAGGCGATGTCGATCCTCGACAAGCTCTACAGCGGTGGCGGTTCGCTCGATCTCATCTTTACCGACCTGAACATGCCTGGCGTCGGGGGAGAGGCGTTCCTTGGCCACTTACGCCGCCACGCGGCCTATGAAAAGATCCCCGTACTGGTGATCTCCACCGACACGACTCAAACGCGCGTTCTACGGATTCGCGAGATGGGCGCGCAGGGATACATCAGCAAGCCGTGCCCGCCAAAGTTGATTCGCGCCAAGGTCGAGCAGGTATTGGGAAAAGCCCATGGCTGAACGTTCCGGCGCCGATCTGGAGTTCGCGCTACGGCAGGTGCTCGACATCATGTGCATGGCCCGTGTGACCGAAGAACCCGAGCACATCGCCACGGCCGGATGGCTGGCGATGCGCGTCGAGTTTCGCGGCGCTTCCCACGGCGAGATGCGCCTTCGCATGCCGGAGGAAACGGCTTGCCACCTGGCCGCCACTTTTCTTGGGCGTCGAAGCTCCGGGGAAGTGACGGCCACCGAGGCGGTTCAGGTGGCGGGCGAGTTGACCAACATGATCTGCGGCTGCTTTCTCAGCCGCTTGGAATCGGCCCAGATTTTCGAGCTCTCCGCGCCCAGGCCCTATCCCCCCGATACACCGCAGCCGCAACCGAGCCTGGCCCGCCACTATCGTCTGGACAAAGGCAGTCTATACGTCGCGCTGGCGCTTACCCCCTGGCGTTGAGGTATTCCGACAGCCGTTCCATCGCCTGCTCGAGAAGGGAGCGTTCCGAGGCGTAGCAGATCCGCACCGAGCCTTCCCCGCCCGCTCCGAAAGCCACGCCGGGCGCCAGGCCCAGCTTCCGCTCCACCAGCAGACGGCGGCAGAATTCGAACGAATCCTCAAGGCCGTCGATACGCGGGAAAAGATAGAACGCACCATCGGGCCGGGGGACGGTCACGCCGGGCAGACGCGCGAGCGCGGCCATCGTGAAGTCGCGATTCTCTTTGAGACGGGCGAGCATCTCCAGCAAAGTCTTCTCGCCCCATTCGAGCGCTGCTTCCCCGGCGCGCTGGGCGAAGCTGGCCGGGTGCGAGACGATGAACTCGTTTAACTGCGCCGCCTTCGTGCACAGATCGGCGCGCGACACCAGCCACCCCACGCGCCAGCCCGTCATGCACCAGGCCTTCGAAAAACTTTGCACGGCGACGACGGCATCATCGGGACGCGCCTTGCGCAGGATCGTGGGCACGGGAGTGCCAAGCGCCGGCGTATCGTAATAGAGCCGTTCGTAGACTTCATCGGCCATCAGCCAAAGGCCATGGCGGCGCGTGAACTCAAGCAGGCGCTCCTGGTCGTTTCCGGTCGCCACCCAGCCGAGCGGATTCGACGGCGAAGTGTAGAGCAGCAGGCGTGTGCGCGGTGTGACCGCGGCCTCAAGCGCATCGAAGTCGATGCCGTACCGCTCGCCCGTGAACGGCTGGGCCACCTGCCGCGGTCGAGCGTTCACCATCTGAATAATGGCCGAGCCGTTGGGCCAGGCCGGCGTCAGTACGATCGCCTCATCGCCCGGATCGAGCAGGCAGCGGATGCCCACGTTTAACGCCTGTACGCCCGAAGCGGTGACGACGATCTGCGACTGTGGGTCGAGCGTCACGCCATGCCGTTCCTCGTAATACCGCGCCAGCGCCTTGCGCGTCGAAAGCATGCCGGCGTTTTCGCTGTAGAACGTGTAGCCGTCGGCCATTGCCTTCTGCGCCGCCCGCTTGATGAACTCGGGCGTGGGCAGGTTCGATTCGCCGAAGTACAGGCGCAGGACTTTCTCATCGGGACTGGCGGCCGCCGCATCCATTCGCATGGCCATCTCGGCCAACTCGCGGATGCGGGAATAAGGCACGTCAAGCGCCGAAGAGGCCAGGCCGGGCGTGGTCATGCCTTTCAGGATACGATCAGAAGTTCGACATGAAAATCACCGCCATTCGTACCGTGGTAGTCAACGCGCGCATGCGCAACTGGATTCTGGTCAAAGTGGAAACCGATCGGCCCGGCCTTTACGGCTGGGGCGAGGCCACTCTCGAGTGGAAGACCAAAGGCGTCGTGGGCGCGGTGGAGGATCTCTCGGTTCTGCTGATCGGCCAGGATCCGCGGCGCATCGAACACCTTTGGCAGATCATGCATCGCCAGTATTTCTGGCGCGGCGGCATTACCAACTACACCGCGATGAGCGGCATCGACCAGGCGCTGTGGGACATCAAGGGCAAGGATCTGGGCAAGCCGGTGTGCGAGCTGCTGGGCGGCCCGGTGCGCGACAGGCTGCGCCTCTACGATCACCTGGGCGGCGGCAAGCTGGAAGCGATCTATCAGACCATCGAACCCGAAGAGTTCGCCGAGCGCATCCACGCCAGCGTCGAGAAGGGCTACACGGCGGTGAAATGCATGCCCATCCCGGTCTCCGAGCTCATCGAAAGCCCGGCCGTGTTGAAACGCGCCGCGCGCGCCGTCGAGCTGATGCGCAAGGCGGTGGGCGACGATTTCGACATCATGCTGGACCTGCACGCCCGCACCACCGCGGCGGCCGCGATCCAGTTCGGCAAGCAGTTGGTGGACTACAACTTGTTCTGGTACGAAGAGCCGTGCTGGCCGGAGCATATCGACGCGCTGGTGGAAGTGGCACGAGCGCTTCCCTTCCCCACGGCCACCGGCGAGCGCCTGGTGGGACGCTGGGAGTTTCGCGAGCTGCTCGAAAAGCGCGCCTGCGCCATCGTGCAGCCGGATGTTTCCCACTGCGGCGGCATCAGCGAAGCGCGCCGCATCGCCGCCATGGCCGAAACTTACTCGATCGCCGTGGCCTGCCACAATCCTCAGGGGCCGGTGAGCACGGCTTCCTCGATTCACGTTGGCTTCGCCACGCCGAATTATCTGATTCAGGAAGTGGTGCGAGCCGACGTGCCGTGGCGCAACGATATTCTGACCGAACCGCTCGACATCGCGCGCGGTCATGTGGACCCGCCGGTCAAGCCGGGCCTGGGCATCGACATCAACGAAGCGGAAGCCTTGAAACATCCGTTCCAGCCCGAAGTCACCATGGCCTGTTTCCGCCGCGATGGCAGCGTGGCCGATTGGTAGGGGAACCCGCTACACTGGGGACTTATGTTCTTTCGCCGGGAAAAGCCGCACGTCGCTTCGTTCAGTGAGATCACCGATGGGCTCCGCAAACAGGGTTTCGAAGTCCAAGCGGAACCGGGCGGCGGAAGCCGCGTCATGAAGCACGGCTGCGCCGCCGTGGTGTTCGACAAAGCCATCCCCAAGGTGGAGAAGGCGGGCGTGGTGGTGGGCCATGAGATCGGCGTGTTGTGCGACGGCGGGTATCAGAAGTTCTGGCTGACGCCGAGCGGCGTGCGATTGGCGGCCCAGGCCGCGCAGTTGCGCGCCCTGCACGATTTCGAGGAAGACCTGCGCGAAGGGTTGGGCCTGGTCAGCCTGTACAACGAATCGCTCGGCACCACCAACGAGCTTCATCTTTACGACCGGGTGAAAGACCGCGATCACGGCGTGCCCCGCCGGCCCTGGGAACAGCACTAGTGCCGCTCTCGCGCCGCGCGTTCCTTGCCTCGACCGCACTGGCGGCGCGGGCGGAAACGCGGCGCCCCAACATACTCTGGATTTCGATCGAGGATACGAGTCCGCAGCTTGGCTGCTATGGCGATGCGCTGGCGCAAACGCCTCACATCGATGCGCTGGCCCGCCAGGGCGTGCGGTTCACCAATGCCTATTCGACGATCGGAGTCTGCGCCCCCAGCCGGTCCTCGATCATCACGGGCGTGTTTCCGCCCTGCCTCGGCACGCAGCACATGCGCTCGAACGCAGAGCCGCCGGCGCATATCAAATGCTTTCCGGAATATCTGCGCCAGGCAGGCTATTACTGCACCAACAACTCCAAGACCGATTACAATTTTCCAGTTCCGAAAGACGCCTGGGATGCAAACGGGAACCGGGCGCATTGGAAAAACCGGCCGTCGGATGCACCGTTCTTTGCGGTCTTCAACCTGACCATCACGCACGAAAGCCAGATTCTGCACAGGGGTGACGCGCATCGCAAAGTGACCCCGAGAGTGACCGGGGCGCAGCGGTGCGATCCGGCTCGGGTGACCGTGCCGCCTTATTACATCGACACGCCGGAGGTGCGGCGCGATCTGGCCAACGTCTACGACACCATCGCGCAGATGGATTATCAGACCGGCGATCTGTTGACTGAACTGAAGCAGGCCGGACTCGACCAGGAAACCATCGTCTTCTTCTGGTCCGATCACGGTGTCGGGCTGCCGCGATCCAAGCGGTGGCTTTATCAATCGAGCACGCATGTGCCGTTGATCGTCCGCACGCCGGAGAAATTTCGCGACGGCGGACAGGGGACTCCCGATACTGTAAACGATGAGCTGGTCAGTTTAATGGATCTGGGTCCCACGGTGTTGCACCTGGCGGGCGTCGAGGTTCCGCCGCACATGCAGGCGCGGGCGTTTCTGGGCGCCAATCTTACACCGAAGCGCCGGTACGTGTATGGCTTCCGCGACCGCATGGATGAGCGCTACGACATGGTGCGATCGGTGTTCGACGGGCGCTACCGGTATATCCGCAACTTCGATTTCGATCAGCCGCTGTACCAGTACATGAACACGTCGGAAGAGAACGCCACCATGACCGCGCTGCGGTCCGCGCACGAGGCCGGCCTGCTCCCGGCGCGAATCGAAAAGTATTTCCACCCCAAGCCCGCCGAGGAACTCTACGACGTTCAGGCCGACCCGCACGAGATGACCAATCTCGCCCCGATGCGCGCCCATTCGGCGGCGGTTGCGAAACTGCGCGGCGAGTGCCGGCGGTGGATGCGTGACACCAGGGATCTGGGATTGATTCCGGAAGCCGAGTTGAAGGCCCTGGGCAAGCGCCACGGGACGCGTTACGAAATCCTGCGCGCGCCGGAGAACACGGGTCTGCTCGACAGATTGCTGGCTGTGGCGGATGCCGCCGCGAAGGGCGGTACCAGATCCGTCGCCGCAGCGCTTTCCGACGCTTCGCCCGCCGTGCGCTCGCGCGCCGCGCAGTATCTCGGCAAGCCGCATCCACGATTGAAAGCCCTGCTCAAGGATCCTTCGGCGGGCGTGCGTATCGCGGCCGCGCAAGCCATGGGCCGGGTCGACCTCATCAGCCCGGCGCTATCGTCGGAAGACGAATGGATCCGGCTGCAGGCGGCGCTCGCCCTGGATCGCATGGGACTCGCGGCGCGACAGGCGCTTGGCGATTTGAAGAAGGCGCTGGCGGATAAGAACCGCTATGTGGCCCGGGTGGCCAACCATGCCATCAACACCATCACCGGATCGAAGAACAAGCTCCCGGGCGGCTTTTCGATGGTCTAGTTCGTCGTGGCTACAAGATGGCCGTGATGGGGCCGGTCCCCTCTTCGATGAGGTGGAACGCCCGCCCGTTGACGTGGAAATCCATCTTCTTGTGATCGAGCCCCATCTGGCGCAGGATGGTGGCCTGCAGGTCGCTGATGTAGTGCGGACTTTCCAGCGCCTTGTATCCCACCTCGTCGGTACCACCCTCAATCACCCCGCCTTTGACGCCGCCGCCGGCGAGCAGCGTCGAGAATCCGCGCGCGTTATGATCGCGGCCGGTGGTGTTCTGCGACCATGGCGTGCGGCCGAACTCGCTGGTTAGTACAACCAGCGTGTTGTCGAGCATTCCCTGCTGTTTCAGGTCGCGCACCAGGCCGGCAATGGGCTGATCGACGGAACGGCACAACGGCTCGTGCGTTTTCATGTCGCCATGCGCGTCCCAGGCTCCGTTGCGGCTGACCGTGATGTGATGTTGAAAGTACTGCCCATGAAGACATTTCGTCAGTTTGCTTACTGCACCTCCGATTTAGGACAGCATACTCACTTCTTTGACATTAGTCTTTAAAATTTGCCGCGAATCGATTAGACAACTATGCGATGGACCTCATACATATTTTGGACCTTTTTTACCTTGACTTCAACTACAAGACAAGATAGCATCGCGTTGGGCGGGTACCCAGAGAAAGGAAACACAAACATGCTTAGACACTTATGGAAACGCCGCACCGTCGTCACTTATGGAGCTGGCGTTATGGCGGCACAAGCTACACTCCCAAGTACGGCAAAGGGAGCCACTTTTCAACGATCAATAAGTGGCACATCACGGCTGCATGATGTTCAACTACCTTTGCGTCGCGTTGTTGTGACCGAATCTCAGATCGTAGCTCTATTTGAGAACATTGCACGCGCACGCTTCGAAATTAGTGGCTCTTCCCTATCCGGTGAGCATCTTTGGCAATATGTGCTGCCTATCGCAAGATATGGCGGCATCAGCACAGCGAGAGGAGCTAGGACGATTCTGCTGCATGCGCTTGGATATACAACTTCAGACCGCAAGTACGACGCCTGCCTTCTGGGATTGGACACCGCCAATGGATCGCTGGCGGTCGTCGATGACTTGTCGGGTCGGATGAATACTCGCCTGACCTGTGCGAATGACTCCTTCTTCATATCAGCCAATCGAGATGGAGTCCAACTACTTGGCGTCAACGATAATCTGAGACTCGAGCCAAAGGGACCGCTGCACGGTATTGACGCGTCCTATGTTCACGCCGAACCAGCGTCTCGCGATACGGTCTCCATCTTGGACCAAGAAGGCAGAAGCCTTCACACGATATCTTTGCCGAACGGCCAACTGATGCAAAAAGTGATCGCGGCAAGTCAAGAGTTTGACATTGCCAGACAGCACGCCCAGACGCTTCGAGCTAAGACCCAAATGTCAGAAGATGTCAAGATACCTATATTGGCAGCGACAGGAAGCGATCACTTGGGATCTGTTTACTGCTTGGTACTTCCAATAATCGTTGGTACTGCAGCGCCGATCGTCTCGATCACCACTGTTGGCATTGTTTCGGTCCTTGGAACTTTTGTGTTGCCGCCTTTTGGCGGCGACCTCGGCTCCGCTGTCAAAATAGTTAAGACTGGAAGCAGCTTAGGTCTTGTCTATTCATCAGGATCTATTAACTGGTACACAATCTAGCCCCTTTGCAAAATTGTGGGTGCGATTCAAGCGCCTTTTGCCGTGGCGCCGGGATGGCGCAGCGGGACAATGGTCAATGTCGCCGCCGCACGACCTGAACGAGGGTAACCATTTTAACGAAAGGGCCATATGAATTCTTTAGAGACGATCCGATCTTTGCTTGCGCGGACAAGTACTCGGCGATTCTTCTTTTCCGCAATCGAAAGGCTATGGATCTTCGTTGCGATCATACCGCGGCAGTCTTCCGCGCAGGGCTGCAGTATCTACACCTGCCCTAGCACATGGGTAGGGTGCGGAGGTTCCTATTTTTGTCCAGACGGAGGTAGCAGTGGCCAGTTCGTTTCTGGTTGCTTCGACTGGGGAACTGGCGCTGAATGCGACACGGCGTGCGTATTTTGTGGCAGTGGTTGCACGAAGTGCTTTAACTGTACCGTGAATGGCACTGCGCTGTGTTATACGTATATGTACCCTGTTTTCGTATCGTTTTGTTGTAGGAACGTAGGATGTTGCTAATTATTTCATGTCGCATTATTGCGGAGCTATGCTTCCTTTTGCCAGCCATATCGAAGATTCTTGCCTTCAAGAAATTCGTTTCCGCCGTTGCCGATTTTGGATTTTTCAAGAATATTCGATGGGCGATTGCAAGTTCAGTGCTTGTAGTGTTCATGGAATTGGTCGTCGGAGCAGCTATGATAGGAGGCTGGCTCTTGACGTGGGCAACGGCGGCATCAATTCTGCTATTGACTATTTTCTCAGCCGCGATACTACTAGCAATTCTCAGGGGGCGCTCCGACATTAGCTGTGGATGTCTGGGTGCTATCGGACGTAAGCGTCCTATAGGGCAGTCCATTGTCCTGCGGAACTTGGCGCTTGCTTGCTTAGTGTTGATGTCCGTATTTCATGAGGCTGCGAGTGTGCTTGTTTCTCTGGCTATTTTTTTGGCAGTTTGGTCCTTGGCTAGTATTGATGTAGCCAGGACTAAAGCATGGGTCGCGCAACAACAGTAGCAAGTTTGGCCGGTGACACGTGCGCGCTAGAAACGACTCACGGGCGTCGCTTCCTCCTGGAGTTCGCTTGGGACATGCCAGGGTTGGGGACAGCGCGCCAACACGGCAAGATCGATTCTTTCCGGAGGATACAACCCGCGCTATAGGATGGCCGTGATGGGTCCGGTGCCCTCTTCGATCAGGTGGAACGCCCGTCCGTTGACGTGGAAATCCATCTTCTTGTGATCGAGCCCCATCTGGCGCAGGATGGTGGCCTGCAGGTCGCTGATGTAGTGCGGACTTTCCAGCGCCTTGTAGCCCACCTCGTCCGTGCTGCCTTCCACCACGCCGCCTTTGACGCCGCCGCCGGCAAGCAGCGTGGAAAATCCACGCGCGTTATGATCGCGGCCGGTGGTGTTCTGCGACCACGGTGTGCGGCCGAATTCGCTGGTCAGCACAACCAGCGTGTTGTCGAGCATTCCCTGCTGCTTCAGATCGCGCACCAGGCCCGCGATCGGCTGATCGACGGAACGGCACAGCGGCTCGTGCGTTTTCATGTCGCCGTGCGCGTCCCAGGCTCCGTTGCCGCCGCCTGCGTGGCACAACTGAATGAAGCGAACGCCGTTTTGCGCCAGGCGCCGCGCCAGCAGCAGTTGGCGTCCGAAATCGTCAGTCTCTTTCACGCCGATGCCATAGAGATCCTTGACGCTCTTGGGTTCGTTTTCAAAATCGACGATCGACGGGGCGGTGCGCATCATGTTGCCCGCCAGCTCGTAAGCCTTCATGCGCGCGGCAATCTCGCTATCGAAGACGTAGTCGGCTCGAAACTTCTGGTTCAGGGCGGCGAGCGCCTCCATCTGGCGATCACGCTCAACGCGCGCGGCTCCGGGTGGCGGCATCAGGTTGGGAATGGGCGTGTCGCCCGGTTGGAACGGCGTGGCCGAATAAGACACGCCAATGTATCCACCCGACAGTTGCACCGGCGACGACGGACGGCCGATGTTGACGAAAGCCGGCAGGTTTTTGTTGGTAGTCCCCAGCGCGTAGGTAACCCAACTGCCGAAGCAGGGGTGCTCGAACTGGCGGATCGATTTGCCGGTGGTGTGTTCGATTACGGCCGGGAAATGATTCGTCTGGTGGCAGTGCATCGACCGCACCACCGCGAACTCGTCGATGGTTTGGCCGATGTGCGGGAACCAGTCCGACACGGGAATGCCCGACTGCCCGTACCGCTTGAAGGTGCGCAGAATCGGAATGACCGGACGCTTCATGGGCGCGTTGTTATCGCCGAAGCCGATCGCATCCATCATCGTACCGGCGAACTTATTGTCCTTAGGATCGAAGGTGTCGATGTGGCTGAGGCCGCCGCACAGAAAGATATAGATCACCGAGCGCGCTTTCGGCTCGCCGGCC
Source organism: uncultured Acidobacteriota bacterium (assembly GCA_902826685.1). Classification (GTDB taxonomy): domain Bacteria; phylum Acidobacteriota; class Terriglobia; order Bryobacterales; family Bryobacteraceae; genus CADEFT01. Next base: position 33,513 of record CADEFT010000027.1, read on the forward strand.
AGGCGCGCGCCGGGCATCTTGCCGTCGTCGGCCCACAGAGCGCCCATGGCCGTGCCGAGGAATCCATTGGCCAGGCGCACCAGAGTCTCGCGTCGCGTGGGCATAGGATTACCTGACGAACAGGAACTCATCGAGGTTGTAGAGCATCCAGGCGAGGCCCTTCAGGCGAGCGGCGTCGTTTTCGACATAGCTCAGCCCGCGGTCACGCTCGACGGGCGAGGGCGCGCGGCCGATGGTGCGGCGGAAGGCCGCGTCCACCGCGCCTTTCAAATCGTTCGATGCATCGCGCAGGGCCAGGTCCGCCAGCCGTGCCGACGCCTTTTCCACCATCGCGTCGTTCATCAGAAACAACGATTGCGGCGCGGTCACGGTGCTGGTGCGCAGCGGACACGGTGTGCGGCCGTCGTCGACGTCAAAGGAATCGAGGAAGTGCGCCATCACGTCGGTCGATGGAATGTAGCCGCGCGCCATATACGCGCCTCGGCGGTTGGTGCGGTTCTCAAACGTTCCATCGCGCGGCAGGAAGATGCTCTGCTTACTGTCGGCGTTGACGGTCTGGAACGACTTGCCGCCCAGTGTGAAGTCCAGGTCGCCGGAGCTGAGAAGAATCGAATCCCACAACGGTTCGGCTTCCAGCCGCTGCAGCCGGAAGCGCCAAAGATAGGTATTGGACGGATCGATCTCCATGTTCTTCGCATCGGCCCGCGACGAGCGCTTGTAGGCGTCTGAGGTCAAAATCAGGTTGTGCAGCCACTTCATGCTGTAGTCGTGGGCGGCGAATTCGGCGGCCAGGTAATCGAGCAGCGGCTGATTGGCGGGCTTGCCGCCGAGCGTTCCGAAATCGCTGGGCGTGCGGTGCAGCGGTTCGCCGAAATGCCACTGCCAGATACGATTGACGGCCACTCGCGCAAACAGGGGATTCTCCGGCGCGGTGAGCCAGTCGACAAAGCCTTCCCGGCGGCCGTCGCGGAAATCGACATCGGCGGGCTTCAAAGGAAAGCCGGGCTCGACGGGATTGTCTTTTTCGGGCCGCATCGGATCGCCCGAAGTGAGCACATAGCTTTTGGCGTTCAACAGAACCGGAGACTCCTCCACCACCCAGTGCGCGGTCAGTTCCGGAGGACGCTTCGGTCCGCGCTGCTTTTTAAGCAACTCGTCATAGCGCGCGATCTCGTCCTTCGGCATGATCTCCTTGATCTTGGGCGGATCGATGCGCAGCACCGGGAAATAGTCGTCGGCGATTTTCTGTTCGGCCACACTGCGCTGGCGGGCGGGCTTGCGCACGATGGCCTGCACGGCGGGCGGCAGCATGCCCACACGCTCGTCATAGAGCTTGTCGCGATAAGACGCCACCACCGTTTCGATCTCCGCTTCGATGGGCTCCATCTGGCGGCGGTATTCTTCCATGGCGTGGCCGTTGGCGCGAATCTCCGCCGGCCCGGCCAGCACCACCTTGCGCAGCACCAGCGGATCGAACAGCGCCTTCATGGCGTAGTAATCCTTCTGGCTGATGGGATCGTAGCGATGGTCGTGGCATTTGGCGCACGCCACCGTCAGACCGAGAAACGCCGAGGAGATGGTTTCCACCGCGGCGATGGCGATGTCCTGGTCGCGGTTGTTGCGCGTGAGCGCGGCGCGCGCCAGAAAGCCCAGCGCAAACTGATCTTCGGGATTGGCTTCGACGCGTCCGCGCCGGCCGGTGGCCGACATCGAAGTCAGCGCGCGGTGGCGGTTGCCCACGATTTGCGCACGCACGAACTGGTCATAGGGCAGATCGTTGTTGAGCGCGTGGATCATCCAATCGCGCCACAGGTAGATGCCGGGCGCCGCGGGCATCACCGAGCCATCGAGGCCGTCGAGATCGGCGTAGCGCAGCACATCGAGCCAATGCCGTGCCCAGCGCACGCCATGCTGTGGATCGGCGAGCAGACGGCCGGCCAGGCTCTCGTAGGCTTGCGGGGAATCGTCGGCCAGGAATGCATCCTGCTGCGCGGGCGTGGGCGGAAGACCGGTCAGGTCGAACGTCAACCGCCGCAGCAGCGTCAGCTTATCGGCCGGACCAGCGGGGGTGAGCCCTTTCTCTTTGTGCCTTACGCCGAGGAACGCATCGATCGGATTGGCATAGCCCGCGGGGACGGGCGGCTTAACCACCGGCTGCAGGGACCAAAGCTTCGGCTTCTCCGCTCCACAGAGAGCGAGCGCGAGCAGCAGGGCAGCTACCATGTCCCCTATTTCACTACGGCGGTAGGGGTATTTCAACCGGCGGTCCCAAATGCCGCACGCTATGATGGACTGGAGCGGGGAAAAAGCACTTTACTGGTTGAGGACGAACAGCTCAATCGGCTGTCGCGAGCACTTATGAGGATCCACTCCACCATCGCAGCCATCGGATTGGGGCTGGCAAGCCTGGCGGGCTTTGCCCAGAAGGGCCCTGAATTGACCGCGCGGGAACTGTTCTACGTCCCCGCCGCGACGGCCGCGCCGCCGGCTGGTAAGAAAGTAGTGGCCGCCAGGCCCCCGGCTCCGCGTCCGCCACAAGCGAAACAGCAGGCGGCCAAAGCCACGCCGGCGCCGCCGGCGGTGCCCGAAGCCGAGGTGGTCACCATCGAAAATGCCGCCTATGAGGGGCCGCGTCCGCTGGGACTGCGGTACTCGGTTCTGCGGATGAGCCGCAACGGTTCAAGCGAAGTGGCGCCCGATTCGACGTTCCGCTCCGGCGATAGCGTCGGCATTTCCGTCCAGGCCAACGAGCCGGCTTACCTCTATGTGGTGGCTCGCGGGTCGAGCGGCAAATGGCAGGTGATGTTCCCGAACAAAGAGTTCCAGGCCGGCGATAATTTTATCGAAGGCGGACGCACCTACCAGCTCCCCACCAACGACGTCTTCTGGACTTTCGATGAGCACAAGGGCACCGAGAAGATGGTGATCGTCCTTTCGCGCCAGGAAGTGCCGGATCTCGAAAAGCTGATCTACGAACTGACGCAGCCGGCCAAACCCGTGGAAAAGGCGAAACCCACGGCAACGCCCGCGCCGAAAGAAAAACCCATGATGATTGCCAGCGCCATTGACGACGACCTGGTTGGCCGGCTGCGCAGCGAAATGCTCAGCCGCGACCTCATCATTGAAAAAGTGAGCAAGAAGGAAGAAGCTCTCTACGCTGTCGAACCAAGCGGCCGTCGCGACGCACGCCTAGTGATCGATGTCGAATTGAAACACGAGTAATTGGTGGTGCTCCGATGATTTTGAGCCACTCGCCCGTCTGGACCGGGCTGATAATTCTGGCCGCGGCTTCGTCCGCTCTTTTCGGCCAGACGCGAGCAATGACGCAGGGGGCCAACCGCATGGAACTGACCCTCGAATTCCAGGACAAATCGGGCTGGCGCGTGGTCGATCCCGGTTATGTTTTCGGGAAAGACGACCAACTGCGGTTCCGCTTCAAAACGAACTTCGCCGGCCATCTCTACGTGATGAACCACGGCACCAGCGGCACTTACACGAGGTTGTTTCCGCGCCAGGATACGGGCACCGAAAATCGCGTGGTGGCGGGCAAGGAATACCTTGTGCCGGCCACCGGAGGCTCGTTCCGCGTGGAAGGCCCCGGAGGCTTCGACATTCTGTATTGGGTCATGACGCCGGAAAAATCGTACAAGCCGCTGCCGCCGCCACCACCGGCCACCGGCGGCGCGCCATCGAATTTACGGCCGCGGTGCGACGATTCGATTTTACGCGCGCGAGGCGAATGCGTCGACTCCTCGGCTGGCGCGCAAGCCGTGGATGAGTCGCGCCGCATGCCTTCGAACCTGAAATCGGTGCCGGCCGGGCGTTCGCGGCAACTGGTGTTCCTGAAGGAACAGGAACAATCGGTGGTGTCGTCGCCCGAGCCGCTGGCCGGTCCAGTGGTCTACGAGTTCCGTCTGGCCCATCGCTAAAAACACATGCCCGCCGTCCCGCTGATCCTCTTCGCCGCCTTCGCTGCCGCCCAGCAGCAGGCGCCCGCGCCCGGCAAGGCGCGCGATCTGGTGGTGACGCGCATGGAATCGATCGATGCGCCGCTGGCGGGCAAGGCCGCCGTGCCCAAAAGCTACGCCGTAATCGTGGGTGTTTCCAACTACCGCAATCTCGCCGCCAAGGAGCAGTTGCTGTTCACCGGCGAAGACGCCGAAGCGATGTATTCCATTCTCATCAGCCGGGAAGGCGGCAACTTCCCGGCCGAGAACGTACACAAGCTGACCGGCGACAGAGCCACGCTGCGCAACATCCGCCATGAAATCGAGACCTGGCTGCCTTCGGTAGCGAAGGAAGACGACCGCGTGCTGGTCTATTTCGCCGGCCATGGCTTCGTCCATCAGGGCAAGGTCTACCTGGCGCCCGCCGACTTCAGCCGCGCCGACATCGCGGGCACCGGCTATTCCACCGACGAACTGGGCGCCGCCTTCGGCAGCCGTATCAAAGGCAAATGGAAGGTTCTGCTGACCGATTCGTGCCATTCGGGCGCGGTCACCTCCGACACCGAGACGCAGACCATCAACAGCCGGTTGAAGGATCTGACGCGGTCCTTGTTTTCCCTAACCGCCAGCCGCGATCGCGAACGGTCTTTTGAAAGTAAGGACTGGGGCGGCGGGCACGGCATCTTTACTTACTACGTGGTAAAGGGCCTGGAAGGCGAGGCGGATGAATCGGGCGACGGCGTGGTGACCGCCGACGAGCTCGCGGCCTATGTGCAGCGCGAGGTACGCCAGGCCAGCACGGCGCGGCAGAATCCCACCGCCGGCGGCAGCTTCGACAATCAGATGCTGCTGGCCTACAACCCGACTCGCGCCACGCGCGGCGCGCCGCCTCCGCCTGAAACCGGCACGCTCATCTTCGAGTCGAATCGCGACGGGGTGGAGGTGTTCGTCGATGGCCAGTCGCAAGGCGTGGCGAAGAAAGGCGAGCCGCTGCGCGTGCCGGGCCTCAAGCCGGGCGTGCACACGGTGCGCGCCGTACACATGGGCTACGAGCCGGTGGGGCCGCGCGAGGAACTGGTCTATCCCGGCCAGGAATCCACCATCAAGCTGCTGTTGAACGTGCCGCGCCGCCGCCCCCGCGCCGCCATCGACAAGTTCGGTCCGGCCGTCGAGCATTACCAGAAAGCGCGCGGACCCGATCAATACAAGCGTGCCGTCACGGATTTCGAAGAAGTGCTTGCGCTCGATCCCACCTATTCCGAAGCCGCTCTCTACCTCGCCCGCGCCCACCGCGACCTTCACGATTTCCAATCCGCCGAGACCTGGTTTCGCAAAGCCCTGGACATCGATCCGGACTTTGTGGAGGCCCGCGCCACCTATGGCGGCATGCTGTTTGACAAAGGCGACACCGACGAGGCGATCCGGCAGTTGAATCAGGTCTTGCGGCGCGACCGTGGCCATGCGCTCGCCTACTACCTGCTCTCGCAGGCCTATCGCATCAAGGAACAATACGGGGAGGCGGTCGACTCCGCGCGCCAGGCGGTGCGCCTGACGCCCGCCAACGCCGAAGCGCATTTCTGGCTGGCCGAAGGCTTGCGCGGCCAGACGCAGTGGGCGGCCGCGGCGGCCGAATACCGCCAGTATCTGCAGCTTTCCAACTTCGACAGCAGCGCCGTCGAGAAGTTCGGCTATTACGCCATCGGCTTCAAGTTCTTTCGCAAGAGCCGCGCCGGGACGCAGGATGTCTGGCGCGAACTGCGCAACCTCGCCTACTTCGGGCTCTGCGATTGCGAGCAGCGCCAGCAGCGGTTCGAAGCGGCCGTCGCGTTTTGCCAGAAGGCGCTGGCCTTCGATCCGAAAGATCCCCTCACTCACTACGCGCTCGCCCTCAGTTATATGAAGCAGGCCGACGCCGAAGGCGATCTCGGATTGCTGGTGGCCGCGCGCAAACACTTCTCGCAAATGATCGCGTTGAACGCGGATCTGGACGAGTCGGCGCGCGCGCGTAAGAACATTTCCGTCATCGACCATTACATGGCCACGCGGTAGTTCGCCTTACTGTTTCCTGAACCATCGGTCCTATAGAGCGTACAAGTGTGCCCGCCGAATCATACATAGGCAACGCAAAAACCTATCTATGAATATCCGGCTCTCTCTCGTATGTATTCCGTTTCTGGCCGCTTCGCTCGCGCACGCCAGTTCGCTCGCTTGTGCGGTGAACGGCGCGGTGGTCGAGTTGTGCGGCGGCCCCGGTTTTGAAATCACCGTCGATCTCAGCGGCAGCGGTGTGAGTGTGGAGGAAATCGGCGCCTGGGCGAGCCGGCAGTATACGCTGCCGGGACAGAGCCTCAACCTGTTCCATCAAAGCGTGTCGTTCTCGAACCTCAAGGCGGCGGAAGGAACGGGCGTTTCAATGGGCTGGGGTGTGTCGATGCCGGCGGGAGTCCTTGGCGCGCTGGGCTACAGGCTCGATGGGCAGATCGGAGTGCTGGGCCTGTTGACCGGCGCTCCTTCGACGATCAAGGGCGCGGTGCACCTCTCGCCATCGGCTGCCGGTACTCACTCCTTCGAAATCGGCGTCATTTACGGAACGGCCACTACCGTCTCCGTCGGCGAACTGATAGCGGAGGCTCCGGCAAACTGGTTCTCCTCGCAGACGTTCGTGGATCCGGTGGACGCGCCCGAGCCCTCCACGCTGGCGCTGACCTTTGGGCTGCTCGCCGCCATGGCCGCCCGCCGGCGCCGATGACTGGCGCAGGCATCGTGCTAGCCTTTGGAATTGGCCCGTAAACCCTATCTCTGGAAGACTCGCGGACGCGAAATCCTGCTCGGTGAGCGCACGCTGATCGTCGGAATTCTGAACGTCACACCGGACTCGTTTTCCGATGGCGGGCGCTACTACGATCCCGATCGTGCCTACGCCCGCGCGCTCGAACTGGAGGAAGAAGGCGCCGACATTCTCGACATCGGCGCCGAGTCGACCAAGCCCGGCTCGGAGCGTGTGGCCGAGGCCGAAGAGTTGCGCCGCCTGATTCCCGTTCTCAAGAGGCTGCGCAACCGGCTCAACATCCCCATCTCGGTCGACACCTACAAAGCCGCCGTGGCCGAGAAGGCGATGGAGTTCGACGCGGTGATCATCAACGACCCGTCTTCGCTCACCTTCGATCCGAATCTGGCCAAGACGGCGGCCAAGTACGATGCGGGCCTGATTCTGAATCACATGCGCGGCACGCCCGATTCATGGGCCAAGCTGCCGTCGCTCAAGGATCCGATGGGTTCGGTGTGCGCGGATCTCGAAGCCTGTGTGCATCGGACGCTGCGGGCGGGCGTGCAGAAGGCGCGCATGGTTGTCGATCCGGGGCTCGGGTTCGGCAAGCGCAAGGAAGAGAACACGGAGATTCTGGCGCGCCTGCCGATGCTTGCCAAGCTCGACTATCCGATCCTGATCGGGCCGTCGCGAAAAAGCTTCCTGCGCCAGGCGACCGACGAGGAGACGGCCTTTGCCGGCGCGGCGGCCGTGACGGCGGCGATTCTGGCCGGGGCGCACATGGTGCGCGTGCACGACGTCAAGCAGATGGCCGCCGCCGTGCGCATCGCCGATGCCATCGTGCGCGGCGCCGTCACGCTTGAAATCGACACGCGTCACACGCGGGCGTAGCGCCGCGGAAGCCCGCCCCCTGCCTGATGCCGCAAGGAGGGCGCAGACCGGCTGGCGAACTGACGCAGGCCTCGCCCCTGATAGAATCGAAGGTCACCAGCGAATGCCCGCCGCCATCGACACTTCCTTCTTCGGCCATCCCAAGGGACTCTCCACGCTGTTCTTCATCGAGCTGTGGGAGCGATGGGGCTACTACGGGATGCGATCGCTGCTGATCCTGTTCATGACGTCATCGGCGGCCGACGGCGGCCTGGGCTTCGACGTCGCCAAGGCGAGTGCGATTTACGGGCTCTACACCGCCATGGTCTACATGGCCTCGCTGCCCGGCGGCTGGATTGCCGATCGCATCCTGGGCCAGCGCCGCGCCGTCCTGATCGGCGGCGTGATCATCACCGCCGGCTACTTCCTCATCGCCTTTCCGGCCTCGGCCGCCTTCTATGGCGGCCTCACGCTGGTGGTGGTGGGGACGGGCCTGCTCAAGCCGAATGCCTCCACCATCGTCGGGCAGCTATACGAAGAAGGCGATACGCGGCGCGATGCCGGCTTCTCCATCTTCTATATGGGCATCAACACGGGCGCCTTCGTGGCACCGCTCGCCTGCGGCTGGGTGGCGCGCTTCTATGGCTGGCGCGCGGGACTCGCCCTGGCGGCGGCGGGCATGCTGCTGGGCATCCTGCAGTTTTCCCTTGGCGGCTCGCGATTGGGCAGCGCCGGCCTCCACCCGGTTCCGGTTTCCGCCGCCGAGGATCGCCAGCAGCGCCGCCTGTTTGTCCGGGTGCTGCTCGGCACCGTCGCCGCCGCCATCCTGCTGTTCGCCCTCGACGCTACCGGCGTCCTTGCCCTCACCGCGCAAACGCTGAACGGCATCGCGGGCACGGGTCTCACCATCCTCACGATCGGGCTGTTCGGATGGATGCTGCTGGCCGCCAACTGGTCCCCCGAAGAGCGCAAGCGGATCATCGTCATCGCGGTGCTGTTCCTCGCCTCCACGTTGTTCTGGTCGGTATTCGAACAGGCGGGCTCGACACTAAATCTGTTCGCGGCGCGCAGCACCGATACGACTCTGCTCGGATGGGAATATCCCGCCAGTTGGTTCCAATCGGTCAACGGCTTTTTCATCGTGGCTCTCGCGCCTGTTTTTGCGTGGCTATGGCTGAAGCTTGGCCCACGCGATCCGTCTAGCCCCACCAAGTTCTCTTTGGCGCTGGTGCAGGCCGGACTCGGCTTTCTCATTCTCGCCGCTGGAGCGATGCTCGCCGCCAACGGAACCAAAGTCAGTCCGATGTGGCTGGTCGTCACTTATTTCCTTCATACAACGGGCGAGCTTTGCCTGAGCCCGGTCGGCCTTTCCGCGTTCACCAAGCTGGCACCGGCGCGCGTGGGCGGATTCATGATGGGAGTCTGGTTTCTCTCCATCTCGCTCGGCAACTACCTGGGAGGGCGCATGGCGGCCCTCTATGAAGCCATGCCGCTGCCGCAACTGCTCGGATCGGTCGGTGCCTTCGCGGTCGCCGCCGGACTCGTGCTCGCGCTGCTGGTCAGACCGATGGTCCGTCTCATGGGAGCCGTAAGGTAATGCCAATACCCCTCGCTGAAATTCAAGCGGCGCTGGCCGATGCCGATCTCGACGGCTGGCTGTTCTACGATCATCATTTCCGCGATCCGTTGGCCTACAGCATCCTGCGCTTTGAAGCGCCGCGCACACCTTCGCGCCGGTGGTATTACTTCATCCCGCGCTCGGGTGAGCCGCGGCGTCTGGTGCATCGAGTGGAGCCGGCCATGCTCGATGCGCTGCCCGGCGGCAAGTCGGTCTATTCGGGATGGAACACGCTGCGGGAAAGCCTGCCGCGAATCCTGGACGGGGCGCGGCGGATCGCCATGCAGCATTCGCCCAATTGCGAGATTCCGTATGTCGCCATGGTCGATGCCGGCACCATCGATCTCATTCGCGGCTTTGGCCTGGAAGTGGCTTCCTCCGCCGACCTGGTGCAGCACTTCGAGGCTCGCTGGTCTGAGGATCAACTGGAATCGCATCTCGAAGCCGGGCGCCGCGTGGACGCCATCCGCCGCGCCGCGTTCGACCGGATCAAGGAAGCCCTCGCCGCAGCCAGAACGGCTACCGAGTTTGAGATCGCCCAGTTCATTCGCGACCGCTTCGAGGCCAACGGCCTGTTCACCGATCACGGCCCCATCGTGGCCGTCAACGCCAATGCGTCCAACCCGCACTACGAACCGTCGCCATCGAACGAAACGCCTATTCGCCCCGGCGATCTGGTGCTCATCGACATGTGGGCGAAGCTGACCCAGCCGCAGTCGGTTTACTACGACATCACCTGGACCGGATATGGCGGAACGAACCCACCGGCCGACATACTCAATGTCTTCGAAATCGTTCGGAAGGCGCGAACGGCCGGTAGCGATTTCGTCAAAGCCGCCATTGCCGCCCGCCAGACGGTGAGCGGCTATCAGGTGGACGACGCGGTGCGCGGCGTCATCGAAGCGGCGGGCTTCGGCGAATTCTTCGTCCATCGCACGGGCCACTCCATCGGGCAGGAAGTGCATGGCAACGGAGCGAACATGGATAATCTCGAAAGCCACGATACGCGCCGCCTGATCGCGCGCACGTGCTTCTCCATCGAGCCCGGCGTCTATCTGCCCGCCTTCGGCATCCGCTCGGAAGTCAATTGCTACATTGGAGAGAACTCCGCCATGGTGACCGGGGAAGAACAGGATCGGTTGTTGCTGCTTTCATGAGGCGCCTCGCATTGTTCGTTCTGTTGGCGGCCGCCGCGCCGGCCCAGAACATCGTCAAGCTTTCAGACACCGCCGAAATCGAATTCATCAGTCCCTCCTGCGTGCGCGTCGCGCGCGGCAAACTCGCCAAGCGTTCAGCCATCACCACGGACACGGTAACCAAGCGCAGCACCGAGACGGGCTTTGAAGCGAAATTTGAAACCGAGGAACTGGTGGTGCAGTTCGACAGCCGCTCCGGTTTGCTTTCCATCTTCGTGCCCGGCGGCTTGAACCTGTTCAAGGAAACGGCCGCCACCATCGAAGCGTTGGATCTGGAGATTCGCTCGAGTGAGCGCTTCTACGGCTTCGGCGCCAGGCACCAGCCGGGGCTCGACGCTCGCGGGCTCACGCTGACGCCCACCGCGCCATTCTTTATCTCCAGCCGTGGCTATGCGTTCTGGATGGCCGCCACACCGGCACCCACGTTCGATATCGGCAAAACCGCGCCCGCGCTGCTACGGGTGTCCGGACACACCGGCGATACCTTCGAGTACTTCTTTGCCTTTGGTCCCTCGGTGAAAGAAATTTGGGAGGAGCGCAACCGCGTCACCGGCAACATCGAACCGCCGGGCAAGGCCGATCTCGGTCTGATCTCCATGCCGCGGCTGCCGCGTGCCGCCACTGCGCTTCCTTCGTCGCCGCTGACGGGAACCGATCTGCTCTGCGCCGAGACGAACGCGCTGATGCACTCGACGCTTTCCGGCCAGCTTTTGCCCGCTTTCGATCTGGCGCGCTACCGCTCGGCCGGCGACGATACGTTCCGGCGGGCGTTGCGGCTGGGTGTTTTCTCGCCGCTGGTTTACGACTCGGCGCCCGATCCACTGCCCGGTCCGCGCGCGCAGATGATCGAACAGGCGCGCGCCTGGCGCAGCCGGCTTTCCCACTTCCTGATCACCTACGCCGACGAAGCGCGCTATCGCGGCTTCCCCGTTCTGCACTCGCTCACGATGCAGTTTCCGCGCGATCCCCAGGCCGGTCTCGAAGACAAGGCCTTCATGTTTGGAGACGAGTTTCTGCTGGCGCCCGTCTGTGACGGCGCACCGAGCCGCGAGCTCTATGTCCCGATGGGCAACTGGACCGACTGGAACACCAACCGTACGTACCAGGGCCGCCGCCGCACCACTATCGAGACGCCGGCCGACGGCCTGATCGTCCTGGTCAAAAACGGCGCCATCGTCCCACTGGCAGGCGTGAACAAGGGCGACCCGGTGGAGCTTCACTACTTCCCAAAAAATGGAGGCGAATTCTTTCTGCTCGAGCCCGACGTATCGGATTACTCGCAGGCGCATGCCGGACCGGCCGCCGGTATCTGGCGCGTGGAAATCGAATCGAAGGTGGCGCGGCGGTATGAATGGGTGATTCACCACTTCGACAAGCCGGCGAAGGTGAACGAGCCCGATGGCCCGGCGTTTCGCGAAACCATCGAAGGGGAGGGCCCGCTCGCGCCGCGATCCTGGCGCTATGACGCGGCCAACCGCCAACTGCGCGTCGGAATCGAGGCGCCCGCGAAATCCGACATCATTGTAAACGTGTCGTTCTGATCCATGACCAAAGCTTTGCTAGGCGCGCTTGTTGTGCTCACCACCGCCGCGGGCGCGCAACAACAGCTTACGCTCTCCCTAGGGACGCTTTACCTGCCCGCGCAGTCGCGTCTTGAAGTCCCGCAGCCACTGGTGATTTTCTTTCACGGCGCGGGCGGCATCGAAACGGCGGCCGGCGGCAATCGCGGCGCGGTGCTGGCGGTGAATTTTCCCACCAACTCCGATCCTTACGTTTCCACGTTCCTGCCGCCCGATGCATTTCCGAAGATGATTCGCGAGGCCGAAGCCAAAACGAATCTGAAGTTCGGCCCGTTGACGCTTGGGTGTTTCAGCGCCGGGTGCGGCGCGGTGCGAACGATTCTGCGGGACGAAGAGGTGTACGGCAAGACCAGGGGCGTGGTGGCCATCGACGGGGTATACGCGGACTTCCAAGGCCGCAACACGCCTTCGCCGGAGCAGATGGCCGTCTGGCTGAAACTGTCGAAAGACGCCATCGTGGGCCGGAAGCAGTTCGTGCTGACGCATACCGATGTGGAATCGAATGCCTACGCCACCGCGCGGCTCACGGCGGATTGGCTGCTCGAGCAGGTGGGCTTGAAGCGCCGCGCCGCCAGGGAGAGCGGGAAGATCGCGGCGCGCACGACAGCCGAGGCGGGCGGATTTCTGGTCAAAGGCTTCTCGGGCACCGAGTCGCAGCAGCATCTGGGACAACTCAGCCTCATCCCGGAGCTGCTGCGACTCGCCTCCCGGCGCTGATCTATTCCGGCCCTTTGCGCATGATGCGCATGGGGGACATCGGCCGGTCGGGTGCCTGTTGAAAATCGCCTGGCACGCGGAACAACGCCGCATCCGGTTCCTGCCGCCGCAGATTGCCGATCCGATAGCTCGATTCGCCAAACTGCGGATCGACGGTCTTGGTGTAAATCTCCATCTGCAGTTCCGGCGAATACCAGCGCTCGGTGGTCGATACGATGGCCCGGTCGTTGCCGATCTCGCCCACCGGAATCGTAGAGGTTTCGCGCGTCCCCTCCACCATGACGCCTTCCATCATCTGGCGTCCCAGGCTTTCCTTCTTACCCTGGCCTTTATCCAGCAATCGGAAAGCCGGCACCGCGGCCGTGAAGGTCCCGGCCGAAGGTTCCACCTTCACCCCTTTCACGGCGACGTGAACTTCCTGTTCGATCGATTGCGTCACGCCCGCCTCCACTTTGGTGCCCCGCATTGACGCTGCCTGTCCGCCGCGCACCTTGCGGTAAGTCTTGGCGTTCATATCGAGCAGGTACACTTCCTTGGCCGCCGGATCGGTGATGGTGACCATGTGCGGCGCCTCCTGCCCGGCGGTGGCCCACGGCCCGATGTGGCCCAGGGTGTTGTCGCGCCGCGTGCGCCCTTCCTTGTCGCGCGCCATCGACGCGGTGTTCTTGTGGACGATGCGGGTGCCATCGGCCAGAGTGCGCACCATCTCGGTGGTCGAATCCGCGCTGTAGGGCTGCCCCTTCACGACGGCGCCCGCCGCGAAATCGCTAACCGAAAAAAACTGCATCGTGTGGGCGGGACCGGCCTCGCCGGCCGCGACCACCACGTCGTGAATCACCCGTTCCCCCCTTGCCTGCCCCGGCACCTGTCCATATATTGAGCCGGCCGCGGCCAGCCCCGCGGCCAATGTGAATTCCAGCCTCATCGTATGACTCCTTTTGTTTCCAATCGCTGCGACCCGTAAACGAATCGAATTCCCTTCACCAGCCCGTCTTCACCCAGAAGCACGTCGGCCTTCACCATCCCGTGCGCATTCTCAGGACCCACCGGCAGTCCCAACCGCAACAGCTCGGCGCGCGGCAAATCCATTCGCATCACCTGCAGCGTTTCCCGAGGCCGCACCGGCGCTCCATAGCGCACCGGGATAAAGCTCGACACCGTTTCCGTCACCTCGGCGGGCGGTGGAAGCTTCGGCTCCCGCGGCCAGAACACTCCGGCCACCAGCATGGCAGCCGCGGCGGCCGGAACCGCCCAAGTCAGCCAGCGCCGCCGGCCGCGCCGCGCGAACTCCTTCATCACGGCGATTTCCACGGCCCTCGACGGACCGGTTGTCATTGGCTCCACCGCCATCTCGCGCAGAACCGCGTCGAGCGAGCGCCCGGCCTCCAGCCACGCCGCGCATTCGGGGCATTGGCGCGCGTGCGCTTCCGCTTCGGCCCGATCGCGCGCGGCTTCCCTCACCCATGCACAACTCATACTTTGGCCCTGACCTTTCGTGCCTGACACTTTTCCAGAAGCAGCGCCCGCGCGCGGTGCAGCCGCGACCGCACCGTGCCCACCGGACAGTCGAGCATCCTGGCCACGTCTTTGTAATCCATTTCTTCCATCTCGCAAAGCAGGACGACTTCGCGGTAGGCCGGCGGCAGCGAGTCGATCGCGTGACGGATTTGCTCGAAGCCGGGCATGGCGTCCGGCAGGGTGACCGGCACCGATGGCGCATCTTCTAATTCAACGTATAGCCGTTCCCTACGTAATACCCGCAGCGTTTCATGACGCGCGATTCCTAAAAGGTAGTGGCGCAATTCGCCCCGCCCGGCGTCAAAACGACTCAATCCGCGAATGAGGATAAAAAAGACTTCCTGTGTAATTTCGTCCGCCAGATCGGAACGGAAAGTCATAGCTCTCGCGAACCGATAGACTTTAAGGTGGTGGCGATGGTACAGGAACTGAAAGGCAACTTGCGATCCTCGCGAGGCCGCCAGCACCAGTTCCTGATCGCTCGAATCACCGCTTAGCATTCGAATCCTTGATAAACGTTTGCCTCTGAGTAGTATTGTCAGCCACGGGCAAAAAGGTTCCGAAATTTATGGCCTGAATTGGCCGTTCGATTGCTATACTGCGAATCAGAGTCACGAGTCGGAAAAGAAATTCCATGGCACACCGTGGCCATAAAGTGACAGTGCTCGCCCCTTAAAATATATAAGGTATGGAGGAAAAATGCGTTCACGCATGAGCCAGCGTCTTTTGGCTGCTTTATTTCTGACGTCTTTTGCCTATGGTCAGGGTCTGGAGACGACAGCATCCAAGGATGATTGGGAGGAGATCAACTTCGAGTATGGCTCCTCGGTTTTGGTGGATGGCTATCCCACCCTTTTGAAGCTCGCCGAACTGCTGAAGGCGTTCCCGGCGTATAAGGTGAAGCTGGTGGGCCATGGCGACGACCGTGGCTCGGATCGCAGCAACGACAAGCTGGGTGCGCAGCGTGCCAACACGGTCAAGGAATTTCTGACCAAGTATGGCGCCAACCCCGGCCAGATCGATGCGCAAACGGCTGGCAAGCGCCGCCCCAAGGTGAGCGGACGGTCGCCGGAAGCGCGTTTTCTCAACCGTCGTGTCGATGCCGCCGTTACCGACGGCCAGGGCCGGGTGGTGGGATCGGGTAGTGTAGCCGACGCCATTCGCGCCATGCAGGGACAGGCGGGCGCGGGCGGTCCCGGTGGAGCGGGTGGCCCTGGCGGCGCCGGTGCGGGCGCGGGTGCGCGTGCCGCCGACGACGCTGTGCTGAAGCGCCTGGACAAGCTCGACGAGATTGCGAACATGCTGCGGGATCTCAAGAAAGAGAATGACGATCTCAAGCGTGAGCTCGATGCCTTGAAGAACAGCCAGGCGGCGTCGCAGACGGCGATGCAGAACGAGTTGAAGAATCTGCCCAAGCCGCTATCGGCCTCCGAGATGCAAACCATCACGGAGAAGACGGCCAACGACGCGATCCTCAAGAATCGCATGCCGCGCTTCCAGATGCTCGGCATGAACGCCGGCGTCGATGACGCGGGCAAACTGACCTTCACCGGCAGCGGCCGTTACTTTGCGCCCATCAACAAGCACTTCGCCCTGCAAGCCCAGGGTGAGTATCTCTATTTCCGCGACCGCAAGGAAGGCCAATTCGACATCGGTATGGTCAATCGCATCGGAAGCTTTCAGACCGGCCTGTTCGGCAGCTTCAAGAACGTGCAGTTGAATGAATTCCAGAACGGTGGAACGCTTGGCCAGGGCTCGGCGGTATTCGATTACATCTTCAAGCAGGGCAAGGTCGGGTTGTTTGGATCCAAGGCGTTTCTCGATAACCGTCTGATCGCCCGCAACTCCATCGCCCGCACTCTCGAAATCCAGACGTTGTTGAAAGCGGTGGATCAGATCGGCGGACAGGCGACCCTGGGCGTCTACAAAGACATCTACGCCGAGGGCAACTTCGGCTATCTGAAGAGCTATGGCAACGCCGATCGTCCGGGCGGCACGCTGCGCTTCATCTTCCCGTTGAGCGAACAACTCGCGTTCACGCTCGAAGGCGGCATGAACGAAACGTTCCTCGGGCGCAGCAACAACGGCCGCGTGGTGGCCGGCCTGCGCTTCGGCAACTGGATCCGCCCGAAGGATTATGCCGCGGTGGATCATCCGGTCCCGGCCGACGTGCCCCGCGTGCGCTATGAGCTGATCACGCGCCGCGTGCGCACCGGCAACGATGCGCCGGTGGCCGATGCCGGTCCGGATCAATTGGGCATCAATCCGGGCGACGTTACCCTCGACGGCTCCGCCTCCTACGATCCGGAAGGCGATCCGATCACCTATCGCTGGACGCAGGTGGCGGGTCCAGCCGTGTCGATCGCCGGAGCCAGCACGTCCAGGGCGACCTTCGCCGCGGTGGAAGGGCAGAGCTACGCCTTCCGGCTGACGGTCTCCGACGACCGCAACTCGTCCTCCTCGGCGCGCGTGAACGTCACGGTTTCGCGAAATCCGCAGGTTCGCATCACTCGCTTCCAGGCCAATCCGCCTACCATCAACGCCGGCCAGTCTTCGACGCTCACATGGGCGACCGAGAATGCCGACCAGGTGGTGATCGACGGAATCGGACCGGTGAGCGGCACCTCCACGCAGGTGGCGCCGCTGCAGACCACCACCTACAGATTGACGGCCAGCAACCGCTTCGGCGCAGTGAACGAGACGGTCACGGTGACCGTGCTGCAGGCGCAGGTGCGCATCCTCAGCTTCACGGCGGCGCCGATGACGATTCGCCCCGGCGAGTCCACTTCGCTTGCCTGGCAGACCGAGAATGCCGATTCGGTGGAAATCACCAACGTCGGCGGCGTCGCCCAGAACGGCACGCAAACTGTTTCGCCCACCGAAGACACCACGTATCTGATGACCGCGCGCAACCGCTTCGGCAGCACCACTGCCCAGGTAGCGGTCAAGATCAGTACCGACGGCGAGGCGCCGCGCATCCTGCGGTTCTCGGTGACCCCCGGCGAGATCGGACGCGGCGAACAGGCGACGTTGTTCTGGCAGGTGGAGAATGCCACCAACGTGAATATCTCGAGCATCGGCGCGGTCACCCCGATCGACAGCCGCGAGGTATCGCCGCTCGATACGACCCGCTACATTCTCACGGCCACCAACCGGGCCGGCGAGAGCCGCGCCGAAGTGACGCTCAACGTCATTCCGCCGGTGCGCATCATCAGCTTCAGCGCCAATCCGCCCACTTCGCCGCGACCGGGTGCACCGGTAGTGCTGTCGTGGACGACCGAGGGCGCCTCGGAAGTCGTGCTGGACGGCGTGGGGGCCGTGAGCGCCAATGGCAGCTCAACGGTTTCACCCAACGCCGACACCTCCTACACTCTGCGTGCGGTGGGCCGCCGCGGCGGCGCCGTCACGGCGCGGGTTGACGTTAAGGTGACGATCGAAGGTCCGGTGGACGGCCGCGCGCCGATCGCCGACGCCGGTCCGAACCAGATTACGACCAACCGCGAGATCCGGCTCGACGGCACCCGGTCGTTCCATCCGGATGGGCTGGTGATCGGTTACTCCTGGCGCGCCATCGGGCGCCAGCCGGAGCTGATCCTCGGCGCCGACACGGCCACTCCGACGGTCCGCTTCGCTAACCTGGCCTTTGGCGAGTACGTCTTCGAACTGACGGTCACCGACTCCAGGGGCCGCTTCTCGAAGGCGACCACCAAGGTCTTCTTCGGAGCCTACTAACAACCACAATGCTTGCGGGATACGGGCGGTCCTAACGGACCGCCCGTTTTCTTTTTTGAGACCATGGCCGCCAAGACCAACGCCCTCCGGCTCCTCGACCAGTTGGGCGTTCCCTACCAGACACGGGAGTACGAAGTCGACCCGGAAGATCTGTCCGCCGAGACAGTGGCGGCCAAGGTGGGCTTGCCTTGTGAGCAGGTGTTCAAGACGCTGGTGGCCATCGGCGATCGCAACGGGCCGTGCCTGGCGGTGATTCCCGGCAACCTGCAGCTCGATCTGAAGGCGCTGGCGCGCGTGACGGGCGACCGCAAGGTGGAAACGGCGCCGCTCAAGGACGTGCAGAATCTCACCGGCTACATGCGAGGAGCAGTGACGGCGTTCGGGTGCCGCAAGCCCTATCCCGTCTATCTGGATGAAACGGCGATTCTTTGGGACATCATCTCAGTCTCGGGCGGCATGCGCGGCCTGCAGGTATTCCTCGCGCCGGACGACTACGCGCGCGCCACCGGTGCCGTTTTCCACGCCATCGCGAAATAGGGAACGGACCGTCCGCGAGTTGCGTATTCCTCAATCGAAGGAGACTTCACGATGTACTGCACCAAATGTGGCGTCGCCCTGGATGACGCTGTGCGCTACTGTTCGCAATGCGGAGCGGCGACGGGCAATGCCCCTGCCCCCGCTCCGGCACCCTACCGCCCGCTGGTTCGGCCGTTCGAAGGCCGGAAGGTGGCAGGCGTGTGCCTGGGACTGGCCAATTACTGGGGAATCGATCCCGTGCTGGTGAGAGTGATGTTTGTCGCGCTGGCGGTGTTCCCCGCGCTGCCGGCGATCATCCCTTACATCGTCTGCTGGGTGATCATGCCCAACGAGCAGCGGCAGATCGCGGGGAGCACCGTTCCAAGCCAGGCCTAGCGCCGCGCCAGCAGATCGCGAATCTCGCCCAACAGTTTCTGTTCCGGCGACGGACCCGGAGGCGGCGCGGGAGCCGCCTTCGGCATGATGCTGTTCACCCACTTGACGAGTAGAAATATGCAGAACGCCAACAGAACGAAGTTGATGACTACGGTGATAAAACTTCCATAGGCAAACACGGCCGCGCCGGCTTTCTTGGCGTCGGCTAGAGTCGTGTACGTCTTGCCGTCGAGCGGCATGAACATGTTGCTGTAATCGATGCCGCCGGTGACCGACCCCACCACCGGCATAATGAGATCGCCCACCAGTGAATCGACGATCTTTCCAAACGCTCCTCCGATGATGACGCCGACCGCCAGGTCCATCACGCTGCCTTTGCTGATGAATTCCTTAAATTCGCCCAACATTTTGTTCACCCTTTCCTGTTCCAGCCGCGCCATGCGGCTGGACTAACGTTATAGCGTGAAAGACGGCACCATGCAAATGGACGCCCGCCGCCGTTTTGGACTTGCCGCAATCCACCCGAAATATCTCAACCAACCGGCCCCGGAAATCGTGTATCTTCGTGAAAGGAACACGATGCGGATTGCATTCCAGCCCGGCGTTCGAGTACAAAGAATGGGCGTGCAAATTTTGGGAGGGATTGAGAGATGGTGACCTGTCCTGCATGCGAAGCAGCGATCGATGTGGAAGAAGACGAACTGGATGAAGGAGATCCGCTCAGCTGCGATGAATGCGGAGCAAGCCTGCGCGTAGTGGGCGTTGAGCCCCTGGAACTGGAGTCGGACGACGACGACGAGGAGGAAGAGGAAGAAGACGAGGATTACGACGAGGACGAAGACGAAGAGGAAGAAGACGAGGAAGAAGAGGATTGGTAGAGCGCCGGTTGATTTTTCCCATGGTGCTGAGCGCGGTCCTGGCGCGGGCGGAGAAGCCCGCTAAGCCGGGACCGGCCATCGTTTCAGGCACCGTGTTCCGCGAGCCGGGGCTGGCCCTGGCGGGTGCCGAAATCGAACTGCAACCCGATGCCGGGGCGGGTGCGTCTAACCGGAAGAAGAGGAAACCGGTGAAGGGGCAATCGGACACAAGAGGCGAGTTCTCTTTTCGGGTTCCAGCGGTACCCATGCGCTATACTGTGCGCGTGCGGGCGCCCGGTTTCATCGAAGAGACGAAAGCGGTCTCCATTCAAGGGGAAGAGCGGCAGGATGTTTTCTTCACCCTGGAGGCGGCCGGCAAGGAGGCTTCGCAATGACATCCCGGCGCTATATCGCGATCGCGGCGGCGCTGACCGCATCGGCGTTTCTGGCGGCGCAACAGGTGCCGAAGCAAAATACGCCTCCGCTGTTCCGGGGGGAAAAGCGCAAAAAGGACGACGATGGCAAGACGCGCAGCCTAAGCGGCGTGGTGAAGGATGAGGGCGATAAGAACGTCGCCGGCGCCATCGTTCAGTTGAAGGACACCAAGTCTCTTCAAGTCCGTTCGTTCTTCACCAAGGAAGACGGCAACTACCACTTCCATGGCTTGAGCGCGGACGTGGATTATCAGATCAAGGCGGAACACCAGGGCGCGGCCAGCGGGGTCAAGACGCTGAGCGTATTCGACTCGCGCAAGGCCGCCGTGATCAACCTCAAACTGGAACCGAAGAAGTAGTGGGCCTCCTGCTGCTGTTGGCCCTTGGCCTGGAGCCGGTGGCGCTGCACAACGTTTCGTCGGGCCAGGTGGAGCGTATCCCGATCGATGGAGGCATCACGGTGATAACGTTCGTCTCCGCCGTCTGCCCGGTTTCAAGCGACTACGGCGATCGCATGGCGGCGCTTTACCGGGAGTATTCGGGACGCGCCCGTTTTCTGTTCGTCAACTCCAACCACAACGAGCCGGTGGACATGGTGCGCAAGCACGCCAGGGCGTCCGAATATCCGTTCCCCGTCTATCGCGACGTGGGAAACGTGCTTGCCGACCGGCTGGGCGCGACGATGACACCCCAGGCGTTCGTATTGGACCACGCCGGACAGGTGCGCTATCGGGGCCACATTGAAGACTCGCGCAACCCCGCCCGTACGCGAGTGCGCGGGCTTGGCGACGCAATCGCGTCGCTGCTCGAAGCAAAGCCCGTTACCGTGACCGGAACGAAAGCCTTCGGCTGCACTATCAAGCGTCTGAGGAAAACATGGTGATTGCCGCCTTTCTGCTTTTGGCCGCCCTGTCACCGGTGAACGAATCGGGCTATGCCAAGCTGGTGGCCCAGCACAAGGGCAAGGTGGTGCTGGTGAACTTCTGGGCCACCTATTGCGTGCCTTGCCGGGCGGAGATGCCCGCCTTGGTTCGCCTCGAACAAAAGCTGAAGCCGCGCGGCTTTCAACTGATCACCGTGTCGGCCGATGAACCGGAACAGGAAGCCGCCGCCGCGAAGTTTCTCGACGTGTCGAAGGTTCCCGCGCCGCACTATATTCGCCGCGCCGCCGACGACGACAAGTTCGTCAACGCGCTCGATCCGAAATGGAGCGGCGCGCTGCCCGCTTCGTTCCTCTACGACAAGACGGGCAGGAAAGTGCGCGCGTTCTTCGGCGAAGCGGATCTGAAAGCGGTGGAAGCGGCCATCACCGCGCTGCTCAAATAGTCAGAATCACTTTGCCGGTGTTCCGGTTGGCGGCTACGTACTGATGCGCTTCGGCCGCTTGCGCGATCGGGAACTCCTTATCGACGATCAGGCGCAGCCTGCCGGACACCAGATCGGGCCAGAAACGCTCTTCAAACTGCCGCTTGATATCCGCCTGCTCGGCCGTGGGGCGCGAGCGCAGCGTCGAGCCGATCACCCGCAGCCGCTTCATCAACAGGTGGGACATGTTGAGTTCGCCCTTGGAGCCGCCCAGCAATCCGATATTCACCAGCCGGCCGAAACGTTTGAGCATCGCAATGTTTTTGGGCAGGTAGGACCCGCCGATGCAATCGAGGATCACATCCATCGGCGGCAGTTCGGCGGCAAAGTCCTGTTCCTTATAATTGACCGCCTTTTCCGCGCCCAGTTGGCGGCAGAATGCGGCTTTGTCTTCCGAGCCAACGGTGACGTAAGGAACCGCACCCGCGGCGCGCGCCAGTTGAATGGCCGCCGTGCCGACGCCGCTCGCTCCGGCGTGAATCAGGATCGATTCGCCCGATTGCAACCCCGCTTCGAGAAACAGGTTGAGGAAGGCCGTGTACCAGACTTCGGGAAAGGCGGCGCCCTGTGAGAACGTCCAGGTCTCGGGCAGACGGTGCAGCATGCGCTCGTCAACGGCCACCTTTTCGGCATAGCCGCCGCCGGGAAGAAGCGCGCAGACGCGGGTTGCGGTGCCTTCGATCACGCCCGCCACTTCAAGCCCAAGGATATCGGTGACCCCTGGCGGAGGCGGATAGACGCCCTTGGCCTGCATCAGATCGGCGCGGTTGACCCCCGCTGCGCGCACGCGAATCAGAACCTGGCCGGGACCGGCCACGGGGTCCGGAACATCCGCCCATTCGAGATTCGAACCGGTGACAGCTTTCACGCGATGGCGTCCTTGACGAGCTTTCCGTGCACGTCGGTGAGCCGGAAATAGCGTCCCATATATTTGTAGGTGAGCCTGGTGTGGTCGATGCCCGCCAGGTGCAGAATGGTCGCCTGCAGGTCGTGCACATGAACCGGATCGCGCACGACGTTGTAGCCGTAGTCGTCGGTCTCGCCGATGCTCACGCCGGGTTTGACTCCGCCGCCCGCCATCCAGACGGTGAAGCAGCGCGGATGATGATCGCGTCCATAGTCATCGGCGGTGAGGCGGCCCTGGCAATAGACGGTTCGTCCGAATTCCCCGCCCCAGATCACCAGCGTATCGTCCAGCATGCCGCGCTGTTTCAGATCCTGAATCAAGGCCGCGGCGGGCTGGTCGGTTTCCTTGCAGCGCTTGGGCAGCCCTTCGGGCAGCTTGCCGTGATGATCCCAGTCGCGATGGAAAAGTTGAATGAAGCGCACACCGCGTTCGGCGAGGCGGCGCGCCAGCAGGCAGTTATAGGCGAACGTGCCAGGCTTCTTCGAATCCGGTCCATAGAGCTCGAAGGTCGCCGGCGATTCCCTGGCCAGATCGGTCAACTCAGGCACCGACGTCTGCATGCGAAACGCCATCTCATATTGCGCGATGCGCGTGCCGATCTCTGGATCGCCCAGTTCGTCGGCCTTCAATTGATTCATCGCCTTCAGCGAATCGAGATACTGGCGGCGGTTGGCTGGAGAGAATCCGTTGGGATTGGAGAGATACAGCACCGGGTCGCCGATGGAGCGGAACTTGACGCCCTGATAGCGGGAGGGAAGAAAGCCGCTGCCCCACAGCCGGTCGTACAAGGGCTGGCCGGTGCCACCCTGGCCCGGAGAAATCATGACGACGAACGCCGGCAGATCCTCGGTCTCCGCGCCGAGGCCATAGGCAAGCCACGAACCCATGCTCGGGCGGCCGGCAATCTGAAAGCCGGTCATGAAGAACGTCACGGCGGGATCGTGATTGATCGCCTCGGTATGCATCGACTTCACGAAGGTAAGCCGATCGGCGATCTTCGCCGTGTGCGGCAGCAGTTCGCTCACCCACGCCGCCGATTGGCCGTGGCGGGCGAACTGGAACTTCGACGGCACCACGGGGAAGCTCGATTGGGTGGCCGACATGCCGGTGAGCCGCTGGCCGCCGCGAACCGACTCGGGCAGATCGGTGTTTTGATACTCCACCAGCTTGGGCTTGTAGTCGAACAGTTCCATTTGCGACGGACCGCCCGACTGGAACAGGTAAATGATGCGCTTGGCCTTGGGAGCGAAATGCGGCAGGCCGGCCAATCCGCCCTTGCCGTTGAGCAGCGTGGCGATCGCCGGGATGCCGAGTCCGGTAGCGGTGCGCGAGAAGAAGAGACGCCTTGTGATCACCTTATTCCTTCGTAATCGCTTCGTCGAGATTCAGAATGAGGCTGGCCGCGCCCGCGTAGGCGGCGAGTTCCGCGGCGTCGAGCGTTTCATCGCGCGGAGCATCGCCCTGAGCCAGATACTTCACGGCCGCCGCGCGATCGGCGGCGTAGGTTTGGCGGAACTCATCGGTGGTGCGCGCGAGGATCGACGCTTCCCCGGCACTGGGCTCGCGCGCCAGCAGCAGCCGGAACCCGTAGCGGAGCCTCGCGGCCTGGCTATCTCCGCCTTCTCGAAGCATGCGCTCCGCCATCTTGCGGGCCGCTTCGAGATAGGTCACATCGTTCATCAGATTGAGCGCCTGCAGGGGCGTGTTGGTGCGGCCCTCGCGGACGAAGCACGTTTCCCGCGTGGGTGAATCGAAGTTCACCATCGACGGTGGAGCGATGGTGCGGCGCCAATACGTATAAAGCGTGCGGCGGTAAAGGCCTTCACCCTTGTCGGCCTGATAATCTTTGCCGCCCGCGAGTTCGTTCCACAGTCCTGGCGGCTGATACGGCTTCACCGAGGGTCCGCCTTGGCGCTCCACAAGCAGGCCGGAAGCGGCCAGCGCCTGGTCGCGCACCATCTCATGCGAAAGGCGAAGACGCGGGCCGCGGGCGAGCAGGCGATTCTCCGGATCGCGCTGCATCAGTTCCGCGGTGGGTTTGGAAGCCTGACGGTAGGCGGAACTCATCACCATCGTCTTGAGGATGCCCTTCACGTTCCAGCCGTTTTCCATGAACTCCACCGCCAGCCAGTCGAGCAGTTCGGGATGCATGGGCCACTCGCCCTGCGATCCGAAATCTTCCACTGTCTTGACAATGCCGGTGCCGAACAGCATCTGCCAATAACGATTCACGGTGACGCGAGCGGTCAGCGGATGGGTGCGATCCACCAGCCATTTGGCCAGACCAAGCCGGTTGACGGGCCACTCGGGTTTGAACGGCGACAGCTCACCGGGCGTCCCGGCGGTGACTTTCTCGCCGGGCGCATCATAGGCGCCGCGCTTGAGGATGAAGGCGTCGCGCACCGGTCCTTCCTGCATCACCATCACCGTGGGAAGGGTGGCGACATACGCATCGAGTCCGGCTTTGGCCTTGCGCATGGCGGCATCCGGCGCGAACGTATCGACGAAGGCCAGGTCCAGCTTGGCCTGCTGCGCTTGGGTTCGTTCCGCCAAATTCGCGATGCCTGTCAGAGACTGCTTCAACGGCAGCGCGGCGATCTCATCGGGCGTCAGCGCGCGCTTATAAATGCGGACATTATCTATCTCGCCTTCAAACCCCAACCCCGAGCCCGCGCCAATCCGCAGCGGTGCCTTGTGGTCCACCGGCCACAGATGCTGATCGAACAGCACCTTCATGGCGGCTTCGCGGCCATCGATGTAAAGATGCGTGCCCGCCGCCTTCATCCCACCGTCGTAGGTCACGGCCACGTGATGCCACTGGCCGGGCGCGAGCGGCTGCGCGGTCTCGACGCGCATGCCAAGGTCGGTCCAGCGCATGGTGAAATGGAAGCGCAATTTGCCATCCACCAGATAAAGCCCGTAGCCGGAGCCTTCCCAGTAGTCTTCAGCGCGCGTCAGGATGGCTCCGTTCTTCCCGTCGTGCTTCACCCACACGGCGAGCGTGAGCGGATCGCGATGGTTGAACTTGGCCACATCGGTTCCCAGGTCGATGGCGCGTTTGCCGTCGAAGCGGACGTCTTCGAGTTTGCGATCGACAATCAAGCCTTCGCGTGGCGCCCAGTCCTGATCGGGCTTCGCCGTAAGCGACCGCTCCCACTCGCGCTGTTGCAACTGGCGTGCCGGCGCCGACGCGCTCCATTCGTTGCGGGCAGCCTGGTAGCGGGCATCGAGATCGTCCCACTTTTTCTGCTGCTCCGCGGTGGGCGCTTTGACAAACGGCGGCTCGTTGCCGAAGTTGTAGACGAATCCTTTTTCCGGCACGTTGTTGAAGAACGAGAAGAAGCGGTAGAAATCCTTCTGCGGCAGCGGATCGTACTTGTGATCGTGGCAGCGCGCGCAGTTGAGCGTCAGGCCGAGCCAGACGGCCGCCGTTGTCTCCACACGGTCGGCGACATATTCGACGCGGAACTCTTCGTCGATGATGCCGCCTTCGGCCGTGGTGCGGTGATTGCGATGAAACCCGGTGGCGATCTTCTGCGAGAGCGCGGGCTTAGGGAGCAGATCGCCGGCCAGTTGCTCCATCGTGAACCGGTCGAACGGCATGTTGCGGTCGAACGCCTCGATGACCCAGTCGCGCCAGCGCCACATGTCGCGAACGCCGTCGGTCTGATAACCGTTGGTGTCGGCGTAACGCGCGGCTTCGA
Source organism: uncultured Acidobacteriota bacterium (assembly GCA_902826685.1). Taxonomy (GTDB): domain Bacteria; phylum Acidobacteriota; class Terriglobia; order Bryobacterales; family Bryobacteraceae; genus CADEFT01. Next base: position 59,637 of record CADEFT010000027.1, read on the forward strand.
GCCACCGAATGGCCATGCGCTCGGCGTAGCGCGGCGACGCGAGCAACCGGTCCACCACCTTCTCATACGCGTCATCGGCGCGATCCTGAACGAACTCGTCCACCTCGGCGGGGGTGGGCGGAAGACCGGTGAGATCGAGCGATAGCCGGCGGATCAGCGTGGCGCGCGAGGCTTCCGGCGATGGCTTCAGGCCCTCCCGATCGAGACGCGCGAACAGGAACGCATCGACGGGATTGCGGACCCGGGAGGCATCCTTTACCGCGGGCGGCTGTGGCCGCCGGGGCTCGATCAGCGACCAGTGTTTCTGCCAGCGCGCCCCTTCCTCGATCCAACGCCGCAGCATCGCGCCATCGGCGGCGGTGAGCTTTTCATGGCCGGCATAGGCGGGCGGCATGCGCAGGGCCTTGTTATCCGACTCGATGCGGCGGATGACTTCGCTTCGATCGGGATCGCCGGCAACGACAGGAAACTTCCTGCGCAACTCCGCCTTGGCGGTGGATTCGAGATCGAGCCGCAGGCCCGCCTGGCGATTGCCGGAATCCGGGCCGTGGCAGGCGAAGCACTTGTCGGAGAGGATGGGGCGAATATCCCGGTTATACTCCACGGCGGCCGCGGCCATCAGCACCAGAGCTTGCGCAAGCATTTACATAACTATCTTATGCCGCTGGTCAGTTCGAGAGCGGCGCCGAGCCCTCCCACACGCTGGATACCGGGCACGAAGAATTTGCGCAGGAACTCCTCGTCGGTGCCTTGGAAACGGCCGACGTCGGCTCGCAGGCGGATATCGCCGGGAGCGACCGCGGCTGCAAAGAGAGCCCATAGAGCGGCGTCGCCCGAAGCCCGGATCTCCACACGGCCGGGATGCTGTGTCTGAAGCCAGCCAAGCGCGGTGAGAATATCCTGCACGCGGTTCTGGTCGTCGGTGCGATGGAAGGTGTAGAAGTGGCGCGCTTTGGTGTCACGTCCGGCGCCCGTCCACACTTTCAAACTCAAGGAAGGCGCGCCGGCGGGCGCCGCTTCCCCGATGGCCAGCACGGCCGTGCCGTTGCCGCCGTGGTAAGTGCCGGTGATCCGATCGCCTTTGCCGGGGCGGCTCAGCGTCACCGACTCCCCGTGGCGTTCCACGTCCACCTTGGCGGGCGCTTCCACCGAAAGCGCGTAGCGCATTGCCTCGCGATCGGGCATCGGCGCGCGCGTCATCCATTTCCATTGTTCGAAGACGCCCGCCTGATCGAGTGCATTCGAAGGGCGCTCCATGTTCGACCACACGAGCATGTCCGGATCCCGCTCCACTTTGTAGGGCTGTTCGGAAATCTTGCCCGTGTCTTTGCCCAACAGATGCCTGGCGAAGAAGGTGTACATGGCTTCGCGGCTGTCGCGGTTGTAGTTGTGCGGCGCGTCGAACTGCTGCGCCGCCACCGAAGGACCGGCATCGAGTAATGAATAGACTCCTTGAATCGCCGGATACTCATTGCGGGGAACGTTTTTGGTCCAGTCGCCGGTAGCGGCCACCAGCAGCATCGGCCGGGGCGCCGTCATCGCCCCGATATCCACGTTCGACGTGTCGTGCCGCAAGCCCGGCGCATTCTCGCACGGGGAACCTCCCTGCATGATGCCGCTGATCATGTTGACCGGAACGGCGACCTTGATGCGGTCGTCGACAGCCGTCAGCAGAAACGTTTGGGTTCCACCGCCCGAAGCGCCGGTGGCGCCGAGACGCTCCGCATCGACGTCCGGGAGGCTTTCCAGGAAATCGACGGCGCGAATGGAATTCCATAATTGCAGACCGAGCGGTCCGAAATTATACAGATCCTCGCGCGGCCCCCCAAAGACGTGTGGCGTCTGGGTTGTATCGTTGTAGCCCACCATGTCGTAAGCGAAGACGACGTAACCCTGGCGGGCCAGGTTGATGCATCGCGCCGGGATGGAGCCGTCTTTCCCGTCCTCGATGCGGCCACGCTTCCAGTGGCCGTGGGGGGAAACGATGCCGGGGAACTTGCCCTGCTTACCGAGCGGGCGGTAAAGGTTACCGCCCAGGTAGTAGCCCGGCATGGTCTCCACCCACACCTTCTCGATGGAGTAACCCTCGCGGTCGATGCGGTCGAAGATCTGCGACCGCACCTCGCCATGATAGGGCATCGGCAGCAGCCCGGAGGCGGCGAGGATTTGTTTGCGCAGATGTTCCCGTCGAGCCTTCCACTCCTCGGCCGAGCCATAGCGCGGCATGGTGTAGGCGTAGTTGGTGCCTTCCTTGGCTTCCAGGCGGCGGTCAGCCTGTTGAGCCGCCAGAGGCAGCGCGGCGATCAGGATCCAGGCGTGTTTCATGATTTGCCTTTATCGTAAGCGGCGAAGGTGGAGCCTTCCCCAGCCAGCCGGTCCAGCAGCGGAGCGGGCTTCCATCCGAAGCCGCGAATCCTGTCGCGGATGGCGGTAAGCCCGGTGAGATCGGCGTACTTCATCGGACCGCCGCGCCAGGCGGGGAATCCATAGCCGTTGATGTAAACGATGTCGATATCGACGCTGCGCAGCGCGATGCCATCTTCAAGAATCCGCGCGCCCTCGTTGATGAGAGCGCAGGTCAAACGGTCTACGATCTCCTGCTTGCCAATGGCACGGGGCGGCACGCCAACGGTGGCGGCGAGTTCCCGCACCTGCGGATTCGGCGACGGCTTACGCGCTTCGTCGTAAAGATAGAACCCTCGGCCGGTCTTCTGCCCGTAATGGCCGCGCTCACACAGCAGCGTGTCGAGTTCGGCGTAACGGACGCCCGGCACTTCTGTATGTTTGTATTCCAGACGAATGCGCCAGCCAACGTCGAGGCCGGCGAGATCCTGCACGGCGAGCGGCCCCATGGCCATGCCGAATTCGTACATCGTGCCATCGACCAGTTCGGGCGGCGCGCCTTCCTCGACCAGAAAGATGGACTCACGGCAGTAGGGCGCGAACATCCGGTTGCCGACGAAGCCGCGGCAGTTGCCCACCAGCACGCCCACTTTGCGCAGCTTCCTGGCCAGATCCATGGACGACGCGACGACGGACTTCGAAGACGCTTTTCCGCGTACGATCTCGAGCAGGCGCATCACATTGGCCGGCGAGAAATAGTGGTGGCCGATGACCCACTCGGGCCGTTTGGTGGCGGAGGCGATCTCGTCGATATCGAGCGTGGAGGTGTTGGAGGCAAGAATCGCATCGGGCCTGGCCACGGTGTCGATTTCGGCGAAAACCTGCTTCTTGAGGCCCATGTTCTCAAAGACCGCTTCGATGACGATGTCGCATTCGCCGAAGCCATCGTAGGTGAGTTGAGGCGTGATAAGCGCCAGCCGTTCATTGGCCGCCGCTTCCGTGAAGCGGCCCCGTTTCACCGAATTGGCGTAGTTCTTGCGAATCGTCCCCATGCCGCGGTCGAGCGCTTCCTGCGTGGTCTCTTTCAGGATGATGGGCAGCCCGGCGTTGGCATAGACCATCGCAATGCCGCCGCCCATGGTACCGGCGCCAATGACGGCGGCGCGGCGTACCGGAAGCAGCGGCGTATCCTTGCCGATGCCGGGAATTTTCGCCACGGCTCGCTCGCCGAAGAAGGCGTGCACCAGAGCCTTCGATTGATCGGACTTCAGGCACTGTTCGAACAGGCGCGCTTCTTCGGCGCAGCCTTCCCGGAACGGAAGCCTGGTGGCGGATTCCACGGCATCGATGGCGGCATGCGGCGCGGTCTGGCCGCGCATACGCTTATCCGCTTCCTGATGCGCGGCGGCAAAGATGGCAGGATCCGCGGTCACCGTGCGTTCACCGGTACGCGGCGGCGGCGCGCCGGCGACGCCGAGGGCGAAGTCAATAGCGCCGGCTCGCAAGTCGCCCTCAACAATCCTGTCGACGATGCCGGCCGCGTGAGCTTGTGGCGCCGGAATCGGCTCGCCGAAAGCACACAGCTCAACGGCGGCTTTCGCTCCGGCAAGCCGCGGCAGGCGCTGCGTTCCCTCACCGCCTGGGATGATGCCCAGTTTCACTTCCGGCTGGCCCACCTGCGCGGCGGCAACGGCGATGCGATAGTGGCAAGCCATGGCCACTTCCAGGCCGCCGCCAAGCGCGGTGCCGTGAATGGCGGCGACCACTGGTTTTGCCGAAGCCTCGAGCGAGGTGACCGCTTGCAGGATCGCGTCGAGTCCCCCGCCCTGCCCTTCGTGAATCTTCACGAACTCATTGATATCGGCGCCGGCGATGAACGTGCGCCCTCCGCCGATGAGGACGACGGCCTTCACTTCACCGTCGGCGGAAGCCTGCGCAAGCCCTTCCAGAATGCCCTGCGGCACGCCAGGGCTGAGTGCATTCACCGGAGGATTTTCGACGGTGAGAACCGCTACGCCGCGTTCCACCGCATAAGAAACCAATGTGGACATTGGTTCTGATGATAACCGAAACGCCGGCGCTCAAAATAGAACTTTGAGTCCGAATTGCAGGATGCGCGGATCGGCGGTGCTGGTGATGCGGCCGAACGCCGCGTTGCCGGTATCGCGGCTCGGTACGCCCCAGTTGGCGTGGTTGGGTGCGTTGAAGAATTCGGCGCGGAATTCCGTTCTCACTTTTTCGGTGATGGCCGTATTCTTGCGCAGCGAAAGATCGAGGCCGATGAGGCCGGGTCCCATGAGCGTGGACCGTCCCGCGGTACCGAACCGTACATCGCCGGGAATCAATTGTTCGGGCACCGGGTAGCACTCGGTTTTGAAGAAGCGCTCGACGGTTTGCTGGCCGCGTGGAATGGCGGAATTGCAAGTGTGGTCGGGACGCAGGGCACCGTCGGTGCCGACGCTGCCGGGGTCGCCGGAGCGGCGGATCGTGACCGGATAGCCCGATTGCAGCGACAGGATGCCGTCAACGGCCCAGCCGCCGATGAACCGGTTCAAGGCTCCCCCCACGTTGGCTCCGATGGCGCGGCCGCGGCCGATCGGCAGATCGTAGACGAAAGCCGTCGTGAAGCGATGGCGATGATCGACGTCGGCCAGTCCCTTGTCGGCCTTCTTGTTGAACATGTCCTGGATGCGATTGCCAGTGCCGTTGGAGCCGCCACCGTTGAAGCCGGCCGCGTCGGAGATCGCCTTCGACCAGGTGTAGGTCGTGAGGAACGTCAGACCCTTGGCGAAGCGCTTTTCCACTCGCATCTGCAAACCGTGATAGGTGGAAAAGGCCGTGCTGGTGGTTTCGAAAACATTGCTCAGCGGCACGATCACGTTGTTCTGCACGGCGAACGGAACCAGGCGGCGGAACTGGTTGCGGCCGTTGCCAAGATCGGGCACGTTGGGATTGTTGGTGAGATCGGGTATGGTGGCACGAATGCCCAGCGGTTCGGCCGTGTTGGAATTTTCGCGGCGATTCAGGCGCGTGCCTTTCGTGCCGACATAGCCCACTTCGAACATCATCTGACCGGGCAGTTCACGCTGAATGTTGAAGTTCCAGGATTGAATATAGGCATTCTTGAAATCGGGCGCGTAGACGTTGGGCCCCGGAAAGAACGGCGCCACTGGAGCCACAAGACCGGGCGACTCAATCAGAAATCCAAGGAAACCCTCGTTGGTCGGCAGCGCGTTCTGATTGAGGCCGAGGTCCTGTTGATCTTCGATGACAAAGGGCCAATTCTCAATCGTGTCTTCGGTGAGCAGCAGCGGCACGGTGTCATAGAAGATGCCGTAGCCGCCGCGCAGCACGGTCTTGGTACTGCCGAACGGCTTATAGGCGAAGCCGATGCGGGGGCCGAAGTTGGTACGGTCCACCGGTGAGAGAGAACGCGGCAGAACGGCGGAGTTGTAGTCTTTCGCCGTGCGCTCGGGCATACCCCAGAACGGCACGTAGGGATTGCCAACCGGGAAATTGGGACCGCAGGCCGAGTAGCTGGGACACCGATTGGGACTGAGGAAGGTCGAGATGCGATCGCGAGTGTCTTTGGGTGGTATGTACAGCATGTAGCGCATCCCGATGTTCAGGGTGAGATTGGAAGTAGCTTTGAAATCGTCCTGGAAATAGGCGCCATATTCGGTGGCGCGCAGGCGCGTGGCGAAATCGGAGATGCGGCGCGCTTTCTGCCGCGACAGACCGAGCAGGAAGTTCGCCCAGGTGTGGCCCGTGTTGGCGACGCCTTGCACGCCGGTCCACTGAGCATTGGCGAAACTGAAGTCGCCGCGCGTCACCTGCGCGCGCACCACGTTCTCTCGCACGCGTCGAATCTCACCGCCCACCTTCATAAAGTGGCGGCCCTTGTTGAAGGAAAAATTGTCGACGATCTGAAACGTGTTGTTGCGGCGGATCAGCGGGAGCCCGTTGTCGTCGCCGAACCCGGTGAAGCCGGTGACCGCGATGCTCGGCGATCCCTGGATGGCTGGGTCGCGCGAAGCGTGCGAGAGGCCCCGGATACCGAATTTGCCGATCCAATCCACCTTGTTCTCCGAATCGTTATTTTGGAACCAGCCCTGGTAGCCGAGCCGCAGTTCGTTCAACGTAGTGGGACCCAGGACGCGGCTGTAGCTGATGGTGCCGTTCAAATTGCGGGTCGTATTGCGCGAACCGAATTGCGCAAAGGAACGCGGGTTGAACGAACTCGCGTCGTTGACCGTCATGCGGGTGTAGAAGGTGTCTTTCGGACTGAACTGGTGATCGATGCGGATGTTTCCCTGGTCGTAGCTGTCGCGATTGGAGCGGCCGTCCAGGTTGTTGTCGACAAAGTCGCCGGTGGCGGTCATGGCTCCGGAATCGTTGGGTAACGGAATGAATACGGGATCGGCCACCATGCGGGCGGCCGTGGGATCGAACCGGCTGCGCGGAATCACGTTGCCCGGAAAGGCGTCGCGCGCAAAGCGCGTCTGGTTGTTGGCGACGATGGGCCGCGAACTGAGCGGATCGAAAATCTGGCCGCGCAGCACCTGCCGGCCGAGCGCGTCGGTGCCCGCCACGGTGCCGAGCAGATTCTGCGACAGATCGCCGCCGCGCTGGGCGAGTGTGGGCACTTCATTCAGATTCGCGGCGCCGCGGACGCGCCGGAAGCCTTCGTAGTTGGCGAAGAAGAACGTCTTCTTCTCTTTCCCGCGCAGGCCCGGCAGAAACGTCAGCGGACCGCCCAGAGTGAATCCGAACTGATTCTGGTTGAACGGCGGCGCGCAGGCGGGGCGGTTGCGCACGTCGGTGTTGGCGCGGTCGCAGGGGAAGCTGACTCGATTGGTATCGAAGAACCGCCGTGCCTGGAAGGCGTCGTTGCGCAGGAAGTAGAACAGCGTTCCGTGGTAGTTCTGCGTGCCCGACTTGGTCACGATGTTTACCTGCGCGCCGGCGCCCTTGCCGAATTCCGCCGAGTAGTTATTGGTTTGAATCTTGAATTCCTGCAAGGCGTCCACCGACGGGCGAACGGAAATATTATTCTCAAATCCGTCTGAATTCGAAGTGCCGTCGATCTGGAAAGCGTTCTGTTCGGAGCGCGTGCCGCTAACGGAGAAGCCGCCGCCGGTGCCCGCGCCAGGAGCACCGGTATTGGCGCCCGGCACCAGCAGGGCGAGTTCGACAAAGTTGCGGCCGTTTAGCGGCAGCGCCAGAATCTTCTGCGTATCGACGACGGCGCCAAGCGACGAAGTCTGGCTTTCGACCAGTGGCGTCTGCCCGGTGATCTCGACCGTTTCGGTGAGTTGGCCGACTTCGAGCGCGATCTGGAGATTGGCGTTTTGATCGACCTGCAGGATAAGATCTTTGCTCGAATAGGTCTTGAACCCCTGTGACTGCACGGTGAGGTCATAGCGTCCCGGCGTAAGGCCGGGGAGATTGAAGTCTCCGGTTTCCGTACTGATGGTATTGCGCTCAAACCCGGTATCGGAGTTGACGGCTTTGACGGTAGCGGCGGCGATGACGGCTCCGGTACTGTCTTTGACAGTGCCGGAGATGGTGGCGGTTCCCAATTGTGCCACGGCAGGCAGGGCCGCGGCTAAAAGCACAGCGAATAATCCCGGAAACGACATGAGCGAGAGTCTACAAAAGTCCCTCGTGAAAAACAACGACCGCCAGTTGATATCATTTGCAGAAAGGCGCGTGCACACTATGCAAACAAAGTCCAAATCCAACGAATCCGCTGGAAATGAAGCCCCGGCATCGGGCGCTTCGCGGCGGGAGTTACTGCAAATCGGAAATGCGTTGGCGCTGCCGGTGCTGCTGGGCGGCACACAGGCTCAGGCTTCCGGCCCGCTACGGGCAGGCCCGGAAATTTATCAATCGATCGGCGTGGAGCCGGTCATCAACTGCCGGGGCACTTTCACCATCATCGGTGCCTCGATCGAGTTGCCGGAAGTGCGCGCGGCCATGGACGCCGCCGCTCAACACTTCGTTCAATTGGATGAGCTGGCGGAAGCGGTGGGCCGCCGGCTGGCCGAATTGACGGGGGCGGAATGGGGTATGGTTTCAGCCGGCTGCGCCGCCGGCTTGAAGCACGTCACCGCCGCGTGCGTGGCCGGCGGCAATCCGGAGAAACTGCTCCGAATTCCGGATCTTTCGGGGATGGAGAAGGTAGAAGTGGTGTCGCCGCGCTCCTCGCGCAGCGCCTATGACCATGCCATCCGCAACATCGGGGTCAAGATGATCACGGTGGACACGGCGGAGGAACTGGAGCGGGCGCTCAGCGCGCGCACGGCGATGATTTATCTTTCGGCGGGCGGCGCAATGAACGCGGGTCCGCTGTCGCTGGAAAACGTGGCGCGCATGGCGAAATCGAGGGATATTCCGATTCTGGTGGACGCCGCGGCCGAAGTGTTGACGATCCCCAATGTGCACCTGGCGCGGGGCGCGACGGTGGTGGCCTACAGTGGCGGCAAGGCGATCTGCGGGCCGCAATGCGCGGGATTGCTGCTCGGCCGCAAGGACATTCTCATGTCGGCGTGGCAGGCGAGTTCGCCGCATCACGGGCCGGGCCGCGATAACAAGGTGGGCCGCGAGGAAACGCTGGGCATGCTGGCCGCCGTGGAGGCGTGGGTCAAGCGCGATCACAAGGCGGAGTGGAGCAAGTGGCTTGGCTACCTGGATACGATTTCGAAGCGCGTGACACAGGCCGCGGGCGTGAGCGCGCAGGTGCGCGAGCCGAACGGGCTATCGAATCGCAGTCCTTCGCTGGTCATTTCCTGGGATCCGGCTCAGCTTCACATCACCGGCGAAGAAGTGGCCGAACTGGTGGCGCGCAGCAAGCCGAGGATCGCGTTGGGTGCCGGCGGGCTCGATCGTGGCCGTGGCGGAGCTTCGGCCGAGCCATCGAAGACCTCCATCGACATCACGGCCTGGATGATGCAGCCGGGCGACGACAAGGTGGTGGCGGAGCGGCTTCATGCGGTTCTTTCCGAGAAGCGCAGTGCGAAGCCGGCGGGCGCGGCTCCGGCTGGGAACTTGAGCGGACGATGGGATGTGAACGTCGAGTTCTTCAGCAGCAAGAGCCAGCATTCGTTAATGCTGGAGCAGGAGGGCAACCGGCTGCAGGGGTCCCACAAAGGCGACTTTTCGGTGCGCGATATCTTCGGCATGATCGAAGGGGACCAGATCAAGCTGCGCAGCGTGGATCGCGTGCCCGGCGATGCCATCATCTTCACGTTTGCCGGCACGCTGTCGGGCGATACGATTTCAGGCCCGATTTACATGGGCGAGTATTTGAATGCGAAGTTCACCGCGAAGCGGCATGGCTATCCGGGGAACCGGACGTCGATCGTGATTCCGGGCGGACCGCCGCTGGCGAATTAAACCAGCATCTTCTTCACGACGTTGCCGTGAATATCGGTGAGACGGAAGTCGCGCCCCAGGTGTCGGTAGGTGAGCCGTGTGTGATCGAAGCCCAGGCAATGCAGTAGCGTCGCCTGCAGGTCGTGCACGTGCACGGGATCCTCTTCGGCCCGCATGCAGAATTCGTCTGTCTTGCCGACGACCTGGCCGCCCTTGATGCCGCCTCCCGCCACCCACATCGAATAAGCGAACGGGTGATGATCGCGGCCGCCTTGATCGGGATCGCGGCCGAGGCGATGTTCCACCATCGGCGTGCGGCCGAACTCACCGCACCAGACAACGAGCGTGGAATCGAGCAGGCCGCGCTGCTTCAAATCCGCGAGCAGCGCGCCGGTGGGCTTGTCGGTGGCGTCGCAATTCTCTTTGAGCTTTTTGTTCAGCTCCGTGTGATCGTCCCAGGAAGCATGGGCCAGCATGACGAAGCGGACGCCGCGCTCCACCATGCGGCGCGCCAGCAGGCAATTGGTTCCATAGGAGCGGGTGGCTTTTTCGTCGATGCCGTAAGCCTCGCGCGTGGCGGCCGTCTCCTTTGAAAAATCGAGCAGACCGGGGGCCGCCGTCTGCATGCGGAAGGCGAGTTCGTACGATGAAATACGCGAGGCGATATCGAGTTCGCCGGTCTCTTCCATGTGCCGCTCATTCAGATCCTTCAACGCGTCGAGCGTGGTCCGTTGAGTCTGGCGGGAAAGCTGGCCCGGATTCGACAGATAAAGAATCGGATCGCCGGAATTGCGGAAAACGGTGCCCTGGTAGAGCGACGGCAGGAAGCCGTTGGTCCAGTTGGTGACGCCGCCCGAAGTCCCGCGGCCGGAGGCGAGCACAACGAACCCGGGCAGATCCTGCGATTCGCTGCCGAGTCCATAGGTCACCCAGGCGCCTACCGAGGGGCGGCCAAACTGCATCGATCCGCTGAATAGCAGCAACTGGCCCGGGTGGTGATTGAAGGCGTCGGTGTGCATCGAGCGGATGAGGCAGATGTCGTCGGCGCGGGCGGCGGTATGCGGAATCCAGTCGGCCATCTCGGTGCCGCTTTGACCCCAGGGCTTGAAGGTGCGCGGGCTTGGCAGAATGCCGGCATCGGGCTGGGCGAAAGCGAGTTTCGATTCGAAGAACTTCACATACTCCGGCGGCAGCGGCTTGCCGGAATACTTGCCCAGGCCGGGCTTGGGGTCGAACAGATCGAGTTGGCTCGGGCCGCCTTCCTGGAACATGAAAATGATGTTCTTGGCCTTGCCGGGGAAGTGCGGCTGGCGCGGCATCATGCCTTCGGCGCCCAGGCGGTCGGCCAGGGCGGCCGCCCAGAGTCCACCGGCGCATTTTTGGAAGAATCCACGGCGTGTGGGGATCATGAGCGTTTACTCCCTGTGCAGAAATTCATCGAGGTTCAGCAGGACGCGGGCCATGACGGTCCACGTTCCGCCGATGGCCGGCGTGGAGGCGCCATCGGACTGCGGATAGAGATAGCGCGCCTCGTCGAGGTTTGACTCAAGCAGCGCCAATTCTTTTTGATAGTGGCGCTCGAGGGAAGCCCGCTCGGCGGGGTCCGGGTCGCGGCCGAGGCATAGCCGGAAAGCGTGGCTCAGCCGCTGCTCAAACGAAGGCGGCGACTCGCGAAGCAATCGAACGCCCAGCGACTGCGCTGCCTCCAGAAACACGGGATCGTTCAGCAGATTCAGCGCCTGCAGCGGCGTGGTGGAGCGCTGACGGCGGCTGCAGGAGAGTACGGCGTCGGGCGAATCGAAGGTCATCAACTGCGGATAAGGCACCGTGCGCTGGAAGAAAATATAGAGCCCGCGGCGATAGCGGTCCGGGCCGGTGGATTCGGGCCACTTGACGCTATTGGCATAGCTCAATTCCGTCACGCCCTTGGGCTGCGGCGGACGGATGCCAGGGCCGCCGATGGCGGGGTTCAAAAGCCCGGAAGCGGCGAGGGCGGAATCGCGGATCAACTCGGCGGGCAGACGCAGGCGCGCTTGACGTGCGAGCAACCGGTTGTCGGGATCCTTCTCGCGCAGATCCTGCCGCACCTTCGAAGACTGGCGGTAGACGGCGGAGTTCACAATCAGGCGATGAATATGTTTCATGCGCCAGCCATTGTCCATCAACTCAGACGATAGCCAGTCGAGCAGTTCGGGATGGGATGGCGCTTCGCCCCGGGTCCCGAAGTCCTCGGAAGTGAACACGAGACCGCGCCCGAAATACTCCTGCCAGAGGCGGTTCACGGTGACGCGCGCCGTCAGCGGATTGCGCCGCGAAACCAGCCACCGGGCGAGGTTGAGGCGATTCGCTTCCCCTTCAAGTGGCGGCAGCACGGCCGGAGTTCCAGCTTGCACTTCCACGCCCCGGCTACGGAAATCGCCGCGCATCAGAATGTGGCTGGGACGCGGGAAGAACGACTGGCGCACCGATTGCGCCATGGCAACGGCCGGAGCGGATTTCGTCAGTGCCGCCCATTCCTTCTGCAGCGATTTCCAATCGCGCAACGCCAATTCTTCCTTCGAGAACACGTCGCTGGCACGTTCGATGAAATAGTCGGTCAACTGTTCGCGCTGCTCGCGCGGACGCTGGCTCTCTTCCATGCGCAGCACCGGTTGAAGGCCGTTGGTGAGGTTGCCGACGTACTTCCAGGCGAACTGAACCGGATCGTTGTTGCCCGGCTGGTCCGCGGCTTTGAGCAAGCGGGTGCGCCATTCGGCCATCAGTTCCGGACCGCCGTAGCTGGCGAACATCTCGCGCCGCGAAGCCTCGTAGCCGGGACGGGCGGCGAGCCAGGGACCCGCCTCGCCGGGCAGCGGCGCTTCCACGTCGTGATCCACCAGCGGGTTGAAGAAAGCGAACAACGAATAAAATTCACGCTGCGAAATCGGATCGAACTTGTGATCGTGGCACTCGGCGCAGCCGACGCTCAACCCAAGCCAGGTGGTGCCCACCGTGCTCGCGCGATCCTTGACCTGGGCGATGCGGAACTCTTCGGTGTCCACGCCGCCTTCACGGTTGGTGAGCGAATTGCGATAAAAACCAGCGGCGGCTTTCTGATCGGGCGTGGGATTGGGAAGCAGATCCCCGGCCAGTTGCTCGACGGTGAAGCGGTCAAAGCCCATGTCGCGATTCAGGGCGTCGATCACCCACTGGCGGTAGCGCCAGGCGTAGGGGCGGGGACTATCCTTTTCGTAGCCGTCGGAATCGGCGTAATGCGCCAGATCGAGCCAGTGCCGCGCCCACTTCTCGCCGTAGTGCGGCGAGTTGAGCAGGCGCTCGACCGCACGCTCATAAGCCCCTGCGGCATTGTCGGCGAGGAACGCCTCGACGTCCTCGGGCGTGGGCGGAAGTCCGGTCAGATCGAGCGAGACGCGGCGCAGCAGCTTGGCCCGCGAAGCTTCGGGCGACGGCTCGATCTTTTCCTTTTCGAGCCGCGCCAGCACGAAGCGGTCGATGGCATTGCGGCTCCAGGCGGTGTTGCGCAGCGGCGGCTCGGCGGGCCGGCGGACGGGTTGAAACGACCAGTGCGAACTTTGCTTGGGCGCGGCGGCGGGTTTGAGGGTTGGGAATACCGCTCCGGCGGCGATCCAATCTTTCAACGTGGCGACCTCGCCGGAAGTAAGTTTCGGACCCGACGGCGGCATCTTGCCTTCGGCGACCATGCGGATGAGTTTGCTCGAAGCGGGATCGCCGGGTTCGATGGCACGGCCGGAGTAGCCGCCCTTGAGTGCATCGGCCGCGCGGTCCAGACGAAGGCCGCTGCTCTGCACCGCCTCGCCGTGGCAGCCGGTGCAGTTCTTCACCAGAATGGGTTGTACGTCGCGAAGGAAATCGGGCGGCGCGGCCGCGAGAAGACCGATGAGAGCGATGCCGGAGATCACGACATCATTTTACAGCCCTGATGAGAGCGCCCGTGGCGAAGATGAGCGGATAGAGCGTTTCGAAGTACCACAGACGCGCGAAGTAGAGGCCGATGGGGGATGGCTGGACGCGGCGGCCGCGATCGGTGGCATCGACGATCCAACGGACTCCGCGTTCGATTCCGGCGGCCGGGCCGCCTGCCGCCGTGAGTGCCTGCACGGCCAGCGCCGTTTCTTCCAGGCTCGATGGCGTGACGGGCGCGCCGCCCCAGCCCCCATCCGCATTCTGCGCCGCGCTCATCCAGTTCACCGCGGCGGGAACCAGCGGCGACGCGGAACCGGCCAGCGCGATCAAAGTGCGCGCGGTGCCGTAGACGGGATTGCCGTCGCCGGGCGCATGCTCATTGCCGAACCAGAGCGGGGCCCATGCTCCACCCGATTGCTGCGTGCGGGCGAGATAGGCGAGGGCGCGGTCGAGGGCGCGTGAAGTTCGCATCTTCAAACCTGCATCGAGATCGGGCAGCCAGGCGCGCCAGGCGGCGATGGCATGGGCGGTGAGATCGGCTCCGCTGCGGTCGAAGGGAAGCTTGCCCCAGCCCCGGCAGAAGGTGGGTATGCCGCCATCGGAGTTTTGCAGGCCAAGCAGCCACTCGACGCCTAATCCCGCCGCCATGCGAGAGCGCGCGTCAATGGGACCCAAGTGGCGCAGGGCAAGCAGCGCGCCGGGTGTGTCGTCGGCATCGGGTACGCCGCCTGGCAGCGGAGTCCAGGCCCAGCCTCCCGGAGCGGCATGGGTATAGGGATGCTCCTCGCGATATTGCTGCGCGAGCAGCCACTCGCGAATCGCCTCGCGATCGAGGTCCGCGCTGAGTTCCGCCGACGCCGCCAGCGCATTGACCGAAAGGGTGGTGACCCAGGTCGCGAGATTCGTGTCGATGGGCCAGCTTCCATCGTCACGCATGGAGCGGGTGAGGAATCCGACGGCCTCCTCGACGACGGGATCGGCCTGCCGTCCCGCCGAAGCGAGGCTGATGGTGACGAAACTGGTAAGCGGGGTGGCTTCGAGGTAACCGCCCGAGGAGGGCTGCACTTCATGCAGCAGCCGGGATGTGGCGGGGTGAACGGCTCGTCGCGCCAACCGCATCAGCGGATTCCAGGTGGGGCGGTGATGATGGCGCACCTGGCCGATGGCGATAAGCGCGGGCAGCGCGTAGCTCACGACAGGCAGCCGCAGCCAACCGAAGAGTTGATGCGGGAGCGCGGCCAGTTCGAAGGGCAGTTGCGGAATGTGGCGCCAGGCCACTTTGCCGGCGATCGCCATCACGGTGAGGATGGGGACGGAGAACGTACGGTCATTGCCGTAGCGTCGCAGGATGGCGGCGGCCAATCGGTCCGCATCGAGTCCGCCCGCCTCGCGCCGCAGCCAATCTTCGGCCCTCGAGACGGCGGCGGAGTAACGGGAGGCCGCGCCGGTGAGGGAGAACGCGCACCAGCACAGCAGCGTCGTGCTGATGTTGCTCTTGCTAAGAACCGTATCGCCCCAGCCGCCATCGGCGTTCTGATTGGCGGCGAGCCAGTCAAGGCCGGGCTGAACGGCGGCATCGGGCGAAGCGAGCGCGAGAGCCGAGACCGCGGTGGCGGTGGAAAGAGCGCTGCTTGAAAGATGGCCTTCCCACCACCCGCCGCTCACGCGGTGTGCGAGAAGCTGGCCTGCCAGGTTTTGGAGGGTCTCATCCCAATCGCGGCGCAAGCTCATGATCAAACCGCGAGATGGCCCAGGGCGAGAAGACCGTAGTAGGTGTATTCGGTGTCGATGGCATCGTCGGACCAGTGCCCGTAGAAGCCGCCCCGATTGGTCCACAGCGAGTCGATGAAATCGAGGCAAGGCTCGCGCAGACGGTCGAAAGAAACCTGCGCGGTGGAGAGTGCGTGTAAGGCGGTGGCGGTGGAAAGCAGGTCCGGAATGGGCGCGGCCGGAACGGCGTAGAAGCCGCCCTCGGGGTGCATGCGCTCAAGCAGCCAATCGGCGAGAGGACCGGTTTCGCCGGTCAGCGCCACCACCGCGGCGGTGGCCGTGGTCACGCCCGAACGCGCGGCCGGCACGTTGGCATAGCCGCCGTCGGAGGCGCGGAGCGAGGCAAGGGAATGCATCAGCCGCTCCCGGCGGGGCGGCTCGCATCGAAGGTCCTGATAGGCGCCCATGGCAAGGAACGCCGCGTAGGCGGTGCCGTGCGCGGAATCGGGCGATTGATTGTAGCCTCCATCGGGCGTGCGAAATGTTTCCAGTCGCGCGAGCAGGCGTTCGGCGGGAAAACGGCCGGCATACCGGCTGATGTTGGCCCACGCACGCACGAGACAGGCGAGGTGAACGAAGTCGAGATTCTCACCGTCCGCGAAGCCCGCGAGGAAGCGGGCAACCGGTTCGGTCGCGATCTCCCGCCGGATGGCCGTCATCGCCTCAAGCCCAAACACGGTGTAGTACAGATCGGGCTCGCCGGAGCGATCGCGAAAACCGCCGGAAGGATGAAGCTGGCTATCGAGGAAGGCGCCGACAAGGTCCGCCGAGTCACCGAGCAACTTGGGCGCGAGCCTCGCCACCTGCAGCATTTCGAGCCTCAAACTCACTGCACCACCCCTGTATTTCGACGCGGAAGATTTTGCCGATCATGCGGCGCAGCAGCCCTTTGAGGCTGGCGTTGCCGAGTTCGGGCAGCGTGCGAATCGCCGCTTCTTTGTACGATTCCAATTGCTGGCGCAGGCGGTCTTCGACGAGGTGTTTCGCCATCAGCGCTTCGGTGGAAATGCCACCGGTACGCCAGGCTTGCTCGACCAAAGCCCGGTCTTCGCCGCGTGCACGCGAGTAAAGCTCGGCCATGGGCAGAGTCGGTTTGACGCAAGCGGCGGCGCCGGATTCGGCGGCCAGATCGTCCAGGTCGTCGCGAATTTGATACGCGATGCCGAGCGCTTCGCTGTACTGGCGCAGCACTTCGTGGATGGATTCGGAAGCCCCGGCGAGCGCCGCGCCCAGCCGCAGCGCGACTTCGAAGGCAGGCGCCGTTTTCTGGCGGAAGATGGCAACGACCTGCTGCGGATCGAGCGGCCGGCGGTTCGCCATCCAATCGAGTTCGGCTCCCTGCCCCAGGCACAGGGTGCGATGGCCTTCGGCGGCGATACGCATCATCTGCGCGAGGACGGAAGCCGGGGCGCCGGAGGTGGCAAGCAGCCGATAGCCTTCCCCCAGCAGCAGGTCGCCCACGTTCAGCGCGACCGGCATGCCGTGGCGCGTGTGGACGGCATCGGTTCCATACCGCGTGGCGTCGCCGTCTTCAATGTCGTCGTGAATGAGCGAGGCTTTGTGGAAGCACTCGACTGCGACCGCGGCTTTGCGCACGGCGTCCGGCACAGCCTGGTGCGGATCGGTCTGCAGGGCGCGGAAAGCGCAGGCTGTGAGCAACGGCCGCCAGCGTTTGCCATCCTGCGCGAGCCAATCGCGCGCGATGCGCTCGGTGGCGTTTTCCGCCGGACCGCCGAAGATTTCATCGAGCGCTTCGGGCTCAAACCAGGACTGCACTTGCTCCCGGTAGCGATCGATGTCCAGGCGCCAAGTGCGATCGTCGCTGGTGAGGTGGATCATGTCCCACACCCACTCGATGTCGATGGTGGTGTCTTTGCAATCGTCCTGCAACAGCGGGATGGCGACGCCGGGTACGGCCGCCGATTCCATATACGGAAACGCCTTTTCGAGCACCGAAAGACAACTGACGCCGACAATGGCATCGATCTTTCCGGTCTGAATGAGCGCCATCACCAGCGCCGAACCTTCGGCCACCAGAACGGCATAGCCCAGCCGTTCGGCTTCGCTTTGCAGGTCCTGAATCGTGCACAGGCCGCACTGCTTGCACAGCAGTCCCAGTTCATCGAACGGCGCGGGACAGCGATCCTCCACGCGCAGGCATTTCGGCATCAGCAGAAGCCGGCGCTCAAAGGGAACCGAGGCGAGCTGTTCGCGCCAGACTTCGTTGTTGAGCAGCACGCCCGCGTAGTCGATGTAGGCTTCGGGCATCCCGGCCTGTTCCACCAGGCGCGTGGCATGGGTGCGCAGTTCATCGAGGACGAGCGGCGGGGTAAGCCGTTCGCGATTGGCTTCCACATAGCGCGCGATGACGGTGCGCAGCCCTTCGCGTTCGACGCGGGTCTGCGGGATGTTTTCCTGCGGCGGCCGGTCGCGCTGCACCGGCACCGGGCGAGGCTCAATGGTAACCAGCATCAGGTATAGGCTCCGAACCCGAAGAACCAGCGTTTCTTGGCGAACCGGTACGCCCAGTGATCTTCGGGGATCTCATGGCCAGGCTGGTGCTGGCTGTGGCGCGCGCTCATGGCCTCCACTTCGGCGAGCGCGGTTTTGCGTTGGGTAGTGTCGCGGGCGCCATGCAGCGCCACGATTTGCTTCACCAGGTCGGGACGTTCCAGCACGACGCAGCCCTGCGTGGCCTTGGCGGCATGCTGGCGGAAGTCCTTGAGGAACTCCGATTGGGTCATCGTTTCAAAGACGCTTTCCCGGTCGTGGATGGTTTCGCGGGCGAACTGAATAATCGGGCACGGCTCGATGTCGCCGTAGGGGCTGATGTGATGGCTGACGCCGGTGGCCATCGGACAAAGCGCTTCGCCCTTATCGTCCCAGTAGGCATCGACGATGGCGATGGGCAGCTTCGATCGCATCTGGACGACGAAGCGGCGCACCTGAACGATCTGTTCGGGTGAGAGCGCCAGTTCGGGCCTGGCGTTCGGGCCCACCGGGCGGTAGGTGTGGAACCACGCATAGTGCACGCCCATCTCGATCAGACGGCGCAGCCAGGATTCACTGACCAGATCGATGTTCGTTTGGCAGACGCTGGTGGCGACGCCGGTGATCAGCTTGTGGCGATGGCAGGCGGCGAGTCCGGCCAGAGTTTTACTCAGCACGTTCAGCCGGCCGCGCCGCTGATCGCTGACGATCTCCGAGCCTTCCACGCTGATGAGCGGGGAGACGTTGCCCACACGGCGCAGACGGGCGGCGACGGCGTCGTCGATGAGCTGGCCGTTGGTGAAGACCTGGAAATAACAATCGGGATGCGCCTCGAACATCTCCATCAATTCCGGATGGAGAAATGGCTCACCGCCGAGGATGCCGAAATAGCTGTTGCCGTGCTTTTTGGCATCGCCGACGATGCGATTCATATCCTTGAGCGAGATGCGCTTGGATTCGGAGGCGACATCGACCCAGCATCCCTGGCAGCGAAGCTGGCAGCCGGAGATCACCGAAATGAACAGGAAGGGCGGAAAGTATTCGCCGCGCTTCAGGCGGCTTTTGTATTTTTCAACGGACAGGACACCCTTGAATCCGAAGTTGTAGGCGAACTTGCCGAGCAGCCGCAGGTCGGTCTCAGTGAGCATGCGCCTGGCGAAGGAGAGCACCATGTTAGAGAGCCTCGCTCGCGGCCCGTGCGTCGCGCGCGCGTTGAGCCGCCTGTTCCGCCTTGACGCGGATTTCATCGGGTGA
Source organism: uncultured Acidobacteriota bacterium (assembly GCA_902826685.1). Taxonomy (GTDB): domain Bacteria; phylum Acidobacteriota; class Terriglobia; order Bryobacterales; family Bryobacteraceae; genus CADEFT01. Next base: position 78,795 of record CADEFT010000027.1, read on the forward strand.
CGGCAGCGAGGCGATCACCTCCATCGGGATATCCATTTCTTTTTGCAGCTTGGCCAGGCAGTTCTGGCGTTCCTTGAGCGCGCGGTCGTCGTCGCGTTCCTTCGAGAATCGCGACTTGGCTTTGGCGGTGCGATCGCGCAGCAGGCCGTAGACGTCGCCGCCGAGCAAGGCGGAGATATCCACTTTCATGACCTCGCGCCGGATGTCGTCCTGGCTCACCTGATCGCCGTTGATGGGACCGTGGCGATACTTCGGGAACATGATGGCCACTTCGGGGCAAACGCGGGAGCACGCCGGGCATTCCGTCTTGCAGTTATCCTGGCTGCGCACTTCGATCTTGCCCGCGGCCGAGACACCGTAGACATCGAAGAGGCAGAAACTCAAACACTGCATGCAATTGGTGCAGCGGCGATAGTCTATGACCGGGAACCACGGCTTCCAGGCACCGGCACGGGCGGCGCCCACTTCGGTTCGAAGAGCCTCGGCGGCATCGGCCACGGCGGCGGCATCGCGTCCGCCGATCTCGCAAAAGTGTACCGGCGCCGTGCCGTGGAATGCGGGAGCGGGACCGGTGAACCGTCCGGCGATCATCAGCACGTCCAGCGTGCGGACGGTAAGCTCGCGGGCCTCGCGCAGGCTGGTCACGGCGAATCCCTTGTCAAGGAGAGCCGCGAGCAGACGGGCTCGCTCTTCGCCATCGAGAGGCGCGCTGCCGGGGCCTTCGTAAAGAACCGTGCGGACCTGCGGTGTGGCGAGTTTGCTCATGCGCTTCCGGCGGTCAGCTCCGCCGCCAGTTGTTCCGGCGCCGTGGCACGCATGTTGAAAATTTGAGCAGAATCGGCCAGGCGATGGCCGGCGGCTTCGAACAGGCCCCGCACCGCGCGTGGATAACAGGCGGCGATGCGCAGCTCGCCCGAGGCGGCCAGTTCGCCCAGCCGCGGATCGCGGCGCGCCGACATTTCGCACAGGTCGGGGACGGCTTCAAACTCGGCGCCCGACGCCGCCAGTTGAGCGAGCACGGCCTGCTTGGCTTCGGGCGGAACCACCTTCGCAAAAGCACAGTGGCAATAAAGGATCATGCGAGTGCCATCCGGTAAGTGGGTTGCGGCTTGCCGGGCTTGAACGATTCCAGATGTTCGAGGGTGAGCGTGACGGCAGGCGCCAGCGATCCAAGAATCTCCTCAACCGCCGCACGCAGGATGGCCGGATCGGCTTCGGCGCGCAGGTTGAGCAGCATCTCACCGGCTTCCAGATCGTCCTGCAGGCGATGAATGGACTCGGGTTGGCCATCGCCGCGGACCAAATTCAACACGGCGAGGTCGTTGCCTTCATCGGGAGAAAGCGTCAGCTTCAGGTGCGCGACTTCGGCACCCTCTCTGAGCAGCCGCGATTGCAACGCATCGGCGATGCGTTGAAGCAAGGCATTGCCATCGAACGGCTCGGCCGACTCGATGCGCGCGGCGGCGTTCAACCAGCCAAGCAGCGCCTCGCCTTCGGCGTACACTTCGTAATCGACGTCGGGCGCCTGGCGCAGGTCCATCTCGCCATGGAAAATCAGCCTGTGCCATTCGGCGGTGCCTTCGCCGGTGCGCGCCGATAGCGCCACGAGGCGCGCTTTCGGATACTTCGCGGCCAGGGCGGCACGCAGTTCCTGAAGCTGCGCGGAAGTCAGCAGATCGGTCTTGTTGATGACGATGAAATCGGCTTCCTCAAGCTGCTTGTCATAAACGTACAGCACCTTTTCCGAGAAAGCTTTGCCGGAATCGAGACCCAGGATGCGGCGGGCCCGGACCGGATCGACCAGCACGCTGAGCGGGGCGATCTCATACTCTTCGCCATACAGGCGCCGCAGCGGATAGCTGACCGCCGCGCGCAAATCGGTGCAGCTTCCCACGGGCTCGGCGATGAACACCTCGGGCGCGGAAGTCGCGGTGAGATTCCCCGCCGCCTCCATCAACGATTGGAAGCGGCAACAGAAGCAGCCGCCGGTGATCTCTTCGACGGGCAGACCGGAAGAGGCGAGTAGCGCCGTATCGACCAGTCCCACGCTTTGGTCGTTGCTGATGAGCCCGACGCGCGTACCGTCTTGGTGCAGCTTGCGCGCCAATTGCAGGATCGCGGTGGTCTTGCCGGCGCCGAGAAAGCCGCCGATCATGACATAGCGCGCTTTACTCATCGCTTGTCTCTTTCTGGTCGTGCCTGCCGTCCAGCATCTTATCGATGGTAGCGTCTAGCACGGCGATGTAGCCGTTGACGTCCATGGCTTCCGGACCAAGGCCGCCTCGCAAACCGTAAAGCCAACCCTTGCCGTAGGGATCGTTGTCGAGCAGCGCGATGGCGCCCGTCAAGGCAGGATTGGGTCCCAGAAAGATGCCCGTCGCGGCGCTATAAATGTCGCTCACTGCCTTGAACCCTTCCGTCCAGCCTATCACCTGCCCAACGTCGATCGCGGCACCGGCGGATACGGTGAAGTCGAACTCCACGATATCGCCCAGCATGCGCGTGGCGAACCGGGTGAATCCCACTTCCCAGACTCCCGTCTCGCCCGCCGGCCGCAGCCAGTAGTGCGACGGGGTGTAGCGGTAGGCTTCTGGCAGCCGCGTTCGAAACCGCGACCTCTTATAAGCAACCGTCGTCATGGCCGCAGAATCTTTACCATAGCATCCAGATTTGGCATGGCGGTGGTGGCGCACCACGAAAGGCGCACCGCCCCTTCTTTCCGATCTTCGGAGAGGCCCATGGCGGAAAGCACGTGGCTGCAGGTGAATGAGGCGGACGTGCAGGCGGCGCCGTCTGAAATGGCCGCCCAGTCTTTCCAGGCCTCGATGACGGTTTCGGCGTCGAAGCCGGGCACGGAAAGGTTGACGATGTGGGGCAGCGACCGGGTGGCGTCGCCATGTATCGCGAAGTGGAGCGGCGCCAGACCATGGAGCAATTCCTGGCGGAACGCGAGACAGCGAGCCGTGCGGGCGGCACATTCGGCCAAAGCGAGTTCCGCGGCTTTGCCGAGGCCGGCGATGAGTGGAACGGGCAAGGTGCCGGGACGCAGGCCGCGCTCCTGGCCGCCGCCGAACGTCAACGGGCGCAGTGCCGGTCGAGTGCCGCCACGCTTGCGCATGAGCAGCGCGCCGGCGCCCTTCGGTCCGTGAATCTTGTGGCCGCTGATGGCGATCGTGTCGATGCGCGGATGGCGCAGTTCTTCAAACCGCATACCGAACGTCTGCGCCGCATCGACGTGAAACAACGCCGGATGGTCGCCCAGTCCATCGGCAATCGCACCGATGGGCTGCAGGATGCCGGTCTCGTTGTTGGCGTGCATGACGGCGACCACGACCGTATCCGGCCTCAGAGCCTCGGCGATCGCTTCCGCATCGACCCAGCCCTTCTCACCCGGCGGCACATAGGTGACTTCGAAACCAGCGCGGCGCAGTTCCTCCACCGGTTCGAGCACGGCGTGGTGTTCGATGCTGGAGACGACAATGTGGCGGCGCTCCCGGTCGCGCAAACCGAGCAGGGCGAGATTGTTGCTTTCCGTCGCTCCGCTGGTGAAGAACACGCCGCCGCGTGAGACCTGGATCGCGGCGGCGACACGGTCGCGCGCCGTCTCCACCGCCTCGCGGGCCCGCCGGCCGAAGTCGTGAGTGCGGCTGCCGGCGTTGCCAAACTCGGCGTCGAAGTAGAGCATCATCTCGTCCCGCACGCGCGGGTCGAGTGGAGTCGTAGCGGCGCAGTCGAGATACACTGCCATGCAGGTGGCGGTCATTATCGCATGGGTCTTGGATTTCGATGGATCGATGGCGGCGTGGCGGACCCTGGCGTTCAGATCCGGCGGGAACAAGAGTGGCTGGAGCGCGCCGAGCCAACGGCGGCCGTTTGGGAGAGCGATCGGGAGTGCGTCGTGCTGGGCGTATCGGGCCGGGAAGAGCGCGATGTCCGGCGCGAAGCGAGTCCCCAGGTGTTTCGCAGAACATCGGGCGGCGGCGCCGTCGTGCTCGGCCCCGGCTGCCTCGCCTATTGCGTTATCGTGCCCTTCGAATATGAACCAGAGTGCCGCGACGTGCGGCACGGATTCACGTGGATTCTCGAACGCATGCTGCAGGCGCTGCGCGTGAGCGACCTGCGCCGGGAAGGCGCCGCCGATCTTTCGATCGGCACACGCAAAGTTTCGGGCAACGCGCAACGCCGCGGCCGGCGCGGCCTGCTACATCACGGCACGCTGTTATACAGGTTCGATGCCGAAAGGGCGGAAGCGCTGCTCGCCGCGCCGCATCGCGAGCCGGCCTATCGCGCCGGGCGGTCTCATCGCGAGTTCCTGGGCAACTTGCCGCTTTCTTCCGAAGAAATCCGCGCGAGGTTCGGGGCGTTCTGGTCCTGACGGAAGCGCGCGGCCGGATGGCTCGCCGGCAGGCGCGGTCCCCTGCCGAACATCTTCTCCCGCAGCGTGCCTTGCGCATAGGCGGTCTTGTAGACGCCCTTGCGCTGCAGTTCGGGAATCACCAGTTCCACGAAGGCCTCGAAATCGCCTGGATTGACAATGTACTCGAGATTGAATCCGTCCAGATCCGCTTCCCGCATCCAGCGGATGAGCCCGTCGGCGGCCGTTTCCGGCGAGCCGACGAGCATCGGCTTGTAGCCCGCCACGCCAAAGCGGCTCACGGCATCGCGAAACGTCCATTTGCGATGCGGGTCGATGCGGGAGAACCGGTCCACGCAGCTTTGAATGGCATCGAACTCGCGGCTGCGGAGCGGATCGTTGAGATCGATGGAGGAAAGATCGACGCCCATATACCCGCTGAGCAGCGCGAGCGATCCCTCGAGGCTCGCGTGTTTTTCGTAATCGGCCAGCTTGGCCTCGGCCGCGCGGCCGCTCTCATCGGCGACCACGACGATGGCGCAGAAGATCAGCACGCTTTCCGGGTCGCGGCCTTCCTCGCGCACACGGGCACGGACGTCGCGGGTGATCTGCGCCACGGCGGCGGGATCGGAACCGGAGACGAATACGCACTCGGCGTGGCGGGCGGCGAACCGGCGTCCACGGGCCGAGGCGCCGGCCTGGAACAGAATCGGCGTGCGCTGCGGCGAAGGCTCGCACAGATGGTAGCCTTCCATGCGGAAGTAGTGGCCGTGGTGGCGGACCTTGTGAATCTTTTCCGAACGCGCGAAGACACGCGCCGCCTTGTCGCGCCGCACCGCGTCATCCTCCCAGCTTCCCTCCCAGAGCTTGTAGACGACCTCCATGAATTCTTCCGCCATCTCGTAGCGTTCGTCGTGCGGAAGCTGGCCGTTGCGGCCGAACGCGCGGGCCGCGCTGTCGAGATAGCCGGTAACGATGTTCCAGGCAAGGCGTCCGCCGGTGAGGTGATCGAGCGTGGAGAGCCGCCGCGCAAAGCTATAGGGCGGTTCGTAGGTGGCGGTGCCGGTGACGCCAAATGAGAGATGCTCGGTCACCAGCGCCATGGCGGGCAGCAGGACCCAAGGGTCGTTGACGGGAAACTCGACGGCGTTGCGAAAGGCGGCGCCGGCATCGCCCGCGTAGACGTCGTAGACGCCGAAGATATCGGCGATGAAAAGCGCGTCGAACAGGCCGCGCTCCAGCAGTTTGGCGAGACCGGTCCAATAGCTCAACTGGTTGTAGCGAAGGGTCTCGTCCGCCGGATGCGGCCACAGTCCCGGAGTTCCCCCGACGCAATTCATGTCGAGCGCGTTCAGCCGAATCTGTTTTTCCATCGTGCGGAATCCCGAGCGAATCCTCAAGCTATCATGAAGGGCGTCATCGGCAAGCGAGTTTCAGGAGAATGCAGCCGGCGGGCTCTACTGACGGCCGCCGCGACGGGTTGCCGGCGCGGATCCGGGCGGCCCGTGCTGAATGTATTCTCGTGGGCCGGCCCATGGGGGCGGGTTTTTCAACAGTCGCTGAAGCCGATGTTCGAACGGGCCACCGGCGCCACCGTGCTGTTCGATAACGGCTGGGGCGAGGAGATTCCGAAACTGCTGATCGCGCCGCCGGATCAGCCTCCCTACGATGTGATGATCGTCGCGCCGTTTGCCGTCTACGCCGTCATCCGCCGCGGCTATTTTCAGAAACTCGACTGGCGCAAAGTTCCGAACGCGAAGCTGTTCCATCCGGGCGCGACCGCCAACTGGGTGTTCGAAGACGGCTGGGGACTGACCTGGCCCGATGCGCTCCACACCGGCATCTACGACACCCGAAAGGGGGCGCGTCCGGGCGGTTGGGAGGAGGTGCTCGACCGGCGTCCGGGGCTCTATCGCGCGAGCTACATGTCGCTCTACACCTTCGCCGCGGCGCGATATCCGGGCCGCGCGGCGCGTTCGGTGATGGAAGATTTCGCCGGCAGCTTCGCCTACGCCCGCGAGCGCAAGCGCAAGGTATCGCACTGGTGGGCGACATCGCCCGATATGGCGTTCCATCTGTTGCAGGGCAACGTCACGGCGGGCAATATCCACAGCGTCGATACGTTCGGACTGCTGCGCGAGCAGCCGCGGCTTGACGTATTTCTGACTCCGGATCGCGCTCATTTCCAGGCCATCTGGCTGGTGCCGCGGGGCACACGGTTTCGCGAGTTGGCGCATGAGTTCATCAATCAGTTCGCCAGCGTGGCATTTCAGCGCGAGTATGCGGCGGCGGGTTTTCCAAGCCCGATTCCCGAAGTCGCGCAGGCGCAGGCGGCGCGCGATGCCGCCTGGGCCCGCGTCAATCCGCACACCGCGCGGGATTTCGAGTCGCTGCATTACTATCCCTACGACGCCTACCTGCGGCACTGGAACGAGATGACTTCCCGCTGGAATCAGGAAGTGCTGGTCTAGCCCGGTAACCATCGCGTATGATGGAGCGTCTGAAATCCTTCCGATGCTGAGCCGCCGCACCGTCGTCCTCTTCACCCGCGCCCCGGAAGCGGAAGCGCGCGCGAAAGGATTGCCGGCAGCCGAAGGAACAAGCCTCTTCACGGGCTTCCTCAGCGGATGGAAGCGGCGCGCCGCGGAGGCGGATGCGGAACTGTTGATCGTGACGCCCGTTTCGACGCAGGCCGCGCTCAAACGGCTGTTCCCGCATGAGACCGTCGCGGCCCAGAACGGCGACACTTTCGGCGCGCGCGTAGAGTCGGCCGTCGCTCTGGCATTTGAGCGCGGCGCGGCCTCGGTGGTGATGGTGGGCGGCGACGGGCCGCCGCTCGATCTCGAGGAATTGCGCGCAGGCTTCGCGCATCTGGAGCAGCCTGGCGGCGCGCTGTACCTGGCGCCCGCCGAAGATGGCGGCGTGAATGCGATCGGCGTCAACGGCCGGTCGAAGGGCGCTTGCGCCTCTGTTTCGTGGCTGCGCCCGACCGTCGCCGCTCAGTTGACGGACGCCGCCAGGCGGCTGGAACTGGCGCTGTATGTGGGCGGCATGGGGTGCGATCTCGATTCGGCCGCCGATATCGCACGGCTATATCGCCAGTCGAAGTCCGTTTCCATCTGGAACCCGTTCCGCACGCTGCTGCTTGCCGTTCTGGCGCATGGACGCGCCATTTGCAACCGCGTTCGCGTCGCGCCGGCCTCCCTGGCGCGGCTGGTCCTTCAACCGCGGGCTCCGCCCGTTCTCCCGTTCGCCTGACGCCCCATTCCCAACTGTCAGTGCCTACGACAAGGAGAACTGTCGTTTCATGCCACAGAGATCTGCTGTGCTTCGTGTTTTATTTTTCGCGCTGCCCGTGCTGGCCGGCCGGGCGCAGAGCCCAACCGCAATCGTCACCGGCATCGTAACGGATTCGAGTGGAGGAGCCATTGCCGGCGCGGCGGTCAAAGCGCGCCATCTGGAAACAGGTCTCGAACAGGCCGCGGCTACCAATCCCGCCGGGGCGTATCGCATTGCCGGATTGCAGGCCGGCACCTATGAACTCACGGTGTCGGCCGCGAATTTTTCCGCGATGCGGGAAACGGGCATTGTGCTGCGCGTGGGCGAAGAAGTGCGCACGGATGCGTCGCTGAAGCCCGGCCCGGTCGAACAGACGGTGGAAGTCACAGCCTCCGCCGTCAACGCCGCCACCGAGACGGCTACGATCGCCACCGTGGTGGACACCCGCAACATTCAAGAGCTTCCTCTGAACGGGCGGCAACTCCAGAACCTGGCGCTGCTCGCCCCCGGAATCGCCGCCGGCTGGAACTGGAGCACGGCGGCCAACCGGTATGGAAAGGCGCGCGAGAATACCGAAGGCGCGTTTGTGGTGAACGGAGTACGCGGACGCTCCAACGACTTCGTGCTCGACGGCATGCCGATGAACGTGCGCCAATACGGCGTGATCAATTTCGAGCCGTCGAACGAAGCGGTGCGTGAGTTTGAGCTGAAGTCGAGCGTGCCGCAGGCCGAGTTCGGCGGCACCATGGGCGCGACGGTGAACATCGTGACCCGAATGGGTTCCAGCCAGTTCCACGGCTCGGTGTACGAGTTCTTCCGCAACGACGTGCTGGATTCAAACAACACGTTCGGCACCAGGGCCGGGCTGCCGCGCGGCAAGCTGCGCCAGAACCAGTACGGCGCGTCGATCGGCGGTCCGATCTTTTCCAAGCGCCATTTCTTCTTTGGGAACTTCGAGCAGTTGCGGATTCTCGAAGGGGTGGAAACCCGCCTGGTGAGCGTACCGTCGCCGGCCGAGCGCACCGGTGTCATCGCCTACCGCGACGCTTCCGGCGCGCCGCAGACATTGAACCTTGGCGGCCGCATCAATCCGATCAGCGGCCGGTTGCTTGAGTTCTATCCGCAGCCGAACGCCGGCGCCAACAATGCGCTGAACTACAACGCGGCGCTGACCATCGGCCTGGTGGATACACAGTTCCACGCGCGCACCGATCATCACCTGACGGACCGCGACATGGTAACGGTCCGCGTCTCGCGCAACAACAACGACCAGGACTACATCATCAATCGCTTCGGCGGGCCCTACATTCCAGGCTTCAATTTGCCGAATCCGGAAAAGACCGTCAACGGCACCATCGGCTATCTGCGGACTTTCACGCCGCAGTTGTTGAACGAATTCCGTATTGGCGTGAATCGCTATTCGAACGATTTGGCCAACGGCGACCGGACGGCGCCTTCGGCCGTCGGGCTGCCCAACGGGGACGAGATCGCCAACGGCATGCCGTCGGTTACCTTCGCGGGCGGCGCCATTGAGCCGCTGGGTGGCTTGACCTGGTTCAACCGGGAACAAAACGAAATGACCACCATGGTGTCGAACGCAGTGAGCTATCTCGCCGGGCGCCACAGCACCAAGTTCGGCTTCGAAGTTACGCGCATGCAATTCAACACGCGCGGCGCCTCGAGCCAGCGCGGCACCATTTCCTTCGACGGCTCACGCAACGGGATGATTCCGCGCATCGCGGGCAATGAGCGCGCCGGCGCCCTGGCCGATTTCCTGCTTGGCCAGCCCTATGAGGCGTCGATCGTGGTAGGCCAGTTCGGCCGCGGCTACCGTCAATCGCACCTGGCGTTTTTCGCGCAGGATAGCTGGCGCGCCACCACCAAGCTGACGGTGAATCTCGGGCTGCGCTACGACTATTCGGCGCCGTGGACCGAAGTGAACGGCAAGCTCTCGAGCCTCGCTCCAGATGGCACGCTGCAGGTGGTGGGTTCGGGCGGACTCGATCGTTTCTACCGGCCCGACCGCAACAATTTCGCCCCGCGCATCGGCTTCGCTTACGACGTGACGGGCACCGGCCGGACGGTGGTGCGCGCCGGTTTGGCGGTCCTGTCCGAGACGCTACTGCAAGCCAACTCCGTGCAGCAGGTGGAGAATAACCCTCCGTACTCCGCGTTCGCGGTAACCCGCTCGCCTCTGGCGTTCCCGTCGACGGGCCCGGCGGCGACGCTGCTCGATCTACGCTCGCAGGCACAGCCTTCGCGCGCCATCGCGGCGGTGGACTATCACGATTTCCGCAACCCGCAGTCGATGCAATTCCACTTCGGCGTTCAGCACCGGCTGGGCGGCGCCTGGATCGCCGAGCTCTCCTATGCCGGATCGCGCGGCCTGCGGCTTCCGTTCTTCTTCAACGCAAACCAGGTGCCGCTCGATTCGCTCACCGCCGCGCAGCGCAGTCAGATCGCTCAGGCGATCGCAGCCGGGCAGGATACGACGCCGATTCTGGCCCGGCTCAGGCCTTATCCCGCATTCGATTCGGTGACGCTTAGCCGCAATGCGGCTTCGTCCACCTATCACAGCGGGCAGTTCAAGATCGAGCGGCGGTTTTCTCGCGGCGCCAGCGTCATGGCGTCCTACACGTTCTCCAAATCGATCGACGACGCGAGCGACTTCGGATCGGGCGATGCGTCCGAACGCGTGCTCGATTCAGCCAACCTGCGATTGCAGCGAGCCGTCTCAAGCTTCGACGTTCCACACCGGTTCATTTCGGCGCTCACCTACGAGGTGCCGTTCGCAAGCGGACCGGCCGCCGCTCGCGCGATCCTGGCCGGTTGGCAGGCCAACGCGATCGTCACGCTGCAATCGGGCCAGCCGTTCACACCGAACACTTCCACGTTCGACCCATACCGCAATGAAGGCTTCAACCGGCCCGACGTCGTGGGCGATCCCACAGCCAACGTGCCGGAGGGTCTCGCGTTCAACCCCGCCGCTTTCCGTCTGCCCGCGCCTGGCACCTTTGGAAACTCGGGCCGCAACGTGATTCGCGGCGACGGATTCCACAGCGTGGACCTTTCGCTTTTCAAAAACTTCGCCATCACCGAACGCTGGAAACTGCAGTTCCGCGCCGAGGCCGTCAACAGCTTCAATCACGTCAACTATCAGGGTCCGGTGGTGAATCTCAACACAACCCCGGGGCGTTTCGTGGCCGCCGCGCCGCCGCGCATTCTGCAGTTTGGATTGAAGCTGGTCTTTTGATTTCAACCGCAGTTGATTTCAACGGCCGCTGTAGACTACCATGAGACGTTTCAGATGGACTCAAACAGCGGTTGCGCGACCAAACTGGCGGTGCTCGCCGATCCGACACGGCTCGCCGTGCTCGAACTGCTGATGAAAGGGCCCCGCAATGTGGCCGGGATCAACGGCGACCTGGGCATCGCGCCGAATCTGTTGTCTCATCATCTGCGCGTGCTGCGGGAGGCGCGGCTGGTGATTGCGCGGCGGGTGGGCAAGGGCGTGCGGTATTCGCTCGCCGAAGGCGTGAGCGCGGGCAAGCCTGGCAAGTCCATCGATCTCGGCTGCTGCGCGCTCACTTTCAAAACTCTTCACGGCATTGGGAGGGCGGTATGAGCGGAGTCCGCAGAATCGCCGTCATGGGCGGCTCGTATGGCAACCTGGCCGCGCTCGAAGCGTGCCTGGCCGACGCCGCGGCGCAGGGTGCCGATTGCAGGGCGTTTCTCGGCGACTCCATCGGATGCTGCGGTCACAGTAACGAAGTGGTGGCGATGATTGAGAGGGGATTCGATCTGTTCGTGGCCGGCAACCATGAGCGGCAGGCGGTACTGCGCTCCACCAGTTGCGGCTGCGGCTACAGCTCGGCGGAAGACGAAAAAATCAGTTGCGAGGCGTTTGAACTGGCCACGGCGGGACTCACCGAACAGGCGCGCGCGCTACTCGGCACATGGCCGGACTCGCGCATCGTGGAGATGGAGGGCGGCCGCGTTTTGTTGTGCCACGGCAGCCCCGGATACACCAGCGAGTTTCTCTACGAGGCCGAACTGGACGATCTGCGCCTGGAAGCGTGGCTCGATCGTTTCGATGTGCGCGGCTTCGTCTGCACGCACTCGGGACTGCCGTTCGTCCGCCATCTGGCGGGCGGCCGTTTTGTGGTGAACTGCGGCGTGGTGGGCAAGCCGGACCATGACGGCGACCCGGCGGTGCATTACGCGATGGTGGATCTTGCCGGCGGGGAGGCCCGCATCGAGATTCGCCGTGTGACTTACGACCATGACAATTGGGCCCGCACCATGGAAGCCGCCGGGATTTCGCCGGTTTTCATCGAGCCGGTTCGCACCGGCATCTGGACCACGGGCATCGCGAGTCTGCCCGCTTCGGAGCGTTTCCGGTGGCTGCGCGCCTCGCCTGAACGGCGCGCCGGCACCGCCAGTTGGCAGCCGCGATTTCTCGATGGCGAAGCATGGAAGCGCACCTTGGCAGACTTCCGCGCACTGGGACTGGTGACGGATTCGGAGATCGAGGAGGCTCTGGCGCTGCTCGATCCCGCGTTCCCGTTCTTCGCGGCGATGCGCATGGCCGATTCGGTCCATTTGCACGTGAAGGTGGAGGCCGTCGAGGACCTGCCCCACGAGCGGATCGAGGCGCTGGGGACGCGGCCGGAGAATGAACGGCCGGGCTACATCAAGTATCCGTTCCCGGGCGGCATCAATCTGATCTTCTCGTCGATCCCGGTGGCGGAGGAAGATCAACTCGGTTCCGCGCCGAGGCCCAAGCCTTTCGTCGATCACTACGGCATCGACCTGCGCCGGGAGACCGGCCTGGTGCGCGCGCTGTTTGAAGATAGCGTTTCCCTTGCGCGCCGCGCCGGATGGCCGGGCAAGCCGCAGGGAGGAGCGGGCCGCGGCGTGTTCTGCTGCCACTCGGTGGTGGCCGAGAAGTATTGGGTGTATCCGCCGGCCGAAGGCTCGCGCTGGACGCGCCCGCTCGAGTTCGCCTACGGCCCTCTGCAGATCAGCCAGGAGATGAACGGCTGCGATCTGCGGCCCATCGATCCGCGCCACCCGGAAGCGGGCAACGCCGCCGCCTGCGCGACGGCCGCTCACTGACACAGGAGAATCATGCCCAGTTATTACCTGTCGGAAGATCTCGCCCGGTTCGGCGACATTGCCAAGACGAATCCACGGTTATTCGATCTGTTCCTGCAGTGGTACTCGCAAACGATGGAGCCAGGCGCGCTCGATGGGAAGACGAAGAAGCTGATCGCCTATGCGGTGGCCAACGCCATTCAGGAACCTTATTGCATCGATTCCTATGCGTCTTCCTGCGCCGAAGCGGGCATCTCGCCGGAAGAGATGGCGGAGGCTTTGAACGTCGCGGCCGTGATTCGCGGCGGCGGCACCATCGCCCACTGGGCGCAGACGCTGAACACGATTGAGCGCAAGGGGTGACCGGGCGCCGCCTGATCGTCATCGGCGCGGGTCCGGCCGGTCTGGCGGCCGCCCTGGCCGCGCTCGAACGCGGGTGGGACGCGACGGTGATCGAGAGGGAAGGCGTGGGTGCTTCCCTGCTCCGTTGGGGCTCCACGCGGTTCTTCACGCCGCTTTCGATGAACTTGCCCGCTCAGGCGGCGGCGATTCTGGGCGCGGCGCTTCCGCCCTTGGACGCGCTGCTCACCGGTCCGGAGTTTGTCGAGCGCGTTCTTCTTCCACTTGCGTCCAGGCCGCCGCTCGAAGGCCGCATCCGGACGGGGCACCAGGTAGTCGCGGTGGGACGCGCGCGGTTGACCCGGGCCGACTATCCCGGCCATCCATTGCGTTCCGAGCGAGGGTTTCGCCTGTTGATCGAGACCGGATCCGGCGAGCGGGTGATCGAGGCCGAAGCCGTGGTGGATGCCTCCGGTACCTACGATCTTCCGCTGGCGATCGGCGCCGGCGGCATTCCGGCTCCAGGCGAACGCGCGTCGCGGGCACGCTTGCTTCGCACGCTCGGCGACTTGGAGCGGAATCTGCCGCGGCTGGCAGGGAAACGAACGCTGCTCATCGGCCACGGGCATTCGGCGGCCACTGCGATTCTGCTTCTCGCTTCCCTGGCTGGGCAATCGCCTTCGACCCGTGTCACGTGGGCCACCCGCTCGCTCAATCGCCGGCCATGCGTGGAAGTGGCGGCGGACCCGCTGCCCGAACGGGCACGTGTCGCCATCGAAGCCAATGAACTCGCCGCCCATCCGCCGCCGTGGCTCACCGTGGAGCGGCGGGCGCTGGTGGAGGCTTTCGATGCCCGCGACGGACTCATCGGAGTCAAGCTGAGCGGCGGCCGCGAATGGGTGGGCGACGAGATCGCCGCTTTCACTGGATACCGTCCGGACCTTTCGTTCCTGTCCGAGATGGCGCTCGACATCGACGCGGCCACCGAAGGACCGGCGCGTCTGGCACGCGCGCTTCGCAACGTCACCGATTGTCTATCGGTCCCCCGCCTCGGCGCGGGCGATCTCCATTCGGGCGAAGCTGGATTCTCGTTGGCGGGCAGCAAGAGCTATGGCCGTTCCCGCACGTTCCTGCTGCAAAGCGGGTACCGCCAGATCGAGTCGATCGTGGCCGCCCTTGGCTGATTCATCCCGCCACAATCGCGTGAACGAGCAGGGCCGCGATGGAGCCCAATCATCTGAACGGCGTTGCGTTGATCGGGCGGGGCGCCGTACACGTTGGCCAGGCGCGAGAGCGCGATCGTTGGCTTGCCGTTGACGCCGCGTGCCTGGCGGGAAGATCTCCCCTGGGCAAGGGGGCGGCGGGTAGTCATCACGGTTTTCGTCGCGAGAAAAGCCTTGACTACCGCGATCGTGTTAACTACAATTAAGTAGATTGCGTCACTCCTGCTTTACCCTCCTATGTTTCCTCCTTGGCGCGGCTACGGCCGCCGCGCAATCGGACTCGCTTGCCGATCGCATCGCCGAACTGGAAAGGAAAATGGGTCAACTCGACCCTACCTTCCGGCGCCCGGATCCCTCGATGGCGCTGGCCGACCGCGTGCGTGCGCTCGAACAGCGGATGGAGCAGCTGCTACCCGCGCCAGTGGAAACAGCCGCGGCCGCCGCACCGCCGCCCGAACCGCCGGCACCCGCCGCCGGGCTGCAGCCGGTTTCGATCACGGGCGATTTCCAGCGCGCCGATAACGGCGAAACCCGGCTGCCCGTCGCCGGCTACATGGACCTGCACTTCAATAAGGAACGCGGCGACTCGTTCCGTCCCGATTTCCATCGATTCGTGCTGCTGTTCGGGCACAGCTTTTCCGACCGTATCAAGTTCTGGAGCGAATTCGAGCTCGAACATTCGCTGGTTGAGGGCGGTGAGCCGAGCGGTGAGATCGCGCTCGAACAGGCCTACCTCGATATTCTGGTCAAGCCCTATCTGAACTTCCGCGCCGGTATGCTGCTGGCGCCAGTGGGCATCGTCAACGAACGACACGAGCCGCCTTCGTTCAACGGCGTGGAACGGCCGTTTGTCGAAACCACCATCATTCCCACCACCTGGCGGGAGCTGGGCGCCGGGCTGACGGGCGATCTCGGACGCGGGTTCCGTTATCGGGCCTATCTGACGTCTTCGCTCGACGCCAGCCGGTTCAGCGGCGAGTTCGGAATCTCAGAGGGACGAAGCCGGGGGTTCGAGGCGTCGATGCGGAATCCGGCCACAATGGGCCGTCTGGAGTTCGCCGGCATCCGCCGCTTGACCTTGGGTGGCAGCTTCTACACCGGTCACGCCGGCTTCAACACGCCCGGCGTGAATCCAAGGATTTCCATCGCCGAAGCCGACGGCCGGTATAGCATCCGCCGGTTCGACATCCGCGGCCTGTTCGCCCACACCTGGATCACTCGCACGCAGGATCTGAACCGGCTGCTCACGCTGCAAACGGGAGTGAATCCGAACGTCGCGCGCCAACTGCGCGGCTACTACGTGGAGCCCGCTTTCCATCTGCTGCCGAGGCGCTTCGGTAAAGACATCATCGCCTTCACGCGTTATGAGCGGTTCAACACGCAGCACCGGATGGCGCCGGGCTACCTGGCACTGCCGCACTTTGACCGTTCGGCCTGGGTCGCGGGCCTCACCTACAAGCCGACGCCCGACGTGGCACTGAAATTCGATTATGTGTTCAATCGCAGCCGGAGCACGGTGCTGCGCCCGGTGGACGGAATAAATCTCGGACTGGGATGGTGGTTCTAATGCGACATGCGCTGACTGTTCTCGTTCTGGCCGGATTGCTGCTCGCGCAGACGGCCGAAAACCGGAAGCCCGACAGGGTGGTGACGATTAACGCCGAGCGGTTCGCCTTCAGTCCGTCGAAGATTACGGTGAAGCAGGGCCAACTGGTGGAGTTCGTGCTGGTGAGCGACGATACCGACCACGGGTTTCGTATCGCGGGCGCGGGCATCGACGTGGCCATTCCGCCGCAAGGCCGCGGCGAGGCGAAGGTCCGCTTCATTGCGCGCGAGAAAGGCCGCTTCGTTTTTGAATGCTCACGTGCATGCGGCGCCGGCCACAACCTGATGCGCGGATATATCGAGGTGAAGTGATGCGAACCGCACTGATGGCAGCGCTGTTGTGCGCCGTGTGGATGCTGCGGGCGCAGCAGGTGGAATCGGATCTTCCCGGCGGGCCACTGGCGGGCATCACCGCCTCCGAATTTGAGCTGTTCCGCATGGGTCTGGAAGACTTCACCGAAGTGGAAACGGCGGAAGACGGCCTGGGTCCGGCGTTCAACGGCACCAGTTGCGCGGTGTGCCATGCCGTGCCCACGGTGGGCGGCATCAGTGCGATGACGGAGGTTCGCGCCGGACATCGAAGCGACGATGGCACCTTTACGGAGCTCGCCGGCGGTACGCTTTTTCATCTCTTTTCGGT
>CADEFT010000027.1:95341-110904 GCA_902826685.1 uncultured Acidobacteriota bacterium
CCGGGTCACACCTGCCAAGTGAAGATTCCGGACGAGGCGAATGTGATCGCGCGGCGTGCGCCCATTCCGCTGTTCGGCGCCGGGCTGGTGGAAGCGATTCCGGACGCCGCCATCCTGGCGCGCGAAGACCCGCAGGACCGCGACGGCGACGGCATCCGGGGACGCGCCGCCCGCGTAATCGACCTGGCGACGGGCCGCGAACGCATCGGCCGGTTCGGCTGGAAGAGCCAGCATGCCACGCTGCTCGCTTTCGCCGGCGACGCTTACCGCAATGAGATGGGCATCACCAACGATCTGTTTCCGAACGAAGAGGCGCTCGGCGTCTCGCCGGAGCAGATGGCGCTTTGCTCCCCTCCCCGGCGCGGCGTGGAGGATGTCCGCGACCGCCGGACACGCCTTCGAGGCATCGACAACTTCGAGAACTTCATGCGTCTGCTGGGGGCGCCGGCGCGCGGTGCCATCGACGGTGCCGCACGCGCCGGAGAAGCGATTTTCCTGCGCACCGGCTGCGCCGCCTGCCACACCCCGGTGCTCACTACCGGCCCGAGCGCGAACCCCGTATTCGATCGCAAGCCCGTCGCGCTTTACTCCGACCTGCTGCTGCACGATCTCGGTACCGGAGACGGCATTCCGCAGGCCGGCGCCGAGGCAAACGAGATTCGTACGCCCGCTCTGTGGGGCTTGCGATTTCGCAGGCCGCTGCTGCACGACGGCAGCGCCGCCACCATCGACGATGCGATCGCCAAACACGCGGGCGAGGCATCGGGCGCCGCCAGTCGATACCAGGAGCTCTCCGCGGCGGACCGGGCCTTGCTGCTCGCTTTCCTGAAATCCCTTTAGATTACGGCGCGCCCTTCTGATACTCGAGCGTGGCCAGGTTCGATTGATATTCAAATCTCGCCGTGGCCTGGGCGATCTCGGCCCTGGTCAGCCCGAGTTGCGCCTGGCTCACCTCGACGATGCTGCTGAGGCCGAGGTCATAGCGCGCCTTCGAAAGATCGTAGGATTGCCGCGCCTGCGACAGCAGGACCGCCGTGAGTTGCAGCCGTTCGTAGGCGTTGGCGGCGTTCAGATACGCCAACCGGACGTCGCGCCCCACCTGATTGGCCACATCCCTGGCCGAGGCCGCCGCGGCGTTCCGGCGCGCTTCCGCCTCGCGCCGCCGGGCGCCGAAAAGTCCGCCGTTGAGGAACGGAAGATCGACGGTGATGCCGCCGGCGTTGTAATGGCCTTGCACGCGCTCCACATGAAACGGAGCGACGCCCGTCGCCGCCATGGCGTTGACGGTGGGAAACCACAGCGCCTTTTCCGCACGCGCGAAGGCGGCGGCGGCGTCCTGGTCGAGACGCGCCTGGCGGATCTCCGGACGATTGGCAAGCGCTTCCTTCGCGGCTTCCTCCCAATCCACCGGCAGCGCGGCGGGAGCCGGCTCTTCGACCAGTTCGAAATCGCCGGGCGCCTCCATTCCGATGGCGTTCGCCAGATCGACCAGAGCCGATCTCTCGCTATTGGCGGCGTTGCTTTCAAGCAGCCGCGCTTCCTGCAGATCGACGCGGGCAAAGGTGGCGTCGAGTTCGGAGCGCAGCTTGTTGGCGGCAAGCGTGGCGGCGCGCTCGGCGACGATCGATCGAGCCTTCACGGTCTCCGACGCCACCTTGCGAACCGCCTGCGCACTGAGCGCCGCATAGTAGCTCTGCGTCACCCGCAGCAGAATACCGGCCCGTGTGACGCGAACCGCTTCGCCCGCCGCCTGCGCGCGCTTCTCCGCCGATTCGGCCAGACTCCTGGTGCGCCCGAAATCGGTCACCATCTGGCTCACGCCCACGCCCATTCCCCACCGGCTGAAGATGATCGGATTGTTGAACCCGCCGGCCAGCAGGCGCGTATTGGTATCTTCGGCCAGAGCTGCGGTGCTGGCGGCGAAGCCCTGCGGCTTCATCCGCGACCGCACCGCGACGGGCGCTTCCCTGGCCGCCGCTTCCTGAAACTGCGCCACCGCAATGCGAGGATGGCTTCGCAACGCCAGGTCGCGCGCTTCCTGTAGCGTGAGCCGTTGCCCGCCCCATGAGGCGGTTGTGAGGATCGCAAGAAGGAAAAAGAATCTAAGCATTCACCGGCTCCTCGCGATGCCACCAGAAGTAGGCCGCTGGCAGAAGAATCACCGTGAAGACTACCGATAGAGTCAGACCACCAATAATGGCGCGCGCCAGCGGCGCATACGATTCGCTGCCCGCGCCGAGTTTCAGAGCCATCGGCAGCAGCCCGATGATGGTGGCCAGCGACGTCATCAGCACCGGGCGCAGACGGACCCGGCACGCCATCGCCACCGCCTCGCGGACCCGCATGCCTTCGTGTACGCGAAGGTGTTTGGTGAACTCGACAATTAGAATGCTGTTGGAAACCGCGATGCCCACCAGCATCACCACGCCCATGAGCGACATCACGTTCAGCGTGGTGGCCGTAGCGGTAAGCGTGTAGAGAACGCCCAGCAGCCCCGGCGGCACCGCGATCAGAATCAAAACCGGATCGCTGAAGGAGTGGAACTGCGCCACCAGGATCAGATAGAGCAGCACCAGCGAGAGAATCAGGCCCTTGCCGAAGCTGGCAAACGAAGCGCGCATGCTTTGCACGGTGCCGCGAACGTTGATCTGCACGCCTCTCGGCAAATCTTCTTTCGCGATGACCCGGTCGATCGCATTGGCCACTTTGCCGAGATCTTCTTCGGCCGGCCGGACGTAGAGATCGATCACGCGGCGCAACTGGTAATGATCCACTTCGGTGGGCGATTCCACCCGCTCGGTCCGGCTGACAGCGTCGAGGCGCGTGGGTTCCCTCATGCCTCTGCCACGAATGGGGATTGCTTTCAGATCGTCCAGCGTCCGGATCTGGCGCTCTCCGTATTGCACCGTCAGCATGTAGTCGTTGCCGGTCTTGGGGTCGATCCAGAACGTCGGCGCGATCATGGAATTCGAGGTCAGCGCGGTGATGACGTTATCCACCACCTCGCGAGTGTCGAGGCCGAGCTGGCCCGCGCGCACGCGATCGACGTTGAGCTGAAGAGACGGATAATCGAGATCCTGCGGGATGAACACTTCCGCCACGCCCGGTATCCCCTTGATGTCGCGGGCCAGCTTCTGCGCGATGCCGTAGGAACGTTCGAGGTTCGACCCGCTGATCTGAATGTCGATGGGCGCGGGCATGCCCATGTTCACCACCGCGTCCACCAGGCCGCCCGACTGGAAATAGACCTGCGCGCGCGGCAGTTCTTCGGCAATGCGCTTACCAACACGGTCCATGTATTCATAGCTGCCGGTCTTGTGCCCTTCCTTCAGGCTCACTTGGACGAACGCCGTGTGCATGCCGGAGTTGGACGTGTAGACGGCCGAAAAATCGGAAGTGATTCCGATGTTGGCGACAATCATGCCGAGCTCACCCGGCGCCACCACTTCCCGCACCAGTTGTTCGATCCGCTCAATCTGCCGTTCGGTGGCACCAATCCGCGTGCCCGACGGCACCTTCACGTTCATCAGAAACTGGCCGGGATCGGTGCGCGGAAAAAACGCCAGGCCGAGCGACGGGATCAATGGGATCGAACCCAGGCAGAGGGCCAGAAACGCCACCAGCACCGTGGCCGGGCGTCGCAGAGCCCCTTGCACCAGGCGGTCATAGGCTCCAAGAAAACGTTCAAAGCCGCGATTGAACCAGTCGTTGAAGCGGCCCCGGTGGGCGGACCCGCGAATGAAGCGCGCGCAGAACAGCGGCACCACCGTCATCGCCACCACGTAGGAAGCCGCCAGCGAGATCACCACCGCCAACGCCAGCGCCGAGAACAGAAACTTACTCACACCATACAGCAGCGTGACGGGAAAGAAGACCACGGCGGTGGTCAGCGTGGAAGCGAGCACCGGCAGCGCGACTTCGCGCCCGCCTTTCTCCGCGGCAACCTCCGGCCTCTCGCCCAGTTCCAGGTGGCGATAGATATTTTCGAGCACCACCACCGAGTTGTCGATCAATCGCGAGAACGCGAGCGCCAGCCCGCCCAGCACCATGCTGTTGATGGATCCACCGCCGAGCGCCAGAAACAGAAACGTAGCCAGGCCCGATAGCGGGATCGAGAAGAACACCGCAAGCGTGGCTCTCATGCTTCCGAGAAACACCAGAATCATCAGCGAGGTCAGGAACAGCCCGATCGCGCCTTCGTGCAGCAGCGTCTCGATGGCCGTCTTGATGAAGGCGGACTGGTCGAACACGACGCGGCTTTCCAGTTGCTCCGGAACGTCCACCAGCTTGGCGACGGCGCCGCGCATGCCCTCCACCACGGCGATGGTGTTGGAATCGCCGCCCTGCTTCAGCACCGGCAGATAGACCGAGCGCTGCCCATCGACGCGAACCACGTTGGTCTGAATTTGATGGGAATCGCGCGTCTGGCCGATGTCGGCGACGCGCACCGGAATCAGCCCATCCATTTTCACCGGCACCTGGTCGATCTCTTTCAGGCTGCCAAGCTGGCTGTTGGTGTAGATGTTGTAGTCGCGGTCGCCCAACTGCACGTCGCCCGCGGGCAGAATCAGATTGGCCAGATTCACCGACCGCACGACGTCCATCAGGCTCAGTTGATGAGCTTCCAGCCGCCGCGGATCGGCGTAGATCATGATCTGCCGCGGCGCGCCGCCGAAGGGCTGCGGCACGGAAGCGCCTGGGACGTTGGCCACCTGGTTGCGAATCTGGTATTGCGCGAAGTCGCGCAAAGCGGTCTCGCTTAAGCCTTCCCCTTTGAACGTCACCAGGCAGACTGGAAGGCTCGAGGCGTCGAACTTGAGCACCAGCGGCGGCAGCGTACCCGGCGGCAACCTTCTGAGATTCGCCATCGCCAGGTTCGAGATCGAAGTCACCGCCGAGTCCGGATTCGTGCCCGCCTGAAAAGTAACCTTGATAATGCTCACGCCGGGAAGCGAGCGGGACTCGATATGATCGATCCCGCTGCCCAGCGTGAAAAAGCGTTCAAAGCGGCTGGTGATATCGGTCTCGATCTGTTCAGGCGGCATGCCGGAATAGAACGTCGCCACCACAACCACGGGAATGTTCATGGCCGGAAACATGTCCACCGGCATTTTGACCAGGGCGTTCACGCCCAGAACGGCGATGGCTAAACAGATGACAACGATGAAGTAGGGCGTTTGAATGGCGAAACGGGACATCAGTCGCCCGCCTTCCGGCCGGCGGCTTCGCCGATCGTCGTCTTCACTTTCTGATTGGGCTTGATCCGCGCCGCGCCTCCCAGCACCACCAGTTCGCCGTCCGCCAGGCCTTCCACGATCTCCACCATGGTCGAAGACTCGATGCCCGTGCGCACCGCGCGCTTTTCGACGCGCTGATCGCCGGTCACCACCCACACCGCGTGGGACTCGCCTTCTCTGGCAACCGCGTCCAGCGGCACCGCCAGCGTTCTCGGACGATCGGCGATGCGCAGCGCCACTTCGGCGGAAACGCCCGGAATCAACTTCCGCGAGGAATTGTCGATATCCACTTCGGTGTGCATCGTTCGCGTGCTGGTGGAAACGCGGCCGCTCGAGCGCGAGACGCGCCCTTGCAACTCGCGGTTGAGCGACGGGATCCGGATGGCCACGGCAGATCCAGTCCGGACCGCGCCCACGGCGGATTCGGGAACGTCGAGAATCAGGCGCAGCCGGCTGTTTTGCGACAGGCGCACCAGCGGCATCGCCTGGCTCTGCGAGGCCACGCCCGCCTGAATCATCGATCCGTTATTGGCGTAGCGCTTGGTGATCACTCCATCGAAGGGAGCGGTCACGCGCGAATACTGCAGCAGTGTCTCGGCCTTGCCACGATCGGCCTCGCCGACCTTGATCTGCTCCCGCGCTGAAGCAAGCGCCGACTTGGCCGCGGCCACCTGAGATTCGGAAATCTGATCCCTGGCGTGCGCATCGTCCACTTCCTGTTGCGCCACCAGACCCGGTTTGGAGCGGAAAACGGACGAGAGCCGGTCATGGGCGAGATGGGCGATCTGGTGGGCCCTTTCGGTTCGCACCACCTCCGTCATCGCCCGCTCCACTTCCGCGCGGCTGCGGGCGATGGAAGCCGACGCCCGCGTGATGTCGTCCTTCATTTCCGGAATTTCAAGGATGGCAATCACCTGCCCCTGGCGGACCGCATCGCCGACATCGACATAGATTCGCTGCACGAAGCCGGCGACTTTCGACATCACCTCCACTTCCTGGAAGGGGACGAGTTCGCCGGTGAGCGTCAGCTCCCGGGAAAGATCCATGCGCGCCGAACGCGCCGCCGCGACGATTGGCGTTTGCTGCTCGGCGGCGGCTGCAACGGGCTCCTGACGTCTGCATCCGGCCAGGGCGGCAACGGCCGCCATTACTAAAACTTTCTTCATCACAAGCTTCCACTTTATAGCGGGCCTCCCTGATGCCGGTATCCCGTCGCGGCTGTATGTTCAACGGGCGGGAAAGCGGCTATGTTGAAGGACAATGAGCTTTGAAACGCTCGTCCTTTCGGCCGATCCCCGTTATGGCGCGAGTGTTGCGGGTTCGCTTGGCGGGACAAGCCAGGTGGTGACCCGATGGGAAGACGCCCGGCGCCTCATCGGCGGCGAAACGGCTCCGGTGATCGTCTTCGATGCCGACCAGCCGATCGCCGAGGCGCAACTGGTTCTGGACACGTCGGCTCAAGCCAAGCGGCCCGTGATCGTCATCGCCAAGTGGATCGATTCCAGCCGCTGGGTGCACTATTTCCGGGCGGGCGCCTTCGACGTTCTGCGCGCACCGGCCGGGCCGGGACAACTGCGCCACGCGGTCAAAGAGGCCAGGCGGGCGTTCGGCCTTGCCCTCGCGCCGCCGGACCGCTGGAGCCGTCTGCGGGCGCTTCTGTTCGGCTGAGCGATACCCGACAATGGAACTCGACAACGTGACCCGCCCCGTTCCGGATTCATCGAATGCGCGCCGCACCAAGCTGGTTCTTCTGGTGGGGTTCGGCGGCCTCATCGCGCTTCTGATTGCGCTGGGCATACTGGCCGCCATCACCCTCGAGCGGGCGTCTTCGGCCGATACCGAACAAACCACCGACTACCTCAAACGCCGCCGCGTTCTGGGCGAGGCGCGCACCGCGATCCTCTCCACCGGCGGTTCCGTTCGCGCCTATCTCCTCGATCCGGATGAGGAGGCCTACACGGCGCATGCCCCGGAGGCGAGGCGTGGATGGAAAAGCGTTCACGAGCGCCTGAACGCCTACCGGCGCAGTTCCAGGACGATCGGCCTCATGGGTCAGCTCGAAAGCGAGTTACTCACCTTCGAACGTCTGATGGAAAAAGCCCTGCGCCTGACGGGACCCGAGCGCAAGCGAGCGGGCTATCTGCTGCTGGCGGACGAGATCAGCCCAGGCCGGGACCGGCTGCTGTTGGAACTCGACAACCTGGCGCAGGTGGACCGCGCCGCGCTGAACGCTACCGTAGAGCAGACCGCCGCCGAGCTGCGTCAATTGCAAAGCCGTCTTCGGACGGCCGTCGCACTGAGCGTGGCGCTTGGCCTCGCCCTGGCCGCCGTCGCCTACCGCTATCTGGTCCGCCTCGAACGGTTCGCCGCCGACCGTTACCGCCTCGCCTATGAAGCGGCGGAACGTTCCGAGCAGCTTTCGCACCGCCTGCTTTCGGTTCAGGAACAGGAGCGAAAGAGCCTCGCCCGCGAGTTGCACGACGAAGTCGGGCAATCGCTGGGAGCGCTGCTGGTGGACCTCGGCCAGGCGCGCGCCGAATTGCATCGCGATCCGAAGGAAACCCGCGCGCGCCTCGATGCGGCCGCCGCCAACGCCGAACAAACCCTGCGATCGGTGCGCGACATCTCCCTCATGCTGCGCCCCTCCATGCTCGATGAACTGGGTCTGATTCCGGCCCTGCACTGGCAGGCCCGCGAGGTGAGCCGGCGCGGCGGGATTCTCACCACCGTCCATTGCGACGATGAAGATCTCGCCCTGCGCGAGGAGCTTCGAACGGCCGTATTCCGGGTGGTGCAGGAAGCGCTGCAGAATGCCTTGCGCCACTCCGGAGCGAAGACCGCCGAGGTCGGCATCGCCAAGCGGGACGGGCACCTGCATCTCATCGTGAACGACGATGGCAGGGGGTTCGATCCGGCTTTGGCGCGAGGCATGGGCCTGCTCGGCATGGAGGAGCGCGTCACGCGGATGGGCGGCCGCCTGAGGATCGTATCGGCTCCGGGCCGCGGCACCACCATCACCGCCGACCTGCCGGTAAGCCACTCATGAAGACGAGAATCCTGCTGGCCGACGACCATGTCGTCATGCGCGCCGGACTGCGCATGGTGCTCGAAAAGCAGCCGGACTTCGAGGTGGTGGCCGAAGCCGGCGACGGCCGGCAGGCGGTGGAACTCGCCGCCTCCACCCTGCCCGATGTGGCCGTGATGGACGTTGGCATGCCCAACCTCAACGGCATCGACGCGGCGCGCCAGATTCACTTGAAACACCCATCGGTCGCGCTGATCGTCCTCAGCATGAACTCCGACGAGACGTACGTGCTGAGGGCCCTCAAGTATGGCGCCAAGGCTTATCTGTTGAAGGAATCGGCGGAGGCGGATCTGATCGCCGCCGTGCGCGCGGTGCGGCAGGGGCAATCGTTCTTCAGCCCCGCGGTGGGGCGCACGCTTCTCGAAGACTACACACGTCAATTGCGCCAGCGAGGAGTCGAGGATACTTACGAACTGCTAAGCCCACGGGAGCGCGAGATTCTGCAGTTGGTGGCGGAGGGCAAGGCCAACAAAGACGTGGCGCAGATGCTGAACCTGAGCCCTTACACGGTAGAAACGCACCGCACCCACATCCTGCAAAAGCTGAATCTGCATTCGGTGCCGGAGTTGATTCTCTACGCCGTTCGCAAGGGCATCATCAAATGAGTCAGTTCTTCTTCCAGGTGAGCCGGAACGTGTAGTCCCCCGCCCCGCGCGCCGTATCCTCCACGCGTACGGTGGCGGAGTAGCCATTGGCTTCGCCCGGCTGCTCGGTCAACTCCACTTTGCCGCGACCCGACTTCTTTTCCACCGTCCACGAATAGCCGGCGCCCGAGGGAACCGGCATGCTGAACTGCGCCTTCTGGTTCGTCACATTCTGGCCGGCCAGAACTTCCGGAGCCGCCGTGCTCTCAAAGATGTGGAAGGCCGCGGTGCCATCCACGGTGGCGCTGATTTCCACGAATCCTTCGGTGGCCACGCCGCCAAGCGCCGGAAGCAATGACGAGCCCTCGGGAGCCGCCGTACTCGTGCCCGATGGAGCCACGGCGGCCTGTTGGACCGTCTCGACGTTGGCCTTCGATGCCGTCACCTCTTCTCCGCCGATGCCAAGATACGGGTTGTAAACGTAGTCCAACGACCACGGCCCGCTGAACGTCAGGTTCTTCGAGAAGGCGTAAGCCGGATCGAGCCCCCACTGGCCCGCGTTCAACACCTTGGCTTTCAGCGTCTTGTTGTCATGCCATCCCCAGAACGGCTTGGCCTTGTTGGCGGCCTGCTTGCGCCCGTAGAACGTCTTGCCCATGCGGGCGATCTTCGCCCCCGGCCGGCCGCCCCACGGCTCATACGGCCCGAAGACATCGAACATGCGATCCTGCGTATTTTCGACGCGCGTCCACCAGTGCGTCAGGATCGGCAGCAATTCATAGCCGACGTTGCGATCGTTGGCGCTGCGAGGCCGCTCCGCCACACCCTTGTAAACGTACGTCACGCCGGTGCCGGAATTGAAATCGTCGCTCTCGCCGCGGTAGCGCCCATGCTTCATGTCGTTGCCGCCGTACATGCCGTGTCCGCCCGATTCGATGAAGATCAGGGGGTGCGATTTGTCGCGAAACTCGATGCGGCCTTCCACGTTATGAATGCCGCCCGAGACCGATCCATCGGCGGTATAGGAGTAAAGATTGTCGTGCGCCAGCGTTTCCATCACCAGCAGCTTGCCGAACTCGGTGCCATCCTTTTGCACGCAGAGAATCGCCCCTTCGTTGTCGTTCTCATGGCAGCTTCCGATCATGCATTTGTCGGAATAATCGCGTGGATGAAAGGCGTTGTAGATGAGAAACCAATGCGTGCCGGACTCGATCACCGCGTAATAAATGTAGGCCTGCGAGGTTCCCTTGTCCACATTGTCCCAGTTGTTGTCGCCGGCGAAATCGTTATCGAAGTCCCAGCGTGTGGGCACGTCGGCCTTGGCCTGCCACCACGTTTCCTGAGCGAAAACGGGCGACCAGTGTTCCACCAGCGCGCGATACTTCTCGCCCGACTTGTCTTCCGGCTTGAACGAATATTGCTCCGGCGTCGTAATCGTGGTGGGCGCCGCGGCATCCACCGTCACCTTCTGTTCCTGGCGTACGCCTTCGGTGTCGCATTCGATCGTATAGGTGCCGGGCTTCTCCGGCGCCACGTACATGACCGTATCGAAAACCGTGAAATCGCTCGAAACCTGGCTGAAGATGGAAGCAAAGCCACCCGAGCTGTCGACGAATCCGCCCGAATCCTTGCCCTGAAACTTCAAAGTCTTGGAAACCGCGCCGCCTTCTTTTTCCACCACGCGCATACGGCCCGGCGCCCGGCGCAGGCGGCCTTTGCGGACCGAGCCGTCCTTGTTCTGGACTTCGCCCATCACCTGAACTTGAATGGGGATGGATTCAAACGGACGCACGCGGCAATCCGACGGGACGCAGTTGAACTTCAGGCCCGTCACCTTGGCATTGCGGTTGTTCTGCTTGCTGATGTCGGAAAGAATGCCCGACAGATCCTGGGCCGAAGCCGAAAGGGCGGCGAAAACGATTAGGGAGAGTGCGCGCACGACTCTTAGACGCATCGAAGGTTCCTTCCAGTTCCCTAAATAGGATACCGCCGTCTCAGAGCCAATCCGGCGTCTTCAACACGTCGCGCGGCCGGCTTCCATCCGGCGGGCCGATGATGCCTTCCCGCTGCATGCGGTCGAGGATGCGCGCCGCGCGCCCGTAGCCCAGCCGCAGGCGCCGTTGCAAGATCGACGTGGAAGCCTTGCCCATCTCGATCACCACGCGCACCGCATCGGCGTACATCGGATCCTGCTGGCCCTCTTCCTCCGGCTCCAGATCCTCCTCCTCGTTCGGAGGCGGCAGCAGGAACGTCTGGTCGTAATCGGGATTGGCCTGCTGTTTCCAGTGCTCCACCACGTCGTTGATCTCCGATTCGGTGACCAGGGCGCCGTGAACGCGCGTCAGCCGCGACGATCCTGGCGGCAGGTAGAGCATGTCGCCACGTCCCAACAAATGCTCGGCGCCCATCACGTCCAGCACGGTGCGCGAATCCACGCGGGTGGCGACACGGAAGCTGATACGCGAGGGGAAATTCGCCTTGATCAGGCCGGTGATGACGTCCACCGAGGGCCGCTGCGTCGCCAGCACCAGGTGCATACCGACGGCGCGGGCCATCTGCGCCAGACGCGTGACGGAAGCCTCGACGTTGGCCCGCTCGAGCATCATCAGATCCGCCAACTCGTCGATGACGATCAGGATGTAGGGCAGCGGCCGCAATTCCTCCTGCTGTTCGGTGTCCAGATCCTCCTCGAAAAGGCTGCGCGGCTGGCTCTGCTTTTGCGCCACCTTCTTGTTGAACTGATCGATGTTGCGCACCCCCTGGCCCGCCAGCAGTTTCAACCGCCGCTCCATTTCCACCACGGCGTTGCGCAGAGCGTTGGTGGCCTGTTTGGCGTCGGTAATCACGGGCGTCAGCAAGTGCGGAATACCTTCATAGATGCCCATCTCCACGCGCTTGGGATCCACCAGGATCATGCGCACTTCATCCGGCGTCGACTTGTAGAGAATCGACATGATGAGCGAATTCAGCATCACGCTCTTGCCCGATCCCGTGGACCCGGCGATCAGCAGGTGAGGCATCGTTTCAAGCGCGGCCACCTTGATGCGCCCGTTGATGTCCTTGCCCAGGCAAATGGTCATCTTCGACGCCGAATCGTTGAACTCCACCGATTCCAGAATCTGCCGCAGGCTGATCACCTCGCGCCGCGAGTTCGGAACCTCGATACCCACGGTCGGCTTGCCGGGAATGCGTTCGATGAAGATCGATTCGGCCTGCAATCCCAGGCACAGGTCTTCATTGAGCGTGATCATCCGGCTGTACTTGATGCCCGCCTCGGGTTTGAATTCGAACGTGGTCACCACAGGCCCGGGATTGATCTGCACCACCGAGCCCAGCACGTTGAACTCTTCGAATTTGGCCTTGATGCGCTGGGCGACGTCTTTCAATTCGGCCGAATCGTAACCGCCGCGCACTTCGACCTCGCGCAGCAGTTCCGTCGATGGAATGGTAAAGCTCGACCGCCGCCGCGAGGGAGCCTTCGCCACCAGCTTCACCGGCTCCGGCGGCACGATGTCGGCTTCCAGGTTGCGCTCCTCCGGTTCGGATTCCTCCACTGGCACCACCGGCTCGGGATCGTCCACCAGGGGCGTGATGGGAATTTCACCCTCCGCGTTGGTATCCCATGGCGGAGCTTCCTCGACCGGTGCAGGCATTGGAACGGGCGGCGGCGGTGCTTCGGTCTGCAACCGTGGACGCTCCCTGCGCAGGATCGCCTTTTCGGTCCGCTCCTGCCGCGCCCGTTCGAGCTTCAGGCGCGTCTTCTCTTTGCGCCGCGCCGCCAGCCGTTCCCGCCAGGCGACCAAACGATCCCGCTGGCGGTAGCAGAATGCGATCGGACCGCCGAACCATCCATATAGTTTCAACAACGAAAACGACGAGACCACGTACAGCGACACGATCATGCATGTCGCCGTGAACAGCGCCGCGCCCAACGGATTGAACCATCCGATCAGCAGATCGGCCAGCAGCACGCCCGCCACGCCGCCCATCGGCAGCGCCCCGGCCAGCATCCCCAGTCCTGGAAACAGCGTCAGCGCCGTGCAGGCGCCGAGCAGGAAGGTGGTATATCCGGCCGCGCGGATGAACGGAATGTCGATGGGCCGCGAGCGGATCCAGCGGATCGCCATCACGCCCAGCCCCACCGGGATCAGCCAGGCCGCCAGGCCCAGCGCCTGATAGAGTAAATCCGCCGAAAACGAGCCCGCGCGGCCGATCAGGTTCACCGCCCGATGCTGCGGCGTAGCCGTATTCCAAGACGGATCAGAAGGATGGAAGGAAACCAGGCTCAGGGCGAGGACGATGGCGCCAAGCAAGTACACCACGCCCGCCGCTTCATTGAGCCGTTCGTTACGCGTCGGTCCTAAAAGTCTCATCGCAGTTCGCCCCCGAGGAGCCGAAGCTCCTGGTAGCCGCCGCGGATGAGCCAGAGCGCTTACCAGTATGACAAAAATCCGTAACCCACGCCCAGGCCTACTACCGCCATAATGAAAAGGAGCCACCTCGTCGTCGCAAAAGGGAATACATGTCAACTACGAAAATTGTGGCCACTCTTGGCCCTTCCAGCCGCACTCCGGATGTTCTCCGCCAATTGATTCGCGCGGGTGCCGACGTTTTTCGCATCAATGCTTCGCACGCCAACAAGGACGATATTGGGCCGCTGGTCCAGACCGTGCGCGCCGCCGCCGAAGAGCTGAACGCCAATATCGGAATCCTGCTCGACCTGCAGGGCCCCAAAATCCGCCTCGGTTCTTTCGAGAACGGCGGCTGCACCCTCGAAACCGGTGCCACATTTACCATCACCACCGAACAGATCACAGGCAACTGCGAACGCGCCTCCACCGTTTACACCGAGTTCGCCAAGGACGTCAAAGAAGGCGACCGCGTCCTGATCGCCGATGGCAGCGTCGAGTTGCGCGCTCTCTCATCCGATGGCGTGTCGGTCAAGCATGAAGTCGTCACCGGCGGCCCCATCAGCGACCGCAAGGGCATCAATCTGCCGGGCGTGCAAGTGAGCACTCCGTCGCTCACCAAGAAGGATATGGCCGATCTCCGCGCCGGCATCGACGCCGGTGTGGATTTCGTGGCTCTCTCCTTCGTACGCCGCCGTGAAGATGTACTCCGGCTGCGCCATTTCATCGAAGAATACGATTCCTCGGTTCAAATCGTTTCCAAGATTGAAAAGCCGGAAGCGTGGGAGAATTTCGAAGCGATTCTGGAAGAATCCGACGGCGTCATGGTGGCTCGCGGGGACCTGGGTGTCGAACTCGCCCTCGAAAAGGTACCCGCCATCCAGAAGGCGATCATCCGCGGCGCGCGCCGGCGCGGCAAGTTCGTCATCACGGCCACCCAGATGCTGGAGTCGATGATTCAGAATCCCTTCCCCACCCGCGCCGAAGTATCCGACGTCGCCAACGCCATCTACGACGGTACCGACGCCATCATGCTTTCGGCCGAAACCAGCGCCGGCAAGTATCCGGTGGAAACGGTGACCATGATGGACCGCATCGCCAGTGAAAGCGATGAAGCCATCCGGCGTGCTGGCTTCCGCCCCGAGCCCGCGCCCAGCGGCAACCTCACCGAGCCGCAGATCATCGCCCACCTGGCGTTTGAATCGGCGCAGATGGTGAAGGCCGCCGCCATCGCCGTGTTCAGTTCTTCGGGCGGCAGCGGGCGCCTGGTGGCCAGCTTCCGTCCGCCCGTGCCCGTCTACGTGTTCACCCACAGCCAGGAAGTCGCACGGCAGTTGAGCATCGTGTATGGAGTGCGTCCGCTGGTGGTGCCGCAGGCCGAATCCACCGACGTGATGCTGAAACAGGTGGACCGCGCGCTATCCGAACGCCGCAGCTTGAAGCCCAAGGATTGCGTGGTGTTCGTGGCCGGGCAGCCGATTGGGCGCAAGGGGACTACGAATTTGATTAAGCTGCACCGGGTGGGAGAACTGCGGTAGCGTCCAGGTTCAGTTCGGGCATGTATTCGTCAAGTTCGCCAGGATCGTAACGGGCCAGGCCGATGACGTGCCAGAATTTGCCTTCCAGGTCGCCGTGGGCTTCGTATTCGCCGGTGGGTTTGAAGCGAACCCAGCCGTTTTTGGTGGCGAAGAGAATGAGGAGGCATTCGCCGGTTTCGGGGTTCCAGAAGCGGATGGTACCGTCTTCAGAGGCACTGGCCAGGCGTCCGCGCCGGTCAAACGCCACGCTCCTCACA
Organism: uncultured Acidobacteriota bacterium; assembly: GCA_902826685.1. Classification (GTDB taxonomy): domain Bacteria; phylum Acidobacteriota; class Terriglobia; order Bryobacterales; family Bryobacteraceae; genus CADEFT01. The sequence continues at coordinate 110,452 of CADEFT010000027.1, forward strand.
AAACCCTGATGGCCTTCCAGCGTGCGCAGCAGCCGCCCGCTCCCCGCCTCCCACACCTTCACCGTACGGTCATCGGACCCGCTCGCCAGCCGCTGCCCCTCGCCGTCGAACGCCACGCTCCTCACATAACCCTGGTGGCCTTCCAGCGTGCGCAGCAGCCGCCCGCTCCCCGCCTCCCATACCTTCACCGTATTGTCAGCGGACCCGCTCGCCAACCGCTGCCCCTCGCCGTCGAATGCCACGCTTCTCACAATGTCCTGGTGGCCTTCCAGCGTGCGCAGCAGCCGCCCGCTTCCCGCCTCCCATACCTTCACCGTATTGTCATAGGACCCGCTCGCCAACCTCTGCCCCGTGCCGTCGAAAGCCACACTCAACACTGAACGATGGTGACCTTCCAACGTGCGCAGCAGCCGCCCGCTCCCCGCCTCCCACACCTTCACCGTACGGTCATCG
>CADEFT010000028.1:0-72508 GCA_902826685.1 uncultured Acidobacteriota bacterium
TGATTCTAAATGCCTTACCTGCCGTCAACACCGCGAAGTGCGAAAGACAGGCTAACCGGCAATCGCGTCCATAATCGAATAAACTCCGGCCAACCTGTGCGCCGAGCACGAAGCCGTCCCGGGCGTTGCCGCCTCAACGAGCTTGACGCTCGCTTCGTGTTGGGTGTGATCGCCCCAGAAGGCGGCTACAAAGATCGACGTATCCAGAAGGAACTTCATCGGGTGGCCGAAGTGGATATCGGTCACGTAACGCCGGTTCTCCACCGCGTGGAAGCCAAGCTCGTCCCTTCAAACCGCCGCCCGCCATCCAGCACGAGAAGCCGAAGGGATGATGATCGCGGCCTTCGCGGTTACCTTCCACGCCCGCCGTGCGGCCGAATTCGGTGCCCCATACAACCACCGTGTCCTTGAGCAAGCCACGCTGCTTCCGATCGCTCGGAGATCGAGCGCTCGCGCCGGTCTCCGTTGTTCGCGGTTCCTCTAAAGCCGATCCGATCCAGGCAAACAACGCTCCGTGTGAAGTTCTCTTCGGGAAGCCGCACTGCGCCGATGACCCTGAATCCGGCCTTCAGGAAAGCTTTGACCGAACGAGAGTTCTCCGCTGAAGGGTCGGCAACGATCGCATCCACGTTTGCATTCGCGAAAACGCAATTCTTTGCGAACGCGCGAATCGCTGCGGGTCCCAGCCCGCGGCCGGTCGAATCGGCTTCGCCTATCGCCAAGTCGATTCCGGCGGAACCGGGACCGGCGCCCAATCGGGCCGCATGCTCCCGAAAGTCACTCCAGCGATACCACTGAATCCAGCCAATGGGGAAGCAACGGAAAAGCCGAACGATCAAGCCGGCTAAATGAGATGGATCTCATGCCATAATTTCGCGGATCGGATGGCCGAAATCGATCTCCAGGCGCTTATGCCCCGGCACTTCCAACTTACGCGGATCGAGCCCAAGCTGATGCAGCACCGTCGCGTGGATATCGGTCACGTAGTGCCGGTTCTCCACCGCGTGGAAGCCAAGCTCGTCGGTCGCTCCGTGCGCGATGCCGACCTTCAAACCGCCGCCGGCCATCCAGCACGAGAAGCCGAAAGGATGATGATCGCGGCCTTCGCGGTTGCCTTCCACGCCCGGCGTGCGGCCGAATTCGGTGCCCCAGACCACCACCGTGTCCTTGAGCAAACCACGCTGCTTCAGGTCGCGAATCAGGCCGGCGAGCGGCAGATCGACTTCGCCCGAAAGCTTGGAATGATTCTTCTTCAACTCGCTGTGCGCATCCCAGCCGTTGCCGTCGGTGCGATAGCCGTGGAAGACCTGCACGAACCGCACGCCGCGCTCCACCAGGCGGCGGGCGGTCAACAAATCGCCGCCGAAATGTTTGGTGTTTTCCTGGTCGAGACCATAGAGCTTGCGGACGGGCCCGGATTCGTCGCGCAATTGGAACAACTCCGGAACCGCGGTCTGCATGCGGAAGGCGAGCTCATACGATTTGATGCGCGCGCGGATGGCGTCGTCGGCGGGGTAGGCGAGCGAGTCCAGGCGGTTGAGCTCGCCGATGAATTCAAATTCGCGCTTCTGCTCCTCGCGGGTGAGCGGCAGTTCCGGCGAGGCATAGGGCATCGGGTTGACGGGATCGCCCGAAAGATGCACGCCGGAAAATTGCGGGCCCAGATAATCGGCCCCGGTGCAGTTGACGCCGCCCAGATGCGGCGGCACCTGCGGCCCCAGCACGACGAACTTCGGGATGTTCTCGTTCAGGCTCCCCAATCCGTAATGCACCCAGGACCCGATGGAAGGATAAACGCCCTGGAAGATGTGGCGGCCGGTGTGGAATTGCAGTTGCGCCGCATGGTCGTTGTCGGTGGTCCAGATGGAGCGCAGAATCGCCAGATCGTCCACCACGGCGCCCACATGCGGCCACCAGTCGCTGATCTCGATGCCGCTCTGGCCGCGCTTGGCGTAGGGAACCTGCAGGGGCAGCACGGTGGTCATCAGCTTGCGATCGATGGCGGTGAACTGCACCACGTTCTTTTTCACGAACGGGGAATCGAGCACGCCGCGATGCGGTGTTTCGGCGATCGTCTTGCCGGCAAACCGCGTGAGCTCGGGCTTGGGATCGAACGATTCCAGATGGCTGACACCGCCCTGCAAAAAAATCCAGATGACGTGTTTCGCTTTCGGGGCGAAGTGCGGCTGGCCATCGGCCTGCAGCATGGAATTCAGCACCAGGCCCGTGAAGCCCATGCCGGTACGGGTGAGCAACTGGCGGCGAGTGATTCGATGGTTCATGGCGTCACCGTATGGTTACGAATTCGTTGCGGTTGAACAGAACGTGAATGAGGCTTTCGCGGCCCCGCTCCACCGAGGCGCTGCCCGAAAGGTAGGCTTCCGACTTTTCACGCTCGGCGGCCGATGGCGCGCGGCCCAGCACCGTCTCAAACGCGCGGCCAACGAAATCCTCTTGTGGCAGCTTGACGGCGAGCACCTTCGCCTGCTGCTGCGACAAAGCGCTATTGGTGAGCGCGAGCGCCTGCTGCGGCATGATGGACTCGCTGCGGCGGTAACAGGCGGTGGGATCGGCGCCGTCGAAGACCTTGAGGAACTGCATCTGCGCGTTCGGATTCAGCCGGAAATAGAGGCTCCGGCGGGGAGTATCCTGCTGCGACTCTTCGTTCAGCTCCGGTCCGCCCATCGTGGTGTCGAGCGATCCCGCCACGCGCAGAATGCTGTCGCGGATGGCTTCGGCTTCCAGACGCCGCGGATTCATTCTCCACAGCCAGACGTTGTTGGCATCGATCTTCAGGTTGGGATTCCCGGCGGCGGACGCCGACTCCATCCGATACGCCTTACTCGTGAGAATGACGCGATGCAGGTGCTTCATGCTCCAGCCATGGTTCATGAAATCGACGGCCAGCCAATCGAGCAACTCGGGATGTGTGGGCGCTTTGCCGTTCTTGCCGAAGTCGATGACCGATGGCACCAGCGGCGCGCCGAAGTGGCGCATCCAGATATGATTGACGGCCACGCGCGCGGTCAGCGGATTCTCATTGCTGGCGATCCAGCCGGCCAGGGCCAGACGGCGGCCCGTACTCACTTTCGTATGAACGGGGCCTAGCGGCGAGTAAGCGTCGGCGGGTTTGTTCAACGCGTCGAGCGCGGTTTCGAGGTTGCGCTTTGCCGCCGCCACCGCTTTGTCGCGCACATCGAGCGGAGCGGCCAGCGCCTCCGCCATCTTCTGCTGCGCGCGGAAAATCTGCTCCTCGGTCCTGAGCAGGTTGTATTCGCGTTCCGTCTTCCGGGCGGCTTCTGAAAGCGTTTCCAGATCGGCGGAAGGTGGCTTGGCATAGCGCGCCTGCTCGGCTTTAATGCGGGCTTCGAGTGCGGGCACCGCCGCCTTTGCCGCGGCCAACTCTTTTTCCAGCGCCACGATCTGCCCGGGCGATTCGCGAATGATCTCGGCCGGTTTGCGGCGCGGAAGTTGATCCACCCAGCGCGCGATCAATTCGATGGCGGCAGGTTCCAATGCCGGTCCATTGAATGGCATGCGAGGCTGGCGGATGCCGCGCAGCGATTGCAGCAGGACGCTCTCCGCGCTCTTGCCGGCGATCACGGCGGCGCCGCTCTTGCCTCCCGCCTTGATCGATGCCACCGACGCCAGGCTGAGCCCGCCCTTGCTGTTGCGTCCCTGGTGGCAGGTGAAGCAGCGCCCTTCGAAAATCGGCTTGATCTGTTTCTCGAAATCGATCGGCTCGCCGGAGGGTTCGGGCACCGTCTGTTCGCGGCGGGCGGCTTCGAGCTCGGCATGCATCTGGGCCAATTTCTCTTCCACCGCTTTCACGTTGTCCCGCGCCTGTTGCATCAGATCGCGCGCCACGAAATCCTGAATGTCGGGGTAGAACGCTTCGGTGGAAAGCTCAACGGGCGCGATCTTCACCGGCGGCCCGCCAAGAACCGGTGGCACGCCGGGTTCGATCGCATGGCTCTTATCGGGTTCATTCTCGTCGCCGCGCACGAATAAGTACGTCTTGTCGAAGATCACCGGCATCACGTTGATGCCGCCCTCCACGTCGGGAAGGGCGCCCTTGGGCTCGGAATCGTAGGCGCGCGGCAGGCCGCCTTTTTTGCGGTCCGGGAAGCCGGGCAGTTTGTCGATCCGGATGTCGTGCGGCTCAAAGAACGCACGGAAGCGGTAGTAGTCTTCCTGGCGGAACGGGTCGTACTTATGATCGTGGCAGCGCGCGCACTTGAGCGTGACACCGAGGAACGCCGCCGACGTCGATTCAATCGTATCCATCAGCCAGACGTTGCGGTTGAAGCGGAACCAGTTGCGGGCGAGGAACCCGGTGGCGCGCAGCGTGGGGACGTTGTTGGGGGCGATCTCATCGCCCGCCAGCATCTCCCGCACCATGCCGTCATAACCTTTGTCTTCATTCAGCGATTCGACGATCCAGTCGCGCCATTGCCAGATGTGGCGCTGGCTGTTGCGGACTTCCGCACCGCTGCCATACCAATCGCTGTAGCGCCAGACGTCCATCCAATGGCGGCCCCAGCGTTCGCCGTACTGCTTGCTCGCGAGCAGCCTGTCGACCAGTTTTTCCCACGCCTGCGGCGACGCATCGGCAACGAACTCGCGCACCTGTTGCGGATCGGGTGGCAGACCGGTCAGGTCGAGGTAAGCGCGCCTGACCAGCGTCGATTTGCCGGCTTCGCCAAGCGGCTTCAAGCCGCGCCGGTTGCGCTCCACGGCAAGAAACGCATCGATCGCGTTGGGTTCGTTTCCCTCTTTTGGCACGGGCGTCTGTTTCGGCCGTTGAAACGACCAGTGATCCGATTGGAGCGGCGCGGCGGCCTCTTCAAAGCGCGCGCCATCCTTGATCCATTGGCCGAAGCGGGCGATGACATCGGCGCTCAGCTTCTGGCCGCCCAGCGGCATGCCGGGCTGCCGCTCATGGTTGATATAGGCAAACAGCAGGCTCGATTGCGGATCGCCGGGGACGACGGCCGGACCACGATCGCCGCCGCGCAGAATTTTATCTCGGGATGTGAGGTCGAGTCCGCCCTGGTGGGTCGTCGAGTTGTGGCAACTGTGGCACTGCTTTTCGAGCACCGGGCGGATGTATTGCTCAAACGCGGGCTGAGCCGCGAGCAGCATCAACGCCAGGGACATATCCTCTATCTCATCACAACCGCGATCACGGAAAGAGGGCCATCAGGGCGTCGGCGAACAAACGCATGCCGCGGGCGTCGGGATGATTGATCGCATTCAGCATCAGCGCGTTGTAAGGAACGCCCTGGCGCCACAGCCGCCCATAGCGCAGCGACGCATCGGCGAGCGCCACCGGATGCTTCGCCGCGAACTGCCGCAGGCCTTGAACATAGGGGCGCGGATCCCGGTCGATGTCGCGTTCGCGGGTGAGATTCATCCAGTCCGGCCGCACGTAATGGGGCGTGAGGAGGATCCACTCCGCTCCGATCTCCTGAAAATCGGTGAGCAGCTTTCGGTACCGCTCTTCCACCTGGGCCGGGTCGAGCCGGGCGTCGTTGACGAACTCCGAGATGACGACGTCGGGCCTCACGCCAAGCACGGTCTCGCGATAGTTGTGGACGCTGCCTGGCGGCTCGGCCAGATAGCTGCCCGTGTTGCGTCCGCCCCAGGCCTGGGTGAGAAGCTCGATGCGCGCTTTGGGATACCTGGCGCGCAGGCGAGCGGCGAATTGTTCCTGCCAACGTTCGGTGGCGGGATCGGGCAGGTAGCGGCCGTCGGTGACGCTGTCCCCCCAGGCGAGGAGGCGCACCGGGCCGCCGGCTTCCAGCCGTTTGATGAGCCGTTCGATGACGGGGTTCGGCGCGGCTGGCGTTTCCGGGTAGGACGTTTCGAGGATGGGGAACAGATGATCGGCACTGAGCCTCTCCACGACGCCCGGCAGGTAGATGTTACCCAAGTGGCGTTCGCCTGCGCCCGTGGTGGGAATCAGCGGGGCGGCGGCCCGCGGCTCGCCCTGCCGAAGCTCTACTTTTCCTTCCGCCGTCAGCACCACGGCATCGATGCGCATGCGGGCATGACGGTAAGTGGCGTAGACGGCCTGATCGGGTTGGATGCGCCCGCCCTCCAGCCGCCCGACGGTGCCCCAATCGCCGTCCAGTGCGTAGTCAGAGCCTTCCTGAAACAGCTGTGGACCGGCGCGCAGAGAGAAGCTTGATCGGTCCAGCAGATTCGGGCTCGTGGTTTCCTGCGCTTTCACTCCATTTAACTGCGCGCCGCGCAGCCAGCCGCCCGCCTTCGGATTGAACACCGGCAGAGAGGGATACTTCTCGCCGGTCACCTGCACCATGGCGAGCGGCGCGACTCGTACGGTTTGATCGGCGAGGCCGGGCACGCCGGCGCGCACCTCCCAATCGCCGGCCAGAGTGAAGGTGACGGCGGGCTGTGCCAGGGCCGCGCAACCGGCGGCCACGAACCAGATGAGCATGCTCCTACGGTACACGGCTCTCGATCACTCGATCGCGCTTGAAGTGGCGCAGGATGCCGTAGACCACCACCGCGCCCGCCACCAGTTGCAGGATTCCCGCCATACCCATCAGCCGGTCGACACCGATGGTTTCGCGGCTCACGCCGCCTAAGTAGGGAGCGAAGCCGGAGATCGACGCGCCCACCAGGTTCAACACGCCGACAGTCGAAGCGCGAATGGCGGGCGGCACTACTTCATACGCGCAAGCCACCTGGTTCGACGAGATGAAGCCCGCGAAGAAGCCGAAGACCATGGCGGCAATGCGTGTGAGTTCGAGCGTGGGCGCGGCGCCGATGAAGTAAATCGCCGGAGCGGTGAACGCGAAGCCCGTAACCACGATCCAGAAGCGGCCCGCCGCGAATCGCTGCGTGATCGAATCGGCCAGCGCGCCACCCAGCAGCAGCCCCAGTGCGGTGCCGATCTGCGGGTAGATGCTCGCTTCAAATCCCGCGCGAGCCAGGCCCAGGTGATAGCGGTCGAACAGGAACGTGGGCAGCCAGGTATAGACCAGGAACAGGCTGAAGGTGGCGATGGAGACAAACAGCGCCGTGATGCGCAGCATGGGGATGCGGAACAGATCGAGGAAGGCGCGCGCGGTGACGGGCTTTGCCGCGGGCTGATCCATTTTCAAGTGGCTCGGCAGGCTGCGCAGGAACAGCCACAGCGGCAGGGCGAACAACATGCCGCTGGCGCCCAGCAGCCAGAAGGCGGCGCGCCAGTGGTAATGCTCTCCCACATAGCCGCTGAGCGATCCGCCGATAGCGACGCCCACCAGTTGGCTGCTGGCAAACAGCGCGATGGCTTTCGAACGCGTGGCCGGGCCGTGCGCATTGGCGATCATGGCGGCGGCGACGGGCATGAACAAACATTCCGACAGCCCGAGCAGCGCGCGGCAGACCAGCAGAAACGTGCCGTTCGGCGATAAGCCGGAAAGCGCGGTGAAGGCGCTCCAGATAAACACGCTGGCGACGGCAAGCTTGGGCTTCGAGTAGCGGTCGCCATAGACGCCGGCGATGGGTGAGCCGAGGCCATAGACCCAGAGAAAGAGCGCGCCGGTCAAACCGAGAACCGTATTGGAATATCCGAATTCCTTTTGCAGCGCGGGGAACAGGGTGTAGACCACCTGCCGGTCCGCGTGATTGAGCATGTAGCAGACCCACAGGAATCCAACCAGCAACCAGGGAGTCATGAAACGCGCATCTCCTCGACGGCGTTCCAGTCGAGGGATACGCCAAGGCCGGGTCCTTCGGGCGGAGCGAGGTACCCATCGGCGATGGGCACTGCCTGCGCGACGATGTCGCGAGTGTAGCGCAGCGGGCCGAAGGTCTCGATGGCATGAGGCAAATTCGGCAGAGCGACGGCGAGGTGCGCGCAGGCGGCGGTGGCGACGCCCATCTCCGCCTGGCTGCCGAGAATGCAGGGAATATCGAGCGCCGCGGCCAGAGCGAAGATGTGCGCCGCCGGCTGAATGCCACCCGCCTCCGATACGTACACATTGAAAACGTCCACGGCTTCGGCGCGCGCCAGTTCATAGGCATCGCGCAGCGAGTGCAGGCTTTCGTCGGCCATGAGGGGAACGCCGGTGCGCTGGCGCAACAGGCGCAGGCCTTCCAGATTGCGGCGGGGCAGCGGCTGCTCCACCCAGGCGATGGGGGCGGCCTTTGCGAAGGCCTCAATGGCGGCGGCGGCCTGCGCCACTGAATGCCACGCGCCATTGGCATCGAGTCTCAAGGGAACATCGGGACCCGCGGCGGCGGTGACGGCTTTTACGGCGGCCAGATCGTCTTCCAAACGCCGTCCTACCTTCAATTTGATGGCGTGATAGCCCTGGGCGCGGGCTACCGCGGCGTCCTGCGCCATCTCCTCGGGCGCTTTTTGATAGATGCCCCAGGCGAGCGGGGCTCGCTCGCGCATTCGTCCGCCCAGCATCTGATAGAGCGGGATGCCGTAGTGCCGCCCGGCGAGATCGAGCAGCGCCATTTCGAAGGCCGACCGAAGGTACGGCGCGCTCAGCTCCCCCGCCAGGATGCGATCGATCTCGACGAGGATCTTCGGCGCGTCGAGCGCGTCGCGGCCTTCAAGCGCCGGCGCGATCATCGTGCGCGCGGCATGGCACAACGTGTGGCCGATGCGGGGAAAGGTGATCGAAATCTCGCCCAGCCCTTCGATGCCGCCGCTCGCCACCAGCCGCACGATGCCAAACTCCGAAGCGCTCACGGGATCGCCGGCGTTGAGTCCCGACCGCACCGCTTCCTTGCGCGGCGCGCGGATGGGAATGACGTCGATACGCTCGAGGATCATGGAAGGTCCTCAAATTGTACCGTCGATCAGACCGGGCGTTCGGCCAGTTTCTTCACATGGTTGAGCACGCGCAGGTGAATGCGGTGCACGATGGCGTCCGACCAGAAACGCCAGTAGGGAGCGGGCCACAGACCGTGGCGGTACCAGGTGGTTCCTTCGAGCCGTGTGCGGCCGGCGCCCAGATCGGTAAGGCGGAATTGGCCGCGTTCGGAGGTGAAGTAGCCGTGCAGATGTTTCGCATCCACGGTGTGCCACGGATTGAACTCCACCATCGGCGGCGGATTGTCGACGACACGAAAGGCAAGCCGTTTCGGCGCATCCCAGACTTCGATGGGTTCGACGACCGTGCCGGTGGAAAGCTCGCAATGGCGCACCGCGCCCACACCCGTTCCATCGATGCGGCTGCGCACCGGATGCGCGATGCCGCCTCGGAAATACCATTCCTGGGGCGGCGGAATTTCCGGAAAGGCGATGACCAGTTTCCACACCCGATCGGGTGGCGCGGCGATCTCGATAGCGGTGCGCACTTCGTAGACCGGAGGCGTGGCCACGGCGTCCCAGCCGAGCGAACCCGCTCCGGCCGGCAGCAACAGAAACATCGCCGTCGTTTGGCGGCCGGGATGTTCTTCGCCGCTGAACATCATCGCCCCGCCCAGCGCGCCGAGCGTCAGGGTGAGCGGCAGAGACATGACGATGCAAAACATTCCTTCGATTCCGAGCGGCAGCAGGAGCACCGATGCCACCATCACCGCACCCGCTCCAGTCTGGACCGCGCCTCTCATGCCCGCGGGGCGGACGATCCCCACAACGATCGCGCCCGCGATCAGAGGCACCATCACGAAGAGCGTGAGCCCATAGAGCCCGGAGATCGTCAGCAGAAAGGCGATGAACCCCAGTAATGCAATTTTGAACATGTTCGAAATAAGTATGCGCCGCGCCACGTTCGCCTGTCAAGGTAATTTTGAACGTGTTCAGAAATGAGAAGATGGCACCCATGCCGCAGAGAATTACCCGCGATAAGCTGACTCCCCTGTTCGACCGCCGCACCCCGCCCGTCGCACACGTAACGCCAGGCGAGGAGTTCGTCGTCGAGACCGAAGATTCGCGTGGAGGCCGCACCCGCGTTCCCGAGCACACCACGCCCGAGTATCTGCTGGCCATGCGCAGGAAGGGCTATCACGGCAATCCCGTCACCGGGCCTATCTACGTGGAAGGCGCCGAGCCGGGCGACACCCTGGCCGTTCACATCCTGGAACAAACCTGCGACACGCTGGGCTACATGGGCTATTGGCCGTTTCTGTTTCACCTGGAGGATTTCTTCGATAAACCGGCCACGGTGCTGTGCGAGATCCGCGATGGCAGGACGGTGGTCTTCGCCAACGACATCGAGATTCCGGTGCGGCCGGTCATCGGCACGATCGGCGTGGCGCCGCCGCTTGAGGCGATCGCCTCGGGTGCGATGGGCCGGCACTGCGGCAACGTGGACGTGCAGGAGATGGCCGCGGGCACGGTGCTGCACCTGCCGGTTTTCGTTCCCGGGGCGCTGCTCTGCCTTGGCGATTGCCACGCCATCCAAAGCGACGGCGAAATCGGAAGCGTGGAGATACGCAGCGACGTCCGGCTGCGCTGCGAAGTGATCAAGGGCCGCGGCCCGAATATGACATGGCCCCGGCTTGAGACGGCCGATTCGCTGGTGACCATCGGCATCGCCACGCCGCTTGAAGAAGCGATGCGGCAGGCCCTGCGCGAGATGCTGTTCTGGATCGAGGAGCGAACGGGCATGAGCAAGCACGAAGCCTACCTGCTGGTGGGCTGCGTGGGGGATGCGCGCCCCGGCCAGGCGCAGGTGCCCAACTACTCGATGCGGTGCATCTTTCCGAAAAAGTACCTGCGGAAGCGTGGCAGCCTTCCGGTTTGAGCGTAGAATGGTGATTCATTCATGGCCGCGGCGAAAGAAACCTTAGCTCACTCCCTGGACACGGCACCCAAGCGTTACACGTACCGGTTCGGCCCCTTTCACCTGGACCCGCTTGAGCGGATTCTGAAGCGATCCGGACGCACCGTGGTCCTGCCCGCGAAGGTCTTCGACACCCTGGTGGCCTTGGTCGAGAGCCCGGGCTCGCCGATGGAGAATCGCGCGCTCATCGATCGCGTCTGGCCGGGCGGCCAGGGCGACGAAACGCAGTTGCGGCAGCACATGGCGCACCTGCGCATGGTGCTGGACGACCAGGAGCGGGTGATCGAAGGGCTGGCTCCGGTGGGCTACCGGTTCCTGGCCGATATCGAGCGGCTGGAAGGCGAGCCGCCGGCTCCGCTCGAAGCCGTGAAACCCGTGGTGCGCACGGCGCCGCCGCGCTTTGGCAGAGGGACGTGGGCCGCCGCCGCGGTGGCCGCGGTTTCACTGGCCTTCGTGGCCACCCGTTTCTTCGATTGGGGGGACGAAGGCGCCTCGCAACTTCCGCTGCGGTCGATTGCGGTGGCTCCGTTCTCGGCGCCCGGCGGCGATCAGGCCGTGGCGTCGGCGATTGTGAGCGGCCTAGTGCCGAGGCTGCAATCGATTCCCGGTATGTCGGTGCGCGCGGGCACCGGCGGCGAGGGCGTGGAAGCGGTGCTCAACGGCAGCCTGGAACGCTCCGGCGCGAAGATCGTTACGAAAGTTCAGCTGAAGCCGGTGGCGGGCGGGGCGGAGATCTTCAGCGAGACGTTCGATATTCCGGCGTCGCAGGTTTTCTCGGTGGAGCCGATCGTCGCCAAGCGCGTGGCCATTGCGCTGCGCGCCCGGCTCACGCCAGCGCAGGAAGCGAACCTGTTGCGGCTGCCGACGCAGAATAGCGAAGCGTACCGGCTCTATTCGCAGATTCCCGCCTCCGGCGATGAGAAGCAGAGAATCGCCGCGCTCGAAAAGGTGGTGGAAGTCGACCCGGAGTTCGCCACCGCGCATGCGGTGCTGGTGGAAGGCTACCTGGCGGGGGCGATTTCACCGGTACAGGTAAATGCGGAGCTGCTGAAAAAGGCCAAGGCCGTCGCGGAGAAAACCGTGGCGCTCGATGCCACCCTCGCCGGGCCTCATGTGGCGTTGGGCTATGCGAGTCTTTACCTCGATTGGGATGCGGCCTCGGCCGGCAAGGCGGCCAAGCGGGCGCTGGAGCTTTCTCCCGTTTCCGGAACCGCGCACGCGCTGAACGCGCTGATTTTAACCGCGCAGTCGAACTTCGACGCGGCCGTGCAGGAGTGGCGCAAGACGCCGCGCGACAGCGAACAGACGCGCTATGGAGAAGCGGTGACGGAGTATCACGCCAAGCGCTACGACCGCGCCATTGAAGCGTTCCAAACGTCGCTGGCGGGAGCGAATCCGCCCGCCTGGGCCGTCCAGACCTACGGGCATTGCCTGCTCGCGAAGGGGCGGGAGAAAGACGCCATGGAAGCCTATTTCCGCGCCGATTCGATTGCGGGAGTGCCGGGCCGTCCGGCTCTCAAAAAGGCGTACGAGAAGGAAGGCCTGGAAGGATACTGGCGCAAAAAGATGGCTTCGCGCGGGCGCATGGGACCGTATGAAACGGCCGTTGCGTTGATGCAGACCGGCAAATCGTGGCGCGCCTTCGAGTCTCTTCAGAAAGCGGTCAAGGCGCGATCGCCGGAACTGGTTCTGGCCCACGTCGACCCGGTGATGGATCCCATCCGTCACGATGAACGCTTTCAGAAGCTGATCCGCCAGATCGGCATCGCGAAATAAAATGCGGCGGCGGCGGATCGCGATTCTGCTGCTGCTGTTTCTGCTTTCCGCCATCACTTACCTCGACCGCGCGGCCATCTCCTCGGCCAAGGAAGGACTGGCCGCGGACCTGCATCTCGACGACCGGCAGATCGGTCTCGTGTTCAGTTCGTTCGCTCTTGGCTACGCGCTGGCGCAGATACCGGCCGGCTGGCTGGCCGATCGCTTCGGGCCGCGCCTGCTTTTGACGGCGGTGGTGGGCGGCTGGAGTGTGTTGACCGCGCTCACCGGCTGGATGAATGGATTGCTTTCGCTGGTGCTGGTGCGATTTGCGTTCGGGGTGGCGGAGGCCGGCGCGTATCCAGGGTCGGCCCGGGTCATCTATAACTGGCTTCCGGTGGAGGAGCACGGCCGCGCCAATGGATTCCTATTCTCGGGCGCACGGCTGGGGGCCGCGCTCGCCTTCCCGCTGTTGGCGTGGCTGATGAAGGATTTCGGCTGGCGGGCGGCGTTCTGGATTCTCGCCGTGCCGGGTCTTTGTTGGGCGGCGGTGTGGATGCTCTGGTTCCGCGACCGGCCGGATGGCGCGGAGGAGGTGTCGCGGCCCGGCCCGGATACGCCGCTGGCGGCCATCTTCGGCTCGCGCCCCATGCTGCTCGCGATGGTGCAATACTTCTGCAGCAACTTCACGAACTTTCTCAGCCTGTCGTGGATCAATCCGTACCTGATTCAGCAGTTCCGGCTCGACCGGGAAACGGCGGCGTGGTACACGATGGCGATCCTGTTGATCGGCGCGGCGTCGCAATGGGTGAGCGGTTCGCTCACCGACCGGCTGTATCGTTCGCCCTGGCGCCGGCATTCGCGGCAGATACCGGCCATCGCCGGATTCACGATCGCCGCCTGCGGGCTGATGCTGACGCGCGAGGCGACCACCGCACCCGCCGCCGTCGCGGGGTTCTGCTTCGCGGCGTTCGGCGCCGAACTCACCATCTCCCCCAGTTGGGCTTTCTGCATCGATTTGGGTGGAAAGAAGTCGGGTGCGGTCACCGGTTCGATGAACATGATTGGGAATTTGGGATCGTTCACCAGCGCCAACGTCTTCCCGTGGCTGCACGGAATGACGGGAGATGCGAAGGCTTATTTCCTGACGGCGGCGGCGCTGAATCTGATCGCCGCGGCGGTGTGGATGGGGATGCGGCGGCCGGAGGATCAGTCGGCGGTGGCGGACTGAGTGAGCATTCCCGTGTTGGGCTCGCGGCGCACGATCATCCAGGCGGCCGCGTAGAATAGCGCACCGATGATCAGCGTCTGCATCAGGCCAAGGTAGAGAGCGAGGAACATCGACAGAGCCGAGCCCATCACGCTCGACGCCGCGTTCAACGACCACGCCCAGCGCACCGAAGGTTTGTGGCGGCGTTCGAGCCAGGAAAGCCCGGTGGGGAAGGGAATGCCCATCAGAAAGCCGGCCGGTGCGATCAACAGCACGGCAATGGGCGCCTTGAGCCACAGCGGCAGGCCGACGCCCAGGCGCGTGACAGGCCCGGCGAGAAACGCCAGCACCACGACGGAGACGGCCGCGGCGGCGAGCACGCGCATCCAGCGGTCCTTCGAGCCGTCGATGTGGCGGCGGCTGAAATAGCTGCCGATGCCGCTTGAGATCAGCATCGAAAACACGCACACGGTGAGCGCGCGCGTGGGATGGCCGAGGAAAAGTACGAACTTCTGAATCAGCGCCACCTGGATCAGGATGTAGCCGGCGCCGATGCAGACAAAGTAAAGCAGGAAGCGGCGCAGCCCCGGTTCATTCGGCAGGCGCGTGCCGAGGGCGAGCGGCGGCAGGGCCAGCGTGATCAGCGTGGCGAGGATGCTGACACCCACCAGGCCGAACAACAGCGGCACGGCGAGGTTGATCTTATGGTCGGCCGAACCGCGGTAGGCGCTGGTCAGGAATCCAACCAGATCGCGCGGCTGCACGGTGTAAAAAAAGAACGGGCGGTTGTCGTCGACCGGCGTCACGTCGTAGCGGTATTTGTCATGGAATGCCCGCGGGTCGCCGGAGTGCAAATAGTCGGCGAAGGTGGAGGAGCCCGGCTGGCTCCACGGCGTGTAGACCGGCTCCAGTTTCGCCAGGCGGATGGCTTGCTCGACATGCGCGCGCTCGGAGTCGGCCATGGGCTTGCGCGTGATGATGACCGTATCGGTGGCGCCCCATTTGTCGATGAGCGCGGTGTTCTCGCGCGCCACCACCACGTGGCGGCCGATGGCGGTTTCACCCAAACGGCCGAGCGCCTCGCGGGCGAGCGAAAGCAGGCGCAGCGACTCGCGCGGCGGTTCGAAGCCCCAGCGCGTGAACGCCAGCAGGCCGTCGCCGGTGAGATGGCTCAGGTAGTCGTGGAACGCGTCGGAGGTGTAGAGATTGTTCTCGGTGAGGGCGAAGGCGCCGGCCGCCGTCGACGCCCAGGTATCCACCAGCGTGGCCTGCAGAACCTGATACTTTTCGATGCTGCGCCGCACGAAGCTGCGGCCGTCTTCGACAAACACGCGAAGCTCGGGGCGGAAGTAAAGACGCTGGCTCAGATCGGCGAAGCGCTCGCGCATGATGGTGTCGGCGATGATCGAATTGATCTCGACGGCGGTCACGTCCGTCGATCCGGAAGCAAGGGCGCGCGCCAGGTCGTAGCCGCCGCCCGAGCCGATGACCAGCGTCTTCGCGCCGGGTCTCAGGCGATAGGCAAGCGCTGGGCTGGAACTCAGCAGATCCTGCCGCTGGGCGGCCGTGAGGCGGCTGAAATCGTAGCTTGGAATGCCGGTGGAAGCGTCGCCGTCGATGACGATCAGCCGCTCCTTTTCGAGCAGGCCGACGCGCGAGATGGGGTTCCACCGGCTGAACATTTCCGGCGGCAGTTTCGCGCCCTTGGCATAGGTGACTTCGATCAGCGGCCTGCGGAAATTGATGACCACCAGCGACGTCAGCACCAGGCCGAGCAAGACGGCGGCCGCGCGTCCCTGAATGCGTCCTTCCAGGTGAAACCAAATGGCGCCGGCGGCGGTGAACAGCACCCCGGCGGCGAGAATCGTGTTCGGCCCGCCCAGATAGTTGAGGAAAGGGACCAGCGCCAGGCATCCGGCCGCCGCGCCCAGCAGATCGAAGAAGTAAACGCGGTCGACTCGCTCGATGGTTTCGGCGATCGCCATGGCCAGCACCGCCCCGGCCAGCACGAACGGCAGCGCGGTGACGAAGTAGATCAGCGCCAATGTGAAGAAACTGAATTCACCGCGGCGGGTGAGCAGCAGCACAAGCGCGCACGGTACCGCGATTCCGTTCAAAGTGGACAGCAGCGCGAGTTTCGAGAAAACCTTGCCCGGACGAGCCTGGATGACGTAACTGAGCACGCCGCCGGTGCCCAATCCGAACAGCGCGATGGAGATCGACAGGAACGCGAAGTGATAGTGAAAGACGACCGAGAACAGGCGGGTGAGCGACAACTCAAGCGTCAACGTGGCGAGCGAGGTGAGCGCGACACCGCCGTAGATATGGTGCCAGTTGATCGGTTTTCGGGGAAAAGGCGAGTCAATACGCGGCAAATTTCAGGATACCGCGAGGCTATTCAACAGCGCCGCGAGCCGGGCGGCGGTAGCTTCCATGGGATGCGCGGCGGCATAGCGGCTGGCATTCTCGCCCAGTTGCTTCCGGTCGGTGCGCGCGAGCATCGCGTCGATAGTCTGCCATAGCGTGGCGGGCGACGCCAGTGCGCCGAACTCGGGGCGCAGGATCTCTCTCGCGCCGTGATGATCCAGGCATACGGCCGCCAAACCCGCTTGCAGCGCCTCCATCAATGTGAGCCCGTAGCTTTCATGACGGGAAGGAAAAACGTAAAGATCGGCCAGATCGAAGAAGGCCTGCTTACGGGCGCCCGAAACGTGGCCGGGGAAGAATGTTTGAATGCGCCGCAGCCGCGACGCGAGGCAACGCAGCCTTGCCATATGGGCTTTCCCTTTCATGAAGGCCGCTTCGCCGCAGAGGCAGAGATAGATGGGTGTGGAAGGAAAGCCAGGCTGGCGTTCCCAGTCGAGAAGCGCTTCAAGAAGCGTATCCTGCCCTTTTTCGGGGGAAATACGGCTCAGCGTGAGCAATACGAAGGCGTCGGGCGGAATGCCAAGTTCGGCGCGCAAACGGGCGGCGGCTTGCGGATCGGCTGGTGGCGCGGGCGGCGCGCCCCATGGCAGCACGTGGACCTTGCCGGAGGCCACTAAGGGGTAGCAGCGTTCGAGTACGATTTGCATTTCCGCCGACGGAACGACAAGGGCCTTCGAGTACCGCACGCTATCGCGCTGCCGAGCCCACACCAGATCGAGCGTTCGCGGATGTGGCAGCCAGCCGAGCCGGTCAAACCATCGCACCGTGGTTTCAGGAGCCACGCGCCCGCCCAGATAAATAGCGGATACGTAGGCCACCACATCCACGTGATAGATGGTGACGATGGCGAAGCCCGCTTCGGCGAGGCGGCGGAAATCGGGCGCTTCCGAAATATCGTTGACCAGAACGACCGTATGGCGCGGGTCTTCCCGAAGAATGCGCGCGGTGGCCATTTCCGAAAACTCGCGGCAGAAGCGCGCATAACGCCGCTCGTCGAAACTCACCAGGGCGGCACCCGATTCCACCGGCCCGATCACCTCCAGTTCGAACGGCTGCGCGCGGCGCCATTCCCGCGTCAACTGGCGGCAGATGGCGCCGCCGCCGCCAATCGGTACCGGCTCGCCGCCAGCCACCGCATGCGCCGCCGAATAGATCACCTTGCGGGTCAAACGTTCATTCTACTGGGCGATAATAGAGCCTGGTGACTCGAACAATTCCGCTATTTTTTGTATTGGCCCTCGCGTGCCTGGCCCAGCCGAAACAGGCTCCGAAGCGAGTGGAGCCGGACTTTCCACCGCACAAAATCGTCGGCAATATCTACTATGTCGGCTCGCAGAGTTTTGCTTCCTATCTGATCACGACTTCCCAGGGTCACATCGTCATCAATTCGTGCCTGCAATACCTGGTGCCCCGCATCAAGGCCAACATCGAAAAGCTGGGCTTCCGGTTCAAGGACGTGAAATTTCTGCTCACCAGCGAGAGCCATGCCGACCACATCGCCGGCTGCGATCCGTTCCTGAAGGAGACCGGGGCCAGTTTGTACGTGATGAATGGCGACGATCGGATCGTGAGTCAGGGCGGCGCGGGCGACTTCGCTTACAAGATGTTCTGGGAACCTTGCAAAGTGTCGCGCGTGCTCAACGATTTCGATCGCGTCGTGCTGGGCGACGTCACCATGGTGGCGCGCCACACGCCAGGCCATACGCCGGGCGCCACCACCTGGCTGATCCAGACCAGGGAAGGCGGCAAGCTGTACAGCGTGGCCATCGTCGCCAGCCTCAACGTCAACCGCGACTACAAGCTCATCGGGAATACCCGCTATCCGCAAATCGCCGACGATTACCGGCGCAGCTTCGCCATCTTGAAGCCGCTGACGGCGGATGTGTTTTTGGGTGCGCACGGCTCCGATCACCAGATGCAGCAGAAATACGCGCGCATCGGCAGGGGGCCGAATCCTTATATCGATCCGCGGGCGCTGCCCGCCTACGTGGCCGAACGTGAAAAGGCGTTCCTGGCCGCCTTCGCCGTACAGCAACGCCAGCAGCAGTAACGCCCATGAGATTCGTTGTTTTCCTTACCGCGATGACATTATCCGCCGTTGACCCGGAAGAATTGAAACGCATGTCGGCGCGTTTTGCGCCCACGCGCCTTCACGCCGATACGTCGAAGCTTTCGGCGGGCGACAGGAAGGCGCTGGCGAAACTGATCGAGGCCGCCGGGGCCGTGGACGCTCTCTACCTCCAGCAGCTTTGGAGCGGCAATGCCGCGCTGCAGAAGAAGCTGGCGCGGGAGAAATCCCCGGCGGGCAAAGCGCTGTTCGATTATTATTGGCGCAACAAGGGTCCGTGGTCGGACCTGGATGAGCACAAGGCTTTCGTCGATGGCGTGCCCGAACGCAAGCCCAAGGGCGCGAACTTCTACCCATCGGATATGACGCGAGAAGAATTCGAATCGTGGGTGAAGACCTTGAATGCCGGGGACAAGCGGCAGGCGGAGAGTTTCTTCACCGTGATCCGCCGCGATGGGGCAGGGAAGCTGAAGCCGGTGCCTTACTCCATCGAATACGAGCGGGAACTGGCGGCGCTGGCCAAGCGGTTGCGCGAGGCCGCCGCGCTGACCACCAACGAATCGCTGCGCAAGTTTCTCAACCTGCGCGCCGATGCGTTTCTCTCCAACGATTACTATGCGAGCGACGTGGCCTGGATGGATCTGGATGCGCCCCTCGACGTGACCATCGGGCCCTATGAAACCTACACCGATGAGCTGCTGGGATACAAGGCCGCCTTTGAGGCCTACATCTGCCTGCGCGACGAAAAGGAAACCGCGAAGCTGAAATTCTTCGCCGATCGTCTGCAGGAGATCGAGAACAACCTGCCCGTGGAGCCGCGGTATCGCAATCCCAAGCTTGGCGGGATGGCTCCGATCGCGGTAGTGAATCAGGTGGTGGCGGCGGGCGACGGTGCGCATGGCGTGGCCACGGCGGCGTTCAATTTGCCCAACGACGACAAGGTGGTGCTCGAAAAGGGATCGAAGCGGGTCATGCTCAAGAACGTGCAGGAGGCGAAATTCGAAAGCATTCTGAAGCCGATTGCGGCGCGCATGCTGGCCGCCGGCGAGCGCGGGGACTTGAGCTTCGATTCGTTCTTCACGCATATCCTGGCGCACGAGCTGAGCCACGGCATCGGGCCGCAGAAAAACGTCCGCACCTCGCTCAAGGATTTGTACGGAGCGGTGGAGGAGGCCAAGGCCGATATCACGGGTCTGTTCATGCTGCAGTACATGTTCGATCGCAACCTGCTTCCACGCGCCGAAAAGCAGTTGTACACCACGTTTCTCGCGTCCTCTTTCCGCACACTGCGCTTCGGCATTCAGGAGGCGCACGGCCGTGGCATGGCGCTGCAGTTGAACTACCTTATGGACAAGGGCGGCTTCACGCAGAACGCCGATGGTACGTTCACGGTGAATTTCTCCCGCATCAAGGACGCGGTGCGCGACCTGACGCGCGAGATTCTGACGATCGAAGCCGAAGGCGACTACGCCGCCGCGAAGAAGATGATGGATTCGCTGGCGGTGATCCGGCCCGCCGTGGCCCAGGCGCTCAAGAAACTGGAAGATCTGCCCGTCGACATCGCGTCGAATTAGGGCGCCGCCCGCACCATCGTCCGCACCGTGTAGGCGCCGGGACGTCCCACGGTGGCCGAAATCACCACACCGTAAGTGCCCGCGGGCAGAGTGCGCCGGATGTGCGCCGCCCCGCGAAATTGCGCCAAGGAAGGTTCATCGGAGGCGATCCGCCGCCCATCGGCGTCCACCAATAGCAAAGCCGGCAGGAAGGCGCCGGAACAGGCATCGATCGACACCGAACCCGGCTCGGTGAGCGTAAACGTGTGGAAACGCGCGGGCGTCGATCGCGCGTTCTCCGCCATCACGTCGCGAATGGCGCAATCTTCGGCCGCCACCTGGCCGGTGACCAGTTCCCCGAACTCAAGCGGCCCGGCGGGGCACTCCCGCGGGTCGGCCAGCGACGCCTTCAGCTCAAAAACGCCGCCCGCGGCGGTGACGGTGTTCGCCAGCACCGTGTACGATCCGGGCTCCAGGCGCGTGGTCAACTGAGCGTTGCGTCCGCCGCCGCCGTTGTCGTCTTCGGCCAGAATCGCCTGGTCCTTGCCGAGCACCATCAGATAGGGATCGAGCGCAGTGGCCGTCATGGCGACGGTCACCGCGGTGCGCTTCTCGAGCGTCAACTGGTACGGCTTGGCGTTCGTAGGGTCGGTATTCGGCGGTGCGGCCAGATCCTGCACACGGCAATCGGCGGCGGCCAGCGTCCCGTTCACCGCCGCATCGGCCACCAGCGGTTCCGGCGCGCAGGTGCGCAGCGATTCGAACACGGTGCGCAGTTGGTAGGAACCGGTGACCCCCTGCGCGCCCACGGCGCCCACCCGATATTCGCCCGGCTTCAAACTGATGGAAAACCGCGCCGCCTGATTGGCGCGCTGGCTCGACACACCGGCTAGCAATTTGCCCGTGGAATCGAGCAGCACCGCGGCCGGAACGAAATTGCCCGAATTCACCTCGACCGTGAGCACCCCGGGATCGGTGGCCGTCATGCGGAAAACGTCGAGCGAGGCGCTCTCGGTGGAGTTTGGCACCAGATCGAGCAGCGAGCAATCGCTGGCAGTCAACTGGCCCGAAGCGGAATCGCCGGCGCGGAGGTCGCGCGTTTCGCAGCCTTGCGGCGGATCGAGGTTCGACACCAGACGATAGGCACCGGCCGTGCCTTGCGACAGAGTGGCGACCAGGTAGTATTCACCCGGATCGAGGCTCAGGAACAGTAGCGAATTGAAACCGTCGTAGCCGTCGTCGTCGCTGGCGACGATGCGTCCCGTCTTGGCGTCTACCAGCAGCAACAATGGATCGATAGCGTTTGATTGCAGCAGCGCGGTCAACACGCGCGATTGCGTCATCTGGAAGTGAAAAATATCGGCGCGCGCCGCCGATCCGCTTGGCGCGGCGGCATCCAGCACACGGCAACTCGACGCGCCAAGGCTGTTATCCACGGTGACGGCGAACTCGGTACCGGCGATCTCGCGAACGCTGCAGCCGCTCGACGCGGCGAACGACGCCTCCAGCCGGAACGCGCCCGTTCCGCGATTGGCGATCACGAACAGATGATAGGTTTCCGGCGCCAGATGTACGGTGATGCGGGAGCCGTTGCGCGACGCATCCTCGTTGGAAGCGACGGTCTGAAACCGCGCATCGGTCAGCAGCAGAATGGTATCGAAATCATTCGAATTCAGGTCGATCGTGTAGATGCCTTTGGCCGCCACATCGAGGATGAACTGCTGCGAAACGTTGGTCTGCGTCAGGGCGGGGATGCGATCGGTGAGGCGGCAATCGCCGGCGGCCAGCGAGCCTTCAAGCGCGGTGGAAACATCCCAGCCTTGCACAGGGCAGTTGGCGGCAAAGGCGGCGGAGCCAAGCACCAGAAGCAGGAAGAGGGCAGCCATGCTGTCAGCGTAGCGCGGGGCCCGTTTGCCGATGAACCTCCTCCCAAAGCCGGTCGACTTTGGGATCGGGGCCGAGGCTTGCATCCTCCAGGATCGGCAGGAGCCATGGAACCTGTGTGATATCGGGAAAGATCGAAAAGACGCCGAACTGAAGATTCACGAACCGGCAGGTGGGCTGCCCTCCCACGATTCCATGCGCGCGGGCGGCTTCGACGGCCTTTCGTACGCGCTCGTCGAAGACTTCCGGCGGCAGCTCTTCCGCCTCCCGCGGCCATAGCGATCGCATTTGTTCCGCGCATTCGATCAGGAACCGGCGATCCTGATCCTGCTGCATCCGTTCGAACTGATCGGAAGTCACGATCACGGCTTCGCTCCTTGGCTGCTGGCGGGCACCTGATAGCCAAGCCGCACGATCCACTCGCGCGCCAGCTCCGGCGTGAGTGGATCGTTGATTTCCGGATTGGCCAGCTCAAAGATCAGGCGGCGGACCGATTCCGGGTCTTTGCGGTCGAACAGAACGTCGTCGCGGCCTTCGAGGATCTTCGCCCATCCCTTGACCCGATGGGCCGTGAAATCGCCGCGCAGATACTTGGCCAGCACGGCCGCGGCGTGCGATCGCGTCAGCTCCACGCGATCCTCGCCGCCGGAATCGAAGGGAAACTCATCCAACTGCCGGGCCAGGTCCACCAGCGGCGAGTCCAGCCGAAGCAGCGATTCCAATAATTGCCTGCGCGATTTCTTTGTCATTTCGGTTTGTATCCAGGCCGCTTGCCTGGCACGAACTCCAGCCTGTCGTCGGCCTGCAGGGCTTTCTCCACGGTTGTGTTGAAACCTTTGTTGTCGGCGATTTGAAGACCGGCTTCCTTCAGAAGCGTGCGCGCCACGCCCGACACCTGGTTCAGGCTCAGGTTCGGTTCCTTGGCGGACACCTTCCCGATCAACGTGCCGATCGCCGATTGAACGGCGTCCAGAATCTGTTGCGCGGAGGCATGCTGCACCGCGCCGGTAACGGCCTGCGCCACGACGTTTTCGGACCAGTTCTGCGCGGCCGATAGCTGGTCCGGATGGATGTCGATGAGCTTCGACGTGTCCTTCTTCAAGGCATCCGTTTCGCCTTTGCAGAGCTTGCGCACGCGCTCATAGAGAGACACCGATACGTCTTCCAGATAGGCCTGCGTGTATTTTTCCGGCGTCGGGAACGCTTGTTTTTCGCCCTTGTTGGGCGGGTTGAACCGCTCGCGCTCGAGCTTGACGATTTCCTTGCCCACGTACTCGGGGGGAAGACCGCCGGAACCGGCCAGCTTCATCCTTTGAATGAGCGTCGCATCCCCCTGCAAGGTCTCGCAATAGCGGCATTGCACCTTGACGGTGAAAGGCGCATCCATCACGTTCGAGAACACTTCACCGACCCATTCCACCTCGGTGGTCTTGCCGGTGGCTTTCATCAGATCGACGGTGCCGGTCTCCACTTTGTTCTCGAAGATCCGCTTGACGCCGCTCTTGGTGTTTCCTTCCGGCCCGATGGTGTATTCGGACACGATGTAGTTGGCGTCGCCGCCTTCCTTCCAGAACAGAACGAGGTCGCCGTTTTTCATGATCGACTGAACGCCGCTCGTCTGCGGGGCGTTCTTCTTGAGGTTCCCGGCCTTTCGCTTCTGGTCCTGGGTGGGTTCATCGGAGCTTGAATCCGTTATCTCCGCCTTCGATCCCAGTTGCGGCGAGACCGGGGGCGTTTCCTTTTTCCACTGGCCGATCCAGTTGGAAAGCAACTCGTCGTTTTCTTTCGGGTGCTGGCGGTACACCTTTGCCGCTTCGGCTTTCTGAAGAACTTCCTTACCCACTTGGGACGCCAGCGGCTCCGAACAGATATCGAGCATCTGTGCAATATAGCCGCTCTCAAAAGTGCTCCACATGTTCGGATCGGCGAAGATACAGGGCGATTTGAACTTCTGCGACCGCATGAAATCGTCCAGGATGCGGCGCGTCTGATCGCGCAGCAGAGATTGGGGAATGACCGAGTGAGCCTTGGAGCCGCCGAAATCGAAAAAGACGTTGGTGCAGCTTTCAAACGTTGGGGGGCCCTTGCCGTCGGCGATCTCGAAGTGCTGCATGAGCGACGCCATCTTGCTGCTTCTTCCGTCCATGCCGCAGGAAGGGCAGACCTCCTCGCACTTCTGGGCTATTTCGGAAGAGTCTTTCGGGAGCGTTTGCTCCATCCGCAGAAGACGGTCGTTACGTGTCGCGGTTGCGATGTCCTGAGCAAGCTTTTCTCCTTTGGCACCGAGCGGATCCGCATGTACATCCATCGCGCGGGGTCAGTATACACGATCAGCCCCTGGTAATAGAACTACTGGGAGCCGCGGTCTGTCAGTTGAAAATCTGGGCGGGCGTGATCGTGATGCCGAGGGCCGTGATCTCCAGCACGGCGGCCGGTTCCAGCTTCCCTTGCCGGAAAATCGCGAGACTGCGCTCCTCCGGGTCCACTACCCAGATGTTCGGGACCCCCCAAGCCTCATACTCCTGAAGCTTCTTCACCATGTTGGTGTAGCGGTCGTCGGCCGAAACGATTTCGATGGCTACCAGGGGTGGAGTGGTGGGGACGCGCTCGGCGGGCTTTGGGCCGTAGTGAATCGCCACATCGGGGATGCGATACCGGGCGGCGGCAAGGCGATGGCGAACTTCGGTCACCGCTCGTAACGGGTGCTGGGTTTTCAGCTCGTAGACGATCTCGACGAATCGGGCCTGAATCTCGCCATGAACATAGTCAGGCATGGCTCGCTCGACGATTTCTCCTTCAAGATATTCACAATCCGGGCCATCGAACCCCATGGTCAAGTACTCTTCCGGCGTCGCCAGCAGCTTGGTCGCCATGACTTCACTTTACCAAGCCACCCCCGACGAAGTGAACCACCTCCACCCGGTCCCCCGCCGCCATCGGCGTTTCGCCCCAGACCTGCCGCTTCAGGATCGCGCCATTGAATTCCACCGCCACGCGATCCACCGCGATGCCGAGCGAATTCAGCAGATCCAACAGCGTGCCTGAGTCCGGCGCGGCGTACTTTTCTCCGTTCAAGACGATCTCCATGTCCGAATCCGGTTTGACACCCCTCCGTGCGGTCTTTTAAAGTCAAATGTTAAGGCTTTCTCTCGAACAGATGCAAACACCGACCTATCCGGAACTCTACTTCCCTATCCTTTTCCAGGCGCTGCTGGGGATTCTGGTCTCGGCGGGACTGCTCGCCGCCGGCATGCTGCTCGGCAAGCGCGTGAAGAACCGCGTGAAGGATTCGCCTTATGAATGCGGCATGGAGCCGATCGGCACCGCCAAGGAACGCTTCTCCGTCAAGTTCTACCTGGTGGCGATGCTGTTCATCCTGTTCGATATCGAAGCCATCTTCCTTTACCCTTGGGCGGTGGTGTTCCGCGAGCTGAAGATGTTCGCGTTCATCGAAATGCTGCTGTTCATTATTTTGATCCTGTGCGGCTTTTTCTACATCTGGAAGAAGGGCGTGCTCAGTTGGTCCGACGATGCGGTGGAAGCCGCGCGCCTCGAAGCTCTGAAAAAGGTAGGGGTGAAATCCTGATGCTGCCGGAAGCAATCGCCGCCCATCCGCTGGCCGCCGCCCTTGAAGCGCGCCTTCCCGGCGCCGCCACCGGTGGCACGCTCGAAAACGGGGAACTGGTTCTGCATATCGACCCGGCC
This sequence comes from uncultured Acidobacteriota bacterium, assembly GCA_902826685.1. GTDB lineage: Bacteria > Acidobacteriota > Terriglobia > Bryobacterales > Bryobacteraceae > CADEFT01. The sequence goes on from CADEFT010000028.1 coordinate 25,363, forward strand.
CGCATCGTCGAGGCCGGCCGGTTCCTCAAGACCGATCACAAGTTCATCCAACTCACCGGCGTGACGTGCGTCGATTGGCATCCGCGCGAACCGCGGTTTGAGATCGTCTACCTGCTGCGCTCCTATGAAACTAACGTCTACCTGCGGTTGAAGTCCACCGTGGCCGAGTCCATCGATTCGGTCTACGAGATTTGGCGCAGCGCCGACTGGTACGAACGGGAAATCTTCGATCTGTTCGGAGTGAAGTTCCACAATCACCCCGATCTTCGCCGCATCCTGATGCCGGAGAACTGGAAAGGTCATCCCCTGCGCAAGGATTACCCGGTGCATGGCTTCAAGTACAGCTACGCGGAACCGCAGTAAGGGAGTTTGAAAAGAAATGGCCGATATCGAAACACCCGCCGCCCCCTACCTGGAAGAGACCGTCATCGATTCGGGCACGACGCGGGAAATGACGCTCAACATGGGGCCGCAGCACCCCTCCACGCACGGCGTGCTGCGCATCGTCATCAAGCTTGACGGCGAGATCATCACCGACGCCAAGGCCGATATCGGCTACCTGCACACCGGCATCGAGAAGCAGTGCGAGAGCAAGACCTGGCAGCAGGTGGTGCCGCTGACCGATCGCGTCGATTACCTTTCGAACCTGTCGAACAACCTGGCCTACTGCCTGGCGGTGGAAAAGCTGCTGGGCCTTGAAGTGCCGCTTCGGGCTCAGTATTTCCGCGTCATGCTGAGCGAGATCACGCGCATCAATTCGCACCTGATCTGGCTTGGCACCTCGGCCATCGATCTGGGCGCGATGAGCGTCTTCTTTTACTGTTTCCGCGAGCGCGAAGAGATTCTGCGGCTGTTCGAATTCTTCTCCGGCCAGCGCATGATGACCAGCTATTTCCGCATCGGCGGGCTGGCGCTCGATGCGCCGCGCGGATGGCGGAAATGGATCAAGAAGTTCCTCGACGTCATGCCCTCCCGCATTGAGATGTGGGAGAACCTGCTGAACGAGAATCCCATCTTCAAGAAGCGTACGCAGGGGGTTGGCTTCATCAGTCTCGAGGACATGCTGGATTTCGGCGTCACCGGGCCCATGCTGCGCGGCGCCGGCATGAAAGTGGACCTGCGCAAGGACGTTCCTTACTCCAGTTACGACAAGTTCACCTTCGACGTTCCCACGCAAACCTCCAACGACGTCTACGGCCGGTACCTGGTGCGCATGGAGGAGATGAAGCAGAGTCTGCGCATCATTCAGCAATGCTATGACGGCATGCCCGAAGGCGACTGGACCGCCGATGCGCCGAAAATCGTTCTGCCCGACCGCGAGCGCATGAAAACGCAGATGGAAGCGCTCATCTACCATTTCAAGATCGTGACCGAAGGCTTCCGAGTGCCCGCGGGCGACGTCTACCAGGCGGTGGAATCGCCGCGCGGCGAACTCGGCTATTACGTCGTTAGCGACGGCACTTCGAAGCCTTATCGCATCTTCATGCGCACGCCCAGCTTCGGCAATCTGCAGTCGCTGGCCAAGCTCTTTGAAAGGGTGCCGATCGCCGATTCCATCGCTTCGCTCGGAAGCATGGACTTCGTGCTCGGCGATACGGACCGGTAACCATGACCTTTTCCCCCGAACTTGAGAAGCGAATCGAAAAGCTGCTGGCGAGCTATCCTTCCAACCGCCGCAAAAGCGCGCTGATTCCCATGCTGATGTACGCCCAGGATGAGACCGGCTACGTGACGCGGGAACTGGTGGAAGAGGTGGCCAGGCGGATCGGCATTCCACCGGTGCAGGTGGATGAAGTGGTCACTTTCTATACCATGCTGTGGCGCAAGCCGCGCGGCAAATATCACGTTCAGGTCTGCACCAATATCAGTTGCCTGCTCACCGGCGGCGAGGAATTGTACGAGCACACCTGCAAGAAGCTGGGCCTGGGCCATCGCGAGACGGCCGCCGACGGCGTCTTCTCGCTCGAGGAAGTGGAATGCATGGGCGCCTGTTCCTGGGCGCCGGCCGTGCAGATCAACTACGATTTCTACCACCACGTCACGCCGGAAAAACTCGACCAGTTGATCGACGATTTGAAGAAGGTTCACTAAACGACGCCGATGCTTTATAACGAACCCAGTCCGCTTGAAACCAGGGTACTGACCCGGCGCTTCAGCCTGCCGAATTCGGCGTCCATCGATACGGCGCTGGCCAATGGCGGCTACCAGCAGTTCCTGAAGGCGTGCGGGATGACGCAGGAACAGATCATCGACGAAGTGAAAGCGTCGAACCTGCGCGGACGCGGCGGCGCCGGCTTTCCCACCGGCATGAAGTGGGGCTTTCTGCCGCGCCAGTCGCCGAAACCGAAGTACATCGTCGTCAACGGCGACGAATCGGAACCGGGCACCTGTAAGGATCGCGTGCTGATCGAAAACGATCCGCACCTGCTGATCGAAGGCATTCTGATCGCCGCCCAGGCAGTCGGCGCCAAAGCGGGCTACGTCTACATTCGCGGCGAATACCGCTATCTCATCGACATCATGGAAAAGGCCATCGATGAGGCCTACGCCAAGGGCTGGCTGGGTAAGAATATCCAGGGCCGCGGCGTGGATTTCGATCTCTACACGCACACCGGCGCGGGCGCCTATGAGTGTGGCGAGGAATCGGCGCTGCTTGAATCGCTTGAAGGCAAACGCGGACAGCCGCGCATCCGGCCGCCGTTTCCCGCCGTCGCCGGGCTCTATCAATGCCCCACGGTATTAAACAACGTCGAGACCTTCTGCGCCGTGCCCTCGATTCTTGAGATGGGCGGCAAGGCGTGGGCCGATCTCGGGATTCCCAAGGCGGGCGGCACCAAGCTCACCTGTCTCACCGGGCATGTCAACAAATGTGGCGTGTACGAATTGCCGCTCGGCTTCCCAGTGGAAAAGATGATCAATGAAGTGGGCGGCGGCATCCGCGGCGGACGCAAGATGAAGGCGTTCATCCCGGGTGGCTCTTCCTGCCCGGTGTTGAAGGGCGACGAAGCGTGGCCGCTGACCATGGATTACGACGCGATGGCCAAGGCGGGCACCATGCTAGGCTCGGGCGGCGTGGTGATCATGGATGAAACCACCGACATGGTGAAGGCGGCGCTGCGCATCATGCATTTCTACGCGCATGAAAGCTGCGGCTGGTGCATTCCGTGCCGCGAGGGCACGACGTGGCTCAAGAAGATCCTCACCCGGCTTGATCGCGGCGTGGGCACCACGCGCGACATCGACCTGGCCGGCGACCTTGCCAAGAATATGCTCGGCCGCACGTTCTGCCCGCTCGGCGACGCGGCCGCCCTCCCCACGATTTCCATCGTGGAAAAGTTCCGCGATGAGTTCGAAGCCAAGCTGCGGAAAGTGCAGGTGGCGGTGCCTGCGTTCCCGGATTCCCCACTGGTGGTGATGCAGTAATGGTTAATCTCACAATCAACGGCATAGCGGTGCAGGCCCCGCCGGGCACCCTGGTCATCGACGCCGCCAAGAAGGCGGGCATCGAGATCCCGGCCTTCTGCTACTACGAGGGCTACTCGCTGCAGGCCGCCTGCCGCATGTGCCTGGTGGAAGTGGAAAAAATGCCCAAGCTGCAGACGGCCTGCACGCTGCCGGTGGGCGAAGGCATGGTGGTGCGCACCGAAGCGGCGGCGGTGGTAAAGGCCCGCAAAACCACGCTCGAGTTTCTGCTCACCAATCACCCGCTCGATTGCCCGGTCTGCGACAAGGGCGGCGAGTGCGAATTGCAGGACATGGTGTTCCGCTATGGCGCGGGCGAGAGCCGGTTCACCGAACTGAAGCACCACGTCGATGAGAAGCAATGGTCGCCGGTGGTCTTCTACGACGCGCCGCGCTGCATTCTTTGTTACCGCTGCGTGCGCGTGTGCGACGAGGGCATGGGCGTGGGCGCGCTGGGCGTGGTCAATCGCGGCGTGTTGAGCGAGATTGCCCCCAGCCATGGCGACCACCTCGAATGCGACGAATGCGGCGCCTGCATCGACATCTGCCCGGTGGGCGCGCTCACCAGCGGTACATACCGCTATCAGACGCGGCCGTGGGAGATGCAGCATGTCGGCACCACCTGCACTTTCTGCGCCGATGGCTGCAAGACGACGCTGGGCATACGCAACGAAAAGATCGTGCGCGGCAACAATCGCGACCAGTCCGGCATCAACGGCGAGTTTCTGTGCGTCAAGGGACGTTATGCCTTCGATTTCCAGGAGCATCCCGGCCGCCTCACCGCGCCCCTGATGCGCATCAACGGCAAGCTGGAGGAAGTGAGCTGGTCGAAGGCGCTGGCCGCGGTGGCGGCCAAGTTTTCGGAAGTGAAATCCCGCGGCGGCCAGTTTGGCGTGATCGGCTCCACCAAGACCTCGAACGAAGAGAATTTCTTTCTGCAGAAGTTCGCCCGCCAGGGACTCGGGACCGCCAACATCGACCATCGCCGTTCGGGCGACATCGTGACGCTGATCGACGCGCTGGCCGGTAAAACCGATGCGCTCGGTTCGGTGCAGGATGCCTACCTGATGAAAGCGTCGCTGGTCGTCGGGACCGACCTGGCGCAGGAACATCCGCTGCTCGCCTTCCAGCTTCGCGCCAACTTCCGCCATCACGATTCGCATACCTATACGGTGGCCGCGGGCCCGGTGCGCGAGGACAGCTATTCGGTGGCGCAAGTGCGCGCGGCCGCTGGCGAAGAGATGGCGGGCGTCGAATCGCTCCGCGACCGGCTGGCGAAAGAGCCGGAACTGCTGGTGCTGTTCGGAGCTTCGGTCAAAGGCGAAGCGCTGCGCAAGCTGGTGGCTTTCGTGGGTTCGCTCGGTATTGCCAAGGTCAAGTACATCTGCCTGATGGATTATTCGAATTCCCGAGGCGCGATGGATATGGGGCTGCTGCCCGATCTCGGCCCCGGCTACAAGCCCGTATCCGCTGCTGGCCTGGCGCTGCCCGACATGATGGCCTCGACCGGCCTCGATGTGCTCTGGATCGTCGGAGCCAATCCGCTCGCCCGCCACGAACTGAAATCCACGGGCGCCTTCGTCGTGGTGCAGGAAATGTTCCTGACCGAGACCGCCGCCCGGGCCGACGTCGTTCTGCCCGCCTCGAGCGCCTATGAAAAGGGCGGTACCGTCACCAGCGGGACCGGAGAGGTGCAGCGGTTGCATTCGGCGGCCAAGACGATGGGCGCCAAGCCCGATCTCGAAATCATGGGCCTGATCGCCAAGGAAATGAAGCTGAACCTCGGCATCTGGGCCAATGCCAATGTCTTCGAGGAAATCCGCCGCGAAGTTCGCGGGTATAATATCCCTTTGCCAACGATTGCGACGGGCCAGGCCGTGCAAACCAGCCCGCTAAACGGGCGGGTTGCGGTGGCTTCCCGGCCCGACCTGATTCAGCCGGCGGGCAACACGCTGTTCACCTCCGGCTCGCTCGGCAAGTATTCGAAAAAGCTGACCAGTGTGATGGAATACCCAGGCGCCCTTTACAAGCCCCAATACTAGAATGCCGCTAATCGTCATCAGTATCATCAAAGCCGCGGTGGTGGCTTTCGTTCTTCTCACCGCCCTGGCTTACGTGCAGTGGATCGAAAGGAAAGTGCTGGCGCACATCCAGTTGCGCGTGGGTCCTTACCGCGTGGGTCCGCATGGATTGCTGCAACCCCTGGCCGACGTCATCAAGCTGATCACCAAGGAAGGTGTGATGCCGTCGCACGTCAACAAGTTCTTTTACCTGATGGCGCCGTTCATGGCCGTGGCGCTTGCGCTGATCTCGATCTCGGTCATTCCGTTCGGCACCAAACTCGAGATTCCGGCGCTTGGGTTCTCCACGCCGATGGAACTGACCGACGTGAACATCGGCATTCTGGTCATCCTCGCCATTTCGGCCGTCGGTGTGTACGGGGTCGCGCTCGGCGGCTGGGCGTCCAATAACAAGTATTCGCTGCTCGGCGGGCTGCGCAGCTCGGCGCAGATGATCAGCTACGAACTGCCGATGTCGCTTGCCATCGTTTCTCCGCTGCTGATCGCCAACACGCTCAGCATGCGCGCCCTCGCCGAAAGCCAGGCGGGCTTCTATTTCGGCTTCATCCCCAAGTGGCACCTTTTCCAGTTGTTCCCGCTGCAGATCATCGCGTTTCTGATCTTCGTCATCGCCGGTTTCGCCGAAACCAATCGCGTGCCGTTCGATCTGCCGGAAGCCGAAAACGAGCTTGTGGCGGGCTTCCACACCGAATATTCGAGCATGGGCTTTGCCGGCTTCTTCATGGCCGAATACTGCAACATGATCACCATCTGCGCCGTGGCGACGCACCTGTTCCTGGGCGGGTGGCAGCCCATTTTCCCCGCGCCTTATTCCGATTACGTCGCGCCGCTGATCTTCCTGCTCGCCGCCGCGTTCCTGATCTTCCATTCCCTTCAGACGCTCAAGACACGCACCTGGGACAAATATACGTTTCCCGCGTTCGGCGTGATTTTCGGCGGCCTGGGAGCGGGGTTGCTCGGCGTGGTGGCCTTCGTGCCCTGGCTGCGCGAGGCCATTATTCCGCTGTTCTGGTTCGTGGCCAAGGTTTTCCTGCTGCTGTTCCTGTTCATCTGGATTCGCGGCACGCTGCCGCGCTTCCGCTATGACCAGTTGATGCGGTTTACCTGGCTGTTTCTGTTCCCGGTGGCGCTGGTGCAATTGCTTGCCACGGCGCTGGTTGTCGCTCTTTGGAATTAAACAAATGGATGCGATTCTGTTTCTAATCTTCGCGGCGATCGCCGTCGGGTGCGCGATCAATCTGGTGGTGCAGACGCATCCCATCTCAAGCGCCCTGTCGCTGATCGGCGTGATGCTCGCCCTGGCCGTCCTTTACCTTCTTCTGGGCGCCGAATTCCTCGCCGCCGCGCAGATCATCGTCTACGCCGGCGCCATCATGGTGCTGTTCGTCTTTGTCATCATGCTGCTGAACGCCGGGGCCGAACAGCGCGTCAACCGCGCGCAGTTCGCCAAGTTCCTGGGCGTGCCCGCGCTCATCGGATTTCTGGGCGTGGTCAGTTTCCTGATCCAGACGCTGATGCCGAACACCAAGGACGTGGTCTTCGGGGCCTTCCGCAACGGTACCGCCGAAGCCGTGGGACGAAAGCTGTTCACCGAATACCTGCTGCCGTTTGAAGTCACTTCTTTATTGATTCTGATCGCCATTCTGGGCGCCGTGGTTCTGGCGCGGAAGGAGATTTGACCGATGCCCTCCGCGGTTCCCGTTTCCTGGTATCTCATCCTGAGCGCCATTCTCTTCGGGCTCGGCGTGGCCGGGTTCCTGTTCCGGCGCAACATCATTACCGTGTTCATGTCGATTGAGCTGATGTTGAACGCGGTCAATCTCAGCCTGGTGGCATTCTCCTATCAGCACAACCAGACCGACGGCCACATCTTCTCGTTTTTCGTGATGGTGGTGGCGGCCGCGGAAGCCGCGGTGGGACTGGCCATCATTCTCACCGTGTTCAAGAACCGCTCCACTCTGGCCATCGACGACGTAAGCTCCCTCAAAAATTAAATGGAACACGCCTCGCAACAACTTTGGCTTATCCCGCTGCTGCCCCTGCTGGGCTTTCTGATCAACGGCCTCTTTGGCCGCCGTTTCCCCAACCTGCTGGTCGGCCTGATCGCGGTGGGTACGGTGTTCGGCAGTTTTCTATGGGTGGTGAAAAGCCTGCAGGCGCTGGGCGCCCTTGAGCATGCGCACGTCGAGCACTACTACACGTGGCTCGAAAGCGGAAACCTGAACATCGGCGTCGACCTCATGATCGACCGGCTCACCGCCGTCATGCTGCTGGTGGTCACCGGTATCGGGACGCTCATCCATATTTACGCCACCGGCTACATGTCGCATGAAGGCGGCTTCTACCGCTTCTTCGCCTACCTGAACCTGTTCATGTTCTTCATGCTCACCTTGGTGCTGGGCGCCAACTACCTGATGGTCTTCGTCGGGTGGGAAGGCGTGGGCCTGTGCTCCTATCTGCTGATCGGCTTCTACACGCTCAAAAAGAGCGCCGGCGACGCGGCCAAGAAGGCGTTCATCGTTAACCGCATCGGCGACTTTGGCTTCACCCTGGCGATGTTTCTGATGTTCGTCCACTTCGGCTCATTCGACTTCAAGACCGTGTTCGATAAGGTAGCGCCGATGGCGGTGGAGCAAACGGCCGGGCCCCTGACCTGGATCGCGCTGCTGCTGTTTGTGGGCGCGGCCGGTAAGTCGGCGCAGATTCCGCTCTATGTCTGGCTGCCGGACGCGATGGAAGGCCCGACGCCGGTTTCCGCCCTCATCCACGCGGCGACGATGGTCACCGCCGGCGTCTACATGGTGGCCCGTTCCTCGGTGATTTTCCTGCGCGCGCCGGAAGCGATGGACGTCGTCGCCGTGGTCGGTCTCGCCACCGCCGTGATGGCCGCCACCATTGGCCTGGCGCAGAACGACATCAAAAAGGTTTTCGCCTATTCCACCGTCTCTCAACTCGGCTACATGTTTCTTGCCTGCGGCGTCGGCGCCTTCTCGGCCGGCATCTACCACGTGGTCACGCACGCCTTCTTCAAGGCGCTCTTGTTCCTTGGCGCGGGCAGCGTGATTCACGCGCTCGAAGGCGAGCAGGACATGCGCCACATGGGCGGGCTCATGAGCAAAATCCCGATCACCTTCGCGGTGCTCGCCTGCGCCTGGGTGGCGATTGCCGGTGTGCCGCCTTTCGCCGGGTTCTATTCGAAAGACGAGATTCTGCTCGCCGCCCATCACCATCACCCCTGGATGTACTGGGTGGGCGTGGCCACCGCGGCCATGACCGCCTTCTATGTTTCGCGCGCGATGTTCATGACCTTCTTCGGCAAATACCGCGGCCATCATCATCCGCATGAGTCGCCCTTCGTAATGTGGGGGCCGCTCGCCGTGCTGGCCGTGCTGTCGCTCGCCGGCGGCTGGTATTTCAAGATCCCCCATTTCCTTGAGCCGCTGTTCCCGCTGGCCGAAGGCGCGCACGATGAAACGCTGGTCTATATTTCAGTCGCCGCCGGCGCGGCGGGCATTGGGCTTGCCTGGTTGTTCTATGTCGCCAGTCCCGCCCTGCCCGATTCGATCGCCAATTCGCTCGGCGGCCTGTACAAGCTGGTCTACAACAAGTATTTCGTCGACGAAGCCTACAACGCGGCCATCGTGAATCCGCTGGTGAATGGATCGCGCTCGCTGCTGTGGCGCGTGATGGATGCCGGCGTCATCGACGGCGCGGTGAATGGCGTCGGGTCTCTTTCCCGCTCGATTGGCGGCTTCGTGCGGCTGTTCCAGTCGGGCAACATTCGCAGCTACGCCGCCTGGGTCACCCTGGGTTGCGTCGCCGTGCTGGTGGCGCTCGGAATGGCGGGGGGGCGGTAAATCATGACCAACCTTCTCAATTGGGTCCTCGCCCTGCCGCTGATTGGATTCGTGGCCGTGATCGCTCTGCCGAAGTCGGTGGCGCGGATGGTCACGCTGCTGCTGAGCCTGGTCGTGTTCGTCATGTCGCTTGGGCTGGTGGCCCCGTTTCTCGAACGGGGTAATGGCAACTGGTTTGTGACCGACGTGCCCTGGATCCAGTCGCCCGAGATCCGCTATCACATCTCACTCGACGGGCTTAGTCTGTGGCTGGTCATTCTCAGCACGCTGCTGACGCCGATCTGCGTATTGATCTCCTGGAAGTACATCGACACGCGTGTGAAGGAATTTCACGCCTTCCTGCTGCTGCTCGAATTCGGCCTCATCGGCGTCTTCGTTTCGATGGACCTGTTCCTGTTCTACGTGTTCTGGGAAGTTTGCCTGGTCCCGATGTACTTCCTCATCGGCATCTGGGGGCACGACCGCCGCATCTACGCCGCGGTCAAATTCTTCCTGTACACAATGGCCGGATCGGTGTTGATGCTGGTGGCCATCATCTACCTTTACAACAAGGCCGGCACGTTCGACTACGTCAATCTGATCGACCTGATGCAGCGCGGCCGGCTGACGTTCACCCAGACCGAACAGTTCTACCTGTTCCTGGCGTTCTTCTTCGCTTTCGCGATCAAGGTTCCGCTGTTCCCGCTACATACCTGGCTGCCGGATGCGCACGTCGAAGCGCCCACCGCCGGGTCGGTAATGCTGGCCGCCGTCATGCTGAAGATGGGCACCTACGGCCTGGTGCGGTTCTGCGTGCCGATGTTCCCGCAGGCGGCGCGGCAGAACGCCGATTGGATCGTCACGCTCGCCATCATCGGCATCATTTACGGAGCGCTGGTCGCCCTGGTGCAGCCGAATATGAAGAAGCTGGTGGCTTATTCCTCGGTGAGCCACCTGGGCTTCGTCGTCCTGGGCATCTTCTCGTTCAACCAGCAGGGCCTCGATGGCGCCGTCTATCAGATGCTGAATCATGGCATCTCGACCGGCGCTTTGTTCATGCTGGTGGGCTTCCTCTATGAGCGCCGCCATTCGCTTGAGATCGCCGACTATGGCGGCGTCTCCACGCCCGCCCCGGCGCTCACCACCGCCTTCATCGTCACAACGCTTGCCAGCGTCGGTCTTCCCACGCTGAATAATTTCGTGGGCGAATTCCTGGTGCTGCAGGCTTCGGCCCTGGTGAACATCTGGTGGACGGTCTTTGCCGCCATCGGCGTCATTCTATCGGCGGGCTATATGTTGTGGATGGTGCAGCGAACCTTCTTCGGCGAAGCCACCGAAGATTTGCGCCACCATATGGCCGATCTCAACCCGCGCGAAGTCGCCGCCATCGTGCCGCTGCTGTTCCTCATGCTGTGGATGGGCGTGAAGACGCAGACGTTCCTGCCCTACATCAGCCAGGCCAACGCGCGCATCCTGCAGCAGAGCCAGTCGGGCGTCGAATTCCGCGCCGCCACACCGAATCCGGAGGCAGCCAATGGGCGATAACTTCGTGCCAACCGCGGCCGATATGACGCGGTTCCTGCCGGAACTGATCCTCACCGTCATCGGCACGCTGATCATGGTTCTGGAGCCTCTTACGCGCGAAGAAAACAAGAGCCGCCTCGGCGTCATCGCGCTCGCCGGACTGGTCGCCGCCATGTGGGGCAGCGCCGTGGCCGCCGCCGATCCCGGAACGGCGTTCAACCAGATGCTGATCGTCGACGGGTTCGGCACCTTCTTCCGGTTTCTTTGCATCGGCGTGGGCATTCTCACGGTGCTCGCTTCGTTCGCTTATCTCAACCGCGAACATGCAAACTCGGGCGAGTACTACGCGCTGATTCTTTATTCGATCGCCGGACAGTGCGTCATGGTGACGGCCAATGAGCTGATCATGCTGTTCATCGGGCTTGAGATCTCGTCGATCGCTTCGTACGTGCTGGCCGGCTATCTGCGCGACGACAAGCGCAACAACGAATCGGCGCTCAAATACTTTCTGCTCGGTTCGTTCGCCACCGCATTCCTGCTCTACGGCATCGCCTGGATTTACGGCGGCACCGGTACCACCAACCTCACCGAGATTCATCGCGTGCTGACCAATCGCGACATCGCACCGCTGGCCGGCATCGTGGGTACCTCCGCGGCGTTGATGTTTGTCGGATTCGCGTTCAAGGTGGCGGCGGCTCCGTTCCAGATCTGGGCGCCCGATGTCTACCAGGGCGCGCCCGCGCCGGTCGCGGCGTTTCTTTCCGCCGGGCCCAAAGCGGCCGCGTTCGCCATTTTCCTGCGCGTCTATCTGACGGCGTTCGACACCATCGCCGACCGGTGGCAGCCGATCGTCGTCGTCTCCGCGCTGGCGACCATGATCGTCGGCAACTTTGCCGCCCTCCAGCAATCGAACATCAAGCGGCTGCTCGCCTATAGCTCGATCGCCCACGCCGGCTATGTGATGTGCGCCATCGCGGCCCATTCGCAGATCGGCACGCAGGCGGTGATGTTCTACATGGTGTCTTACGCGTTCATGAACGTGGGCGCCTTCGCCGCCGTGACGCACTTTGCGCGGCAGGGCGAACGCTACGTCAATACCGAGGATCTGGCCGGGCTCGGCGTGCGCCAGCCGGCCACCGCCGCGCTGCTGACCGTTTTCCTGCTCTCGCTCATCGGCGTGCCGCTCACCGGCGGCTTCTTCGGCAAGTTCTACGTGTTCAAGGCCGCGCTCGACGCCAATCTGGTATGGCTCACCATCCTCGGCCTGCTCAACAGCGCCGTGGCCGCTTATTATTACCTGCGCATCATCGTCGTGATGTACTTCAAGGAGCCCGGCGATTCGACCGCGAACCTGCAGCCGCCGGCCATGGGGATTCAGGCCGTGCTTTGGGGCTCGGCCGCCGCGACCCTGGTGCTGGGGATCTTCCCGTCGTGGGTGCTCGACTACGCGGGCCGCTCGGCGAATCTGGTGAAGTGAACCGCAAGGATTTGCAGCAGCTTTCCCTTGTGCGCTTGAAGGAGGCGAAGGCGCTCCTGGCGGCTGGGTGTGCTGACGGCGCCTTTTATCTCGCCGGATACTCCATTGAGTGTGCATTGAAGGCATGCATCGCGAAGAAGACGATGCGCCACGATTTCCCCGACAAGAAGCGAGTGGACTCGAGCCATACCCACAGCTTGAAAGAGCTTGTACGTGTGGCGGAGTTGGAGACAGCCCTGCGAACACACGGCAAGTCAGATCCGCATTTTGAGGAACATTGGGACACATTGCAGCTCTGGTCGGAACAAAGCCGATACAATAGATCTGGCCTTAAAGATGCCCACGATATCATCGAAGCCGTGGGCGATAGAAAGCATGGTGTTCTCTCGTGGCTCAAGCTGCACTGGTGAATTTTGAAATCGAACAAGCGGAGCGCGTCCTGCAAGCCCTCGACGCCGCGGGCTTGCCTGTGCAGGTCGCCCTCTGGGTTTACCTCGCCGAATACGGCGATTGGCGGCTATTACTTTCGTCCAAGGCCTTCGACGAAATAGGGCGCACAGACGCCTATAGATTAGTGCGTGAAAAGCTATCGCGGAGCGGAGTAGACGTGGATGACCCCCCTACTATGATCCTCATGCGGACCAACGAGACGTTTATCAAGGGCCTGCGGCGTGTCTACGCGAAGATGAAACGCACATACGGCCTCAGGCTCGGCGGCCTGTCCTTCGGCGACCGGTTCATCGAAGACGCGTTCGTCTACCGCATCAAATAAAATCCATCAACCGCGCCCGCCTGCCTGATGCCGCTTCGCCGTCCACCGCGCCTTCAGATACTCACCCATATCCACCGTGCCGCTAAGCGCGCCATCGCGCACCGTTCCGCTGAATTCAAACATCAGCGAATCGCCGTGCCGCTCGGTGTAGGCGCTATTCAACCGCACGCGATCCCCTTCCACCGTCCCGCGCAGATCGCGTGAAACGAAGTCGCCCTGGTGCGTCCCTTCCACGCGTCCGCCCTTCTGCGTCAGGTAGAGCGCATGCGTCGATTTACCCGCCAGGTATTCGATCTGCACATCCCACTGCCCGGTCAGATCCGCCGCCGGCGCTTCATTTTTCGGCTCCTCCTGCTTCGGTGGATGCGTCAGCGTGGCATGCAGCCGGTCGGCGACGATCTTCTCCTCCCCATCGTGCAGCATGTAGGGAACGAAAGACACCGCTTCGCGATCGCGGTCGCGTCCGCGGCCGGTGGGTAGCGCGATGCGCGGCTCGGTGGTGAACAGGTGCTGCGATACCGCCGCCCCGGTGACGCCCAGCTTGGCACGATCCCAGCGGATCGTCAGCGACGGCGTCTTGTTCGACAGCCCGTTCGGCTGCCGGACTTCGGTCTCCACGCCCGGAATGGACGCCATCCGCTTGGCGACATGATCCACCCGCGCCATCCATTTATCCCACTCGGCCTTGTGGTCGCGCTTCATCCACATTTCCACCGCCGTCAGCATCCCGATCGCTTCTTCCTTGCCGACCTTAAACCCGCGCGAATAGCCATGATGCGGCGCCGAGTGCACCCACGCCGCCTGCACCAGATCCTTGCGGCCCAGCAGCAACCCGCCCGTCTGCGGCCCGCGGATGCACTTGCCGCCGGAATAAGTCACCAGCGTCGCGCCGGCTTCCAGATGGACGTTGGGAACGGTGAGAATCTCCGCCGCCGCGTCCACCAGCACGGGCACGTTGCGCTTGCGCGCCGCCTCGCAAATCACGCGCGTCGATAGCGCTCCTTCCTCCGCTTCCGGACCCGCCAGGATATAGACCATCGCCGTGCGCGGCCCAAACGCCGCTTCCAGTTCCTCCGGCGTGCCCGCTTCCACTACGCGAACGCCCACCGCTCTCACCGACGCGTCGTACACGTTGCGCGAATGCTTCGGGATGATGACTTCATCCTTGGGAAATCCAGCCAGGTTCGGAATTCGGACGTGCAGGTCCGGATTGCCGCCCGCCACGCAGGCCGCCGTGGCATGGGTCAATGCCGCCGCGCAGCCGCAGCTCACCATGCCCCACTCGGCTTTGGTCAACTCCGCCAGCCGCTTGCCGATGGCGGCCATCAGTTCATCCATGTGAACGTAACGCTGCGAAGCTTCGGCCATCGCCGCCCGCACCTCGGGCAGCATCGTCGATCCGCTGATAATGGTGAACGTGCCGCGGGCGTTGATCAGCGGCTTCATGCCGATCGCTTCATACACTCCCGCCGTGGGCGCGGCCGTCGCGGGCCGTTGGAAAAAACTGGTGAAAGCGGCCAGGCTGCCCCCGCGGAACAGCTCCCGGCGTCCGAGCTTTTGGCGAATGAGTCGATACATGCCTTCTATCATCCCGCACCGTGAGCGCGGTCGCGTGCTAAACTTTTGCCCCAATGAGGTGTGGTCTTCTTTTCTGCCTCTGCTTAACCGGCCTCGCTTCCGCCGCCGAACTTCTAACGGACTTTCGCCCCTCGCCGCTACGCAGCGCCCATGGACCCGTGGTTCAGGTAGAATTCGCCACCGCTTTTCTGAACGTGGAACCAGGCAGTCTGGCCCTGCATCTGCCCGGTGCGATGCTCAACTTCCGCTTCGACGAAGCCGTGTGGATCGTCGGCTACCGGACGTCGCTGCTCGACGCCCAGGGCAGCGAGCCTAAGGAAAATCATCTTTGCCATACGTTCCTCGGCGACCAGCGCGTGATGCAGACCGGCGATCAGGAGGTGCGCGGACTCTACTCCGATCACTACACGCCCGAGATCCGGCTGCCCGACGGCTTTGGCGTCCGCGCCGCCGCGCGAGAGCCCCTGCACTGGATGCCCATGTTCAACAACCGCGCGAGCGACCCGGTACGCGTTCGCATGAAAGTGGTGCTTTCGGTCATTCGCGTCAAGCAGGTAACGAAGCCGCTCACCCCTCTCTACGCCACGCTGCGCAGCGCCCAAACGCCGCATCTCTATTTCGTCGAACCGGGCCACGATGAGCGTAAGGCCGAATTCGAACTGCCCTTCAACGGACGCATTCACTTCCTGGGCACGCACATCCACCCCTACGGCAGCGCGGTGGAGCTGTTCAATGTGACGCGAAACGAAAGCGTATGGCGCGGTGGCCGCAAGCTCGATTCCAAGGGAGAAATGACCGGCTTCGATTCCTACTCCAACGGCGAAGGCTATCGCGTCAAGGCCGGCGAGCGGTTCCGCGTCACGGCGGCCTACGATAACCCCACCTCCGCCCCTATCGATGCGATGGCGGGATTGTACATTCTGTACAGCCGGCTGTCCAATGGACCTTGACGCGCGGCCGAATTTGAATTACTTTACACTATCGCCGCTTTTCTTTTAAAGTGGCACCAAGGACCGAGTCGTCGCTTCATCCGTCTTCTTCTAACAGGAGTTTCTATGCGATGGCTAGGGAGTTCGCTGGTCTTCTTGTCTCTTTGTGGCGCCGCGATGGCTCAAGTCCGCGACACGGCGTCGGTCTTCGGTACGGTTACAGACGCGCAGGCGGCTCTGGTGCCTGGCGCCAAGATCGTAATTTCCAACTCGGCCACTGGCGCCACGCGTAGCGCCACCACCGACGCGAGCGGCGCTTACGTGTTCGCTCTGCTTCCCGTCGGCATCTACAATTTCACCGTCGAGCAGTCGGGCTTCCGCAAGTACGAGCGCCGGTCGGTGCAGTTGCAGGCCAATGAGAACATTCGACTCGATGTCGCGCTCGAAGTCGGCAACGTTTCCGAGACCGTATCGGTCGAAGCGTCGTCGGCGCAGGTGGACACGCGCTCGGCCACGGTCAGTCAGACGGTCGATTCCAGACGTGTCGTTGAATTGCCGCTAAACGGGCGGAATCCCGCCGATCTGATTCTGCTCGCCGCCGGTGTCTCCTCCGGCGCCGCCAATAATTCCGGCGATGTCGGCGGCTCCAGTTGGCGTCCAAAAGGGCAGAAAGAAATCACCGTCAACGGGTCGCGCAACAACAACCTGCGCTACACCCTCGACGGCGGAACGAACATGGACGACCTGGTGAACGGCAACCTCGATTTTCCGTTCCCCAACGCCGTGCAGGAGTTCAGCGCGCAAACCAGCAACATGGGCGTCGAGCAGGGCGGCCTTTCCGGCGGCGCCCTCAACGTGGTCACCAAGTCCGGCACCAATCAGATTCATGGCGATGCCTTCTGGTTCGTCCGCAACACCGAGTTGAACGCGCGTAATTTCTTCTCGCGCAGCCCGGACCTGCTCAAGCGCAATCAGTTCGGATTCACCGTCGGCGGACCGTTTGTCAAGAACCGGCTGTTCGGCTTCATGGGGCTGCAGAGGCTTACGATCCGCGCCGCGGCCGGCAACAATCGCGACCTCACCCTCACCGCCGCCGAACGCAGCGGCGATTTTTCCGCCAGCACCTCGCGGACCCTCTACGACCCGCTCACCAACGGCACGCCGTTCGCGGGCAACCGGATTCCCACCAGCCGCTTCGCCGCGCCCGCCGTCAAACTGCTGACCTTTTCCCCCCTGCCCGACTCGGAAGGATTCGTTCGCTACGCGGTCTCGCAGCCCGAGAACGGACTGCAGGGCATCGGCAAGCTCGACTACGTGCACAGCCAGGCGCACAGCTTCGTATTCCGCGTCTTTGAAAGCGATACCGAACAGCCCTACAGCTCCCCGCAGGACAACATCCACGCCGTCCGCTACGCCAGCATCCGCGATTCGCGCTCGGCCACTTTGGGGCACACGTGGGTGAAGGGCGCAGCCACCGTGATTCACACGCAGTTCACCGCCGCCCACCAGATCGCCGATGCGCGCACCGATTTCCCGTTCACCACAGCCGACCTCGGCGTGAAGCTCAATCCTTACGGCAATCACATCGACATCGCGATGACCCAGAGCGGCGTCTCCTTCGCCCAGCCGCTGCATGCCATACGCTTCGGCCGCGGCAGCATGGAAGTGCAGCACGACTGGTCGCGCTCCCAGGGCAATCACACCATGGTGTGGGGCGTGAACGTGGTGCGCAAACGGTTCAACAACAACACGCTGTTTCACAGCTCCGGCCAGTTCCAGTTCGATGGCCACGTGACCGGATTCGGCAACGCTTCGGGCTTCGACCGCGCCGATTTCCTGCTCGGCGGTTTCTCGTTCTTTACGCAGAACAGCGGTGAGTTCGAGTCGCGCCGCGGCACGCAGGCGGGCTACTATTTCGGCGACACCTGGCGCGTGAAACCCGGCCTCACGCTCAATTTCGGCCTGCGCTATGAGCCCTACGGATTGTTCTCCGACCTGCTCGACCGCAACCAGACCTTCGACATGGCCGCCAACCGCGCCGGCATCCGCTCGACCATCTATAAAAACGCGCTGCCCGGCCTCTTCTACCGCGGCGATAAGCGGCCGGCCGGCTACGGCGGCGGCGACACCTTCGGGCGGACCGTGGCCGACCCCGACTACAACAATCTCGCCCCTCGCGTCGGTTTCGCCTGGTCGCCGTTCGGCAACGCCAAGACCAGCATTCGCGGCGGCTATGCGATCTTCTACGATGCGCCGGCGCTCAACTCGCAGAACGACGCCAACAACGTCACTCCGTTCAGCTACAGCGTGGAGTTCAACGACGGTTCCTTCGCCGATCCGTTCCGCGGCAAGGAAGCTCTGAACATCTTTCCGGCCAGCGCCGCCAACAAGGACGTTCCATTCCCCACGCCGCTGTTCACCATCGTGCTCGACAAGAAATTCATTACGCCCTACACCCAGAACTGGAGCCTCACCTTCGAGCGTGAGATGTTCTCAAACACTGTGTTCCGCGCGGGCTATGTCGGCACCAAATCCACTCACCTCAAAACCGAGTACGATCAGAACGCGCCCATCTACAATCCAAACCTCACGCTGGCCCAGAATCGAAACACCATCGACGATCGCCGCCCGGTGCAGGATTTCCAGACCATCTCGCGCTGGATGCTGGGACACAATCAGATCTATCACTCGCTGCAACTGTCGGCCGACAAGCGCTACTCGCGCGGCTTCACCGTGAGCGCGTCCTATACCTGGTCGAAGAACCTCGACTACACCTCGCGCAACGGCTTCGGCGGCAGCCGCGGTATCAACAATCCGTTTAACTTCTTCTTCTCGCGAGGCAACTCCGATCTCACCCGCCAGCATCGTTTCGTCGGCTCGTTCGTCTGGGATCTGCCGGCCATGAAGAACTCGGGTGCCGCCGCCAAAGCGGTACTGGGCGGCTGGCGCATGAGCGGAATCGTGTCGCTGCAATCGGGACGGCCGTTCTCCATCGGAGCCTCGAACAACTCGATTGCCGGCGCCGGCAGCGCTCGCGCCGACCTCATCGGTTCCGGCAATCCGATTCTCGACACCGGCCGCTCCAAGGGCCAAAGGTTGAGCGCCTACTTCGACAGGGCCCGCTTCGCCGACCCGGCTCCCAACACCTACGGCACACTCGGCCGCAACGCGCTTTTCGGGCCCGGCTTTGCCAATTACGACACATCGTTGACCAAGAGCTGGGGCTTGCCCTTCGGCGAGAGGAGCCTCGTCGAATACCGCTTTGAGGCGTTCAATCTGTTCAACGCGACGCACCTGGCGAACCCGGTGCTTGGGTTGACGAATCCGAACTTCGGTAGAATCACGGGAACAGATGGGGATCCGCGCATCCTACAAATGGCGCTCAAATTCGCCTGGTGACGGCCTTTCCAGGCGCGGCTTCCTCGGCGTGGCGCTGTTCGATCTCTCGCTGCTCGAAGACGAAGCGACGCACAACGAACTGTTCTTCGTCCATGATCGTTCGGGCAGCCCGAACATTTCCACGCACGATTGGAAGCTCAACGCTCCGGGCGCTCCGCTCACCTACGAGCAACTGTCCGAACTGCCCACTCGCGCCCTCGATGCTACGCTCGAATGCGCCGGAAATCCACCCGGTGGCGGTCTGGTCAGCCACGCCGTATGGGAAGGCGTTCCGCTTAAAGATATTCTCAACCGCGCCGCGCCGCGCGCGTTCGTGCGGCTGGCCGCTCGCGACGGATTCACCCGCGTGCTTCCCTTCGAAAAGGCGATGCACCCGGACACGCTGCTCGCGCTGCGCATGAATGGAGAGTCGCTGCCTCCCGCGCATGGCGGTCCGGTGCGCCTTCTGGTTCCCGGCTGGTACGGCATGGACTCGGTGAAGTGGCTCGATTCGATCGAGCTCACCGATACGCCCGATGAGAGCAAAGAGTACCGTCGCCGGACACAATCGCTGCTGGGCGCGGCGACCGGCGATCCGGTGCGCGGTGTCTTGATTAAATCCGTCTTCTCCCGGCCCATCGACGGAGCCGTACTGGCCACGCGCCGCTTCACGCTTCGCGGAGCCGCCTGGGCCGGCGAAGGCCGCGTGGCAAAGGTGGAGGTCTCGACCGACGACGGGTCGACATGGGTCCCCGCGCGATTGGGCGAGGCCAAGCCGTGGTCCTGGGTCTTTTGGCAATGCGATTGGAGAATCCCGCGCGCCGGTGAGCACCGGTTGGCGGTGCGCGCCACCGGCGATCGCGGCGATGCGCAGCCCGCCGCGCGCGATCCCCGCCGCGCCGACGCCTATGAGCAAAACGCCTGGCAGCGGATCGCGGTCACCGCCATATGATCGCGCCGTTGGTCTTGCTCTTCTGGCAGGGCCTGGTGGAGCAGGCCGATGAAGCGTTCCGCGCGGGCGAGGTGGATCGCGCCGTGGTTCTTGCTTCGAAGGCCATCGCCCAACAGCCCGGCGCCGTGCATGCCCACATGATTCTGGGGATCGCCGCCGCGCGCCGCCAGCAGTGGGAGGCGGCCAATCGCCATTTCTCCGCCGTGGTCCGGCTCGCTCCCGAAGACCCCAACGGCTATTTCTACCTCGGCCAGGCGAGGCTCTATCAGAAGCAATGGGAGCCCGCCTTGCGCGAGTTCGCCAAAGCGGCCGAACGCGGATTTCCCGATGAAGAGAGGCTGCATGTGGAAACCGCCTTCGCCGAAAACGAAGCGGGCCGGCCGCAACTGGCGCTCGAACGGCTGGGCCTGATCGCGTCTCCCGTCACCGCGCATTTTCACGCCGTGCGGGCATTCGCCCACGCCAGGCTCAATCAGTTTCCCGAGGCGCTCGATGCAATGGCGAAAGCGCGCGACCTGGAGCCGGCCAATGCGCGCCATTCGGCGTTTCTGATTTCCACGCTCATCGCCACCGACCAGATGCAGGCCGCCTTGCGCGAGGCCATCGGCGCGCAGGCGCATTTTCCGGACGACGCCGGGATTCAATTCCTATTTGCGCTGGCCAGTTACTACGTGCCCGAAAGCCCGTTGAGCGGCCTGGCGTTGCGCAACCTCAATGAGATCGAACCCGGCGGCCCGCGCGTTCTCATGGCGCGCGGCCTGCTCCATCGCAAGCGGGGCGCCACCGCCCAGGCGCTGGCCGCGTTTCAACAGGCGGCGAAACTCGGGCTGCCCGATTCGCATCTGCTGCTGGCGATTCTGCACAAGGAGAATGGCGACGCCGCGGCCGCCGAGCGTGAGTTTCGCGAAGCCGAGCGTGTGAATCCCCACAACGGCCAGTTGCTCCTCGAACTGGGCAAACTGGCGCTGGCGCGCGGCGACCTTCCCGGCGCGAGGTCGCGGCTCGAATCCGCCGTGGCGTTCCTGCCGGCGAACTCTTCCGCTCACTATCAGCTCAGCCTGGCCTACGCGCGCCTGGGGAAAAAAGAAGAAGCGGAGCGCCACCGCAACGTTTCCCGCGAACTCGACCGCAAGCAGGCCGAGCTGCAGGATAAGCCGCGCTCAACTCTCCCGTAGCGCCGTCAGCGGATCCACTCGCGTCGCCCGCCTGGCGGGCACCCAGACCGCCAGCGCGGCCGTCAGCACCAGCACGACGGGAATCACTCCGAAGACCGCCGGATCGAACGGCGTCACTCCAAACAAAAAGCTCGATATTTGTTTCGCCAGGGCGAAGGCGCCCGCCACCCCCAGCGCCACGCCCGCCAGCGCGAAGATCATGCCCTGCCGGAACACCATGCCGCGAACGTCGCCGTGCTGCGCGCCCAGCGCCATGCGGATACCGATCTCTTGCCTGCGCTGTTCCACCGAATAGGCCATCAGTCCGTAGATTCCAATGGCCGCCAGCAGCAGCGCCACCGCGCCGAACACCGTCATCAGCAGCATGTGAAAGCGCTGCCGCGAAGTGGACCGGGAAACCACTTCGCCCATGGCGCGTACGTCGGAAACCGGCAGTCCACTCACTTTTCGCAGCTCTTCCTCGGCCTGCGCGCGAACCTGCATCGGGTCGCCCTTGGTGCGGATGATCCAGGCCAGCGGCGTCAGCATCACGTTGAGCGCCTGCACAGCATCTGGCGTCTGCGCGTTCGGGATGTACATGGAAGGGCCGGGGTCGCGATTCAATGCACCGTCGCGAAGATCGCCCACGATACCCACGATCTGCCTCGGCTGTTCGGTTTCGAGGTGCGGCATCGAGCCCTTGCCAATGAGAATCATGTCCCGCAGCGGATCGCCGTTGGGCCAGAACCGCTTCGCCATGGTCTCACTGATCACCACCACCGGCGGTCCAGTCATCACATCGCGCTCGTTGATCGACCTTCCGCGAACCACCGGAATGCGGAACGCTTCAAAGAAGCCGGGGGACACCGTCCGCCAGCCGCCCCCGCCGTGAAACAGACCTTTCTCGAGCGGTCGCCCCATCACGCGGAACCCGAGCCCATAGCCGCCTTCGAGTGGAACGCAACAGGATGCCGTCGCCAGTTCCACGCCGGGCAGCAATTGCAGCCGCTCCACTCCCGCGCGAACCAGTCGTTCGATCGCGGCGCTGGTCTTGTACGAATTCCCGGTCAGCGACATGCGCATCGTCAGAACGTTGGCGGTGTCGAAGCCCGGCTTGACGGTATATAGCGCCGCGGCCGTGCGGATCAGCAGCCCCGCCCCAACCAGCAGCACCACCGCCAGCGCCACCTCGCTCACCACCAGAACCGTCCGCGCCTTGTTCTGACGGAACCCGCTGCCCGAACGGCTGGAGCTTTCCTTCAATGTGGAACTGAGATCGGTGCGGGAAGCGCGCAGCGCCGGCAGCATGCCAAAAAATACGCTGGTCAGCACGGTGATCGCGACAGTGAAAATCAGAACGCGCCAGTCGAGCGTGACCAGCACGCCATCGGTACCCACCCTGGGCAGACCGGCCGTATTAACCGAAAGCAACGCCCGCATTCCGGCGTAGCCGAGCGCCAGGCCGCAGATTGCGCCCGCCGCGGCCAGCAGCAGGCTTTCCATCATCAACTGCCGCAGAATCGCCCCGCGCCCGGCGCCCAGGGCCGCTCGGATGGCCAGCTCGCGCCGCCGGACTTCGGCTCGCGCCAGCAGCAGGTTCGCCACGTTGGCGCAGGCGATCAGCAGCACGAAGGCCACCGCGCCCGCCAGAATCCAAATGGAACTGCGAGCGTCCCGCACCAGCGATTCCTGCAGCGTCGAAGCGGTAAACGACTGGCCCTCTGGCAGGGAGTTCGGAAAGTCGCGCAGGTAATCGGCCCGCGAAGCATTCAGTCGCGACCTTGCCTGCTCCAGCGACACGCCCGGCTTCAACCTTCCGGCCGACTGGAAGTAGTGCCCCTGGTCCCGCGAATTCCGTTCGATCTGAATCGGAACCCAAACGTCCGGCGCCCGGCCGAAATCCTGGAAATCGAACCGGGAATCGACGATGCCGGTTACGGTGTGCGGCTGTCCGCCCAGAACCATCGTCTTGCCCAGCAACGCTGGATCGGCGGCGAACCGCCGCCTCCACAGGCCTTCGCTGATGACCGCGACAGGCGTGGCGCCCGGCCGGTCCTCGGATTCGTCGAATCCGCGGCCCATCACCATCGGAACACCAAAGAGGCGAAAGTAAGCCGAACTGGCGCGCATGGAGCGTAGTTGCTCCGGGGTTTCGCCGCCCGTCCAATTCAAAACACTCGAGCCGAACGCCGCGACATCCTCCACCACCGTGGTCTGCCGCATCCAATGATTGAACTTGGCCGGCGAAGCGCCCCCGAACGAACGATCATTCGTCTTGGCTTCGAATATGACGATGCGGTCCGCTTCCCGGAAAGGCGGAGGCTTCAGCAACACCGTGTTGACCAGCGAGAAAATGGCCGTGTTCGCCCCGATTCCCACGGCGAGCGCGGCCACCGCTGTGACGGTGAACGAGCCGCCCTGCCGGAGCACACGTAGGGCATGCCGCAAATCGCGCAGCAGGTTTTCCATGGTTCTAAGACGCTGATGAGGGAGAAAAGTTCCCAAACTCAGCGGCTGATCTTACCCATCACCACCGCCCGCCGCGCGCCGGTGGCCGAAGGCAGATTATTGGGTTCGTTCCGCCACGCCTCGTGCGCCAGGATGGCGAACGCCACGGCTTCCTTGGCGTCCACATCGATGCCAAACCCGGCGGTCGTGGTGACATTCACATCCGGAAGCTGCCCGCGCAGCAGATCCATCAGAAAGCCGTTGTGCGCCCCGCCGCCCGCGGCGATGAGATCCTTCGCCGCCACGCCGGTGTGTCGGATGCCGAGTGCGATCGTGCGCGCCGTCAGCGCCGTCGCGGTGGCGATCAGGTCCGGCATGGGCAGCCCGGTCGCGATCAGGCGAGCGACGAAGGCCGCGCCGTAATCCTCGCGGCCCGCGCTCTTGGGCGGACGCTGGCCGTAGAATCGATCCTTCAACAACCCGCCCAGCAGTTCTTCGCGCACCTGGCCACGGCGGCCGATCGCTCCGTTGCGATCGTAACGCCGCCCGTTCAGCCGCTCGACCAGTTGATCCATCACCATGTTGCCCGGGCCGGTGTCGAACGCGATCACCTGTCCGGGTGCGGCGCCCGCGGGAATCGCCGTGATGTTGGCGATGCCGCCGATGTTCAACGCCACCCGGCCGCGCGTCTTGTGGCGGAACAACAGGTAATCGACGTATGGCACCAGCGGCGCGCCCTGCCCGCCCGCCGCCATATCGCGCGGCCGGAAGTCGGACACCACCGGCACGCCCAGCCGTTCGGCCAGCACCGATCCATCGCCAATCTGCAGCGTCGCGGACACTCGATGTCCAAGGTACCGCCGCGGCTTTCCGATATGAATGATGGTCTGCCCATGGCAGCCCACCAGATCGATCTTCGCCGCTCCCGCGAGCTTTTTTACGGCCTTGGCGTACAACTCCGGCAGCAGGAAATGCAGCATCGCGATCCCGGCCGTATGCGTCTCGCAGTTCGAAACGCCCAGCAGCGCGGCGCGCACCGGCTCCGGATACGGCGTGGTGCTGGCCGCGATCGTACGCACCTTCTTGTTCCAGCCGCGTCCTTCGATCTCGACGATGGCCACGTCGATACCGTCCAGCGACGTGCCCGACATGATGCCGGCGACGATCATGACTTCAACTCCCTCTGCAATTCGGCGAGCAGTTGCAGCGCCTCGATCGGCTTCAGCTCATCCAGGTTCAGCGTGCGAATACGGCCGGCGATCTCATGGTTCACCGGTTCGAATAACTGAATCTGCATGGGACCGGCGGGCCGCGCGTGCGGCGCCAGTTCTTCCACCACCTGATGCTCGGCCTTCTCGTGCGACGCCAGAATTTCCTTCGCCCGGCCGATCACGGCGGCCGGCAACGCCGCCAGGCGTGCTACCTCAATGCCGTAGCTCTTGTTCGCGCTGCCCGGAATCACCTTGCGCAGAAACAGAATCTGATCGCCAGATTCCTTCACCGCCACCTGCAGGTTGGCCACGCCATCGAGCTGTCCGGCGAGCCCCGTGAGCTCATGATAATGCGTCGCAAACAGCGTCTTGGCGCGGATGCGGTTGTGCACATGTTCGATCACCGCCCACGCCAGCGCCATGCCGTCATAGGTCGACGTACCGCGCCCGATCTCGTCCAGCACGATGAAGCTGCGGCTGGTGGCGGTATTCAGAATCGCCGCCGTTTCCGTCATTTCCACCATGAACGTGGAGCGGCCGCGGGCCAGATTATCCGACGCGCCCACGCGCGTAAAAACGCGGTCGGTCAACGGCAGAAGCGCGCTTGCCGCGGGCACGAACGAACCCATCTGCGCCATCACGATCAGCAGCGCCGCCTGCCGCAGATAGGTCGATTTCCCGCCCATGTTCGGCCCGGTAATGACGCCGATGTATTTGGCGGCCGGGTCCAGGTACAGATCGTTCGGAATGAAGCTGACCGCGTCGCGCTCCGTCAATTTTTCAATCACCGGGTGGCGCGAGCCGGATACCTGCAGCATTCCGTTGTCTGAAAACGCGGGCCGCGTGTAGCGGTTCAGAGCGGCCGATTCGGCCAGCGCGGCGGTGACATCGAGTTCGGCGATCGCTCCGGCCGAAGCGCGGATGCGCGCGGCATGAGCGGCGGCCTCCCCGCGCAACCGCGCGAACAATTCGCGCTCGATGGCGAGAATCCGCTCTTCGGCTTCGAGAATCTTGACCTCAAGTTCCTTGAGCTCGGGCGTGGTGAAGCGCTCCGCGTTTACCAAAGTCTGCTTGCGCTCATAATCGGACGGCGCCAGGTGCAGGTTCGCTTTCGAAATCTCGATGTAATAACCGAAAACGTTGTTGAACTTCACCTTCAGCGAAGCGATGCCCGTGCGGGCGCGCTCCCGCTGCTCGATCTGCGCGATGTACTGCTTGCCATTGCGGGAAATATCGCGCAGCTCATCGAGGCTCTGGTCGTATCCATCGCGGATGATGCCGCTGTCGTTGAGCGTGGCGGGCGGCTCATCGGCCAGCGCGTTGAGAATGCCGTCTCTTACTTCCGGCACCTCGTCCATCGCCTGTCCGATCTCCGCCACTCGGCCCGGAAACGGTTGACAGGCCGCGCGCAGCAGGGGAACCTTCGCCAGCGACCGCCCGAGCGCCAGCATCTCGCGCGGATTGGCCGTGCCGAGGGTGAGCTTGGAAAGCAGCCGTTCGATATCCAGCACCCCGGCGAGCGTGGCCCGCATTTGCGCGCGCGGAATGGACGCCTTCAGCAAAGCCTCCACCGCATCCAGGCGCGCTTCGATTTCACCACGCTCGATCGAAGGACGCACCAGCCGCCGCCGCAGCAGGCGCGCCCCCATGCCGGTGAGCGTTTCATCCAGCACGTGCACCAGCGTGCCTTCCTTCATTCCGTCGGCAAACAGCGGATCCAGCAGTTCCAGGTTGCGCACCGTCGCCGCATCGAGAATCAGAGCTTCGGCGCGGTCATACCAATTCGGGCGGTCCAGATGTTCGAGCGCCGATTTTTGCGTCTCGCGCAGGTAGTGCAGAATGGCGCTCGCCGCCCCCGCCGCCAGTCCGCGATCGCCCAGCCCGCAGCCGTCGAGCGAAAGCAGCTTGAAATGCTCGCGCAAGCTACGATCGGCGTAGTCGTGCGCGAAAACCCAGTCGTCCACCTTCGTCACGCAAACTTTCGATTGCACCGTGGGAGCGGGTGCATCGCCGGGCGTCAGCACTTCCCGCACATTCAAGGCTTCAAGCGCGCCCGCCATCTCGCGCACGGCCATCTCGGTGGCGCGGAACTCGCCGGTGGTCACGTCGATATGCGCCACGCCCGCCCGGTCGCCCTGCGCCATCACCGCCGCCAGGTAATTGTTCTCGCGGCTCTCGAGCACGCCCGATTGCGTCGTGGTTCCCGGTGTCACCACGCGTGCGATCTCGCGCTTCACCAGTTTCTTGGCGAAACGCGGATCCTCCGTCTGTTCGCAGATGGCGACCCGGTAGCCTTTCTGGATCAGCCTGGCCAGATAGCCTTCCGACGAATGATGCGGCACGCCGCACATGGGAATCGCCTGGCCCTTTTCCTTGTTGCGGGAAGTGAGCGTGATCTCGAGCTCGCGCGCCGCCGTGACGGCGTCCTCGAAAAACAGCTCGTAGAAATCGCCCAGGCGGAACATCAGCAGAGCGTCCGGCACCTGCTGCTTCAAAGCGTGATACTGCCGCATCAGCGGCGTGGAAGCGTCCGCGCTCATGCCGTCACGCGTAGATGCCCCTCAGCTTGATGGCGAACGCCACGCGGTCGAGGGCCAGCATATACGCGGCCGTGCGATTGTGCACTTTGTGGCGGCCGGCGAGGCCGGTCACATCCTGGAAGCTGTTGACCATGATCTCTTCGAGCCGCGTGTTCACCAGATCCTCGTTCCAGAAAAAACCCTGGCGGTCCTGCACCCACTCGAAGTAAGAAACGGTGACTCCACCCGCGTTGGCCAGAATATCGGGGATGACGAAAACATTGCGCGCGGCCAGAATCTCATCGGCCTGCGCCGTGGTGGGGCCGTTGGCGCCTTCGCACAGAATCTTCGCGCGAACGCGATGCGCGTTGCCTGAATGCAGCACGTTCTCTTTCGCCGCCGGCAGCAGAATGTCGCATTCGAGAAACATCGCTTCCTCCCGGTCGATGTTCTCGCCGCCGGCGAAGTCGAGAATCGATCCCGTCGCCTTGCGATGCAGCAGCAGCGCCTCGATGTCGAGTCCGGCGGGGTTGTAAACGGCGCCATCGTATTCAATGATCGAGACGATCTTGAAACCGGTGCGCGCCATCAGCCGCGCTGCCATGCCGCCCACGTTTCCGAAACCCTGAATCACCACGCGCGCTTCCGCCGGCTTCATGCCGAACAGCTTGAGCGCTTCCTGCGCCACCAGCAGGCAGCCGCGTCCGGTGGCTTCGGTCCGCCCGCGCGACCCGCCCAGGTTCACCGGTTTGCCCGTGACCACCGCCGTCACCGTCTGGCGCTTGTGCATGGAATAGGTATCCATGATCCACGCCATCGTCTGTTCATTGGTGTTCATGTCGGGCGCGGGCACGTCCACTTCCGGCCCGATGAACTCGATGATCTCGGCCGTGTAGCGGCGCGTGATCCGTTCGAGCTCGCCTTGCGATAGATACACAGGGTTGCAGATCACCCCACCCTTGCCGCCGCCGAAAGGGATGTTGACCACCGCGCATTTCCAGGTCATCCAGGAAGCGAGCGCCCGCACCTCGTCCAGCGTCACGTCCGGCGCATAGCGGATGCCGCCTTTCGCCGGACCCCTGGCGATCGAATGCTGCACGCGATAGCCCGTGAATACTTCCAGGCGGCCGTCGTCCATGCCCACCGGAATGTTGACGGTGATCTCGCGCGCCGGCGAGCGCAGTACTTTCCGCAGCCCGTCGTCCAGGCCCAGCGTATCGGCCGCGGTGTGGAAGCGCGCTTCGGCGGCCAGCCATGGATTGAATTCTTTGTCGAGTGAGTGCGTGACTTCGGCGGTCATCTGCTTGATTATCGCAGCTACCACTCGATGCGGAATCCGGTGCGGAACGAGCGAGCGCCCGAGGAATCGAGCGGGGACACGTCGCCGCTGGTGCCGCCGATCGTCGCGATGGTCGCCGCGTTGCTGATGTTCGTGTTCGGATTGGCGTAATTCGGCGAATTGAAGAAATTGGTGGCCGTGATCTCCAGGCGCACGCGCATCCGCTCTTTCACCACGAAATACTTCGCCAGGCCCGCGTTCACGATCTCCGATCCCGGCCCGAAGATCACGCCTTTCGACGAAGAGCCGAACCGCCCAAGGCCGGGCGCGGCAAAGGCGGTGGGATCGAACCAGCGCTCGGTGGTCCGCTGCGACGGATCGAGGTTGGCGCTGCGCAACTGATCGGGCCGGCGCGTGACCTGCGCGGGCGTCGCCGAGCCCGTGAACACGGTGCCCGTCGTATCCGGCCCGGTCCATAGCGGCGTGAGGAACTGGCCCGAATAGAGACTGTAAACCGCGTTGAACTCCCAGCCGCCGAGCGCCGCCCGCGTCACCGCGTTGGCATTGGAAAGCCACTTGCGGCCTTTGCCGAACGGCAGTTCATAGATGAGATTGCCGGTGACGCGATGCGTCGGAATATCGAGCCAAACCGAGCGTTCGCGCCGCCGGTTGTAGGCGTCTTCCGGCGACTCGCCGCGTTCCAGGTCGCCGATGTCGCGCGCCCAAACCCAGGAAACCTGATAGCCCAATCCGCGCGCAAAGCGGCGTTCGGCTTCAAGCGTCATCGAATGATATTGATGTCCGGCGCCGTTGCTCAGGTAAGTGATCGCCGGATAGCGCGGAAACGGCCGCGGCTTGTTCACGAAGGCGCGCTCGTCGCCCACCGGCTGATTGGCGTTATAGCCCCATTCGCCCTGGCGGGTGTTGGTGCCGACATAAGACGCGCGGAACCCCGTGTTCCAGCGCTGATGTTCGAGGGTGAAGTTGTACTGCATCGAGAAAGGGTCGCGCAGGTCGGAGCGGATCGCGGAAGGCAGCGTGACCGTCGTGGGCCCCGACACCGAATCGGGGAAGATCCGCGGGAACATCAGCGTGGGCAGCGGCGTCGGATTGGTGAAGGCCGGCTCGTTGACCACGAACGGGGCGCCTCCGGCGCTGGCCGCGCGCGACACCACGTCGTAAAAAAAGCCGAATCCGGCGCGCAGCACCGTGTTCGCTCCCAAGGGCCGCCAAGCGGCGCCGATCCGCGGAGCAAGGTTATTGGTGTCGTTGCGGATCAGCAGCTTGGAGTGGTAGCCGAGCGTGCTCGCTTCCACGACGTCGGCATACGCCCTTGGGAACAGGGGGCTGATCTTGTTCAACGCGCCATCCGGTACCGCGATTTTTCCCGTGCCCAGATCGAATACCGCCTGGTTGCCTCCGGTTTCCGTCCACGAAGGATGCAACTCATAGCGCAGGCCGAGATTCAACGTGAGCTTTGGTGTGATCTTGTATTCATCGGTCACGAAGAAATCCCAGGACCAGCGCACCCGCTCGAGAAACAAGGCATTCGCCGCGCGCGAAGCCGTGGTCGGCACGCCCAATAGAAAATCGGCATACGGGTGATTGGTGAAGCGGTTGGAGAAACTCAGGTTGCCGAACAGGTTGTCGGATTGATTCTGATCCTGAAACGCCGTGCGCGCCAGCATGACTCCCGCCTTGAAGTTGTGCCGGCCGCGGAACCAGCTCAACTGATCCTGCCACTGCTGCGCGAAATTGAGGAAGCCCGGATGCCGCCACGCCGTTTGCGTGATGCTGGTGAGCCCAATACCCGCGAAGGAAACGTTCGGAACGCCATTGATATCGGGCACTCCCGGCGCCAGGCCGCCCGTGATGCCGAGGTCCCGCAACACTTCCATGCCCATCAGGTTGCCGTGGCGCGGATTGTCGTTCCAGGCAAAGCCCCAGCGCGCCTCGTTAATCAGGTTGGTGCGAATCGTCGCCGTGTAGGAAACGTTGACGCCGCGCGTATCGCGCGTCTGCCAGCGCCTGCCCACCGCCGGCAGATTCGATTCGAAGGCGCGCGAATGCGACCGGTTCCAGGTGTACCGCCCAAACACGAAATGCCTATCGGTAAACCGGTGGTCGATGCGGCTTGTCCAGTAAGTGTTTGGATCGAAGGGACGCGTCAACTGCGTATTGAAGTTGCGATTGGCGAAGCGTTCCGGATCGCCGTCGGGCAGCGGGTAGAAGCGGTTCTGCAGCTTTTGGGAAACCGGGCTGATGCGCGACGCGGGAATCACGCGGTTGGCAAATGGCGCGTTGCCGGCAAAGGGGTCGCGAATGTCGTTGGCGGTGGCGAAGTTGCCCCCGCGCCAGGAAGCGGGCGCGACGGTGGGATTGATCAATTGCAGCACCTGGCTGCCGCGCGACGTTTCGAAAGAGTAGAAGAAGAAGCTTTTATTGCGGCCGTTGTAAATCTTCGGAAGATAGATCGGTCCGCCAATGGAAACGCCCGGCTCATGGCGCACGCCCGTCCCACGCGCGGGGGAGAAAGGATCCCGCGCCCGGAACCACGGCGTCGAGTAATAGTCGAACGCCGAACCGTGCACGTCGTTTGAGCCGCCTTTCGACACGATGGTCACCTGGCCGATGGAGCCGAACTCCGCCGTGTTATTAGCCATGTCCACCCGCACTTCCTCGAAGCTCTCGATCTGCGAGACCAGCGGGCTGATTTGCGTGCCGTCGTACTGGTTCGACAAGGTGATGCCGTCGATTGACGCGTCCGACTGATTGGCGCGGCTTCCGGCAAAGCGGCGCGTCGAAGACCCGGCGCCCGCCTGCGTCACCCCAGGCGACAGGCCGATGAAGTTCCACAGCGACCGTGTATTCAGGGGCAGCGTCTTTAACTGCGCCGAGCTTTTCGAATCGCTGATGCGCGCCGTCTCGGTCTCAATCAGCGTCGCCCCCGCCGACACTTCCACCATCGTCTCCACCGCACCCACTTCCAGCCGGATATCGATGCGGCGCACATCGAGCGAGACCAGCGGCACTTTCGGCACCAGCGCTTCCTTGAACCCGGAAGCCTGCACGCGCAGCGAATACTCGCCCTCGCGCAACTGGCTCACCGTGTAGTTGCCCGCCGAATTCGACTCCGACGTGTACACGTAGTTGCTTTCCAGGTGCGTGGCGATAATCTTGGCGCCGGGAACGCTGGCGCCGCTGGAATCGGTGACGTTACCAGTGATGCTGGCAAAGGTGGTTTGGCCATTGGCGGAAAACGCCGCCGACAACGCCAGAACGAGAACGAGAGATTGCATCTGGGAACCTCGTAAAGATTTTGGAGCAAGTATATCTCAAGCGGAATCTGCGTGCTCCGCGCCTGCACTCCCCCGAAAGGGGGCCGGTTCCCGGCTGTCAGAAAATTGACACGCTTCCTCTGGCTATGGCATAGTGCGAGCAAAGACTAAGTCAGCCGGAAATCTCTATGACGATACTATTCGTGTTATTAAGCTTGGTGTATCCCGCCCAAGCGCAAAGCCAGCCGCCAATCTATTCGGTGCGCAGCATCGCCGGGAGCTACCTCGCCCCCAACCTCACCCCGGCCGCCCAGGCGGCGCTGAACTCGCCCGTCAAGATCATTTCCGACCGTAAAGGCGGCTATTACATCGCCGGCACGAACCTGATTTACAGCCTCGACCCGGCGGGCCGCGTCTCGGTGATCGCGGGCTCGGAAGGCGCCGACATCTCCTTCAGCAATGGAGCTCCGGCCACGCGCGCGTTTTTGTCGGAGATCTGGGACATCGCTTTGAATAAGAAGGGTGAGCTGCACTATGTCGACGCCGAGGCCTGCCTGGTCCGCAGGATCGATGCCGAAGGTCTGGTCTGGACCGTGGCCGGAAACGGAAGATGTGAGGCGTCGCCGCTACAGAACGTACAGGCGGCCGGAGTTTCACTCGACACCCCGCGCGCCATCGCCTTCGATAGTAACGACAACCTGTTTATCTCGGAAACCTTCAATCTCAGGATTCGCATGGTGCAGCCGAACGGCAACTTCACTACTTTGGCCGGTAACGGCACCACCAACTTCGGGGAAGAGGGAGCCATCGCCACGTCCACGTCCGTGGTGCTGCCGCAGTTTCTGACAGTGGACTCAAACAACAATCTGATCTTCGTCGAGTATGGCTATTGCCGTGTGCGCAAGATCGACCGGAGCAATCCGCAAACGCCGGTTGTCACCACGATTTTCGAGAATCTGCAGCGAGGCTGCTTCCAGGGCGGCACTAATCCACAGGCGATGTCGCCTATTGGCGTGGCCATATCCGGCGACACCCTGTATGTTTCCGAAGACGGATTCCATCGCGTTTCGGCGATGGTGAACAAAGCCACCTTCCGCGTGACGGCGGGAGACGCGGCGGCGTCGGCGGGTTTCGCGGGCGACGGCGGGGCTGGAGCCGCGGCCCGTCTGAACAGCCCCATGGGTTTGTCGGTGGACGATGCCGGCAATCTGCTGATCGCCGACACCGGCAATCATCGCATCCGTTCGCTTTCGCCGGGCGGAACCATTCGCACTCTGGCGGGCATCAGCCGCTTCGGCGGAGACAACGGACCGGCCTCCGGCGCCTCGCTGCTGTGGCCCCGCGAACTGGTGTTCGATCGCTCCGGCAATCTGTTCTTCACCGATGAGTTCAATCACGTGATTCGCAAAATCGACCGCGCGGGCGTCATCACCACTGCCGCCGGTACGCCGGGGATTTCGGGAAGGGCGGACGGGCCGCCGCGTACCGCGCGGCTCAACCGGCCTCGCGGTCTCGCCGTCGACTCCAAGGGCGTGCTTTACTTCTCCGATTGGGGCTCGGACCGCATCCGCAAGGTGGATGTGACCGGCGAGGTCAGCACCATCAATTCCGTCAATGTGACATGGCGCGATCCGGCCGCCATCGCCATTTCTTCCGACGACCTGAGGCTTTACGTGGCCGACGCCGGCAATCACCAGGTGCGCGTGATAGACCTGGCCACCTACAATGCCAGGACGATCGCCGGTAACGGCCAGGCGGGCTTTGCCGGCGATCTGGGGCCCGCCACGCTGGCGCGTCTGTGGCGCCCGGAAGGTCTCACTCTCGACCGGTCGGGCAATCTGCTCATCGCCGATACGCTGAACCGCAGGGTCCGCAGAGTCGATCTCTCCACCGGCATCATCGACACCGTGATCGGCAACGGCGAGGCCGATGCCGCGCCCTCCGGTCCCGCGCGGCAATCGGGTCTGGTGCTGCCGAGCGGACTGGCCGCCGACGCCTCCGGTAACATCATCGTGGCCTCGGCGGTCCGTTCCATCGTTCGCTTCGATGCCGCCAGCGGCACCGTGTCGACGATCGCCGGGCGGGATGCCTCGCTCGGTTTCGGCGGCGACGGCGGGCTGGCGAACGCCGCGGCGTTCAGCAATCCCTGGGCCGTGCGCCTGGATGCGGCGGGCAACATCCTGGTCGCCGATACGGCCAATCATCGGATTCGGATTCTTGAGGCGGTGACGCCGTCGGAAGTGCGCCTCTCGGCCGGCAACAATCAGGCGGCGCCGGCCAATGGGGCGGCCGCCGCTCCCCTGCGCGTCCAGGTGCGCAGCCGTACGGGCGTGCCGCTGCCCGGTGTCGCGGTCACCTTCAGCGTCGTTTCGGGCGGAGCGCGGCTCAGCGGCAGCCGCATCTTCACCGATCGCGAGGGGCTGGCAAGCGTTACCGTCACGATGGGTCCCACTCCCGGGCCCGTGCAGATTCGCGCCGCGGCCGATGGTGTGGCGCAGCCGGTTACCTTCACGCTGACCGCGCTGGCGGCCCCGTCGATTTCAAGCGGAGGAGTCACCGGGGCCGGAGAATTGGCGATTTTCACCCCTGGGTCTACCGTTCGCATCCGCGGCGAAAATCTCGCCGCCGCCGCCGCCAGCGGACTCGATAATACGGTTGCCGGCGCATTGCCCACCTCGCTGGCCGGCACGTGCGTCACCATCGGCGGCCTTCGCGCGCCCCTGCTGCGCGTGGCGCCCACCGAGATCGTGGCCGTGGTGCCGCGCCTCGACGTTTCGGCTTCGGTGGAGCTGAAGGTGGTGAGCGAGTGCGGCACACCCCTCGAGTTCGCCTCGCAGGGAACGCTGGTCAAGCTGGCCGCCGCGGCTCCCGAATTCCTGCCCTCTACGCAAACGCTTTCACCCGGCGCGGCGGTAACCCTGCTGGCATTGGGTCTCGGCGATACCGATCCGTCCGTGGAACCGGGCAGCCTTCCCGCCGGACCCGCGCCCATCGTCCAGCCGTTCACGTTTCGTCTGCGCGACACCGCGATTCCCGCCGCCCACGTGGAATACATTGGCCTTTCGGCCACCACGCATGGCGTCTATGAAGTGCGCTTCCGCGTTCCCGAGGATACCGAACCCGGCGACGCCACGCTGACCCTCACCGTGGGCGACGCCACCAGCCCGCCGCTCGCCCTCGGCCCGCTACAATAAAAGCCTCCGCATGCGCATCGCCCTCGGCCAGATCAACGCTACCGTCGGCGACTTGAACGGCAATGTCGACCGCATGGTCCGTCAAGCGACGGCCGCCGTGCGCGGCGGCGCCGAAATCGTCGTCTTTCCGGAGCTCTCACTTAACGGCTACCCGCCGCGCGACCTGGTGGAAAAGCCATCCTTCTTAGACCGCACGCAGGAAGCGCTGGCGCGCCTGGCGCGCGAAACCGCGCAGTTTCCCATCGCCCTGGTGGTGGGCTTCGTGGCCCCGGCCGATTCCTCGGTCGGCAAGCGCGCCGCCAACGCCGCCTGTGTGCTTTCCCGCGGCCAGACCGTTTTCGAGCAGCGCAAGATGCTGCTGCCCACCTACGACGTCTTCGACGAATCGCGCTACTTCCAGCCCGCCGAGAAGCAAAAACTGTGGATCTGGAAGGGCCGCAAGATCGCCCTTACGATCTGCGAGGACGCCTGGAACGACACCCAGTTCTGGGAGCGCCGCCTCTATACGCGCGACCCCGTGGATGAGCTGGCCGACGAAGGCGCCGGGATTCTCATCTCCATCAACGCCTCGCCCTACCACATGGGGAAACGAACCCAGCGCATGGAAGTTTTCCAGGCGGCGGCCAAACGGCACGCGCTGCCGGTAATCTATGTGAACCAGGTCGGCGGTAACGATCAACTGGTTTTCGACGGCTCGAGTTTCGCGCTCACGGCCACGGGCGAACCGCTGGCCACCTGCCCCTCGTTCGCCGAGTCGCTGGTGGTCTTCGATGCGGACGCGCGGCCGCAGCAGTCGAACCTGTGCGCCAATCTCAACGACGAATGCGAGGCGGTCTACGAAGCGCTGGTGCTCGGCACCCGCGACTATATCCGCAAGTGCGGCTTCGCTCGGGTCATCATCGGTCTTTCGGGCGGCATCGATTCCTCGCTCACCGCCGTGCTGGCCGTCGATGCGGTGGGCAGGGAAAACGTTGTCGGTGTGGCGATGCCCGGGCCATTTTCTTCCGGTCATTCGCTCACCGATGCGCGCGCGATGGCGGAGAACCTCGGCATCCGGTTTGAAGTGTGCCCCATCAACGATACCTACCACGCGTTCCTTGGCACGCTCGAACCCGTGTTTGCCGGCCGCCAGCCCGACGTGACGGAAGAGAATCTGCAATCGCGGCTTCGCGGCGCGACGCTGATGGCGCTGTCGAACAAGTTCGGCTCGCTGGTGTTGACCACCGGCAACAAGAGCGAAATCGCCGTCGGTTATTGCACCCTGTATGGCGATATGTGCGGCGGGCTCGCCGTCATCAGCGACGTTCCGAAGACCCTGGTCTATCAGCTCTCGCGGGTGGGCAACCGGCGCCACAACAACGCCATTCCCGAAAGCGTGTTCACCAAGCCGCCTTCGGCCGAACTGCGTCCCGATCAGAAAGACACCGATTCGCTGCCTGAGTACGACGTGCTCGACCGCATTCTGAAAGCCTACGTCGAGGACATGCTGTCGCCCCAGCAGATCGCCGATACGCTTCAATACCCCATCGCGCTGGTGCGTGACATCGTGGGCAAGGTCGATCGTAATGAGTACAAGCGCCAGCAGGCGGCACCGGGGTTGAAGGTCACCACCAAGGCCTTCGGCATCGGGCGGCGCTTCCCCATCGCGCAGAAGTTTTTCGAATAGCCCGTCAATCGGGTTCGGGCACGGGACGCTTTTTCAGAAACTCCGGCCTGGACGGCTGCTGCGCCAGATCCCAGCTCATCTGGTGTACCAGCCGCGCAATGCGCTCCGCCTTGGCGTAGTCGATCCGTTCCGGCCTGTCGTTGATTGTGTGGTAATCCGGATGCAGCCCGGTGTGGAACCAGATGGCCGGCACACCATTATTCAGGAACGGCCAGTGATCGCTGCGGCGCAGCAGATTCGACGCGTTGTTGTCATAGCGGAAGCGCAACTGCAAATCGAAAGAGCCGTTGGCCGCCGTCACCGACTTGCGCAGATCCGGGCTATAGCTGGTGCCGATGATATTCACCGCGTTGGCATTCGAAGCCGCCGTTTGCACCGCCAGGCCGCGAAATCGCGCGCCGGCCGATTCCGTCACTTCCTCGCTGCGGCCGATCATGTCCATGTTCAGAACCGCCACCGTCCGGTCGAGCGGCATGGGCGGCCTCTCGATCCACGCCCAGGCGCCCAGCAGCGGACCGCAGCAGCGTTCTTCCGAACCCCAGGCGGCGAAGATCACCGTCCGCTTCGGACGCTGGCCGGCGCGCGCGGCCAGTGCGTAAGCCTCGGCGATTTCAAGCAGCGCCACCGTGCCCGAACCGTTGTCGTCGGCGCCGTTATAGATGGCCGCGCCTTCGGCCCCGTTGTGGTCGTAGTGAGCCGATACGATGACCGCTTCGTTCTTCAACCGCGGGTCCGAGCCTTCGATCTTCGCCACCACGCTGCGGTCGTCCACCAGGTGGCGCTTCAAGCGCACCGTCATTTCCACCTCGCCATCCAGCGCGACCGCCGGAAAGCTGCCGCGCGAAGCCTGCTCCACCAGTTCGCGGAGGCTGCGCGCACCGAGCAAGGTCTGCGCCGCCGATTGCGAAATCGCGGCCACGGGGATGCGCAGCCGGCCGGCTTGGCTGGTGAGCGCATACCGCTTCAGATGCGGAAGCGTATCGGGCCAATAGGCATGGGCGTTTCCGGCGAAGCGTTCCACGCCGTCGCCCACGTCGCGTGGATTTACGAACAGCACGCCCGCCGCGCCGCGCTCCTGCACGTTCAATGCCTTGCGCATCGGATCGGAATGAACGGAATGGACCACGCCATCGAAAATGCTCTTGGGATCGTCCGGGCCCGGCTCGCCCTCGAGCATCAGCAGAATCCGTCCCCGCAGGTCCGGCGATTGCAGGTCGTTCCACCCAAGCGCCGGCGCCGTAATGCCGAAACCTGTGAAGACAGCCGTGCCGTGCGCCTTCGCGCTCGGGCTGAAGAACAAGGGCATCGAATCTTCGAATATCGTCGCCTCGGTCTCGATTCCATTCGATTTCAGCCGCACCAGGTTGCCCGCCGCCAGTTCGCTCCATTGCAGCGTGAAGCGGTGTTCAAAAGAATTCTCCGGCCCGGCGGGCTTCAGGCCCAGGCGCCGGAACCGCGCTTCGAGGAACTTCGCCGCCTGCAGATATTCCGGCGATCCGGTGAGGCGTCCGCGCATCGAATCCCCGGCCAGAAAGTGCAGGTCCGCTTCCAGATCCTGGCGGACGATCGACTCATTCTCCGGCGCCCTGGACTGCGCCAACAGGATCGCGGGCGCGAGCATCAGCGTGAGGAATCGCATTCGTTCAGGATACCCGTCTCGGCTAGAATACCGGGATGCCTCGTGTTGTGATTCCCGATGACGCTCCTGTGGTGATGGGGTCGGCCAGCGCGTATCCTGCCTTCGCCGCCCGTCTTGAGACCGGCTACTTCGATACGCTGCCGGGCGAGGCGCTGGCGGAGCGCTGCCGCGAGGCCGAGGTGGTCGTCAACATCCGCTCTTCCTCCCGATTCACCGATGCCGTGATGGCCCAATGTCCCTCGCTGCGCCAGATTTCGATCTGGGGCACCGGTACCGACAACATCGACCTTGAGGCCGCGCGCCGCCGGGGCATCACGGTGACCAATACTCCGGGCGTCGCCGCCCCTTCGATCGCCGAACACACCATCGCCCTGATGTTCGCCGTCGCGCGAAAGATTCCGCAACTCGACGCCGAAGTGCGCCAGGGCAAATGGCCGCGCGGCAGCATGATGCAGCTCACCGGTAAAACGCTGGGCGTGA
The DNA here is from genome assembly GCA_902826685.1 of uncultured Acidobacteriota bacterium. Taxonomy (GTDB): domain Bacteria; phylum Acidobacteriota; class Terriglobia; order Bryobacterales; family Bryobacteraceae; genus CADEFT01. The sequence goes on from CADEFT010000028.1 coordinate 64,220, forward strand.
TCGGGCTCGGCGCCATCGGCCAGCGCGTGGCCCGATTGGGCCTGGGACTTGGAATGCGCGTGATCTGCTGGACGATGCACCCGCGCGACCTGGGATTGGAGATGGCGCCGCTCGATCGCGTGATCGCCGAAGCCGATGTGTTGAGCCTGCACCTGCGGCTGTCGGAGGAAACGCGCGGCTTCCTGGGCGCCAGGCAGTTGGCGGCGATGAAGCAGGGCGCGATTCTGGTAAACACCGCGCGCGGCCCCATTGTGGACGAGGCGGCCATGATCGAAGCGCTCCGTACGGGCCGTCTCCGCGGCGCCGGCCTCGATGTCTTCGACGTGGAGCCGCTACCTCCGGGCCACCCGCTCACCACGCTCGACAACGTCGTGATCTCGCCGCACTGCGCGGGCATCACGCCGGAAGTTCTGGAAGCCGGATTGACTCTCGCGCTCACCAACGTCGATGCGTTTCTATCGGGCCGGCCCGTGAACGTTGTATAAGGAACTCATGCTTCGCCGCTCTTTTCTGCCGCTTGCCGCCGCGTCTTTGGCCGCTCAGACGCGCCCGTATGACCTGCTGATCAAGGGCGGGGAACTGCGCGATCCCGCGCGCAAGCTCAAGCGGAAGGCCGACCTCGCCATTCGCGCCGGACGCATCGCTTCCATCGAAGACGACATCGCCCCCGCCAGCGCCCTGCAGGTGATGAACGCCGCGGGCTCGCTCGTGGTGCCCGGCCTCATCGATCTGCACACCCACTGCGCCGTCGGAGCGAGCGGCCTTGGCATCGACCCCGATCCCATCGGCGCGCGCAGCGGCGTCACCACCTGGGTAGACGCCGGCACCTTCGCCTGGGACCAGGCCATGGGGTTCCGCCGCTTCGTGGTCGAACCATCGAAGGTGCGCGTCTTCGGCTTCGTCTACCTCTATCCGTCGAATCGCAACCCGGACACCGATGTCGTGAAGTACGTGCGCGGCGGCATGAGGCAGACCGGCGAGATGGCTGCCCGCAACCGCGACATCATTCTCGGTGTGAAGCTGCAGGTGGGCTCCAACATGAACGGCCGCTACAGCCTCGATTTCCTCAAGATCGCCCGCGAGCTTTGCGATCAGTACAAGCTGCCGCTGATGGCGCACATCAGCTTTTCGCCTCCGGAGACCGACGAGGTGATGGAGTTGATGCGGCCGGGCGACATCGTCACCCACATGTACAACCGCCACACGCTGGGCATCCTCGGGCCCGATGGCAAGGTGAAGGCTTCGGTGCGCGAGGCGCGGCGCCGTGGCGTGCTGTTCGACGTGGGCCATGGCCTCGGCAGCTTCAACTTCGAAGCCGCGCGTAAGGCGATGGCCGATGGCTTCCTGCCGGATACGATTTCCACTGATATTTACAACCTCAACGTCAACGGCCCGGTTTACGACATGCCCACCACGATGTCGAAGATGATGCATCTCGGCATGAGTCTCGACGACGTCCTGGTGTGCACCACCGCCACTCCCGCGCGCATCCTGAATCGCGTGCCGGGCCTTGGAACGCTCGACGTCGGAGCGCCCGCCGACGTCGCCCTGCTCGCGGTGGAAGAAGGCAGCTTCCCGCTGATCGACTCCCAGCGCGCCACCGAAACGGCGAAACAACGGGTGGTGTGCAAGGGAACGATCTGCCGCGGCATCCGGCTGGGTTAGCTTGAAAACCCGTTACGATGAGGTTGAGGAATCGCATTATGGCGCACTTGGATTGGTCGCAATGCTCCGCGGTGGAGAGCATCCCCGGCAAGGTGAGCGGCGCGTGGGTGTTTAAGGATACCCGATTACCCGTCACTACAGTGTTTGAGAATCTCGAAGCGGGCCTGACGGTGGATGAAGTCATGGAGGAATTTGCCGTCACCCGCGAACAGATCAACGCCGTTCTGCATTTCGCCGCGGAAAGTCTGAGAATGCCCTCGCGCGAGACACACGTTCGCTGATGCGCATCCTGTTCGACCACGGGACCCCAAGGAGCATCGCCCCGCTGGCTTAAGGAGGTATCAGCAAAATCTAACTGGCCGCCGCATCGCCATCGTTGTGCTCGGCAATTCCAGCCGCCCTCTTGTTCACCGTTACATTGATCGCGTGATCGCTGCCGTGAACGACGCCACTATTGGAAGTTACGCGGAAGTAGATATACCCTTGCAGCCCCGGACGAAGCGGCCGTAGTGATGCGCCTGAGGTGAGCATATTACGCTGATCGGAGCGAATCCCGGTTGCTCCTGGCGGCTTCTGGTGATATCGTCTCTGCATACCGTCTTTGGGGGGGGAACCCATGTTTGTCCGGTTCACCGTCGTACTGCTTTTATCCGCCTGTCTCGGTTTCGCGCAAACCGGCCAAGGCACCATCGTCGGCACCGTCGCCGATTCCACCGGCGCCATCATTCCCGGCGTCCAAATCAAAATCGTCGATAAGGACACCGGCTTCAGCTACACGCCCTCCACGAACGACCAGGGCTTGTACCGGCAGCCGTATCTCAATCCCGGCACCTACGAAGTCAGCTTCGAAGCCCAGGGCTTCAAGCGCCTGGTGCGCACCAGCATTGCCGTGCGCTCGACGGAAACGGTGCGCGTCGATGCCACCCTCGAAGTGGGCCAGGTCGTCGAGTCGGTGGAAGTGGCCGCCTCGGCGACGCTGCTTGAAACCGAAACGTCCTCCACCGGCCACCTGGTCACCGCGAAGGAACTCATGAAGCTGCCTTCGCCGCAGATGAAAGTGGAATCCATGCTGTGGTACGTGCCGGGCGTCACTTCGCAGGCCGGGTTCGGCCACGCCGCGGGCGGCCGTTCGCGGTCGTTCTCGATGACCAGCGACGGCGTTTCGTCCCTTACCCCGGGCACAGGCGTCATCGGAACGGGCCGCAACATGTCCACCGCCGAACACAACATGGAAGAGGTGAAGGTCATCACCACGGTGCTGCCCGCCGAATACGGCCACTCGGGCGGAGGCGTGATGAGCATCGTTTATAAGAGCGGCACCAATCGTCTGCATGGCGTGGCGGAAGAACGCTACATGGCGCGCCACTTCATCCATCGCAATTGGCAGGATGCGGCGCTGCCTACCAACAATTTCGGCTTCCACCTGATGTCGGCCAATATTTCCGGACCCATCGTCATCCCCAAGGTTTACAACGGCCGCAACAAAACGTTCTTCCTCTGGGGGTTCCAGCGCCACCATGAAAAGGCGTCCGAGAACGCCGATCGCACCGTGCCCTCACCCGCCATGCTCGCCGGCGATTTCTCGTTCGGCGGCATCGGCGATCCCATCTACGATCCGGCCAGTCTCACCTTCGATCCCACGGCGGCGCCTGGCGCGCAATATGCCCGCACGCAGTTTCCCGGCAACCGCATTCCTCTGTCGCGCGTCGATCCGGTGTTCAACAAGTTCATGAGCTTCAACCCTTATCAACCCGAGAACAACCGGAACAATCAGGCGTTCATCAACCGTCAGGGACCGCAAAACAACATCTCGGCCGACACGATCTATCGCTCCTACCGCACCGGCATCGACTGGAAGATCGATCATTCCTTCTCCGACCGGCACAAGATCTTCGGACGCGAATCCTACTTCCGCCACCGCGCTTTCCGCAACCGCTGGCAAACCAACGTCGCTAATCCTATCTTCGATGCCGAAGTTACTCCAATTCCCATCAATCAGAACCAACTGGTGATCTCCGACACGTTTACCATCAGCCCTACCGTCATCAACGAAGTGCGCTTTGGCGGCAATCGCCGCAATTTCCAGCGTTATCCGGAAAGCGTCGATCAGGGTTGGGCGTCCCAACTCGGCATTCCCGGCGTTTCGGCCGACACCATGCCCAACTTCCGCACCTCCGGCAACGCGCAATTGCTGTTCGATTTCCCAGGCGGCGCCTCGCAGGAAGTGGCCGAGAACATGAGCCTGCAGGAAAATCTCACCATCGTCCGCGGGCGGCATACGCTGAAGGCAGGCTACGAACTGATGCGCACGCGCCACAACGTCCGCGTCGCCACGGAGCCTTCGGGCCAATACCGCATGGGCGGCACCGAGTTTCCCTTCCGGCCCAATACGGGCAATCCGTTCGCTTCGTTCATGCTGGGCGGCGTTAGCTCGGCGGTGTTCACACGCGATCTGGCCACCTGGCTGCCGCGCTGGTGGGGACACGCCGCCTACTTCCAGGACGACTGGAAGATCACGCGCAAGCTGGCCTTGAATCTCGGCCTTCGCTGGCAGTACGAATCGCCGTTCTCCACCAAGTGGGGCCAGCAGAGCCAGTTCAGCCCCACCGCCATCGACCCGCTCACCGGCCGCCAGGGCGCGCTGCTGCATCCCACGGGACTGCTCTCCAAGCGCGATCTCAATAACTGGCAGCCACGCATCGGCCTGGCCTACACATTGAACCCCAAGGTGGTTTTCCGCGGCGGCTTCGCCGTGAACACGATCGATCTGTGGACCAACGGTCTCAACGAAAACTTCGAAGAGTACCTGGCGACCACCAATGTGCAGCCCGCTCCCGGCAATCCCGATGTCGCCTTCTATCTCAACCGCGGGCCCGGCACGGTCACCTTTCCGATTGCCGCGGGCGGCGTCTCCCCGTTTGTGGGAACCAACTACGCCGGCCGCTCGGCTTCCTGGTTCGATCCCAACATGCGCATGCCGTACATCATGAACTGGAACGGCGGCGTGCAATGGGAGTTCGCCCGCAACATGCTCGTCGAAGCCAATTACCAAGGCTCGTCGGGCGTGGGCCTGCTGAACCGCTGGGACGTCAACGTCATCCCGCTCGATGTATCCACGAATCCCGCGCGCCTCGAACAGATCCGCGTGGCCTCGCAGAACTTCCGGCCCTATCCGCACTTCGGATCGGTTTTCCACTATTCCAACTACGGCCATTCGTCGTTCCATTCGGGCACGATGAAAGTGGAAAAGCGCTTCTCGCAGGGCTTCAGCATCACATCGTTCTATACGTTTGCCAAAGCCATCGACGAGGCCTCCGACGACGGCACCGCCGGCGGTATCACGTTCTACAACCGGCGTCTGGAGAAAGGCCGGTCGAACTACGACGTCACTCACCGCTGGGTCACCTACGGTTTGTGGGAACTGCCGTTCGGCAAAGGCCGCAAGTGGCTGAGCAACCCCAATTGGTTCGTCAACGGCGCTCTCGGGGGCTGGGAACTGAACGTCATTCAGACGCTCGAAAACGGCATTCCGATGAGCTTCGGCTTTACCGGCGCCAACAGCGTATTTCTGCCCGGCGGCCAGCGCGCCGATATGGCGCCCGGCAAGACCTACAGCGACATCAAGATCCCGTGGGACGCGCACGGACCCTGCCGCCATCAGACCGCCTGCGCCCTGCCCTGGGCCGATCTCAACGCCTTCGCCTACCCGGCTTCGTTCACCGCCGGCAACTCCGGCCGCAACATCCAGACCGGACCCGGCATGATCTGGCATCAGGTCAGCATCTCGAAGACCTTCACTTTCTTTGAACGGCTGAAGGGCAGCCTGCGATACGACGTCAACAATCCGCTCAAGCGCTATTTCTTCAACCAGCCCAACAGCACCGTCGATTTCCGCAATCCACAGAACTTCGGCAAAATCAACGGCAACCAGGGCAGCTTTTCCGGCCAGGGCGGACGCCTCTATCAGCAGATCATCCTGAAGCTGGAGTTTTGACGCTGCATTAAACTGAAGGCATGTTTCTGCGATCGCTAGGGGTCGCACTCGCGCTGGGTCTGCGCCTTTCGGCGCAACAGGTCTGCCAGCCGGTGCCGATCTATTCGCCGTGCGACATCGTCTTTGAGTTGAACGACCAGGAAGCGGCGGCTCACCCCAATCCCTACGTGTCGGTCGACCTCAAGGCTGAGATCCGCTCGCCCCGCGCGCGCACCGTGCTCATGTCCGCCTTCTGGGCGGGCGGGCGCAAGATGGTGATCCGTTTCGCGCCGATCGATCCGGGAACGTGGGACTTCAAGATCACCGGCAACATTGAGCGGTTCAACGGCAAGCTGGGGCAGGCGACGGCTACCGAATCGGCCGATGGCGGATTTCTGTTGCCCGCCAACGTCCATCATTGGATGACCGGCGAGACGCGCAAGGCGCATCTGTGGATGGGCGACACGCGCCTCGATTTCGCCATCGAGCCGCAGGCCGGCTTCGATGCTTATGTCGAAGCACGCGCCAGCCAGAAGTTCACTCACGTGCGCGGACTGGTGCTGCAGCCCGATGCCTTCACCGCGCCCGACCGGCCCAATCACGCCTACTTCGAGCAGCTCGACCGGCGCGTCGCGTCGCTCAACGGCAAGGGCATTTTCACCGACCTGATTCTGGCGCGCGATGCCGCCGCCTTCTCGAAACTCTTCGACGGATGGCAGAGTCGTGAACGCTTCCTGCGCTACGCCATTTCCCGTTACGCCGCCTTTCACATCACCTGGCAGTTGTTGGGCGAGTTCGAATCGGGCGCCGATAGCCGCGCGCTGCTCAAGGAAGTGGGCGGCCTCGTTCTCAAGCACGACCCCTACAAGCACCCCCGCGCCACCGGTACCATCGCTTCTTCCGGGCCGCTGCTGCCCGATGCGTGGCAGAATTTCGTGGTGCATCATTCGAGCGACGACGCCATCGGAGCGATCGAGCATCAGGTCCACCCCGCGCCTTTCGTCAACACCGGATTCAGCGAGGCCGCCACGCCGCCCGATGAGTTCCGCCGCCGCCTGTGGCGCGCCACCATGAACGGGCAATATCCGCAGGCGGTGATTCCCGCCCCCGATTCGCCCAACGCCAAAGCCATGGCCGATTGGTTCGGCTTCATGGCCGGCAACCGCTATTGGGAACTGGAGCCCTATTTCGATATCGACGGAGCCCGCGCCGTCGCCCTGCCCGGAGTCGAGTACATCGTCTACATCGAAAAGTGGGGCACCGTCGAGATCCTCATCGAAAAGCACGGCTACGACGTGTTTTGGATGAACGTCTCCACCGGCGAAGTGACCAAGGAGAAGAAGGACTTCAAGAACGAGAAGTGGGTGGGCGAGCCGCCCTCGAAAACCGGTGAATGGGTGCTGCGGCTTTCGCGCGAAGGCCGCAAGGAAGGCATGCTGCGTTCCTACAAGTTCGAGTCGCGGCCCAACCTGATGCAGGAGATCGAGCAGAACCCGGCGAAGATGCCATGGGATTTTCTCGAGCCGGCGTCCGACCGGCTTTCGATCGCCAAACCGCCCAAACACGCCGTGAAAGTGAAGCGCGAAACGCGCGGCACGCGCAGCATGTTCTACCTGTGGACCGGCGAAGTGCCCACCGAAAGCCAAGGCTACCGCGTGCTTTCCACCGGTGCCGAAGGTACCTTGAAGCTGCCCGCCAACCTGGCGCGCAATTTTCCCGCCGTCTTCAACCTGCGCCTCTATGCGCTGAACGCCGTCGGCAAAGTGTACGCCATGGACAAGGTTTACCGGCTCACAGAATGAAGGGGCGCGTGCTGGCGGTGGACACCACGGCCGATTCCGGCAGTCTGGCGATCGCCGAAGACGGGCGTGTGGTCGAAGAGGTGGCGCTTCATTCCACCGACGGTTTCTCGCACCTGCTGTTTCCCGAGATTCAAAAGCTGCTCCAGCGGCACGGCTGGCCGCTCGATTCCATCGCCTACTTTGCCGCCGCCGCCGGGCCCGGTTCGTTCACCGGCGTGCGTGTGGGTCTGGCGGCGATGAAGGGGCTGGCGGAAACGCTCGGCCGCCCCATGGCGGCGGTGAGCAATCTGCGCGCCCTCGCTACTTTCGGATCGAAGCCGCTCCGGGCGGTGTTCTTTGACGCCCGCCGCGGCGAGATCTATGGCGCGGTCTATTCGGCGGCGGGAGAAATCGTGCGGCCTGAGACCGTCGAAAAGCTTCCGGCCTGGCTCGCCTCGCTGCCCGCCGGGGTGGAATACATTACGCCGCAGCCGGCGGTATTCGCGGCGGCGCTCAATCGCGAAATCACCGAAGCGCCTTGCGCCCTTGCCGGCGCCATCGCTTTGCTCGCCACCGCGGGCGACCCGTTGACCGCCGATGCCAACTACGTTCGACGATCCGACGCGGAAATGTTCTGGGTCGATTCGACGCCGGAATGAATGCGTGTTTCTTCGGCGAGAGTGCACTGCCAGCGTTCTTCGACGTGCACCGTCGGCTGAAGGCTGGCACTCCAGAATGAATCCGCCGTCTCTGGCGAGAATGCGCCGCCCACGCTCTTCGACGTGCACGGCCGGCAGACCGCCAGCACGCCGGAATGAATCCGCGGCTCCGGGCGAGGATACGCCGCTGGCCCTTCTCAAGCGTCCACCG
>CADEFT010000028.1:72608-107372 GCA_902826685.1 uncultured Acidobacteriota bacterium
TGAATCCGCGGCTCCGGGCGAGGATACGCCGCTGGCCCTTCTCAAGCGTCCACCGTCGGCTGAAGGCTGGCACTCCAGAATGAATCTGCATCTTTGGCGAGAATGCCCGGCCCACGCTCTTCGACGTGCACCGCCGGCATGCCGGAATGAATCCGCGTGTCTTCGGCGAGAGTGCGCCGCCACCGCCGGCTGACCGCCCGCACCTACCGTGCCGATTCGACGCCGGAATGAATGCGCGGCCCCGGCGGCTGCGCTTCCAGAATCCGCGCTTCTTCGGCAAGCACACGCTGCCATCGCTCCTCTACACCCGCCTTCGGCGCCACCTTGTAAGCCAGCCGCAGAAATACTTTGTAATGGCCGAGTTCGGAGGAGCACAGCGCCCGGTAGAACGTTTGCAGCTCTTCGTCCCCGGAAGCGGCGGCGAGCACGGAGAAGCGCTCGCACGATCGCGCCTCGATGAGCGCCGAAACCAGCAGCCGGTCCACCACCTCGCCCGCCGATCCCTTGCGCACCAGCAGCCGCAGCTCATTGGCGTAGGGATTTTTATGGATGCGCTCCATGCGTCCGCCGCGCCGGACCAGCAGACGCGTCACCTGCGCCAGATGGGCCGCCTCGTCGCGGGCGACCCCGGTCATCGTCTCCACCCAGCCCGGCACCCAATCGGCGGGCCAGCGCGTCATCAACTCCAAGGCGTTGTTGGCGGCCTTCTTTTCAAGGAAGGCGTGATCCACCAGCAGCGCCAGAGGATCGGTGAGTACCGCGCGCCCCCACTCGATCGGCGTCGCCGAGTGCAGCGGCAGTTCCATCAGTTCATCCCGGCGAGCCAGCGATGCAGCCCCTTGAGCCGCTTCTCCACTTCCTCGCGATCCTTGGCCGCCGGGCAAAGCTCCAGGTAGCGCGTGAGGTCGGCCGCCGCCTCGCGAAGGTGCCGCTCCTGCAGATTGAGGTAGCCTCGCTGCCGGTATTCCACGCCGTCGTCGGGACAGGCAACCACCAGCAGTTGCTGCACCTGCAGCGCCTTGGTCCAACCGCTGTTGCGCAGATAGGCCGCGCGCAGATTGTTCAACATGCGCAACGCCATCTGGCGTTTGCTCACCGGCTCCAGCGCTTCGAAGCTTTCCGAAAGATCCATGCCCGTCACGCGGCTCGCCAGCGCCAGACACTCTTCGGGCAGCATCAGGCGGCCGGAATGAAATGGATCGATGTAGCTTTGGAACTGGCCGTCGTTGTACTCCACCAGAAAGTGGCCCGGCATGCCGATGCCCACCAGCGGGCGCTTCAACCGGCGGCCGATCTCGATGTAGACCAGCGATAGCGTAATGGGAAGCCCGGTGCGCTCCATCAACACCTGGTTCAGGCAACTGTTCAGCGGACTGTAGTAGTCGCCCGAGTTGCCGCGAAAATCCAGCTCGTCGAACAAATACTCATTCAGCTTGCCGATGAAAGTGGGGCCATCGTCGCTTGGAGAGACGCGCTCGCCCAGTTCGGCGGCGTAGGAATCGAGAAGGGAAAGCCAGGTATCGACAACCAGATCGGGAAACTCGATGGTGGCCAATTCCAGCGCCGCGACATCCAGAGAAACGTCCAGATCGTTCTCTGCGCCGGGCTTGGAAAGAATCTCGAGCAGTGCTTTCACACGATGGCTAGAATAGCATATTGCCTTCATTTGCCTGATTTTGCTGCTTGCCGGAGCGCTTGGGGCGGCGCCGCGAAGCATCGCGCTGCCGAAGCAAATGCGCGGCGGCGCCGTCGAACGCGACGGCCGTTCCGCGATCGTCTGGGGCGAGGGCGTGTACCGCGTGCATCTGCGCACGGCCAGGGTGGAACGGCTTGCCGTGGGTTCGTTTCGCCAGGCCGGATGCGTGACCGCAAAGGGCCTGGTGCTCGAATCTGGCGGCAACCTGGTGTGGCTCGCGGGTCCGAAGTACGATTCGATCTCCGTCATCGATACCGACGCCGAAATCGCCGATTGTCTGGAGGCGAGTCTGCTCGGCCGGCACGGCATCCTGGTCACGTGGCGCGGTATGCAGGTGCGCCACTATTTTCCCGCCGCGCCGGGCGCCGCCCGCTGGCCCTATCGCGAAGTTTACTCCTTCTACACGGCGTCCTATCAGGCGGGCTTGCTGCTCGGCGACGTGGATGGCGACGGGCGGCCCGACGTGGTCTGCGGTAACTATTGGATCCAGTCGCCCGAGGCCTACGGCCTGCCGTGGCGGCTTCATGCCATCCACACCTGGAATGAAGAACCGATGTCGGCCCGCGTGAAGCTCGATTGGCTGCGGCCCGGAGTGCTCGGCGTTTGGCAGCGGGCGATGATACCCGCGCGGGTGGCAGTGTTTCAACAACCCGCCGGCGCAACACAACTTTGGAAGGAAGACCGGCGGGAGTCGGATGTTCCGCTGGTCTGGCGCGGTCTCGATCCAGTGGCCGTTGGCGCGGCCTGCATCGAAGCCTGGAACCTGAGAGACGCCATCGCATGCTTGGAACCAACCCGGCTTGTGCTCTCACCTCCTCCTCCGAATAAAAATAGGGCGGGCGCCCCCAGAAGGGACGCCCGCCCGTTGAGAGTGGAGTAGGGGGAACTTTACTTGCGGCGCGCCAGGACGACCGCGGCCAACGCCAATCCGGCCAAGCCCAGCGTGCCGGGCTCCGGTGTATCCACGGCGGCGTTGCTGGTGGTCATGAGGGCGAAGGGCACGCTGATCTGGCGCTGCGTGGCGATGCCGTTGACCGTGTCGAGATAGATGGCGGCGTTGGCCGAAACCTGGTTCATGCTGATTTGCTCCAGATGGTTGACGGCGCGCACGACGTTGGCGTTAGTCCCTGTCAATCCATTGCCCGCGGCGGTGGAGCGAATCAGGCCCTGCAACAAACCGTCGCCGCCGTCATGAACGATGTCCCATACCGCCAACTGCAGACCCATGCCCGCCTCGTTGCCGCTAATGCCCAGCGACGAGGCGAGATTCCGTGTCGCGCCCAGACCGACCCAGTTCGAGTAGAGCCACGCCACGCGTCCGCCGTTGTTGATCGTGTCGAGCGACTGCGGTGTAACCTGGTAAGTCGAGTAAACCGAGATGTTATGAAATAAGTCGACGCACAAGGAGTCGTAGAAACCGCTCGAAGGCTGGCTGTCGAAGCGAACCTGGATGACGCCCGCCCAGCCGCCTATTTCCGATTGGCCACCGTTCTCGCTGAAGTAGAGCTTCCCGGCCCGATTGGCGAAATCGAGCGTATCGACGTCCATCGTGATGCTGCTGGCCGAGGCGGTCATCGCTCCCAGCAGGACGGTAGAGGCAATCAGTAAGTTGGTCACGAGTCGAGTATGCGGCGGAACCGGCCCCGGGGGAATTCGGCAAAACCCTAAGGTATCAACCTGGAGTAATTTAGCAGGAACGCTCCCTGCTTCCGGTACTATTCCGGTCCATGGGCGGGGTACTTGCTCCGGCCGAGGCGGAGTACCTTCGGCCTACGGTTGAAAACGATAGCCAACACCATGGACCGTCAGGAAATGCCGCGGCTGTTCGGCCTCCGGTTCGAGTTTCTGGCGCAGCTTCACGACATGTGCGTCGACCGTGCGCGTGTTGGTCGCGTTTTCATACCCCCAAACCGAATGCAGGAGTAGCTCGCGGGTAAGTGGACGTTCCTGGTTCCGTAAGAAAAAGATCATCAGCTTGTATTCGGCCGGGGTCAGCTTGATCTCGGCCCCGTCGCGAAACACGGTGCGCCGTGCGGCGTCCACGTCGATGCCGGCGAAGCGAAAGGCATCGGCCGGTTCCGGAGCGCTGCGGCGCAGCACGGCCTTGATGCGGGCCAGAAGTTCCAGCCGGCCGAACGGCTTGACCACGTAATCGTCGGCGCCGGCCTCGAACAGCGACACCTTGTCGAACTCGGAATCGACGGCGGTGAGGATGACGATGGCTGTCTTGGGAAACTCGGCGCGAAGGCGGCGGCAGACCTCGGAACCGGGAAGGCCGGGCAGGCCGAGGTCGACAACGGCGAGGTCGAATGCTTTCTCGCGCGCCAGTTCAAGCCCGGCGATGCCGTTTGAGGCTTGCGACACATGGAAGTCCACTTGTTCGAGCATCAGGGCCACGGTGTCGCGCAAACTGTCGTCGTCGTCGATGATGAGAATCCGCTGCATCGCCAATGCACGAATTTTAACCAATCAGGTGAAGCGTAATCGCCGTGCCGCGCATCCTGTACCATGGAGACAGGTACCCGAAATGACCCTTCGTTATGCAGCGATCCTGGCCGCTTTGACGGCTTCGACACTGTTCGGACAGTACAAGACCAGCGCCGGCCAGGCTCTACCGGCCGAGGCTTCGGCTTTCGCCGCGGCGATTGGCGCGGGGGAGAGCATCAAGGTGACCGGGCCGGACGGAAAGACCTATTGCGAAGTGTGGCTCCGCGGATCGGCGCCCGCGGCGGGCAAGAACGAGGAAGAGGGTGTCACGCTCACCGGCGTCGCCCATGGCGCCCTGCTTGGCGTCATTCACTTCCCCGCCAAGGCCGCCGACCGGCGCGGCCAGGGCCTGAACCCCGGCTTCTACACGATGCGGTTGAGCTTCCATCCCGTCAATGGCGATCATCAGGGAGCGGCGCCGCAGCGCGACTTTGCCCTTCTGACACCCATCGCCGCCGATACCGACCCCGCCGCCACGCCCAACTTCGACACGCTGGTGGCGTGGAGCAAGAAAGCCTCCGGCACCCCGCACCCGGCCGTGCTCAGCATGTGGAAGGCCGATAGCGACTTTCAGCCCGGCTTCGCCAAGGTGGGCGAGGATTGGGTCCTGCAGGGTAAGGTCAACGGGCTGCAGATCGGCATTATTCTGATCGGCAAAGCGGAAGGCTAACGCAATTCCGCAACGCTTGGCCCCCCCGAAAAGCATCTACTCTTCGTGAGAGTTGCCATTGCGGGAGCTTCCGGTTACATCGGCGGGCGGCTTGCGCCGCGCCTGCTCGACGCCGGTCATGAAATTCTGTGCCTGGCGCGCAGTCCGGAAAAATTATCGAGCCGCGAATGGGCCTCGCTACCTGGCGCTGAGATCCGCAAATCCGATCTTGCCGATCAAGACTCTTTAGCCCGCGATCTCACAGGCTGCGACGCCGCCTATTACCTGGTTCATTCCATGAACTCCGCCTCGCAGCGGTATGCCGAGCAGGACCGCAAACTGGCACAGGTGTTCGCCGCCGCCGCGCGCCAGGCGGGTGTGAAGCGCATCCTCTACCTGGGCGGTCTCGGCGAGACCGGCGCCGGCCTGAGCAAGCATCTCTCTTCCCGCCGCGAAGTGGAAACGATTCTCGCCTCCACGGGTGTGCCCGTTACGGTGCTGCGCGCGGCGATGATCATCGGCTCGGGCTCCGCTTCGTTTGAAATCCTGCGCTACCTGGTGGAACGCCTGCCGGTGATGATCACGCCGCGCTGGGTCTCGACCCCATGCCAGCCCATCGCCGTGCGCAACGTGATCGGCTATCTGACCGGCGCCCTCACGGTGCCGGAAACCATTGGCGGCGTCTTCGATATCGGCGGCTCGGAAGTCATGCCATACCGCGACATCATGGATCTGATGGCGGCGGAGCTGAAGCTGCCGCGCCGCTGGATTCTGCCCGTGCCCGTGCTGACGCCGCGGCTGAGCTCTTATTGGATCCACCTCATCACGCCGCTGAGTCACGACATCGCCAAGCCGCTGGCCGAAGGATTGAAAAATCCCGTGGTGTGCCGTGAGGATCGCATTACGCGGCTCATCCCGCAGACCCTGCTGGGCGTGCGTGAGGCGATTCACGCCGCACTCGCAAAGATGGCTTCGAACGAGGTGGAGACTTCCTGGTCGATGGCCGGGCCCATTGCCGGCGATCCGGATTGGGCGGGCGGCAAGGTCTTTCGCGATTCGCGCCAGGTCTCGATTCAGGCGCCCGCTTCCGCGGTCTTCCGCGCCGTGTGCCGCGTGGGCGGCGGGCATGGATGGTACGCGGCGGACTGGCTCTGGCACGTCCGCGGCTGGCTCGACCGTCTGTTTGGCGGCCCTGGATTGCGGCGCGGCCGGCGCAATCCGGAGCATGTCGGCTACGGCGAAGCGCTCGACTTCTGGCGTGTGGTGGGCATCGAAGGCGACCGACGGTTGACGCTGCGCGCGGAAATGAAGCTGCCTGGCGACGCGCTGCTCGAGTTCCGCATCGAGCCCGATGGCGCCGCCCGCTGCACGCTCAGCCAGACGGCCCTGTTCCGTCCGCGCGGCTTGATGGGTCTGGCTTATTGGTATGCCGTGGTGCCGCTGCATCACATCGTCTTTGCCGGCATGCTGCGCGGCATCGAGCGCGAAGCTCTGCGCGCTTCCGCCGCCATCAACGCGGCTGCGGTGCGATGATTCGCGAGGCGCCGTTGCCGCTCTGGTGAAGAGTGTTCCGGTCAATTCGACCTGCATCGAGCGCGAGTCCAGCCGTCAACGAAGCGCGGTTGCCGCCGTGATGAGGAGTGTTGTTGTCGATTGGCCTGCATCGAGCGCGCTTCCGCCGTCAACGCGGCCTCGGTGCGATGATTCGCGAAGCGCGCCTGCCGGCATGGTGAAGCGTGTTGACGGCGATCAGCGTCCTGGCGGGAACGCCGGCCGCAATCGGCAGGGCGGTGGGATTCGGTTCGTACAGATCGGGCGCTCGTGACGCGAATGCGACTGGTTGATCCAGCCGATATCGAACCGCCGTCAACGCGGCCGCGGTGCGATGATTCGCGAAGCGCGGCTGCCGCCGTGGTGAAGCGTGTTGACGGCGATCATCGTCCTGGCGGGAACGCCGGCCGTGATCGGCAGCGCGGTATTCGGATTCGGTTCGTACAGATCGGCCCCCGTCGCGCCGACCGTGATGCGAATCCGGTGACCCGGCTGAAATACCTGGCTGATCCAGCCGATATCGAATCGCAGCAGCACAGGCTCGCCCGGTTTGAGCGGAACCTCTTTCTCGAACCCCTCGCGATACAGCGCCCGCTGGATACCGTCGAGCAGCAGAATCGACCGTCCGTCGGGATGCACGTCGCTCAACCGCACGATGACGTCGGTATCGGGCGCCGTTGACGAAAGCCAAAGCTCGGCTTTCACCAGGCCCGTCCATTCCACCGGCGCATCGAGCGCGGCCGTAGTGAACGTCTTCACATGCGGATGCCGCTCGTACCGGCTGCCATCCTGCGCGCCGGGAAACGCGCGGCCCGGAATGGGCGCGGGGTTGTTGGGATCGCTGACGAATCCGGTCTTGCCCTCTCCCGGCACGCTCGAACTGAGCACGCCGCCCGATTGCAGAAACATGGGTGTTTGCACCGCCGGCACGGGCCAATCCTTGGCTTCGCGCCACGTGTTGGCGCCCATCACGTAATAGCGCACCGGCGCGTCGCGATCGACGCCGGTGGCCTTGCCCTTCAGGTGGAAATCGAACCAGCGGATCATGTGGCCCCAGACATCGAAGGAAGCGTTCGACGGGAATTCCAGATCGCCGATGGAGGGACCCTTGGCGCCGCCATGCAGCCACGGGCCGATAAGCAACTGCTGATGGCCCCGGGAATTGGCGCCGCCGCGATGCTGCCGCCCGATGAAGCTTTCAATCGAGCCCACGCTCATGAAATCGAACCAACTGCCGACGCTGAACGCGGGCACGTTCATCTCGGGGAAATGGAGTGTGCAATCCTCGTCGCGCCAATAGTCGTCGTAGGTGGGATGGCGCAGCGTATCTTCGAGCCAGCGCAGCCCGTCCTTGGGATCGCGGCAGACTTCGAGCATGTTCAGAAACCGGCGTGGACGCGTGGTGCCTCCGCGGCGGTAGCCCAGGTGGAACAGGCTCAAACCGGTATCGGTCATGTACTGCGCCACCAGGTGCGGAGGCTGCGTCACGGCAAGGAAGTTTTGCGCGTAACCGGCCTGCGAGCCGCCGAACGTGCCGATCTTACCCGTCGACCAGGGTTGCTTTGCCAGCCACTCCACCGTGTCGTATCCGTCGCGAAGCTTCCCCCAGCCAAGCGCCCGGTAGCCGTCAAAGCCGCCTTCGGAAAGCTGTGTGCCCCGGAAGTTCTGCGCCGCCACGACGAAGCCCGCCTGCGCCAGACGCGCGTAATTGCGGCGGGAACCCGCCGAGCGCATGCTGGCATAACGCTGTTCGAGCAGCACCGGCCACGGACCTTGCCCCGCGGGAAGTAAAGGTAAATGGAAAGGCGCGTCCCGTCGCGCATCGGCGCCATGACGTGTTCTTCGCGCACTCCGCCAAGGTCGATGTCTTGCGCCAGGGCGGCGGCGAGCAGCAGACTCAGGATTGCCATCTTAAGAGTTCATCCTATACGACGGCGCTACCATGAAAGTGGAAATGCGTGCCGTTCTCCTGCTGCTGACCGCGCTGGCCCTCGGTTGTTCCAAACCGCCACCGCCTGCAACGGCCGAAATCGATCCCGAACTGCTCCAGAATTTCCAGCCCGCGCCCGATGCGGTCGAAAGCGATAAGCATCCCATCACCGAAGCCAAGATCGAGCTTGGCAGACGGCTTTACTACGAAAAGCGGCTTTCCAGGGATGGCAAGACATCCTGCAATAGCTGTCACCCTCTCGACCGGTACGGCGCCGACGGTACCCCGGTCTCCACGGGTATCGGCGGTCAGAAGGGTGGACGCAACGCACCCACCACCTATCACGCCGCCGGCCAGGTGGCACAGTTCTGGGATGGACGCGCCGCCGATGTCGAGGAACAGGCCAAGGGCCCCATCATGAATCCCATCGAAATGGGGATGGCCAATGCCACCGCCGTCGAATCCGCGCTCCGCGCCGCGCCCGAATACGGGCCGCTGTTCGCCAAGGCGTTTCCCGGCCAGATGCAGCCGGTCACGCTCGACAACTCGGCCGCCGCCATCGGAGCCTTCGAACGCAAACTGATGACGCCCGGCCGATGGGACCGGTTCCTCAAAGGCGACCGGCAGGCGCTCAGCGCCGAAGAGAAGGCCGGCTTTCTGGCGTTCCATCGCGCCGGCTGCGTCTCCTGCCATCAGGGAGCCGATCTCGGCGGCAAGTTCTACATCAAGGCCGGTATGGCCAAGCCCTGGCCCAATCAGAAGGATCTCGGCCGGTTCCAGGTCACCGGCAAGGAACATCACAAGATGGTGTTCAAGGTGCCGACGCTGCGCAATGTCGACAAGACCGCGCCTTATATGCACGACGGCTCGGTGGCCGATCTCGAGGCCGCGGTCCGCATGATGGGCGAGCATCAGGTGGAAAAGCCGCTCACCGACTCCGAAGTGCGCCAGATCGTGGCCTGGCTGCGCGCGTTGACGGGCGACCTGCCGCTCGCCTACATCCGGGACCGAAGTGCTACAATCGACGCAGTGCGCCCGTAGCTCAGCTGGATAGAGCGCTTGCCTCCGGAGCAAGAGGTCAGAGGTTCGAATCCTCTCGGGCGTACCAGTCCCTACCCTTCTTCACCGGCATCGCATCCCCTTTACCGCGCGAAACACAAAACGTGTATGCTAAGTACATTATGAGCAGTTCTAACGAGCCGCCGGGGCAAATTACTACGCTTCTTGCTCGTATTCACAAAGGAGAAAGCGGCGCGCGCGACCTGTTATACAACCTTACTTTCCAGCGCTTGCGGTCGATCGCTTCGCTGCTACTGCGCGGGGAACGAACCGGGAACAACACCTTACAGGCAACGGCCCTGGTAGCCGAATCCTTTCTGAAATTGCGTAACATCAGGCAGCCGATCCTCGGTGCCAGGCATTTCTTCAACCTCTCGGCCAGAGCCATGAGGCAAGTCCTGATCGACCGGTCGCGCCACCGCCGCGGCTGGGTAAAAGTGCAGCCCGCCGCCGTTGCCGATTTCCTGCCGCGGGAGATGTGGTCTCACGCCGTTTCCGAAGAGTCCATCGCCGTCCGGGCCGCCTGGTCCCGCCTGCAGGGCGTGGATTGTCTCGCCGCGGAATCCATTTCTCTGCGATGCGTCGAGGGTCTCACCATCGATGAGATCAGCCTGCGCCAAGGGCGCGAAGCGTGGCGCGTCCGCGCCGATTGCGACTTCGGTCTCCGCTGGATGGCCGAACGCCTGTCCCTTAAAGCCGTGTCAGGATTTCCGCCATCTCATTCGACCAGACAGCCGCCTCGCGCGGCCGCTTGTCCGGCTCAGGGTTGAACGCCGGCGAAAGTACCGAAGCCAGTTCGCGCGCGGCATCGGTTCCCACCACGGCGGCGAGCGTTGCGCTCAGCTCGCCATGAAACGCACCGCTCGAAAAATGAGACCCAAGGTTGAATAGCCCCCGCCCCGTGAGAAGTTCCAGCGCGATCGCTCCCAGCGAATAGATATCGGAGGCCGGCGAGTAGTGCCCGGTCAACTGTTCCGGCGCCATGTAGCGTACCGATCCCGCGAGCATCGTCGTCACCGCCAGGTTGCCATCGGCGCTCTTCAGACCGGCGGCTCCGAAATCGACGATTACCGCCTGCTCCCCGGCTCCTGAGCCCACGACGATGACATTTTCCGGCTTCAGGTCCCGATGGACGATTCCCCGCCGGTGCACTTCGGAAAGCGCCGATCCCACCTGGCGCAGCAGCCGCTCGACCCGTCGCACTGGCAGCGGTCCGTCCTTCGTCGCGGCACGCAACGTAGGGCCTTCGAGATAAGGCATGACCAGGCACGGCTCGCCCGCTTGGCCGATCCACCAGTCCAGAATCCGAACGACACCCGGATGCTCGATTGTACGAAGCGCGGTTATTTCGTAGGTAAACCGGTCCCTCAACCAACCCTCATTCGACCGATCCATCTTGATGATCTTCACCGCCACCCTCGGCGCGATTCCGGTCAAGCTCCGCGCTTCATAGAGAACCGAGAACCCACCGTCCGATGCCCGCCGCAGGAGCTCGTATTTGCCCGCCAGTAACTCGCCAGCGGCACGCTCGGGAGGCGGTTTGTCTTCCCGTGGGCCGTGTTCGAGCTTTGTCAGATAGGCTAGTTTGGCCAACCGGTAGCGGGTCCCCTCGAACCACGCCGTGCGATAGCCAACGGCGGCGATGGCCAGCAGCAGCAATCCCGCGCTCCAAATCCACGGTATCGGCGGCCGGGAGCGTCCGATCCGAAACTGCTGCGAGAGCGACGGCGCCGGCCCGGTGCCGGTATAGACCACTTCCAGACGATACGTATTGGGCCTGGGTGCCTCGATCTCGATCACCCCGTCACGAGACAGGCGCCAGTCGGAGAAGCGCGGCAAAACCCGGTACCGGAATGGATACTCGCGGAGTTGCGGCGCTTCAAGCGACCCGACTTCGATTCGAAGCACATCCGCTTCGCCGGCAGCCTTGCGTTCTTCTAAGCCGGACAGCTCGATCTCGCGCCCGTCCAACTCGACGCGTGTGATGCGAGGCGCGACATCGGTTCGCGGTGCCTGAAACCACGAAGGATCCGGATACAAGTGCGAGACTCCTTGCTCTCCCGCGATCCAGATCGATCCATCCGAATCCTCGAAGAATCCGTGCTGCCGTGGTACCGCCGAAGTCAGTCCACGGCTTTCCGTCAGAAGAATCCAGTCTTCCGGCGCCGTATTGCGCCCGTCGCAAACATGAAGTCCGCTCGATGAGGCCCGCCAGATCCAGCCGCGAGAGTCCCGGCGGACGAACCCGGTCTCGGCGGGGCCGTATCCCTCGCTTGGCAGCAGGTCTGATACCGTCCGGCGGCCATCCCGCCGCTGGACGCGTGAGAACCGGCCCGGCATGTCATAAGTCACCCAGACATCGTCATCGGGGCTTTTTCCGAGCGCGAACGACTGAAGCCGGGTCAGCGGCGGTTCGGTCGTCAGCGGCTGCCAGTCTCCATCTCCCTCTCTCCAGAAGATCCCGTGATGAAGCGCCGTCCACAGCCGGTTTTCCGCATCGACCTCCATGTCGATGGCCCGCGGTACTTTCCACGACCGGTTGGGCAGAGTCTCGCGAATTAGACCAAGCGCTCCATTTTTCCCCGTCAGCCGGAAGAGCCCTTTCAAGCTGGTGAGCCAGACCTGCCCGGCGCGGTCCCGGAAGATACGAGTAATCCAGTCCGGTTCAAAGCCGATTCGTGTGGGATGCCGAAGACGGCTTTCCCCAACGCGCTCCAGAACGGCGCCTTCTGTGGTGACACGCAGGAGCCCATCGTTGACAGTACCGGCCAATAGCTCGCCGGGCGCGATGGGAAATACGGCCGTGTAGCCACCAGCGCCATGCTGGATGACACTCCATCGGTCTTGTTTCGGATCGAGACGCCGCAGGCTCTCTCCAGCGGCGAAAACGTTGCCCCGCTCATCCTTGGCGATCTGCGCCACTGCCTGCTGCCCGAACTCATCGCTTGACCATCGTTGCCATTTCGCATCGGCGGTCCACTCGATCAAGCCCTCGCCGTGAAGTGCAACCCACAGGTGGGCCGCGGCTGTCTTCAAACCCCGCTGTCGGCACACCTTTGGACTGCCTCTCGTATGCGATTTCCGGACTAAGCCCTCGCACCGTCTCGCCCAGGAACCAGACCTGGCCGTTGCGCCCGGCGACCAGAGGACCGGGACGCCACAAGGTCCGCTGCGCGAGCCTGGTGAACTCGATTGCCGGGCGTTCGTTGACATAGGCGATGGCTTTCGTATCGTTGGCCGCCCAGAGACGTCCTTGTGCGTCTGGAATCGCCTGAGTCTTTATCCCGGGAAGTAGAGTGAAGCGTGGCAGCTTAGGCAGCGATGGGCGAGTTTGCGCCCGGCATATCGCCGTCCTGTTCTCGCAGGCATACCATAAGGCGCCGGAAGAATCCGCATAAAGATCCGCGTCCGGGTTAAACACGGGATGCTGAATTCCCGCCCCGCCCGGGCCAAATTCCCAAAGCCGTTCGCCAGCGGCATAGACGCGCTCGCCGGTCGCGGCTAGGCCCTTTACATGAACCCTGTGACGGATCTCAAAAGATCCCTTGTGGTACCGCACCAGACCACTTATACTGCCGATCCAGAGAGCCCCATCCGTCGTTATAGCCAGCAATCTGGCGGAGGAAAACGGAAACGCCTCTATCTTCTGAAAGTGCAGCCCGTCGAACCGGTGGAGCCCATCCGCCGCCGCCAGCCACAAGAAACCATCTCTACTTTGTGCGATCCCGGATATTGTGATCGACGGATTCGAATAGACGCGATACCGGTGAGCCGCCGCCTGCAATGCCGTAATGGCAAGCCACGCCATGCCGATCGTTCGTACAAGCAGCGGCATTGAGTTAACCTACCGCAGTTCTCCCTGCCAGTTAGGGAGTAACAGTCTTTTTGGGCAAAGTTTGCCCGGAGGACGATGTGGATGACTTTCCGTCCAGCGCGCCGGTGGTCTTTTGATCGACGGCGCCCAGTTTCCTGTCTACCGCCCGGTCGGTCCTGTCCTGGGTCTGGTCGATCTTATCGTTCGCCCTCTTCTCGGCGGCGGCGGCGTTGCGGTCCAGCGTTCGTTCCGCCGAATCCACCGATCGGCCCGCCACCTTCTTACTGCGATCCGCCAAGCCGCTGCCTACACGTCCGAAGAAGCCGCGCTTGGCCTCTTTCTTATCGCCTTCGCCATTGGTTACCGCCGCGGGTCCGGAAGGGGCCGGACCCGGTGGAGGGGCGGGCGCATTCGCCGGGGCGGCGGCGGGTTGTTCCTTCGCATCCATCATCAACTCGATGATATTCGTCGGCACTTTCGCCTTCTGTAGCTTGATCAAATCCGCGGTCGTAAGGTTGTATGCTTTCGCCTCGCTCCTGATATGCTTGACCACCAACGACTCCGGTATGTTCGCCTGCACCAGTGCGATGACAGCGTCGATTCCCGTAGGATTCTGACTGCTGGGCGAAGCCTGACCTAACAGCCATTCAGGCGCGGCCACCAAGCACAAGGTGGCGGCCAGGCGCTTTGGGTTTAAAGAGCGAAACCATTTCGACATAATGACGCGGTTCTCCTCATAAGCTCGGTGTGGACTCTTGACTCGTGTCCCGCCACCGGCGTGTCACTAACCTATGCGTCGAAACGATCGAAATCTTTCAAAATATTTTACGGGGAGTACTTCCGGCGCTACCGCTTCACCGGGATTGCATCCCCCAGAATCGACGCGCCGCCCTCGCTGATGTAATTACGATTCCAGGCCGGAATCTCCAGCACCACTTCGCCGTCTCTTTCGACGACCGCCTGGCATCCCAACCGGCTGTGCAGCGTCAGGTCCGCCGCCATGTCGAGCCGGTCGGCCTCGTCCTCACTCATTTCCGAAAGCAGATGTTCGCCTTGCTTGACCACGATGTGGCAGGTTGTGCAGGCACAACTGCCGCCGCAGGCGTGTTCGAGGTGGACACCCTTATTGAGGGCGACATCGAGCACGGACCCCGGCATTCCGTGATCGCTGTAGGGGAGCGAAGCGCGATCGTACTCCACTGTGATATTGGCCGGGAGAAAGGTGATCTTAGTCACACCGCCCAGTATACCATTCGATCTGTACTTTTATGTCAATTATGCCGGTTCGGCGTTGGAGCTGGTCGGATTGGCGCCGAGCTTTCTAAGACTTACAGCGCCTTTGATGGCCATGCGCCGCACGTTTCCGCTGTCGCTCTTGGCCAGCCGCTGCAGGATTTCGAGGAATCGGCCATCGCCGGTTTCCGCCATCGCCCAGGCCGCCGCCACGCGAAAGGCGTCGAGGGGATGGTCGGCCAGTTGTTCCAGTTTTTCCGCGGAACCGGGATAACGGGAGCGTACCAGCACCAGCAGCGCCGTGGTCGCCACGCGATGATGTCCGTCGGAGCTTACCGCCCAAATAGACTCCAATTGTTTCGGTGTCGGAGTGGTATGCAACAGCCCTTCGATCACGTTCGACCGTACGCGCGGATCGGCATGGGTCAACTGAGCCTGGAACCATTCCGGATTGTGATGAGCCCGCGCCAGCAGCAGCGCGGCTTTCGACTGCAGCCGCTTATCTTTGTGGCGCAACAGCTTCATCAGCCCCGGCACCAGGCGAGTACCGTCGCTCACGGCATCGATAACTTCCAGAATGCGATAACCGGAGGCCGGATCGACGTCGGTGGCGCAACTGCCGTCCTCGGCGAACATCTTTTTCATCAGCTTGGCGTCCAGATGCGGATCCAGCCGGTGTAGATTCTTCGCCAACGCTACCGCATTCTGCACCGAAAACGCGTCCGGATCGGCGAGCGCAATCGAAAGCAGATCGTTTTCAAGCAGCAAGGTAATCAGGTAGTCGTGGCCCGGACTGCTGATCCCCGTCTTCAACACCTGCAAACTCGCTCCGTAAAACCGGCCCGGGGAACGGAACAACAGTTCCCGCATGGCGCGGCGCGCCAGGATCGGATTCGACGGAAACCCGTTCACCAGGTCGTCCAACAGGTTGAACTCCAGCTCCGCCTTCGTGTCGACGTTCGCCTTCTGGACGAACTCCTCCACGATCGTCGCCATGATCGGCTTTTCCTGGGTCTTTGGCGAGTTGGCAACTTTGTTCAAGAACTAGCCTCTTGCAACTCATCGGCGAAAGAGGAAGAAACCTAACGGAAACATGCACTTTAATGTGGTCCCCGCCCACCCCGGCCGCGGCCGCCAGCGCCTGCGACGCCTCGGCGAACACCAGCGGGGTCAACCACTCGAGAATCTGCCCCTTCGCCGCCCGCCGCAGCGAGGTTTGGATCGCCTTTGGAATCTCGCGTGCCAGGCTCCGCCGCTGCGCCAGGCTCCCGGCCGCGCTGATCTCGGTGGCGATCCGGATCACATCCTCGATTAACGCCGCCTCCGCCGCCAGCAGGATCTCCAGTGCACGCGGAATCTGCCCGCGCACCGGTTCCAGACACCGTCCGATACGGCGCGCCGTATACATCCGCGCCACCTCCGTCAACCCCGCTTCCCGCAACTGAGACTCGATCGGTGGCAGCAGCGGCTTCAATCCCGCCTGTGCCGAGCGGTACAAAGACCGGATGTGCGCGGCGTCCAGAACATCGTTGGCAAAGGAAGCGCGCGTCCTCGGCCGGTGCGGCGCGCTGGCGCGATACAGCAGGTAACAGGGACCCTGCTTCAGATCCTCCAGCCGCTCGGAGTCGGCCAACAGAAACGCCGGAAGCCAGCGCCGAAGCGCCTGCTGCATCCTCACCGAGACCGACGAGACCCAGGGGAAATAAGCGGCGGAGCGCTCGCGTGGAAGCTGCGTCCACGCCCAGAGCTCGCTACCGGTCAGCGGCTGGGCGATGGTGAGGGTGACGGCATCCGGTCCGGCGGGAATTACGCCATCCAACTGGCTGGAATCGAGAAAGCTCGCCGCGCACGCCGCAGACATGGACGCGCGCGCTTCCACGGTGAGGCTGGTATCTTCGCCCGCGAACGCGGCCGCCAAACCCAGCTCGAGGGAAGCGCGAAACTCCGCGAGCGCGCTTTCGTCCAGCTCGAACCCGGTGCAGTTGGGAGAATCGGATTGCATAAGGTTGACCCGATCATAAGTGGCAGGCTACCGGATTTCGAGCGGCCGTTTCCCGCGGCACTCCCAACGCAAGGCCGTCAAAGAATTGACACGCCAGAGGATAATCCGCCGCGGCGCTTTTTTTCAAATCGTTGGGAACGGCGCATACGCTCGAGATAGAGATTCATGTGTCCGAGGGAGGCGAAGAATCCCACGAAGGCACGCGGCTCGCGCGAAGGATTGCGCCTCCGCGCCTGGAAATCGCGTGGCCGGAAGTGATCGCTTGAACTGATGACGGCCACGCCCATGGGCCGGTATTCATGCGTCCCCTGAGCCCAACTCAAGCCATCCTTCATCCACAGCGCGAACCCCATCGCTCAGCGGACGATGGCGAACTTCTGCACCCGCCAGTTCTTGATCTCGGCCACGTAGATGGAGCCGGTGGAATCGACGGCGATGTGGTGGGCGAAATCGAGTTTGCCCGGCCCTTTGCCGAAATCGCCCAACTGGCCCAGAATCTGCCCTTCCAGATTGAGCTTCAATACGCGGTTGTGCTCGCCGTCGGCCATGTAAATCGCGTTTTCGCGATCCACGTAGAACAGGCCCCAGGGATTGCCCAGGTCTTTCCAGGCGGTGAGAAACTTGCCGTTGGCGTCGAACACCTGCACGCGGCCGTTGGTGCGATCGGCGGCGTAGACGCGGCCCGCGCGGTCGGTGGTCACATCGTGCACGATGTCGAACTCGCCCTCGCCGGTTCCCTTCTTACCCCACTGCAGCACATACTCGCCGTCCTTGCGATAGCGCACGACGCGCGAATTGCCATAACCGTCGGAGACATAGAAATCGCCGTTGGGATGAAACGTAAGGCCGGTGGGTTTGTTGAACGCATACTTGGTGGTGTTGTCGCCTGGCGTGGCGCCCGCGTTGGCGAATACCATCAGCACGCGCCCTTCATTCGAGCACTTGATCAACGCGTGCCCGCCCACATCCACCAGCCAGACGTTGCCTTCCGGATCCACCCGAATGCCGTGCGACGATTTCACCGGCACCTCCGCCCAGGCCTGTAACATCCTTCCCGACCGGTCAAACTGCATTACGGGATGCTTGCCGCGATGAAATACCCAAACGTTATCGTTGCGGTCCACATCCACGCCCGACACTTCGCCGAAATTCCAACCCTTCGGCAACTGGGCCCAGTTCTCCACCGGACCGTGCGGCAGCGCGGGTCCCTTCTTCATCTCCCCCATCAAGGGGAAGGAAAAGCAAATGGCGGTCAGCAGGCAAGCGCGTCTCATGAGCCTGAGGCTACGTGAGACCCTTGCCGTTTGTCAATCGCGGTACGGACCAGGGCCGGCGGACGGGCATGAGAAAATACGGGATTCATGCCCAAAATCCTCCGCGCTCTTTTCAGCCTCACCGACAAGACCGGCGCCGCCGAATTCGCGCGCGCCCTCGCCGCCATGGGAGTGGAACTGATCTCCACCGGAGGCACGGCGAAGCTGCTTCGCGACCATTCGCTTACCGTGCGCGACGTGGCGGAGGTGACCGGGTTCCCGGAAATGCTCGACGGCCGCGTGAAAACGATCCATCCGCGCATCGCCGGCGGCGTGCTCGCCATGCGCGCCAGGCCCGAACATATGGAAGCGATCGCCGCCCACGGCATCCCCCCCATCGACATGGTGGTGGTGAACCTCTACGCCTTCGAGAAAGTCGCCGCCGAGCCGGGCGTGACGCTCGAACGGCTGATCGAAAACATCGATATCGGTGGGCCCACGATGATCCGCGCCGCCGCCAAGAACTATCAGGACGTCGCCGTCGTGGTCTCGCCGGAAGATTACTCGGGCCTGATCGAGGAACTGCGGTCAAACGGCGGCTCCCTCGCGCCCGCCACGCACTGGAAGCTGGCCCGGAAAGCTTTCGCCCTGACGGCCGCCTACGATTCCGCCGTCACCGCGCGCCTTGCACAGGTGGATGCCCCGGACGACGCGCTTCCCGAAGCGCTGCAACTGCGCCTGCCGCGATCGATGGCGCTGCGCTACGGCGAAAATCCGCATCAGCGGGCGGCGCTCTATTCCTCCGGCGCCGGCGGCATCGCCAATGCCCGGCAACTGCAGGGCAAGGAGCTGTCCTACAACAACCTGGTGGATCTCGATGCCGCCTGGCAGTTGATTCAGGAGTTCGATCGGCCAGCCTCGGCCATCATCAAGCACACCAATCCCTGCGGTTGCGCCGAACAGGAAACGCTCGCCGATAGCTACCGCAAGGCGTTCGAGGCGGATCCGGTATCGGCCTTCGGCGGCGTGCTGGCCTTTAACCGCGAACTGGATGAGGAGACGGCGCGCGAGATCGCCAGGACGTTCATTGAAGCCATCGCCGCGCCTGGATATAGCGAGGCGGCGCTGGCGGTACTGGCGGCGAAGAAAAATCTCCGCCTGCTCGCGGTCTCAGGCGGCGTGTCCACCGAACCGGTGATCAAATCCATTAGCGGTGGCGCGCTGGTGCAGACCTCGGATCTGGCCAGGCTCGATCCCGCCAAGGCCCAGATCCCGACCGCGCGCAAGCCCACCGCCGAGGAGTGGCGCGCCCTTGCCTTCGGCTGGAAAGTGGTCAAGCACGTGAAATCGAATGCCATCGTCTATGCCAGGGAAGGGCAGTTGCTCGCCGCCGGCGCCGGACAGATGAGCCGCCTCGATTCGGTCCGCTTCGGCGCCGCCAAGGCCGTGCTGCCTCTCAAAGGGTGCGTGCTTGCTTCCGATGCGTTTTTCCCCTTTCCCGACGGACTCGAACGGGCCGCCGACGAAGGTATCACCGCCGCCATTCAGCCGGGCGGATCGGTCAAGGATGCCGATGTCATCGCGGCGGCCGACCGGTTGGGTCTGACGATGGTGATGACCGGTGTCCGCCACTTCCGCCACTGAAGATGGTTAGCCGAAGAGTAAGAGCCGCTCGCAAGCGCAAGCGCCGGATGGCGCGCGTTCTCCACGACCTTAGCGGCGAGCAATGGAGCGCGCTTCAGCAGGCTTGGGGTGGCTGTGCCTATTGCGGAGCGGCGGACAAGCCCCTGCAGCGCGATTGCGTACTGGCAATATCGCGCGGCGGGCG
Source organism: uncultured Acidobacteriota bacterium (assembly GCA_902826685.1). Classification (GTDB taxonomy): domain Bacteria; phylum Acidobacteriota; class Terriglobia; order Bryobacterales; family Bryobacteraceae; genus CADEFT01. Next base: position 92,111 of record CADEFT010000028.1, read on the forward strand.
CTACACGCTGGCCAACATCGTGCCCGCCTGCGCGGCCTGCAATACGAGTAAGTGCAACGACGAGGTGACAGGGTGGCTGCGGCGGAAGCGGCTGAATGAACGGACGTTTCTGCTGCGCCACGGGCAGATTCAGAAGGAACTGGCGATACGCTTTGCCGCGCTCAGTTCCCCTGTTCCTTGAGCCGTTCCACGTTGGGGCATCGTGTCCCCGGGCGGCGCGTGGCAATGACGAGGCAACGGGCTCGCTGCGGCGGAAGCGGTTGAACGAGCGTGTGTTCCTGCTGTGCTACGGGCACATTTAAAAGGAACTGGCGCTCCGGTTTGCGCCGCTCAGGTCCCTTCTTCCTTGAGCAGCTCCATGCTGGCCAGTATCGTGTCCCTGGGCGGAATGCGTAACACAAGCAGGTGCAATGACGAAGTAACGGGCGTGTGTTCCTGCTGCGCCACCGGCAGCGATCCGGTTTGCCGCTCTCACTTCCCCTGTTCCTCGAATGCCTCGGCGATACGCATCGCTAAATCGAAAGTCTTGGCGTGGGCGATGTTGGAGACCACCGCCACGGCCATCCCGCGCCCGGGAAACGTAACCAGCGAGGTCGTCATCCCACCGTGCAACTCGCCGTTGTGGCCGGCCGTCTCGCTCGAGGCATTCCATCCAAGACCGTATCCGGTGCTCTCGCCCGAAGCCAGCCGCCGCTGCGTCTGCAGCGATTGGACCGTCGCCGGCCGCAGAAGCTTGCCGCCGTTGATCGCCATGGCGAAGCGTACAAGATCGGACGGCGTGGAGAGGAACGCGCTTGAGCCGGCGTAGCAGGAAAGGTCGAGCGGCCGCATCAGATGCACGCCGAGGCGGGGGTTCTCGATGAACCTTGGGAAGTAAGTCGTCGCCAGGTCCGGTACCGTGTTTGTCGCGGGGGGCGGGGCGTTTGTTCGCGCCGTCCGCGGATCCACGATCCGCTCGCGGAAGAAATTGAACAACGGGAAGTCGTCGTCCCCTTCGAAGGTCGCCGAATCCGGGACGGTATCGCGCATCCCCAGCGGGTCGAAGATCCGTTCCTGCATGTAGGCGAGGAAAGGTCTCCCGGCCGCCGCTTCGATGGCCCCACTCATGAGGATCCAGCCGTAGCTCGAAAAAGAGTACTGCGTGCCGGGCTCAAACAGCAGAGCGCTTCCGGCGAACGCGGCCAGCGCCTCCACCGGCTGCTTACAATGCCTGTTGAACAACGGACTCTCACCGCCCCCATCCGAGATAAGGCCGGCGGTATGTCCCATCACATCGGCCAGCCTCACGGGCCATTGCTTCTTCGGGAAAGCCGGCACGTGCCGCTGAATCTCGTCGTCGAGCTTCAGCCGGCCCTCTTCCAAAAGCAACCCCGCCGCGGCCGACGTCAGCACCGTGGAGGCGGTGCCGATGCGGAAACGGTGGCGAGGTGTCACGATCGCGCCGGTCCTGATATCGGCGTATCCGAAACCTTCCGCCCACACCACGCCGCCGCCTGCGCCGACCGCGACCGAAATACCCGGCAGATTGCCTTGATTGAGGCGCTCGCGCACGATCTTTTGCGCGCGCTCGACGGCTGGAACGAACTTTGGCGGCGGTGCCGCCTCCGTCATCGATCGTATCCGGGGCGGGTTCGGGTGCAGCACCGGCGCGGTCATGATCGGAATCACCACCAGCAGTCCGATGGGCACCAGGATCATGATCCCAAGCCAGGTCAGCGTGCGGCCCAGCGCCATGGTGTACCTCCAAGTCAACGAGGCGCCTTCACCCGGCGCCTCAGTTAACTTTACTGTATAAAGTACACTGCGTCAAGGCCCACTTTGCTAGCGAGCCACAGTGAAGCCGAACCCGGTCGTGTAGAGAACGTCGTTCTTCTTCCGGCCCGGAACAGGATTGCTCAGGTACCGGTCGCTGAAGGCGGCGTTCCAGGTCAGCCACTTGGTCAACTGCACGGCCAGGCCGAGGTCGAAATTCTGACGGTATTCGCCGGTGCGCGACAGGTTGTTGAACATGCGGTAGTTCTGGTACATGCTGGTGCGGGGGTTCAGCTTGTAGGTGAAGTCGTCGCCCCAGTAGGCTTCCGCCGAGTTCCGGGTGAACGGCTGAGCCGGGCGCACCGGATCGAATTTTTCCCGGTTCCATGCCAGACCGCCGACCAGGTCGAGCCGGCCCTTCTCGCCCTTCCACACCGCATAGCCCAAACCGCTGCCGATGACGATACGCAGGTCAAGGTTCTGGAAGCGGTCGTATTCGTAATCATTGAAGAAATCCCAGAACAGCTTGGGCTTCAGGTTGCGGCTGTAGCCCCACCCGCCGCGGACCGCCTGGGCGGTCTGCGCCGACACGTTATTGACCAGCGCCGATGCTTTGATGAAATTGAAGTAAGCGGTCGTCTTGTCGTGATTGGTAACGCGGGCCGCCTTCACGGGAGTGGTGAAGGTCGACGTCTTGGCATTACCCGCCGTGCCGGCGATGTTGACCGCGCCGGTCACGATCCACAAATCCTTGAATCCCGGATGCAACAGGCGCTCGTACGCCTTCTGCTCGTCGGCGTCGCGCAGCACCTGGATGTCGGCCGGGGCCACGGACTGCTTCGACCCGGCGGCTTCCACCTGCACCTGGGTCCCGCTGGTGGCGAGAGTGCCCTGCACGGTCTTATCGCCCGGAAGCACGATGGTGAGCGGCTTATCGGCGGTGATCGAGGTGACCTGGTCGTAGGGCAGCGTCACGACGCCGAAATATTCCGTTTTGATGGTAAGGGTCTTGGCGTCTTTTTTGACGATGGATCCGGTGACTTTGTCGCCGTTCTTCATCACGATCTGATCCGCCATGAGCGGCGTGGTTGCAAGGAGACAAACAAATAGATTGAATTTCTTGGACAATGCAAAAAGCTCCAGATACCAAATTACTACGGCCTATAAAGCCGAAGCGCGTTGGAAGGCCCGGAATTGCCCCCAAATGCGGATACCTGCTCGCCTATGATCCGGCGCGATTTCAGGGCTCTTTGACTGTGACTTGCTGCCCGGCCGCGACATCGCCCAATTTCTGGATCCGGCCGCTCGGCCAGGCAATCTCCACCTGCGCCGTCTTGCCCTCCGGGCCGAGCCCGAAATGCAGCCGCCCATCGCTTGCCGAAACATAACTGCCCGCCGTTGCCGCCATCGCCGATTGCGTCAGGCCGCCGGCGGTGACCTTGACACGGGCGCCGATGCCGGCGCGGTTGGAGGCGGTGCCCTCAAGCTTCAGCGTCAGCCAGCGGTTGCCGTTGCCCTGGTTGCGCAGCACGATGGCGGGGCCGTTGTTGCATTGGATCACAACGTCCAGGAATCCGTCGTTATCGAGGTCGCCAAAGGCCGCCCCGCGCGCCGCCAGCGGTTTGGTGAATACCGCGCCGCTGTGGCGGGAAATGTCCTCGAACTTGCCGCCCCGATTGCGCATCAGCAGCAGCGGCTCCAGGTAGCGCAGATGCGGCTGCGTCAATTCGATGTTGTCCATCACGTGGCCCTGCGCCACGAACAGATCCTTCCAGCCGTCGTTGTCGGTATCGACGAAGCGGGCGCCCCAGCCGGAGTGGCTCGCGGTGATCGCGCCCACGCCCGCGGCTCCGGATAGATATTCGAAGTAATCGGGCAGATTTCGAAATAACGCATATCTCTGATTGGCGAGTGCATTTACGAAGACGTCGGGGCGGCCGTCGTTGTCATAATCGGCAAAATCGACGCCCATTCCGGCGAAGGTGCGGCCGTCTTCGTCGTAGGCCATGCCGCGCGCCAGCCCGATTTCCTGAAACCGCTTCCCGGAATCGTTGCGGAACAACTGCTGCGGGGCGGAATCGTTGGCCACCACCACGTCGGGCCAGCCGTCGGAATCGAAATCGTTCACCGCGATGCCTAGTCCCTTGCCTGGCGCGGCTTCAAAGCCCAGCGCCTTCGACACGTCGCGGAACGTTCCGCCGCCTTCGTTGTGAAACGCCAGATGGGTGATGGGCGCGAACTGATCCGGATGGCAATAGGACCGGAAGCCCGGCTTGCGGTCGCCGCACCAGGGATTGCGGGCGAAGCTCCACTGCACGTAGCGCGAGACGATCAGATCCAGGCGGCCGTCGCGGTCGTAGTCGAGGAACGCCGCGCCCGCGTGCCACCCCGAACCGGCCACGCCGGCCTTGGCCGTTACATTCTCAAACCCGCCCTTGCCCGTGTTGCGGTACAGAATGTTCGATCCGAAGTTGGTGACGAACAGGTCGGTATAGCCGTCGTTGTCGAAGTCGCCGGTGGCGGCGCCCATCCCGTAGCCTTCCCCCTTGACGCCGGTCCGCGCGGTGACGTCTTCGAACTTGCCGCCACCCAGGTTGCGGTACAGCCGGTTCCAATAGGCCTCACCCGTCTTCTCCATCGAAGGCAGCGCGGCGCCGTTGACGAAGTAAATGTCCAGCAGCCCGTCGTTGTCGTAATCGAGCAGCGCCACGCCCGCGCCCATAGACTCGATCAGGTATTTTTCCGCCGTTGCCGACGACTGGTGCCGGAACGTTACGCCCGCCCGCGCCGCGATGTCTTCAAACACCGGCAGCCGCGGCCCGGACGTCTGGGGCCAAAATGGGGAAACGAACCCAAGCAAGCCTGCCAGACCCCAACGTATACGAGCCATGTTTCCTATTGATATCATCTCCAGGGAAGGAGCTTCTCTCGAGCATGCGCACCTTACTCGCTCTCTCGCTTTGCGCCGCGGCTTCGTTCGCGGCGGACTATAAATCCAGTCTCAAGGCCGGCAAGTCCGATCTGAAATCCGCCGGGGTCATGGCTTTCGGACCCGATGGCATTCTCTTCGTCGGCGATTCGGTCAACGGCGCCGTGTACGCGTTCGACACCGCCGACACCACCGCGGCAAAGGCGCAGGAGGTGGAAGTAAAAGGTCTCAATGAGAAGGTGGCGGCGATGCTTGGAACCTCCGCCGACCAGATCCTGATCAACGACGTGGCGGTGAATCCGGTATCGAAGAACGCCTACATATCGGTAGCGCGCGGCCGCGGGCCCGACGCCGGAGCGATGATCTTCCGCGTGTCGCCCGCCGGCAAGATCGCCGAGTTCAGCCTCGATTCGGCCAGGTTCTCCAAGGTGGCGCTGCCCAACGCGCCCGATCCCACCGCCAAGGACCGCCGCGGCCAGAGCCTGCGCCAGGAAGCCATCACCGACATCGCCTACGTCGATGGCAAAGTGGTGGTGGCCGGACTTTCGAACGAGGAGTTTTCCTCCAACCTGCGCGTGGTTCCGTTCCCGTTCCAGAATGCCGACAACGGCGCCAACGTGGAGATTTACCACGGCCAGCACGGCCGGTTTGAAACCGCGTCGCCGGTGCGCACTTTCGTGCCTTACAAAGTGGCCGGCGAACAGCATATTCTCGCCGCCTATACCTGCACGCCGTTGGTGAAGTTTCCCGTGTCGTCGCTGAAGCCGGGCAAGAAGGTGATGGGCGTCACCATCGCCGAACTGGGCAATCGCAATCGTCCGCTCGACATGGTGGTTTACAAGAAGGGCTCGGGCGAATTCATTCTCATGAACAACTCAAGCCGCGGCGTGATGAAGCTGCCCACGGCGAAACTCGACTCCTACAGCGGCATCACCGCGCAGACCGAGAAGGCGGGCGTGCCCTATGAGACCATCGAATCGCTCAAAGGCGTCCAGCAACTCGACCTCTATGGCGACACCCTCGCCATGGTTCTGGTGTCGGAAGGCAGTTCGCTCGATCTGAAGACCATCGGTCTTCCGTAGACTGTGCCGCTACTGGCCGCATTGGCGCTTTGGGCGGTGGAGATCCAATACGTGGGCGGCGCCGTTCGCGTGACGCCGGGCGCGGGTGGATCCATCGAGGTCGTTACCGGCGATGCCGCCGATTCACCCGCCGTGCTTGGAGCCACGCGGACCGAAGGCGAGGCTTTGATCTTTGCGCCTCGCTTTCCGTTCCGCCCAGGCATCCGCGGCAAGGTGGTATTCCGTTCCGCCGCCGGTGTGGAGACGCGCCGCGAGTTCACGGTACCGGCGGCCGCCGCCCGTCCCGCCACGCGCTTGGAACAGGTGTATCCCACCGCTTCGGCCTTGCCCGAAAATCAGCTGAAGTTGTATCTGCACTTCTCGGCGCCGATGTCTCGCGGCGAGGCGTATCGCCACATCCGCCTGCTCGACGGCTCGGGCGCCCAGGTGGAGTTGCCGTTTCTTGAATTGGACCAGGAATTGTGGGATGCCGCCGGACGGCGCCTGACGGTGTTTTTCGATCCTGGCCGCGTGAAACGCGAGGTGCTTCCGAACCGTGAAGTGGGCCAGCCGATGATGGCGGGCCGGAACTATACGCTGGCGATCGATGCGGCGTGGCCCGATGCGGAGGGTGCGCCGCTGATAGGTGAATTTCGCAAGCCGTTCACCGTCGTGGCCGCCGATCGCGCCCGCCCCTCGATGAGCCGGTGGCGGATCGAGGCGCCGGCCGCCGGTACGCGCGACCCGTTGAAAGTGGACCTGGGCGAGCCGTTCGACCACGCCCTGCTGCTGCGCGAACTGCACTTGGCCCATGTGAAAGGCGCGGCCGCGGCGGATCGCAACGAAACGCGCTGGCTCTTCACGCCTGATGAGCCGTGGGCCCCCGGCACGTATGAATTGACCGCCGCCACCGCGCTTGAGGATCTGGCCGGCAACCGGCTGGACCGTCTGTTCGACGTCGACAAGTTCGATCGCATCGACAAGAACCCCAGGAGGGAAGTGAGGCGGCTGCGGTTTACGATTCGCTGAATCCGTCCGTTCGACGCCGACAGTTCTGCCGGTTGACGTTAGCTGATCCCACGTGGACCCGCCGCCCCATCGCTTGAGGAAACCTGCCGGCAACCGTCCGCTCGGCGCCGGCAAGTTAGATCGCATCGATGCGGACTACGATTCGCCGGCTACCATTCGAAGCGCATCCCCAGGCGTATGGTGCGCTGATCGTCCACCGCACTGGTGATCTGCATGAACGACGCCGTGCCCACGGTCGCCCCCGGATTGTTGAAGTGCGGCGTGTTGGACACGTTGAACGCCTCGGCGCGAAGCTGAGCCTTCAGACGTTCCTTCAACCGGAAGTCGCGGAACAGGCTCAAATCCATGTTGACGGCGCCGGGTCCGCGAAGCAGGTTGCGGCCGGTGGTGCCGAACCGCGCTTCGGTGACGCGGGCAAACGCGGTGGTGTCGAAGAACTGATTGAGATCGCCGATCTTCACCACGCTGGTCTTCACCTGGTCGGCGGTCTGCGTGTTGCCGGGCGCATTCAGCGAGCCGCCGTCGGCGCCCACGGTGAACGGCCGTCCGGAGTAGGATGCGAACACCCCGTTAACCTGCCAGCCGCCCAGCACGGCCGCGCTGACGCCGGAATTGGCCATCCCTTTGCCCTTGCCCATCGGCAGGTCGTAGACGAATGCCATCTGGAACATGTGGGGCGTATCGAAACCGGCCAGGGCGCGGTTGCGGCTGAGGTGTGGCAGATAGTTGAACGTCATGCCGGCCCAGCCGTCGTCGTCGGTCATATTAATCGCCTTCGACCACGTATAGGCGCCCTTGAGCAGCAGTCCGTTGGCCACGCGCCGGTTCACCGCCACCTGCAGCGAATGGTAGTTGGTGTTGGCGAATCCGCTCCAGTAAAGCGTGGAAGCGGTGCGGTTGAATCTGGCGGCGAAGGGACGGCCCGTGTTGCCGGCGTTGGGCGCGGCGGCGTTGGCTTCCCAATCGGCGAAGCTGCGGATGGTGGCGGTTCCCACGTAGCCCACCGAGGCGATGATGTCCTTCGGCAGCTTGCGCTCCACGATGAAATTCCAGCTCTGCACGTAGCCGCGTTCCACCGACTTGCCGGCGATGGTGCGCATCTGCGCCGTGCCCGGCAGCGGTATAGCGGCCAGGCTCGAATCGGGCCCGGTGAATTCGGGAATGCCCTGTTCGAGCGGCCGGAACGCCACGTAGGAATTGGGCGCCGTGAAATCCTGCGCGATCGTCAGGGGATAGAATCCGCGTAGCGGGCGCGCGAATGGCATGGGGTTGTAAGTGATGCCGTAGCCGGTGCGGACCACCGTGCTATCGCTCACACGCCAGGCGATGCCCACGCGCGGCGCGAACATCTTGCGTCCAGTGGTGATGCCGAGGCCTTTCGGATTATTGCCGCGTCCGCCGCGCTGCACCAGGTTCGTGGTCTCATCCCACTGTTCGATGCCGCCGAAGCCGGAGCGCGTCATCAGCGGATAAAGCTCATACCGCACGCCGAGGTTTAACGTCAGGTTGCGGCTCACCTGCCAGCGGTCGCGGACGTACCATCCGAGCTGCCAGTTGAAGCCCACCATCTTTTCCCATTGCAGCGTCTTGCCCATCGTCTGCGGCAGGCCCAGCAGGAACGCCGCCTGCGCGTTGAACTGGTTGGTGGGTTGGCCCACCGTGCCGGTGACGGTCTGGTTGAAGTCGAAACGGCCGCGCGGGCCAAAGCCAATTTCCGGCTGCCAGTGGTTCAGCCAGTGGCGCACGCCCTCAAAGCCAAACCGGATTTCATGGCCCGACCGGATGAGGCTGAAGTTCTGCGTGCTGGTGTAGCTGGTGTCGTTATAGAAGTAAGGGTTCCAGGCCTCGGCGTTGCCCAGGTTGGTGTAGCCGCTGACCAGGAAGGCCGGCATCCCGCTTTCCCGCTCTCCGGCGCCATTGGTGCCGGGAATCTTGAGCACATCCAGTCCGATGTTGGTTCCGAAGTCGCGTGGAACGCCTTTGGACGTCGTGCGCGTCCAGCCGTAGGAGCTGTCCCAGAGGAACGTGGGCGTGAAGGTGTAGGTGACCCCAACGGTGCTCAACTGGGCAAACACCGTGGCGTCGCCGATACCGCCGTCGCAGATGCAGGGGCCGCCCGCGGCGCCCAGTCCGAAATCGCCCGTCACCAGCGCATCCATCGCGCTGTACTTGCCGAACATCGTCATCTTGCTCGACGGGTTGTAGTTGATCTTGACGTCGAAGTTGTCGCGGTTCATGTTCTGGCCGCCGGAGGTGAAGTAATTGGCGTTGAACCCCGGCTGGTTCGGCGCGGGCAGCAGGGCGTTCAATTGGCGCGCGATGGCGCTCTGGCGCGACAGCGGAACCATATTGCCCGCAAAGGCCATGCGGCCCATGCCATTGGCCTGGCCCGTCGCCGGATCGTAGATCACGGTACCGAGCCCGTCGAAATTGCCTGCTTTCTCCTGCGCGGTGGGCACCGTGTAGAGACGGCTGCGGTTCAGCCGTTCACGCACACCCTCCCAGCCGCCGAAAAAGAACAGCTTGTTCTTCACGATGGGACCGCCCGCGGTAAAGCCGGGAATCGTTACCAGGCTCTTCGGCGTCTTCGGACTGCGGAAGAAGAAATTCTTCGCCCCCAGCTTGCTGTTGTCGTGGAAGAAGAACGCCGAGCCATGGAATTCATTGGTGCCCGACTTGGTGGTCACGGTGGTCGCCGCTCCGCCCGCCATGCCCTGTTCGGCGTCGAAATTGTTGGTCGAGATGTTGACCGTTTCCACCGTCTCGGTGGGGGCGACGTAGGCGGTGTGGTGCGGAAGCCAGATGTGCACGGTCACCGCGCCGTCGAGTTTGGTGACGTTATTGTTGCGGTTGACTCCGTTCACGTTGGTGGTCAGCGCGCGGCCGGGCGTCGAGCCGGGCGAGTTCTGATAACGGCCGGGTGTGGCGCCGGGCGACAGATTGATCAGGCTCTGGTAGTTGCGGTAGCGCGGCAGCGGCATGTTCTGCACTTCCTTGGAGCCGAGCTCGACGTGTACGTCGGCCTTGTCGGTCTGCAGCGTCGCCGCCGACGCCTCCACCGTGATCTGTTCGGTGACCTGGCCGAGTTCGAGCGTCAGCGGCAGGCGATTCACCGTGTTGATCGAAATCGCCACGCCGGTCTGGGCGAGCTGCCGGAATCCCTTGGCCGAAGCTTTCAGCTCATACGAGCCGGCCGGAACGTTCTGGAAGAAGTAGCGGCCTTCGGAATCGGAGGCCGATTCACGAGTCAGGCCGGTGCTCTGATTGGTGATGGTAACCGCGGCGCCCGGAACGGGGGCGTTGCTTTGATCGGAAACGGTTCCTACCAGCGAACCGTAGAGGACCTGCGCCTCCGCCACGGCGGAACTCAGGCTGAGAACGAAACAAATAGACGCAACTTGACGAAGCTGCAAACTGCACCTCCTGCAAACGAGAGAATGAGGCCGTCTGACGCAACGGGGTGAAGACTTCTTTCTACCTTACAACAACCCGGGAGAGGGGCTGCATCCACCCCCGGTTGAATTCAGTCAACAGGGGCCGCTCACCGAGCGCAACGTGTCGCTGTCGATGGCGGTGGAAGCCGCGCAGGCGGCGGTGGACAAGTGCCGCGCCGACGGGTTTCGCGTCGCGGTGGTGGTGCTGGACCATGCCGGCGCCATCAAGGCGGCGCTGCGGGACGACGGCACGAGTCCGCACACCGTCGATACGGCGCGGAAGAAGGCGTTCACCTCGCCGGCCTTCCGGATTCCGAGTGCGTACTTCATCCAACGCAGTGAATCGAATCCGGGGCTGCGGGCGATTGAGGGCACGATCGCGCTCGGCGGCGGGCTTCCGGTTCGATCCGGTTGTAGCGGCAGGCCGTACTCTCGCCTCCCGGCAATTCGGGTAGACTCGATCCACCGTCTAAAGCTACGGCGGGAGGGAGGGTTCGATGCGGCTCTGCACACTGCTTCTGACAATACTGCCGGCCTTGCTCGCGCAGGTCGATACAGCCACCATCACCGGTGTCGTCACCGATCCAACAGGCGCGGCCGTGGCGGGCGCGCGGATCCGCGCCATCAGCCGGACCACCGGCCTCGACTACCGCGCCACCAGCGCCGAATCGGGCGTCTACGTGCTGACGGCGCTGCCCATTGGCTCCTACGATTTCGAGGCCTCGGGCGACGGCTTCCAAACGGTGCGCCGGCGGGAGGTCACGTTGAACGCCGGGACGCGGGCCAAGATCGACGTTCAGATGGTGCTCGGCCAGGTGGCCGAAGTGATCGAAGTCACCGGACAGATTCCTCTGCTCGAAGCGGAGACTTCGAATCTCGGGCAGGTGATCGAGAATCGCACGATCACGCAAATGCCGCTCAACGGACGCAACTATCAGGATCTGGCGGTTCTGTCGGTGGGCGTGCTGCCGTCGCGCACGCAGAACTTTGTGGAGGACGCCTTCAGCGCCAATGGCGCCAGTCACGATCAGAACGTCTTCACCCTCGACGGGGCCGATAACAACAACTACTTCAGCGGCATCGTGGTGGCCTCGAATCAGGCGGTGAAGCCGTCGATCGACGCCATCCAGGAGTTCAAGCTCGAAACTCACAACTACGGCGCCGAGTTTGGCCGCGGCGGCGGCGCGGTGGTGCAGGTGACCACGAAATCCGGCACCAACGAAGTGCATGGCACGCTGTTCGAATTTCTTCGCAACGACAAACTGGACGCCAACAATTTCTTCAACAGCGGCCGGCCGAAACCCGCTTACCGCCAGAATCAGTACGGCGGAACGCTGGGCGGCCCCATCAGGCGCGACAGCCTCTTTTACTTCGGCAGCTTTGAAGGCACCAACATTCGCGAGAAGCTGACACGCTTGAGCACCGTGCCCCTGCCCGGGCAGGTTGCCGGGAACTTCGCGGGCCTGCCCACGATCGCCGACCCAGCCACGCAGGCCGCCAACGGAAGCCGCACACCATTTCCGGACAACGCCATTCCAACCGCCCGTTTCGACCCCGTCGCGCTACAGGTTCTTCGCCTCTATCCGGCGCCGAACCGCCCTGGCACGCAGAACTATCTGTTCAACTCGCCGCGCAATCTGAACTCCTACAAGTACGACGGCAAGGCCGATTGGAGGATCTCGAGCTACGACACGCTATTTGTCCGCTTCAGCATCCTCGACTGGGTTCGTCTCGAGCCAGGCAGCCTTCCCATGCCCGCCAGCGGCGGCGACACCAACCTGCGCACCTCCGACGCCAAGACGGGCGTGCTGAACTGGACCCGCGTCTTCAAGAACGGCTCGATGGTCAACGAGGCGCGCCTGGCGTACAACCGGCTGGTGGGAACCATCAACACTCCCAACACCGAGCCGCTCTGGAAACAGTTCGGCTTCAAGGGCACTTTCGACCGCGCCGATATCAATGGCGTTCCGCTCTTCCAGCCAGCCGGCTACCGCAACATCGGCGACCGCAGCTTCGCTCCCGATCCGCGCAAGCAGGATGTGCGCCAGTTTGTCGATACCTTTTCCTGGAATCGCGGAAGGCACGCCGTCAAGATGGGAGCCAATATCCGCAACACGATCCAATACACCGGCATCACCAACTTCGCGCGCGGTGTGTATTCGTTCAACGGCCAGTTCACACGTACGGTGGCCGGCACGCAAACCGGAGGCGATTCGATCGCCGATACGCTGCTCGGTCTCACCAGCACCGCTCAGCTCAGCGCCGTGCTCGACAATCGCCGCCATAACCTGTCGCATGAGTTTTTCGTTCAGGACAATTGGAAGATCACGCCCACGCTCACTCTGAACCTGGGCGTGCGGTATGAGTATCAAGCGCCCTATGTCGAGCAGAACGACCGCGTCGCCAACTTCGTGATCGACCCGGGCGATAGCGCGTTCGGGACAATCATCTTCCCGCGTGGCGATAGCGTGGAACAACGCTCCTTCCGCCGCCGCGATCTCAACAACCTCGCGCCGCGCGTGGGCTTTGCCTATCAGGCGGGCAAGAAGACCGTCATTCGCGGCGGGTATGGACTCTTCTACCTCGGCACGTTCTCGCTGCCCACCGGCGCCACGCCCGACTACAACCCGCCGTTCTACCTGCAAGTGAACATTCCCACGCAAGCCGCGGCGGCGGCATCGGCCCACGTCATCCGCGACGGCTTCTCAGCGAGCGCTCTCAATCCATCGGTTCTCGATGGCCGCTCGCTCGCCGCCATCTGGCCGTATCCATGGTCCGATGGCACGATGAACCAGTGGAACCTCAACGTGCAGCATTCGCTGCCCTGGAACTCGCTGGTGTCGTTCGCCTACGTCGGGTCCAACACCGTCCACGGCATGATCAACGGCATCGACATTAACCAACCCGTTCCAGGAGCGGGCGCTAACAATCCGCGGCGGCAGTTCACCCGCTTTGCCGACATCCTTATGTCCGTGCCGCTCGGTGGTGCGAATTATCAGGGACTGGAAGCGAAATTCGAGCGCCGGTTCAGCGGCGGTTTCTCGATTCTGGCGGGCCACACCTTCAGCAAGACGCTCGAAGGGCAGACCGGCCAACTCACCAGCGTGCTCGCCACCGAAAAGCGGCTCTCCATCCAACATCTGCCGCACCGCTTCTTTACCGCCGCGGTTTGGGATCTTCCCTTCGGCGCCGGGCGCAAATGGATCTCCGGCGGCGGCATCTCGCACATCGTGGGCGGGTGGCAGATTTCGCCGATCTTCGAGGCTCAGCGCGGCCTGCCCTACACGCCCACGGTGAACGGCAATCCGGCCAACACGACCGGCGCGCTGCGCCCCAATCGCGTCCGCGATGGAAACCTCGATCGCGGCGTCCGCTCCCCCGACCGGTGGTTCGACCCCACGGCGTTCACCGTGCCGGCCGCCTTCACGCTCGGCAACTCCGCCGCCAACGTCCTCGAAGGTCCCGGACTGATAAACCTCGACGTCTCCATTGCGCGCACGTTCCGGCTCGGCGAGCGGTTCTCGCTCAACTTCCGGTCGGAATTTTTCAATCTATTCAACGACGCGCATTTCCTGTTTCCGAACGCCGTGGTGAACACCGCCCCGGCGGGCACGATCTCGGAAACGTCGAGCTCGGCGCGGCAGATTCAGTTCGGGTTGAAGCTGGTATTTTGAAAGCCGTCACAATGATATAGTGAGCGCAGAGATGTTCCCCGTAGCTGCTCTCCTGGCTATGTCGCTTGCCGCGCAGCCTGCCTCCGAACGCTCGACCTTCAACCGCTATTGCTACGGCTGCCACAACAGCAAAACAAAGACGGCCGGTTTCGCCATCGAAACCATTTCCGGCGAGCCTGTCGGGAATCATCCCGAAGCGTGGGAAAAAGTGGTGCGCCGGTTGCGGGCGCGGCAAATGCCGCCCGCCGGAGCGCCGCGGCCCGACGAGGCGGGGTATAAGGCTCTGCTACGTTCGGTCGAATCGGCTCTCGATGCGCAAGCGGCGGCCAAGCCCGATCCGGGCCGCACCGATACGTTCCGCCGCCTGACGCGCACCGAATACCGCAATGCGATCCGCGATCTGCTGGCCATCGACGTGGATGTGACCTCGATGCTGCCCGCCGACGAATCGAGCCACGGGTTCGACAACATCACCGTCGCCGGTCTTTCCCCCACTTTGCTGGAACGGTATCTTTCGGCCGCGCGCCGCGTGAGCCGTCTGGCGGTGGGCATCGCCGGTCGCGCTCCCGGCGGTGAGACCATTCAACTGCCGCCCGATCTCACCCAGGAAGAGCATTTCGACGAACTGCCGCTCGGAACGCGCGGCGGCACCGTGGTTCCTTACCTGTTTCCGGTGGATGCCGAATACGACATTCAGATCCGCCTGCAGCGCGATCGCAATGAACACGTCGAAGGTTTGCGCGAGGCGCACGACGTGGAGCTGATGCTCGATGGGGAGCGCCTCAAGCTGTTTCGCGTGACGCCGCCCGGGGCACAGCAGGACCATTCGAAAGTCGACCAGGGCCTGAATGCGCGCGTGGCGGTGAAGGCCGGGCCGCACACCGTGGCGGTGGCGTTTCCCAAGATGCCCTCGGCGCTGCTTGAAACCGAGCGCCAGCCCTATGCCGCCCACTTCAATATGGACCGGCATCCACGCATCACGCCTGCCTTGTATTCGATCACCATCAACGGACCGTATCAGGCGAGCGGTGTGAGCGATACGCCCAGCCGCCAGCGCCTCTTCCTCTGCCATCCGGCGAGTGCGGCGGAAGAGGATGCCTGCGCCAAACGGATCTTCGCCGTCCTTACCCGCCGCGCCTATCGCCGTCCGGTGACTGACGCCGACTTCGCCATGCCGCTCAAGTTTTTCCACGAAACGCGGTCGAAGGAAGGTTTTGAATCGGGCATCGAGATGGGCCTGCGCGCGGTGCTGGTGAGTCCGGAATTTCTCTTCCGCGTCGAGCGCGATCCGGCCGCGGCCGCCGCCAGGACGGCGTATCCGGTCAGCGATCTGGAACTGGCCTCGCGCCTGTCGTTCTTCCTGTGGAGCAGCATCCCCGACGA
>CADEFT010000029.1 GCA_902826685.1 uncultured Acidobacteriota bacterium
GAGATTCTTCTGCTCGAGGGCCGAAAATGCCCGTTAACTGCGAAAGTCAGGTTAGTGGATCGAAGCGGCGAACAACGCACCGGTGACGCGATGGACATCCCAGAACAGGAGCGCGCCGCCACTTTGGAGTCTTGCCGGCGAACTGGCCGCAAGCCTCGCGGATCGAAGCGGCGGACGACACACCGCCGCCACTGGCCGCAAGCTTCGCGGATCGAAGCGGCGAACAAGCACCGGTGACGCGTGGACATCCCAGAACAGGAGCGCGCCGCCACTGACCGCCAACTTCGTGAATCGAAGCGGCGAACCACGGACCGTTGACACGATGGACCCCAGAACAGGAGCGCGCCGCCGCTTTGGAGTCTTGCCGGCGAACTGGCCGCAAGCTTCGCGAATCGAAGCGGCGAGCGATGGACATGCCAGAACAGGCGCGCGCCGCCTGGCGGGCGAATGGGCGAACTGGGCTTGAAGCCTCGTGGAACCGGTCAGCGAACGGCCCGCTGGTGCCCGTGACTCGTCTCGCGAATCGAGCCGGTTGACCTCATCGCCGAATGGCGAACAGCCGGTTCGTGCCACTGACGGTGACGCGATCGGAATAATGTTCCACGCGCGTGCTGCCCGATGTGGCTGTCTCCGTCTCCCGGATGAAGTCGGCAAACGACGGCGCGTTGAAGGCGACAAAAGCGAGTGAGATCGAATCGGCCAGCCGGTCCCACCGCCGGGAAAGATCGGGAAACGCGACCGGGCCGGTGTCCACCTGATACTGGTCCTTTTCATCGTGGATGTTCATCGTCTTGACGGGATATTCCACAATCGCGTGATAGCCGGTGGCCCCGTTGGTGAACGCCGTCTGTGCCACCAGCGGCAGGCCGTCGTGGGTCGCTTTGCGAATGGCCGCGGCCGAATCGAGCAGGCGCGGCCGGCGGGCCGGAGCCAGACGCAGCGTCTGCCCGTCCCACATCTTGTTCGAGGCGCGCACCTCGCGATAGCCCGGCGTGGCCGACGCCTTGCGCCGGAATATCAGCCCGAATTCCGGACCGAAGATGGGAAGGAAATCGTAGTTGTCGGCCAGAAAGAGGTTCGCCGCCGCGAACGTATCCTCGCTTTTGCAGGACGCACATTGCAAATAGTCCTCGTGTCTGCCCGAACGCGCATCGAAAATCCGCGTGCGCGATTCGACCCAAAAGCGCACGCGGTTCCAGGCAGCGACGCCGGACAGGAACGAAAGACCATAGTCGAGCGGAGGCATTTGCGGTTCGGCGGAGGCGAACGATCCGGCGGCGTTGAGGATGAACTTGCGGCGCTGCATGTGGTCGCCGCAAGTGTATCAGCTCGGCATCCCAGTTGCCTTGCGTTTTTGGCCCAGACGCCACCGATGCAGGCGAAAGCGAGATCGCTCCAGTGCGCGCGATTGCAGGCCGGGAATACGTACTTGTTGTAGGCGCCGCCTGGCACCGTCGCCACGTTGCCCTGCACGCCGGCCGGAAGACGGAATTCGACCCAGGAATGAGCGCTTCGCGAACTGAAGATCTTGGCGGGACAGGGTGTAGTTCCGGCGAAGTTCGATTTGACGATGCGATAGATCGCGCGCTCACCGGGGAAATCCATGCTCATCAGATGGGCGCCATGGCGGTGGAACCCGAGAGTGAGTTGAAGATCCAGTCGTTGGAGGTCTTGGCGAGATCGCTGTACTGCTTCACGTACTTGACCTTGGTGGGCAGCGAAACCTTGGCGCCATCCTGCCATTCATGCAGAAAAGCCCAAACATCGAGCTGATCTTTGATCGACCACGTCTGTGTGGCCACCGCCAGACCGCCATGCCGGGAGCCGGAGTCGTGCGTGCCGGGAATGGAGACCTTGGCGATGGAAGTGGTGTTCGGGATGCCAGTTGTTGGTGGCCGTCTTGATCCACGCCTTGGGCGCGGACTCGTTGGACATCGTGGAGCCTTCCTGGCTTCCTTCGTCGAGAAACGTGAACTGCTGCGCGGAAAGCGCGCTGGTTTCTCTCGAATCAATTGGACTCTGCTTGAGAAAGGGAGAACGGCCGGGCGAAACTTGCCAAGTATATTTTGAGCGGCTTCCATCCGCTGAAGTAAGCTAAGGAGCGTCATGCATCACTCGATCCGTATCGCGGCTGCATTCGTGGGAGTGGCCGCGGCGCTAAGCGCGGAAACGCTCACCGGTCGGTGGGATGGGACGGTACTGGTCGGATCGTTGCGCGTGCCCTTCACGATGCACATGGAAGGCGCGGGCGCCGGGTTTTCCGTGTCGATGGCCACCGGCGACACGCGGGTTCGTTCCACCGGAGCCAGTTTCGAGGGCAAAGCGGCGCACGCCGAATTCCCTGCTGCGCGGATGCAAGCGGTTCTGTCTGCGGGCGAGTTGAAAGGTACGTTCGGGCCAAACAAATTTCAAGCCGCCGCCTACTGCACCTGCAGCGTGGCCGGCGAGGCGGGTCCGGATATCTCGGGCCAGTGGCCGCTGCCGGAGGCGGATTGGAAGATCTCGATCCGGCGCACCGGCGAAGACACCATTGCCATCGTGAGCCGTGGTGGGAAGGAATCGGGCCCGTTGAGCGGGCGCTTCAACGGCGCATTCTTCGAGCTCAGCTACTTTGACGGTGCCAATGCCGCCCTGCTCGAGATCGAGCCGCGCAAGGATGGCGGGCTGAACGTGTCCTGGATGGAGCCGGGCGCGGCTGCGCGAAAGCTCACCGCACTTCGAAAGTAAGGCTCGCCCAGAAGCTCTCCCAATCGGCTACCGCGGGTTCGGCGCAGCGCTCCATTTGAATCGTGTGAATGCGGAAACGCCCGGCGGCTGGGACCGGAAACCGGAACCGGCCATCGGCGCCCGTGCGGCCCACGACGGTTTTCTTCGCACCCGTGGGACCGGCCCATGCCGATTCAATCTGCAGATCCGCGGCGGGCTTGCCCCGGAACAAGACCTGGATCGGGAGGGAATCGCCGGCCTTCAGCGCATACGGATCCGCTTCGGGGACGATCTCGATCAGATAGCCTATCGGCGCGGTGGCGAAGCCGTTGCCCACGCCCGAGAGCAGAATCGCTTTGGCGAACTTGCTGTAGCGCTCCTTGCCGGGCTTGGCGGATTCGCCATGCTCCGCGCGCCAGGCGATGGTTGGCGTGAGACCTTCGTGCTTCAGGTAGGACGTGAACTTGGCCGGCGCGAGTGTAATCAGGCTGGGCGTGGTGCTGACGGCCGCAATCACGTGACCGGATCCAGCCACCACCGCGTCGCCCGCGTCGCGCTTGCCGTCGATGCGCAGGTTGGTGAACGCCGCGCCGCCGTTTTTCCAAATCAATTTCGGCTCGCGCAGGCGCGCGATGCGCCCGGCCACTTCACTTTCCGGAAAAGCATCGCCCACGTGGAAACCCACCGTAACCTTGGCGCCGGAATCGGGCCGGAAAGTGCCCGGCATAATGTACATGTCGTGGGCGAGGGCGGAAACGGCGCTCAGCGCCGCGAGCGGGAACGATAGTTTACGCATGCTGGTCCTTCATCAGAATTGAAGCTTGAGGGAAAGTTGAATCGATCGTGGCCCGCCTACGACGAACAGCGGATTCTGGCCGCTGGCTCCCGCCAGGCCCGTACTCAGGATGGAAACGGAACGGCCAAAATTGGCGCTGGTCATCACGCCGGTGGGATTGGAGAAATTCGCCGTGTTGAAGAGATTGAAAGCGTCGGCGCGGAAGTCGAGGCCCACGCGCTCGGTCAGAGCGAACCGCCGCCGCAGCGAAAGATCGGTTTGGGAAAGACCGAACCCGCGCATCGTCCCCCGGCCGAGCGTTCCCTGCCTGCCCTGCGCCAGCGGCGTGGCGCCATCGAAGGCCGCAGGATTGAATCGCCGTCCACCGGGAAGCGCGTCGCTGTAGAGATAGAGTGGGGCGCCCGGCACCAGATCCGGCCGCGCCACGTTAGTCAAGCCCAACCCGAGAGGATCGCGTCCCGTAACCGGAGTGATGGGGAAGGCCGTGCGCAGACGGATCACCGAGTCGATGGCGAAGCCGTGGACGATCGCGCGCGCCACCGGATGCGTGAATACGGCCGGAATCTCATAGCTGGCCGATCCCGTAAACCCGTGCCGGACGTCGAACGACGAGGGGCCGCGATCCGACGATGGATCGATGCGCGCGACGGGAGCGAACAGATTGTTGATGGATTCATCCGACGCCGTGTCGAGCGATTTCGACCAGGTGTAGGAAAGCAACGCCTGCAGACCGCGCGTCATGCGCCGCTTGAACTGCAACTGAAGCGAATTGTAGTCCGAGCTCGCGCCGTTGCCGACCGCATCGATGCGCGTGAAGTTGGCGTTGCGCAGCGTCTGCGGCCGCAGACTTTCGACGCGCGACAGCCGGCGGCCCGCCGATCCCACGTATGAGACCGACAACGAGTTCGACGGCCCGAACGGCTGCTCGACGGCGAAGCTGTACTGCAGCGTGTAGGGCAGTTGGAATCCGTCGTAGAACGAGAACAGGCGCGGATAGGGCGGATTCGGATTCAGCGGCGCCACGGGAGTCTGGAAAATCGGATCGGTGACCGGCCGGTCGCTAACCGTGCGGCTGCGGGCGAAGGGATAGTTGGTGGGCGAGAGCGCGGTGCCGGCAAATGCATAGCCGAGATCGTAGAAGACGCCGAATCCGGAACGGATCACCGTCGAGCGGTCGCGAAACGGTTGATAGGCGACGCCGAATCGCGGCGCAAAGTTCGAGTAGGTCGTCTCGTAGAGCCGTGTGCCCGCCGGGGCGAGCGTGGCGGTGGCCGGATCGGTGAGCCCCTTGACCGCCAGCGGCACGTTACCAGCGCCGCCCGAAGGGGCGGGATTGACTTCCCAGCGTAAACCGTAGGTCAAGGTCAAGCGCGCCCGAAGGCGCCAGGCATCCTGAAAATACACGGAGGTGTTGTGATAGCGCGGCTCTAGAAAGCGCTCGATTTGAGAAGTAGTGCCTGTGGGCACGATGCCGGTTGCCAGTTGAGTAATGGTCGGAACGGTGAGCGAGTTGCTGAAGAAGCGTCCGCCAAAAGAAGGCGCCAGGCGGCGATAGTCGAACCCAAATTTGAGCGAGTGCGCACCCACGTTCCAGCTCAACGTGTCGACAACATTGATCTGGGTTTGCGTGTTGCGGCTGAACGACCCCGGCGAGATCGTATTTTCGTCGTTGCCACCGATCGACAGATAGAACAGCGACGTGGCCGGATCGGCGAAAGAAGGCAACAGCGACGGGAGCGGCAGAAGTTTCGCTCCACCGAAGGTGTCCTGTATGTAGGTTTGCGAGGCCTGAGACCGGCTCCAGTTCACGCGCACTTCGTTGGTGATGGACGCCGAGGGCAGCATGGTCGCGCCCAGAGTGGCTGTTTCGGTTTTGGCGGGAAGCACGGCGATGAAGCTCGGCGTCGCGTAGCGGCCCCTCTCGCGCGATTCCGACGGCGCGTAGTTATAGCGGCCAAACAGCGTCAGCCGCGAATCGACCGAATGATCGACGCGGAAGCTGGTCGCGTTCAGACGCGATGGATTGGAGAATCCCGCTACGTACGGGGTCTCATCGGGAGTGCCCGTGAGCGGCGCGGCCACCGGCAGCGGATACGCTTCGAGAAGGCTCTTCACAATGCCGGTGGCACGCTCCCGCGCGGCGAGCGACGGCACGCGGACGGTGGGCGATATCACCGGCTGCACCAGGCGCAAACCTTCATAGGACGCGAAAAAGAACGTGCGGTTGCGCCCATCATGAACACGCGGAATCCACACCGGTCCGCCAACCGTGAAACCGAAATCGTTCTGCCGCAGCGCCGGCCGTTTCAATCCATTGAAATTGCCGAACCAGCTATTGGCATCCAGCTTGTCGTTGCGCAGGTAGTTGAACAGGGACCCATGCAGCGCATTGGTGCCCGAGCGTGTCACGATCGCCACCTGCGCACCCGGCTGCCGGCCATACTCGGGCGCGTAAGTCGAGGTCTGCACCGTGAACTCCTGCACCGCATCCACCGACGCGAGCGAACTGCTGCCTCCGCCCGCCGAATAGGACGGCACTCCGCCGCCGCTGCCTTCATAGGGTGAGGTGGCAAAGGGCAGCCCGAAATTCGCGCTCACGCCATCGACGGTGAAATAGTTCGAACCGGTCCGCTGGCCATTCACCGAAAATTGCCCGTTCTCCGGCAGCGACGAGGCGGTGATCACCACGCCGGGACTCAGATTGATCAACGTCTGGAACGTCCGCCCGTTCAAAGGCTGATTCTCGATGAAACGGCGATCGACCGACGTTGCTACCGAAGGCGCTTCGCGCACCAGCGGAGCTTCCCCATCGACGGTGATGGCCTCATCGCGGGCCGCTACGTTCAGCTTCACCCGCAGCGATCTCTGATCGTTCGCATTGATCACCACTTCGCTGAAACGGGCGGTCGTGAAACCTGGCTGCTCCACCTTCAATTCATACGTACTGGGAGCCAGTTGGGCGAACACAAAGCCGCCGCTGCCGTCAGTGGTCACCTGGCGCGTCGAGCCGCGCGACGGATCGGTCAGCGTGACTTTGGCCGAGTCGATCAGCCGTTCCTGTTCGTCAAGAACGGTGCCCGCCAGCACGGCGCTCGACGACTGCGCGAACAAAGAAGTGGACAGCATCGCCACGGCGGCGAAGCAACGGCAGAATGTGTGGGACGAGTTCATTGGTTTCCCGTAGCGATACAAACGCGACAATCGTGATACGGAAATGCGGCGGGAATGGATTTCAGGAATCGGTGTGACAGTGTCGCGCATACGAATCTAAAAATCGTATCACGACCGCGCCGTATCAGGAAGCGGTGGGAGGAGGCTCCAAGCCTTTGCGCACTGCGTCCAGAACGCCGTTGATGAACGGAACCGAAGCGTCGCCTGAAAACTGGCGCGCCAGTTCGAGCGCTTCGTCGATGACTACGGCGGCCGGCGTGTCCAGCCGCGTCATCTCATGGATGGCGAGCCGCAGGATGTTGCGGTCGACGGCGGGCATGCGATCAAGCCGCCAGTGTTCGGAATGAGCGGCGATGGCTTCATCGATGCGCGTGCTGTCGGCGAAGGTGCCGCGCACCAGTTGCTCCATGAAATCGTCGGGCGCGCAGGATTTCGTCTCCACCAGGTCGCTGTTCTCGTTTTCGGCGGTGTGGAGGCTGGAGTAGAAGGCCTGGAACGATTCTCCGACGGTCTGCTTGCCGAGCTCCAACTGATAGAGGATCTGCAGAGCCCGTTGCCGGGAGCGGTGGCGGGAAGGCATTACTTGGCTTTGAGCTTGCGCATCAGGTTGGCCATTTCGACGGCGGTCATGGCGGCGTCGAAGCCCTTATTGCCGCTCTTGGCGCCCGCGCGATCCACCGCCTGTTCCACCGTGTTGGTGGTGAGGACGCCGAAGGCGACGGGAACGCCGGTCTGGGTGGCGATGGAGCCGAGTCCTTTTGTGGCCTCCCCGGCGATATAGTCAAAGTGCGGCGTATCGCCCTTGATCAGCGCGCTCAGGCAGATGATGCCGTCGTAGCGGCCGGCTTCGGCCAGCGCCTTGGCGGCCACCGGAAGCTCCCAGGAACCGGGTACGCGAACCACCGTGATGTCTTTTTCCGCGCAACCGGTGCGAATCAGGGCGTCGAGGGCGCCGCCAAGCAGCCGTTCCGTAATAATGGCGTTGAAGCGGCTGACCACGATCGCGAATTTGAATCCCTTGGATTCGAGAGTTCCTTCAATGACCGGATAGGGCATGCGAGAAGCTATGGGATAATGTAGCGAACCGAGTTTATTCTACCGCATGGATCCTGCGTTTATCCGCAATTTTTCCATCATCGCCCACATCGATCACGGTAAGTCGACACTGGCCGACCGATTGCTTGAGGCGACCGAAGCGCTTTCTGAGCGCGAGATGATGGCGCAAGTGCTCGACTCCATGGATCTCGAGCGCGAGCGCGGTATTACCATCAAGGCGCACGCGGTGCGCCTGAACTACAAGGCCGACGACGGCCAGATGTATCAGCTCAACCTGATCGACACGCCGGGACACGTCGATTTTTCTTACGAGGTTTCGCGCAGCCTGCAGGCCTGCGAAGGCGCTCTGCTGGTGGTGGACGCTTCCCAGGGCGTGGAGGCGCAGACTCTCGCCAACACCTACCTGGCGCTGCATCACAATCTGGAAATCGTCCCGGTGATCAATAAAATCGATCTGCCCTCGGCCGAGCCCGAGCGCATTCGCGAGCAGATCGAACAGGTGATCGGCTTGAATGCAAGCGGCGCCATCCTCGCCAGCGCCAAGCAGGGCGTGGGCATTCATGAGGTGCTCGAGTCCGTCGTCCATTTGATGCCCTCTCCCAAAGGCGATCCGGAAGCGCCGCTGCGGGCGCTGATTTTCGATTCCTGGTTCGATACCTACCGCGGCGTCATTATTCTCTTCCGCGTCATGGACGGCCGTATCCGCGTCGGCCAGCAGATCAAGCTGATGTCGAACGGCCGCGTCTACGAAGTGGAGGGGCTCGGCTACCAGTCCCCCAAGCCGGTGCCGCTGCAGGAATTGAGCGCGGGTGAAGTGGGCTTCGTCGTGGCCAACATCAAGACGGTGTCGGATGCGCGCATCGGCGACACGATCACCGAAGCGGCGCGGCCCGCCGCATCGGCGCTGCCCGGCTTTGAAGAGATCAAACCGATGGTGTTCGCCGGTTTGTACCCGGTGGAATCGAGCGAACACGGCCTGCTGCGCGACGCGCTCGAAAAACTTCGCCTGAACGACAGCGCCTTCAATTTCGAGCCGGAGAACTCGGCCGCGCTTGGCTTCGGGTTCCGCTGCGGCTTTCTCGGCCTGCTGCATCTGGAAATCGTGCAGGAACGGCTGGAGCGCGAATTCAACATCGACCTCATCACCACCGCCCCCGGCGTGCGTTATCGCATTACCCTGCTCGACGGATCGGTGATCGACGTCGAGAATCCCACCCGCTTCCCGAATCCTTCCGAGATCAAGCAGATCGAGGAGCCGATTATCGACGCCACCGTGATCACCCGCGAAGAGTATGTCGGTGAGATTCTGAAGCTGCTCGAAGAAAAGCGCGGCACGCAAAAGAAGTTTGAATACGTCGGCGGCGGGCGCGTGATGCTGAACTATGAAGTGCCGCTCAATGAGATCGTGCTCGATTTCTACGACCGGTTGAAGTCGGCTTCGCGCGGCTACGCTTCGCTCGACTATCACCTGGCGGGCCATCGCGTGTCGCCGATGGTGAAGCTCGATGTGCTGGTGGCGGGCGATCCGGTAGACGCGCTTTCGATGATCGTACACCGCGATTTTGCGTTCGACCGCGGCAAAGCGCTGATCGACCGTTTGCGCAAGCTGATTCCGCGCCAGATGTTCGAAGTGGCGCTGCAGGCGGCCATCGGGTCGAAGATCGTCGCGCGCGAAAATATTCCCGCCATTCGCAAGAACGTCCTGGCCAAATGCTACGGCGGCGACATCAGCCGCAAGCGCAAGCTGCTGGAAAAGCAGAAAGAAGGCAAGCGGCGCATGAAGCGCGTGGGACGCGTCGAAATTCCGCAGGAGGCGTTCCTGGCCGTTCTGCAGGTGGCCAAGCAGCAGGACGACGATTGACGCCGGGCGAGGTGCAGGACTTGATCCGCCGCCGGATCCAGCCGGCCTTGCCTCGATTCCTGGACTGTTGCTCGACGCCGGAGCTTGAGGCTCACCCGGTCTACCGTGAGTTGGCGGGCGAGATCGGCGTGGCGCTCGAAACGCCGCAAACCGGGGACTTCCGCCGCCATGACGCGCCCGCCAAAGACGCCTACCGGTTCGTCGCCTGGAACATCGAGCGCGGCACGCAGTTGCCGCGTCAAATCGAACGGCTGCGCCAGGACCCCGCCTTCCATCGGGCCGACGTTCTTCTGTTGATCGAAACCGACGTAGGCATGGCGCGTTCCGGCAATCTCGACGTGGCGCGCACGATGGCTCAGCAACTCGAGCTTTCCTACGTATTCGCGCCCTGCTATTTGAGCCTGGTCAAAGGATCGGGCGTCGAACGCAACGTGGACGGAGCGAATGAACTGGGCCTGCACGGCAACGCGATCCTGAGCCGCTACCCGATCGTAAACGCGCGGCGCATCGCGCTGCCGAACGGAATCGATAAGGTGGCGTCGCGCGAGAAGCGGCTTGGCTGCCAGACGTCGCTGATGGCGCAAATCGATTTTCCCGGCCGCCGCGTTTCGACGGTTGCCGTACACCTGGACGCTCAATCGAGCCAGAGGCACCGCGTGGAACAGATGCGGCGGATTCTGGAGGCTCTGCCCGAAGGCTCACCCGTCGTGCTCGGCGGCGATTGGAACACGAGCACTTATAACTCCTCGCGGGCCGTTTGGGCGATTCTCGGGTTCTGGCTGCGCGTGTTCATGGGTGCCGGGAACGTCATCCGCAACCATTACCTGCATCCGGAAAACTGGTTTGAGAAGGATTTGTTCGCCCTGCTCGAAGCCACGGGTTTCGACTACCGCAAGTCCAACCACATGGGCGAGCACACGGTGTTCTACGACATGCGCGACCCTCGCGCCGCGGGCAGCCTGCGGGAATGGGTGCCCGGCTGGTGCTTCCCGTTCATTCACTGGTCGCTGCGCCATCACGGCGGACGCTGTCCCTTGAAACTCGACTGGTTTGCCGCGCGCGGCGTGACGCCGTTCGAACCCAGGGTATTTCATGAACCGCGCGACGGTACGCACGTGCCGCTGTCCGATCACGACGCCATCGGATTGGATGTGAAGGTTTGAAATCGTCTGCTTCTACCGGCGCCTGTGATGGTTTCGCGCCGCCAGTAGAAGCAGACCTCTAAAGGCACAGGACCCATCTATTGTACCCAAAACACTTAGCTCCGCAACAATACCCTATACTGAATCTGTATGAAATCATTGTTTGCAACCTTGGCCATGGTGGCTTCCATGTCAGCAGCAGATTCCATTCACGAATTCACGCCAAAGTCGATTGACGGCAAAGCGGCTCCGCTTTCTGCTTATAAGGGAAAGGTGGCGCTGCTCGTTAACGTCGCCAGCCAGTGCGGCTACACGCCGCAGTACGCGGGCCTCGAATCGCTCTACAAACAGTACAAGGATCGCGGACTGGTGGTGCTGGGATTTCCGGCCAACGATTTCGGGGCGCAGGAGCCTGGAACCAACGAAGAGATCAAAACTTTTTGCGAACGGAAATACAGCGTCACTTTCCCCATGTTTTCGAAGGTGGTGGTAAAAGGCGACGGCAAGGTTCCGCTCTACGGCTACCTCACCTCCGCCAAGGGCGGCGAGGTGAAGTGGAACTTCACCAAATTCCTGGTGGGCAAGGACGGCAAGGTGATTGAGCGGTTCGAACCGTCGGTGAAGCCCGATTCGCCCGAGCTGGCGGCGGCCGTCGAAAAGGCGCTGGGGAAATAGCATCGCCATGGCGGGCCGCCTTTGGGTTTGCCTGCTGGGCACGGTCTGGCTGGCCGCGGCGCAGCGCGCGGTTCCGGCGAAGACGAAAGCATCGAAGCTCACCGTGGAACGGATCATGCAGGGCCCCGGCCTCTACGGCTGGACGCCGCGCGATGTCCGCTGGTCGGGCGACAGCCAGCAGGTTTTCTTCCGCTGGAAACAGCACGGCGATCCGGTGATGGCGGAGTATTCGACCTGGGTCGCCGGACGCGACGGGTCCGGACTCCGCAAGCTCACCGAAGACGAGGAGCGCGAAGCGCCGCCTCTTACCGGCGACGACACGCGCGACTGGAAGCTGACGCTCAGCGCCGACCGGGGCGACATCTTCCTGTTCGATCGTATGACCGGCCGGCGCCGCCAGATCACCAAAACACGCGATATCGAATCGCAGCCGCGCTTCACACACGATGAGAAACGCATCGCCTTCGTTCGCGAGAGCAACCTCTATGTGCTGACGCCGGCCGATGGATCGATCGAGCAACTGACCGATATACGGCCGTTCGGGGCGAAGCTCGAAGGCGACGAGAAGAAGGGCACCGAAAGCCAGCAATTCCTCAAAAAGGAAGACCAGACTCTGCTTGCGATCGTGCGCGATCGCGAGGCCAAGCGAGAGCGAGAGGAGGCGCGCCGGAAACGCCTTGCTCCACGAAAGCCGTTCGTACTGGCGAAGAATCAATCCGTGCGCGCGCTGTTTCTTTCGCCCGATGAAACCTATGTTCTGGCGTGGATGGCGGAGTCCTCCGACGACACGAAGAAGACCAGCGTGCCGGATTTCCTTGCCGGGGGCGGATACACCTCGGGTCTGGAATCGCGCGCCAAGGTGGGCGACCGGCAGGCGGAAGAAAAAATCGCATTTTTCGACACCGGCTCGGGCGAAGTGAAGTGGTTGAAGCACGATGCCGCGAACGGGAATTTCGCTTCGCCGATGTGGAGCGACGATGGCGCCCGCCTGATCCTGCACGCCCGCGGCGCCGCCAACAAGGACGAATGGATTCTCGCCGTCGATCCCATCGCCGCCACCGCGCGGCCGCTTGTTCACAAGCACGACGATGCCTGGGTCGACGGACCCGTTCCGCGCGGCGTGGGCTGGGTTCCAAACTCGAATCTGGTTTACTTCGATTGGGAGCGTGACGGCTGGTCGCACCTCTACACGGTGCCGTTTGAAGGCGGCGACCCGAAACAATTGACGCGCGGGGAATGGGAGGTACGCCAAATCGCCATCGCGCCGTCTCGTGACCGATTCCTGCTCACAACCAGCGAATCGCACCCCGGTGAGGATCAGCTTTGGGAACTGAAGTTCGATGGCAGCGGCAAGAAGAAGCTGACGCAGATGCCGGGCGGCCACACGGCGGTGATGTCGCCCGATGGCTCGCTGCTCGCTTCCATCTATTCCTACGTAAACAAGCCCCCGGAGCTTTATCTGCTGGGCGCCGATGCCAAACCGATTCAGGTGACGTCGTCGCCTTCGGACGAATTCTGGGCCTATCCCTGGCTGGACGTCCCGCTGGTGACGATACCGGCGCGCGATGGGCGCAAAGTGCCCGCACGCCTTTATAAGCCCGCCGCGTGGAAGAAAGGTGGCCCGCTGGTGGTATTCGTGCACGGCGCCGGCTACCTGCAGAACGCCCATCGCCGCTGGTCCACTTACGCGCGCGAGTACATGTTCCATCACCTGCTGATGGAACGCGGCTTCCTGGTGCTCGACCTCGACTATCGCGGCTCGGCCGGCTATGGACGCGACTGGCGCACGGCGATCTACCAGCACATGGGCGGCAAGGATCTGGACGATCAGGTGGATGCCGTGAAGTGGGCCGTCGCGCAGCATGGCGTGAACCCGAAGCGCGCCGGCATCTATGGCGGATCCTACGGCGGCTTCCTCACCTTGATGGCGCTGTTCACGCAGCCCAAGGTGTTTCAGGCCGGCGCCGCCCTGCGTCCGGTCACCGATTGGGCGCACTACAACCACGGCTATACGTCGAATATCCTGAACACGCCGCAGAAGGATCCACAGGCCTATCGCAAATCGTCGCCTATCCACTTCGCCGAAGGCCTCGAAGGCGCGCTGCTGATCTGCCACGGCATGGTGGATGTCAACGTTCATTTCCAGGACACGGTGCGCCTGACGCAGCGGCTGATCGAATTGGGCAAACAGAATTGGGAGCTGGCCGTCTACCCGGCCGAGGACCACGCCTTCGAGCAGCCGGCCAGTTGGGCCGACGAGTACCGGCGCATTTTGAAGCTGTTCGAATCGAACCTCAGAAATCAATAGAAGCCAGCACCTCGGAAGGTTTCTTCTCAAAGGCGCGGCAAATGGCGAGAAAGCTTTCGATGCTCGGCATGTGCGCCCCTCGCTCGATGGAGCTGATCTGCGAAACGCTCAATTTGGCGCCATGCGCCAGATCCTTAAGCGACCAGTTCATCTCCGTGCGCAGCAGCTTGATGCGCTGGCCCAGCCGCGCGCGCAGCCGTTCCTGCGGCGTCTTGCCCAGGCCGAACGCTTCCGCGGCATGCTTCAACGTCTGGCGCAGTTGCCCCAGCGTGAACGGCTTCGGCAGGTAATCGAACACCTTCCGCTTGAAGCTGTTCCGCATGTCTTCCATCGACGGGTAGCCGGTGACGACGATGACGCACAGGCCGGGCCAGCGGGCCAGCAGTTGTTCGAGAATCTGCTCGCCCTTGAACTCGCCCATTTTCATGTCGAGCAGGACGATATCGGGCAGACGCGCTTCGCATCCGGCGAACAGGTCGGCGGGCAGCGCGAACGTGCGCACGGTGTAGCCCGATTCATCGCTCAGCAGGTCTTCGATGTAGTTACGGAAATCGGCGTCGTCGTCGAGGACGGCGATGTCGATGGCGCGCGCCAGTTCACTCACGCCGAGGCTCCCTGCGCCGCGGCGGGCAGCTTGACTTCGAGCCGCGCCCCGCCGCCCGGCCGGTTCGAGGCGCTGATCGATCCGCCATGCTGCCGCACGATTCCCTCCGACACCGTCAATCCAAGCCCAGTGCCTTTCGAATCGAGCCTGGTGGTGACAAAGGCGTCGAAAATCTCCGGCAGCACGTCGGCGGGAATGCCCGGCCCGTCGTCTTCGACACCGGTGACGATGGAGGCATCGCGCGTTTCCGACACCACCGTCACCTGCCCGCCCGGCGCCACCGCATTGAGCGCGTTGCGCAGCAGGTTGACAAAAACTTGCACCAGGCGGTCGGTGTTGCCCATCACCGCATGGCGCGGATCCACATTGTTATGGAAACCGATGGCGGCGGCTTTGTCGTCGATGGCCAGCAGGCTCCACGCCTCGTCGACGATGGGGCGCAGCGCCACGGGCTCCACCACTTGCTTGCGAGTGCGGGCGAAATCGACCAGCGACTCGCTGATGGTGCGCAGCCGCTCGGTGACTCTCATCATGCGCGTCAACCGCTCGCGCGTATGGGCGTCCGGCGCGGTCTCGAGCAGTTTCTCCACCGATCCGTGCAGCACCGTGAGCGGCGTGTTCATCTCATGCGCCACGCTCGCGCTCAGCATGCCGATGCTCGCCAGCCGGTCCTGATCCTCCAGCGTTTTCTTGGCCGCTTCGAGCATCTGGTTGTTATGGCGCAACTGGTCTTCCTGACGCCGCAGTTCGGTCACCGCCGCGTTGCGCGACCGCATGATTTCACCGATCTCATCCTCGAAAATGTGTTCGTCGGGAATCTGCTCCGCCTCGCGATTGTCCTCCCGCGTGGCACGATCGGCGCGCATCAGCACCTTAATAGGACGGTAAACGTACTGCGGCATCACCAGCAGCTCGAGCGTGAGCACTGCCAGAATATAGATGGCGCCCAGGGCGATGAACAGCGTGAGCTGGGCGCGGCGTACGAAGGCGGTGTAAAAACGATCGGGCACGCGCGCCTTGCGGTAAAGACCGGTGGCCTCGGACTTGCGGTACAGATAGTCGCCCGAATCCTTGTTCTGCCACACGCTGCCCGGGTTGGCGTCAAGCCACTGCCGCGCCGGGGCGGGAATCCCCAGCGCGTCGGCCCCCCCTTCCTCGAACTCGTAAATCTCCGCTCCCGCCAGTGCCGGCAACGGCCGTTCGTCGGAGAAAATCTGCCGCAGCAGGCTGTTTTCGCGCATTTCGGCGCCGGTGACCAGTTCCTCGAAAATCGGGATGACGGAAAAGTAAACCGAACAGGCGAGGATGAGGAAGAACGTGTTATGGAGGATGATCAGCTTCGGCCGGATCTTGAGATCGCCGAACAGGCGTGCCAGTCCACGCGGTGGTCTCTCGATCTCTCTACTCGCCAAACCTCAATTGTACCGGGCGGCAGGGCCGCGATATGATTGAACGCATGACCCGCCGGGATTTCGTTGCCGCCGGTTTCGCCGCGCCCTTAGCCGCGGCCGCCACCACAAGCCGCCCGTTCCGTTACGCGGAAACTGAAGCGAAAATCGCACGCCGTGATTTCAACGGCATTACCAAGGATGACCTCGGCACGCCAGCCATGTGCGTGGAAAAGTCACTATTCGATCAGAACCTGAAGAAGATGTCGGAGCATTGCAAGTCCACGGGCATCGACTTGCGCGCGCATTGCAAGGTCCACAAGTCGGTGGACGTGGCCAAACGGCAGGTCGGCCTGGGCGCGCTCGGCATCATCACCGCGACCGTCGCCGAAGCGGAACTCATGGTGGGCGCGGGCATCAAGAACGTGCTCTATTCCAGCCAGCCCGCCGGCAAGAATAAGATCTGGCGCGGCGTGATGCTGGTGAAGAAAGATCCCACCTTCATGATGGTGGCCGACGATCCGAACACGGTCGATCTGCTCGACGAAGCCGCCGCCTCGGCCGGGGTGAAGCCCGTGGTGCTCATCGATCTATACGCCGGATTGACGCGCGCGGGCCATGCCACCGGCGAGCCCGGCCTCGAACTCGCCAAACGGATCGACTCCAAGAAGCATCTCAAGTTCGGCGGCGTGATGGGCTACTCCGGCGGCGCTTCGCACACCAAGGGATTCGAGGCGCGCAAGGCGAAGTCGATTCGCGACGTGGCGCCGGTGGTCGAAACCGCCCAGCTCTGTAAAAAAGCCGGATTGAACGTTCCCATCATCACTGGCGGCTCGACCGGCACTTACAACATCGACAAGGAGATCGGTCTCACCGAATTGCAGGCCGGTTCCTACGTGTTCATGGACACGCTGTACATGGGCGTCGGTGGCAAGGACGACGACAAGGTTTACTCCGATTGGCAACCCGCCCTGACCGTGCTCACGACCGTGATCAGCAAGAACCACAAGAACCAGGTCACCATCGATTGCGGCAACAAGGCCATGCTGCGGCCCACCGACAAAATGAAGGGCCGGACCGATGTGGCGGTGGAGAACCAGGGCGCCGAGTACGGCATCCTCCGATGGAGCCAGGGGGAGGAACTGGGGCTCGGCCAAAAGGTGGAGCTCTATTGTTCCAACCTCGACATGAGCACCAACGCCTACGACCGTTACTACGTCACCGAAGGCGACCGCGTGGTGGACGTGTGGCCGATTATGGGCCGCTCGGGCGCCGTTCAGCGTTAAGCGATTCAGGCGGGGACGCTGTCAAAACGTCCCCGCCCCGGTCTCAACTTTTCGAAATCTCTTCCGGAAACACCGCGTATCCTTCCGGCGCCGGAAACAGCGCCTCCATCCACAGCAGGCGTTTGCGCAAGTGGCGGCTGGGAAGCTGGCGCGGGCCGGTGTCCACATCGATGTCGCAACAGATGCCATGAAGGTATAGCGTCAGGGTATCGATGAAGGAGTGGTGCGCGTACTCGCGGAAACCCTTCGAATCGCGCCGGAAATTCGTGCCGCGCCGCCTGAGCGCCTGCTTGTGGTGCCAACTGTCTTCGTCCACTTCGCCGTGCACGCCGGCATTCATTTCTTCGCGCAGCATGCCCTGATACTCCAGCCGCTGCTCATCGGGCGTCTTTTCTTCCAGAACCTTGGCGATCTGCTGGTAGAAACGGTAATGGTAGTCGGCCAGGTCCAGATCCTTCACGCCAAAGACGAAGGTGGGCCCGGGCAGACTCAGGTGCACTACCATGCGCGCTTCCGGCGGCCGGTCGAGGCTGATATGTTCGTTCGAGCCCGGCGCGGGCGGCACTCCCGCTCCGTGGCGTTTCTCTTTGACCGGCTTGGCGGCGGGCGCCTTGGCCGATCCATTCCCGTTGCGTTCGAGAAACGGTACCAGGAAAACGTCGATCTTCGGCAGACGGCGCAGGACTTCTGGCGGCAGCGCAGCGATGGGCTCTTCGAGATAGTCCTTTACGTCTTCCTCGGATAACGGAATGCCCGCGAAGTAGTAAGCGAAGTTGTTGGAAAGCGGCGCCAAGTCGGGCCGGAACCGCTCAATAAACTCGGCCACGGTGAGCCGGGCCAAATCGAGTTTCGACATCAAGTTGTACCATGGTAGCAAGCTTGCCTACCACTTCAGCCCCCGCGCGCGTATTCGTTTCCGCGGGCGAGTCTTCGGGCGATCTCTACGCGGGCGAACTGGTGGCGGCGCTCAAACGCGACTGGCCGCGGACGGAGTGGTTCGGCTGCGCCGGTCCGCGCATGAGGGCGGCGGGTGTGGAAGCCGTCGCCGACATTGCAAGCCTGGCGGTGGTGGGCCTGGTCGAGGTGCTGGCGCACATCCCGCGCATTTACGGCGAGTATCGCAGGCTGTTGGCCGAAATCGCGCGGCGCCGGCCGGATTTCGTCATCCTCACCGATAGCCCGGACTTCCATCTGCGTATCGCCCGGCGTGTGAAGGCGATGGGGATTCCAGTCGTGTACCTGGTGGCTCCGCAGGCCTGGGCCTGGCGGCAGGGGCGTGCCCGTCAGATGCGGCACACCATCGACAGGTTGCTGTGCCTGTTCCCCTTTGAAGAACCCTGGTACCGGGAACGCGGCGTGAACGCCCGCTACATCGGCCACCCGCTGGCTCGCCTGGTGCGTCCCCGGTATCCCAAAGCCGAATGGATGGCGCGGCACGGCCTGGCGCCGGACAAGCCACTGGTGACGCTCTGCCCCGGAAGCCGGGTGGGCGAGATGGGACGCCACCTGGCTACCGTTGTTGAGGCTTGCGGCCTGATTCCCGGCGCCCAGTTCGTGCTGGCCGTGCCTTCGGGCTATCAAAAACGCGCCGGCCCCGAATATTTTAAGGAACGCAACCTGCCGCGATCCATCCAAGTGATTGAAGGGGAAACCTGGGATGCCCTGGCCCACGCTAGCGTGGCGCTGGCCGCCAGCGGTACGGTCACGGTGGAAGCCGCACTTCTGGGAACCCCCATGGTGACGTACTACAGGGTAACCGGCCTGAGCTGGATGTTGGGCCGTTGGCTGGTTCGCGTGCCACACCTGACCATGGTGAATCTGATCGCCGGCCGGCGCGTGGTACCGGAACTGATGCAGAATGAAATGACGGCGCAGCGGTTGGCGGCCGAAGCGGTACGCCTGCTTTCGGGACCAGAGCGGGATCAAATGCGCCGTGAACTGGAATCGGTGGGGGCGAAGCTGGCCTCCGAAAAAGACCCGATCGAACGGGCGGCGGAGATAGTGAGAGAGTTCTTCGATGAGCAGAAACTGTAACAGCCGGACACTGGGACTTTTCTTTCTGGCGGCGTCCAGCGCCCTAAGTCAGGAGCGCGGCGGGCGCGCCCGCATCGACGTGCAGCATTACGTCATTCAAGCCGAGGTCAACCCGCGAACCCAAACGCTGACGGCCAACGTGCAGATGCGGTTCCTGCCGGTGGACGACCGCATTAGCAACCTGGCTCTGGAATTGAATAACGCCCTCAACGTCGGCAAGGTAACCGATGGCGAGGGCCGTCCGGTTGCCGCCTCCCGCTCGCAGCAGGATTTCACGGTGCGGTTGAACTTCACCGATCCGCTGGTCAAGGGTACGGCGGCCGTTCTCAATTTCCAGTACGATGGCCGCCTTTCCGGCCAGGAAGATTCGCCGATCTACGGCATCAAGTTCGCTTCCATCCAGAACGACTTCACCTACCTGCTCTACCCTTCCCGCTGGTTTCCGGTGAACGATTTTCAGGCCGACGCGTTCAGCGCGGAAGTGAAGGTGACCGTTCCCGCGGGCTATCGCGCACTCGGTTCGGGGCTGGAGCGCAAGACGGCGGCGGGCGACAAGATCGAGTATGCGTTCGAATTCAAGAACGCCTCGTTTCCCGGCAGCATCGGCGTGGTGCGCGGCGAGCCCAAGCCGGTATCGGCGCAGGGCGTCACCACCACGTTTTTTCTGCGCGAAGGAGCGGCCCAGGCCCAGGCCCATGGCGAAGAGATCGGCAAGATCTTCACTTTCGCCGCCAGCGTTTTCGGTCTTCCTCCCAACAGCAGTCTGATCGTGATGGAGACCGAAGCCGGCACACCGAACGGCTACGCCGCGCCCGGCCTGATTTTCCTTTCTCCGCGCGCCATCGGCAAACAGCCGAACATTCGTCTTCTTTCAAACCAGGTGGCGCGGCAATGGTGGGGCAACATGCTGTATCCGGCGTCGCGCAATCACGTGTGGATCACCAACGGCATGTCGCGCTATGCCGAGATGTTGTATCTCGAAAGCACGGCGGGCCCGGCCGCGCTCGAAGCCGAAGCGAGGGACGTCTACGTCGAAGCGCTCACGGTGGAGCAGCCCCCGCTCATCCAGGCTTCGCGCCTGGAGGATTATTCGCCCGAATATTGGGCCGCCACCGGTGGAAAAGGCGCGGCCGTGATGCACATGTTGCGTTACGTCATCGGGCCCGAGAATTTCACCAAGATGCTGAAGGCGGCGTCCGATCAGTACGCCTACAAGCCCATGAGCACCGACGATTTGCGTAAGGTGGCGGAGACGGCTTCCGGACAGAACCTGCAGGCGTTCTTCATTCAATGGATCGAATCGACCGGCGCGCCCGAGTTCAAGAGCGAGTACACGGTCTTCCGCACCCAGAAGGGCTTCCGGGTGATGGGCAAGATCGCGCAGGACCTCGATACCTTCCGCATGCCGGTGGACGTGCGCATCGAGACCGAAGGCAACCCCGAAGACAAGCGCGTCGAGGTGGTAGGCACCGCCTCGGAGTTCATCGTCGAGACGTTCGGCAAGCCCAAGCGGATCGTGGTCGATCCATCCAATCGCGTGCTGCGCTTCAACAACGATCAGCGCGTGGCCGTGGCCATCCGGCGTGGCGAGCAGTTGGCCGAAGTCGGCGAATTCACGGAGGCGTTGCGCGAATATCAGAAAGCGCTCGATGTGAACCGCAACAGTTCGCTCGCCCATTACCGCGTCGCCGAAGTGTTTTTCCTGCAGAATAACTACCAGTCGGCGGCCAACGCGTTTCGCGAGGCGGTGAATGGCGATCTCGATCCAAAATGGGTGGAGGTCTGGGGCCACATCAACATCGGCAAGATCTTCGATATCACCAGCCAGCGCGAACGCGCCGTCAATGAATACAACCTGGCGCTGCGCACCAAGGACAACACGCAGGGGGCTTTGGAAGAAGCGGCGAAGTACGCCAAGGAACCCTATCAGCGGGTGCGCAACTAGAGCGCTGCCGGCGCTGGCAGTTTGCAATTGACTTGCATTGACTTGACAATCGGACCAGTTTGGTCGTATTCCTAAATAGATAGTCCGGCGAACGGACTGTTGTCGAGGAGAGGCCGAATTGAGCGTCAACAAGTGCTGTCTGTTGTGGATTGCGGGAATGCTGCCTGGCCTGGTGCCGCTCGCGATGGGTCAGACGACCAGGTTGTCCGGAAGTGTTCTGGACCCCGCAGGCATGGGACTGGGAGGCGCGCAAGTCACCGCTACCTTGTTGGGGCGAACCGATTCCACCTCGACGGCTTCCCTGGCCGATGGACGGTTTGAGCTTTCCCTGGACCCGGGCGTTTACGATCTGAAGGTCGCCGCCCCGGGCTTTGAGGGGCACAATCGCCGAGTGAATGTCGCGCGAACCGCCATCACCAATTTGTCCATTCAATTGCAACTCGAAGCGCACCGGGACGTGGTGACGGTGGCCGATTCGGCCGGCTACGTCATGCCGGGCAGTAGTTCTCTTAAGACCCCGACTCTGCTATTGGACGTTCCCCAGTCGGTGACCGTGGTCAGCGGCGAACAGATTCGCGACCAGTCGATGCAGAATATGGCCGACGTTGTGCGGTATGTGCCGGGCATCACGATGGCGCAGGGCGAAGGGCATCGCGACGCTCCCGTGATCCGCGGTAACGTGACCACGTCGGATTTTTACGTCAATGGCGTGCGCGACGACGTCCAGTACATGCGCGATCTCTACAACGTGGACCGCGTGGAGGCGGTGAAGGGGGCCAACGCCCTCACCTTCGGGCGCGGCGGCGGAGGCGGCATCATCAATCGCGTTACCAAGCAGGCGCAGTTCACGCCGGTTCGCGAGATATTCCTGCAGGGCGGAACGTTCGGCAACAAGCGCATCGCGACCGACTTCGGCCACGCTATCGGCGAGCGGTTTGCATTTCGCTTGAACGGAGTTTATGAGAATTCGAACAGTTTCCGGCACGATGTGAACGTAGAACGCTACGGAGTTGCGCCTGGCGCGAGCATCCGCTGGAGCGACCGCACCATGATGCGGTTCAACTACGAGTACTTCAACGATGGGCGCACGGTGGACAGAGGCATTCCTTCGTTCGCGGGGCGGCCTTCTCTTGCCCATCGTTCGACGTTCTTTGGCGATCCGGATCGAAGCTACTCTGATGCGGGCGTGCATCTGGGTTCGGCTGCGATCGAGCACCAGAGGGGCTTCTGGCTTATTCGCAACACCACGCTCGCCGGAGACTACGACAAGTTCTACCAGAACGTGTTCCCCGGCGCCGTGAACGCCGCACAGACGCTGGTTTCGATCTCCGGATACAACAACTGGACGGGACGCCAGAACCTTTTCAACCAGACCGACGTGAGCGGCACGCTGCGCACGGGCCGGCTCCGTCACACGCTGCTCATGGGCAGCGACTTCGGGCGGCAGAGCACGCGGAATTTCCGCGGCACCGCCTATTTCAATGGCACGGCCACCGCGGTGAACGTGCCGTTCTGGTTTCCCAATCAGGCGCTGGCTCCCGTGTTCCGCCAGTCGGCTACCGACGCCGATAACGGTGCCACCAACCGCGTGGCGGCCACTTTCATTCAGGATCAGATCGAACTGACGCGCCATATCCAGGTGGTGGCGGGTCTGCGCTACGACTATTTCGATACGCGTTTCCAAGACCGCCGGACCGCGCAGGGACTGAATCGCGGCGACAACCTGGTGGCGCCCAGATTGGGCGTGGTCGTCAAGCCCGTGGCCAACGTTTCCCTCTACGGAAGCTACAGCGTCGCCTACCTGCCGAGTTCGGGCGATCAGTTCGCCTCGCTGAATGCCACCACGCAAACATTGCGGCCGGAGCGGTTCAACAACTACGAAGCGGGGGCGAAAGTGGACCTGCGGCGCCGTCTCGCTCTAACCGCGGCGGTGTATCGGCTGGACCGGAACAACTCCACATCGCGCGACCCCAACGATCCGGCGAGAGTGGTGCAGACCGGCAGCCAGCGCACCAACGGCTTTGAAACGGGACTTACCGGTTCGGTGACGGACCGCTGGCAGATCGCCGGCGGGTACTCGGCTCAGAATGCCTTCGTAAGTAGTGCGACGCTGGCGGCGGCCTTGGGCGCGAAGGTGGCGCTGGTTCCGCGCCATGCGTTCTCGCTCTGGAACAACTACCGGATTCTGCCGCGCTGGAGCATGGGTCTCGGTACGATCCGCCAGGCTGGCATGTGGACCGGCATCGACAACACGGTGCGTCTGCCAAGCTTCACCCGCGCCGATCTGGCCGCCTTCTTCACACTGACGGAAACGATCCGGCTGCAAGTGAATGTCGAAAACCTGTTCGATACCACCTACTACCCGACCGCGCACAGCAACAACAACATCCTGCCGGGATCGGCGCGCGCGGCCCGCGTGGGACTCATAGCCCGATTCTGATTAGCGGGCGCGAATGCCCTGCCCCGGAAAGACGCCCTCGACGATCCGGCTATCGCGGACAACGAACGTACCTTCCACCAGCACGTGCGGAATGCCTTCGGAATACTGCGCCGGCTTTTCATAGGTGGCCTTGTCGATCACCGTGGCCGGGTCGAAGATCGCGATGTCGGCATCGGCGCCAACTTTCAGACGTCCCTTCTGTCGCATTTGCGGCGCGAACGCTTCCAGCCGCTGAGCGGGCATCAGCGTCATCTTGCGGATGGCGAGCATCAACGGCAGCCTCTTCTCCTGGCGTACATAGCGGCCGAGCACACGCGCGTAACAACCGGCGCCGCGTGGATGGCCTTTGCCGTTGGTCAGCATGCCGTCGCTGGCGATCATGATGAGCGGATGCGCCATCGCCTTCCCGATCATCTCTTCGGTGTTGGTAAACGTCACCACCATGCCGCCGCGTTTGCGGAACTGCTGGAACTTGGCTTCGGTCAACCGTTCCCCGGTCTCTACCCACATCATGTTTTCATAGGGCAGCCCCAGATCCTGTTGGAAGCCGGGTTTGAAGATCGCCGATGAGATATCGGTCATGCCCGCCGTGTAGGGATAGGCTTCGGCGGTGATGTCGAGCCCGCGCTGCCGTGCCCCTTCAACAATCCGCATGGCGAGGTCGAGCTTGCGCGTGGCCGAGGCTCCGATGTGAACCACGTGAACGGAAACACCCGTGATCGCGGCGTAGGATATGACTTCCTGAAGCGCGGCGGCGACGCCAGGGTCGCCCACGCTGCCATAGCGCATATGAACGAAAGCGGGACGCTTCGCTTCCGCCGCAATCGCGAACAGCTCGAGCATTTCTTCGTTGGTTGCATTGGGCGTGTAGGCGAGGCCGAAGCCGGCGCCCAGCCCGCCTTCTTCCAACCCCCGGCGCAACGCCCGCTTGATCGCCTCGCGCTCTTCGGCGGTCGCCTTTCTCTGGACGGCGGCATCGACCGGCAGGAACGCGCCCGAGTCCTTCATGACGGCCATGCGCGCCGGCAAGTGGCCCGCCGACGCGCCGAAGTTCACCAGCGCCTTCCCCGCCCGCGCGTCGTACCACGCCCCGACCGGGCTGACGCCGACTTCCTGCTCCAGCGCCGTCGTCACCCCGTCGCGCGCCTTGAAGCGATAGTTCTCCGCCGTCTGCCCGTGCGAATGCAGATCGATGAAGCCCGGCGCGACGATGAGGCCCTTCGCGTCGATTTCCACGCGGCCACGCAGCGGGCTGGCCGTGATGGCGGCGATTCGCTTACCGCGGATGCCCACATGACGGACGCCATCAAGCCCGGATTCGGGATCCATCACGCGGCCGTTGTTGAGAACGATGTCGAAAGGCTGCGCGGCGAGCAGCACAGAGGCCAAGGCGAGAAGCATCGTTCCATGCTATCGCGCGGTTGAATGCTATACTGTCGATGAGCCCGCAACGAACGGTGAGGTGCGAGAGTGGTTGAATCGGGCGGTCTCGAAAACCGTTGAACCTTCACGGGTTCCGTGGGTTCGAATCCCACCCTCACCGCCATCGTCTCCCCGTCTTCAAACATGCAGGAACATTCATGATTCTCATCGCTCCCCCTGCTATACTCCCCACGATCTAAGCCCGGTCGGGAGGTTCCCTGTCCATGAAACTCTCACGCCACGCGCTGGCGCTCGCCGTCGTTCTCTCCCCATTCCCCACTTCAGCCTTGGCCCAATCCTTCTATGGCTCGGTGGTGGGCACCATCACCGATTCCAGCGGCTCGGCCGTGCCGCAGGCGAACGTCGCCATCGTCAACACAGGTACGGCCGACCGCCGCGCCGCCCAGGCAGACGAGGAAGGTTCCTACCGCTTTGTGAACCTGATTCCCGGCACTTACAAAGTGGAAGTGGAACGGAGCGGGTTTCGCCGTCACGCCGTCGATAACGTGATCGTGGCGGTCGAATCCACGGTGCGCGTCGATGTCGCACTACAGGTGGGCGAAGTCACTCAGATCCTCGAAGTCAGCTCGCAGGCCCCGCTGCTGCAAACCGAGACCGGGTCGCTAAGCCAGGTGGTATCGGCGCGAGCGGTGCAGGAGCTGCCGCTCAACGGGCGCAATGTGCTGAACCTGGTGGCGCTGTCGCCGGGCGTGGTCCCGCAGGGCAGCGCCGAAGGCAGCCTCACCGGCAAGAACGTATTCGCCGGCGGCAACTATCAGATCGGCGGCGGCATGGCGAACCAGAGCGCGACTTACTTCGACGGCGTTCCGGTAAACGACTCGTATGGAAACATCGTCGCCCTGATTCCCAGCCAGGATGCGGTTTCTGAATTCCGCGTGCAAACCAACGCCAACAGCGCCGAGTTCGGCCGCTACACCGGTGGCGTGATCAATCTCACCTCGAAATCGGGCACCAACGATTGGCATGGCAGCGCCTATGAGTTCCTGCGCAACAAAGTTCTCAACGCGGGCAGCTTTTTCTCCAATCGCACCGGCGCCGCCAAAGCACCCTTCGTGCAGAACCAATACGGCGCCAGCATCGGCGGCCCCGTGCGCAAGGATCGCATTTTCGTCTTCGGCGGCTTTGAAGGCTTCCGCCAGCGCCAGGGAGCGCCCTTTCTGCGAACGGTTCCCACCGAGGCCATGTCGGCCGGCGATTTCTCGCAGTATCGCAACGCGGCGGGCGCCATCGTGCCCATCTACGATCCGCTGACGCAATGCGGCGCCCATGGCAACGCCGCCTGTGCGGCGGGCGCCATCGAACAGCGCACCGTCTTCCCCGGTAATCGCATTCCCTTGAGCCGCATCAATCCCGTCGCCGCGAGATTCGTCGCCTTCCCCGCCTTTGCCAAACCCAACAATCCCGCCGATGCCGCCGGCAATTTCAACTTCTTCCGCAATGCCTCCACCGGAGGCGACAACGACCAGGGCAATATCCGCGGCGATTTCAGCGTCAGCGATAAGCAGCGCGTCTTTGCACGCTATTCCCGCTGGAAGTCGGTGAATTCGAACGTCGAGGTCTACGGCAACAAGCAGCTCAACGGCGATCCGTTTTCGCCGGAATCGTTCATCACCGATCACGCCGTGCTCGCCGACACTTACACACTGAACCCCACCACCATCCTCGACCTGCGCCTCGGCTTCATGCGCTGGTTCTATGCCCGCACACCCGGCAACCTCGGCATCGACATTCCGGCTACCTTCGGGCTGCCTTCTTACTTCAACACCATCTCCAACCGCAACGGCGTGACACCGTCCACGATCATGCCTCAGATCGCCGCCGCCGGTTACGATTTCATCAGCACTGGGCTGCTCTACGCCCGCGACAACACATACGTCATCACTCCCACCCTGACCAAGATCCTGCGCAAGCACACGCTCAAATTCGGAGCCGAACTGCGCCGCGCCGATAACAACTACTACCAGAACAATCAGCCCGGCGGCATCTTCAACTTCGACAATCTGTTCACCTCCCGCAATGCGTTGAATTCGGGCGGCACTGGCAATAGCTTCGCCTCTATGCTGCTTGGCTATCCGTCGTCGGCCTCGGTCTCCACATCGCCCTTCACGGCCGCTTCGCAGCGCTATCAGGCCTATTTCATCAACGACGCCTGGCAGATGACGAGCCGTCTCACCGTGAACCTCGGCCTGCGATGGGAGATTCCCGGCGTGTTTACCGAACGCTTCGACCGCCAGGTCACCTTCAACCGCGACCTGCCGAATCCCGAACTCAACGGCATCGCCGTGCCGGGCCGCGAGGGCGCCGTTCGCGGAACTTTCGTTCTTGTCAACGGCCCCAATCATCCCGAACGGGGCCTGCGCCCCGAGCACTTCAACCTCTTCGCGCCCCGCGCCAGCCTTGCCTATCGCCTCACCGACCGCACCGTCATTCGCACCGGCGCGGGCATCTATTACATTCCCGCCAACGTCATCTTCTTCGAAGGACCTTACGGCAACCCGGTAAACTTCCTCGCCCACAACATGGTGAACACTCTCGATGGACAGGTGACGCCCGCCGATACGTTGTCGAATCCATTCCCAGGCGGCTTCAATCCTCCTCCCGGCCGCGACCCCAGTTTCCAGCGCCTGCTGCTGGGCGGCACCGGACGCACGATTTCGCGCGATACCGACTACGGCTACACCGGGCAGTGGAACTTCACCGTGCAGCACCAGTTGCCGGGCAACGTTGCCGTGGAGGCCGCCTATGCCGCCCTCAAGGGCATTCACCTGGCCTGGGGTGGCCGCCAGACGAATCAACTCGCGCCGGAGCATATGGCGCTCGGCTCGCAGTTGACCCAACAGGTGCCGAACCCGTTCGCCTCGCGCGTACTCATCGGCAACCTCACCAGGGCCACCGTCGCGCGCGGCCAGTTACTGCTTCCCTTCCCGCACCTGGTCTCGGCGCCGGACGCGGGCCACTACACGGGCAACAGCAGTTACCATTCGCTCCAGATGAAGGCGGAGAAGAGATTCTCTGCCGGTGGCACGGTACTCGCCACTTACACGTTTTCAAAGGTGATATCGGACACCGAAACGATCACCGGGTGGCTTGACAACGTGCTGGGCGGCGTGGCCGGCGTCCAGAACTGGTATAACCTGCGTGGAGAGAAAGCGCTTTCCAGCTACGATTCGAGGCGCCGCATGACTTTGGCTTACGTCAACGATTTGCCCTTCGGCAAAGGCCATCGCTTCCTTTCCGGCGTCAGTGGAGCGGCGGACCGGCTGATTTCCGGATGGGGCGTCAACGGCACCGTCACCCTGCAGGATGGATTCCCGCTGTTGTTCACCGCGGCGCCGAACGTGACCGGTTTCAACACCGGCTTGCGGCCGAACGTGGTGGCCGGATGCGATCCGAAGCTGACAGGCCCGGCCCAACAGCGCATCAATCGCTGGTTCAACACAAACTGTTTCACCGTGCCCGCCTCCTATACGTTCGGCAGCGCCGGGCGTACGGACCCGGTCCTGCGCGGCCACGGCGTCAACAATTTCAACCTCGCGTTGTTCAAACGCACAAACATTACCGAACGCTTCAAGCTCGAATTCCGTACCGAAGCCTTCAATCTGTTCAACCGCGTTCAATTCGGCCGCCCCAATCAGGCGGCCACCACGGCGGCCAACAACACCTTCGGCGTCGTGAGCGCGCAGATCAACGATCCCAGGCTCATTCAACTGAGCCTGCGCCTGTTCTATTGATGGA
This sequence comes from uncultured Acidobacteriota bacterium, assembly GCA_902826685.1. Taxonomy (GTDB): domain Bacteria; phylum Acidobacteriota; class Terriglobia; order Bryobacterales; family Bryobacteraceae; genus CADEFT01. The sequence goes on from CADEFT010000029.1 coordinate 28,591, forward strand.
TGGCGGTTATCGCCCTCATGGCCAGTCCAAGTGGCCTGTTGGAGGCGCGGCGCAATCCGTTCTGACATCGATGGATGCGAACGCGCACCGCCACTTCACTCAAGCCCTGGCGCTCGGCGATCTCGCGTATGTCCAGTCCTTCGAAGTAACGCTGCACCAGCAGGGCGCGATCTTTTGGCGGGCACATGCTCAGCATCGTACGCGCATCCGGCCGCGCCGACGAGCTCTCATGATCCGCGCCCGCCCACTCCGTCAACGCCACGTACCGTCCTGACCGCCGGTTGAAGCTGCACAGCTTGTGATAGGCGATGGTATTGACCCACGGAACGACCAGGTGCGGCTCATGAAGCTGATGACGCGCTTCCCATCCACGAGTCCAGGCGTTCTGCGCCACCTCTTCCGCCTGATCGGGGCTCGCGCCCTTGGAACGTAGAAAGCGCACCGTCAGGCCGAAGCCGCCGCGATAGGCCTGCGCGAAGGATTCATGGGTGATCGTCGCGTCCCTCTCCTCTGCATGAAGGTTGGTCATCGATCAGTTCCCACGCAAATAGCCTGCCATTCAGCCGCCATGAAGTCTTTGCAATCACTTGAGCCGGGTACGGCGACGGCCGGACCTGGTTCGGAATTTCGTGAAAGCGGAAATTTCTACAAGATGACAACGGAAAGGGCGCATCGGCCAATGAGACCAATGCGCCCTTTTCCCGCGTCTGACCGGTTGCCCTTAGCGCCGGGCCGCGGCGGCAGTCCGGCTGCGCGCTTCGAGTTCGCTCAGTTCCTGCTCGGCCGCCTCCTTGGCGAGGCCGTAGCGTTCCTGAATCTTGCCGATCAACTGTTCGCGGCGCCCTGCGATCACATCCAGATCGTCGTCGGTCAGCTTGCCCCACTTCTCCTGCACCTTGCCTTTGAACTGTTTCCAGTTTCCTTCGAACGTATCGCGGTTCATGGTTTCCTTTCTCGTCTCGGACGTGAGACCTCGACCTATGGACACAGACAGCTTGCGCACTGTTACCATTCGCAGTCTCTCAGGTAGTAACACGACACGGGCCCCGTCTGTCTGTCTGATGTTACCGGCCGCGGCCGGAGAAAGGCAGTAGGGATACTCCATGATCAAGAGTCTTGTATTGGCTATCGCTATGACCGGGTTCGTATTCGGTTATCAAGCCGATAATACGGATCGCAATAAACGCGACCGGTCCGGTGGCACGATGACCGCCGATAAGCAGGGCAACAGTAAAGAGGATGTGCGAATGGCGGCGAATATCCGGCGCGCCGTCACCAAGGATAAGTCGCTCTCCACCAACGCGCATAACATCAAGATCGTCGTGAATGGCGGCCAGGTCGTATTGCGCGGTCCGGTCGACTCCGAAATGGAGAAGGAGCGCGTGCTCGCCATCGTCAAACAGAGTGCGGGCGAAGCCGGAGTCGCCGATCATCTGGAAGTTGTGAAGGGAGAAAAGTAGATGAGCAAGAACATTTCGGTATACGGAATCTTTTCCACACGGTCGTCGCTCGAACGCGCGATCGAGAATCTCCGGACCGCTGGTTTCCGGTATGAGGATGTGTCGGTGCTGCTGCCCGAGAACGCGGGCAACAAGGACCTGGTGGCCGCGAAGTCGAGCAAAAGTCCCGAGGGTGCCGCGGCCGGCGGGGCCACGGGCGGCGTTGTGGGCGGCGCGCTCGGCTGGCTGGTGGGCATCGGCGCACTCGCCATTCCGGGCCTTGGACCTTTCGTCGCGGCCGGCCCGATCATGGCGGCGCTGGCGGGCGCTGGGGCCGGAGCGGCTTTGGGAGGCGTCACCGGCGGTCTCATCGGAATGGGTATGCCCGAGTTTGAAGCCAAGCGCTACGAAGGGCGCGTGAAATCGGGCGGCAGCCTGATTTCGGTTCATTGCGACAACGGCGAGTGGGCCGATCGCGCCAAGACGATTCTCACCGAAGCGGGCGGCGAGGACATTACCAGCGCCGGCCAGGCCAGCGCCGACTATGACCAGACCGACAAACCCCACGCCCGAATGGTCCGCAGCGTATAAGTAACCCCTTACCACAAAGCGGGACCGGGTAACCTATCCCGGTCCCGCGCGGACTTGTTAGTTCTTGATATCCTCCACAAAGTTCTTGATCGCCCGTTCCGCCTTATCGAGCCCCGCCTCCACCTCGTTCTTCGTCGTCCGCCAGGCCGAAGCCGCCTTGTCGTCCCACGTCGACATCTGGTTGCGCAATTGCCGCGCCTGCGCGCGCATTTCGTTGGCGCTTTCCTTCAGCTTGGCCTTGGTCTTCGCGCCGGCCTTCGATGCCCGCTCATCGAGCCGGTCCACCTGTTCGTCGAGCGCATCCAGACGCTTCGACAATGCGGCCCGCGCCTCTTCCGCTTCTCGTTTCATCGTATCGGCGGCCTCTTTGGCGGCGTCGCGAACCGGTTCCGTGCGGCTCTCGGTCCGGTCCGATTGGCAAGCGATCGCGCAAGCCAGCGCGGCGGTGCATAGAAAAAGTTTAGGAGTGGTCATAGAGGGACGAGAGCAATTGAAGCGCCAAACACCGGCTCCTTCTGGCAGCCCAATTGCTCACCTCTACGTATGATTCGCCAATCGAAAGGAAACTCCAACATGAACAGCCGCGCCTTTGCCTGCTTCTTCTCCGGCCTCAGCGCCGGCATCGCCATCGCCTTGATGGTGGCGCCGCGGTCGAGAACGGAGATCAAGGAAGAAGTGCAGGGAAAATTGCGGGAAGGAAAGGAATCGATCGAGCGGGAGAAAGACCGGATAACGGCCGCGATCGACGCCGGAAAACGCGCCTATCGCGAGACGGCCTGATTCAACCCTGAGTTGGTTCGAGACGGGAATCTCGCGCCCGTCTCGAACCCCAGGACTTGGTTACCAGCGAAAGCCAAACGTGACCGGAATCATCGCCGTCCGCACCGGCGACGTATAGATGTAGTGATAGCGGCTTTCGGCAAAGACGGTCGCCTTGCCATCCTGACCCAGCCGCACCGCGATACCGGCCCCGCCATTGATGCCAGCCCTGTTCTGACTGTGGGAACCTAAGACCCGAGTGGTGGGAACTTCCACCGGGAAGAATATTCCGTACCAGGGATCAAACGCCGTAGTCACCGCCGTGGATGGTTCCGTGAATTCGATGGTGCGCCGGTAGTAGCCGCCCCCGCCGATCAGATAGACGTCGAAGCGGCCGCGCGGCACCAGATGGATCATCGGATTCAGTGTCACCGAGTACACCCTGCCGCTCCCATCGGGAACGCCAATCGTATTCAGCGCCGTGCGATTGATTCCCATGTTGTTAAAGCCGAATTCGGCCATCACGCCAAATGCGCGCACGGGGTGGATCCCGACCCCCGCCGTCAGATTGAAACCCGTGTCGAGCCTTCTGCTGGTGTGTTTGGCGGGCACCGTCGGGCCACCGCCGATCGAGAACGACAGCAGGGATTGACCGAAACCAGGTGCCGAGTAAGCGAGAAACGCTAAGCACGCGCCGGCCGCTAACTTTGATCGAAGCATTTTTTTCTAACTCCTTCAGCGGCGAGTTTCTTCCCTCGCCACACCCCAATGAGCATTTGCAGGGCCATCGCGCTACACTTCTTGCTGATTTCGGAGGCATTCCGGTGCTTGCCATCAGTTCGTTGGTTCTCATCGCCGCGCTGTCCGGTCAAAATCGCTCCGTGAACATTGAGCCGCGGGTCCGGCCGGCGCCGCGCGCCGATCTCATCATCGATTCCACACTCGTCGAAGTGCCTGTATCGGTGCTGGATTCCCGCGGCGCTCCGGTGCTTGGCCTTACCGCGGCCGATTTCGAGCTATCGGAAGACGGCGCCGCTCAGGTCATTCGCACCTTCGCCGGCAACGATGCGCCGATATCGGCGGGCATCGTTCTCGATACCAGCCACAGCATGGAACCGAAACTGGTGCAGGCGCGCGGCGCGGTGGCGCGGCTATTTCACCAGGCGGGCGATGGCGATGAGTTCCACCTGGTGGAGTTCAACGACGCGCCGCGCATCCTTTGCGATCTCACCGCCAACGCCGCCGCGCTGGAGCGCGCCCTCAACGCCACCTCCGCCCACGGCTGGACGGCCCTGTTCGACGGCATCTACACCTCCGCCCGCCTCATGCGCCGCGCGCGCAACACCCGCCGCGCCCTCGTCATCCTGTCCGACGGCGAAGACAACTTCAGCCGTATGCAGGCGTCCCAGTTGCGTTCGTATTTGAAGGAAGCGGGAGTCGTCATCTATTCGATCGGCCTGTCGCCCACGCGCCTCGGCCGGTATGACCGGCGCCATCTGCGCCGCCTCTCGCGTGAGACCGGCGGCTGGTACTATCCCGCCGCCAGTGTCGACGACTTGAAGGAGACCGTGCGCTCCATCGGCGACGCCATTCGCGGCCAGTACGTACTCGGATACACGCCGTCGAACAGCGCCGCCGGCGGCAAGTATCGCCAGATCGGCGTCCGCCTCCCCGGGGCGCGCGGACTGCAGGTTTCCTGGCGAACCGGCTATTACGCCGTTTCGCGATCCCGTTGACAGCAAGCCCGCCCGTGGTTCACAATTAGCTGTCGGCATTCGACATGTCTAAAACTAAAACAGAAGTTCCCCGGGGCACGCTCGACCTCCTCGTTCTGCAAACGCTGGCTACCATGGGCAGGCTCCATGGCTATGCCCTGGCGCGGCGCATTGAGCAGGTGGCCGGCGACGCTCTGCACCTGAGCCAGGGCTCGGTTTATCCGGCTCTCATCCGGCTCCAGCAGGAAGGTTGGATTGCCACGGACTGGGGCATCTCGGAAACCAACCGCAAGGTGAAGTTCTATTCCCTGACCAGGGCCGGACGGAAGCAACTTGCCGTTGAGGTCGAGACCTGGGAAAAGTCGACGGCGCTGGTGGCCCGCTTCCTGGAGGTATCCTCATGACCATCGGCCGCCTGATCGCACGCCTGGCCGCGATCTTGAGCAAGAAGCGCCTCGACCGGGAACTGGAGAACGAGATCGCCGCGCACCTGGAACTGGCGCAACGGGACGCCGCCGCGGACGGTTTCTCCGCCGAACAAGCCCGCCTCGCCGCGCGCCGGCGCTTTGGAGGAATCGAGCAAATGAAGGAAGAACATCGCGATTCCCGCGGCGTCGCGTGGATGGACAACCTGCTGCGCGATTTTCGTTATGGACTCGGCTCGCTCCGCCGGACGCCCGGCTTCACCGCCATTGTCGTCGCGATTCTAGGGCTCGGCATCGGCGCCAACGTCGCCATGTTCAGCCTGGTCGATGCCGTTCTGCTCAAGCCGCTGCCCTTCCCCAATCCCGATCGCATCGTACGCGTCTGGGAAGCGCCCCGCCCAGGCGTCACCAACGCCACCAGCACGCTCGACTTTCTCGACTGGAAGCGCATGGGCAAGGCCTTCGAATCGATCGCCGCCGAGATTCCGCTTTCCGCCGCCTTGACCGGCAACGGCGATCCGGTGCGTTTGCCGGGTAAGGCCGTCACAGCCGATTATTTCCGTGTGTTCGGCGTGGGCGCCTTCATGGGACGCACCTTCGCCCCGCTCGAAGACCAGGCGGGAGCCGGGATGGTGGTCGTGCTGAGCCACGCCGCCTGGCAAACGCACTTCGGCGGCGACGCCGGCATATTGAATCGCAGCGCGGCCTTCGATGGCCAGCCCTATCAGATCATTGGCGTGCTTCCGCCCGGCCCCTTCGACCGCGACACGGCTCAGTTCTGGAAGCCGCTCGTCCTTGGGCCGGAGCGCCGCTCCCGCGGGTTTCACTGGTTGTCGGTCCACGGCCGTCTGACCGCGGGCGTCACGCTCACACAGGCGCGCGAGCAGATGCGAACCATCCAGTCGGCGGTCCGCGATGTCACACCTTTCTGGAAACGCGACTGGACCATCGTGGTGGAGCCACTCGATCGCCTGCTGGTGGGCGATTCCATGAAGCGGTCGGCCGTCGTCGCATTCGGAGCCGTTTTGCTGGTTCTGCTGATCGCCTGCGCCAACGTCGCCAATCTTCTTCTGGCCAGAGGCGCGGCCCGCCGCAAGGAGATGGCGATCCGCACGGCCCTGGGCGCCAGCCGTGGAAGGCTCGCCGTGCAGTTGCTCACCGAAGGCGTGGTGCTTTGTCTCTTTGGAGGCGCGGCCGGTCTCGCGTTGGCTTCGCTGCTCATTCAGGCCGCCGCGCCGGTTCTATCGCAGTCCATCCCCCACACCGCTTCCCTGGTCATTGACTTCCGCGTGTTCGCATTCGCCGCGTCCATCGCTCTCGGCGTGGGCCTGCTGGTCAGCGTCCTTCCGTCCCTCCAATCCTCCACCGCCGATGTGGAGCGCTCCCTTCGCGAAACCGCGCGCGGCTCTTCCCGTGCTCATCACAACTTGCGAGGAGCGATCGTTGTCGCCGAGGTGACGCTATCCCTCGTATTAGTCTGCGGCGCTCTGCTTTTATTCAAGAGCCTGTTCAAGCTCCAACAACTGGAGACGGGCATCCGGATGGATAACGTCATCACGATGTCTCTGAGTCTGCCGCTGCCGGCCTATCCCACACCTGAGAAGGCCGCGGCCTTCTATGAATCGCTGTCCGGGCGGATGGCTACGGTACCCGGAATCCTTCAATCCGGGCTCTCCTCCCATCTGCCGCTTCGTTGGATCGGAAACGGAGAAGCCATCGCGGTGCCTGGCATACCGGAGCCGGTCAAGGTCCGTTTCAAGCGCGTCGATCCCGGCTATTTCGGCACGCTTGGAATTCCATTGCTCGCCGGACGCGGCATCGACGAGCGCGATCGCATTGGCGCCCGCCGCGTCATGGTGATCAACGAAGCGCTCGCCGGCCGCCTCGCCGACGTCGCGGGCCTGAACAATCCCGTTGGCCACGTGGTGCGCCTCAACTGGCCCCGTTACGTGGCAACGTCCGCGCCGGAGGAGGAAGTCGAGATCGCCGGCATCATCCGCAGTGAAAGAGTCTCCGGACCGGGCTCGCCCGATCCGGCGGTCGTCTATGTGCCTTTGGCGCAGGTTCCGAACCAGGAGATCAAACTCATCGTCCGCGCTCAATCGGAGCCCGCCTCCATCGTCGCCGGCATCCGCGACAGCCTGCGCCAGATCGACCCGAACCTGCCGCTTGGCGATGTGGAAACGATACAGCAGATCCGCGACCGCACGCTCTCCGGCAGCAGCCGGCCGGCCTGGCTCATCGGCGTGTTCGCTTCCATCGCCGCCCTGCTCACCGCCGTCGGCCTCTATGGCGTAATCTCTCACGAAGTCTCGCAGCAGCGCCGTGAGATTGGCATCCGCATGGCGCTCGGCGCCAGGCCGGGCGATGTCGTTTCGCAGGTTTTGAAGAAAGCGATGGTGCTGGTGGCCGCCGGACTCGGCCTCGGATCGCTGGGAGCGCTGGCGTTGACCAGGGTGATGAAAACCCTTCTCTTCGAAGTCTCTCCCTTCGATCCTTTTGTGTTGGCGGCCGCCTGCGCCGCGATGATGCTGGTGGGGTTGCTCGCGGGCTCCGCGCCTGCCAGCCGCGCCGCGCGCATCGATCCGGTCCAGACGCTTCGCGACGAAGGTTAAGCTACGCTCGCAGAATCGCCACGCCGATTACGACGAAAACCACGCCCGCCGCGCGCACGAGCGAAAGTCCTTCCCCCAACAAAGCCACGCCCAGCGCCAGCGCGATCGCCGCTTCGAGCCCCAGCACGATCAGGTAATTGCTGCTCATCAACGAATCGCGCATCGAAAGCGTCTGCAGCGCCGCGCCCGCCACAAACAGCGCGAACACGGCCAGCGACGGCCGCGGCTGTGTCAGGCCCGCCGAATGCTTCATGAATACGCCGCCCACCGCATAGGCCGCCGCCGCCAGAGCCGCCAGCAACAGGGTCATCCTTCACCTCAGAACGGAACGTATGATCGCGATCGCTTCCTCACAGGCGTGGCGGTCCGCATCGAAATGCGTCACGATGCGCATCCTCTCCGGATAGGGCCCGTTGATCAGCAGACCGCGATCCTTGAACAGCGCACTCAACTCGCCGGAGGTTTTGCCCGTGCCCGCTACGTCGAGGAAGACGATATTCGTTTGCACCGCCGCGATATCCACCTGCACGCCGGGAATCAGGTTCAGTTGCTCCGCCAGCCAACGCGCATTGGCATGATCGGCCGCCAGCAGCTTCGGGCTCTCTTCGAGCGCAATCAGACCCGCCGCCGCCAGCACGCCCGCCTGCCGCATCCCGCCACCCAGCCGTTTGCGATACAGACGCGCCCTGGCGATGTCCGCCTTCGTCCCCGCCAGCATCGACCCCACCGGCGCGCCCAACGCCTTCGACAGGCAGAACGTCACCGTATCCACCTTGGCCACGATCTCGGCCACCGGCCGGCCCAGCGCCACCGCGGCATTGAAAACGCGCGCGCCGTCCATGTGCACCTTCAGCCCGATCGCATGCGCGCCGTCGCAGATCTCGTTCACCGTCTCAATCGGATAGACCGATCCGCCGCCCGCGTTGTGCGTGTTCTCGATCTCGATCACACCCGTCGGCGCCGAGTGCGGATTCACCTGCCGGATCTCGCGCTGGATCCGCTCCCAGGTCAGCACTCCGTTCGCCGTGGGAATTTGCCGGCATAAGCAGCCGGTGAACCACGCGGCCATCGCCAGTTCGTAGTTCATGATGTGCGACCGCGAGTCGCACAGGATTTCCTGGCCGTGCTCGGTGTGCAGCTTCGCGCCGATGGTGTTGCCCATGGTTCCGGTGGGCAGAAACACGGCCGCCTCTTTGCCGGTCACCTCGGCGGCCCGCCGCTCCAGCAGGGTTACGGTCGCGTCTTCCTGGTAAACGTCATCGCCGACGATGGCTTCCGCCATGGCCTTTCGCATGGCCGCGGTGGGCCGCGTCACGGTATCGCTGCGCAAGTCGATCATGGGTTGACAAATTCCTCTAGAACTTCGTTCGAATACAATACACCGCGGTCGGTCAGCTTCACGCGATCGCCCGTACGTTCCATCAGGCCACCCGACAGGAAGCGTTCCACCCGCGGCCAGTCTCCCTCTTCGAGCGCGATGCCTTCGGCCAGGCGGAGGCCGACGAAAAATCGTTCTTCGCCGGGCTTGGCCGCGACCGGCTCGGCCCGCATCGCGCCGCTTGTATACTCGGCCGCCGTCTCCACATTCTGCCAGCGCAGCCCGCCATCGAAGGAGTGCGCATCGGCGCCGAAGCCCACATACGGTTCCAGGCGCCAATACTTCAGGTTGTGCCGCGACTCGAACCCGCGGCGCGCGAAATTCGAGATCTCATATCGCTCGATGCCGGCTTGCGCCAGAAGCTCGCGCGCCAGTTCATACATCTCCACCACGTCATCCTCACCCGGCGTGGACGCTGCGCCGAACCGGCCGCCCCCCAGCAGCATCTCACTGCCCAACCGGCTGTCTTCATCGACCTCCAGCATATAGACGGAGACATGCGGCACCTTGAGCCGCAGTGTCCAGTCAAGCGATTCGCGAAACGAACCCACGGTTTGAAACGGCAGCCCGGCAATCAGATCCAGGCTGATGTTGCCAATCCCCGCCGCCCGCAGAATCTCCACCTCCGCCGCCACCGTTTCCGCCGTGTGTTTCCGTCCCGTTTGCGCCAGTTCCTTGCGGATGAAACTTTGCACGCCCAGGCTGACGCGATTGATGCCGGCCGCAAGCCAACCGGCCGCGCGCTCCGCCGTGATATCGCCTGGCGCCGCTTCCACCGTCGCTTCTTGCCAGGGCGCGCCGGGCACCGCGCTCAGAATCGCCGCCAGCTTTCCTGCCTCCAGCCGGCTGGGAGTCCCACCGCCCACATAAACCGTCTCCGGCCGCCAGCGCCATTCAAACTCCGCGATCTCACGCCGCAACCCGGTCAGGTACCGGTCTTCGAGCTCACGAGGAAACACGCCGGAAGCGAAGTTGCAGTAGGTGCACTTCTGCGCGCAAAACGGAAAGGATATGTAGACTCCGGCCATTCAGCTCAGATTGACGGGCACGCCCAGAAGCGTGCCGGCGGCATCGCCCATCAGTTGCTTCAGCGTCGCTCCCGATTCCGGCAGCACGAACGAGCCGTCGCGCCAATCGAGCTTGAAGCTCTTGCTCAGCGCCGATACCCAGATCTGCCGCACCGGCGAGTTTGGACTCACGACGAACTTCGCCTTTGGCTCGTCGAACTCCACGGTCACCGTGCCGTTGTTGCGGTCCACGTCGAACCCATGCTCATCGGCCGCGGCCGATAGGGCTTCAAACAGGTCCTCCATGGCCCGGTCGCAACGAATTTGAAACGTCTGCTCGTCCATCATGTTGAAAACTCAAAAGTAGCAGATCGGGGAATCCTTCGCCGCCGGGAACGCATCTGATACCCTGGAGACTCGTTGGTTTTTCCCCGGCATGGAAATTGTTTGTAAACGCCATACGGACCTGCCCGGCACGTCCCGGCTCTTCCGCGACCTGCTGTATCACTTCGATCGCGTCGAGCGATTCTATCCGCACAATCCACTCGATCCGGCAAGCTATCAGGCGGCGGCAAAAGCCATCGATTTCCCTGCCGGCCGCCGCGCCGCGCTGATTGCCGCGTTGAAGGCGCAGAATGGCGATTCGGAGGCGCTACATCGCCTGGCGCAGCCCGGCACCGTCGCCGTCCTCACCGGCCAGCAGGTGGGCCTGTTTTCCGGTCCGGCCTACACGCTCTATAAGGCTCTTACCGCCGTACGCCTGGCCGCGCAACTGAGCGAATCGGGCGTACCGGCCGTTCCCGTTTTCTGGCTGGCCACCGAAGATCACGATCTCGCCGAGATCAGCCACTGCTGGACTCTCGACACCTCCGGGCACACGGTCCGTTTGGGCGTGCCGGATGGTCCGCCCGACCGGCCAGTGGGCGGTCTACCCATCGCCGATCCCCCGCTCGAAGCTTTGCGCGCTTCACTGAGCGGCTTCCCGTCAGGCGATGAAATCTTCGACAAGGTTCGGGCCGCCTATGCGCCAGGGATATCCTTTGGCCAGGCGTTCACCACCCTGCTACGCGATCTGCTGGCGGGTTACGATCTGCTTTTCTTCGATCCCATGCACGCGGATTCGCGGCGTCTGGCCGCGCCGCTGCTCAGCCAGGCCGTGCTGGCCGCGCCGGAGCTGAGCCGGGCGCTTCTGGAACGCAGCCGCGAGTTGACGGCGGCCGGCTATCACGCCCAGGTGCATTTCGAAGATCATACGTCGCTGGTGTTTCTGCTCGACGACGGTCACCGCCGCGCCTTGCGCCGCCGCGACAACGAATACTCCTTCGGCGACCGTAAGTTTTCCGCCGCCGATCTGGCCGCCCGCGCCGAATCTCTTTCGCCCAACGCGATTCTGCGGCCGGTCGCGCAGGATTACATGTTTCCCACGGTCGCCTACATCGGCGGTCCGGCCGAACTCGCCTATCTGGCGCAGTCGGAAGTGGTGTACCGGCATCTGCTGGGCCGCATGCCCGTGGCCGCGCCACGCACCGGGTTCACGCTCATCAACACGCGGGCCCGCAAATTGATGGATCGCTATCAACTGCGCCTGGAGTCGTTCTTCGGCGGTGAAGACGCCTTGAGCGAAGAGATTGCCGGACGCCTCACACCGCCCGAAGTCGCCTCCGCCATTGCCAGTGCCCGCGCCACCACCGATTCCAGTTTGGCGCAACTGCGCGGCAGCGTCGCGGCGTTCGATACCACGCTGGCCGAAGCGCTCGACCGCGGCTCCGCGAAGATCCGCTATCAACTTGAAAAGCTTGAGCGCAAGGTCGGCCGTGAGACCATGCGCCGCAACCTGCGCGCGCAGGAAGAGAGCGCCTATCTGAACGGGCTGCTCTATCCGCACAAACACCTGCAGGAGCGCTTCTACACCATTCTTCCCTTCCTCGCCCAACACGGGACGGAGATCGTCGCCGAGCTATACAATAACGTTCGGCTCGATTGTCCCGATCATCACATCGTTTACCTCTAGGAACTTCATGTACGTCAACACGGTTAAGCAGGCCCTCAAGCAGGGCAAGGTGCAACTCGGCACGTCCTATGGGATGCTGCGTTCGGCCGAAGTGGGCAAGATACTCGCCGCGGCCGGCTTCCACTGGGCGTTCATCGACAATGAGCACGGCTACTATGGAATCGAAACGTCTTCCGATATCTGCCGTGCCGCCACCGCCGCCGGCCTCTGCCCGGTGGCGCGCGTCGCCGACCTGCGCTACGACCTGGTCGCCCGCTCGCTCGATAGCGGCGCTCCCGCCATGATGTTCCCTCGCGTCGAATCGGTTGAGCTGCTTGAGCGCGCCATCAGTTGGACCAAGTTTCCTCCCCTGGGCGTGCGCGGCTACGGCCTGACACCGCATCACGTCAACTATGAGAAAGTGACCATTCCGCAGATCATCGAACACACCAACGAGCACATGCTGGTGGTTCTGCAGATCGAAACCAAGAAGGCTTTCGAGATGCGCGACGAGTTGATCTCGGTTCCCGGCATCGACGCCGTCATGATCGGCCCGGCCGATTTCTCCATCTCGCTCGGCGTGCCCGGCGACTTCATGAATCCCGTCCTGGTGAAGCACATGCAGGCGGTGCGCGACACCTGCCTCAAATACAAGGTCGCACCCGGGACGCAGACGCGTAATCTGCCGCTAGCCAAGTTCTGGCGCGAAGAGGGCATGCTGTTTCTCGGCTGCTCGAGCGAAGTGGCCATGATGTACGAACGCGGCCTGGAGCTGACCAGCCAGCTCGCCTGACCGGATGTCGTTCCGAACCAAGCTTCTGGCCTCGTTCGCCGCGCTCGGTCTCGCCGCCATCGCCGTCACCGACTGGCAGGCGTCCAGTTCGGCCTCCACGGCCCTGCTTGCCGGAACCTATGAGCGGCTTACGGCCATTCGCGAAACCAAGCGCCAGTTGATCGAAACCTACTTTCGCGATCTGTCGAGCCACGTGCTCGCGCTCTCCGCCGATGAATCTACCTTCGAAGCGCTCACGCAGTTCCGCGCCGCTTGGGAATCGTTGCCTGAGCCGCGCCTGGCAACCCTCCAGAGGGCGTTTGGCGATGAGGCTCGCGATCTGATCGTCCTTCCCCAGGGACTTGGAAGTTACGGCAAGGTCCACGCGCGCTATCATCCCACGCTGCACCGGTATCAGACCGCGTTCGGCTTTTACGACATCTTCCTGATCGACACCGGCGGACGCATCGTCTACACCGTATTCAAGGAATCCGACATCGGCGGGCATCTGCGCCAGGGGCCGCTTGCGTCCACGACTCTCGCCCGGGCATTTGAACGCGCCCTGGCGCTCGATGCGCCGGAGAAAAGCGTGCTCGAAGACTACGCCCCCTATGCCCCTTCGCAGCATTCGCCCGCCGCGTTTGTGGCCGCACCCATCTGGCGGGCGGGTGCCAAGGCCGGCATCCTCGCGATTCAGGTATCGGCGGGCGAAGTGAGCCGCGCCATGCAAAGCGAAGCGCTCGGCGGCAGCGGGCGCGCTTATCTGATCGGCGCCGACGGTAAACTGCGCAGCGAGGTTCGCGATTCTCCGGAAACGGCCATCCTGCGTCTCTCGCTCGATCGCGCCCTTTTCGAGCGCAAGCCCGGTACGGAAACCGGCACCGGACTAAACGGAGCCTCAGTCTTGCGCTCCCATACGCCGCTCAGCATCCCCGGCCTCGATTGGATGCTAGTCGCCGAGATCGACCAATCCGAGGCGTTCGCGCCGCTGCAAAGCCTGCGCACACGCACCGTCCTCGCCGGGCTGGCCGTCAGCGCGCTGTTTCTCGCCGCGGCCTGGAAGCTCGGACGCTCCGTTTCGCGGCCCGTCCTGGCACTCGCCGAAGGAGCGCGCCGCCTTGCCGAACGCGATTTCAACGTCCGGCTTCCCATCGAAAGCAACGATGAGATCGGCGAGTTGGCCGCCTCGTTCAACTCCATGGCGCGCCGCCTCGACGAAACCACCGTTTCGCGCGACGAGTTTCAACGCCTGAACCAGCGCCTCATCCACGCGCAGGAAGACGAACGCCGGCGCCTGGCGCGGGAGCTTCACGACGACATCACGCAACGGCTGGCGGCCCTGGCCATTCGCGCCGGCCAGTTGAAGCAATCCACCGGACCGGAGGCGGGCGCGGAAATGGAGCGCATGCAGCGCACGCTGTCGCGAATCTCCGACGATATCCACGGCCTTTCCCGCCGCCTGCATCCCGCCATTGTCGACGAGTTGGGCCTGGTCGCCGCCATCGAAAGCGAATGCCGGGGATTCTTCGAAGGCGGCGGTCCACCGGTGGAGTTCGAACACTCGGGCACTACCGCCAACCTCACGACCGACGCGAGCCTGGCACTCTACCGCATCGTGCAGGAATCGCTGCGCAATACGCTCAAGCATGCGCGCGCCACCGAAGTCCGCATCGGGTTGCATTCCTCGCCCGCCCACGTGAAACTCACAGTGGAGGACAACGGCGCCGGATTCGATCCCGCCGCGCCCGAAAGGCATACGGGTCTGGGCCTGGCCAGCATGCAGGAACGCGTTCATCTGCTCAACGGCTCCTTGCGGATCGATTCAAGCCCAAACGCCGGCACCCGCATTTCGGTAACGCTGCCCTATGAAGAAACCTCGCATCCTGCTAGCTGACGACCACAAGATCGTCGTGGAAGGGCTTCGCAGCCTGCTGGAGCCCGACTACGAACTGGTGGGCACGGCGGCCGACGGCAGGCAGTTGCTCGAAATGGCGGAACGAACCCAACCGGATGTCGTGGTGGCCGATATCTCCATGCCGCTGCTGAACGGAATCGAAGCCACGCGCATGCTCCACGCATCGTATCCGGCGCTCAAGATCGTCATTCTCACGATGCACCCCGATGTCGTCTACGCCTCGCGCGCGCTCGAAGCCGGAGCCTCGGCCTACGTCCTCAAACACTCGGCGCCCGATGAGCTGGTGGCGGCGATTCAGACGGCGCTGCGGGGCGGCACCTTCGTTTCAGACGCCTTGCGCAATCCGGCGCTCGAAGAGTGGCTCGATCCATCGCGCCGCCACGTGAAGGCGACGCTGGAACTCACCGGCCGCCAGAAAGAAGTTCTACAGCTTCTCGTCGAAGGCAAGTCGGCGAAAGAAATCGGCGCGATTCTCGAGATCTCACCGCGCACCGTCGAGACCCACAAGTACAAGATGATGGACGACCTGGGCGTCAAGACGACGGCCCAACTGGTGCAGCACGCCCTCAAGCACGGTCTTGTCTCCTAGGTGCTCACTCAGCCAGGGACGTACTGTGGGGTCGAGTCTTCCCACGGACTGTCGGTGATCTGGCGCTTGTTGCTCCCATCCGCGTTCATGATGTAGACCTGCCCGTAAGGTTGAAAGGTGTTGTCGTATAGAACAGCCTCATCGCGGTAGCCGTGCTCGGCGCTGTTGTAGAGGATCTGCCTGCCGCCGTTGGTCCAAACGGCATGCCCGTCCACCGCCAGAGAGTCCGTGAGGCGGCGGAAGCCCGACCCATCCGGACGAATCGTACAGATATCGAAGTTTCCCCATTTCGTGCCGGTCTCCACACGGCGCGTAAACAGGATCGAACGGCCGTCGGGAGACCAACTCGGCAGATTGTCGTACTCGACGGTGAGGATTCTCGTCTTTCGCGTTGCGAGGTTCAGAATATGCAGTCCCTTGACATCCTTCGTCCAAACCCGGAACACGATCTCCTTTCCGTCCGCTGAGCAACTGGGGAAGCCCGAATTCATCGTGCCGTCGGTGAGTTCTTCAAGACCCGATCCGTCGCGGCGGATGCGCATGAGGCGGGCGGTGCGGTCCCGCTCGGTAAACCAGTGACCCAGCCCGAACACGATCCATTCCCCATCCGCCGACCAGGCCGGCGCGAAGGCGCCCACCAGGCCCGTGCCCACCAGTTTGGGATTGAGCTTGGCGCTCGCCACATGGTTGGATACGTCGAAGATGCGCTTCCGGTTGGAGCCATCGGCATCCATGATCGCGATCGACGAGTTATCGGCCTTTTCCGTCAGCACCAGCTTTCCGTCCTTGGAGAAGACCGGCCAGGTGTCGGTGTGCCGGTACTCGACGTTCGGTTCCCAACTATAGAGCGATCTGTTCTGCGGCAGAGACCCGAACGTGAACCGCTCGTAAAGGACGGTCCGGCCATCCGGCGACCAGACTGGCGAACGAAGCTTGACCTTTCGCGCGACACTCCCGGCAGTCGAATACAGGCCCTCTTCGGGGCCGCCTTTGCGCCGGTAGGCAATCTCATCGGCGGTCAGATATTGCGGGGCAATCTTGAATCCCGGGCCCGAAGTGTGTTCGATCCGTTGGCCTGTGGTCACGTCGACCGACACAATCTGCGACACCGTTTGCGCGACCAGGTTCGGCCTCAAGGCCCAATACGTATATTCGATAAGCGCTTCGTAGAAAACGATTCGCTTCCCGTCGCGCGACCATCGCGGAGATCCCTGGCAATAGCCAGGCCGCGCGGAGACGCGCCGGAAACCCGTGCCATCCGGCCGGATCGCGTAGATGCTCAGTTCCTGTGTGTGCTCCCAGCCCGCGCCGCCGTGGTGGCCGGTCCATTCGGTGTTGCGGTCGGAAGAGAACGCGATCCACTGCCCGTCTGACGACCATGCCGGGCGAAAGAAGCCGCCCGGCAAACCCGCCTTCCCCGCCACCCCGGCATTGCCCGTCAAATTGCGGAGACGCCGGGTTCTGAGGTCCAGAATCCAGAGATTGGCAAGCAGGCTGTTTCGCGTACTGACAAAAGCGATTCTCGTTCCATCGGGCGAGACCACGGCGGCGTCGTCCACGGCCGGCGAATCCGTCAGTCGTTCCGCCCCGCTGCCGTCCACGCGGCAACGGTATAAGTTGGCATTACCCAGGCCGTCGCGCTCGGAAGTGAACACGATCCACTGGCCATCGGGGGAGAACGAGCCGTTGTAGTCGAGCGTGCCGCTATCGACTACCTTGCGCTCATTCGTTCCATCGGCGCCGCTCAAAAAGATCTGCGATGCGACCGGCCCGATCCGATTGAGCAGCAGCACCCGCTTGCCCCTGGCGGCGGCCGCGGGGATGGCGATTCCACCGGTGAGAAACTGCCTGCGAGCGATGGTCATACCGTCTGTAACCCCAACCGCCCGCCAATAGTAGCGCGTATCGAAAGCAGTCCCCCGCATCCGAAATTTTTCGGATATCGACCTCCTGCCCATTTCGGTTTCAATAGAGTCAAGGAGAACGACATGCGAAACACCATTCTGACCATGATCCTGGCGGCCACCCTCGGTTGGGCGGCGGAGCCTTTACGGAACCTCGAAGCGATGGCGGAAGCGGCGCGCACGCCCGCCGATCACGTGAAAGTGGCCAAGCAGTACCGCCAACGCGCGGATCAGCTGGAAACCAAGGCGCAGAAGCATGAGTCCGAGGCCAAGCGTCTGGAAACGCAGCCCCGGCCGGCGATCGAACACAAGTGGCCCGCCATGGCGCGCAAACCGTGGGTCGAAGAGCGGCAACTGGCGGTGCAATCGCGCAAGGCCGCAAACGAAGCGCGCGGTCTCGCGGAAAAGCACCTGTGGCTGAGCGTCGAAACGATGGCCGGCCAGTAACGTCCGCTACGACAGGATCGGCTTCACCACTTTGCCGTACACGTCGGTCAGCCGGAAGTCGCGGCCGCTGTAACGGTAGGTGAGCCGTTCATGATCGAGTCCCAGAAGATGAAGGATGGTGGCGTGCAGGTCATGCACATGGACCTGCCCGTCCACCGCCTTCCAGGCGTATTCGTCCGTTTCGCCCAGAATCATCCCCTGTTTGACTCCGGCGCCGGCCAGGAACATCGTCCAGCAATAGGGATTATGGTCCCGTCCGGCGTCGGATCGCTCGCCGCCGAGCGATTGATCGTAGGGCGTGCGTCCGAACTCACCCGTCCACACCACCAGCGTATCGTCCAGCAGTCCGCGCGCTTTCAAGTCCGTTAATAAACCGGCCAGCGGCTTGTCGATTCCCGTGGCGCTCCTGCGCAGCGTGGTGGAAATCTTGGCGTGATGGTCCCAGCCGTTATCGGTTACCTGGATGTAGCGCACGCCAGCCTCCGCCAGCCGGCGGGCCATCAAACATTTCCGGCCGAAATTGTCGGTGGTCTCGCCGCCGATGCCGTAGAGATCGCGCGTCGCCTGCGATTCCTTCATCACGTCGAACACTTCCGGCGCCTGCATCTGCATGCGAAACGCGAGTTCGTAGGATTGGATCAGCCCTTCGATATTGGGATCTTCCCCCGCCACTTCCTGGTCCATGCGGTTCCGCGCCTGAATCAGGTCCAGGTGCTTGCGCTGCAGCCCGGGGGCTAGCTCCGGATCGCCCAGATAGCCGATCTTCGAATTCTTCACGGGCGTTCGCGCATCGCCCAGGCGCGTACCTTGGTAGATGGCCGGCAGGAACACGTTCGAATAGTGGAGCGGGCTGCCGTCGTCGCCATACAGCATGGGACTGATGACGACGAAACCGGGCAGGTTCTGGTTCTCGGTCCCCAGCCCGTAGACCACCCACGACCCCATCGACGGCCGCACGAATTGCAGCGCGCCCGTCTGAAACAAGCGGATGGCGCCCGGATGCGCGGGACTATCGGTCACCATCGCACGCAGCCAGCACAGCTCATCCACCTTCTTTTCGAGGTGCGGCAGCAGGTCCGACATCCACATACCGCAGCGGCCCGCCTGGCGGAATCCGGAAACCGGCGGCATCAGGCGCGCTCCGTCCTCGTAGCGCTCCTTGGCCGAATTGAGAGAGAACGGAACCTTCTCGCCCGCCTGATTCTTCAGCCTAGGCTTGTAATCGAACAGATCCATCTGCGATGGCCCGCCCTGCATCCACAGAAGAATCACGCGCTTCGCTTTGGCGGGGAAATGGGGAGCCTTCGGCGCCAGCGGATTCGCCTGCGCCGCCATGGCGTGGAAAGCAAGCGAGCCGAAGCCGCCGCCCACCGCGCTCAGAAACCGCCGGCGAGAGTTCGTCGTCATGGCTCACCTCCGGTACAGAAATTCGCTCGAAACGAAAATAGCATGGCAAAACCGCGCCCACGCCTCCACCGGCGGCTGGCCTTCATACGCAGCCAGAAACTCGCGCGCCTGCTGCTGATCGCGCGCGGTGGCGGGCCGGTTCAACGCCGCCCTCACCACGCGCGCCACGCGGGCCGAATCTTCGAGGCCTGGCTCGGAGAGCAGCTTCCCGGCCAGCCTGCGGGATTCCTCTTTCAAGAACGGCGAATTCATCAGGTAGAGCATCTGAGTCGGCACCGTGGTGGCCACGCGTGTGCCCGCAATCTGATCGGGATCCTTGAAATCGAACAGGTTCAGAATATCGACGTCCGACATCTGGCTGTTGCGCATGATGGGCTGATACACCGTGCGGCGGAATTTCACATGAGGTTCGATAAGCGAATCGTCTTCGAGGAAAAACGGCGCGATCGTGTGGACGTTCTGCGCGGTCAGCGGCAACGACGCGCCACCGCGCGCCGAGTCAAGCCGCCCGCTTACCTGCAACACCGTGTCGCGAATGGCCTCGGCTTCCAGCCGCCGCCGGTTCGACCGCCAGAGATAACGGTTCGCCGCGTCGATTTCGGCCGCCGCCGCATCGGGCTTGCTCGAAAGCTGATACACGCGGCTGAGCACAATCTCGCGCAGCGTCTTTTTCGTCGACCATCCGTTTTCCACCAACCGCGCCGCCAGGTAATCGAGCAGTTCCGGATGCGTCGGCGCTTCGCCGCGGCTGCCGAAATTGTCCGTAGTGGCCACGATGCCGGTGCCGAAAAGGTGATGCCAAAGCCGGTTCACATACACACGCGCCGGCAGCGGATTCTTCGCATCGGTGAGCCAGTCGGCCAACTCCTGGCGGCCGCTTGAATGCGGGTCGATCTCGTGCGGCTCACTCACCGGCACGGCCTTTACGAACCCGCGCGCGACGAACTCGCCAAGCTGATGCGCGTCGCCGCGTGCCGCGATGCGCGCGTCCTCGGGAAATTCCATATCCTCGGCGGCATACGCTTCCGGCCACTTCGGCTTCATGTAGCGGCTGTGCAGGGCGATCTGCCGGTCGCCGGCGAACTCGGTCTTCTTCTTCAGTGCGGCCAGTTCCGCTTCCGCGGCCTTGACGTCCCCGCCGCTCTTTTTCAACTCTTCGATCTTCTTGCGAACCGCTTCCTGTTCCTTCTTGTAGACCTTGTCGTCGGCCTCGATCCGCGCCACTCGCTTCTCCCACGTTTCCAAAGCTTCGGCCTGCGCGCGCACCAACTCCGTCGTTTCGGGCAGCCGCACCAGATTGATGCCGCCTTCGGCATTGGCGCGCGATGTGGTCTTGGTGCTGAGAAACACACCCGCCAGGGCGTAGTAATCCTTGTTGGTGATGGGGTCGAACTTGTGATCGTGGCAGCGGGCGCAGCCCAGAGTCAGGCCCAGAATCGACCGTCCGATCAGATCGATCTGCTGATCGACGATGTCCATCCGCATCTGGACCTTGTCATAGGCGAACCACGCCCAGGGGCCGAGCACCAGGTAGCCCGTCGCGGCCATCGCCCGCTCATTGAGCTTCTCTTTCTTGCCCGCCTTCGGCCCGGCCACCTGCTCCCGCACGAACTGATCGAACGGCTTGTCACCATTGAACGCGTCGATCACGTAGTCGCGATAGCGCCAGGCCTCCTTTAACGGGATCCGCCGCCCTACGCCTGTGGTATCGGCCCAGTAGGTGATGTCGAGCCAATGGCGTCCCCACCGGTCGCCGAACGCGGCCGAGCCGAGCAGCCGGTCCACCACCTTCTCAAACGCCTGAGACGATTCATCCGCGAGGAAGGCGTCCGTATCGGCCGGCGTGGGCAGAAGTCCGGTGAGATCGATCGTCACACGCCTTAGTAGCGTATAGCGATCGGCGTCCGCCGAAGGCTTCAATCGCATCTGTTCGAGCTTGGCCAGGATGAAGCGGTCAATGGCGGAACGAACCCAAGCTGGATTGGAAACCTTCGGCGGCGCGGGCTTTGAGACCGGCTCCAGAGCCCAGTATCCGCCGGTTCCAGGGACCACTTTGGCGGGCGCCGTTTCCGGCCAGACCGCGCCTTCGGCCACCCACTTGGTCAGCGCGTCGATCTCAGGTTGCGGGAGCTTTCCGCCCGGCGGCATGCGGATCTTGCCGTCGTACCGGATCGCGTCCGCGACGCGCTCCGCCCCGCCGCTGCGATGCATTCCGTCGCGCGTCGTGAACTGGCGTCCGGCCATTTGCGTTTTCTCGCCATGGCACGATCCACAACGCGCAAGCAGAACGGGGCGGACCTTCGACTCGAAGAACTCGGCGCCGGTCTCGGCGCCAAGACTGCCCGCCCAGACCACAAAGAGAACAGTGCTTCGCATGTACCGCTAGAAATTTAACTTCAGCACAAATTGCGTCTCCCGTGGGGAGTTCGCCTGTCCCGATATCCTGCCGAAGTTGAACGGATCGCTTATGTTGGTCGCCGGCCCGCCGAATCGCACGCGGTTAAAGGCGTTGAACATCTCGAACCGGAACTCGAGGTTGGCGCGTTCTCTGATGTAGGTTCGTTTCATCACGCCGATGTTCTCGTTCAGATTCCGGAAGACGCGGATGTTGCTCACCGCCGGCGCGTTGCCGAAGGTGAACGGAGCCGGGGTGCGGAAGGCGTTGATATCGAGGAACAGGTGTTTGGCCGGATCGAAATTGGAGTTCGAGATCAGCGGATTGGCGCCGGAAACCACGTCGGGCATGTTCTTGCCGTTGAAAATCGGCAGCGTGTTCGCCACGCCCAACATGATCGGCTCGCCCGACTGATAGTTCAGAATGCCGTTGACCTGCCAGCCCTCCACCAGCTTTCCAGCCACACCGGTTTTGTTCAGGTACTTCTTGCCGCGGCCGATGGGCAGTTCGTAGTTGGTGGCGATGACCAGCCGCGACGGAACGTCGAAGGTCGAAAGCGCCTTCTCGATGCGGCGGTTGAAATGATCGCGCGCGCTGGTGGAGAAAAATCCGCCCAGCACACTCGAAGCGTCGCTGAGGCTCTTGGACCATGTATAAGAGCTCAGGAAGAACAGGCCGCTGGTGAAGCGCTTTTCCAGCTTGACCTGCAGCGAGTGATACGTCGAGTTGCCGATGTTCGCCGAGTTCAGGATTCCGACGCCCAGATACTGCGGAAACGGCCGCAGCGACTGCGCCAGCGTTCCATTGAATCCCGCGAAAGGAGCGCGGAAGCCCTGCTGCTGCACGGCGGCGCTGTTGATATTCTGCGTCAGCAGGTTCCCTAGGCTGAGGTAGCTCGGGTTCGCCTGGTTGGCGTTGAAGACGCCCGTGTTGAGCCGCGTGGATTTCTGCCCCACCCAACCGACATCGAGCAGCATATCTTTCGCCGCCTGAAACTGCACACCCATGTTGAAATCCTGGCGATACATGGGCTCATGGGCGTTGTCATTCCACATGTTCACCCCGGCGCCTACGTTGAAGCCGGGATTGATGAACGGCGGCCGGTCGTAGTTCTGCGGGAATCCACTGTCCCAGTTGAAGGCAGGCGTCACGCCAAGGTCGAGCGTGGTGAAACCGGGATTGCCTTCAAAACCCGGCGCGCTGGCGCGAACGTTGCCGCCGCCCATCGCCCCTTGCGGGAAATAGCCAATGCCGTAGCCGGACCGGAACACCGTCTTCGAATTGATTTGCCAGGCGAGGCCGAACCGCGGGCCGAAATTGTTTCCCGAGATGCCGTTGGTGAGCCGTCGACGTCCCGAGCGTCCTTCACCGTTGCCGGCGAAGATCAACGCACCCGGCAGATTGCCCGCGCGCGGATTCGGCGTTTTGGGATCCATCACGCCGTAGTAGTTGTTGACGTCGGTCAGAGGGAGATAAACGTCGTAGCGCATGCCCAGGTTCAACGTCAGACGGGGCGTCAACTTGTAATCGTCCTGCGCGTAGGCGGCAAAGTAGGACCAGCGTCCGCCGGTCGCGATCTCACTTAAGCGGAATCCGCCGTTGTTGACGAAGCCCAGCAGATAGCTGGCGAAGGCGTAGCCGGTGCTGGTGCGGCCGGCGGCGGTGGGGAACGCGGTGCCGGAGCGGTCGAAGCTGTAATTGCCGGTGGTCGACGGGAAAAGGAAGTTGTTCTGGAGTTTGCGGATTTCCCCGCCGAACTTGAAGCTGTGCTTTCCCTTCACCCACGACACGCTATCGGTGAACAGCCAGGTATTCGAAATGGTGGTGAAGAATTCCTGGTTCTGCGCGAGCGCGGTCAACGGCCCGAAGTTCACGCCCACCATGGCGCCGTTCGGGACGCCGCGGAAGCCTACTTTCGAGGCCCAGTCTCCGCCCTGCTCCGGAGCGCGCAGCGTCTGGTTCTGGCGGTTGAATCCGGCGGCGGCGTGGTTGACCACGCTCGGCGTGACCACCCAGTCATAGGATAGGCGCACATTGTTCTGCGAGAAGACGCTATCGCGCGTGCTGGCGACAGGCGGCGGCAGAATCGCCACCGGTCCGCTGTCTTCCAGGTTGCCCACGTTCCATAAACCGCTCAGGCGATGGTTGGCGTGCAACTGATGATCGAACTTCATCGTGTAGAACGGCTTCGACTGCCGGTTGTTGTTCAGCGACAGATAGTTGTTCACGATGCCCGGCAATTGCGGATCGGGGATGAAGGCGTTGATGCCGCGCGAGACCGCGCTGATGCGGTTTCCGGGGATCATGTTGTTGGCGAACGGCTGCCGCGTAAAGCCGCCCTGCCCGTCGGACTGCGTGGTGGCCGGATCGTAGAGTTGGATCAGGCTGCCATCGGGATTGCGCAGTTCGTTGAAGTTCCCCGCTTTAAACGCCGCCGTGGGCACCGAGCCGAACTGATTGGCCGGGCCGGAACGGAAAATATAGTCGTTGAAATTGAAAAAGAAGAAGGATCTGTTCTTTCCGTTGTAAATCTTCGGAATATAAATGGGGCCACCGACGCTGAAGCCGAACTCGTTTTCACGGCGGATCGGCCGCACGCGCTGATAGAAGCCCCGCGCGTTCAGTTTGTCGTTACGAAAATGCTCGTAGGCGGTGCCATGCAGATCGTTGGTTCCCGATTTGATGGTGAACTGCGCCACGCCGCCGCCGCTGTTGCCGAACTCGGCGGAATAGGAACTGGTGGCGAACGAGAATTCCTGCACCGCGTCCGGCGGCATGGTGAAGGTGCGCGGATCGCCCGGCACTTCGGAAACGAACATGCTTAGCCCTTCCAACTGGACTTCTTTCGACAGCGTCTGGCTGCCATTGATGTGGGCGTCGAACGTGTTGCCGGTGGTTCCGGGCGCAAGGAAGATCAATGCCTCGGCGGACCGGCCGCCATTGGCGGAAATCGGCAGATCGATGTAGCTCTTGGGGTTGATGGAAGTGACCACGGCGCTGGTTTCCGGCCGCAGTTGCGGCGCCGCGTCCTGCACGGTGATGCTTTCGGCGACGTCGCCCACCGCCATCTGCATGGGCAGGCTGGTGGCGGTGGCCACGTCCACCTTGACGTTCTCATGCACCAACTTCTTGAAGCCGGATTTTTCGGCGCTGACGCGATACGTGCCTGGCCGCAGGTTCACGATCACGTAGGCGCCGGATTCGGTGGAGGTGGCCGAAGCCTGCGCTCCCGTGGCTGGATCCAACGCCAGAACCGTGACCCCTGGCAATAGGGCACCGGTCGAGTCTTCCACATTGCCGCGGATGCTGCCGCGTTCGGTCTGCGCCATCGCGAGCGCTGTGGATAAAAAGAAAAACTTCACCAGGCGAGAAGTTGACATATTCGGGAACACCTCATGGTTCCACCGAGGTTAAATCATAGTAGATTTCGATTAGGAATTCTACACTTTGGCGTCCGAAACTGAATAAAACGTGTCAGGCGCCTGGCTTGTTACGTTCTTTGGCCCGCAATGCCTCGAATCGCGCTTTGGCTTTGCCAGCTTCGACGGTGCGTCCCAGTTTGCGGTACAGCAGCCACAGGCGGTAGTGCGGCGTCGAGTTCGATGGATCGAGCGCGGCGGCTTTCTGGAGGTGCGCCAAAGCCGCCGCCGTCTCCCCTCTTCCGCTGGCGATGCGCTCAAGGGCGAGATGGGCCTCGACCATACCGGGCGCCAAACGCAAGGATTCTCGATATCGTTTTTCCGCCTCGACGGCCTCGCCTCTCGAAAGCAGAATATCCGCCAGTTCGTACTGGGCATTGGCGTCGCTGGGATTCAATTTCAACTCGGCTTCGAGTTCCGGCGCGGCCTGGTCAAACTGCCCCAGCCGCCAGTAAATGTTTCCGATGGCGAAGTGAATGGTCTCCAGTTCCGGCTTCACTTGCAGGGTCTGGCGGTAGCTTTCGATGGCCTCAGTGGTCTTGCCGGCCGTTTCGAGCAGTTGGCCGCGAAGCTGGTGGGCGCGGTAGGATTCCGGGTCGGCCTGCATCACGCCAAGCGCCGTGAGAAAGGAAAGCGCCTGGTGCGAGTCGGCCAGCCGGTAAAGGGCCTCCGGCGAAGACGCGGGCGGCACCGCCGAAGCGCCGCGCTCCCGCGTCATCGCTTCCTGCAAGTTTTCGCCCTCGGGCGGTGAGTGCAGGTAACGTGCGGCGCCGTCCCACTCGGTCGTATCGGGTGGCCCGGCATCGGCTCCGGCCTGGCGCCGGGCGAGCCAATCGAGGCGCGGCTTCAAGGTCCGCGCGTCCGGACGCACCCGCAGGGCGTGCTCCAATTCCTCCTTGGCGAGCGCCCAGTTCCCTTCCCCCTCGTAAAAGTGGCTGCGCGCCAGCCGCGTATGGAAATCGGCGGGAAATCGTTTTTGCAGCTTTTCGAAGTAGTCCCTGGAAAGAGACGAGTGCGCTTTGCTCAGGTGATACCAGGCGTCTAAGTTCGTCGCGTCTCTCTCCACGGCCGCGTTCAACGCCGCTACCGCTTCGCCGTAGCGCTGCGCGGCAAATCGCGTATAGCCCAGATACTCGTATCCCATGGGATCGGCGGCGTCGAGTTTCACGGCGTTGGTGAGGTGTGTTTCGGCGGCGGTGAACTCGCGGCGCCGGAAAAGCAGGATTCCGAGAAAGCGGTGCGGAGCGGCGAGCGAGGGCTTCAACCGGATCGCCCGGCGGAAGGCCGCCGCCGCCTGATCGGCGCGGCCCTGCACGTAGTAAAGATTGCCGAGATTGGCGTGCGCTTCCGCCATGTCCGGCTGCATGGCGACGATCTTTTCGTAGCGGTCGCTGGCGGCCTTGAAATCGCCCGAGGCTTCGGCGGCTTTGGCTTCCTGATAGATGCGCAGTAGCGCGTCGTCTTCGGCCGCCGCCACCAACACAGACGCAACGAGAAGCCCTGCGAGGTGCATCTGATAAAATCCTATTCTCGTGGGCTACGCCGGTCAAGCTATGTTCCTTTGGCTGGCGCCGCTTTTCTGCGGCGGCGACATCGCCGGAATCGCAGGCGGTGGAGATTGGAAACGCGCCGAGCAGGCGGCCGATCGGTGCCTGGAATCCTCGCCGTCCGACCCGGCCGCCACGCGCTGGAAAGCCTATTTCCGTTTTCGCGCGGCTGACTACATAGAGGCGGCGCGGCTCGCCAGAATCTTCACCAAGGCCGAGCCCCGCCATGCCGACGGCCATAAGCTGCTGGGCATGTCGTTGTTCCTGTCGGGCGGCAAGGCCGAGGCCCGCCAGGAACTCCAGTTGGCGGCCGAACTGGCGCCCCAGGATGGGGACGCCGTTTACTACCTGGGGCGCGTGTACTTTGAAACTCACGATCTGCCCGCCGCGTTCAAGTGTTTCGAACGCGCTGTCGCCATCGATGGGCGGAGCGTTCGCGCCCGCAATCATCTGGGGCAGACATTGGAGGGCCTCGGCCGTTTCGACGAGGCGCGCGCAAGCTACCGCGCCGCGATTGAAATGGAGAGCAAACAGGCCGTGCGTTCGGAGTGGCCCTATTACAATCTCGGCCTGCTTACGGCGCGCGAAGGGAACGCGGCGGAGGCGGCGCGGCTGTTTCTCCAGGCGATTGAGCGCAACCCGAAATCCGTGGAGGCGCGCACGCAGCTTGGCGCGGCGCTGGCCGCCGCCGGCCGGCTAGAGGAAGCGGAGAAGGAGTTGAGCGCGGCTCTCACCCTCGACGCCAACAACGCCGCCGCGCATTATCAGATGGGGCGGCTGCTCATGAAGCTGCGCCAGCCGGAACGCGCCGCCCATCATTTGGATGCGTTCGCCAGGCTGCAGCGAAAATGATGCGCGCCGCCGCCATCGTCTGCGCGTTCGCCTTGCTGCCGTCGCCGCCGGAGCCTGCCATCCGGTTCGAGGATATCTCAACCACCGCCGGGCTCAGCGCATCCATCCGCAACGGCGACCCGGCGCGCCGTTGGATCGTGGAAGCCAATGGCACCGGCGTGGCCGTGCTCGATTTCGACAACGACGGTTGGACGGATCTTGCCATCGGCAGCGGCGGCAACGGCATCGGCGATATTCTCCGGAAAGCGCCCGGCGGTCGAAGGCTGATCCTGTACCGCAACCTCGGCAACGGCCGGTTCGAGGATGTCACGGCGCGATCGGGTCTCGAGAATCCCTACTGGACTACCGGACTGAACGCAGCCGATTTCGATGGCGACGGCGATACCGATCTTCTGGTGACCAACATCGGTGCCGATCTTCTGTTTCGCAACAACGGAGACGGCACATTCACCGAGACCGGCGCGCGCGCGGGCCTATCCCGTCAGGCCGCCTGGCACACCGGGAGTTCGTTCGGCGATTACGACGGCGACGGCGACCTCGATCTCTACATCGCGGGCTACGTTAGCCTGAAGGCGCTCTCCTGGAAAGACGCGCCGCCCGTTTGCGACTATCGCGGCATGCCCGCCTTCTGCGGCCCGCTCAATCTTGCCGGTGAACCCGACGTGCTCTATCGCAACAACGGAGACGGCACGTTCACCGATGTCACGACGGAGGCGGGCGTTGCCGACACGGCGCTGCGCTACGGATTCGGCGCGCTGTTTGAAGATCTCGATGGCGATGGGCGGACCGATCTTTTCGTGACCAACGACTCAGGCGCCAACTACTTCTATCGCAACCGGGGCGGCGGCCGGTTTGAGGAATCCGCGCTCGCCGCCGGGCTGGCCTACAACGCCGATGGCAAGTCGCAGGCCAACATGGGAATCGCCGCCGGCGATATCGACAACGATGGCGACACAGACCTGCTGGTGACCACATTCTCCGAAGATTACTTCCCGCTGTTCGAACAGATCGCACCGGGACGTTTCGAAGACATCTCCGCCAAGGCGGGACTGGTGCAGGCCACCACCCCGCTGCTTGGCTGGGCCTGTGGATTCGCCGATTTCGATAACGACGGCGATCTGGATTTGTGGACCGCCAATGGACACGTCTATCCCACCGCGGGCACACTGGCGACCACCGCATACCGGCAGCCCATCGCTGTTTTTGAGAATCGCGGGGCGCGCTTCCGGGCGGTTCCGCATACGCTGCCGTCGAATTCCTATCGAGGCGGCGCGGCGGCGGATTTCGACAATGATGGACTTATCGACCTGGTCGCGGTGCCGATCGAAGGCCCGCCGCTGCTTGCCCGGAACCAGTCGCCGGCCCGCCAAGCCCAGTGGATTGGATTTGCCTTGAACACCGAAGGCGCCGCCCTCCGCCTGCGCGCCTGCGGAACCACACAGACCGCCAAAGTCCGCAACGGCGCGGGTTACATTTCGCGCCAGGATCCACGGCTTCATTTCGGACTGGGAGCGTGCCGGACGATTGACTCGGCCACCGTGATTTGGCCCGGCGGCAAAGAGCAGCCGCTCGCGGCGAAGCCCGGCCGCTATCATTCGGTGACGAGGCCGCGATGATACTGGCTTCCCTCCTGATGAGTCTGTTGCCGGCACAGGTCGGCCAGCAGTGTGTACCGTGTCATCCCAAGGAAACCGCCGCCTACAACCGCACGGCGATGGCTCATTCTCTATCGCGCCGGCTCGACCAGCCTTCGGGAAATTTTCTGCACACCGCATCGGGCAGCCGGTTTCGCATCGCCTCCAGTCCGGCGGGCATGAAGCAATCGGTGGAACGCGACGGATACAAGGCCGAATATCCGGTGGACTATGTGATCGGTTCCGGCAACCACGCCTTCGGCTACCTGGTGCGGGTGAACGGATACCTGTTTCAGTCGCCGTTGTCTTTTTACAGCCGCCGCAAGATTTGGGATGTCGCACCGGGATACGAAGGCAATCGCGAGCCCGATTTCACGCGGCCTGTCAGCGCGGAATGCCTGGTGTGCCATTCGGGCCAGCCGCGACCGGTCTACGGCACGCTGAACCGCTACGGCGACCCGCCCTTCGCCGCCGAAGCGATCGGCTGTGAACGGTGCCACGGCCCGGCCGTCGCGCATCTGAAATCGCCCGCCGGCGGCAACATCGTCAACCCGGCCAAGCTGGCCGCTCGCCCGCGCGATAGCGTCTGCGAACAATGCCACCTGGGAGGCGAAGCGCGCGTTCCTAATCCCGGCCGGCGCATCGCCGAGTTCACGCCGGGCCAGGAACTCGAGCAGGTGTTCTCCGTCTACCTCTACGAACAGCCGCCGAGTGGATTGAAAGTCGTCAGTCACGTCGAACAGCTTGCCCTCAGCCGCTGCGCCATTCGCAGCGAGGGAAAGCTGTGGTGCGGCACATGTCATAACCCGCACGAAGCGGCCGACTTCGATGCGCGCTGCCGGTCCTGCCACGCCACACCGGGCGCGGCCATCCATAGTGGCGCCAAGCAGAGTTGCACTGCTTGCCATATGCCGAAGCGCCAGGCTCGCGACGGTGGCCACACCGCGTTCACCGAACATCGCATCGCGCGCAGGCCTTCTTTGGAAACCGCCTCTGCTTCTACCGCGCGCGAGTTGAAGCCATGGAAACCCGCCGCCACCGGCCTATCCGAACGCGGCCTGGGACTGGCGAACGTGATTGTGGGCGACCGCGACCGGTCGGCCTATCATCTCGATGCCGGATACCGGTTACTGGCGGATCTGCCGGAGCCGTTGGCCGACGATCCGAGCGTGGCAACCAGCCTGGGGTTGGTGCTGCTGCGCAAGAACCGGCCCGCCGAGGCGTCGCAATTCTATCGCAGGGCGCTCGAACGGCAGCCGGACTATGCGCCTTATCATGTGAACCTGGCCACCGCGCTTGAACAATCCGGCCAACTGGACGAAGCCGCCGCCCAACTCGAGCGGGCGCTAAAGGCCGATCCGTCGCTCGAACAGGCTTATCTGAAGCTCGCCGCGATTCAGACGCGGCGAGGCGCGAAGGCTGGTGCGCGGGCCACTCTCGATCGCCTGCTGCGGTTCATGCCGGGGCACCTTGCCGGACAGATTGCGCGCGATCTGGAGTAGCGGCTCGAACAATCCGGCGAGTCGGACGAAGCCTCCGCTCCACTCGATCAGGCGCCACAGGCCGATCCATCTCCTGAAGGCGGGCGCGCATGACACGTTGGCGGACAGATGGCGCGCGATGTCGAGTAGTTCGCTACTTCGCGGCGCGGATCAGCACACGCAGCCAGGCGAACGCCACATCGCCATCGGCCGTATGCTCGATTCGAAACGCGGAGCGCGCGGCGGGTGAAGCGCTTTCGAAAAGCTCGCGCAGCCTGGCGGCCGGGTCGCCCGTGCAGCCGCTCTTCTTCAACCAATCGGCGAACGTGATGGGAACGCAGCCGCCCTCGCTGGTCGTCTCCTCCACGCGGAAACCGGCCGCCTCCAGGAACGCTCGCCACTCTGCGGGCGCATAGTTTCGCATGTGCGAGGGATCGCGCAGCAACTCGACTTCGTTCTGCCAACGGTCGAGTTCCGGGTCGTTGTCCGGCACGCAGGTGTCGGCGATCAGAATCCGCCCGCCCGGCCTCAACACTCTGTAAGACTCGGCCAAAAATCGCGGTACCGACTGGAAGTGATGCGCCGCGATCCGGCAGGTGACCACGTCGAAGCTCCCATCCGCGAAGGGAATGGCTTCAGCGGCGGCTTCCTGAAACGTCGCGTTCGCCACTCCGGCCGCGTTCTTCTTGGCCTGTCCGAGCATGCCTGGCGAGACGTCGATCCCCACCACTTCCGCCACGAAGGGAGCGAAGGCGAGCGCCGTGAATCCCGCGCCGGTCGCCACGTCCAGCAGGCGCTCGGTAGCCTGCACACGGCCGCGGTCGAGCAGCCAGCGCAGATTCTCTTCGTTCCATTGATTCCACTGCCGATCGTAGTTCGCCGCCTGGCGGTTGAACTGGTCTCGCGAACGGTTGGGTTCCATGTCAGCCCGCTGCCTCCCCCGCCGCTTTATCCAACTCCGATGCCAGCCATCGCTTGGCGAATGCCCATTGCCGGTTCACCGCGGCCGCCGTAGTACCCAGCTTTCCCGCGATCTCTTCCGCCGTGAGCCCCTCGAACACTTTCATTTCAACCACGGCACGCAGCTTCGCATCGATCCCACCCAACCCGGCGAGCGCGCGTTCCACATCGTGCATGGCGTCCATCTGGTCCACGCCGCAGTCGAATTCGAAATCGCCTTCATCCAACTCCACCTTTTCCGCGTGGCGGTATAGCGGACGGGAATGATGAATCAGCAGGCGCTTCATCAGGAAGCCGGCCAGGCCGATGAAAGCGGCCTTCTCCTGGTTGTTGTCTTCGCTGCCGGGCTTCAGGCTCTTGATCTTGGTGAGCTCGATAAAAAGCTCGTTGACGAGCACCGTCGGCTGCCAGGTGTGCTCGGTGCGTTCGCCCTTCATTTTCGAGACGGCGAGGCGGTGTAGCTCGGGATAGAACAGGTCTACCAGCCTTTTCGCCGCTGTCCTGTCGCCTTGCCGGAAGCGGCTCATCAATTCGGCGACGGGAACGGTGGAATCCATGCGGCGAGTTTAGCGCAGGGCTGGAGGATCGGAAACCAGGATACTGCTGCTCGACTGTTCGAGCACGCTCAACAAAATTGAGCGGCCGTCCGGGGCGGCCGTGAGCCCCGACTTGCCCGGCTCGATCGACAGGCGCGTGGAGCCGGCGATTTCACGCACTTTCCTGTTTGTCAGGTTGAGCGCTCGGAGAGACGGCCTGGCGCCATTGTCGAAGAACACCAGTTCGTTCCCGCAAATCGTCCAATCCCGATGAGCGACACGATATGGATCGCCAAGCAGCCATTCCTTGACGGTCTCGCCGGTGCGCAGACGGTAGATTCCGCGCGCGGTCGAAACGTAGAGCCACTTTCCATCGGCCGACTCCATTGCGCGGTAGGCGCCATCGGAAGTCACCGGAACCGGCGTGCCCCCAGTGACCGCAATCCGCCAGATGTTCCAGCCCTTCTCATCCGATGCGTAGAGAATGGAACGGCCATCGGCGGACCAGGCGGGCAGCACTTCATTCCCGCCACCGGGACTCAAGCGCCGGGGCGGTCCGCAGTTCACACCGCCTGCGACGCAGTCGAGCAGGTAAAGATTCTGCCGTCCCGGAACCGCGGCACTGAGCACGAGTTTCGATCCATCGGGCGACCAGACCGGCGTCGCGGCCCGCGGACCGCCGAACTTCGTCACGCGCGCCTGCGTCCGGCCATCCGCCGATAGAATCCAAATCTCCGGCGTGCCGGAGCGATCGCTCAAAAACGCGACACGCCCATCGGCGCACAGATTCGGGTCCACGTCGCGCAGAGTCGACACAGCCAGGGAACTCCCCGCCCCGCCGTGGACCGGAATGCGCCAGATGTTGGAATCGGCATGTTCACTGACCCAGGCCATTCGCGCCGCGCCGGGCGCCACCGTGGGCGTGATGAGATCCAGGGCGCTTTCAGCCAAACGCTGCGGCTTAACGCCGGCGTCGAGCGGATAGCGCCACAAGCCGCAACTGGTGCCGCCATGCTGCCCGGAAGCTACGATGCTTCGCCCGTCCGGCATCCAATCGTGTCCCCGGATGCCATGGTGAAACGTATCCGATGTGAGACGGCGGGGCACACCACCCCCGGCAGGAACCAGCAGTAGATCTTCGTTGCCGTCTGCGTGCACTCGCCTGAAGGCCACGACGGTTCCATCTGGCGAGAACCGCGGATCGCGGTCGCCTCCGCTCGCCGGACTATCGGTGAGTTTCCGGCGTTCGCCGGTGCGGGCGTCAAACAGGTACACGGACGCGCCGCCGTTCGGGGATTCGGAATCGGCGAACGCCAGCAGGGATCCCCCGCGGTCCCAGTCGATGAAAGAGTCGAGGCTCGGGTTCTTCAGATCCGCCACCTGCGTGAGTGTGCCCCCGGTTCGCTCGATGGAGTAAATCGCATTCCGGCCCGGCCCCGCCACGCGAAGGAAGGCGACCCTGGCGCCGTCGGGCGACCATGCCGGCGGTCCCGTCTGTACGCCAGGCTCGCCGCCGGTAAGCTTGATGGGCGGGTCGCCTTCCGCCGCGCGTTTCACG
This sequence comes from uncultured Acidobacteriota bacterium, assembly GCA_902826685.1. Taxonomy (GTDB): domain Bacteria; phylum Acidobacteriota; class Terriglobia; order Bryobacterales; family Bryobacteraceae; genus CADEFT01. The sequence continues at coordinate 61,926 of CADEFT010000029.1, forward strand.
AACAGGCTCCGCGGCTGGCCGCGATCAAGAGTCCAAAGGAATGCGATCCAGTTCCCGTCCGGGGAAAGTGCCGGATGCGATTCCCAGCCCGGCTGCGATGTCAAAGGCCGTCCCAGAAGTGGAACGAACTGGCCCGGATGCGCCACTTCGTCTCGATAGCGGTAGATGCCGAAGGTGAGTGCGGCAAACGCTGCCGCGGCGGCGATCGCCCAGCCACCTATCCGGCGGGACGGACCCCGAACCTCCCCGAGACGCCGCACAACCTCCGCCGCCGGCGGCCGCTTGTCCGCATCACGATGAAGCATCGCCACGATCAAAGCATTCAATTGCCCAGGCAGCCTGGCGAGGCGCGCGGGCTGCACGGGCGTCATGGTGGAAATGGCCCGCGCCGTTTCAAAAGGCGTCGGCGCGTGAAAAGGATGACGGCCCGTCACCAGTTCATAAAGCACGATGCCGAGCGAGAAAATGTCGCTGGCGGGAGTCACTTTCGCGCCCAGACTCTGTTCCGGCGACATGTAGCGCATCGTGCCCAGCGGATGTCCCAGCGTCGAGGTATCGTCGGTGACGCGGCGCGCCAACCCGAAATCGAGCACCTTCACCACGCCGTCGGATCGCACCAGGACGTTCTCAGGCTTGATGTCGCGATGCATCAATCCGCGGGAATGCGCGGCATCGAGTGCCTGCGCAATCTGCCGGCACCATGCCGCGGCCTGCTCGCACGGAACCGCTTCGCCGCGCCATTCGCCCAAGCTACGCCCTTCCACCAGTTCCATCGCGATGGCCATGCGCGAGCCGTCGTGAATGATGTCGTAGATGGTGACGATGTTGAGGTGGTTGAGCGCGGAAACGGCCCTCGCTTCGCGACTGAACCGCTCAACCGCCGAGCGCGACCCCACCATTGATGTGTTGAGGAACTTCAGGGCCACCTGGCGGTCGAGATCCTCGTCGGCGGCGGCGTAGACAACACCCATGCCGCCCCGTCCGATCACCTGGCCCAAACGGTAGTGGCCGACTTTGGACGGTGCGGCGGCCGGCGGTTCTTCTTCGTCGCTCTCGATGAGCTCCAAAAGCTCCCGCCGCGCTTCGGCGTCCAGGTTCGCCGATTGAGCGAAGGCGCGCCGCTGATCCGCCGGAAGACGCGCGGCTTGTTCGTAGGTGCTCCAGACCGACTTCCACTGCTCACTCGTCATACGGCGGCGAGAAAGTCCTAATTCTACCTCAGTACACTAAAAGGGGAATCCGATCCGATGGCAGCATCGCCCGCCTCCGTCACGCCTTCATCCGGCCTTTCACAGGACCGTTTGCGTCACGCCTACCGCATGATGCTCACTTCGCGCCGCCTCGACGACCGCGAAGTTTTATTGAAGCGCCAGAACCGCATTTACTTCCAGGTGAGTGGGGCCGGCCACGAAGCGATTCAGGTCGCGGCGGCGCTGCATCTGCGGCCGGGCGCCGACTGGGTCTATCCTTATTACCGCGATCGCGCGCTCTGCCTCACCCTCGGCGTCACGCCCTTCGACATGCTCCTGCAGGCCGTCGGCGCCGCCGCGGACCCAGCCTCGGGCGGACGTCAAATGCCTTCGCATTGGGGCAGCGCCGCGTTGAACATCGTATCGTCGTCGTCACCCACCGGCACGCAATTTCTGCAGGCAGTGGGCTGCGCCGAGGCTCACCGCTATCTCGATCCGGACTCGGAGGAAGTGACGCTGGTCACCTCCGGCGACGGTACCACCAGCGAGGGCGAGTTCTGGGAATCGTTGAACCTGGCCTGTCTCGGCAAGCTGCCGCTCCTGTTTCTCATCGAAGACAACGGCTTTGCGATTTCAGTGCCGGTGGAAACTCAAACCGCGGGCGGCCGGATATCGGATCTGGTGCGCGGGTTCCCCTCCCTGCTGGTGCGCGAGACCGACGGTACCGATTTCGCCGCCTCGTTCGACACCATGGCCGAAGCCATTGCCTGGTGCCGTCAAAGGAAGGGACCGGCCCTGGTGCATGCGCACGTCATCCGGCCTTACTCGCATTCGCTTTCCGACGACGAACGCCTCTATCGTCCGGAGCCGGAGCGGCAGGCCGACGCCCTGCGCGACCCGATTTTGCGTTTTCCCGAATGGCTGCTGCGCGAAGGTCTGATGGATCGCGGCGCGATGCAGTGGATCGGGCACGAAGTGGAAGTCGAGATTCAGGATGCGGTGGATCGGGCATTGAAAGCGGAACCGCCGGCCTCTGGCTCCGCGCTGCGGCATCTTTATTCCGACCGTGTGGATATGACCTCGGCCGCCTTCGATGCCGAACCGGCGCTCACCGGCGAGCCGCGCACCATGGTCGATTCCATCAATCAGACACTGGCCGAAGAGATGCGCCGCGACTCGCGGATTCTGGTCTTCGGCGAAGACGTGGCCGATTGCAGCCGCGAGCGGAATCTTCCGCTGGTCAAGGGGAAAGGCGGCGTGTTCAAGGCGACGCAAGGTTTGCAGCGCGAGTTCGGGTCCCATCGCTGTTTCAACACACCGTTGGCGGAAGCCGGCATCGCAGGCCGCGCCATCGGGCTGGCCACGCGGGGTCTCAAGCCCGTCGCCGAGATCCAGTTCTTCGATTACATCTGGCCGGCCATGATGCAGCTTCGCGACGAACTGGCGACCCTGCGCTGGCGCTCCAACAACTCTTTTCAATGCCCGGCCGTAATCCGCGTGGCGATTGGCGGATACCTGGGCGGAGGCGCCGTCTACCATAGCCAATCGGGCGAAGTGACGTTCACGCATATTCCCGGCTTGCGCGTGGTGATGCCTTCCAATGCGCTCGATGCCTGCGGCCTGTTGCGCACGGCGCTACGCGGTGACGATCCGGTGCTGTTTCTGGAGCACAAGAAGCTCTACCGCGAGCCCTACAACCGCGCGCCGCATCCCGGCGCCGGTTACACGATTCCTTTCGGCAAGGCGCGTCTGGCGAAATCCGGCCAGAGCCTCACCATCGTCACTTATGGCGCGCTGGTGCAGAAATCGCTGCTCGCCGCCACGCAGCTTGAGCGCCGCGACCCGTCGTGGAGTATCGAAGTCATCGACCTGCGTTCCCTGTCGCCTTACGATTGGCCCGCCATCGAACGCAGCGTGCGCAAAACGGCCCGCGTGCTGATCGCCCACGAGGATACGAAGAGCTGGGGCTACGGAGCGGAGATCGCCGCGCGCATCGCCGATGAACTGTTCAGTTGCCTGGATGCGCCCGTCGGCCGGGTGGCCGCCGAGGACACCTGGGTCGCCTACCATCCATCCCTCGAAGACGAGATTCTGCCGCAAGTGGACCACGTGATTCGCGAGGCGGAACGCCTTCTGCGATTCTGATCATCGCCCGCGGTATCGCTTCCAGGCCTCGGCGAGGGTCGCTCCTTTGTAGCGGATGGTGCGGTCGTCCACCACTTCGGTGCCTTCGCGCGTGCCATGATCGGCGGTCAAGGAATTGCGCGTGGTGTATTCCACCTCGATCGTCACCGGCCCGGGCACGATGTGGGGCTTCACCTGCCCCAGCTTCGCCATCGATTTGCGCGCTCCTTCGCGAATCATTTCCTGCGCCCGGCGCGACGACACGGTAAGGCACGTATACCGCGCCAGCCCTTCCTTCACGGCCACGTACTCGGCATTAGGAACGATGACTTTCATCTCGTCCACCGCCGCCTGATCGCCTGAAAGAAAGATCGCCGGAATGCCGCGCTCGCCGGCCAGCCCCGCCCAGATCCCGATCTCGCCCACCGGCGTCCCGTTGGTCTTCATGTTCTGAATGCCGAGCGAAGAGAAGCTATGACCCATGATGGCCTTGCGCACGTTGGCCATCGCGTGCTGGCCGACGAACGCGATCGCCGAGTAGCCGCGTTCGAGCGTGCCCGTATGGCTCACGGCGCCCATCAGGAGCCTCGCGCGATCGTGAATATTGGTGGCCGAAAGAGTGCGCGACCCGTCATGGCCATCCCAGATCACCACTTCGTCGGCGCCGCCCTGAAAGAAACCCTCGGCCGCCGCGTTGGCCTCTGCCGCCAGCATCTGCCGCAGTTCCGGATTCTCCGGCTCCACCTGCTCCTGCCGGCAGATGCCCGCGATTCCTTCCCCATCGGTGATCATCAGAATGCGCTTCGGCTGCGCGCTCAATCCGGCGGCCATCAGAAGCAATAGCAAAGGCGTTCGCGACATAGCGCTCAGACTAGCATGGGCGCGCTCGGCTACGATATTACGGATGCCCGTGCGTGGATTGGTGCAACTTTTTCTCGATGGCGAAGTGACGTTTGAAGCTCTCGCGGTCCGCATCGGGCAGCGCGAGCCGCGCCTGCATTGCTGGTCGGAGTTGCGGCCGGAGGATCCTGTCCCGGACGGTCCGTTCCAGGGATTGCCGTATGGCGCCAAGGACATCATCGACGCGGCGGGTTACCGTACCGGCTTCGGTTCGCCCCTTTATGCCACCAACACCGCCGTGAAGGATGCGGCCATCGTCACGGCCTTGCGAACTCGCGGCGCGCGGCTGATGGGGAAGACGCAGACGACGGCCTTCGCTTATTACGATCCGGCACCCACCCGCAATCCGCACAATCCGGCGCATACGCCGGGTGGCAGCTCCAGCGGATCGGCGGCCGCCGTGGCGGCGGGCATGGTCCCCCTGGCGCTCGGTTCTCAGACGCAAGGCTCGGTGGTGCGTCCGGCCTCATTCTGTGGCGTGGTGGGCCTGAAGCCCACGCATGGCTTGCTTCCGCTCGATGGCGTGATGCCTTTCGCGCCCACGCTCGATACGCTCGGTCTGTTCACGCAAACCGCGCTCGATATGCGCCTGGTATGGCAGATGCTGGGCCACGCCGTCGAAGCGGAACTGCCCCCGGCATATGGCTGGATCGAGTTCGACACCGAGGAAGCGATGAGCGACGCGGTTCGCGATACCGTGGTGCGGTTGGGCAACTACGGAATTTCCATCCGCCGGGTTCCGCCTCCGGAAAGCTTCCTCTCGCTCGCATTCGCCGTTCCCATCGTCAACAAGTTTGAAGGCGCGCGCACCAATGAGCGCCGCTACCGGGACCATGGCGACGCCATCGGACAGAAACTGGCGCAACTGGTTCGCGACGGGCTGGCGATCCCCGAAACGCAGTACCGCGAGGCGCTGGCTATCATTCAGCAGGCGCGACACGACATGGCCGAAGTGTTTCAAACATTTCCGGTGATTCTGTCCGCCGCTGCGCCCGGCCGGGCCCCCGCCGGATTGGGTTCCACCGGCGATCCGCGCTGCAACGCCCCCTGGACCGCCATCGGCGGCCCTGCTCTCACCATCCCCATGAACGTCCCGAAAGATACTCTGCCCCTGGGTCTACAGATGTCGGCCGCCGCAGGCCAGGAGGCGGCCCTGCTTACCGCCGCCGCGCATTGCCAGGCTCTTCTCACCGCTCAAGCGGACCTGGATCTTGGCTGAATCCATGGAACTGAAGCGCACTCTCACACTCAGTCAACTGATCGTGATGGGCATCATCTTCGTGCAGCCCACCGCGCCGATGCCACCCTACGGAGCGATTCATGCGGCGGGCGAGGGCCACGTGGTCAGCGCCGTTCTGATCGCGATGTTCGCCATGCTGTGTACGGCCATCAGCTATGGACGCATGGCGCGCGTCTATCCAGCCGCCGGCTCCGCCTACACCTACGTGGCGGGCGAAGTGCATCCCATCGCCGGCTACCTCACCGGCTGGTCGATGCTGCTCGATTACGTCGTCAATCCGCTGATCTGCACCATCTGGTGCGCCAGCGCGGCGCGCGATTTGGTGCCTTCGATCCCCGGCGGCGTCTGGATCGTCTTCTTCGCTCTCTTGTTCACGGCGATGAACCTGCGCGGAATTCAATCCACCGCGCGCACCAATCAGATTCTGACGGCCGCGATGGGCGCCATCATCGTGTGGACGCTGGCCGCCTGCCTGCGCTATGTGCTGAACGACGCCGGCGCGCAATGGCTGCGTCCGTTCTACGATCCGGCCACTTTCACCTGGGGACGCCTCTCGGCCGCCAGTTCGGTGGCCGTGCTGACTTACATCGGCTTCGATGCCATTTCCACGCTTTCCGAAGAAGTGCAGGACCCGCGCCGCAACATTCTGCTTGCCACCGTTTGGGTTTGTCTGATCATCGGCGTCCTGTCGGCCGTACAGGTGTACGCGGCGCAGATGGTGTGGCCCGCCGGCGAACCCTATCCCAATATCGACACGGCGTATATCCACGCGGCGGGACGCGCGGGCGGGCCCCTGTTATTCCAGGTGCTGACGCTCACCCTGGTGGTGGCCACCGTCGGCTCCGGCTCGGGAGCGCAACTGGCCGGGGCCCGTCTGCTCTACGGCATGGGGCGGGATAATTCCCTGCCCCGTTCGATTTTCGGATCGCTGCATCCGAAAACGCTCATTCCCGCCAATAACGTGATCCTCATCGGCGTTCTCTGCGCGGTGGGCGGCTTTCTGATGAGCTATCAAATCGGGGCCGAATTGCTGAACTTCGGTGCGTTGATCGGCTTCATGGGCGTCAATCTGAGCGCGCTGCTGCGGTATTGGGTCCGCGGAGAAAGCCGCAGCCTCGGCAACCTGCTGCCGCCAGTGGCGGGCATCGCCGTCTGTTTCTATCTTTGGATCAGCTTGAGCGGCACGGCGAAAATGGCCGGCACAGCGTGGATGGCGCTGGGCCTCATCTACAAGCTGGCGCGCTTGCGCTCGTAAGCCGCGAAATCGTCCGCGTACTTCTCAAAGCCCTTGCGGCCCATCAGTCCGAAGGTGAACTTCTTGCCCAGTTCCACACCTTCCTGATCGAAGGCGTTGATGTCCATCAGCTCGCCCATGAACGCGGTTTGGAACTCCATCAACTGCAGGAAGGCGCCGACGTGCGCGGCGTCGACACGATCAAGCGTGAGGGTATTGTTCGGACGGGAGTTCGCCGTCAACGCGGCGGCCGTGGCCACCTGCTCGGCGCGAATCAGCTTGGCCAGCGTCTGGCCGCCCAGGTAATCGAACGCCGCCAGCCCGGTCTTTCCCTTCGGGATGCGGCCCGAATCGGCGTACTTGTTCACGCCCCAGAAAGTGTAGACCTTGTCGTTCGGGCCTTCCATATAAAGCTGCACCTGCGAATGCTGATCGGTACTGCCCAGTGCGGCCACCGGCGTCTGCCCGGCGTAGATCAGTTCGCCCTTGCGATTGCGCGCCTTGCCGAGCGACTCCGCCCACAATTGCCGGAACCAGAAGGCGGTGCCCCACAACCGGTTGGAATAAGGGAACGCCACCTGAATCGTCTTCTGGCGCAGAGTGAGCATCAGGTGATGATGCAGGGCGCCGTTGAGCGCCAGGTTTACGTCGAGATCGGGTTTCCAACTGGCGCCGGTCATTTCCGCGGCACCCTTGGCAAGGCCGCGAATGTCGAGGCCGATGAGTGCGGCGGGCACCAGGCCGATGGCCGAGAGCACACTGAACCGGCCGCCGACGTTATCGGGCAGATGAAACGTGCGATAGCCCTCGCCGGTGGCCAGGACTTTGAGATCGCCCTTGCCTTCCGACGTGACACAGACGATGCGCTTCTTCGCGCTTTTGCCCGCGCCCTTCTCGAGCCAATCCTTGACAATCAGGAACGCCGAAACCGTCTCCGCCGTGGAACCGGATTTTGCCGCCACCACCGCCAGCGTCTTCTTTGGATTCATCGACGCCAGCGCGCCCAGAATGAACGAAGGATCCACGTTGTCCAAGATCACCAGGCGCGGCAATTTTGCGGAATGCGTCCCCTGCACCGGATGTGGACCGCGCAGTGCGCAATCGAGCGCCCAGGCACCGAGCGCGCTGCCGCCGATGCCAACCAGGCACACCGTGTCATAGGTGCCCTTCACCGAAGACGCGTAGGCGAGAATGTCCTTGATCAGCTTGGTCTGGAAAGGCAAATGGGGGAAGCCGTATTCCCCCGTCTCCACCGATTTGCGGAAGCCTTGAAGCGCCGCCTCCGCCGCTGGCCGCGCCTTGGCGATCTCGGCGGCCGTCAGTCCGTGTTCGGCTCCTACCATCGGAGCCATCAAGTTCTTGGAGTCGAAAGAAATCACCGTAACATCATAGCCGAGCTTATTCGCCGCCGGACGCCGCTTCCTTCCGGTACAACCAACTGGCTTTGAGATAGTCGCGATTCAGGCGGGCGATGAATTCGATGCGGATATGCTTGGGGCAAACGGCTTCGCATTCGCCGATGTTGGTGCAGGATCCGAACATCTCGCCGTTGGCCTGCGCCACCATCTTGCGAACACGCTCCAGCCGCTCCGGCTGGCCCTGCGGCAACAAACCCAGGTGGCTCACTTTCGCCGAAAGAAACAACGACGCCGAAGCGTTCGGGCACGCCGCCACACAGGCGCCGCAACCGATGCATTGCGCCGCGTCCATGGCCAGGTCGGCGTCTTTCTTGGGAACCGGAACCGCGTTGGCATCGGGCGCCGAGCCGGGCGCCACAGAAATGTAGCCGCCCGCCGAAATCAGGCGATCGAAAGCGCCGCGATCCACCACCAGGTCTTTCACGACGGGAAACGCCGCCGCCCGCCACGGCTCCAGCCACAGTTCATCGCCGTTCTTGAAATGCCGCATGTGAAGCTGGCAAACCGTCGTACCCGGCAGCGGCCCGTGCGCGATGCCGTTAATCATGAATCCACAGGAGCCGCAGATGCCTTCGCGGCAATCATGATCGAAAGCCACCGGATCTTCGCCGCGCCCGGTCAGCTCTTCATTCAGCACATCGAGCATTTCGAGAAACGACATATGCTCATTGGCGCGAATCTTGTAGGCCACCAGTTTGCCCGAAGCGGATGCGCTCGCCTGCCGCCACACGTGAAGGGTCAGGTTCATTTCCATGGCGTTTACTTATAGCTCCGCTGCGTCAGGTGGACATGCTCGAACGCCAGGGGCTCTTTGTGCAGAACGTGCGCCTTGCCCTTGCCTTGCCATTGCCAGGCCGCGGCGTAGCAATATTCGTCGTCATTGCGCATCGCTTCGCCCTCGGGCGTCTGGAACTCCTCGCGGAAGTGGCCGCCGCAGGATTCGTTCCGCTCGCGTGCGTCGCGGCACATCAACTGCGCCAGCTCCAGAAAATCGGCCACCCGGCCCGCCTTTTCGAGCGATTGGTTCAGCTCCTGCCCACTGCCCGGCACGCTGACGTTCCGCCAGAACTCCTCGGTCAACTCCGCCAGCTTGCCTTCGGCGTACTCCAGTCCCTTGGCGTTGCGCGCCATTCCGCAGTATTCCCACATCAGCTTGCCCGCTTCCCGATGAAGCGAGTCCGCGCTGCGCTTGCCTTTGATGGCGAGCAGCTTCTCGATCTGCGCTGACGCCTCCTGCTCCGCGCGCTTCACTTCTGTGTGATCGGCGCCCACCTTTTCAAGTTTCGTGTTGGCCAGATAGTCGCCCACCGTGTAGGGCAGCACGAAGTATCCATCCGCCAATCCCTGCATGAGCGCGCTCGCGCCCAAGCGGTTGGCTCCGTGATCGGAAAAGTTCGCTTCGCCCAAAACGAAGAGTCCTGGAATGGTGCTCATCAGGCGGTAGTCCACCCACAGCCCGCCCATGGTGTAGTGAATCGCCGGGAAGATGCGCATCGGCACGCGGTAAGGATCGTCGCCCGTGATGCGCTCATACATTTCGAACAGATTGCCGTAGCGCTCCGCGATCACGTTCTGGCCCAGGCGCCGGATGGAATCGGAGAAATCGAGGTAGACCCCGAGCCCGGTTTCACCTACGCCCCGGCCTTCATCGCAAACCGCCTTGGCGGCACGCGATGCCACGTCGCGCGGCACCAGGTTACCGAAGCTGGGATAGCGTCGTTCCAGGTAATAGTCGCGACCGGCTTCGGGAATCTGATCCGCCTTGCGCTTATCGCCCTTCTCCCGCGGAACCCAGATGCGCCCGTCGTTGCGCAGCGACTCGCTCATCAGCGTCAGCTTCGACTGATAATCGCCCGAAACCGGAATGCAAGTCGGATGGATTTGCGTAAAGCAAGGATTGGCGAACAGCGCGCCCTTCTTATGCGCGCGCCAGATGGCCGTCGTGTTTGAGCCCTTGGCGTTGGTCGAGAGATAAAACACGTTGCCGTAGCCGCCGGTGGCGAGCACCACCGTATCGGCCAAATGCGTTTCCATCGCGCCAGTGACCAGATCGCGCGTCACGATGCCGCGCGCCTTGCCGTCGATCACGATCAGCTCGAGCATCTCCGTGCGCGCATACATCTTCACGCGGCCCGTGCTCACCTGGCGTTCCAGCGCCTGGTAACAGCCGAGCAGCAACTGCTGTCCCGTCTGTCCGCGCGCGTAGAACGTACGCGAAACCTGCGCGCCGCCGAAAGAACGATTGGCCAGCAGTCCACCGTATTCGCGGGCAAACGGCACACCTTGCGCCGCACACTGGTCGATGATGTTCACGCTGATTTGCGCCAGCCGGTACACGTTGGCCTCGCGGGCGCGGAAATCGCCGCCCTTCACCGTGTCATAGAAAAGGCGGTAGACGCTATCGCCGTCGTTCTGATAGTTTTTGGCCGCGTTGATGCCGCCCTGCGCGGCGATCGAATGGGCGCGGCGCGGCGAATCCTGAAAACAGAAACACTTGACGTTATACCCCAACTCTCCCAGGGAGGCGGCCGCCGCGCCGCCCGCCAGTCCCGAACCAACCACGATGATCGTGTGCTTGCGCTTGTTGGCCGGATTGACCAGCTTCATATCGAACTTGCACTTATCCCATTTCTGCTGAATGGGGCCGGAAGGAATTCGCGAGTCGAGCTTCATTCTTTACTTCACCAGGCCTAGCAAAACCGAAAGCGGAATGGAGACGTTGCCGGCGACGATGACTGCCGTCGCCGCCATGGCGAACTTCTTGAGGGCCGGCGTATAGCGCGGATGCGCCACGCCGAGGCTTTGAAACATACTCCATACACCGTGATTCAGATGCAGCCCGAGCAGCACCATCGCCACGATGTAGGCGATCGAAACCGGCACCCGTTGAAAGCCGCTGACGACGTTGTGATAGACGTCGTTGCGAAAATCCGGATGCGCCGAGCCAAAGGTGAAGTGCAGTAAATGGTAGATGAGAAACGCCAGCACGATGGGACCGCTCATCAACATGGTTCGCGATGCGTAGCTTGAGCCCGCGTTGCCCTTCTTGATGTAGGCCACCGGCCGCGCCTTCGACCGCAGCGTGGCCAGTTGAATCGCCGTCACCACGTGCAGCAGAGCGCAGATCAGCAGGCCGATGCGTGCCGTCCACAACGCGCCGGGATTGTGATGCAGCAATTCGGCGTAGGCGTTGAGCTTATCGCGGCCCATGAAGATTTGCAGGTTGCCCAGCATATGGGCGATTACGAACAGGAAAAGCGCGGCGCCCGTCACCGCCATCACCACTTTCTTGCCTATGGGAGATGCTAAGAAGGCCTCGTCCTCGGAGCGGACGGGAAGCGAAGTTGTCACGGCACTCATGATTCTACTGGTTGGATGAAAGCCAACCCTCTATTGTAGGAAAATCTTTGCGCGCCATGCGCTACGATCATGGACATGCGGCCGGTTCCGTTCGCGCTACTCGTCTGTCTGCTTCCCTGCGCCTTCGCGGCCACTGCGCCTCCGCTTGAGCAGCGGCTGGCCCAGGCGATCCGGAAGTTCCCCGGCAAGGTCGCGCTGTACGCCAGGAATCTCGATACCGGCGCTGAAATAGGCGTGCTTCCCAATGAACAGGTCCGCACCGCCAGCACCATCAAACTGCCCATCATGATCGCCGTGTTCGGCGAAGTGGAGGCCGGACGTCTTTCCTGGACCGAAGAGTTCACGCTGCGCGCGGAAGATAAGGTCGGCGGATCGGGCGTCGTGCGCGAGCTTTCCAACGGCGTGAAGCTGCCGCTGCGCGATCTGGTCCATCTGATGATCGTCGTCAGCGACAACACGGCCACCAACCTGGTGCTCGAACGCGTGGGAGCCGACACCGTCAATCGCTATCTGGATGAGCTTGGATTTCCGCGCACGCGCTCCATTCGCAAAATTCTCAACGGGCCGCCCTCCGGATGGAGCCAATACGGCAAGGTGGAGGCGAACCAGCGATTCGGCATCGGCGTCAGCACTCCGCGTGACATGGTGGGACTGCTGGAAAAACTGGAAAAGGGCGACGTGGTCTCGCCCGCCGCTTCGAAAGAGATGATCGAGATCCTGCGCCGCCAGCAGTATACCGACGGCATCGGCCGCCGCCTCGGCGACACCAAGGCCGCGAGTAAGAGCGGCGCCCTCGACGCGCTGCGCAGCGACGTCGGCGTCGTCTACACCAAGCGGGGGCGCATCGCCATCGCCATCACTTGTGACGGGATGAGGGGTGGCTATTACTCGGCCGACAACCCTGGTTTGCTGATGATCGCCCAATTGACGGAATTGCTGCTGGAAGGCCTGGCCACACCGCGCTCCAATAGCCGCTAACGCGAGGGAGCGTCTTTCCCGGGAGTCTCCACACCATGCCCCGCCTTGTCGCGCAGCATGTCCTTCTTGGCCCGCCGCCCGGCTGAAACTTCCGAAGTTTTCGGCAAATGCTCGTAATGGGTCACATCGAGGCCATGCTGCTGCTTGTGATAGACGATCTGGTTCACGTCGCGATTGTTGCGGAGAGCGTCTTTTTCAACCCCCTCAAACACGCGGCGCGGATCGGAATCCGAGCGGACAAACGCATGAACTTCCCCCTGGCTCTTGCTGGCGTACTGGTGCGAAAGATGCGCCCAGGATTCGTCGGCGCGCTTGGGGCCGAGCGCCTCGTACGTCTTCTGATCGTTCAGCCATTGGCCGCCCGGCGTCGATTCGAGCGTCTGGTAGCCCTTGTCTTTGTTCTTCTCGCAGAAGTCCGCCGCCCGGTCCCGGTTGGTGCGGGCCGATCCCGGAACATATTCGCCGTTTTGCGTTTTGCCCTGCGACCAGCCCTGATAGCCGTTGTCGTAAAAAACGGCGCGGTCCTTGGGCGTGGAAACGTCAAGGTGCCCCTTCTCGATCGACTGGCCGAGACCGGCATGCAGTTTCTCGCGTTTCTGTTCGAGCTCCGCTTTCTTGGCCTGCAACTGCGCGTGCAGCTTCGGGTCTTCGCCGGCCTTGGTCTCGAGCGCGCTCACTTCCTCTTTCAGCCGGACCGTTTCGGCGAACTGCCGTTCGAGATCGGCGCGCGCCCGCGCCCCGGCCTTGGCATCTTCAGTTGGCATCCTGCTCGCCTTTTGGGAACTCCGCCGTCAGCCCTTCCCGCAACAGCGCGGCCGTCAGGAATTGCTTCCACTTGAACTGGTCGGCGGCGGGCATGCCCGGATCGAAATAAACAAACAGCACCGAGCCATCGGCCGACGGCTCCACCGGAACGGTAAACCGGACCGGTCCGCTTTCACAGCGCAATCGCCAGCGATCGATTCGGGTCGCATTCATCGGCGCTCCTCGCTATTTCCGGCGGGTGTGCGAATCCTGCTCGCGCTGCCGCGATTGTTCCCTGCCCCTTCCGCTTTTCTCATACATCTTTTCCTTCAATTCCTGGCGGCGTTCCGGAGTCATCTGTCCATCGCGCCGCTGCGCCCTCGGCTGCTGCTGCCTTTCGGGCGGCGCGGGGCGTTCCACCGGTTCCGCGGGCCGCTGTTCGAACCCGCGCATTCGGGGAGCGTCGGGCTTCGAAGGCGGCGGAGCTTCCGGCACGCCCGGCGGCTCCGGCCGGGGTTCGGGCTGACGCTCGAAACCCCGCATCTTGACTTCGCCCGGCTTGGCCGGCGCACGTGGCTCGGGTTGACGCGCGGCCTCGGCGGGCTTGTCTTCAAAGCCGCGCATCCTGACCGTATCGCGATCTTTTTTCTTGCCGTCGCCATCCGAACTCATGACCGTTTTCCTCCGCCGCCCATGCGCAGTGCCGCCGAAAGGATGAGGTAAGCGGCGATCGCCAGATTCAAGAAGAACCACAGCGAGATTCTCGATTGCGATTGTACCTGGAAGGGCGATGCCCCCGATTGGATGTCGAGCGCGAAATGCGTGGCGAGCCCCAGCGCCATGGCCGCCGCACCCGCGAGCGACGACCGCGTGAGTTGCGGCGTCAGCAGCCAGACCACCGGAAGCGCGACGCTGTGGCCGAAGATGTTGGCGGCGGCCCCGAACCGCGTCGTCTTCTCCATCAAAATCGGGAAGTAATATCCGGCGCCCAGAAACAGCAGCGCCACGAAAGCGTCTTCCTTCCCCACGAACAGCAGCAGCAACGCCGCCGCCACGGCCAAAGCCACCCAGGTCTCTCGCGAAGCCGCGGGCTTTTTGCCTGTGGCCTGTATTGCAGCCGCCGCGTCCAGTAGCCCCGCCCCATATTGGTTCGACGGGAGCGTCACCACCGCCGACCGGCGCAGGATGGTCCGTATCTCGTTGGGGTCCTTGATGCCCATGGAAACCAGAAGCGCGGCCACGCCCGCCACGTGCGGCGAAGCCATCGACGTGCCTTGGAGAGAAAAAAAGCCTTCCCGGAACTGGCCTCGCCCGAAAGGATTGCTTGTGTCCTGGTGGATCGTATTTTGCAAAACGCCCGCGTCCTGGCCCATACGCTGATTGCCGCCCGGGCCGGCGATGCCGATCTCATCCCCGTAGTTGGAATAGGGCGCCAACTGCTTGTCCGGCCCCACCGCGGAAACGGCCAGGCACTCGGGAAAGCGCGCCGGGAAACTGACGCCGTCGCGGCCGTCGTTGCCCGCCGCGCAGACGATGGTCACGCCTTTTTGAAAAGCATAGATCAAGGCCCGGTGCTCCACTGGCCCCGGCCGGTTCGAGCCAAGGCTCAGATTGATGACGTTGGCTCCGTTATCGGCGGCGTACCGGATGCCGCTGACGATGTCGGCTTGAGTCCCTTGCCCGTTGTCGTTCAGCACGCGCAGCGGCATGATGGTGGCCTTCGGTGCCACGCCCGCGCCCAGGATGCCGTTGTCGGTCGATTCCGCAATGGTGGCCGCCACGTGCGAGCCGTGCCCCTGCATGTCTTCCGGTATATCGTCGTCATTGACAAAATCGTGCCCCTTGGTGAATTGCGTCCGATCGAAATCCCGCAGCTTGCGTAACTGGGAAGGGTCCGGCAGGCCGACGCCCGTATCCACCACGGCCACCACGGCTCCATCCCCCTTGGCATCCACCCACGCCTCCTCCAGCCGCAGCATCTGCAGATGCCACTGCCGGGGATACTCCGGATCGTTCGGCTTCCAGGTGCTGGCGAACGCATGGCTGATGGTGTTCTCGTCCGCCGCCTCCACCAGGTCGCTGGCACGTAGACCCGCCACGATGACGGCCGCCTGACCCGGCGGTACCTTGGCGATCATCAGCTTCGAGTTTCGCGAGTGAATGCTGTTGTACCGGAGTGTGATGCCGAAGCGCGCGTTGAGCGCCGCGATCGCCGCATCCGAAATATCGTCCTTCAAGTCCACCACGATCTCATCCGGCACGACTTCCACCGGGCCCGCCACGGGCGCGTCGCTCATGGTCTTCACGTCTTTACTCAGATGCAGCAGATAGCCGCCGATCGTCAGAAGCAGCAGCGCCACGTAGTGCAGGCCGGTGGGCGATGATTTCCGCGGCACCGGCGGCTCGGGGTCCTCTCGGCTGGCCAAAACTTCCGGCTTGCTCTCCGGCTCCGGCCCGGAAGCCGGACGATCCACGCGCGGGGGCTGCGGCTGCTTGGCGGGGCCGGTCGGTCTTGGTTGCGGATCGAGTTCCATACGCTCCCTCAATCACCTTTCCGCAATTCCGGGTGCTTGTCCAGAATGTACACGTAGCGATCCTTGGAAGTCCCGGATTTGGGATCGAACAGCGGCGTGCCACCGGCGTACGCCGTTCCGGGAGGATCGCCATAGCGGTTCAATTTGCGCTCCACGATCCAGCGGTCGATCTTCTCCCGCAGCGCCGCCGGCACCGGCGACGGCCTCTCTTCCCGTGCTTCCTGCGAGGATGGCTCCGGCGTTCGCATCATCCACACCGCATAAGCCGCCAGCACGAGCACGGCCACCGCCGAAACCGCCCAACGCACGCGAACGTCATTGAATCCCATGGCCGCTTCCTTACGGATACATCCACCAGTAAATCTGGCGGAATCTGTTGGTGAACGAGTTCCAGACGACGAAAACGACGAAGAAAATAAGGGCCCACTTCAGGAAGAAGCGCTTCACAACGGATGCACCTTCCAGCGCAGCTTTTTATGTTGCACTTCCCCGCGGCTTGCCAAATGAATAATGCTTTCCGCGTAGTCGATGCCGTCCACGCGCGAAGGCACCGCCAGCTTCAAAAATTCCTCCGCCCGGACCTTGTCGTCATACTGGGAATTGGCGCCCGTCGAGGCCGAGCCGCCCATCTGCCACTTGCCCTGCGCCGCGCCCATCGACGGGTTCATCATGCGGACCAGTTCTTTGCCGAACAACTCCGAGCCATATTTGTTGGTCTGATCGTCGGTGTTGCGCAGGAAGATCTTCGTGGCGCAATTGCCCAGCAGATTCTTGACCACCGAATCCTTATCTTGCGTCTTCTTGAGCAGCCCCGGGAGATTTTGGGTGGCGATGATGTTGGCGTGGCGGCTCTGGCGCGACCGCTCGAAGAAATCGGCGTCGCCCTTGCCTTCCATCGTGGTAAAGAACTGTTGAAATTCATCGCACAGGAAAAACGTGCAGCGCTCCTTGTCGGGCCGGCGCAGTACTTCGCGGAAATACTCCAGCTTGACGAAAGTACAGATCACTCGCGACATCGCTTCCTTGTCGGCCACCGGCATGTAGACGTAGAGAATCTTGCCGCTGTCGATCATCTCGGAAATGCGCACGGTCGAGGCGCCGGAAAAGACGCGGTCGTAGGGCCGCATCAGGAACGGATCCACCATGTTGGTGATGAACGCCTGCACGCTGGTGCGCGTGTTGTCGGGTAGCTCGAACCATTCGTTGGCGAAATAGTTGAGCGCCTGGTCGCCGCTTTCATCGTCGTCGTCGAGCTGGTCGAACCGCTCCGATATGGCTTTCAGGCTGGTGGCCAGATCGTTCATTTGGGCAAAGCTTGGCGGATCGCCCGGCCGGTTGGTCAGGCGCAGAAGAACGATCGAATAGCGGATGAACTTTTTGGCCGAGTCGATCCAGAACACATCGTTGTCGCCGCTTTTCTGGCCGGTGGCTTGCAGCACGGCGGCAAAGCGCGCCGAAAGCTCCAGTTCATCGTCGCCGGAATCGAATGGGTTCCACTGAATCGTATCCGCCGCACTCGAAGGATCGAGCACCAGCAAATCCTGTTCCCGGCCATAGCTGCGGCACAGCCCGCGTATCTTGCGCAGGAAATCGCCCTTGGGATCGAGCACCAACCCGCCCGCCGGCTTGGATGTGGAGGAGGCCAGCAGCCCGTCGAGCAGCGCGTTCAACAGGCAAACCGTCTTGCCCGTCCCGGTCATGCCGAACACCACGCAGTTTTTGAAAAAATCTTCCCAGTGCCAGTCGAACCCGCCGGCCTGGAAGCGGTGATCGCCCACCGGCTGCACGGGCGGCGCGGTGTCGCTTTCGGTGCGCTCGGCTTCGACAAGATCCTTGAGATCTTTCGGTTTGAAATTCGAAATGTCGACGCTCTCTTCGAGCGCCCGGTGCCGCTGAAACGCTTCCGAAAACAGCGCGCTGCCCGCTACCGGCAGCAGCACCAGCGCCAGCAGGGATAGCCACCAGCCAATTCCATAGACCGGCGCAATCGCCTGCAGGTCCGTCAACGCCGGCCAGCGGGAAAGCACCGACAAAGCGCAGCAGGCCGCAAAGGCGCCCGCCACCGAGGCGATCATGCTCATCAGCCGGTCGAGCGAACGCAGGTACAGTTTCCAGCTTTGCTCCATCGCCGGGCCACTGTCTTCATACCGCCATTCAAACCAGCGGCGCATGTATTCGCTGCGCGGCTTGGTGATCGAATACAGCAGCAGGAAGATCGCGCCAAAGTAGGCGAGCGTCAGCAGGAACCGCAGGTCCCTGTCGTTGGGATCCTTTTCGATAACGTGAATCAGAACGATAACGACACCGGCGGCCACCGGCAGTTGCATGAAACTGCCGCGCAGCTTGCGCACCGATGCCGCCGACTGCCTCGCCATTCGGGGCGCCTCAACCGGCCGAATTGACGACTTCGAAATCGCCTTCGGCGTCCACTTCCATCCGCACGCGTTTGGAGCCCCGCTCGCGCGCGGCCACGAAGAACGGCGCCAGCATGTTGTCGATTTCGCCTTCAAGCGCCCGCACGCCGAACTTGCTGAGCTTGTTGCCGCGCGTCAGCGCCGTCATGACGATCTGCGGATCGATGTAGTCGAGTTCCAGTCCATAAGATTTGGCCAGGTTCGCCATCTTCAGAAGGATGATCTCGCACATCACTTCTTCATTCAGAGACTTGAAGATGTAGATCTTGTCGATGCGCCCGGCAATCTCCGGACGGAACTTGCCCGACGCCACCAGGTGCGATTTCGCGGCGTTGGCCAGTTCCTGCTCATCGGAGATCTCGGTCTGCAACTGAACGATGGCTTTCTCCTCGGCGTTGGTGGTCAGAACGATGATCGACTGTGTGAAATCCGCCACGTCGCCCGAGCTCTGTTCGGTCAGCCGCCCATCGCCCATCATCTGCAGAAACAGATCGAAGACGCCGGAATACGCCTTCTCGATCTCATCGAACAGGATCAGCCGCTTCGGATTGTTCAGCATGGGCCGCGTGAGCTTGCCGCCGCTGCTGGCGCCCTGATATCCGGTGGGCACGCCCACCAGGTGGTTTTTCGATTCCGGCCCCGTGAACTCGCTGCAATCGAACCGCAGCATCGCCTTCTCGTCTTTATACAGATACTCGGCCATGGCTTTGGCCAGCTCGGTCTTTCCCGTTCCCGTGGGTCCGAGAAACAGCAGGTTCGCGATGGGCCGCTTGCGCTTCTCCTTGGCCCACTGCATGCGCAGCAGATGGCTCACGTCGTTGACCACGTGATCCTGGCCCTTCACACGTTCCTTCAGCGCCTCCGCCATTTGCTTGGAGTCGATTGTGCGCGACTGGCCCGCTTTCTGCTCCTGCAGCAGGCGCCGCAGTTCGTCCATATTCGTCAGCCGGTCCAGTTTCGACATAAGCCTCCTCGAAAAAATCTATTTCACGTCTACGGCCGTCCGCTGGCGCTCGATCGCCTCGTGAATCGAACGGCTCATGACGCGCGCGATGCGGGCCGGCGCGGCGGCGAAATGGCCTGCGCTCGATATTTCCTGCACTTCCCGCGCCAGCACGGGCGGACTCACGCTTTCGAGCGTCAATTGATATTTGCGGCACTCGTTGTCCATCAACAGCGCCACCGCCTCGGCTTGCGCGCCCGGCTCCGGCAGATGAAACGGAATCACTCCGTGCAAACTTTGGGCGAGCATGCGGTCAAGCGACGTATCGTCGGAGGTGCGGTCGGCGGCCATCGTGAATCCCTCGCGCTCGCTGCTGATGGTGGGCTCGTCGAGCGTGCCAGGGTCTTTATGAATGAGCAGGAAAAAGCAGCACTGTTTGAAGCTCACGCGGGCGCCCGATGCCTCGGTCAGCGGCTGCCCGGCCGAAAGCGCCAGCAGGTCCGTTTGCACGCGCGCCGGGGCGCGGTCGATGTTTTCGAGCACGAACGTCTGATAGGGATTGCTTTTGGCGGCGGCCATCAGGCCTTCGAGCGTCGCGTCCGGCTGGCCGAGATCGACCACGCCCACCGAATCGCCCCGGTAGAGACGCTTGCCGATTTCCACCGCGAACGTGCGCTTGCCCAGCCCCTGCTGGCCAATGAGCAGAATCAGTCCGAGCGGAGGAAGCGCCACCGACGGCGAGCTTTTCTCGCGCAGCCGCAGGTTGCGCTTCAGTTGCAGCATCGTCAGATCCACGGCCCGCTTCATCCCGAACAGCCGCTGATTCACCTGGTGCGCGGCGATGGTGAAATCGCCGTCGTGGATCAGCATCAGCGGTGTCGTCTGTTGCTGTTGCTGTTGCTGTTGCGGTTGGGCGGCCGGCGATGGCGCCGGAGGGGGAGCGGGATTCGCGCCACCCGAATAGTTACGTGCCGAAACCGGAGCCCTGGGCCGCACAGGCGTGGCGGGCGCGGCAGGCGCCGACGCCGGACTCGCGGCGGATATCGAAGCATCCGCCGGTGGCTGCTCCCCGGTCAACTGGCACACCAGATCGATGACCGGCTTCAGCAGAGCGTTGTGATACATGCTGCTCAGGCCCACGCGGTTGTAGCGCAGCATCCAAATGATCCACGCCACCACACCGGCCGCTACCGTCAATACGGAGCCGAACGGTTCCTTGCGGTGCAGCACCGTCATCAGCGAGTAAGCGCCGAAAAACAGCAGAACGTTTTGCACCAGCGGGTTTTGCATCATCGCGGTTCCGCCCTACTTGAGGAAATTGATGTAAAGCCCCACCAGAAACAGTGCCACGCAAACCCGGAAGTGAAGAGAACCCGACCAGAGGTCGAGAAATTGCTGCCACATGATCTAGTTCGACGCCATCGGAATCGCTTCTGACTGGCCCGGATCCAGAACGCCGCTATACCAAGTCCCTTCGCTGGTCACCACACCCACGGTGACGCCACCAACGCCGTCCCGGTCCGCCGTTAACTGCACGTTGGGCACCTGGCCGCCCACCACCGGAATCGTCACCGTCGTACCAACCTTGGTGAGCATGAAACTGCCCACCTTGGCGCCATTGCTGGTGGAAACGGTAACCCAGTCGCCGTCTTCGGCGCAGGTGTCGTAAGCTCTCACGCGATAAAACTTGACATCACCCTTGGCGATGGAGGAAACCAGGTCCGGGCTGGCGCCGGTAAGGTTCGGAATCGGCTGTCCCGCTTTGGCCGCGTCGATCGCCGCCTGCGTTTGCGCCAGGTCCAGATCGGCCATTGAGATGTTCACCCGCGCCCCGGCCACGCGGTTCCTGTGTTTGGCGAACTCCGGCGATTGCGTCTCCGCCGCCAGCATCGATTGCTGCTGCGTCTGTTGAGGAGCGGCTGGTGCGGAGGAACTTGGCGGTCCACCCATGAACAGATACCCCAGTCCCATAACCGCGACCAGCACCAACCCCGCCACCCATGCCGTGCCACCGGACTTGCGCGGCGGTTCCGGTTCGGGCCGCTCGATAGAGGGACCGCCGCGCGGCTCTTCCCGCTGATATGGAACCTCCTCGGGTTCGCCGCCATCGGGCCGGGAAACGCGCGAAGGTCCGGCCGGACGCGGCCGGCTTGGATCGAGATTCGGTCCCTGTGGTTCCATGGCCGGTATCTACTTGACTCCGGCTTTCTTCACGGCCGACGCCGCACTGGGCGGCTTCGCCACAACCTTGACGGCCACCAGGCGGTCGCTAACGGCGACGGTGCCGCTCGTCACGCGCGCCCGGCCGTATGCCGCCTTCATATCCTCGACTTCCACCACGCCCACCTTCTCGCCGATTACCACCTGTTTCTGCGTGCGCGGATTGATCACCGAATCGGCCCGCTGCACCTCGAGCGTATCGCCCGCCTTGACCTTCGCATCCGGTCCCGGCGTGAACGTAATCGACTGCTCGGCCACCTTCATCACCACACCCACTTCGTCGTCGAGCGGCATGTAAGGCACGGCGGGCGCAGCGGATTCCTTGGCGGCCGAGGCTTCCGGCCCGCGTCTCCCCGGAGCCGGCGGAGCCACAACGCGCGTCAAATCGATCTGCTGCAGGTTCGGAAACTGCATCACCAGTTCCTTGCCGATCTGCGTCGCGCACTCCCGCAGAGCGTCGCGAATGAATGGATCGGCGCCCTGCTTGGAGCCGGTCTCACCACCTGGCGCCGTCTGCTGGTTAGGACGCCCCTGCTGAGCGGGAGCCTGGCCCAGATACGCCGTACCCATTTCCCTCTCGATACGGCCGCGATAGGTGGGCGCGGCCAGCACCCGTCCGGTAGCCGTGCTGATCATCTTGGCCGTCGCATCCACGGTGGCGGTGATGAACGTCTTCTGCCGCACCACGATGTTGCGGGTCCGTTGTTCGATGAACAATGAGTCGAGCGTGCCCGTAATGATTGCGTCCACACCAAGCAGCTTGCCGTACTGCGCCGCCTGCGAGGCGTCGAACCGGTCGCTGTACTTGTAGTTCTGCTCTTTCAGAAGCCGCTCAATCTGGTCCCGCGAGATCACCTCGGCGTTTCCGTTAATCAGCTTCGGCAGCAGAAGGTCCGAAATGATCTTGCCGTATTCCTGCCGGTGTCCCAGTTCCTTGACAATGTTGTTGGCAACGTTGGATTGGTCGAAATCATAGAGCGCAACACGAATCGGCCGCGTTGCCTGGGCGAGTAACGATGAGGCGAAGATTGCGGCGCCAATGGCAGCTGCTAAATACGAGCTCACAGGGCAAGACCTCCTTGTGGAACTGATCGCTGAGGAGTTCAGGATATCATGGCCCCTAGTGGCCTACAATCGATTTCCGCCAAAGACCGGCCCATCAAAAAGGGTTCAAGTCCCAGGCGTGAATCCGCACTTCCCCGTCGAGCGGCTCCAATTGATAGACCACTCCGCCACGCACCTGAAACTCCACACTCGGCGCGTAGTAATAATCGGAAGCAATGTCGCGAATCTCGGCCAACAGGTTACCGCCGCGGCCGTACTTACGGACGATTTTGCGAACGGTGTCCAGTTCCTGGTCCATGACTTCCAAAGCTATGTACCAGGTACCCGATGCGTCGCGCTCGAGTGGCTGCGCCGACGCCAAGTCCAGCGGTCCGCCCCAGCCAAGCGCGAGGCCGTCCGCTTCCAGCCCCGACGGCGCCGCCAGGAATGCGCGATTCGGTCCCGTCAGCCGGCCGGACGGAAGCGCGGGGCGCGGATCGGCCACCGGTTGGCCCGTGCCGGGCGAGACCCAGGTGCCGTCGGTGTAGCGCCTTACCGCCCCCTGTCCCTCCGCCGAAACCAGTTCCGGCGCGAATCCAAGCGGCTGCGCGCGCAGGAACGAACCGTCGGCGCGGTAATACGCCAGCCGTTCTCCCAACGGATCGGAAACCACTAGAACATTGCCTGCCCCCACATCGAATGCCGGCGGCCCCTGCGGCATTTCCTCTTCCGCGCCCGCCGAGTAGGAAAGCCGCGCCTCCGCCGCCTTCACGCTTTCGCCCGCCTCCACGTATTGAACCGGCAGCCGGATGGTCCGCGTGGGCTGCGTCAACGCCACCGCCGTGCCGGCGTCCGGCTGGGACGAACATCCGCCGGTTAACGCCAGCGCCATCGCCATCCCGATCCAACTCGCGTGTCTCATGGCCGCTAATCCTGAATGTACTTGTACCGGATCGGCCGGTATTTCTTCAGCTTCGCCCAGGTGAGATCTTCCCGCCTCACCACGCGCGCAAAGCTTCCGTTCGCTTCATAGATCAGAGGACGCCCGTCCGGCTGATAGCCGCCGAACAGGACGACGTGCTTGCCCGGCCAGTTGAGCGCATCGCCCGGCTTGAGCCCGGTCTTGACGTCGGTGCGCATGTCGGGCGCAATCGCCTTCAGCGTGCGCGTGGTGTGGGGATGACCGCCACGATAACCCCACACGTACAGCACGAAGCCCGAACAGTCCATACCCGTCGTGCACGACGCCACGCCGTGCCAGCTGTGCGATCCGGCGGCCAAGCCCAGGCGCAGCTTGCGCTGGTAGTCGTCGATGCCGTCCATCCCGCCCCAGCAATAGGGCAGTCCCTTGACCGAAACATTTACCGACCAATCCGATTTATACGGCTTCCGCAGCTTGCACCCGGCCTGCAGGTTCGCCGCCGCCGGCCGCCATTCGTGCCCCACCAGTTGGTCGGCCATCGCCATCACCTGCGCGCGAGTGATGGTTCCCGGCTGGCCGCCGCTTGGCGCCGGAACGGGCTGATAGGGCGGCGGCGGCGCTGGCGGAGCCGGCTGCGGTGGATTTCCCGAAACCACCGGGGCCGGCATCGGCTTCACCGGTGGACTGACCGCCACCACGGCGGCGGCCGACGATCCCATCAGTCGCGTGTGCTTCCAGGCCCACAGCGTGAACCCCAAACCCATGCCCACTCCAATGGCGCTGGCCAGGAAGACGACCGGCATTAGCGGCGGCGCTTCGCTCGCGGCGGCTTTCTTCCGCACAACCTCCGGCGCGGCGCGGGACGAAAGCGCCGCCTGCGCCGAAGCCGGCCGCTTGCGCGGATCCGGTTCCAGCAAAGGCAGTATCTCCGCCCGCAGTTCCGCCGGCAGATACTCCGGCAGCGGAGGAGCCGATTTGCGAAACGCCGAGCGCTCGTTCTGGGTGTCGCCCATCGCCAGCGGCTCGCCCGCCGCCGCTTCCGCCAACACCAGCCCCAGGCTATAAAAGTCCGAAGCCGCCTCTACCCTTCCTCCGAACAGACCGTATTGTTCGGGCGACGCATAAACCGGATTTCCGCGAAAGCCCTTCTTCCCATCGGACGCTTCGTTGCCCGAGAGCCCGAAATCGACCAGCTTCGCCTTTTCCGGCGCGCCGTCCGGCAGGATGATGTTGGCGGGCGAGATGTCGCGGTGCGCCACGCCCTGCGCGTGAATCGCCCCCAGGGCTTCCAGGATGCGCCGCCGAAGCGCCCGCACTTCGTCGTCCGGCAGCGGGCCTTGCAGAAGAATCCGTTGCAGCGAGGGTCCTTCGACGAATTCCATCACCAGGTAGAGACGCTGATCGTCCCGCAGCAACTCATGGCATCGCACCACACCGTCGTGATTGACGCGCATCAGGCTCTTGGCTTCGCGTACCAGGAACTCTTCCTTTTTGGCGTCGCCATCGCGTGGGACCACTTTGATCGCACGCAGCTCGTCCATGCTGCGGTGCCGCGCCGAATACACATTGCCCATGCCGCCGCCGCCCACCTTCTGGACGATCTCGTATTCTCCGAATAGCACCGAACCCGGGGTCAAGCTGGAGTCCAAAGGCAACCTCTCTACTTCGACTGCTCGAGAAATACGATCTTCTGTTCCACCGCATCGAGAGCCTGGGCGGCGGCCAGACCGTCGCCGCGGCGAAGCGCACCTTGCGCGTCCTGCAATCCGATGGTTACCGCCCGCATCGCCGATTTAATGGTCGCCCGCAACGGCTGCCCCGCGGCTTTCAACTGATCCTCCATGTTGTGGAAGAACGTTACGATCTGGTTGCCGCGGTCGACCAGATCGTCGTAGCGCACCTGCACACCGGCCACGCTTGGAGAAGGCCGCGACACCGGCGGTTGCACGACCGTGACCGGCGGAGTGGGCGTTACCACCGGTTGCGTCACCACTGGCTGCGTGACCGGCGGCAGCGTTGTAACCGGAGTCTGCGAGGGAGGCGGGGGCGTCTGGCCCGGCGGAGGATTCGCCGGTTTCGTTCCCGTCTTCGGATCTGGAGTCACAACGGGCTGGACCACCGGATCCGGCACCGTGCGAGGATCGGGATTTGGATTCGCGGGCACCGTTCCGGGCCCGGGCGGCGGAGCGGCCGGATTGGCGGCCGGCGGCGCCGTTGCCGGCCCCAGCCAACTCTGCAGCTTCGCCTGCACCGGGTATTGCTGGTCCAGTTCCAGCATGCCGTAATAAGTGCCGCCGGCGGTCAGCCCGCAGAGCGCCAGCCATCCAACCGCTAACTGTGCAATCCTCGGATTCATAGGGGGCGAAATCGTTGACTCGGGTCCTAAAGTATCTGATCATTCTACAATGAGCGCGGCGTGGCGAAGGTATGGAAAATGGGCCGCCACGGTCCTATTGCTGCTAGCCGGGCTCATCGCCTGGCAACAGATGCGGCCCAAGCCCGTCGTGGTTGGCACGGGTGGCGTTCAGGTCTCCGTTCCCGCCGGCTGGCAGTGGAACGCGGCCGTCACCAACGCCGGGGGGCCCATTGCGATCGACAATTTCAATCACGCCCACTCTTCGGGCGGTGTCGTTCCACCGGGCGGAGCGGAAATCGAGATCACCCGGGGACAGCCTCTGGAGGGAACGCTCGGTTCGATTATCCGCGAGGAAACGGCTGGAACCTCGGAAGCCTCCACGCGGGAACTTACCGCCGGGGGCGTGGACGCGGTGCGCGTGGCTCATCAGGACAGCTTCGGCCCGAACCTGCGTTATTCCGTCGTGACTTACTATATGGTCAAGAACGGAATGTTATACAAGTTCTACCTCAATCACCACGCCGGCGATCCGAAAGGACCGGACTTCGTTCAGACCTTCGACCGCCTGGTGGCCGGGGCCAGGATCGGGCAATGATTTGGGCCATACTTGGGCTGGCCGCCATTTTGGAACTGCCCGCTCAGAATCTTCAGTTCCATAACTCTCCCTCAGGCACTGAACTGAAGGCGTACCTGACGCGCAAGGGCTCGAATCTGGCGGGGTCGGCCGGGACCTTCGTCACCGAAGGCGCCAAGTGGAATCTCGACCCCAGGCTGGTGGTGGCCATCGCCGGGGCCGAAACCACGTTCGGCAAGCATCTTTGCGGCAAGAACAACGCCTGGAACTGGTTTCACAAGCGTACCTGCAAGCCCTCGACGTTTGAAAGCTACGACGAGGGCATTCAAACCGTCACCAAGTGGCTGCGGCGCGCCTACGTGCAAAAAGGGTACGACACGATCCCGAAAATCCGCGCGCGCTATTGCGCCGAAGGATGCGACAACTGGGTGAAACTGGTCACGCTGTTCCGGAGCGAGATGCCCGGCGGAGCCCCAAACGCCGCGCCGCCGCCGCCTTCGGTGTCTCAGCCTCAGACTCCAGCCGCACGGACGGGCCCGCCGCGCCCGCTGGGACTGCCTATTTCTTTATACTTATTGGGCGGCGCCGCTGCCTTGGCGGTGGCACTCACTCGTCTGTTACACCGGGAGTAAGCCGATGGATCTTAAAAAAGTGGGCGTATTCGTCGTGACCTGGATCGGAACGATGTTGCTGACGGTTTTCCTGCTGAAAACGCTCGGCGGTCCCCTGCGCGCGGGCCTCGGTTTTTGAGGAACCGCGAACAACGGAGACCGGCGCGAGCTTGGTTCCTGGCCCGTTGGTGGACCGCGCCGGTCCCTGTTCGCTTTTGAGGAACCGCGAACAACGGAGACCGGCGCGAGCTTTGGTTCCTGGCCCGTTGGTGGACCGCGCCGGTCCCTGTTCGCTTCTAACCGGCCACGCGACGGGCATGCGGGCCGCCCTGCATCACCGGCTCAGGCACCGGCATCGGTACCTCCACCACCTTGCGCGGACGGGCGTCGAGGCGCGCGGCGATCTTCTCCGTCTTGCGCTTGGCAAACTTTGGAGTGCCCGCCTTCAGCCCCTCGGCCTCGACATCCTTGTCGGTCACTTCGAGTGCTGTGGTCATATATTTCTGCAGGTAGTTGCGAATGCGGTCCTGCACCAGGCGCTGCTCGGTGATCATGTGCAGCAGCAGGATCGTCTCGCCGCGCTCGGGCGAAATGACGCCATACACCTGCGAAGGCTTCTGCAGCCTGGCCGATTTCAAAGCCTTTTCGAGTTTCTTGGCGCGCAGTTTCATCCGCTCCACCAGTTGCTTTTCCCCGCGGTCGATGGCCAGGCCTTTGGCGAGTCCGGCCGCTTCCTTGGCGTTGAGTTTTTCCGTCAACAGGTAAAGCAGGAGCGCGAAGTTGTCGACGGCGAACTCGGTGCCGAACGGAACCGACTGCCTCACCTTGAGCAGTTTGGCGAAGCCCTGCAGATTCAGTTTCGGCCCGCTTAGAACCGGCGTGATTTGCGACAACAGCTTCTCATCCTCGAACGCCTTCAACACATCGCCTGGATTGGCCTCATTGGCAATCTGGCGCAATTGTTCGAACAGCGCCCGCGGGCCGATATGTTTTTCCATGCCCGCTTCGCGCGCGTTGGCATACTGCGCGGCGGTGCGTTCCTCGATCGCGAAACCGAGCCTGACGCGCAGCCGGATCATGCGCCAGATACGCACCGGATCGTCATAGAGTCCGTAGTTGCTGACCGCGCGAAGCTCCCGCCGCTCGAGATCGGCCAGCCCGTTCATCGGATCGAGCAGCAACCCTTTCGAAGCCTTGCCGAGCGAGAGCGCAATCGAATTGATTGTGAAGTCGCGGCAGCGCAGGTCTTCGTGAATCGAAGCCGGCGCCACGTGCGCCTTGCCGCCGGCCTTTACATACCTTTCGGTGCGGCTCATGCCGACACTCACCGTGGACCCGCCGGGCAGCGTCATCTCGACGATCTTGCGCACGTCGTCGGTGGAGGTGACGACCGCTCCCAGGGCCGCGCTCAGCGCCTTGGCCGTTTTGATGGCGTTGCCTTCCAGAACGAAGTCGAGATCGCGAAGCGGAAAGCCGCCCAGCATGTCGCGCATGGCGCCGCCGGCCAGGAACACGTTCGCATTGGCTTCATCGCATATTTCCTGCAAAGCCGAAACGAAACGGCTCTGCTCGGCGTTTAGATGATTCTCCAACATGAACATGTAGTCGCTCATTCGTCAAGTTCCTCTAAGCACGGGGATGGTGTTGGTCAAGCGCCTGGCGCAGGCGCGATCGGACTACGTGCGTGTAAATCTGCGTGGTCGATATGTCGGCGTGGCCGAGCATGGTTTGAACGCTACGCAAATCGGCGCCGCCTTCCAGCAGGTGCGTGGCGAAGGTGTGCCGCAGCACGTGCGGCGTGAGGCCGTTAAAGATGCCGGCCTTCTTGCCATAGCCTTCCAGCGTTTTCCAGAAACACTGGCGCGTCATGCGTCCGCCCAGGCGCGTTACGAAAAGATAGCGGCTCCCACGCCCTTTCAAAAGCTTCAACCGGCCGTCCGCCAGGTAGGCGCGAACCTCAGCCAGCGCGGGGGCACCCACCGGCACCAACCGCTGCTTACCGCCCTTGCCGTTCACCTTGAGCAGCCCCATTTCGAGGTCGACTTCGGAAAGCAGCAGGCCGCAAAGTTCGCTCACCCGCAAGCCGCTGGCATAGAGCACCGCCAGCATGGCGCGGTCGCGCTGCCCGTTCGGCGAATCGGCCGCCGGCGCCGCGCTCAGCGTCTCCACCTGCCCGGCGTTCAGGAATTTCGGAATCGGCCGCGGCTGCCTGGGAGCAGGTAGCGCCACCGTCGGATCGGAGCTAATCCGGCCCTCGCGCAGCAGAAAGTGGTACAGGTTTCGCAATGTGCTAATATGCCGGGCAATCGTGCGGCTGCTCAATTTCCCGGCGTAAAGGAAATCGATGTAGCCCAGCAGTTCGGTGGCGTCCGGCAGACAGCCCCCGGCCGCCTGGACGCTGTAAGCCTCCAGCCTCGCCAGGTCCCGCGAGTAGGCATCGATCGAATTGGCCGAAAGTCCCTTTTCGATGCGGCAGTATTCGACGAAAGCCTCTCGTGCCGGTGAGAAAGAACCGCTGAGTGGCATTGAGCCAATGATACAATAATCGCAAAATTGTTTCGAACATTTTCGACGGTTACGTCGTTTCGAGGCATGGCTGCAGAAGGGATTTCGCTTGTCGGCATCGACAAATAAAAGGGCCTTGATTCAACGCTTTGAGAGAGAATATCTCCATGGATACTTGAATCTTGGGACCTACCTCCAACCAGGCGGCATCGAGCTGCTGAACTTATCCGGCAGCCTCGTCTTTTTGCCCTACGCCGAGGTCAAAACCGTCTGCTTCGTCAAGGAGTTCGTGCCTCCCGATCCCGATGAAAAGCGCCTCTTTTCGACCCGTCCGAAATCGAGCGGCCTGTGGGTTCGCATGCGCTTCAAGGACAACGATCAGTTGGACGGACTGCTCGCCAACAACCTTCTCGCCCTCGACGCTCACGGCTATTCGGTGACGCCGCCCGACCCCTCTTCCAACACTCAGAAAGTTTTTGTACCGCGCCAGGCGCTGGCCGAGTTGCAGGTGCTCGCGGTGGTGGGTAGTCCGCGCCACCTCCCGAAGTCCAAAGTCAAGCCCGCCTCCAGCGGACAGATCGGCCTCTTCGATTAAATGACGAAACTCATTCCCGTTCTCTTGCTGGTTCTGGTGGCATTCTATCCGCTGACCCTGCTCTTTCTCTCCGTGGGTACCGTGCTGCAGGTGGATCAACCGGTGAAAATCGTGGGCGTCTCCACGCCCATCCGCGTGGTGGCGGTGAATGCCCACGGCGTGCGCGATTTCAGCGCCTATATCGAACAGGGCGGCGTGCGCCACCCGGTGTACCGGAAATCGGAGCCCGCCTCGCGCTGGCTGTTTTACCGCGGCAAGGAAAATCCGCGCGTCTTCGTCGTCGACCCCGGTACGCGCACCGTACCCAAGCTCAAGGAAGGCAAGGCGAAGCTGACGATGGAAGCCGTCTCGAACGATCTGCGTGCCAAAACCGACCGGCTGGAGTTCGACGTCGATGTCAACACGCAGCCGCCGGTGCTGCGCGTCGACAACGACCTGCACTATATGAACCTCGGCGGCAGTTCGGTGGTCACCTTTGAAGTCGGCGGCTTCGTCACCGAATCGGGCGTTCGCGTGGGCGGCCAAACTTTCGCCAGCTTTCCCTGGCGCAACAAGCGCGTCAGTTTTTTCGCCGTCAATTACGATACTCCCGAAGGCGTCGAGCCGGTGGTCTTCGCCCGCAATCCCTCGGGCGCCGAGGCGGCCGAACGCATTCGCGGAGAAGTGAAGCGCCGTGAATTCCGCCGCCGTGATATCGAAGTGGACGAATCCTTCATGACCAAGGTGATCACCGAACTCGATCCGGCGGGCAAGGGCGACGATGTGGCTCGCTTCACCAAAGTTAACAACGATATGCGCCAGGCCAACAACCAGCGCCTTTCGGAGATGCGCCTGGAAACCGCCGCGCAGATGCTATGGAACGGCCCGTTCCTGCGCTTGAGCGGATCGTCGGAGGCGCAGTTCTGCGACTACCGGACCTATTTCTACAAAGGCCAGAGCATCGACAAGCAGGTGCACCTCGGCTTTGATCTCGCCGGTATGTCGCGCATGCCCGCCAAGGCCGCCAACGACGGCAAGGTGATCTACGCCGCGCCGCTCGGCATCTTCGGCAAGACCGTCGTGCTCGATCACGGCCTGGCCGTCCAAAGCCTTTACGCGCACCTGAGCGAGTTTGCGGTCAAGCCTGGCGAGATGGTGAAGAAGGGCCAGATGCTGGGCCGCACGGGCGCCACCGGCATGGCGGGTGGCGATCACCTGCACTTCACGATGCTGGTCGGCGGCGTCCAGGTGGATTCCATCGAATGGTGGGACCCGCACTGGATCGACGTCAACGTCATGAACCGTTTGAAATAGCCGGCTATTTCTTCTTGCCCTGGATCTGCCATTCAGTGAACGGCGACCGGGACCCGCGCACGATCACATTCAACAGATAAGGCTTCCCAGCGGCGAAGGCGCGGCCCACACCGGCGCGCAGAGCGTCGATGGTATCCACCGTCTCGCCGTCGCCGCCGAAGCCTTTCATCACCAGGTCATAGCGCGTCTGACGAAGCTCGCAGGCCACCGTCTCGCCTCCGGTTAGCTCGCGCTGCAACTCACGTTCCAGGCCCCAGCCGCCATCGTTGCCAACGATCACCACCACCGGCAGTCCGTAACGCACCAGCGTTTCGAGTTCGGCGATATAAAAGCCGAGCGACCCGTCGCCGGTGATCAAGACCACCGGTTTGCCCGGATTGGCCATCTGCAGCGAGACCGCGTTTGGAAGCGCCGAGCCGATCGTACCCATCGGTCCCAACCGCAGCCAGCCGCCGCGCTCATTGGCGGGAATCATCGCCCGTCCCCAGTGCACAAAATCGCCGCCATCCCAGGAGTAGAGCGTATCTTTCGGCAGCGAGTCGCGCAGGCAGGCGAACACGGCCGCCGGATGCAGAGGCGACGCTCGATCGGACCCGAGCGACGACAGACTGTCCTGATACTCGCCGCTGTACTTTTTCAATTGCCGGGTCCACTTTGGGTTCGTTTCCCACGTCTTCTTCCCGATCGCCTGCACCATCGACGCAAGCGCCGCCTTCACATCCGCGCAAACGCCGAGCGACACCGGACGGGCCGAACCAAGTTCCGGCGCATGCAGATCCACCTGGATGATCTTCGTCGCCGGATCGAACAGGCGCGGACCGCCGAGCGCCAGCCGGTAATCCAGCCGTTTCCCAAGCAGCAGCACCACATCGGCCTCGCGGAACGCCGGCAGCACCGCCTTGTTGATGGCCGGATCGGCGTAGCCAAAGGTATTGGCGCCGGAATCGGGCACGATGGCGCGCGCCATCGTTACCGTGAACAGCGGCAGCTTGGAAGCCTTGATAAATCGCGCCAGTTCGTTCTCCGCCCGCCCCCACCAGACACCGCTGCCGGCGATGACGATCGGACGCTTCGCCTCTCGCAGCATCGAAAGGATCCGCTGCGTTTCCTCTTCCGACGGCGCCAGATGCGGCGCCGCCACCGGCATCGGCAGGGGCAGCGAAGTTTCCGTCCGCTGCGCGAAGATGTCCACTGGAACGGTGAGATGCACCGGGCCCATCCGGCCGGCCATCGATTCGTTGTAGGCCCGCCCCAGCAGGTAAGGAATCTGCGCAGCCGACTCGGCTTGCGCCGCCCACTTCACCACCGGCCGCGTCATCCCCACTTGATCGATCACCTGAAACACCTGCCGGCCGGCCAGCGCCGTGGAGGTCGCTCCGCTGACGGCGATAAGCGGCGCCCCGGCCAGATAGGCCGTCGCGATGCCGGTGAGCGAGTTGGTGTGCCCGGGTCCACCGGTCACCAGCGACAGCGCGGGCACGCGATGAATCCGCGCCCACGCGTCGGCGGCATGCGTTACACCCGATTCATGCCGGAAGTCGATCACCTTGATCTTGTTCTTCTCAATCGCCAGCAACACGTCGTTCAGGTGGTCGCCCACCAATGTGAAGATCTCGCGGATGCCGAGTTTGACGAGAGAAGAAGCGAATAATTCTGCACCAGTTGCCATGACTCCCGTTCATGGTATCGCGCGGCGCCTCCGCTGAGCTAGACTGATCGGCGATGGCGAAGGCTAAAAAAGCGGCAACCCCGAAACCCACTCAATTTTTTGCGAAGCAGTTGAAAGGCGAAGAACCGCTCAGCCTGGGCACGGCACAGCATCTGTTCCGGCTCGCGTCCGAGATCTACGGGTTCGGGCCTTGGAAGGTTCTCGGCGAACACCACATGGTGTTCTGCCCGCTTAAGGAGATCGGCGATCTGGGCGTGATTTCCGTGATGGGCTCGGCCGGCGAGTTCTATTCGGTCATGGTCTATCTCGGAGCCGAAGGCTACCACCTGATGCGCGACATGGCGGAGGGCGATCTCGATCCGGGCGAATATCACGCCGCCCGACGCAGCCTGCACGTCGAATTTGAGCAATCGAGCGGGCTCGAGAAGCCGGATCGCGAGTTGCTCCGCGCCATGGGCCATCCGGCAACGGGAAAACTGTACGCACCGGTGTTCCGCTCCACCCGCCCAGGCTATGTCTCCTGGCCCGTGAACGAGACCGAGGGGCGCGCCCTCGCCGAAGCTCTGGCCGCGACGATCGTTTTCCTGAGGCATCTGGCCGACGTCAAGAAGAACTTGTGGCTCGATGGCGTTTACCCGAAGGTGGAACTCACCACGGACTGGCGATTGGAACAACTGCAGGCGGCCATCTCTTCCATGGCGCCTCCACCCAGATCCGAACCGCCCGTCGTCGCACCCAACGTCGACCCGGCGCGTATCCGCCGGGTGATCGAGCGGGCGACCCGCCGCCAGACCTGGTGGGAAATCGACCGCTACGTAATGTCGCTGCCCATTGGCGGCAAGGACGAACGCCACTTCCTTGGCCGCTGTTGCCTGGTGGCCGACTCCGGCTCGGGCATCATTCTCGGCTTCGACATGACCGGGCCCGATTCAGAGGCGGGCGACGCGTTGGCGGAAACCCTGCTCGCCGCCGCCGAGAAGGCGCACGCGCTGCCGCAGGAGATCTGGGTGGGGCGTAAGGCTTATCAGGAATTGCTGGCGCCGCTGGGGGAACAACTGGGAGCGCCGGTGATGCTCATGGCCGGGCTGCCGGCCATCGATGCGGCCAAGGACGGCCTCATGCAGTTTCTCTCCAAGGGCCGGGGCTAAACCACCAGCCCGCGCCGCACGGCGCTCAACACCAGTTCCGCCGCGCTGCGCACGCCCATCTTCTCCATGATGCGCGCGCGATGCGTAGTTACCGTATTGATGCTGAGATTCAGCCGCGTGGCGATCTCTTTATTACTCAAGCCTTCGGCCAGAAGCTGGTAAAGCTGGCGCTCGCGCTCGGTCAGCGATTCATAGCTGTCGTCGTGCTCGCGCGCCTTCGGATCGGGACTCTGCTGCAGGATCTTCGCTACCGCCGGACTGAAATAGGCCTGCCCTTCGCGCATGCGCTGGATGGCGGTGACCAGTCCTTCTTCCACCGAGTCCTTGAGCAGGTAGCCGCGTGCGCCAGCCCGCACCGCCCGCAGCACGTAGCGCTCGTCGCTGTGCATGCTGAGAATCAGCACCGCGGTCTCGGGCGATTGGCGCAGAATCTGCGCGGTCGCTTCCACCCCGTTCAGTTCCTTCATGCCAACGTCCACGATGGCGATATCGGGTTTGTGCTCGCGCGCCATCTCGACGGCGCCGATTCCGGTGGAAGCCTCGGCCACGATCTCCAGTTCGGGATTGTCCTCGAGGATGCGGCGGAGCCCCGCCCGGAACAGATTGTGGTCGTCGGCGAGCATGATGCGCACTGGCATAATTCAAATCCTCGCGGCCGCTTCTTCCGGCAGTTTCTTCGCGCCGGGCGCGACAGGCAGGGAAAGCTCCACGCGCGTACCGCGCCGGGGAGCGGACTCGACCGCCAGCGAACCGGCCGCGGCGATCGCCCGTTCCCGCATACCCATAATGCCGAATCCCCTGCCCGAAGGCACGGCGCCCGTGTCGAACCCCTTGCCGTCGTCTTCAATGACCGCCAGCATTCGATCTCCCCGTTCGCTGACGCGCACGGTGACATTTTGCGCTTCGGCATGCTTTTCGCAATTGTGCAGAGACTCCTGCACCACGCGGTATACACAGGTGCGCATCGGCTCTGGCAGATCCTCGCCCACATCGCCGCTTGAAAACCGGCAGATGACGCCCGTACGCCTTTGAAAGTCCTGCGCCAGCCACTGGATGGCCGGAATCAGGCCCAGGTCGTCCAGCATGCTAGGCCGCAACAAAAGGCAGATGTTTCGTACCGTCTGAACGATGGAATCCGTTAGCAGGCGCGCGCGGCCCAGCCGTTCGCGAATCTCGCTCAGCCGTTGTGGAGGCAGCGCCTCGGCGCGCGCGACTTCGAGCCGCAGCGTTGCCAGGCCCTGCCCGATTTCATCGTGCAATTCGCGCGACAGATTGGCGCGCTCCTGCTCCTGTACTTCCATTAGACGGGTGGAAAGACGAGTCAGTTCGTCCTTTGCCTCAACCACCTGCCGGTGATGCGCCGCGGCCTGCTTCTCCATGCGTTCGGAATATCGCAGGCTCAATAACGCCACCGCCGCCGCCGCCAAAAGCGAAAGCCCCAGAATCCAGAACAGGCGCCGCGCGGCGAAGCTCCGGCTCTCTTCAAAGCGCGTGTGGCCGTCGCTCAACGAATCGTGCGACGACCGGTCCCACTCCCGCAGCGTGTCGCCCAGTTGGTTTCGTCGTTCGGCCACCTGCTCCTGCACGAACAGGTACCGGCTTTGCGTATCGAGCGGGGCCGTGGTCCGCGGAAGACCTTCCAGAATGCGCCAGAAATCGTCGGTCTGCGCTTTCAAGTGCGCCGACTCCGGCCGCGCCTCCAACCGGCTCAGCAGGCGGTAAGCGTTAAAGCGAAGCGGAGCCAATAGCCGCACGTAGTCCACCTCGCGGGAGGCGGAAGGATTCAGCAGGTAATCGCGTCCCGCGCTCGAAGCGGTCCAAAGCGTGCGCCTCAGTTCGAAACGCACTTCGTCCTGCTCGATATGCTGCTTGTAAATATCTTCGGTGGCTGTGGAAAGATCGGACTGAATGCGGCCCGCCTCGATCGTCGAAAATAATCCGAGCGCCAGGACCAGGCCGAATCCGGCACGGATGGCGTTCTTACGATCCAGCAGATGTTTACGCCGGAAGCTCATAGCCTATCTCGATCTTGCTACGCCGCGCTGCGCCGCCGCAACCTGCGTGGTAGAAAGAATCATGGACCGGCGCCAGTTCGGCCAATGCCTCGCGGCGTTGGCACAGCTTCCCATCCGCCGCGACGAGCCCGAGCCCGCCGCCGGCAGAATGCTGGTGGCCGGGCGGGAACTGGCCGACCCCAACTTCGCCCACGCCGCCGTGATTTTAGTCAGCTACAGCCGCACCGGCGCCATGGGACTGGTGCTGAACCGCCGTTCCCGTGGCGGCGTCGTATCGAGAGTGGTGCGGGATCTCGGCTCCGCCGCCAATGCGAGCGACCCGCTCTATGCCGGTGGACCGGTGGGACGCGACGGCATCCTGGCGCTGCTCAAATCCTCCAAGAAGCCCGGCGATACCACCCCTGTGACCGCCGATGTCCACCTAATCTCGGACGGGGCGCTGCTCGAAAAGCAACTGCGCACCGGCCTGCGCGGCGATTCCCTGCGCCTCTACCTGGGTTACGCCGGCTGGGCGCCCGGCCAGTTGGAGCGCGAAATCGAGACCGGCGCCTGGCATGTCTTCAACGCCGACGCGGCAACGGTATTCGATGCCGAGCCGGAATCTCTCTGGCGGCGGCTCATCCGGCGCACGGAATTGCGCTACGCGTAGAAAGTCAACGTGCGGGCACTCCTGATCTGCCCTCGAACGCGCAACAACGAGCGGAACTGCCGCCCGTGATCTTTTGCAGCCGGTTGTGCCTCACCGGTTCCGATGCAATGAACGGAAGGGCGCCACGCGAAGAAGGTCAACGTGCGGGCACTCCCCTTCGATCACGGGTTCCCCTGCCACAAAACGGACCACGATCCGGCGCACGGAATCGCACTACGCATAGAATGGCAACGTGCGGGCACTCCTGATTCTTTTTCAAACCGCGGCTTGGACCGCCGACTGGCCGCAATTCCGCGGCGTGGATGGACACGGCGTCGCCAGCGGTTCCCGCGTGCCGGTGCATTTCTCGCCGGCTTCGAACGTGCAATGGCGAACGGAGCTGCCGCCCGGTAAATCGTCCCCGGTGATCTTCGGCAAACGGTTGTGCCTCACCGGTTCCGATGCCATCAAGCTGACCACGCTATGCCTCGACACCGAATCGGGCCGCGTGCTATGGAGCCAATCCGTCGAGGCGCGCCGCAAGGAAAACCGGCACGTCCTGAATCATCCCGCCTCGCCGACGCCGGTGGGCGACGGCAAGAACCTCTACGTCTTCTTCAGCGATTTCGGCCTCATCAGCTACACGCTCGACGGCGCGGAACGGTGGCGTCTGCCGATGGAACCCTTTTCGAACCTGCACGGCATGGCCGCCTCGCCGATTCTTGTTGGCGGCAAAATCATCCTCGCCCTCGACCAGGACACCAGCGCTCACCTGCTCGCCATCGGAAAAGACAGCGGGCGCGTGTTGTGGAAAGCCGACCGCTCCGATTTCACTCACTCGTTCTCGGTGCCCGCCGTCTATCGGCCGGTCAAAGGACCCGCCGAGATCGTCATGCCCGGCGCGTACCAGATGACCGGATACTCGGCCGAGACCGGTGAGAAGCTCTGGTGGTTGCGCGGACTCACCTGGCAGCCGAAGTCGGCACCGGTTGTGGCGGACGGCATCGCCTATTTCAACGGTTGGGCTCCGGGCGGCGATCAGGGCCAGCAGCGCGATCTGCCGCCGTTTGAACAGGTGATCCGGACGGCCGACTTGGACGGCGACGGCAAGCTTTCGCAAAGCGAAGTGCCTCCCGATCTGCGCCATTCCGGAAGCTGGGGCGCGATCGATCTGGACCATGACGACAAGCTCAGCGCGCGCGACTGGAGCTTCTATCGCGCCAGGCGAGCGGCGCGCAATGCGCTGCTGGCGGTCAGGCTCGGCGGCCGGGGCGACGTGACCGCGTCGCATGTGCTCTGGCGGTTCGACAAGTCGCTGCCCGACGTTCCCTGCCCTCTTCTCTATCGCGACGTGCTCTATCTGGTGCGCACGGGCGGCATCTTCACGACCGTGAATCCGAAGACCGGCGAGGCGTTCAAGCAAGGGCGATTAAATGGGGCGCTGGAAGGATACTACGCATCTCCTGTGGCGGCCGATGGAAAGATCTACGCGGCGAGCGAGCACGGCAAGGTGGTGGTCCTGAAGGCGGAGGCGGAGTGGGAAGTGCTGGCGGTGAACGATTTCGGCGAGGATATCTACGCGACGCCGGCCATCGTGGGCGACCGGATGTACCTGCGGACGGGTTCGGCGGTCTACTGCATCAGGGAAAAAATCGGGTCCCGCGGCAGCACCCCGTCCGCCGGACCCGTGCAGTAGTTTCCGTAGGCGAGTGCCTACGCCATGTTAGGGATCTTGATGATCTTCTTTTGAATGGCGTACTGAACCAGTTGCGCTTTGTTGTGAATGTCGAGCTTGCGCATGAGGTTGAACTTGTGCGCCTCGACGGTCTTCACGCTCAGGTTGAGGTCGCAGGCGATCTCTTTGACCGACTGTCCTTCGGCCAGCATCTTGAGCACTTCCCGTTCGCGCGTGGTGAGGGTGGCAAAGCGCGGCAGCCGGTTGGCCGATTTAATGCGCGTGCGGAAGTCGTCCACCAGTTGCGAGAGCATGCGCGGGCTCAGATAGCTGCCGCCGCGAGCGATATCGCGCACCGCCGCCACCAGTTGTGCCGAGGGCGAGTCTTTGAGGACGTAGCCGCTGGCGCCCACCTCCATCCCTTCGACGAGATAGTCCTCGTCGTCGTACATGGTGAGGAAGAGCACTTTTGTTTCCGGGCGGTTCTTTTTGATCTGACGCGTCGCTTCAAAGGCACTGAGCCCCGGCATGCTGATATCCATCAGCACCACATCCGGGCGGAACTCTCCGGCCTTTTCCACGGCATCGCCACCATTGGAGACTTCACCGACCACTTCGAGGTCGGCTTCGGCTCCAATCAGCGTCCGGATTCCCTGGCGGAATAGAGTGTGATCGTCCGCCAACATGATTCGAATTTTCGCCATATGCTTAACCAGCGTTCTTCAAATTCCGACTTCGGATTTGGTGATCCTGCTTTGGAATCGGCAGTTCGATTTGGATTCGGGTGCCGCGCCCGGCTCGCCTCCCGGCCCTCACCATCGCGCGTGCCGTACGGCTCTCCACCGAAAACCGCCCCCCCATCAACGCCACCCGTTCCCGGATGCCGCTGAGCCCGTACGAATTCTTTCTGTCGATCGTGTCCTTGACATCGAACCCGATTCCGTCGTCTTCCACCAGCAGTCTGAATACTTGATCGGCGGTGGAGGCGGAAAGCTTTAATGTCTTGGCTTTGGAGTGCTTTGCCACGTTGTTCAAACACTCCTGCACCAGGCGGTAGACGATGCTCTCCATGCGCTTGGGAACCGCCTGCAGCCGCGAAAGCTGCAGAGAAGCCTGAATGGGATGGACCTGTTTCAAACGCGCCATCAGTTGGCGCAGTGCCGCCGCCAGTCCCAACTGTTCGAGCACCGCCGGACTCAACGCCGCCAGCAGACGGCGGATTTCGAGAATCGTTTTTTCGGTCTCCGCGCGCGCCGCGCCCAGCCGTTGACGGATTCCTTCGGCTTCAAACGGCAGCGCCTGTTCCACCATCTCCAGTTGCAGCCGCACGCACAATAACGATTGGCCCGCTTCGTCGTGCAACTCGCGGCTGATGCGCCGCCGCTCGGCTTCCTCGACGTGCAGCATGCGCTCGGCGAGCGTGCGGATCTGATCTTCCCCGCGTGCCAGGTCTTCCATCAGCCGCGCTTTTTCCGCGCCCATGCGGCAGCGCTCGGCCGCTCCCGAAAGCAGTTCCTGTTCCCGCGGCAGCCACTCATACTCGCGCGCGAATCCGAATTGCATCACGCCGGTCAGCTTGTTTCCGGAAAGCAACGGCACCGACCAGCAGGAACGGAACCGGTCGGCCCACAGCGGATCGAGCAGCTTCGCCCTCGCCCCTGCCGTACGACGGTTGTTCCATAGCCAGCAGCGCGGCTCCGACAGCGGCTTCAGCCATTGCTCCCCGGCGCGCGCTTCCCACGAAGGAGACGAGCCTTTGCCGGTGGCGGCCAGCCGGCGCCATTCCCCGTTCTCTTCGAGCCAATAGAAGCTGGCGGCATCGGAGCGGCAGAACGGCATCAGCGTCACCAGAAATCGCCGTACCAGGTCGTGGAGGTGGCGCGATTCCAGTTCCACCCGGAACAGTTCGTAGAACGCTTCGGTCTCCGCTTCACGCACCTGATAGTAAGCGTTGTTGAGCGTGAGCACCACGCAGAAATTCAGTTGCTCGCGCACCCACTCGAAATTGACGTGTTCGGAAGGCGGCAGCCGCTTGAACACAGGCTTCAACAGCTTGTCGTATTGCTGTAGCGCCTCCAGCACCATCGCCGGCGGAACGTTCAGCTTCGCCAGACGGCGGCCGTAGTATTCCACCTGCTCAAAGAGACTGCCGGTGGCGCTGCCCTCGGCCAGCACGCGTGCCATGGCGCCGGGCGTGATGGCGATCAAGGCCTGCCGCGAGCGACGGTCGAGCGAGAACCGCTTCATCCGTTGTTCGAAACGCCGCTCCAGAGTGCCGGCATAGGGTCCGATCAGCTCACCCAGCCGGCGAAGGTGCGTCCGGAGCTGATCGCTTAAAACGCCGGCGGCGGCGGCAAGCATCGGCGAGTTGTCGGCGGCGATAGCCACAACTCACCATCGGACACGCGGGATCAATACTTTAACGGCAATGCCTTAAGTTCCTCGATCACCCGGAGCAGTTCCGCCACACTCCACGCCTGTGCGGGGGCTCCCTTCGCCTTACGCGGCTCCTCGCCATCGTAAATCTCGCCGATCGAGCCTAAACATCCCTGTTCCAGCATCACCGCCATGCCCTCCACCAGGCGACGGCAGTGAGCGGCATTGGCCGGACCCGCACCGAATGCCTTGAGGCGGGCACTGATATAAGGACTCATCAGCCAGGGCCAGACCGTGCCC
>CADEFT010000030.1 GCA_902826685.1 uncultured Acidobacteriota bacterium
ACTCGCTGATTCTGCGCCTCTTGCCCGTCGTTCCAAAGTAGCCACACCCATTTGAATTCGGAATTCGGCGGCACTTCCCCGCAG
This sequence comes from uncultured Acidobacteriota bacterium, assembly GCA_902826685.1. GTDB lineage: Bacteria > Acidobacteriota > Terriglobia > Bryobacterales > Bryobacteraceae > CADEFT01. The sequence goes on from CADEFT010000030.1 coordinate 85, forward strand.
GACAACACCAACATCAAAGCGTCCATGGGACCTTCGGGCTTTGACCAGAACCATGTGTTCAACATGGGTTATAGCTGGGAGATTCCTTCCGGTTCGCTCACCGGCGTGACACGCGCCCTGATCGGCGGGTGGCAGACCACCGGCATCTGGACGGCGGAAACCGGGCGTCCCTTCAACCTCGGCATTCAGTTCGATAACGCCAATGTCGGCTCGCGCGGCAACTATCAGCGGCCCAACCTGGTGGGCAATCCGTTCCCCGCCGGATGGACCAAGACGTACGGGCCCGCCGGTCTCTTCTTCGATCCGTCGGCCTTCGCCGTGGCCGCTCCTTTTACGTTCGGCAACCTCGGACGCAATGCGCTGCGCGGACCCGGCTTCAAGAACTTCGATATCGGAATATTCAAGAACTTCCGGCTCAGCGAGCGTCTGCGTTTGCAATTCCGGGCGGAAGCTTTCAACGCCTTCAACGTGACCAATTTCGGCAATCCGGGCGGCACCGTCGGTACGGCCAATTTCGGCCGCATCACCGGGACGGCGAGCCCCCAGCGCTCGATTCAATTGGGCCTTAAGCTGAACTTCTGAGCTTGATCGCGATCCTACTCCTGGTGGCGGCGGCGTCCGGACAGAGTCCGGCCGAGCTTGCCGCCGCCGAAGCGCATTACGAGGCGCTGGCGCGGCGCGAGCCCACGGCCGATCACTGGCAACGGCTCGGCATCGCACGCTACATGCAGAACAAGTATGAAGCGGCGATTGAACCGCTCGGCCAGGCGGTGCGGCTCAACCCAAAGCTTTGGAGCGCCGATCTGTTTCTCGGCATCTCGCTCTACCGGACCAATCGGTTTCCTCAGGCGCTGCAATCGTTGAAGCGCGCCGCCACGCTTGCGCCCATCGGCGACCGCGGGCGCGACGATGTCGATTACTGGCTGGGCGCGGCCTACATCGCCGCCAAACAACCGTTGCCGGGCTTGATGGCGCTCGAACGGCTGTTAGCGCGCAATCCCAACCATCGCGACGCACTGCAACTGGCCGCGGTGACCTACGCCGATGCGAGCAGCGCACTTTGGAACGGCGTGGCGGAACGGCATTTCGAAACCGCCCCCGGTTATGAGATCCACGGCAACGCGCTTGAAGCCGAGGGTAATTTTCCGGGCGCGCTCGAAGCCTACCGGCAATCGAGAACGCTCGGTCCCGGCCGGCCCGGGCCGGGAGCCGCCATTGGACGCCTGTTGCTGCGAGAGGGGAAGGCGGAAGAAGCCCTCGCAACGCTGCGGAACGAACCCACGGCGGAGGCCGCCTATTACCGCGGGCTGGCGCTGTTGCAACTCGACCGCGGCGCCGAGGCGGCACCGTTTCTAGAAAAGGCGGCCGCCTCAAGCCCCACCGATCCCGAACCCGCCATCGCCCTGGCACAGGTCTATCTTGCCCTTGGCGATAAACCGAAGGCGGAGGCCGCGGCCCGGCGGGCGCTGGCTTTGGCCCCGGATTCGCCGGCCGCGCGCGAGTTGCTCGATTCGGCGCTTCTCCGCTAGGCGGCCGAGCGGCATCTGGCTGCTGCACTCCGCTTTACCGGCGAGTCCTCAGAAGGCTGATGGATTCCACTATCGATGCCTTCTTTCCGCTTTCACGCCATCTTCGGCGCGAGCGGTCTGACTCAGCGCTTCTCCGCTAAAGCGCGCCGGCTTTCCAGGATCGCCCGGTGCGTTTCGAACTCGCGCTTGGAGGCGGCCGAGTCGCCCAGGTCGCGATAGAGATTGGCCAGCAGGAAGTGGACCTGATCGTCGCGCGGACGCACCTTGGCCACCAGCTCCCACTCCCGGCGGGCGTCGGTGTGGCGGCCGAGCTTGCGATAGAGTTTGCCCGCCTCACGCCGCGCTTCGATCGAAGAAGGCATGGCGCCGATGGCGCGCCCGAGATATTCGAGCGCCTGCGCCTCTTTGCCGCCGCGTGCCGCCAGCACCTGGCCCAGCCGTAGATTGGCCATGCCGTGGCCGGGGTTGGATTGAAGCTCGCCTCGCAGTTCGGCTTCGGCGCCGTCCAGATCGCGCCGCGTCCAGAGAATCTGACCCGCCTTGTAGCGCAGGCCGGGCCGAAGCGGTTCAAGCGCCAAGGCCGCGCGATACTCCCTGAGTGCATCGTCGCGCTTGCCCTGCAATTCCAGACGGCGTCCGGCAAGCTCATGCACCGGCGCCGAACCGGGCGCGACGCGCTGCAAGCCGGCCAGGCGCCGCTCGGCCAGCTCGCGCAACAGTTTGCCGGCTTCAAACTGCGTTTCCGGGCCTGGAGACGCCGAAAGGGCGCGGTCGATGGCGGCAAGAGCCTCGACAACGCGCCCGGCCTCGATCAGAGCCCGCGCCTGCGAAAGCCGTGGCGCCTGCGCCTCGAGCATGGTTGAGAGCAGCGCGAACGCAACCACCATACAGACTGCCATTGTAGTGGAGCGGCTAAGATGAAAGCCGGTCCTATGTCTGCCCCATCGCATTCCCTCACAAGCTCCCTCGAACTTGACGATATCGTCGTCAACGATTACCCGTTCGTCTTCCCGCGCTATCTGCGTCCCATCGTGGGCGTGGATTCAACCATGGGCGGCATGTATTTCGAAGCGCCGGCAATGCGCGGGCTCCTCGCCGTGGTAACACCGGGGGCGACCGTGTATGACGTCGGTATGTCGTGGGGCGTGTTCACGTGTATCCTGTCGCGTCTGGTGGGGGAGAGGGGACACGTGCATTCGTTCGAAGCCAACCCGGAGGTGCTGCGCGGCGCGCGCGAGTTTATCGCCGCCAACGGCTTCGCTCCGCGCGTGACACTGGTGCTCGCCTGCGCGGGCGACATCAGCGGCCATCCGGTGCGGTTTCACGTGGTGCCGGGTGCAAGCTCGGTGGCTTCGACGCGCAACCGCGACATCGAAGCTTTCCATTCCGACGCCTGGCCGGTAATGCTGCCTTCGATCTCACTCGACTATTATTCGGCGCTGCAGGGGCCGCCTTCCTGCATCAAGATGGACGTGGAAGGCAGCGAGTACGTGGTGCTGCGAGGAGCGGAACGGATGCTCGCCGAGCATCATCCCTATCTTGTGCTCGAAACGCATGGGACCGAGATCAACGGCATCGGCGGATCGGTAGCGGAGGTATGCGCTTTGCTCTCGGATCTTGCCTACGATCTGTTCGATCTCGAAGGATGCGCGTTGACCGAGGCATCGGTCTTCGCGCGCGAACACGGGGAGAAACTGGGGCATCTGCTGGCCGCGCCGCGGGGTGAACGGGCGCGGTTGGAGGCGCGGCTGGAGGAGTTGAAGGCCGCCATCGCGCCGCCTTACCGGCTCCGTACGGAGTGAAGTTAAGGCGCGAAGTACCCGCTGGTATCCAGAATCAACTGGTCCGCCGCCGGAAAGGCGTTAATGGTGTCAGCACCGCCCAGCCTTCCGCGGACTCACTGAGACAGGCGCTCTAGCAAAAGCACTAACGCCCGCCAGGGGATCAACCCCGGCGGGCGCCGTGTTCCTACCTTGCGATGGATAGACTGGGATTAACCTCTGAGCAGCGCCAGGATCGCCTGCGGGGCCGAATTGGCCTGGGCGAGAGCGGCCACGCCGGCCTGCAGGGTAAGCTGCGCCTTGGTGAGGTTGGCGGCTTCCTGCGCCAGATCGGCGTCGCGGATGCGCGATTCGGCGGCTGCGACGTTGGTCAACTGCGACTGCGCCAGGTTGATGGCGTAGTTGAGCTGATTCTGTCCGCGGCCGACGACGGCCTGGGCGTCGCCAAGCTTGCTGACGGCATCCGACAGCGCGGTCACAGCGGCTTCGGCGGTCGCCTGCGAGCTGATGTCCACGTTGGCGCCGCCGGCGGTCTGCGCGGCGTCGACGGTGGAGCCGGCCGAGCCGACGCCGTTGCCGGAGTTGGGCACGCTGCCGACGGCGACCTTGAACGCGCTGAGCGAGCTCAGGAAGCTGATCTTCTCGGTGCCGGAGGAGTTGTCCTTGACGGCGACGACCTTGCGCAGCGTGTCGTTATTGCTCTGCTGAAGCGCCGTGTTGATGGCATCGAGGGCTTCATCGAGCGTGCGGCCCGAACGGCCGGTGGCGTCGTTGCGCAGCACAATGGTCTTGGCCTGCGCGACTCCGTTGGAATCGTTGGCGGTGATGGTGAGGCTCTGATCGTCGTCGCCGTATTGCAGGACGCCGAAGTCGAGCGAGGTGGTGGCGCTGCCGCCGGCGGCATTGAAGCGCGCGCTGGTGGCGGGCGCGTCGCTGGCCAGGTTGCCGGTGAAGCTGGCGCCGGTGGTGCCGTAGCCGAGATCGGAATCGGTACCGGAGTAGGTGCCGCCGGTCAGGCCGAGCGTGGTATTGGCGGTGCCCGTGTTGATCACGATCGAGTTCGAAGAACCCGTATTGGCATTGGTGATCTTCACATAGCCGTTGTCGGCGGCGGCGGTGGCGTCGATGCCGGCGGCGGTGAAGGCGTTCTGAATATCGGTGGCGATCTGGGCGGCGGTGCGGGCGCCGGCCGTCAACGTCACGGTCACATCCTCGCCGTTGACGGTAAAGTCGAGCGCGTCGTTGACGCCGGCGGTGATGGTGAAGTTGTCGTTGGCCGAACCGACTACCGTACCGGCGGCCGAAGCGCCCGCCGAGCTGACGCGGAAGTTGGTGCCGTTGGTCGAAGTCACGGTCACTTTGTTGGCCGCGGTGGTGTTGAAGTCCGCCTTGAGGCCGGCGGCGGCCAGTTCCGGATCGGCGGCGAAGGCGGCGTTGAGCGCGTCGGCGACGCTGGCGCCGGAGCGGGAAGCGCCGGTGGTGGGCGTCGTGGAGGCGGTAAAGCCGAGGGCCGAAACCACGCTGGTCGCGCTCGGCGTCAGGAACTGAATGGAAGCGCCCGCGCCTTTGTTGCCGGTGGTCAGAACGATGCGGTTATCGGCGGTCAGGGTGGCCGTGGCGCCGCTGCCGGTGATGATGGTGTTGATGTCGGTGGCGAGCTGCGCCTTGCTGGTGGTGGCGCCGGAGGTTACCGCGCCCGTGTACACCGTGCCGTTGATGCGCACCGAGAAATCGACGTTGGTGGTGGTGTTGATGGTGGCCGCGGTGTTGGTGGCCGTGACGGCCGCCGCCGTGGCGTCGCCCTGGGCGAGATCGACGGTCACCGAGTTGGTGTTCGACCCCTTGCCGGCGATGGAGAACTCAAGCGTCGTCGAGCCCACCTTGGCGGTGGTGTAGTTGGAGGCGCCGCTCAGCGTCGAATAATCGATGGCGTTGTTGGCGCCGGTGACGAACGAGCCGAGACCCAGAAGGTTGGACTTGTCGCCGCTTACTTCGAGGCTGAACTTCTCACCGCCCTTGCTGGTGAACACCAGCGTATTGGCGGCGGTGGCGGAGGTGAGCGAGATGCCCGCGTCGGCCAGTTCGGCCGAGCTGCTGACGGCGGTCTGCAGCGAGCTGATGGCCTGGGAAACGGTGGTGTCGGCGGTGACGTCGACGCTCAAGTCGATCGGGCTTTGCAGGTTGCCGCCGGTCAGCCGGAAGCGGATCGTGCCCGCGCCCGTTTCGCCGAAAGTCGTCGAGCCGGCCGCGGTCGCCGCCGCGCCCTGAATCCGTGTGCGGACATCGGCGCCGGTGGACGCGTCGGCGGCGGTGGCATCGCTCAGGCCAAGGTTGGTGGAAAGCGTGGTGGTCGTGAAATCGACGCTTGAAGTGGCCGAATTGCCCTTGCTGCGGATCACCACCTGGTTGTCTTCGAGATAGGCCGTCGCCTGGGAGGCGAACGTGGAGTTGGCGTTCAGCTCCTTCACGGCTTGGCCCTTGGAGAGCGCCGCCGCGCTGGTCAGCGATACGGTAAACGCCGTGCCGCCATCGACCGACAATGTCAGATCGGCCGCCGTGCCGCCGCCGTTGGTGGCGACCGTGGCCGCGTTGTTGGTGCCTTTGGCGACCGCGTTCTGTTCGAAGTTACCGAGCAGGGCGTTGGCCAGACGATCGCCCGCTTCCACCTGGAAGGCCGCCGAGGAAGAGGTGAAGGTGAGCTGCTTGGCGCCGGTGGAATCGGTGTTCACGCTGGCCACGATGTTGGCGTTGCGGAACGCCGTCGCCGCCTGCGTGGAGCCGTTTCCGGCGCTCTCGATGGCCGCGTTCACCGCCGTCGCCAGCGTATCGGCATCGGTCACTCCGGCCGTGCTCACTTCGATCGACACGCCGTCGGCGCCGCCGAATCCGGGTCCGTAGATCTTAAACGCCGTCGTGCCCGCGCTGCTCACCGAATCGGTGTTGATCGCATTGGCCAGAATCGACGACACGCTGGTCGTGGCCGAGCCGGTGCCGATATCGGTGCCCGTCACGCCCTTCACCTGCACGCCCTTCAGACCGAGGCTCTGGGAATCCACCGTCGAGCGGGAAAGATCCACCGCCACCGATCCGTTGGTGATCGCGTTCACGCTGCCGTTGGTGCGGCCGCCGCCGATGAACACCTGCAGGCTCTTGGCAAACTGTCCGCCGGTGTCGAGACCGACGGCCTGCGCCTGGCGGTTGATTTCCGTCAACACGCTCTGAAATTCCGAGTTCAACACGTTGCGCGACCCGGTGAAGGTTCCCGAAGCCGACTGCGTCGCGAGCGTACGCGCGCGGTCAAGCAGCTTGGAAATATTGTTGATGCCACCGTCGACAATCTGCAGCGTGCTCAAGCCGTCGTTGGCGTTGCGGATGCCCTGCGACAGCACGGAGATGTCGCTGCGGAAGCCGTTGGCAATGGCCAGGCCCGCGGCGTCGTCGCCGGAGGAGGTAATACGCAAACCCGATGTGACTCGGCCGATTGTCTTCTGCTGGAAATCCGAAGTAAGACGCAGATTGTCCTGCGCTACCAGGGACGCAATGTTGGTATTGATCTGAAAGCCCATGTTTCTCTCCTAGAAACGGTCTCGCCCGGGAGTCCTTCCCGTGAAGCCGTAAGCTTACGGCTCCCACTAACTCTCATCGGCGAGGGGCTTTTGTGTAAGAGAAAAAACGAAACTCCTGGAGTAACTTTTCCGCGGCCGTGGCTTCGGTCGCCGATGCCACACGATTGTGCGCGGCCGCTTCCTTCATCTCGCCGCGCGTGATCCCCAGACGACGCGGTACCGCCAATCCCACCTTCACCCGCGACGGCGACAGGTCGACGATCTTGATCTCGATGTCGTCGCCGATCCAGATCGATTCCCCGGGCCGCCGCGCGATGATCAGCATGGCTGGCTCTCCTTCTCGGGCTCGGCGGCGGCTGGAGCCACCGGCAATTGCTGTTGAAACGAATGGCTGGAATCGAACTGGATCACCTGGCGGGCACGGCGGGTGCGACGGTGAATCACCACCGGCGCCATCATATTTACCGTCGGAACGCCATGCTCGGGAATGGTGAGGATCACCAGGCACAGCACCTCTTCATCCTCGGCCGTTTGCATGCCGAGCGCCTCGATGTCGGCGCGGTCGAGTTGCGGCCGGTAGCCTGAGTCGACACAGCCCACCGGCAGCGTGACAAAGCATAGTTCCGGATCGTCGAGGCTTTGCAGAAAGATCAGCGGCGCCGAGTCCGGACGCTCGATGAGCACGTAGCGGGTGCGCTGCTCAAAGGCGGGAATGCCTTCGGGAAACTCCACCACCGCATCCGCGGTGTACTCGACCGGACCAAACTGACGGCTCACAAAGGTGTCGCTCAAGGTCTTCTCAAACGATAGTGGCGGCACGACAGCAATCCTCTCAGAGAAATGAACCGTAGTACTCCTCGGCCCGGAACGCCACTATCTGAAATAGCGTTGAATGGTAACCCTTCTCACGATAAACTCGGGTTTGGAGTCTCCCTTGCTGAGCGCCCCTCAGGCGGCAGGCGGTACCGGTGGCCATTCCTGGCGGTATCAGGACTACACCATACGCTTTCGGGTCGGCGACCTTTATTTGTTCGGCGTGAAGCGCAAGGCCCAGGTGCGGCAAACGCACTTCACGCGCGAAACGGGAACGGTCGACTCGTTGCGCCTGCCCGAAGCGCGGGGCGGGGAGATCTATTATGTCCCGAGTTTTCCCGCCAGTCCGGAGCTGCCCGAGCTGAGCTCGGTGGGCCGCCTGTTGCGCTATTGCCTGCGGCGCTACGTGCGCCACTATATTTCGATCGAAGGGGATTTCACGGGGTATCTGGCGCGGTTCAGCTCCAAGTCCCGCAAGACGTTGAAGCGCAAGGCCGTATTGTGGAGTGAGCGCAACGGCGGGGAAAGCGGCGTGCGGCTGTTCGACCGGCCGGAACAGATGGAAGAATACGCCCGCCACTGCCGCCAGATCTCGGCGCGTACCTACCAGGAGCTGGTTTCGGGCGATGGCTTTCCGCAGGACGGGCAGTTTGTGGAGGAGCTGCGCCAGATGGCCGCCGAGCGGCGCATCCTCGGCTATGTGCTGTTTGCCGGCGACCGGCCGGCGGCCTATGCGTACTGTTTCGTTCCCGCCGGGGCGCCCGAGGTGCTGCAGTATGACACGGTGGGCTACGATCCGGACGACAAGCAATGGTCGCCCGGCACGGTGCTGCTGTTTCATATCCTGGCGGATCTTTATAAACGCCAAACGCCCATGATTTTCGATTTCGGGATCGGGGATCATGCCTACAAGAGGTTCTTCGCCACGCACTCGTTGTGGACGGCCGATCTGCTGTATCTGCCGGCCGGGTGGCGGAACCGCCTATTGGTGTGGGGTCATTATGGATTGCGCAAGGTGACGGCGGTGATGCGAAAAGCGGCTGACGCGCTCGGGTTATCCGAACGCGTCAGACGGTTGGTTCGAGTCATGCGGTGACCTGTTGGTCAAGCCACCGCGTTGCCAGGATCAAAATTTATTCGCCTTTGATTAGGCTCGAAGCCTCGCCGCTCAGATTCGGGTTGGAAGAGAACGGAGAGCTGGTGCCCCAGACGACGTTGGCGGCGCTTGTGCCGGCCGTTCCCCAGATCACGTTGGTGCCCCAAATCACGTTGGTGCCCCAGACCACGTTCGTACCCCAAATCACGTTGAGCGGCAGAGCGGCCGTTCCCCACACCACGTTGGAGGCAGCCAGAATGCTCACCTCGTTCTTGTTGCTGTTGTACGAAGCCACCGGCGACTGAGCCGACAGCAGCGGCAGAGACAGGAGATCGGCCACCGCGGCGTTGATATCGAGATAGCCGGCGCCAACCGTGAACAGGTCGTTGCGTATCGTATAGGTGACGCCTCCATCGGTCACCGTGGAAGTGGGAGGGAATCCGCGCCAGGCGGTTTTCATCAACCGGATCTTGACCTGATCGGGCGTCAGCCAGGGTTGCGACTCGAGCAGGAGCGCGACGGCGCCGGAGACCACTGGCGCGGCCATGCTGGTGCCGCTCAGGTGCATGTAGCTGTATTTGTTGACGACGTTGTCGGGGTATTGCTCGAGCAGTTTGCCCGTGCCAAGCGCGATCACCTTGTTACCCGGCGCCAACAGATCGGGCTTGACGATGTGATCGATCATCGTCGGGCCTTTGGAGCTGTAAGAGGCCGGCGTATCGTCGGCGCGCGTGGCCGTGTTATTCGCCTTGCCGGCGCCCACGGTGATCACGAACGGATCGTTGCCGGGCGAGTTGATGGTGCCATAGCCTTTGATGCCCTTGGTGTCGACACGGCCGTCGTTGCCGGCGGCGACCACGACTACGATGCCGGCCTTCCAGGCGGCCTCGACGGCCAGACAAAGCGGGTCTTTCTTGTAGCTGTCGGAAACCGGGCGTCCGATTGAAAGATTGATGATACGAATGTCGAACAGCCGCTTGTAGGTGACCGCCCACTCAATAGCGGCGATCACTTCACTGTCTTTCCCTTTGCCGTTCTTGTCGAGAACCCGCAGATTGACGAGTTTCACGCCAGGGGCCAGACCACGGTAGGGCGCGTGGAAATAATTCTCGCCCGCGCCGTCGCCGCCGAGAATCGACGCCACGTGGGTGCCGTGGCCGTAGGCGTCGTCGACTGAGCTGTCGTTCTTTACGAAAGACTTTTGATAGACGAGGCGGCGCGCCAGAAAGTCGAACGCCTCGCTGTTCTCGATGCCGCTGTCGATGACCGCCACGGTCACGCCATCGCCGGTGAGCCGGGTACGGTTGATGAGCGTATCGGCCATGGTGGCGCTTTTGGCCTTGTCGACGGTGGCGTGAATTTCATGGTCCACGCTGACATACTCTACGTCCGGGTCCTCGGCCAGCGCGGCGAGATCGGCGCGCTTGAGCGTATAGGAAGCGCTGTCGATGAGGTCGTGCTCGCGCCTGGCCCGCAGGCCGAGCCGGGAGCCGGCGATCGCCGCCCTGCCTCCACGGCCCGCGCGCCGGCCCTTGTCGCGAAACTTCACGATTACATCCACATCCTCATCGGCCTGGCTGGAAGGCAGGGCCAGTTCCGCCGCCAGTTTCCGTTCCACCGGCGCCCTCGTTTCTGAATATTCCGCTTCTTGCGCGAATGCGGCCGCCGAAACGATACCGGCCGCAAACGACAATCTCCAAAGCAGACGGACTTTCATTGCGTAAGAAAAAACTCCTTGCGATTGCTGGTGCAACGAGCGTTCCAAAGGAGTTTCTCGTGGAATCAATACTTTAGGGACTCCCTCCCGGCCGGAACCGGACACTTTGTCCGGTGTTGTCCGAACACCCTGTCCGCCTTAGCCTTGGGCGTACTGTGAGCGGATGCGGCCTTCGTACCACTTTCTTATCTCATCTACGCCTGTTATTCTTACGGATCGGATAGATGAAGATACTTGCGCTTACGACGGTTTATCCAGGACCGGGAGAGCCACAGAAAGCTCCCTACGTGCGCACCAGGTTACAGTACTTAGCCGATACGGATGATGTAAAGCTACTAGTACCGGTTCCGGCCGTGGATTACGGGAATCCCGCCGGTAAGTGGCTGGCGGGCTGGCAACTGCCGCTTTCCTACCGGGATCGCTCCGTCGATGTGCTTTACCGGCGCTGGTTTTATCCGCCTTCGGGCGGCGCCCTCAACGCCCTGTTCCTGTTCCTGCGCGTTCTGCCCACGGTGGCGCGGCTGCGGGCACGATTTCCGTTTGAAGCGATCTGCGCCGATTTCGCTCACCCGGAAGGCGTTTGCGCCGCCATGCTGGCCTCGATATTCGGCGTTCCTTTTACCGTCACGCTGCGCGGCAACGAACTGGCCAACAGCAATCACTGGGCGCGGCGGCGCGCGATGGGCTGGGCTTTGCGGCGCGCGGCGCGCGTAGTGGCGCTATCGGACGAACTGCGCGCGCTGGCCATCCAATTGGGCGCGGCGCCCGGGCGTGCCGTTCTGTTGCCCAATGGCGTCGATGCGGAGCATTTCCATCCACGATCGAAAAGCGAGTGCCGCCGCAAACACAACCTCCGCGAGGACGAAGCGATCGTTCTTTCGGCGGGCCAGTTACGGGAACTGAAGGGACATCACCGCATCGTGGAATGCTTGAAGGGATTACGCGCCGCGGGCATTCCGGCGCGGCTGGTGATCGCCGGAGGACCTGGACGCGCCGACCGGTTCGCTCCGGTGCTCAAGGAAGCGGTAACCGCAAGCGGCATGGCGGAGTATGTTACCTTTGCCGGAGACGTATCCCAAGACAGTGTGGCGGAGCTCATGGCGGCCGCCGACGTTTTTTGCCTGGCCAGTTCGCGCGAAGGCTGGCCGAACGTTGTAAATGAAGCGCTGGCCTGCGGAACTCCTGTGGTCTCCACCGAAGTGGGCGCCATCCGGAGGCTGCTGCCGTCGCCTCAGTATGGATTCATCGTGCCCGTAAACGACCGCCAGGCGATGGAGGACGCCTTGGCGGCCGCGCTTCGGCACACCTGGGATCACGCCGCAATCGCCCGCTGGGGTGGCGCGCGATCCTGGAAAAACGTGGCCGCTGAGTTGAGAGAACACCTGCTCGCCATCACGGGCAATCACACCGATGCGCAAACCGGTCACCATCATCGTTAACGCCGACGATCTCGGAATGAGCCGGTGTGTCAACGACGCCATCTTCACAATGATGGGGCGCGGCAAGGTTACATCGGCAACGATTCTGGCGAACGCTCCGGAGGTCAGGGAGGCTTGCGGCAAACTCAGCCTGTTTCCGCAATGCAGCTTCGGTGTCCATCTGAACGTGACCGAGTACGAGCCGCTTTCGCGCTCCGGCGCGCAACTGCTCGACAACGGCCGGTTCTCGCGCAAGATCGCGGCGGCGAAGCCAAGTGAGCGCGTAGTGCGGGCGGTTTACGAAGAGTTCTGCGCGCAGGTGGACCGGCTGATTTCCTTCGGCGTGCCCATCAGCCACATCGATTCCCATCACCACATCCACACCACGCCGGCCGGCTTTCTCGCCTTGAAGGCGCTGCAGCGGCGCTATGGAATCCGCCGCGTACGGCTTTCGAAGAATCTGTACGCACCCGCCGATCGTCCCGGCATGGCTCGGCTATGGGGCAAGCACGCCTACAACGCCGCGCTGCGGAACGTCTATCGCACCACCACCACGGCCGGATTCACCGAACTGCGGACCTATGCGCGGCTCTTGAGCGAACAGGGCATTCCCGCCATGCCGAGCGTGGAGTTGATGACGCATCCCGGCGCGGACCGCTATTCCGATGAAACCAACCTGCTTGAAAACGGATGGACCGGCGACTGGTCCGCGTTCCGGTTGATTTCCTACGCCGCGCTTGAAGCGGGCTCTTCCTGATAGTCGTCCACCGTCAGACGGACGATGCGCTGCAGACGCGCGGCGGTGGGCCGGAACAGGAACCCGTCCCGTTCAAACAGATCGCCGGTGCCGGACGCGCAGCGGACGTCTGAGAGAACCGGATTCAGCGGATGGGGCGTCCATTCCTTCGTTCCGGGACTTTCGGTCGAGAACAGGTACAGATCGCGGTTCGGCGCTCCGTAGAGCGGCGCTTCGATGCACTGGAATTTCCACCAGCGGCCTTCATGGTGAACGATGCGCGGCTGAGAGGCCGAGGGATCGGGCACCGGCACCGCCACACCGCCCGGACGAGGTGGAGGCAGCGGAGCGCGATAAGGCCGCAGGCTCGGCATCCCCTGTTCGTAATACAACCGCAATTGCCGTTCGAAGAGAAAATTCTGCGCCCAGTGCGCGGCGGAAGAGGCTAGAGAATAAGATTCAAAAACAGTGATAGGCTCGCGGCGGCCCGCCAGCAGCGTACGCAAGCGGCATCCATGCAAAGAGCCGTTGACCAGGCGTTCACACCACCACATGCCGGCGGGATAGGACGGCATCAACTGGCGGACGGTGGCGGCGTCGCCTGAAAGCAGAATCAAGACATCGGCATTGGTCTGGCGCAGCGGGCTGCGCACGGCGTCGAGCAGGCGGATGGCCACCGCCTTTCCCGCATCGCCCGGCGGCGCATCCTGGCGCATCGTGACACTCGGGGTGGCGCACAAAAGCGGCGTGGCCCAAGAAACGTTCTGTAACTTTACGGCCAAAGCGGCCGCCCATCCCGGCAGTGTTTCGCCGGAAATCACCATGCCTACGCGGAGAGGCTTTCGCGGAGCAGGGAGTGAGGCGGCGGACGCCTGCCCATCCAATACAGGAACAATCTGCATCCGATCGCAGATCGGCGGAATAGGGGGAAAGGCTTAGCCCGGAACGCGCCATAATCGTCCCATGCGCCCCGTCCTGTTCTTTCTATTGACGTTTCCCTTGGCGGCTCAGCAACCCGATGGCGCCCGCGGCGCCGCCATCTATTCGAGCCAATGCGCCATCTGTCACGGACGCCAGGGAGAAGGCGGCCGCGGTCCGTCGCTGGCACGGGCCCGGCTGCGCCATGCTCCCAGCGACGAATCGCTCATGCGCCTGATCCGCGCCGGACTTCCCGGCGGCGGTATGCCCGGTACCTGGCTCAATGACTTCGAACTGCGGGACGTGGCGGCCCATGTCCGCTCGCTCGGCCGCTTTCCCCGTCCACCGGTCGCGGGCGACGCCGCCCGCGGCGAAACGGTTTACTTGAAAGCCGGCTGTGCGAAATGCCACACGCTGCGCGGCGAAGGTGGAGCGTTCGGGCCTGATCTCACCGGCATCGGCTCGCGCCGTAACGCCGGCCACTTGCGCGCCTCCGTGCTCGACCCCGCCGCCGACGTCCCCGCCGGCTTCGTCCTGATCCACGCGGACAAGATCACCGGCGCGCGCGTCAACGAAGATACGTTTTCCGTCCAGATCCGCGATGCCTCGGGCAAGCTGCATTCTTTCTGGAAATCCGCACTCACCAGTCTGCGCAAGGAGCCGGGCAAGACGGCCATGCCCTCCTATCGCGGCACCCTCCAGGGCGAGGATCTCGACAACCTGATCGCCTATCTCGCCTCCCAGGAGGATCTTCCATGAATCTGCTCTTACTGCTGCTGGCGCAATTGACCTATGACCGCCTGCTGCATCCGGATCGCGAGCCCGGCAACTGGCTCACTTACTCCGGCAATTACGCGTCGCATCATTATTCGCCGCTCGGCCAGATCACTCGCGCCAACGTGGGACGTTTGAAGCCGGCCTGGATGTATCAGATCCGCGGGCGCGAGCATTTCGAAACGATGCCGCTGGTGTTTGACGGAGTCATGTACATTACCGATCCGCCGAGCGATGTGACGGCGCTCGACCTGCGCACCGGCCGCCCCATCTGGCATTACCGCCGCGCGATTCCACCAGGGATCGCCGTCTGCTGCGGGCAGGTGAACCGGGGCGTGGCGGCGCTGGGCGGCCAGATTTTCGTGACCACCATCGACGCTCACGTGGTGGCGCTTGACGCCGCCACTGGCCGTGTCCGCTGGGATATCGAGATCGCCGACCGCAAGCTCGCCTATTCCCTGACCGCCGCGCCACTGGCGCTCAAGGACCGCATCATCGTCGGCATGGCCGGCGCCGAGTACGGAGTGCGTGGGTTTCTCGATGCCTACGACGCCAAAACGGGCCGCCGCTTGTGGCGTTTCTACACCACGCCCGGTCCCGGCGAGCCAGGCCATGAAACCTGGTCCGGCGATAGCTGGAAAATGGGCGGAGCCACCACCTGGGTGACGGGCTCCTACGATCCGGAACTGAACCTGGTCTACTGGGGCACCGGTAATCCGGGTCCCGATTACGACGGCACGGTGCGCGCGGGCGACAATCTTTATTCCGATTCGGTGATTGCGCTCGACGCCGATACGGGCAAGTTGAAATGGCACTTTCAATTCACCCCGCACGACGTCAACGATATGGATTCCAATCAGATTCCGGTGCTGATCGACGCGCCATGGAATGGCCGTATGCGGAAGCTGATGCTGTTTGCCAATCGGAATGCGTTCTACTACGTGCTCGACCGGGCGACGGGCGAATTTCTGCGCGCCAGGCAGTTCACGCGCCAGAACTGGGCCAAGAGCATCGACCCGAAGACGGGGCGGCCGGTTCCCAACATCGAGCAGACCACGCCCAACTCGACCGGCGCGCTGGTCTATCCGGACGACGACGGGACGTCGAACTGGTTCAGCCCCTCCTACAGTCCGCGGACGAAGCTGTTCTATCAGAACGTTCGTGAGAAGGGAGCTTATTACTACAAGGCCGATACGAAGTTCCAGCCGGGACGTCTGTATCTGGGCGCAACCAAGCGCGATATTCCGAACGAGGAAGCTTACGGAACTCTGCGCGCCCTGCACGCGCTTACCGGCGAACAGGCCTGGGAGTTTCGCATGCATTCGCCGCCCTGGGGCGGAGTGCTGGCCACCGCCGGCGATCTGGTCTTCTCGGGAACCATGGAAGGCGATTTCTTTGCACTCGACGCGCTCAACGGAAAGCCCTTGTGGCGCTTTCAGACCGGAGGCGAGATCTGGGCCAATCCAATCAGCTACCGCAGCGAGGGCAAGCAATACATCGCCCTGGCGGCGGGCAGCGCGTTGATGGTGTTCGGCCTCGACTAAGGCAGAACGGCGCACTCGACCAGAAACCGGCCGGCCACCGGAGCGGCCGCGCGCACCTCTAATCCGGCTTCGGCCGCCAGTTGGCGAAACCCGGCCAGTGTGCGGCCCTTGCCGCCAACCAGGACCAGCATCAGCAGATCGGGCGCCTCGCGATCGCCCGGTCCCACGCCGTTGAGGATGACCACTCGTCCCTTGGGCCGTGCCGCCTCGGCGCAGCGCCGCAGGATCCGGCGCGCTTCGGCGTCGGGCCAATCGGCCAGCACGCTCTTGAGCAGATAGACGTCGGCGCCCGCGGGCAGCGGATCGAAGAAGCTCTGCCCAACGGTGGACGCCCGGTCTGAAACACCCGCGGCTTCGAACACCGGGGCCGACCGCGCCACCGTCCGCGGCAGATCCACCAGCGTGCCGCTTACGCCAGGATGCGCCCGCAGCACCGCGGCGAGCAGAGTGCCCGTGCCGCCTCCCACATCGACTACCGTGCGCACACGGTCCCAATCGGCCTCTGCGATCAGCACGCGCGGATCCTGCGGCCCGTGGCCCGGTCCCATCAGTTCATCGAACTCGGCGGCGATGCCGGGATGCGCGTCGAGATCTTCCCAGAAGCCGCGCCCGTGCACTTCGGCATAAGCGGCGCGTCCGGTGCGGACCGCCGGAAGCAGCGATGTCCAGGCGCGCGCCATGCGTCCGCCGAAGCCGTCGAGATCGAGACCCATGCGCAGCCCTTCGTCGAGCAGACCCCGCGCGGCTTCATTCAGCACGAAGCGGCCGGGCTCGGGTTCCTCGAAGACGCCTTTCGATATCAACTGGCGCAGCAGGCGCGCCAGCGCACCGGCATCGGCTCCGCAAGCTGACGCCAGGTCTTCGATTGCGTTCCGGCCCGCCGCCATGTGTTGGGCGACGCGCAACGTCGCCACCACGTGTAGAGACCAGGGAACGGAAAGATCACTCAGCGCCCAGAGATCCATCCCGTAAGGATGGCATGCGCGCCCAATACACCGGTTGAATCGAGAAGGCTCCGGTTTGCGGCGCCACTTCGAGATTCAGGCTGTAGCGGTAGAGACGCACTTTGTCCCGCGCCAGCGCGCTCAGGCCCACAGCGCCCTGCTTCAAGAGTCCGTCGCGAAAGGTGGTGATGCTGCTGCCGTTCAGCCAGAGCGTGTGCAGATCGTCCTTCATGCTCACCGCGACGTCGTGCATAGTGCGCGTGCCGACGTAGACGGGCGCCTCGCGGGAGTGCGGAATTTCAATGAGCCGCCGTCCGTCGCGCCGCCCAACCAGAATGCGCAGCACCCCCGGCCGCGTATACTCAAGCCGCGTCTCATAGGCGATCTGACCGCCCGGAGCCGCGCGCGAAAGCAGCGCCAGGCTTCCTTGCGGAAAGCCCACCGTATACTGCGCGATTCCGTCGCGCGCCGCCAGCGTCGACCGCAACAGGGCCATGTCGCCGACATCGAGCCACTGCCGGTTCCAGCGCAGGTTCGGCGGGCTGCCGGCCGGATCCATCCAATGGCGCAACGGCGTCGCGTCGGTTTCCACGGTTGCGCGCTCGCGCAGGTTGCCATTGAACACCATCCAGCGAACCGGCAGCGATATATCGGTACTCATCACCGGCACCGTCGCCAGCACGGCGATGAACATCGTCAGAATCAGCAAGGGCACCCAGCCGACCGGTGCGTTCGTACGGCGCGCGTCTTCGTCTTCGGGCAGCGGCTTGTCGTCGGCCGGCGGAAACGAATAGGAGCCCGTCATGCGGGTACCGGAAGCGCCCAACCCGCCGATCACCGCGTCTTCAAGCGCGCGTCCCTTCTTACCCACCAGACTCACGGCATCGAGCGGGGCGAACAATCCATCGGCCTCGCACCCGGCCACGCGAAACGGTACCAGCAGCCGGCGGCGGCCATCGGGATCCCTGGTAAAGAAAGATTGCCACTCGCGGACCGCATAGGCCGATTCGAGATAATCCGGCGACAGCAGCAGAATCATCCGCCGCGCCCGTTTGAGCCCCTCGTGCATCTCGAGAACGAAGTTCCGGCCGGGTGTGCCCGACGCCAGGAACACGGTCGAATAGCCGTGGGCTTTCAGGATCGAATTGATGCACTCGGCGATGTCCCTGTCGGCATGGCTGAAGCTGATGAAAAAATCGGCTTCCTTACTGGAAGGTTCATGGCGCAGCGATGCCGTCAGCGATTGGCCGACCGCACGAGCCAACGCCGCCAGGTCGAGTTCCATGCGGGCCGCCGCGCCGCGGTAGGAAACGGCACACGACTCGCAGTAGGCTAATCCCGGATTTTCCGCCGCCGAAAGTATGGAACCGCAACCGGCGCAGGCCATGTATTTTCCAAGTACCCGCCGGTAAGTTCCAGCGGGTGCGCTTGGTATTTCCATCGGCCGCGATGAGCGAACGGATTAGGTGTATTCCTAAGGCGTTTCCCGCTCAATGCGATGCGGAAGCCGCCGCGGCCCGGCGCTTCGGCTGGAACTTCTTGCGCAGTTCGAGGAAGGGCTTCTCCACGCAGTAATACGACGCCAGGGCGAGCGCGCCCACCACCAGCAGATTCACCGGAAACGAGGTTAGCGGTCCGGGATTGTCGCGATGCAGGAAAGGCTGCTGCCAAAGGTATAGCGAATAGCTGAGAACGCCCACCATCTTCACGGGTTGCCAGTTGAGGAAGCGGCCGGGCGCGTCGGCGTAGTAGCGCACGAAGCGCTCGATCACCACCACGATGCCGATGTTGAGCAGCGTTTGCCCGATGAGGTTGTCGAATTTCCAGGAACGGGACAGCGACAGGATGCCCATCAGCGCGGCGGGCACCAGCCAGAACAGAGGGCCGCGCAGAAAGGCCTGATACCGCTTGCGCCCGGCCAGCCAGGTCCACAGCAGGGCGAGCAGACAGCCGGCGGCCAGCGTATCGGCCACGGTCTGGAAGGAATGGCCGAGCAGCTCGTTCTGAGAAGGGAACAGCACGATCATCGCCAGGCGGACGACGGGCGACAGCAACAGGACCCCGAGGCATACCATCGTCCCCGCCTGGCGGGATATCTTTCGTAACAAAGCCGGCCAGATCATGTAGAACTGCTCTTCGACCGAGAGCGACCATAGATGGCCTACGTACCAACTCCGGCCGGCATAGTAATTCATCGTGTAAGTGAAGGCGTGTACAACGTCATAACGGTTCAGAACCACCAGGCCCGCCATCGAAGCGAGCCACAGCGCGGTCACGAAGGCGTAATTGGCGGGAAAGATCCGCAGCAGGCGGCGCAGATAAAAATTGCGCAGCGAGACGGTGCCGGTCGACTGCAGCTCGTCGAGCAGCAGCGTGGTGATCAGATAGCCCGAGATGACAAAGAATACCCGCACCCCGAGTCCGGCCACCGGACCGAGCGCGCCCACGGCTTCATGCGAAACCGGAAATCCCGCCGTGCCCGCCAGATGGCCGAGCAATACCAGCGCTATCGAGATTGCCCTCAACCCGTCAAGCGACGGGATGCGCGGCCCGGAACCTGCGTCCGGCGTTCGTTCGGAAGGCGTCAATCGAGCAGTTGAAGTCTGCGCAGCCATTGAAATATGTCTTGATACACTTCGTCGAGCGTTTGCTCGGCAAACGCGCTGTGACCGCCGCCGGGAATGGTCCGCAAACGGTGCGCCACGTTCACACGCGCCAGGGCTTCGGCCATTTGAACCGACTGCGAGTAAGGAACCAGTGGGTCCCGGTCGCCATGGACCAGAAACATCGGAGCCGCGTCTTTGCTTACATGGCGCAGCGGCGACATGGCGTCGGCCATCGAACGCCGCCCGGGACCCGGGGGAATCCAGGCTTCGAGGGCATCGAGCAGTTGGCGGCTTTCAAAGAGATCCCAGAGGGCCGAGATGCCGGCGAAGCTGATCACCGCGGCGGCGCCGCCGGCCGTTACACCGGCCATCATGGCCAGATGTCCGCCAGCCGATTCCCCGGCCACGACGATGCGCTTTGGATCGACGCCCCATTCGGCACCGCGGCGGCGGAACCAGTCGACCGCCGAGCGGATGTCCTCGACCGCCGCCGGGGCCCGATGCCTGGGCGCCAGGCGATAGCCGGCATTCGCCACCACGCAACCGCGCTCGAGGTAGCGGCGGCAGACTCGCCGCCAGCAGTCCTCGCGGCTGCCTTCGCGCCAGCCGCCGCCGTGGATGGTGAGTATGCCCGTGGTGCGGGAACCGGACCGCGGCCAGTATAGATCGAGTACGGTGCCGGCATGACCCGCGTACCGGATGTCACGGAGTTGCTCATAGGGCTTGCGGCAAGCTGCCGCCAACGCCATTCCGCCAACCACAGACTTCCTGCGAGTCCAGAGGTTTGCCAAGTACTGAGGATAACACCCGGGCAAGGCTTCACGGTTGCTTGTAGACCACTCCATCTTTCATTACGAAGACAGCCCGTTTCATGGCGGCGATATCGGTGACCGGGTTGCCATCGACGGCGGTGAGATCGGCCAGTTTTCCCGCCTCGACGGTGCCTACGCGATCCTGCCAGCCCATCAGTTCGGCGGCGGTGAGGGTCGCCGACCGCAGCACTTCCAGCGGCTTCATGCCGTATTCGACCATCCATACGAACTCCTGGCCGGCGTTCTCGTGATTGCCGCTCAGGTCGGTACCGAAGGCGATCTTTACCGGCAGCTTGAGCGCGCGCTGAAACGTCTCCTTATGCCGGGACGTGGTGCCGAGCATCATACGCCGCCGCTCGGGCGCGATCCTGGCGGGCTCGTCCAGACCCTGCAGATACGCCATCAGCGTCGGGACCCAATAGACGCCCTTTTCCGCCATGAGACGAAAGGTTTCGTCATCGAGATACATGCCGTGTTCGAGCGAAGCCACACCGGCGCGAATCGCCGTCTGTGCCGCCTGGCTGTGATAGACATGCGCGGCGACTTTGGCGCCCGTCTTCGACGCTTCCTCGACGATAGTCCGGATCTCGTCGAAGGAAAACGTGGGGAAGGCGACCAGTTTGTCCGGATCGTGGGCGCCGCGGCGGCGATGGTCGGCGTAGATTTTGATCAAGTCGGCTCCGTTGGCCAGCTGCTCTCGCACCGCTTTGCGGACGCCGTCGATGCCGTCGGCCAGTTGGGCTCCGTGGGGAATCTCGACGTCGGGCGAGTAGCCGTAGGGTGTATAACCGCCGGTGATGCTTAGGGCGCGCGTGGCCGCCTGCATGCGCGGGCCGATGACCAGACCGTCGTTGATGGCGTCGCGCAGGGCGGCATCGCCATACCAGGCGCCCTCGGTTTCGATATCGCGGACGCTGGTGAACCCGGCCAGCAGCGTCTTACGCGCCGCCACGGTCGCCCAGATCGCGCGATACTGCAGCGAGCGTTTGAGCAACGCCTCCTCATAGGGCGTTCCATGCAGATACATGTGGGTGTGGCTGTCCACCAGGCCCGGCAGGACCGTGGCGCGCGAAAGGTCGATCACCCTGGCCCCCGGTGGAATGGCGCCGCCGACCTCGCGTATCCGGTTGCCCGCCACGATGACGGTGACGTTCTCCCTCAGCGTCAGATTGCGGCCGTCGAACAATCGCCCGCAGCGAATGGCGGTGACATCCTGCGCCGTGGCGGCGGCGGTCCAGAACAAGGCGAGCAAGAAAAGGCGCGGCATGAGAATCAATTGTGCCGCATCGCGGCGGCGGCTAACGCAACCCTCTTTCCAGGCCGATTTATCCAGAGAAGCCCCATGTACGCTCTTATTCCGGCCCTTGCCTTTTTCCTGCAGCCGTCTGAAATCGAACTCCGCGGTCTTGAAACCACGTCCACGCAAGCCGTATTGACGTTCGACGTTCCCGCCGCCGGCTCCTGCGCGGTGAAGATCTTCACCGATGCCGCCATGACCACGCTCGCCCACGATTCCGATGAAGCGCTGTTTCCCGGCGCGCAATCCTGCGCCCGCGAAGGCTCCGTTTCCGATGGCAGCCGCATTACCTTCGTCGCCGGGCGGCGCAGCGCGCAGAAGGCTTCCGATGGACGTTTCTACTCCCGCGCGCTGGCGGCTTATCGCACTTACTATTACCAGATCGAATCCGGCGGTAAGACGAAACTGGGAACCTTTCAGACCGCGAATATCCCGCTCGGCAGGCTTCATGGCGAGGCTTATCCGTTCGATCGGGAAGCGCCGGGCCGTTACGGCTGGCCCACCATGGACTGGAAGGACCGCGAGCGTGAGTATATCGATCCGCTGACGGGCGCCGTGATCAAGCGGGTCAGCGCTCCACGCCAGGTGTACCCCGATCTGACACGGCCGGCCGAAGCCGTGGCGGCCATCGAGTCCGGTTCTGGCGGTTGGACCGATGCCGCCAACGGAGCCGCCGCCGATGGCCGCGCCGCGCGTTACAGCG
The DNA here is from genome assembly GCA_902826685.1 of uncultured Acidobacteriota bacterium. GTDB lineage: Bacteria > Acidobacteriota > Terriglobia > Bryobacterales > Bryobacteraceae > CADEFT01. The sequence goes on from CADEFT010000030.1 coordinate 22,339, forward strand.
GAACGGGGCAGGAGCCGCTGTTTCTGCGCGCGCCCCGGATCTGCCCCGATGGCTGGGGCTGTGAGCGCGCGGCGCGCTGGGATAATCCATACCGAGCGATTGACGATATCGAGATCTCGCTACAGGCGTGGTGCGCGAGCGCCGCTTGTCAGGAAGACGGCAACCGCGAGCGTCAGGTGGACGTCTGTCTTAGTGTTGATGGAGTTGGTTGCGCCACGCCGTGGAAATCCATGGCCGTTGGCGCAGCGGCTGGCGGCGCCGTGGCTTTCCCTCCGGAGTTTCCCTCTCCTGTACTGGCCGGATGGCTTACCGATGGCACGACGCCGCCCGTCGCCCGGCCCGACATGGCCACGCATGAGGGCAAGGTTCACGTGAACGGAAAGGAAGTCACGTGGGCGAGCGGGCACTATTTCAACACCGGGGCGTGGAAAGCGGGTTCAAGAATTCGCATCGGCGAAGTCGAGTACGTCATCGAACGCATGAATGGAGCCACCAGCCTCACGCTGGCTTCCGAAGCCGGCACGCAGAACGCGGTTTCCTATTCGGCCAATAACTTCGGTGTGCTGGTGCGCAAGGCGTCGCCCGGAGCGGCGGTGCTCGAAGTGGATAGCGCCTCCTTCCGCGTGGCCACCTCCCATGAATTCGAGATGCCGGCCAGCGGGGCCTGGGATTTTTGCTCGCCCGGCAAAGTCGCCGATGCGGCGGGCAAGGAAGGCTTTCTGTGCCGGGTCAACACCGCCGCCAATTACCCCACGCTGTGGTTCGTCGCCCCGTCGGACGGGGAATCGCGCTTTCTCGGCGTGATCAGCATTCCCTACAATCTCGACACGCGCGGCAAGGCGGTGGATGGAAACGAGGGCTCCTGTTTCGGCGGCACCGCCATTGGCCGGGACGATCCCAATGAGATCTACTGCGTCGCCCGCAGTAACGCTTCACCGAGCCAGGGCTTGTTGATCTTCCGCGGCTACTACAAGCCGGAAGGCCGCGCCGGCTGCAATCAACCGGCCGGCTATCGGGCCATCGCTTCAGGAGAAGCCTGTCACATCGAATGGGAGATGATCACGCGCCCTTCGGCGGGCACGGCGCTGCTTGACAAGGCCAAGGCCTTCAACCCGGCGTTCGAACCGGAGCGATATCCCTACACGGGTCTGTTCTCGTCGCAGGGCGGGGCGCTCGGTTTCTACGCCTGGGCCGGGCAGGATGGCATGGCATGGTCCATCTGGCTCGACGCTAAAACGTTCGACGTGCTCTCGATGCAGAACTATCATTCGACCGCGCCGTGCCGCTTCTGCGCCGTTCACTCGTTTCTGCCGATGGGCGACGACCGGTACAACGCCGTCGTGGTCAAGGACTTCGTGGGCGGAACGGAAACCAACGCCGGTCCTTATGAAGTGAACGTGGCCGCGCCGCTCGACGTGGGCGACTTCCGCGTCTGCCCCGCCGATATCGGCGAGCGCTTTCAAAAGGCGGGCGCCACCGGGGTTCGCTGCGTGACGCTGACACTAAGCGGCGACCCTTGCGATTCCTCGCCCTCGGCCTGGGAGCGCGCCAACCGCCCCGCCTGTTCCTGGCAACCGGGCGCCATCGCGCTGCAGCCGATCGAGGAAGGCGATGAAGCCATCGATGGCGCGGAGCGTTTTCTGTTCGTCAAGAAGCTCTCGGCCACGCAGTGGGTGGTGATGCGCAATTTCCAGGTGCTGCACGGCCCCACGTTGAAAGAGAAATCCTCCACCGCTATCGCTCATCGAGCGGGATGGAAACTGCGCATGGCCTGCGGCGCGGCCACCGACAGCGGCTACGCTTGGGTTCGTTTCGCCGGTACCGAGATGCTTCGCGATAACGGACTATCGCGCGCCGAACATGGCGACGTTTCGAGCCTCGGCAACGTCATGTCGGCCTACGACGCCACCACCGATCGTTTCGGACGCTTCTTCTGGAACAGCCCGATTCCGGAACGTGTCGGCACGCCCGCCGATTCGCGCTCCTATGGCGGCCGTACCTTCGGAGGGATCCAGGTGACCGAAGCGCCGGTGTTCCGCGATTACATTCAGACCCATCCCAGTTGGCGCCAGGTGGCGGCGCCCGAAAACGAGCGGCGCTGGTACCTAGACGGGCATCCCTTCGCCAATCAGTCCGGCGGCGTTTACACGCTATGGCCCCAGCAGGCGAAACTCATTTCCGGTTCTCTGTATGAATTGGGTACGCTGCCCGCGCCGCTTGTCCGCAAATTTCTGCCGGTGGCCGCCTGGTCGGGCCGCAATCTTCTCGAAGAGATCAGCGGTCCGGGATCGAAGCTGACGGGCGAAGCGAAAGATTCCTGGAAATTTTGCGTCGCCGATTTCGAAGGGGAATGCGTGGCCGGCTCGCGCCCGGGCGCCGTTTATCTCAACGTGCCGGCCCTGACGCTCGACGGCCGCTGCGGCAACTCGTTCTTTTTCAACCGCCCGTGCTTCACCTCGCTGGTCAACTCCGGCATCGGGATCAGCCAGTACGGGGCCGAGCAAGAGGATGGTATAAGCACTTCCGGCCGCTTCCTCACCGCCCACCTGCAGCGTTACAATGCCACTTGGACTTACTCCAACGCGGCTGCGTTGCCGGATGGAAGCTGGGCGTTAATCGGAGGCTCCTGGCTGGAAGGCGCGCGGAATGAACTGTTGTTGGTCCGCCTGCCACCCTATCCTTCGAAGGACGCAGTGGACCGCGGTCAGTACGTACCGGTAAAGATCGTCGTACCACCCGTTAGTGGGGCGACGCACGCCAGGGTTCGTTTCGGGTACAGTGAGAATGGACCGGCGGACCGATACCGCTGCACGTCCCGCCAGGAAGCCTGCGTGACCGGTGGCGAGCCGTTTGCCTGGACGGGAGAGCCGCACGCCTTGCAAACATGTCCGGAAGGATGCGGTATCGCGGTTCCGGCCCTCTCCGGCCGGGTGATGAATTTTGTAGTGGATTGGTTTGATGAGGCAAGAAATCTCGTTCGAACGGGGGGACGCGGAGCGTTAGCCGTTCCCTGATCGAATGCGCATCCTGTTTTTCAGCCCGCGCCCCTTCTGGCCCCAGGACACCGGAGCCAAGCTACGTGACTATCACCTTGCCCGCCAGTTGGCCCTGCGCGCCGAGGTGAGTTATCTCGGCTTTGCCGAGAACGGCTCCACCGAGCCGCCGGCGGGCGCTTCCACGGCCGTCTTCGACCGCGTGGTGATGGTGCGGCGCGATAAAGGCTACACCCCGTCGAAGCTGGTGCGGGGCATTATCGGCAGCGTGCCGGTGACGGTGCTCAACTACACCACGCCCGCCATGAAGACCATGCTGGCCGGCTTGCTCGAAGCACGGCCCTACGACGCGGTGCAGATGGAAAGCGTCCATCTGGCCGAATACCTGCCGATCGTGCGCCAGGCGCGCCATCAGCCGAAGGTGATTTCCGACTGGCACAACATCGAGTCGGAAGTGATGCACCGCTATTCGCTGCAGTGCGCGAGCATGGCGGAGCGGTTGTACGCCAAGGCCACCGCCTCGCGCCTGGAGGCGACCGAGCGGCGTCTGCTGGCGGGCTCCGACGCCGTGTGCGTTTGCAGCAGCCGCGAGCGCCGGTACCTGGAGGAATGGAATCCGCCCTGTCCGGTGGAAGTGGTCGAGAACGGAGTCGATTGCGCGTCGTTTGACGAAGGCCCGGCCGCGGGCGACCGCACTTCGCTGCTCTATGTCGGCTCCATGGACTATCACGCCAACGTCGATGCCGTGGTTTACTTCGCCGAATCCATCTGGCCTTCGCTTCACGCCGCGCATCCCGATCTCGAGTTCAAGATCGTGGGGCGCAATCCGGTGGCGGCCGTCAAGACGCTGGCGGCCAAGCCCGGCATTGTGGTGACCGGCTCGGTACCCGACGTCCGGCCCTATTATAGGGAAGCACTGGCCTCGGTGGTGCCGCTGCGCGTGGGTGGTGGAACACGGCTGAAGATTCTGGAAGCCATGGCCGCCGGCACGCCCGTCGTCTCGACGGCGCTGGGGGCGGAAGGGCTGAAAGTGAACGACGGGCACGATCTGCTGCTGGCTGAATCGGCCGGGGATTTTCTCGGCGCCGTTGCCACGCTGCGAGCTTCCGCGGCCAAGGCGCGCCAGATTGGAGAAAACGGACGCGATATGGTTCGCGCCCGCTACGACTGGTCGGCGATTGGGGCGGTGTTGTTTGAGTGTCACCGGCGGGCTGTGGAGACGGGATCGCTCACCGGCGCGTCGCGCTAGGGTGGATTCTGCACGAGGGACTTCCGTATCGGCGGTGCACGGCCGCGACGAACTTTCGCCAGCGCGGTCTTGGTGGTGTGTTCCCCACCGCCTGGAGTGCTGGAAACTTTCGAGCGCCGCGCCCGGCCAGTGGACTTCCATATCGGCGATGCACGGCCCGCGACAAAAGCCGTCCTCAGCGCTGGCGGATCGTATGCTCCCGCATCGCCTCCAGCCCCTTGAAAGTTTCCGTCGCCCCGCCCGGCCACTGGATCTCGACATCAACGGCCCTGGCCGCGCCCAGGCCAAAATGAAGCCGCACGTCGTTTGAAGAAAGATAGCTCTCCCCGGCCCGCACCGTGGCGTATTGCGCAACGCCGCCGGCGGTGAGTTTGACCCGCGCTCCCACGGCCATGCGATTGGCTTTGGTGCCTTCCAGCTTCAACCGGATCCAGCCGCCCGCGCGATTGCCACCCTGATTCTCAAGCAGCAGCGGTTTTCCATCCATCACCGACACCGCGAAATCCAAATCTCCATCGTTATCGAAATCGGCATAGGCGGCGCCGCGCGCCGATTGCTTCAACGCGTTAACGCCGGTGGGCGCCGATTGGTCGACGTAACTTCCCTTCCCCGCGTTGCGCAATAGCTGCAGCGGTTGGCGGAACGTTTCGCGGATCGCGCCATCCACTTCCGGATAGACATGGCCGTTGGCGCAGAACAGATCGGGCCGGCCGTCGTTGTCGTAATCGAAAAAGAACGCCGCCCAGCCGAGATAGGGCACCGTGGGTTCACCGACCCCGGCGGCGAAGGAGATATCGCTGAAAAATCCCTTGCCGTCGTTGTGGAACAGGACGTAGTTGTCGCTGGCGAAGGTGGTGACAAAGACGTCCATCCATCCATCGCCGTCGTAGTCGCCCACGGCGATACCCATGCTCGACATCTCCTTGCCGTCGGCGCTGAAGGCGAGCCCGGCCGCGATGCCCGATTCTTCAAACGTCCCGTCGTGTTTGTTGCGGTAGAAGTAATTGGGATTGGAATCGTTGCCCACGAACAGATCGGGCCACCCGTCGTTGTCGAAGTCGTCCCAGACGGCCTGGAATCCGAAATAGAGCTTCGTATCCAGCATGCCCGAGCGCGCGGTGACGTCGGTAAACGTGCCGTCGCCGTTGTTGCGGTAAAGCGCGTCGGGGGCGCCCTTGTAACCGAGCGGCCCGCAGGCATGTACTTTCACCCCGCGGTATTCGCAGGTCTTGAACTCGGGGTTGGCGGCATCGAACTCCAGATAGCCGGGGACGAACAGATCGAGGTTCCCGTCGAGATCGTAATCGGCAAAGGCCGCGCCCGCATGCCAGACGCTGCCGCCCGCGATGCCTGCCTTCGCGGTCACATCGGCGAAAGTTCCATCGCCGCGGTTGCGATAGAGAACGTTCGGGCCGAAGTTGGTCACCAGCAGATCGGTATGGCCGTCGTTGTCGTAGTCGGCGGCGACGCAACCGAAGCCCCAGCCGCGCCCGCCGGTTCCGGTCTTGGCGGTGACGTCGGTAAACGTGCCGTCGCGATTGTTGCGGTAAAGATGATTCGAAGTGCGGGCCGGCGCTTTCGATTTAAGCTGCGCCAGAGTGGAGCCGTTGACCAGATAAAGATCCATCCAGCCGTCGTTGTCGAAATCGAACCAGCAAACGCCGGAGCCGTTCACCTCGAGCACGTAGTTCTTCACCGCGCCACCGGAGACGATGACATCGGTGACGCGGGCTCGGGTGGCAACGTCTCGAAATGTGACTGGCATCTGCGCGGTGAGAGAGACCGCGAACACCAAAGCGGCAAGGCGCCGGATCATCGCGCCCTCAACTGTTCAGCGAGACGTGTTTGCTCGGCGGCCAGGTCGCCGAGGCCAAGGCGCGCATAGACGCGCGAAAGCTCCTGGTGAAGGGCGGCGTCCTGACGATTGCGGCCAAGCTCGGCCTCGAGCACGGCGCGGGCTTCGTCGAGTTGGCGCAGCGCGATCAGACTGCGCGCCAGGCCAAGCGAGGCCGCCAGTTGCGCGCCCGCCGCGCGATAGTGCGCGAGGGCGGCCTGATGCTGGCCCGCCTTCTGCAGCGCATCGGCGAGGCCGAGTTCGGCCTCCGGCTGGCCGGGGGAGAGTTTCAAGGTCTGTTCGAAAGCCGGCCGCGCTTCCTGATAACGGCCGAGCCGTACGAGCTGCTGCGCGGCGGCCATGTGCGTTTGGGGAATGGCGGGGAACCGGCGCTGCGCCAGGCGTGCCGCGTCGAGGGCCTCGGTGGTGGCTTCGGTGGCGTTCAACGCTTCCACCAGCAGCAGCAGCGGCGCCGGATCGGACGTGCTTTCGCTCGCTTGTTTCAAAACCGGCAAAGCGCTTTTCGCGTCGCCGGTACGAAGATAGGCGGTGGCAAGCAGCGCGGCCAGCTTTGGATTGGCGGGATCGCGCTGGCGCGCCATTTCAAGCGGTGCGATGGCGCCTTCATAGCGCCGGCACATCACGGCGGCCAGGCCCAGCGTCATCGCCGCTTCCTGCGATTGCGGCAGCAATTCCAGCGCGGCGGTGAGCGGCGCAAGCGCGTCGCTGGCGCGGCCCGCGCGCAATAGCGCCAACCCGTGATTGAATCGCGCCTGGAAGGAAGTTTGGTCGAGCGCTTCGGCGCGCTCAAAAAGGCGCAGCGCTTCGGCCGGGAGCGCCGCGTTCCCGTAAAGGACACCGAGAGCGACCAGCGTATCGGGACGCTCCTGGATATTGGCACCCAGGGCGAGCGCTTCCCGCGGCTTCCCTTCCCCCAGCAGCGCGGCGGTGCGCATCAAAGTCTCCACGTCCTCGCGGCTGGCCGCGTTCAGCCGCGTGGCCGTGTCGAAGGCCTCCTTGGCGAGTTCCGCGTCTCCGGCTTTCTGGCGAAGCTGACCCAGGCGATAGTAGAGTGCTCCATCCCAGGGCGCGCGCGCGATGGCGCGCTGCAAGGCGGCAATGGCCTTTGGCGCGGCCCCGAGCGCGGCGTAGGCGGCGGCCAGTTGGGAATCGGCATCGTAGATGGATTCGCCCGAAGCGGCCACCGGCTCAAGCCACGCGGCCGCTTCCTTGGCATTGTTTTCGAGCATCGCGATGCGCCCCAGGAAGTAGCGCGCGTTGAGCGCCGGCGGGGCAAGGCGCACGACCGCCTGAAAGTGAGCGCGTGCGGGAGCGAGCTTGCGCAGCCGGTATTCGGTATAGCCGAGCCGGTAGAGCGCCGCGGCATTCGATGGCGCCAGGCGGACGGCCCTTTGCAGTAAGGGCTCGGCGGTGGAGAACTGTTCGGCCTGGATGCTGGCTTCGGCCTCGCGCAGCAGGTCGGCGGCGCGTGGTGGCGATTGCAATGCGAAGACGAGGAAGAGAGCCGGCAGCATGGCGGATCCGCCTTCTCATCGTACAGCGGCGCTGGAGGAGCGGCTCAATCGTCTGAATCAGGAACACGCTCCCGATTGGTAAATGTACAGGCGCGTTCTCCATGTCGATCTTCCTGCCGGCCAATCGGCCTTTCTGTGAGGCCCGCGCAAAGCGATTGCGGGAAATGATTCAGGCCGCGCCCGCCGGACAGCGCCGTTTACCCGTGGTGATAGACGAAGTGCAGAAGGTCCCGGAACTGCTCGATGAGGTTGGCTGGTCGAGAACCGCAAGCTCTCGTTTGTGCTGTGCGGCTCGAGCGCGCGGAAGCTGAAGCATGGACAAGCCAATTTGCTCGGCGGCCGGGCGTGGCGGTTCGAAATGTTTCCGCTGGTCTCGGCGGAAGTGGAACACCTCGACCTCGAACGTGCATTCACTCGCGGATTGATTCCCTCGCACTACGACTCCGCCGGTGCCGGACGTTCCCTCGATGCGTTCGTGAACGATTATTTGAACGAAGAGATCGCCGCCGAGGTGGGCGTCGATGCGAAGTCGGTGAAGAGCTATTGGGGCGCTTCTTGGAACCGCTGCCCGCCAGGCCGGGCAGCCGCAAGAACCTGATCTCCACGCCGAAATTCTATTTGTTCGATACAGGGGTGGCGCGCACATTGCGCCGGACGTCGATCGGCGGGCTGCGCGGCGCCGAAGCGGGCCACCTGTTTGAGACTTTTATCGCCAACAAACTGTTTGCGTATTTGTCCTGCAACAACCGCCGTGAACCGGTTCACTTCTATCGCACCAAGGCCGGCTCGGAGATCGATTTCGTGTTGAACCACGGTGCGGTCCTGATCGAGTGCAAGCTCAGTGCCGATATCCGGTCCGCCGGTCTGCGCGCGCTCAATCAGTTTCTGACGGAGTCGCCGAAATCCAAAGCGATCGTCGTCTCGATGGAGCCACGGAGCCGGGTTGTGGAGGCGGAAGGGCGCCGTATCGAAATCCATCCCTGGCGTGAGTTCTGCCAACGTCTTTGGGCGGGCAAGATCTGGTGAAATCGAACCCGCTATCATCGAACAGTTGGCATGAAATTCCGAAAGATTGTCGTCACCGGCGCCACTGGATTCCTCGGCCGCCACGTCCTCCCCATTCTTCAGAGCCGCTATGGAGCCCAGGCCGTCGCCGGCGTATCGAGCCGCGACTACGACCTGATGGAACCCGCCGCGGTACGGCGCCTGTTCGACGATCAGCGCCCGGACGCCATCGTTCATCTGGCCGGCTATGTGGGCGGCATCGGAGCCAACCGGCAATACCCGGCGTCGTTCTTTTATCGCAACACCCTGCTGACGGCGCTCATGTTTGAAGCCGCGGCCGAGCGCGGCTTGGGCCGCCTGCTCTATCCGATGGGCGGGTGCAGTTATCCGGCGCGCGCGCAATCGCCGATCGGCGAGAACCAGATGTGGGAGGGCTATCCGCAAAAGGAAAGCGCGGCCTATTCGACGGCGAAGAAGATGGGGCTGGTGGCGGCGGAAGCCTATCGCCAGCAGCGCGGGCTTTCCAGCGCGGTGGTGATTCCCGGCAATCTTTACGGCGAATACGACAACTTCCGCTACGACGAATCGCACGTGGTGCCGGCGTTGATTCGCCGTTACTGGGAAGCGAAGCTCAACGGCGCACCGGAGGTGACCGCATGGGGCACCGGCCGCGCCACGCGCGATTTCGCCTACGCCGGCGACGTGGCGGCGCTGTTCCCGTTCTTTCTCGAAGAGTACGATTCCACCGAGCCCGTCAACCTGAGCTCCGGCACCACCACTTCGATTCGCGAGTTGACCGAAACCATCCGCGATCTGACGGGGTTCAAGGGAGCCATCGAATGGGACGCTTCCAAACCCGACGGCCAGCTTGAGAAGATCTTCGACGTCGCGCGCATGAAGGAACTCGGCCTCGCCTGTCCCACGCCGCTGCGCCAGGGACTCACGCGCACCATCGAATGGTTCGGCGCCCACTATGCCACGGCCGGGGACGGGCTGCGGCTTTAAGAAATTCGAGGTCCGAAATGCCGGCGAACGGGTTCGGCCAGCTACCTACGCGGCGGGCCGTTGGACGCGCTTCTGCTGTCGCAACCTTGTTGAACGATCATCCGCGACCTGCGGGAGATCCTTTAGGGAACTCGAATCGATCCGGCACCATCGCCTCGCTTGGCGAAGCGAAAGATTCAAGCGCACCGGGAAGAGTTCGGCGCCTATAGCCATGGCCGCTGGATACGCTTCGGCTTCGACGCGGCACCATCGCCTTGCTTGGCGAAGTCAACGAACGCACCGCGGTCCCGCTTGTCCACATCGCTGTGTGATTCAAGCGCACCGGGAACAGTTCGGCGCCGATAGCGCCATGGCCACTGGATGCGCTTCGGCTTCGACGCGGCACCATCGCCTTGCTTGGCCAAGTCAACGAACGCACCCGCGGTCCCACTTGTCCCCATCGCTGCGTGATTCAAGCGCACCGGGAACAGTTCGGCGCCGATAGCGCCATGGCCACTGGATGCGCTTCGGCTTCGACGCGGCACCATCGCCTTGCTTGGCCAAGTCGCCTGTCCACATGGCTGCGTGAAGATTCGGCGACAGCGCTACGGGCCACTGGATGCGCTTCGGCTTCGATGCGGCACTATCGCCCCGCTTGGCCAAGTCAACGAACGCACCCAGGCATCGCCTGTCCCACCTCGCTGCGCGAGGGTCGGAATCGCACCGTCGAAAATGGTTCGGCGCCCACCACGCTACGGCTGGGGAGTAGCCGCGGCTTTCAGAAATTCGATCACCGTCTCGGCCGTGCCGGGAATCTCCACCCACCGGCTCGCTTTTTCGATGCTTACGTCGTAGCGGACACGCGGACTGCCCGGATTGGCGGCAACGTATATCCCGGTGCGCTCCATCGCCTGGCGCAACGAAATCACGCCCTTGCCGCAGAAATTGATCACCTCGCGGCCAATGCCCCGCCCCGCGATATCGAGCATCATCCGCGCCGCCGCGTCCGTTGACAGAAACTGCAATTCACTCTCCGGATCGAGCCACAGCGGGCCGCCATGCGCGATATCGTAGATGGCGTTCTTCTTCAGCCCCGGTCCGACAAAACCGCCGAGCCGGAAGATGAGCCAATCCCTGGCCGCATGCCGCACACATTGTTCGGCCATGTATTTGTGAAACCCATAGGGGCTTTGCCCCGGCACATCGAGCGGCTGGTCTTCGCGCGTCGTCCCGGGCGAGGAACAATCGGCATACACGTCGCAGGAAGAAAGATGCAGGTAGCGTTCGAAGCGGAAATCGGCGAGGGAACAGCGCACGCTGCGTACCGAGGCGTCGAAATCGGCCAGCGGATCCTTCACCGCCAGCGGCTTGCGGGAATTACCGTTGGCGTTGATCAGCAGTTCGCACGCCTGGCCGACGTGGTCGCGATAGGATTGGCGATCGAGAATGGCGAACTTCCGCCCCTCCGCCGCGAGCACGCGGGCGAAAGCCGAACCCACCAATCCGTTGCCGCCGATGAGAAAAATCAAGAGGTCTTCCGCGCCTCGATCAGAAAGTGGCGCGAGTCGTAAATCTCGCGCGAGATCTCAAGACCGTGGCGGGCGAGGCACCGGCGCATGCCCGCGCGGGTCTGATAGGATTCGATGCGGTTGTTGAACGGGAAGCGGAACTGGCGGCCGAAGCTATGCAGCGCCGCCGTGTTCACCCAGACATAAGCGGTATACACGAGCGTCCGCAGGGAGTGAATCGCCTTCCATTGAAACAGCGTCCGGTGATGCAGAGTGATCCAGATGGATCCGCCCGGCCGCAGCACGCGCGAGATTTCCGCTATCACCATCGGAATGTGCGTATAGGGCAGCGCCACCCGCGACAGCACAAAATCGAAACTCTCCGGACGGAACGGCAGCCGCTCGGCCGAGCCGCTGAGCAGGGATAGATGCGGGGCGTCCGCCGCCAGTTCCCGGCCCAGGGTGAGCGAATCGATGTCGATGTCGATGCCGATGCCCGTCCAGCCTCTGAGATCCATGGCGAGCATGGTCTGACCGGCACCGCAGCCGATATCGAGCAGCGTGCCCGATGGGGACGGCAAACGCGGCATCAGGTGACCTTTTGCTTCGGCGGATCGGGCGATCTCGAGCTCGCGCAGGTGATATTCGCGGACCGAGGCGTCCATAGAATAGATACCGCTATTATCGCAGAGCGCCCGTGGCGCCCCTTCCTTTGCGCCTGCGGTTACCATAGCGAGTGATGTCTGAACCGCTGTTTGCCACGGTGGAGGATTTGGCGCGGTCTTCGAGCCCCGCTTCCGCCCTGTCGTTCCTGGTCGATCACTTCCGCCAGAACCGGGAGTACAGCCGGCTGTTCGAAGCGCGCCTCATGAAGAAGCGTCACGAACTGGGCGCGGAGCTGATGCCAAGCGGCCATCTTCACCTGCATGGCGAAGCGCTCAAAGCCTATGACGCCGAGATGCTGGAGGCGGCGCGCGAGGCGGCGCGGCTGTATCTCGACGATGGCAAGATTCCCGAATCGTGGCCCTATTTCCGCGCGCTGGGCGATCCGGCGCCGGTGCGTGAGGCGATCGAAAAACTGCCAACGGGCGAGGGCGGCGACGCGGTGATCGAAATCGCACTCGGTGAGCGCGTGCATCCGAGGAAAGGTTTCGAGATGCTGCTCGAACAACACGGGATCTGCCGCGCGATCACGTTGTTCGATCAATACCCCGATGCCGCCACGCGCGAGGACGCGCTTGCGCTGCTGGCCGGGAACCTGCACGGCAGCCTGGTATCGAACCTGCGCGCGGTGATTGAACGCAATGAGGCGCCGGCGCCGGAGGGTGCGTCGATTCCCCAGTTGATCGAAGGGCGCCCTTGGCTGTTCGGCGAATTCTGCTATCACGTCGACGTGTCGCATCTGATGTCGGTGGTGCGGCTGAGCGCCGAATCCGGGCGCGAGGAAACGCTGCGGCTGGCGCGCGGGCTGGCGCTCTACGGAACGCAGCTGCATTCGGATCTGCAATATAAAGGCTACCCGCCATTCGACGATTTCTATCGCGACCACGCGCTGTATTTCGCGGCGCGCCTGGGAGAAGGCGTCGACCAGACGATCGCGCATTTCCGCGCGCGCGTGGCGTCTTACGACTACGAGCAGATCGGCAGCTATCCGGCCCAGGTGCTGGTGCGCATGCTGTTGCGCTTGGGACGCCCGCATGAAGCGGTGGAAGTATTCGAGCAGTTTGTCGGCGATACCGATCCGAACTACCTGAGCTGCCCTACCCTGCCCCAGCTTTGCCAGACCGCGGGCGATTATGCGCGGCTGCGCAAGCTGGCGGAAAAAGACGGCGATCTGATCCGCTATGCGGCCGCGGTGATCGAAGCGGGCGACGTCAAGCCGGACCGTTGATCGCCTTGCCGTGGCCGATAACCAGGTATTGTCCGTCCGGCGACATCTCGGCTGGGCATTCGGGCCAAAAGCGCTTGGTGATGGTGAGCCACTCGCGAATCTTCTGCTTGAAGCGGCGCTCGCGCTTGTACTCGGTCATGCCCATTTGCTGCTCGAGGCTGCCCGGTCCACAAAGGCTGATGTATTCCACGCCCTTCGATTTGAAGCAGCGCCAGGAGAGCCACATATAGAAGTCGAGATTACCAGGCGCGTCGGAGAGTCCTTTGACGACTTCCGCGTCCACCGGAATCGGGTGGCTCTGAATCTCGCGCCAGAACGAATCGCTGAGCTCGATCACGTTCTCGAATTCCTCGCCCGGAAGCGCTTCCTGATCGTCATGCCGGTTGAACCATAGCTGCATGCGGTCGAAGTAATGAAAGCGGGCCCAGTCGAAGACGAGGTCCTTGCGCACCTGGTCTTCGGTTCCAAAGAAGATGGTGGAGGCGAAGATGCGCTGGAAGCCTTCGATCAGCCGGCGGTAATTGGCGCCGGATTTCTGCAGGCCGAAGGTTTGCAGCATTTCGCTGGCGGTGCGGAACCGGACGGTCTTCGAGTTCTGCCGCAGCGCGAGCGTAGCCACCCAGATCGGAATAAGGCGGTCCTGTCCGAAGGGCAGGCCGAAACGCGGATGTCCGGCCAGGCTGAGAAAAAACTTGCCATTCTGCCGCGTATATTCGAGGGTCGTTTTTTCGGGCCGCCGGATCGGCAGGCAGCACAATACGAACGGGCGCGAGTTATAGACCAGGTCTTGCCTGCCCTCTTCGCGCTTGGCGTTGACCACTTCGACGGCGGCCAGCTTCTTCGCCTTGCGCTTGGAGATGCTGAGTTCGATGGATCCGGTCTCGGCCATGACGGCGCTAAGGGGCGCGGGCATGCTCTCCGGTTTGCGGCGTTCGAGAGCGAGGCGTTCGGGTGGACGGGTTTTCGATTTCACCGGGCGATCCCTTGGTTGGAGGAGTGATCGAGGTTGGGCAGGTACTTCAAAAGAGCGTCCTCGACGATATCGACCATTTCCCGGCTGTGGACGGCGGCGGCGACTTTGAGGCGCTGGTGGAGCGAGGCGTCGAGATTGAAGGTGGCCTTCTTTTTTGGGATGAGGCGCTGTACAGGTAGCGGGCTAGCTGTATAGGAGGATGTCTGTATAGAAGGCGACGCGACTACAGCAGTAGATGCAGGAAGCTGTAAAGGTGTTTGGCCAGGTGGCTGTGTAGCTGTATGGGGCGCCGGTGCTTCCGGGGCAGCTACAGGTTCCTGGCTGGCTGTATATATGTCTATGCTCCCGGCTGTATCTACGGTAATCTGTTCGGCTGGCTCTACAGCGAGCTGGCTCGGAACACTCCGCACAAATGCATCCCTCAAGCTTGCTTTCTTCGACATAACTCCCTCTAAATCTTCAACTCGCGGACGCCATCCGCACCGGCTCGGCGGCCAGCACATCCTGCACTTCCGCTCTCAAACGTTGAAATTCTTCCACCGCCGGCGATCCCGGCGCATACTCAAACACCGTTTGACCCGCTACCAGCGACTCGGCGAGCGCCACCCGTTGGGCGATTTCCGTCTCGAACACGGGAATTCCGAAGGCCCCGGCAGCGTCGCGAGCCTCGCGCCCGAGCGTCGTATTGCTGAGGCGCCGCGTAATCAACATGCGGCTGCGCAGCGCCGGATGCACCGTCTGCGCCTTCTCGATAAGCGTGGCCATGTCTTCGCCCGACCACAGATCGAGCGGACTCGGCTGCACCGGCACAATCACCAGGTCCACTGCCATCAGAGCCGAGCGCGTGATGTTGTCGAGGCCAGTGGGCCCACCGGGCGGGCAATCGACCACCACGTATCGATATTTCTGGGCCAGTGCCGGAATCTCTTTATGAAGCACAGGGGAGGGAAGCGCTACGACCTGAAACGTCGAAGCCGCATCGCGGTTGAGCGCCCGCCAGCGCAGCGCGCTACCTTGCGGATCGGCGTCCACCAGCAGCACATCGCCCACCCGCGACAGCGCCGACGCCAGATTGATCGACGTCGTTGTCTTGCCGCATCCGCCTTTTTGATTCGCCAGCGCGATCGCATCTGCCATATAGCTGTATGTGCAGTCTGCCATACGGACGTGTGCGCTGTCAAACTGGAAAGCTGTACGTACAGGCGGGCGGCTTTAGGGCCGGCTTCGTCCGGCCGGACTGACCAAACTTCAATGTCCCCAGCGGCTTACGGAACAGAAACCCCGCCGGGTACGACTGACTATGTTGGGGCACACGTGTGTCATACCGCCGTGCCACGCCTCTCATAGGGCAGGGAAGACACCGGAGCCGCCCATACCCCCGCGATCAGATCCGGACATTCCCGCACCGGCACGAAAGGCATCTGCGACCGCCTTCCCAACACCGACAGGGCAAAGCCCAGCGCCGCGGCGAGCAGCGGCACCAAGGCCGCGGCCACCCAAGCCAGCGCGGAAGCGATGCCGGTGAAACCGGCCAGCCAGGCGGCCATCGCCCCCACGGCCGTTCCAACCAGCGCCCCTCCCGAAGCCAGGAACATCCGCACGCTCACCGCATCGGCAAACAACGAGATGGCACTCAGCCCGTGCTGAACCAGCGAAACGGCGTTCATCTTCGACCGTCCGGCGAGCCGCGGCGCCCTGGCAATGGGCACCGTGGCGAACGGCAGCCGTGAACGCAATACGGACCCGGCATAGTGATTCCAGATTTCGGGAGTGACCACCAGGCGTTCGAGCGCCGCCGGAGACAACACGCTGAAATTACCCACCCGGATCTCGACGCCCGATAGCATCCGGTGCAGACGCCGGAACACGGCATAGCTCAACCGGAAGGCCAGCCCTTCGGCACGCTTGGTGCGCTCGGCGAAGACGGCCATCGGCGCGCCCGGTTCATATAGCCGCCGGAGCAGGGAAGGGATGCCGTCCGGAGAATCCTCCCCATCGGCGTCCATCACCGCTACCGTGCAATGCCGCCGGGTCTGCCAGATATGGACGAGTCCCACGGCCAGCGCCCGTTGATGTCCCACGGTTCTCTTGAGCGTGACCACCTCCAGCCGCCGCAGGGCGGGGAAGCGGGCGGTCATCAATACCTGAGGAGCGGGGGAAGGGGAACCATCATTGATCAACACCACCTCGGCCTCGAGCCCAAGCCCGGTGGCGACGGAATCCAGATGCGGCAGCAGCAGACGCACCGCCTCCCAGTCGTCGTAAACCGGCATGAGGATACAGAGCGAATCGAGCATCGGCGCCCGCGTTCAGCGTATCATGCCAAGGGATTTACGATCCGCACGCCCGCGATGCTTTGGCCGGCGTTGAGGTCCTCTCGAAAGAAACACTCCGGCCTCCAGTCTCTTCGCCGAGACGATGACCGAATCCCAGTCCCCCAGGTCCGGCAAAGCCGCATCGGCTCCAATCCCGCAAACACATGCGGCCCTGAGCCATGAGGACACCCTCTAAGAGCCGGCGGGCCATGGCGTGCCAGTAATCCGTTCCGGCCGTGAGAGCATACACCAGGATGTTGGTATCGATGAAAACGCGCCGCTCCGTCTGCTCACCGCTCATGGAGTTCCTCCCGCGTCCACGAAATGCCGTCCTCCACGGGGTAGCGCCGCGACAACAGACGTGCCTGGGCCGCGTCCCGGTCCGAAGCCAGCCGCACCGCCGATTGCAAGAACTCGCGCACCATTTGATCAACCGTCGTATCGCGGTCGATCGCGAGCCTGCGAACCTCTTTCAGCAGACCGTCTTCGATCGCCAGAGTCAGAGTTGCCACCAAATCAGTGTGCCATCATTCGCGTGTAGTCTTCAAAACTGAAAATACACGAACGGAATGTTCTCTTCGGTCACCCCGAACAGCTCGATTCCCATTAACAACGCCGCCGCCGCCCCGGCATAGACCCAGGCCGGCTTCTCGTGCATCCGGTCGAACCAGCCCGTACGTTCCTCGATTGCCGCTAGCAGCAACGAGACCACCGCCAGCGCATAATGCCAGCTTTGCCAGGTGGCCGCTCCGCCCGCAGACCCGAACATCTCACCGATTACGTAGCCGCTATCGGCCAGTGTCGCCCCGCGAAAGAAGACCCAGCCGGCGCACACCAGAATGAACGTAGCCGGAATCCGTACCGCCCTGTACAGCCGCTCCACCGGCACCGCGCGCTCCAGGCTCAACAGCGCTCCGTGATAGCCGCCCCAAATCAGAAAGTTCCAGCTCGCTCCGTGCCAAAGGCCGCCAAGCAGCATGGTCAGCATCAAGTTGCGATAAGTGGCCCACCTGCCATGCCTGTTCCCGCCGAAAGAAATATACACATAGTCGCGCAGCCAGGTCGATAACGAGATATGCCAACGCCGCCAGAACTCCGTCATACTCGCCGCCAGATACGGGCGCCGGAAGTTCACCGGGAAACGAAACCCCAGCAGCGCCGCGCTGCCGATGGCCATATCGGTGTATCCGGAAAAGTCGAAGAAGATCTGCAAAGCGAAGGCGACCGTGCCGCTCCAGGCCGGTACGGCGCCCGGATGCGCCGTTACATCGCGGAAATATCCATCCGCCAGCAGCGCAAACTGGTCGGCCAGCACCATTTTTTTGGCAAGTCCGAACAGCACCAGAAAGACGCCCTGCTGCGCCTCGGCCATCGACGGGCGGCGCCAGCCGTACAGATCGCGGAAGAAATCCCGCGCCCGTACGATCGGTCCGGCCACCAGTTGTGGAAAGAAGGCGATAAACAGCGCATAGTCGATCAGGTTGCGAATCGCCCGCTGCTCGCGGCGGTACACGTCCACCACATAGGACATACTCTGAAAGGTATGAAAACTGATGCCGATCGGCAGCAGGATCGAAAGCGCGAACGCATCCGGAGACCGGTCGAGCAGGTGCGCGACGTTCGACGCCAGGAAATTATAGTACTTGAAGTAACCGAGAAACCCCAGGTTGGCGCCGAGACTACCCACTAACAACCAACGCCGCCGCCGTGGATCGGCCACGCGCTCCATCCACAGCCCCGATCCATAGTCGATCAAAGTCAGCGTCCACACCAGCAAAACGAATACCGGGTTCCAGCACATGTAAAAGAAGTAACTGGCGGCCAGTAACCACGCACGGCGCCAACGGACCGGACCCAGATAGAACACCCCTGTGACAACGGCGAGGAAGATAAAGTATCCGGCGGTGTGGAAAAGCATGAGCCGCGTGGTCAGGATGCCGTCAACAATCGCCGCACTTCACCCGAAAGCAGGAGGGTGAAGCGTTCGACGCCCGGCCAATTCAGATGCAGCGGGTCCATGAACAGCTCCGGACGTTCGAGCGAATCGAAGAAATGCTCGTCGATCAGCGTGACGTTCGGCAGCCGCGCCAGCCGCCGCGCCGTCCCTTCCGGATTCGACGCTCGCGGAACCGGCGGGACGGGGCCTCGCGGCAGGCGCAGGAAGATCAGACGGGTTGGCGATCCGCGATAGCGCTCGGCGAGCCGTCCGAGCCAGTGTTCGCGATAGGCGGCCATCACGCCAGTCCGTGGCGCCGGATGGGCCAGCAGTTCCCGCTCCACCATCGCCCGCACTGGCGCGGGTACGTCCTCCGGCAGGAACACCTTCCGGTTGGCGCGATCGACCCGCAGGCCCGCCAGGCTCCGCGATTCGCCCTTGTAGTTGTAGATCCACTGTTCCCAGTCGCGGTATTGTTCGAGCTTCCGGAGCCGCGCCGCGGGCGCCGCCAGAAACGCCTGCACGTCTTTCTGAAAGGCGAACCCGTTGAACAGAATCGAACGCGCCGCCTGCCAGCGGCTGGACCAGGTGAGAAACGATCCGGCGAAGTCCGGCAGATCGCTCAACCGCAACTGGCCGCCCAGGTAGCGCAGGTCGCTCACCCGCTCCGCCATGATCTGGCCGGTGTCGAGGTCGTCGTAATCGTCAAGCGGGAGGAGGATCGCCGAGTAGTGATTCGCCTTCGGATCCACCGCCCGCAGGATGTAGGGCCACTGGCGCGGCAACTGGCCGCCAAGCGATAGCGTGGCGAAGCGGACCCCCGCGCCGCGGTCGCTTTCATTGGCGAAGCGCACAAAGAAGCCCATGCGCGAATCTCCGAGCGCCAGCACCTGGTGCCGCGCGGGCTGGCTCTGCCGGCCACGCTCGGCTTCGATCATACGTTCCATCATGGCGACCGACGAATCTGGCTCGAGGAGGCTTTTGTACCAACCCGAACGGAACACCACGGCATCGGCGGCAAATAGCGCCGCCGCCGCGAGCATGAGGCGTACGGCGAGACCCACGGTGCCTTAGGTTAGCGCAAGGAATCCCGGTGGAGCGGCGCAGGCCGGGAAACGAGCCCGGACTGTAAGGTAGAGCTAACACCAATTGAAGCGGGAGATAAGCGAATGCCTTAGGGCGGGATGGGGATTTTCCTGGTGCCTGGGCTTACCATCTCCGCCGATAAGAGAGAGGCGGAAGGATAGGTGTCGGTCCGGCGCTCCTGGCCGGGCGTGTCGCCCGATCCCCAGGTTCTGAGACATGAATCTCGACTGGAAAACGCGGATTTACATCCTGACGGTCGTTTTGCTGGGCGTGGCAGCAGGGTTGCTGGCGGCGGCGGAATGGACCAGTGAGGAACCGCTGCGTTTTCTGTTCTACATCGCCCTGGCCACCGCCACCGGCAAGCTGAAAGTGCGGCTGCCGGGGGTGATTGGATCGCTTTCGGTCAACTTTGTTTTCTTTCTGTTGGCGGTCATCGACCTGCCGCTGCCGCAAGCGCTGGTGGTGACCGTTTGCGGCGCCCTGAGCCAGACGCTGATCGCCGCCACCCAGCGCCCGGCGGCGGTGCAGGTGGCGTTCAACGTATCGTGTTCGGCGGCCTGCATCATGCTGGCGCATCGCGTCTACCATTCCACCTGGCTGGCGGCGCAGGGCGCGTCGATGCCGATGCTGCTGTTTTTCGCCACCGCCATCTATTTCCTGTCCAACACGGCCATGATCGCCGGCGTCGTCGCCATGAGCAGCGGCAAGCGCGCCACGCGCGTCTGGTACGACAATTTCTTCTGGACCGGTCCGCAGTTTCTGTTCGCGGCCGCGCTGGCGGCAATCGTCCACGCCACCAATCAGTCGATCGGCTGGCAGTTTTCGTTCCTGGTGCTGCCCGGTCTTTACCTGATCTATCACTCCTATCAGATGTACCTGGGGCGGCTCGAAGCCGAAAAGAAGCACGTTTCCGAAACCGCCGCGCTCCACCTGCGCACCATTGAAGCGCTGGCGCTGGCCATCGAAGCCAAGGACGACACCACCCATTCCCATCTGCGGCGGGTCAAGGTCTACACCATTGAGCTCGCCCGTGAACTCGATCTTGGCGAGGATCAGATTCAGGCCCTCGAGGCCGCTTCGCTGCTGCACGACATCGGCAAGCTCGGCGTGCCCGAGTACATCATCAACAAGCCGGGCAAGCTCACCAAGGAAGAGTTCGAGCGCATGAAGGTCCACCCGATCGTGGGTGCCGAAATTCTCGACAGCGTGCAGTTTCCTTATCCGGTGGTGCCCATCGTCCGGAGCCATCACGAAAAGTGGGATGGCACCGGGTACCCGGACGGCCTGAAGGGGGAAGAGATTCCCATCGGCGCGCGCATTCTCTCGGCCGTCGACGGGCTCGATGCGCTGGCCTCGAATCGTCAATACCGCCCGGCGCTGCCGCTGCAGGAAGCGCTGGCCAAGGTGGTCTCGGAATCGGGCAAAAGCTACGATCCGCAAATCATCGAGATTCTTTCGCGCCGCTGTTTCGACCTCGAAGAGAAGGCGCGGGAGATGGCCGAATCGACGGCGCATAGCCGCCCATCGATCAGCGTACGGGTGGAACGCGGCGCCGCCTCCGCCACGGGCACTGGCGGGAGTGGACAACAGGGTGCAGCCGCCGGCCGTTCGGGCGACTTTATCGCATCCATCGCCGCCGCGCGCCAGGAATTTCACATGCTGCATGAGATGAGCCGCGATCTCGGCAGCTCGCTCAGCCTCGAGGAGACGCTGTCGCTGCTGGCCACGCGCATGAAGAACCTGGTGCCTTACGACTCCATCGCCATCTATCATCTCGATCAGAACGTGCTGGTGCCGGCATTCGTCTCCGGCGCCGATTCGCAGTTATTCGGCTCGCTGCGCATTCCGGCCGGCGAAGGCATCTCGGGCTATGTCGCGGAGAAACGCAAGCCGGTGGTGAACGGTACTCCTTCGGTCGAGTGCGGCTATCTGGCCGACCGCAGCAAGTTCAGCACATTGCGTTCGGCGCTTTCGGTTCCGCTGGAAGTATCCGACCGCACCATCGGCGCTCTCACGCTCTATCAGAAACAGGCCGACGCGTTCACCACCGATCATCTGCGCATTCTGCAGACCATCGGATCGAAGGCGAGCCAGACCATCGACAACGCCCTGCATCACAGCCGCATCGAGCGCGTGGCCGGAACCGATCAGTTGACCGGGCTCGCCAACGCCCAGTCGCTCTATGTCCACCTGCACGGCGAGCTTCAGAAAGGCGATGGGGCCGCTTTCGTCGTTCTGCTGATCGACCTCGACGGCTTCAAGATGGTGAACGACCGCTACGGCCACCTGCAAGGCAATCGCGCGCTGCAGCTTGTGGCCGACGGGCTCCGCGCTCACTGCCGCCCCGGCGATTTCGTGGCCCGCATTGGCGGCGATGAGTTCGTAACGGTGGTTTCCGGCATCAGCTCGCGAGGCTTGCAGGAGAAAACGCGCGTATTGGCGGCGATGATCGAAGAGGCGGGGCGTCAGGCGTGCAACGGGGAGACGATTCTCGGAGCGAGCATCGGCGAGGCATTCTATCCGGCCGACGCCAAGGATGTGGAAACGCTGCTCTCGGTAGCCGATCAGCGCATGTATCAGGTCAAGCGGCAGCATCATCAGGAGCGGCCGCAACTGGTGCGCAAAAAGGAACCGGAAATTCCGGACGCCCAGCCGATACCCACGGCGTAACGCTGCGCCCCACTCGCTCATCGAGCGGCTATCCATTCCAGTGACAGCCTCTTGAGCGCCGTCGAGCTTCAGAGTAACTTGTGGATCTGCCGTTCCTTCAAGCGTTCGCATCGTTCCGATCGGCACGCGACCGGCGCGCCAGATGGCCAAGCGCTACAGGGAACCGCCCAAACTCTTCATAAATTCCCGATGCTCCGCGGATGCCAGACCTTCCCGCAAGACGCGTTCGAGGCCGATTCCGTCATTGCTCCAGAACGCCTGAAGATCCAACCACAACCCGGGAAACACCCGCGAGCGGAGCACGCCATCGGCATCCGGTTCCAACGGCGCGTACGATCCGTCTGGCTGAAGGGATCGCCACATCAAACGGGCGGGCAGTTGCTCGACCGTGATGTACTCCCGTACACCAGATCGCTGATACAAAGCGAGTTTGTGCCCAAAGTCGATTTCCGTGCTGGTGATGCATACCTCCGCCGCCAATTCCGGAGCACCCGATGGATATCGCTCATCGTCGTCGCGCGACTGCCCGCCGCGAGAAGGCGAAATACGCAGGAATGCATCGGGTTGCGGAGCGCTATCCAGCATCAACCAGGTTCCGTTGTTGCCCGCTTCGCAGCCGGGCGTGTGGATGGCGTACTGGCGCAGTACGCCGATGAGGCGAATATCGAGGTTCCAATGAGAACGGCTTACGGGCGATGCCACGTACACGACTCCGTCGATGAGTTCGGCATTCTTCAGCCAGGGCAGACCATCCCAGATGCGAAGGAACTCCTGTCGCGACAGCCGGTCGCCGGTTCTCAGAGCCGGAATAAGGAGTTGGGGTAACGCCATGGTGGCTGCTACTCCTAGTTTAAGTGGAAATTCCGGACGCCCACCCGCTACCCACGGCGTAGCGGCTGGGCGTCAGTTGGCAAGGCAGACCTACTTGAGGTTCATGGCCAGGGCCATGGCTGCCCAACTGGTTCCCGCGGCCGAGATCCACTGATCGCGCCCGTGCGGGAATCCGGTATCCTTCAACGGCTGGAACGGATAGGCGCGGGTGGTTACCCGCCACGATCCGTCGGCCTGTTGCGCGGCGCGCAGCCAGGCCATGGCCGCTTTGCGATCCCCCACCGTGGCGCGCGCCCGGGTCAGGGCCACCAGCGCCTTTCCGGTGGCATAGGCGTCCGAAGCGAGACCGGGCAGTTGTCCCCATCCCCCATCGGCGCGCTGCAACGCCGCCAACTGTTTCGCCGCTTCCGCCGCCGCCGTCTGAGAAGCGCCGCTCTCCACCAATCCCTCCAGCCGCATGATGTATTCCTCGGTGGTAACCGGCACGGCTTCCCTCAACCACTTCTGGGCGCGCGCGATACGCGCCGACATTTCGGCCTGCCGTCCTACGATCGGATACTGGCGCAAGGCGCGAATCGACATCGCCGTCGCCTGGATGTCGCCCGATTCGAGCGGTCCGCGCGGCGCCCAACCCACCCATCGCCCATCGGCCATCTGCATCTGCGCCACGTTGTGAACCACGGCCGCGGTGGTGCGATTGCCCATGAATTTCTGAGCCCGCAGCGCTTCGAGCACGTAGCCGCCGCCCACCGCCATGTCCGGCGGAGCGCCGCTGCCTTCCAGCAGCGCCCCGGTTACCGGCGTCATCAGGCTGATGGTGTACTTCATCATAAGATCCGTGGCGGCCGGATCGACGGCGATACCTTTACGCGCCGCCACTGCCGAAGCCACCATGGGCAGCGTGTGGTTGTGGCAGGAGGCGCAGCCGCCTTTCTGAAACGAAGACGCCGCCGTGCCCGCCAGCAGGGCGAGGGCTTTGCTCACCGCCTCCTCCGCGGTGACAGGGCCCATCGCCCCACCGGCCTGGACCGCTCCCGGCTCCATGGCCGATTCCGCGCCCGCGGCCCGCAACATATCCACGATGGCGGTCTTCTCGCCGCGACGCCGCGCCCAGTCGAGTGCCGTTTCGCCGGCTCTATTCTTCGCGTTCACCGCCGCGCCCGCCTGCAGCAGGAAGCTCACCATGCCCGCGTTGTCGCGTTCGGAAGCGGCGGCAAACATCAGCGGCGTGTTGCCGCCCGCATCGGCCTGACCGGACGGCGCTTTGTGCTGTGCCAACAGCCGCGCCACCTGCACATCGCCGCGCATGGCCGCCAGCGACATGTAGGAAAACTTCAGCATGGTGATGGCGCCGGTGGCGTCCGCTCCCGCGTCGAGCAGCTTGCGCACCACGTCGCGACGGCTGTACATCACCGCTTCGCTGAGCGCGGTGGCGTTGCGGCCGTCGGTGGCGCGCACATCGGCGCCGGCATCGAGCAGCATTTCGACCGACTCGATATCGCCCGTCCGCGCCGCATCGATCAGCGCGGTACCCTTTCCGCCCCCGGCGGGAATGATGGGAATCGGCGTCACGTTGTCCTTGACGTCGACGCGCGCGCCCTTGGCCAGCATCATCCGCACCGTGGACGCGTTGCCCGCCACCGAAGCGGCCACCATCAGCGGCGTGCGGCCCATCTTCGATTGCGCGTTGACATCGGCGCCGTGTTCCATGAGCAGACGCGCCTTGGCCGGATCGCCCGCCGCCCACAGCAAGGCGGTGGCGTCCATGGCATTGCGCGCGTCGACGGCGGCCTTGCGATCGACCAGCAGCTTCATGTGCGCGGCGCTGCCATACAGCGCGGCGTTCATCAAAGCGGGAGTGCCGTCGTCATCCTTGGCGTTCGGATCGGCTCCATTGTCGAGCAGCGTCTTCATGCGGCCGGCATCGCCCGCCATGATCGCCTTCTGCAGCGCCGCATTCAGCTCTTCGGTGGGCCGGATGCGCACGGGCTCGGCCATCATCGAAGCGGCCAGCAGGGAAACGGCTAACGTTCGTCGGGTCATCGGTGGTATGTCTCCACCACAGAACGCGTGAAGATCGGGGAATGTGGCTCAAGCGCAGGGCCTGAAACTCGATACACGAATGCCAGTCGCGATGGTTATCACGCGGCAATCACTCTGAAAACTGCGTAATCTTGACGGCGCTCCCATCAGGAAAAACCGCGCGGATCTCCAGATCCGCACCGACGGCCTGAAGGTAGCCGGCCAACGTACTGACGTACATGTCCGTACGCCGTTCCAATCTCGAAACATCACCTTGCCCGATGTGCAACTCTCCGGCGATCTTTGTCTGAGTCAGCTCACGTGCCTTGCGAAGTTGGTGCAGCGACATCTCTTCCAGCAGCCGGCGGTGCTCAACGGCGCTCACGGCCCGCGCCTGGGCGGACATTCCGTCACGCAACTGAGAAAACTTCTTAGCCATGCCCAGTCTCCTTCTCAATCGTCTTCAGGTGGCGCTCGAACAGTCGATCCGCCACCGGAACCTTCGTCTCATACCAGCGGTCGTCACCCGTCTTGTCCCCGGCGATCAGTAGAATCGCGACCCGGCGTGGGTCAAATGCGTACAGCATCCGTAGAGGGTCGCCTCCGGCCTGGACGCGGAGTTCCCGCATCTCTGGAAAACGCGACCTCTTGACTTGTGAGCTAAACGGGAATCCGAGATTTGGGCCGCGCGCCATCAGTAGTCCGACCCGGGCATCAACTCTTCCCTGTTCCGATTCGGTCAAGCCGTGCCACCATTCCTCGAATTCATCCGTAAATTCAACCTCCCACGCCACGTCCCGAGTATAGCGTAGAAGCCATATCGCCGATAAGCCATACGTCTCTTCATCCAGCCCTGAACCTATCGGCGAACGAGCGACGGAACGGTGCCTAACGGAGTACGATCTCTGAAAATCCCCCGCCCGAACCAAAGCGCCACCAATCCTCCCACCACCGTTCCCGCCAACCCCACATACACCGTCCACGGCCGATACTCAAACACAACCTCATGCGCTCCGCCCTCCACCGCCACCGAACGCAGCGCCGTTTCCGCCGCAACCACCTCCGCCGCGCGGCCATCCACGCGCGCCGTCCATCCCGGGTATATATTCGCCGCCAGAACCACCGACCCGGGGCAGGGCATTCGCACCTGCAGCCGCACACGATGCACGCCGCTCTCGACGACACTCGCCTCGCCGGCCCCCGCGCAGCCGGGATGCACGGTCCAGGCGCGAGGCCGCGGTTGCGGATTGGCGTACACCTTCCACCCATGCGCCCCCGCGAACACCTCGCGCTGTCCCTCGCGCAGCGGCTTCCTTGCCACCGCATAAGCGGCACCATAGAGCGACCGCGTTCGATCGTCAAACCAGCCGGTGCGGTAGTTGGTGGTGAGCACGGCGGGCAGATAGCCAGCCATCGTCTCCACGCCGTGCCAGTTGCCGAAATTAAATAACAGCGCGTCGTAATCGGTCTCCACGCGGAACGGTCCCGGCTGCCGTTTCAGAAACTCCGCCACATCGCGCGTCTGCTCCAGGTGTGGATAGACATTGATCCGGGAAGCGTCGTCAAAACGGCGATAATCGGAGCCCACCGCGCGGCTGTGATCGAGCAGCATCAGCGGCAGCAGCGCCCATGCCCATCGCGAGCGCCCGCGCAACGCGTCAAAGCCCACCGCCGCGAGAATCGTCAGCGCCAGGTGCGTCACGGAAAGCGCCACCGCCGGCGAGCGTGCCTTATCCATCATCGGCGCAAGCGAATAGAGAACGCCGTGCAAAGGCGAAGCGCCCGCCAGCGCAAACACGAGCGTCACCACCGCCAGGCCCAAAGCGTATCGCGTCACCGCGCGGGAAAACGTGGCCCACACGGCAAACGCCGCCAGTCCCAGCACTACATATCCGGCAAAGGGGTTGGAGATCGTTTCCGCGCCGGGCTGAACCAGGTGGAACAGATCGCGCGGACTCAATCCGTTCCGCTCATGAACCGTGTAGGGCACGGTGCCGGAGAATCCGATCGGGTCCGGCAGGTCCACCCAACGTACCGTGTGGCGTCCATATTCAAGAGCGGGCAGAATCTGCACCGCGCCCACCAATCCGGCCACCGTCAAGGCCGTAACGGCAAAGCGCAGCCGCGCGCGCGAGGGATTCGCCGCCACCAGTCCGAGGCCCGCCACGGTGGCAAACAGCGGAACCTGATGATGGCCGCTCATCCACGAAAGCCCGAGAAACAATCCCGTCATCCAGGGATTGCCGCGAATGCCATACAGCGCGATCAGCGGAAACCAGATGGCGCCGCCCAAATAGGATGGCCACGTCGTGTGGCCCATGTAGCCGCCAATGGCGTAGAACACTCCGCCGGATATGGCCGCCAGCCGATGCAGCCGCAAATCGCGGCACAGCCAATAGGCGAACACGCCCGCGATCATATGCAGCAGCACGAACCACCAATGCACCGCCACCGGATTCAGATAGCCGTCGCGCAGCGGCATTGCCAGCAGCAGATAGGTGAAAGGATTGGTGACGCCGGGCTGCATCTGGCCCACCATCGGCTGGCCGCCGAGCAGGTAAGGATCCCACAGCGCGACGGTTCCCGCCCGTAGCGCGACGGCCTGCATCTGCAGCCATGGCAGAACCTGATTGGCCACGTCGGGAGCTTCAAGAAACGTATACGCGCGCGAGAAAACCAGCTTCCAAAACGCTAAGGCGATCAACACCAGCAGCAGCGCGAGATCGCGCGCCAGAAGAACTCCCATTCGAGGCTATTGTAGATCGAGCCCCGTTGACACAATAATCGGTCTGAATCTAAAGCATGTGGCGAGTGTTGCCATTCCTCGTACCACTGTGGTTACCGGCCGCCGGTCTGCCGGTGGAAGCGGTCGGCGTACTCAACCGCTACTGCACCGGCTGCCATGGCGCCGCCAAGGCCGCCGGTCTCGACCTGCGGACACGCGCGGCCATGATGGAGGGCGGCGCCGGCGGCGCCGCGGTCATCCCCTTCGATCCCGAAAGCAGTCTGCTGTGCCAGCAATTGGCCGGCCATCACAGCCAGCTTTCCGAGCGCGAAGCGCGCATTCTCAAGGATTGGGTGGAAATAGGAGCGCCATGGCCCGGCTCCACCGTGCGTCTCACCGGACCCGAACGCGCCATCACCGCCCCCGAGCGACGTCACTGGGCCTTCGTGAAACCGGAGCGCACGCCACCTCCGCGGGGCGGCAACCCCATCGATGCGTTTCTCGATCGCGTCTCCACGCCGGCCGCCGCGGATGTGCTGGTGCGGCGTGCATGGCTCGACGTTCTAGGTCTGCCTCCTTCGCCCGAAGAACGAGCCCGCGCGCTCGCACGGCCCTGGAAAGAAGTGGTGGAGCAACTGCTCGCTTCGCCGCATTACGGGGAACGCTGGGCCACTCACTGGCTCGATGTCGTGCGTTACGCCGATTCCTCCGGCTATGAATTCGATTGGCCTCGCCCGCAGGCGTGGCGCTACCGCGACTGGGTCGCCGCTTCGTTCCACAACGGCAAACCGTACGACGCGTTTCTGCGCGAACAGATCGCCGGCGATGAGCTCGATTTCCCCACCACCGCCTCGCGCATCGCCACCGGGTTTCTGCGGCTGGGCGCGGAGAACAATTTAAAGAACGAAACGACGCGGCTCGATGAACTGGACGACGTGGTATCCACCACGATGGCGGCCTTTCAGGCTCTGAACATTGGCTGCGCGCGCTGCCACGATCACAAGTACGATCCCATCACGCGGCACGATTATCATCGCGTGCAGGCGGTGTTCGCTTCGATTCGCCCGCGCGATTATCCGCTGGCCGATGCCGGGACGGCCGCGCGGCATGCCGCAACCAACGGCCAGATCGACGAACGGGCCAGACCGCACCGGGAAATACGTGCCGCGCTCGAACGCGCCTATCGCCCGTTGGTGGCCGCGGAAAAGATCGCCAAACTGCCCATTTACATGCAATCGGCATGGCAACGGCCGGCTGCGGAACGAACCCACGGAGAGCGGCTGACGGCGCGCCAGATCGAGCGCACACTCGAGATCACCGAGGCGGAGATCGCCGTCCGCATGACGGCGCCAGATCGTGTTTCCTACGAAGACGCGGCCGCGAAAATCGCTTCTTTGGACAGGCAGCGTCCGCCCGCGCTCGACACGATCATGGCGATCGGCGAGTATGGCCGCGATCCGCTGCCGTCCGCCATGGAGCCGGGCGCGGTGCGAATCGCCGGCGTTCCGTTCCCCGAAGTGGATGTGCCGGATTGCGCGCAAACCTCCTACCGGCGCCGCCGTTTCGCCGGGTGGCTCACCTCGCCCGCCAATCCACTCACCGCCCGCGTCATGGTGAATCGCATCTGGAAACATCACTTCGGTACGGGCCTGGTGCCGGCGGGAAACAATTTCGGACGCGGCGCGGAGCGGCCCGCCAACGTGGCGCTGCTCGATTGGCTGGCGGTCGAGTTCGTCGCTAGCGGCTGGTCGGTAAAGGCGATCGAACGGATCATCCTGAACTCGAACGCCTGGCGCGCGCGCGAATTTCCGCGCCGGCGCCTGGAAGCCGAGATCATCCGCGATTCGGTGCTGGCCGCCGCCGGTCTGCTCGATCGCAGCGCAGGCGGACCCGCCGTCAAACCGGACTCTCACCGCCGCGGCCTCTATATGATTCGCAAGCGCAGCGTGCGATATCCGCTGTTTGAAGTCTTCGATCAACCCGACAGCGCCGCATCCTGTGCGCGCCGCGGTTCGTCTTCGACGGCCGTGCAGGCGCTGGCGCTGATGAACAATGCGTTGATGAGGGAAGCGGCCCAGGCCATGGCGGCGCGCATCGCGATCGATTCCGATCCGGTGGCGCGCGCCTATGAACGTGCCTTGAGCAGGCTTCCGTCGGCGGCCGAGCGCGAGGCCGTTACCGCCAGCGGCATCGGCCTGGCCGATCTCTGCCAGCTATTGTTCAATCTCAACGAATTTCTGTATCTGGAGTAAAGCTTTTTAGTGCAGGACGCGCTCGAACTTCCAGGTCTCGCCTTCCACGCGCAGCTCGACGGTGGGGCTGATGTCCTGATGGAACTTGCCATTCCGTACGCCCATCAGCGGCAGCGGACGGGCAAAGCAGCTATGGGCGACGGTGACGCTGGCCTTCACTTGCGCGATTCTCGAATTGGCGCCGCTACCGTTGCGGACGTGAATCACTTCTTCCACCACTACCGGGAATTCGCCGCGCACCTGCACATAGGGCTGTGCGTAGCCGGTTTCAGTAACCGAAACGTCGTCGTCGAAATGCAACGCTTTACCGCCCGTCATCAGGCGGGCGCTTTGCCGCGATTCCGAACCCTGTGCCGGAGGCTCCCACAAATCTTCCCTGGTGCCGCAATCGACCTGTCTTGGCGTTAGAACGACCTGCTCGGCCTCGAGCCGGATGGGCTGCGCCTCGACGGCCATCTTGATATTGGTGGCGTCGTCAAGCGGAGCCATGACGCAACCGGTGAGCGAAAGAGCCAGACCGCAGACGGCGGAACCGAGGATACGCAGCATTCCTATGGGAGGAATCGGACGAAAGGCGGTCCGGCTTTAATCGATTACGGCACCACCGAGGCGCCCGGCGTGCCGCTGCGAATCAGGCTTCCGCTATCGTTGAACCAATCGGCGACGTAGTAAACCACGCGGCCCGATATCCCTGGAATCGAGATGGTGCAGCCCTGCTCACACGCCGTCAACTGCTGTGTCTCGGTCACCCACCGGAAGGGAGCGCCGCCGGTGGAGCACGATTCGCGGCGCGAGGTGCAGAAATAGCTGGTGGAAGCGCCGTTTTCGGCGTACCCGAAACGCAGCCGCGCCAGCCTGGCGCCGGCCATGGCGGGCACACTCACCGGCACCGGCACGAAGTTCCCGCGGTCGATACCATCCACGGCCGGCTGCGGTGGAATTTTGAACAGCAGCAGGTCGTTGCGCGTGGCTTCAAGCCACGATCCGCTGGTGATGGCCCACGATCCATCGGGCAGAGGCGCCGCGTTGGAATACGTCCAGGTGAAGTTGTAGCGCTGGAACTGCGCGGTCAGGAACCGGTCCGGATGAGACAGCCCGCGGTCCTTGGTTCCGTACTGGTTGATGCCGATGCCGCCATTGACCATCGACGTGAAGCAGGGGCGCCGGTAGTAAAACGAATCGCCGCACAGCCCGTCGAGCGTCATGCCCGGCACGTTGAGATACACATCTCCCGGCCTGCCTCCGGTGACACATTCTTCGTTGGCTTCGGCGACGCAATACTTCCAGTTGTCGGCGTCATTGCCGGTAATCCGCACGGCCGGACCGCTGATGTCTTCCAGTTGATAGGCGCCGGCCCAGGCGACCGTCGGCAGCACCTTGCGTACCAATGGGGAAGGGAGCGCGCCCAGCTTATAGAGCGAGCCCGTCACCAGCGATGCCGGCTGCCGCCACAGTGTGTACACGCTGCCTGCCTGCGGCGCAAAGGGGTTGCCGTCCAGATACCAGTCCCGCTCGCCATCGGGCGCCGACACCTGGCGCCAACTGGGATGCGTCTGAATGTAGTTCAGGAACACCTGCGTGTCGTGGACGGGTATTCCGCCGAATGTGTTGCCGTTGAGGATCTTGAAATCGGCGGCTGTGTTGCGGCGCTCAGGCACCGGGCGCGACCAGATGAAACGGCCCAGGCGATTGGCCTCCACGTCGTAGTCGCCCATGACGGTTCCAAGAGCGGAGATATCGCCGTGCTGCGCCCGCGACAGGCTGTTGTCGCGGATCAGCGACCGGCCATTGGCGTCGGTGTTGAAATTGGCCCAGACGTAACCGCTGCCGGTGGCGGCCGAACAGACCATGGTGAGCTTCCAGCCCGAAGGATGCGCGGCGCGGCGCGAGGTGTTCTCTTTGAGCGTGGGGCCGTGGATGATGTCGTGATGGCGTTTCAGAATCCAACGCCCGTCGCCCAGGTCCTTCACAAACAGAAACCGCTCCGTACCCGATTGCGCTTCGTCGCCTTCGGCGGCCGGCTGCAGCGTGACCGCGCCCGGCTGCCAGGAGCATGGTTTAGCGTTGAGCCGCTCCCAATCGGAAGGGGTGGGATCGCAGGGATCGCCGCTGATTTTGACCGTGATGCAACGCACGCCGGTGGCGCCGAGGGCGAGCGTCGTACCCGAGACGCCGGCGGGGCAGGCTTCGGCGGCCGATTCAGCCAGCGATCCATCCTGAGAGCCGCCGACCTCAAGCACCTTCACTTCATACGGACCGGCGTTGGTGGAGGCGCCGCCGACGAAATCCTTCACGACCACGGCGTTATTTTCCTCATCGCCGAGCGGCAGAAAGGAGTGAACCGCGCAGAACCGGCACGGGAAATTGGCATGGTAGTTCTGCATGGCCGCGACCTGGAAGGTGGCGGTGTCGATCCAGATACTCCAGGCCAGGGTGTCCTGCCCCGCCCAGGCATAGAAGCCGAGTTTACCGCCCTGCTCGGCGAACAGCCCGAGATAGGGATAGCGCGCCGGATCGAACGATGGGTCGAAGGCGCGCGCCTGCTCGAGGATCGTCTGATTGCGGGAAGGCTTGGTGATCAGCTCCCAGGTGAAATGGCACGACTCTCCGCGCGGAATCGCCTGGTAGCCAGACGGCTGGGCGCATCCGGGGAGTCCCTCGGGGTGGTAGGTGCCGCGAAAAATCAGCAGACCCTGCGGAGGCGTGGCGATGCTGGTGGCGACGCAATACACTTGGTTCGGATTAGCCGGGTTGATGGAGAAGCCGCGGAAACAATCGCCCTGGTTGCTGTCGAGCGGGCCGCCGGAGATGTCGGCGTTATAAGGCGGATTGACGATGCCGAGAAACCGCGCCTCGCCATCGGAGGGGGCGACAAACCACAGCGTGGGATGCTGCTCGGCGGAGCGGACCCGGCACAGGTATCCTTGCTTTCCGCCCGGGTCCTGCACCGGGGTGGGAGAACAGAAATCCCATGCGCCGCTGGCGGGCATTTCAAATTCCTGGGAACTGGCCCAGCGGAACGATACGCCATCCACTTCCAGCAGGCCGGCGCCGGCGGTGGCTTTGCGCAGCAGCACGCCGAAATTATTGGCGGCGTAAGGAGCGGTGGTCAGGTTCCCGGCCGGCGCCGTCAGGGTGAGCCGGGAACCGCTGCTTACGCTGGCAATCGGATATTCGATGCCGCCGATACGGATGCGCGAACCCGCTGTCCAGGCGGTGGCGGGAAACCTGTTGCCGGAAACCAGCGTCACGTCGCGGCCCGATACGTTCACCGCGCCTTCGTAAGTGCCCATTAACGGCCGCGGAAGTGCGCCCTCGCCTACCGCGCCGCGCCAGGCGGCAAACAGCGGATGCGGGAAGCCGGATGGATGCAGCGCCGGACTTGCGGCGGGCGAATCCCCCACGGTGAGATTCTTCCAGGCGGTGGCGCAGGTGGCGCCATTGACGGTGAGACAGACTTCGATGTCGCGCTGGCGGTTGTCGTTGGTCTGGCAGCCTTGCGAGGCGCACCATGCCTTGATCGTCACTTCGATATCGTCGATCGAACGGTAAAGCGTTTCCCAGTTGCCGACGCGTCCACAGCCCCAGCCTTGCGGACAGACCTGCGGCGCGCGGATGAACAACGGCCTTCGCTCCAGGCCGCTATAAGTAGCCGCGATACTGTCGATAGCGGCTCCGTTGGCCGCGCCGTTCCATCCGCCGTCGATATCGAAAGCGGCAACGCCATCGGCGGCGCGGGATACTTCCGGCCCCGCCATGCCCGGACTCGTCATCCGTTTCACCAGCACGCCGGTAAGCGGATCGATATATTCTCGCGACGCTTCGTTCCACTGCATGGAAGGCCAGCCATAGTGCCCGGGCGCGTCCCTGTCGAAGGGAAACGGCTCTCCGTAAAGTTTGCCTAACGGAATGTTGTTGGTCTCAAAGCTGCCGAGCAGAACCTGCGACCCTGAGCGGATGCGGTAGAAGTGCTTACGATAAGCCTGCAGCGCGCGGGAATAAAAAAGTCCATCCGCGCCTTTCTGGGCGCGCCGCTGCCCGGCGACGAAAGTGATGCGGTTGCCCTCGGCGATCGATCCCGGCCGGGTGCAGTTCTGCGCGCCGGGGAAAAGGGAAGCGTTGGCGTCGTGGACGGGCGCGGTCATCGCCTCGTCTGCATAGATGTCGACGAAACAAGCGGCCAGATCGGGCACCGCGAAGACCAGTACCGCCTGGGTGGGCGTTGCCGCAATCCCGTGCATTTCGATGCCTGGCGTCTGGAAAGCCGGCCATAGGGCACAGCCGGCGAGAACGGCGAGCACACGTTTCAAGCTAGGTCTCCTCCTCCGCGGACCGATACATTTGTTGGAACGCGCCAGCAAAGCTCTGAGTTGCGATTGAGGAGGCCGGGCAACCTCCTGGGGCTAGCGAAATCTTACCATAGCTCTGCGATAATTAGAATTGCACTCCGGAGGGACAAGCCCCATTTCATGTGTGGCATAGCGGGATACTTCACCAGTCAGGGCGCCGCCGAAGAGCGGCTGGTCAAAGCGATGTGCGATCAGATGGTGCATCGCGGCCCGGACGACTTCGGCGCTCACGTCGATGGCGGCTGCGGCATTGGCATGCGCCGGCTGAGCATCATCGATCTTTCCACCGGCCATCAGCCGATGTCGAACGAGGATGGCACGGTTTGGGTGGTTTTCAACGGCGAAGTCTATAACTATCAGGGGTTGCGCGAGAACCTCATCGCCCAGGGCCATCGCTTCCAGACCAAATCGGACACCGAAACCCTCATCCATCTTTACGAGCAGGAAGGCGTGGAAGGGCTGAAGAAGCTGCGCGGCATGTTCGCCTACGCGATCTGGGACGGCCGCCGCCAACGCCTGCTGCTGGTGCGCGACCGCTTCGGCAAGAAGCCGCTATATTACGCGGTGCTGCCGCAAGGCATCTATTTCGCCAGCGAACTGAAGTGCCTGCGCCCGCATAACCTGCCGCTCGATCTGGATGAAGACGCCTTCCGTTTGTACTTCCGCCTGTCCTACATGCCCGATCCGCACAGCCCGTTCCGGCAGGTGCGTAAGCTCGAGCCCGGCAGTTGGTTGACTTACGACGCTCGGGGGCATGTGGAAAAAGGAACTTACTGGAACATGCCGGTTCCAGCCAGGGACGCCGCGCCGGGGCTCGATGAGGCGAGCCTCAAGAAACGGCTGCGCGACAAGTTCGACGAATCGGTGCGCCTGCGCATGATCGCCGACGTCCCCCTGGGCGCTTTCCTGAGCGGCGGCGTCGATTCGAGCGCCGTGGTGGCGTCGATGGCCGTGCAATCGCCGCAGCCGGTTAAGACGTTCTCCATCGGATTTGAGGAAGCCGAGTACAACGAACTCGAATACTCGCGGCAAATCGCCAAGCTCTATAAAACCGATCACCACGAGATTCTGGTCAAGCCCGATTCGATCGACCTGGTGCGCCGCCTGGTAAACCATTTCGACGAGCCGTTTGGCGATTCCTCGGCCATTCCGACGCTGATCGTGAGCGAGTTCGCGCGCCGCGATGTGAAGGTGGTGCTCACCGGCGACGGCGGCGACGAAGTATTCGGCGGCTATCCAAGCTTTCTGGCGGCGGAAAAGCTGGCGCGGTGGAATCGTCTGCCGGGGCCGCTGCGGTCCGCGGTGGCGTCGCTCGCCGGTGTCCTGCCGTATTCGGCCTACGGCAAGAACTTTCTGCACATGATCAGTCTTCCGACGGCCATCGACCGCTACTTCGAATGGAACTATCTCACCTCGCCGCAGATGGAACAACTATTGGCGCCGCGGTGGATCGACGCCGCCAATACCGCCTATCTGCGGAAGCAGTTGCAGCATTGCCTGCTCAAAAACGGCGTCGACCCGGTGACGCAAACGATGTTTTTCGAAGCGACGGCGAATCTGACCGGCGACATGCTGGTGAAGGTGGATCGCATGTCGATGGCGGCGTCGATCGAAACGCGCTGCCCCATGCTCGATCATGAACTGGCGGAACTGGCGGCGGGCATTCCGCACGCCTGGAAGATGCGCGGCGGCCAGGGCAAGGCGTTCTTTATCGAGACCTTTTCCGACCGTTTGCCGGAGAGCGTGTGGAACCGGCCCAAGCGCGGCTTCTCGGTACCCATCGCCGCCTGGTTCCGCGGTCCGCTGAAAAGCTTCCTGCGCGACCACATCACCAGCCGGCGATTCTTGGATCTGGGCTTCGTCGAGCCATCGTTTCTCGAACGGCTGCTCGCCGAGCATGAAAGCGGCCGCCGCAACAACCGCACCATGCTTTGGAACCTGCTGATGCTCGACCTGTGGTGCCAGCAATGGCAGGTTACGGCACCGCCAGCGCGCCCCGCCGTCCCGAATCTAGCACCGAGCCCGCGGCATTCAGCCGGTCAATGACGTAATACACGACTCTGCCGGAGATGCCAGGCACCGTTACCGTGCAACCGGCCGCGCAATCGACCGGCGCCGGCGCCTCGCTGAGCCACTGGAAAGGACTGCCCGAGGCGGCGCAGGCTTCCCGGCGCGAGGTGCAGTAATAACTGTCCGCCGGTCCGTGTTCGGCATAACCGAAGCGCACCCTCACCTTCGGCGCCGCCTGCTGCGGGGCGATGCGGATCTTCATCGGAATATAGTCGCTGCGGTTGATCGAATCCGGCTCCGGGTGAGGCGGAATCTTGAACATCAGCAGATCGTTCCGCACGCCCTCCAGCCACGAGCCCGAAGTGACCGCCCAGGTTCCATCCGGAATGGGCACGGCGTTGTCGTAGGTCCAGGTGGCGTTGTAACGCTGCAATTGGCCGGTCATGTAACGGTCGGAGCGCTGGAAGCCGTAGTAACGCTGCGCGCCGTACTGATTGATGCCGATGCCCAGATTGACCATCGAGGTGAAACAAGGGCGGTTGTGCAGGAAGATGTTGCCGCACAACCCGTCGATGGTGGCGTGCGGAAGGTTGATATAGATATCCTTGGCCGCCGATCCGGCAACGCATTCTCCGGAGAAGTCGGCAACGCAATACTTGTAGTTGTCCGACGCCGCGCCGGTCAGAACCGAACCGGGACCGCTGACGTCCTGCATCAGGTGGCGTCCGGTCCAGGCGAGCGTAGCCAGATACTTCCGTTCGAGCGGCGACGTCAGCGTCCCGAGCTTGTAGAGCGATCCGGTCACCGGCGTCGAAGGCTGATTCCAAAGTGTGTACGTGCCGCCCGCCTGCGCCGCGAATGGATTGCCATCGAGAAACCAGCGCCGCTCCCTCGGCGGCGCCGCCACCTGGCGCCAGCTTGGATGCACCTGGATGAAGTCGCGGAACACGCGCGAATCGTTGACGTCGATGTTGCCGAAAGTGCGTCCGGTGTATAGAGGCAGGTCGGCCGCCATGTTGAGACGGTCCGGAATGGGATAGGTCCACAGGTAGGCGCCGAACAGGTTGCGTACCCCGTCGAAGTTCGCCGATACCGAGCCCAGTTTCGAAAGGTCGCCATGCTGGGCGCGGGATTGCGCGTTGTCGCGCAGCAGATTGTCGCCGCGCGGATCGTTGATGTAGTCGACCCACACGTAGCCGCTGTCGGTGGCGGCGCCGCAGGCCATCGTCAATTGCCAGCCGGCGGGGTGGCCGCTCAGCACCGTGGTGCGTTCGTTCAGTGCCGGGCCGTGCGGGATATTGTAGTTGCGCAGCAGGATCCATCGCGTATCGGAAAGCTTTCGCACGAACAGAAACCGTTCGCCGTTGGAGCCGGCCTCGTCACCTTCGATGATGGGCTGCATGGTGACCGCGTTCGCCTTCCACGGGCAAACCGGATTGTGGGTCTGTTCCCAACTGGAAGGAGTGGAGTCGCAGGGGTCGCCCGCCACGGTGACGGTGATGCAATTGGCTCCCACGGCGCCCGCGTTCTTGAACTTTTGCGGCAGGTCGGCCGGGCAGGTGTCGAACTTGGTGCTGGCGAGCGCGCCAGTGGCCACGC
Organism: uncultured Acidobacteriota bacterium; assembly: GCA_902826685.1. Lineage (GTDB taxonomy): Bacteria > Acidobacteriota > Terriglobia > Bryobacterales > Bryobacteraceae > CADEFT01. The sequence goes on from CADEFT010000030.1 coordinate 60,106, forward strand.
CATCGACGCCGGTGACGTCCACCTGATACCGTCCCGCGCCGGTTTGCGTCCCACCCGGCAGATCGATCACCACCACCGAGTTATAGCGATCGTCGCCCAGTTCGAGAAACGAATGGACGGCGCAGAAGCGGCAGGGCGGCTTCGAATGATAGTCCTGCACGGAGGTGACTTCGAGCGTATCGGCGTCCAGCCAGAAGCTCCACGACATCGTGTCCTGGCCCGCCCAGGCGAACAGGCCGACGCGGTTGCCCTGCCCGGTGAATACGCCCACAAACGGAAACCGGGCCGGCTCAAAGCGCGGCTCGAAGTTCTGTACCAGCGTCAGCAGTCCGCGATTTTGCGAAGGTTTGGTCGCCAGCTCCCAGGTGAACAGGCAGGAACTGACGCTGGAGATGTGCTGATAGCCGCCCGGATCGGAGCAGCCCGCCCGGCCTTCGGGATGATAGGTACCGCGAAACAGCAGCACGCCCTGATCGGGCGAGTAGTTGCTGACGGTCAAACAGAAAAATTGATTGGGATTGGAGGAGTGTGGCGCGTACCGGCATCCGGAATGATTGCCGTCGATGGCGCCGCCGGAAGTATCGGCGTTGAAAGGAACGGTGAGCTGTCCGAGGTACCGCGTGTCGCCTTCACTCGACAGGAACCAGAGGGTGGGATAGCTTTCCCCGGAGGAGATGTGACAGACGAAACCCTTCCTGCCTCCCGGATCGGTTACCTGTACGGCACTGCAGAGATCGCGAGAGCCTGTGGCCGTCATTTCGAATTCCTGCGATTCGGAGTGGCGGAACGTCACACCGTCGACCGATAGCGCTTCGGCCGAGGGAGCCGATTTGCGGATCAGCACGCCGAAATTATCGGCGCGATAGGCAACGCCGGTCTGAACGCCGGCGCTGGTGGCCAGCTGGAGCGTCGAGGCGTTGACAACCGCGGCCACCTGATACTCCACGTTATTGACGACCAGGCGCGAGCCCGCCTTCCAGACGTCGTAGGGGAACAGGTGTCCGGAGGCCCAGGTGACGGTAGTGCCGTTGGTGTTGACCGTGCCTGAGTAAGTGGCCATATCCGGCCGGCCAAGGGGAACGATGAAGCTGCCGCCAAGCCATTGCTGAAACAGCGGGGCGGGGAAGCTCGATGGGTACGCCACCGCCGCGCCCGCGCTGCCCGCCGCCACCGTAATCGTTTTCCAGGCGGTGGCGCAGTTCTTGCCGTCGACGGTCAGGCAGACGTCGGCGTCGCGCTCTCCGGCGGCGTTCGCCACGCAGGCCGGTGTATCGCACCATGCCTTCAGCGATACCTGCACGTCGTCGATGCCGCGGTAAACGGAGGTCCAGTAGGCGGCGCGCTCGCAGTCGTAAATGCCTGGACACAGCGGCGTGGCGCGAACGTACAGAGGATCGGCGGTGGCGGCCGTGAGCACCGCCGCGTTTCCATCGATGGCCGCGCCCGCGTTGGCGGCGGCCCATTGGCCCGACGGATCGTAGGAGCCAAGCGCGGGCTCGCCGGTCGTGGTCCGGTGTTCGGCCATGCGCGGCCCGGTGAGCCGCTTGAGAACGATGCCGGTCAGCGGGTCGATATACTCCTTGCCGCGGTCCGTCCAATCGACCGAGGGCCAGGCGTAGTGTCCCGGCGCCGCCGCATCGAACGGGAACGCTTCGCCGTAGGCTTTGCCCAGGGGAGGATTCAAGGTTTTCAGCTTGCCCTCGTAAGTGGCGGCGCCGGAGGTAATGCGGAAGTGGAACTCGCGGTTGGCTTCGAGAGCGCGGGAATAGAAGCGCTGATCGGAAGCCTGCTGCGCGCGGCGCAGCCCGGCCACGAACGTCACCGTGTTGCCTTCGATGGCCGAGCCGGGCCGGCCGCAATCCTGCGCACCGGCAAACAGCGCCGTGTTGCTGTCGTGCACCGGCTGCGTGAGCGCCTGGTCGAGTGTGACGCGGACACTGCAATTGGAGGTGTCGGGGACCTGGAAAACGAGCACGGCCTGCGTGGCCGTGGTGCGGATTTCTTTCACCTGAATCGCCGCTGGCTGCAGCAGGTAGGCGAAGGGAGTCAGCAGGAAAGTGAGCGATCGCATCATCATTCGTAACCTCGTACTACCAGGTGGCGATGGCCACTCGCTTCCACGTATTGGCGGCGTGGCAAAGATATAGGAAAGAGTCGTCGGCCGCCCAGGCGCCCGAGGTGCAGGGGGAGGTGGCGGCGGCGGGCGGCGTGACGCGCAACCCGACCGTGGCTGGATCGGCGGCCACGGTGGTGGTGCCGGGCGCCTCGATAATCAGCACGCCCGGGCCGGCCGCCAGGGTTCTGGTACTTTGAAACGCGCGCCAGTCGACTCCGCCCAGCGTGTCCCAGATGCCGTTCACTGCCGTCCAACTGGCGAGTGGAATCGAATCGCCCGGGAAAGCCGTCACCGCCGCCGCCGCCGTACAGCCGGCGTTGCAGGTCAAAGCCAGATTGTGCCCGACGGTAAGAGCGCCGGCCGCGGAGATGTAAATAAACGCCGTGCCGGTGCCGTTCTGCAGAGTAACCGTGGCGGAACTGGTAATCAGATGCGTCACCGTCCCGATGCGCACGTTGCACGGAGTCGCCACCGAGCAGTTGGAAGCCAGTGCAAGCTGTGTGTCGCTGACGCGAAAGGCGGTCAGATCGAGTAACTGGCTGGACTGGGTGGCGGCGGCCGTCAGGCTCCAGCTATTGGGCGCGTGACAGGCGTACAGGTTCTGGCCCGCCGGGGCGTTGGTCTTGAAATACAGCTCGCCGGTGGAGCAGGTGGCGGGAAGCGCCGTGCCGGTCTTGGCGGGCCGCGTGGCGCTCGATGCCGAAAAGTCGACGCTCTTGCCTTGGGTCCTCAGATCGACCAGGGTTTGTGCGCGCATGGACGTGGCCATGGTGAGCGCGATGATTAGCCGTATCCGGCCCATCGGTCCTCCTTGGGAGAAATTGTGGAGGCGCCGAACGCGCCGCCCAGTGCGATCAGAGCACGGGCGGGTTTCCCCGAGGCTTTGAAAGGCCCATCCGGCGGAGGTTTCGGAACGTTCGAAACAAACTGAAAAGCCGTCCACTTAGGCCCGCCTTCCGGCGCCCGTTGGAACGGCTGTGACCGGCGCGTGCTAAAGTGAAGGAAACGGAGGCCGTAAGCTCCGTTTTTGCGGCATCCATGGGACGATTTCACCAGCCCGATAAGTATGCTTCCACGACTGCCGCGGTGAATCCCGCGCTTTCGCCGGCGCCCGCCGTTGAGGCGCCCGCCCTGACGCCCGCCGCCCGCTCGGCTGCGTTCCGGAATGTAAGGGTCGAGGTGGAAGGCACCAACCCGCTCGCCAAGCTCGGCTTCATCGCGACCATCTTCTATATCTTTGGCGTGTTCAGTCTCAGCGAAGAGCTTTCCATCAGTTTCTTCGGCGTCAAGCCTTACCTCACCACCATTACCGGTATCGTCGCGTTTCTGGCCGCCTGTTTCTCCGGCGGACTCGGGAACATCATGCGATTCTCGCCGGCCAGGCTCCTGCTTGGATTCTGTTTGTGGATGATGATCGCGATTCCGTTCAGCACCTGGCGCGGCGGCAGCATGGATACGGTCTCCGGCTATGTCACCAAGAGCCTGGTGATGATGCTGTTCCTTCTGATGATGGTGACCACCTGGAGACAGATCCGCCTGGTGCTCTACACCATGACCGCTTCGGCCCTGATTCTCGCCCTGGCGGTGCGCTCCTCGGCCGTCGATCTGTCGGCCACCGATCCCCGTATGTCGTTTAGCGGCGGGCGCCTGGCCAATCCGAACGATCTGGCCACGCACATCCTGGTGCTGGTTCCGTTCGCGGTTGGATTGTTCTTTCTGAGCAGCCGTTTTTCGCTGCTCAAACCGATCAGTGCCGCGGTGGCGCTGCTGAGCCTTTACACGGTGCTGCATACCGGCTCGCGCGGCGCCATGGTCAGCATTTGCATCATGGGCGTGCTGCTGGTCTGGATGCTCCCCAACGCCGTCCACAAGCTGGCCCTGGTGGTGAGTGTCCTCATCATGGGCGCACTCATGCTGCCGCTGCTTCCGCAAAGCGTGTTGCAGCGCTATAAGCTGCTGCTGGCCGACGACGCCACCGTGCCCTCGAACATGATGGAATCCCAGGCGCTCGAATCTTCCGAGCACCGCCGCCTGGTGCTGATACGCAGCATCGAGGTCTCGTTCAAGAATCCGCTGTTCGGCATCGGCCCTGGCAACTTCGCCACCGCCGAAGCCGAGCTGGCGAAACAGGCTGGCGAGCGCGGATCCTGGCTGCAAACCCACAACGGCTACACTCAGGTGTCGTCTGAGTGCGGATTGCCCGCTCTGATCCTGTTCGCCGGGGCGATCTTCTCCTGCCTGCGCATCGCCGCGCGTTATTTCAAGCGCTTCATCGCCATCCCGGAGTTCCGCGGCGAAGCGATCATGTGCCTGGTCGTCTTCATGTCGCTTGCCTCCTTCGCCATTAATATCTTCTTCGCCAGCCTGGCCTATACCTTCTACGTGCCCGCCCTGGCCGGCATCCTGGGCGCGCTGATGATCGTAATGGACCGGGAACTCGTTCTTTACGAAATTCAGAAGAAAGAGCGGGACGCACAGCCGGTGGCGGCCGTTTCCCCGTTTGGACCGATGTTCAATCCACGGCGCTTCAGCGCGAACTGAGGACCCGAGATTCCTCGTCCCATCCTGCTCATGGTGCGCCGCCTGGGCGCAGGCGGCACGGAGCGCCAGTTCGCCGAGGCGGCCAAGCGCCTCGACCGGTCCCGGTTCTCTCCGCACATCTGCTGTTTCGTCGAGGATTTTCGCGCCGCCGAGCTGCGCGCCGCCGGTCTCCCCATCGTTCGCATTCCGGTGACTTCGTTTGCCCGCCCGAGCGTGCTTTCAAACGCCCGCCTGCTTGGCCGCTACCTGAAGGAACACCGCATCGAGCTGGTGCATACCTTCGATCACCCGGCCAATATCTTCGGCGTGCTGGCGGCGAGTTTCTATCAAACGCGGGCCGTGCTGTCGAGCTCGCGGTCGCTGCGCAATCTGCGTACGCCGCGCGACCGTAAGCTGCTGGGTCTCACCGACCGGCTGGCCGATGCGGTGGTGGTCAACTGCGATGCCGTCAAGCGCGACCTGGTGGAAGGCGAAGGCGTACCGCCCGGCCGCATACGCGTCTGGTACAACGGCATCGACCTGGCGCGCTTCCCCCGCGAGCCGCGCCTCAGGCCCGAGCCTTTGACCGATGCCACCGTGGTGATTGGCGTGGTGGCCCTGCTGCGTCCGGAAAAGGGGCTCGATACGCTGATGGACGCCTTCGCGAAGGTGGCGGTGAAACATCCGGGAGCCAGGCTCCTTTTCGTCGGCAGCGGCCCCATGGAGCAACCCTTGAAGGACCGGGCGGAACGACTGGGCGTGGCCTCTCAATGCTGGTTTGAGCCGACCGCGCAGGACGTCGGCCAGTGGCTGCGCGGAGTGGACATCTTCGTCCTGCCCTCGCGCTCTGAGGCGCTGTCGAACTCCATCATGGAAGCGATGGCGAGCGGCTGCGCGGTGGTGGCCTCGCGCGTAGGCGGCAATCCCGAACTGGTGCTCGACGGCGAAACCGGATTGTTGTTTGAAGTGGGCAATGCCGCCGGTCTGGCGTCCAGGCTCGAACGGCTCATCGAAGACCGGACGCTACGCGCTCGCCTTGCCGGCGCGGGGTACCTGCGGATCCGCGCCGAGTTTCCGCTCGATGCCTCGATCCGGCGCCTGGAGGCGATCTACGACGAGTTCCTCGGTGCTGGTTGAGGATCTCCTGGCAAACGGCGCCGTCACCGCCGCCGACAGCAGAACCATGAAGAATCCGTCTAAGGGCAGCCGGTAGCGGTTGTTCTCAAAGCACGACAGGAAGTTCGAGATCGCGGTCAGAAACGCGATGTTGTACAGCAGGAACGCCAGCACGCCGAGCCGTGCCCCATCGAGTTCGCCGTTCTTCCAGCCCCGCCACAGCCGCCAACAGCCGTAGCCGAACAACAGCGGCAGCCCGATCATCAGAAACGTGCCGGTATAAAGCACCAGCGACGCGACGCCCGACTCGTCTTGAATGGCGCGCAGATCGCGCCGGCTGGCCGCCTCGCGGAATTGCCCGAAAAAGATCGCGTTGAACATCCGGTCGAAGCCGTGGATCTTGTCCCGGTTCAGCGTGAAGAAGGGGTAGTCGCCCAGAGGCAGGAAATAGCAGAACCACGCGCGGACCACGCTGCGCACATACGCTTTCGGCGCATGCCGCAGCACCGACTTGCCGTCGTCGATGAAAGACCGGTGCACCGGGAAATAGCCGGGATTGTTGAAATTCGGCCGCTTGGTGACGGCGTTCTCCTCGCGGTCGAGCACCGGAATTCCGGTCAGCGGCGGCATGGTGATGTAGGGCTTGTACATCGACAGGTTCTGCGCCGGCCCGATCAGCGCCATCTGCGAAAGCTGCCCCCGTTCGATCAGCGTCTTCTTTTCCCCATCGTTCAACTGATGGGTGGTGATGGTGCCCACGTTCAATCCGGCCCAGGTGCTGAGCGTGAACTGATCGAACAGCATCCAGTTCTTGAAATGCAGCGCCAGGATGATCAGCACCGGCAGCGTCGCGGCGGTAAGCGTGATGCGCCGCCGTGCCGGTTCAAACCACCATAAACACGCCACGATCAGCATATAGTAGGGCAGCATGAAGCTGTTGCGAATCAGCATCAGGCCGAGCATGGAGAAATGAAAGGCAAAAGCCCAGACAGGCCGGCCGCTGGATAGCCAGCGATACAGCGATACAGCCGCTACGCCTAGCTGTGCCAGCGAGATGTACTCATACATCAGCAGGTTCTCAAACAGCACCAGGCCTGGCGAGACGATGAAGAGTCCGGTCAGAATCACCGCGGTTCGTTCCCCGGCGCCGAATAGGAACATCAGCCGCAGCGTAGTCAACGCGGTCACCAGGCCCAATGCGAGGAACAGGAAATGTAGCGCGCCAGGCGTCGATTGCGGGAACAGCTTCACGATGGTGCCGGCCAGCAGATTCAAACCGAACGGCTGCATGTGGAGGTAATAAAGCGACTCGATCAGGCGGTCCCGCATCAGGTCGGTATCGATGAACTGGAAATAACCCGTCAACGGGCGGGCGTCAAATCGCACCCCAGCCGCATAGTAGACGCTTCGAGAGATGGCAAACAGCGCTACCACAATCAGATACGGGCGTAAACGCGCGGACTTCTCAGACGGCATTCTTTTTAGGCTATCGTGTTGAGCCTGGAACCCGCCACATGGTACCCGGCGGCGGCGGGTACCTCCCGCGTCCCATCCGAAATTGAGCGCGATGTTCCATTCGCCGGCCGGCGCCCGCTTGGTAAAAACAGATCAATGAAACGGTAAGCCGATGCGAATCCAAATTGCCCGCCTCTCTCCCGCAACTTGGATCGTGTTGGCGTTCCTCCTCTCTCGTCTCTCCTACTACGCGGCGGGTATCGAATTCGATGCCCGCCCTTTGCAATTCTACGTTCAGTTTCTCGACCCGGAGTTGCTGCGCGCCCGCCTGCTCGAGAGCCTTTTCTATCTGCATACCCAGCCGCCCGGATTCAATCTGTTTCTCGGCATCGTGCTGAAGCTTTTCCCGTCTTCCTACGACGCGGCGTTCCAGGTTCTCTATTTCGCCATGGGATTGGGCATCGGGCAGATGCTCTACCGGTTGATGCACCGGTTGGGAGTGCGCCGCCGGATCGCCTGCGGTCTGACGGTACTATTCACGGTGAGCCCGGCCGCGATCCTCTACGAAACCCACCTGACTTACGAATATCCGATCCTGTTTCTGATGTGTGCCGCCGCGCTCTCGCTGGTGGAATGGACCAGGGCGCGCCGCCCGTGGCTGCTGGCCGCCTTTCAAGGCTCATTGCTGGCGCTGGTGCTGATTCGCGGCACCTATCAGCCCATCTACTATCTCGCCATCTGCGCCGCGCTCGCGTTCGCTTTCCGCGGCCATCGCCGTACGATCGCCCTCAGCGCCGCCCTCCCGCTGGCGCTCATCCTGGCGCTATGCGGCAAGAACTGGATCCTTTTCGGCGCCTTCGGCACCGGATCGTGGCCGGGCTTTCAGGCGGCGATCATGACCACCTATCAGCTTTCCGATGCCCACCGGGAGTCGATGCAGAAGCGCGGGCTGCTGTCGCCGCTCGCTTCCGTCCCGCCCATCATGCCGCTCTCCGACTACGAGCCGCATGTGAAACGCCACACCCCGCGCGGCATTCCGGCGCTCGATGAAGCCGTCAAGTCCACCGGCGCCGTCAATCCGAACCATCTCTCGTTTCTCGAGGTGCAGAAGATCCATCTGGCCGATGCCAGGGCGACGGTGCGCGAGCATCCCCGGGCTCTGGCGAAATCTCTCTCCACCGCCTGGTTCACCTACTTCCTGCCTGCCACCGATTTTCCGTTCTTCGATCACAACCGCCCGCGTATCGCCGCGCTCGATCGCGCCTTTAACGTTGTCTTTCACGGGCAGATGCTCGATGCCTCGGACCGTAAGAAAGTCCGGCAGGCGCCGTGGTGGCAACTGCCGTTCTACACCGGAACGTTTTTACTGTTAGGATTGCCGGCGTTGTGGATATGGGCGCTGTGGCGGCTCGTAACCGGCTTTCGTAACGGCGATATCTGGCTCAGCCGGGCTTTTCCCATCGCGTTTCTGCTGTTCAACATCGCCTTCGTAACGGCGGTGTCGAATCTGGCTTCCTGCTTTGAGAACAACCGCTACCGCTTCTCACTCGACGCGTTTCACTTCGTGCTGATCGGGCTGCTGCTGACCTGGATCGCCGACCGGCGCGGGTTCGCCCTGAGCCGCGTTGCAACGCGGCCCCAAGCCGAGGCTACCGTTCTCCCTCAACCGATGTCGACTCACTGAACGGGCTGGCGGTCCCCCAAATCACATTCGTCCCCCAGATCACGTTGAAGCCCTGCGTCGCCAAAGTCCCCCAGATCACGTTCGTCCCCCAGATCACGTTCGACCCGGCTAGGATGCGCGTTCCCCAGATCACGTTGTTATCCCAAACGGCATCGGCGTCCCAGGCCGCGTTACTTTGCGTATTGGCCATGGTGACCAGGCCGTTTGTCCGCACTGCCTTGGGCGATGCGGCCGAACCGGTCGAGCCGATGTTCCTGGTCTCATTCAGCGCCGCCATGATGTCGAGATAACCCGCTCCCACCGTGAACACATCCGCCACCGCCACATAGGTCTTCCGCGTCTTCGGATCCGTCCACGAAGTCAGCGGCACAAAGCTCTTGGACGCGGTTCTCATCAAGCGGGCCTTTACCTGATCGGGCGTCAGCGACGGTTCCTTTTCCAGCAGCAGCGCCGCCGCTCCGCTGACCATGGGGGCGGCCATGCTCGTGCCGCTGAGAAAGAAGTACGACTCATAGGGCACCCCGTTGGCGTAGTCGCCGGGCACCGTGTTGCCGCCGTAAGTATTCTGCATGTAGGTGCCGAACGGCTTGACCGAATTCACGAACGTTCCGGGGGCCACCAGGTCCGGCTTTACGATCTGGTCGAGCAGCGTAGGCCCCTTGGAGGAATACGTCGCCATCTGATCGTCGCCTTTCGATGGCGTCTTCATGTCCCGCATCGCACCCACGGTAATGACAAAGGGATCGTTGGCGGGCGAGGTGATGGTGGAGTAACCCCCCGTCCCCATCGAATTGTCGCGGCCATTATTGCCCGCGGCGACCACGACCACGATGCCCGCTTTCCAGGCGCGTTCCACGGCCCGGCACAACGGATCCTTCGTGTACGATTCCTTGATCACACGGCCCAGCGAAAGATTCATCACGCGGATGTTGTAAGTCTGGCGTAGCGCGATCGCGCGGTCGATGGCGGCGATCACCGAACTGTCGGTACCGGCGCCCGTCTTATCGAGTGCCCGCAGCGACACGATGTTGGCCTGCGGAGCGACTCCCGGCAGCCCTTTGTAGCTCGCGCCCGCCGACTTCGCCGAACAGATGCCGTTGCCGCCCAAAATGCCCGCCACATGCGTTCCGTGGCCATAAGGATCCCAAAGCGTCGGATCCCAAGTGGCAAAGTTCTCTTTATATACGACGCGCGAGGTCTTGCAGGAGCCGTTCTGTAAGTCGTAGGTTCCCGCATCCACGCCGCTGTCGATCACCGCGATCCCGATGCCTTGTCCGTCATAGCCGTAACTCTGGGCTTGAATCGCCCCCACCGTGGCCATCGAATAGTCGATCAAGCCGGAGGACCGTACTTCCCTGTCGGGGCTGACGTACTCCACGTTGTCGTCGGCGGCCATCAGACGCGCCGAGCGAGCGCTGAGCCGTAGGCTCATCCCACGGCCTTCTCCATGCATACCCCGGAACCGGCCGCCCATTCGCCTCATTCGTTGTACTTCCGCTTCCCGCGGAGGTTTCACGTACTGAACGATGACATCGGTCTCCGCTTCCGCGGGGCCGCCGGCCAATATCGCCCGAAGGTCGTCGGCGATCTTGCTATCGGAGCCGGTCTGCGCGCAAAGCAAAGCCCCGGTGCAAAGGGCAGCCACAAACAGCTTCATGCCCGATGGGATTGCAGGTCCAGTGCCAGACTTCGACAGCTGCTAAAGCGCTGGAACATATGAGAAGGGGGCATACTTCCCCTCGTACGGCCCCGCCACTTCCGCAGGACAAACTGGCGCGTCCGGACGATCTGTCCGGTCGCCAATTCCGCTATCTTCCCCTCGACATTCTGCGGGGTCTGGCTCTATGTTTCGCTATTTTCTTACGACTGTCGGTTCAGGCGGTCGTCTTCAAGCTTTGTGTTCTACGGATATGGACTTTGGATACTTTGGCCGTCTGCCCATTACGCTCGCTCACCGCCGGCGCCTTGATGCACCGGCGTACAAGAGCCCATCCAGTCGTGGTCGAAGGTGCCGATTCCTCAGAGCCACTGAACCCGGCCAGTGCTCAGGTCGTACAAGGCCGCTTCCGCGCGCAGCCGTTCCGAGGCCATGGCAGCGGCCAGAAGCGAATTGGCGGCGCCGATCCGGTCAGTTGTTCGCCGGGCGTGCTCCCTTGCGACCGCGCTAAGCAATTCGCCGGATGATAGGGGATACCGGAGCCTCGCCCTCACGGCAGCCTCGGCTTCCCGGATAGGAGCTACCAGATGATCGACTTCGTCTGGAAGGTGTTCCCCGGCCACTACCGAGGCGACCGCCCCACAGCCCGTATGGCTAAGTACGACACACAGCGGCACATGAAGGTGCTCGACGGCATACTCGATAGAGCCAAGTTCGGCCTCGCGCAGCACATTGCCGGCGACCCGCACCACAAACAGGTCTCCCAATCCTTGATCAAAAAGAATTTCCGGCGAAACGCGTGAATCCGAGCAACACAAGACGATCGTGTGCGGGTGCTGGCCTTCCCGGGCTGTTCGCCGAAGCCACTTCAGCGACGAATGCGGATGACGGGCGTGCCCAGCGACGAAGCGGGCGTTCCCGTTGGCCAATTCGGCGTGGGCGCCGGCAGGAGTCAAGGCCACCGCGGGCGCAGACCGGCTCAGCCGGGCCGCCGCCAGTCCGCAGCAAAGCCGCGCGCCGTATTTCGCGAAGTCTCGTCGTGAAGCCGGCTCCATAGTCAATCTCCCACGGTAAGTTCGCGCCGCTCGTACACCTCGCGGGCACGGCTCAATGCGCTATCCACATCGGGCAGGACATTCCCGGCCCCGATGTGCTGGCGAAACCCGGACTGCATCAGGAAAGTGGACGGCTGGCGGCGGGCGCCGCAAAGCAGCAGAAGCCTGCCCGAATCTCTCAACCGATCGCTCAGCCGCTCCAGTGCATGCAGTCCGGTGGCGTCGATGGCCGTCATGTTCCTGATGCGGACAATCACGATCGGCGCGAAGCGGGACAAATCGGTGGTCTGCTCCTCCAACTGGGTAGTCGCGCCGAACAAAAAAGGTCCATGGATCCGCAGGATCGAGACGTATGGCGGAATGGATTTGTGTTGCAGCGAGTGCCGCGCTCCGCTGGCAATGTATTCGTCCGTGACCAGAGAGACCGTAGTGGTCTCTGCAATCCGCTGAATATAGAGGAGCGCGGCGAGCGCCATCCCGACCTCAACCGCTATGGTCAGGTCAGCCACCACGGTTAGCAGGAATGTGATCAACCAAACTGATTTCTCGGCCCAGTCCAAGCGCAGAATGCCCGGGATCTCCCGCCATTCCCCCATGTTGTAGGCGACTACCAGGAGAACGGCCGCCAAAGTGGCAAGCGGAATGTATGCTGCCCATGGCGCGAAGATCAGAATGATCGCCAGCAGCGTGACGGCATGAATGATGCCTGCCACCGGCGTCCTCGCACCGGACCGGTAGTTGGTGGCGGTGCGTGCGATCGCTCCGGTAACCGGAATACCGCCAATCAGGGGTGTCATGATGTTGGCGACTCCCTGCGCCAACAGTTCGACATCCGGCTTGTGCCGGTCGCCCGACATCGAATCCGCTACTACCGCCGACAGCAAACTCTCGATCGCCGCCAGAATCGCCACTGTTAGCGCCGAGGGGAGCAGGGGCAGCACGAGATCCGGCCGGAACTCGGGCATCGAAACCTGAGGCCACCCGCTCGGGATGCCGCCGAACTTTGAGCCGATTGTGTCCACTTGCAGGCCCAGCGCCGCAACGGCCAGAGTCCCGGCAAACAGGGCCGCGATAGCGCCTGGCACCCTCGGAACTACCCGCGGCACGGCCAGCACCACGGCCAGGGACGCAAACCCGAGCGCCGCGGCTTGGCCGCTGAAGTCGCCAAGATGCCGCGCCAGCGTTGTCATTCTCTCGAAAAACTCGGTTGGGTTCTCCCGCATCGAGATCCCCAGAAAGTCCTTGATCTGAGTGGTAGCGATAAGCAGCGCGATACCGTTGGTGAACCCGATCACGATCGGACGCGGGATGAACCGCACCGCCCTTCCCAACCCGGTGACGGCGACCAGGACCAGAAGCGCTCCGGCCATCATCGTCACCATAAGCAGGCCAGGCAATCCGTGCCGCCCAATGATGCCCGCGACTACCACCACGAAAGCACCGGTCGGCCCGCCGATCTGTACTTTCGATCCTCCCATCGCCGATACGATGAAGCCGCCGGCGATGGCCGTGTAGATGCCAGCCTGAGGGGAAACACCGGAGGCGATGCCGAATGCCATCGCCAGGGGGAGCGCCACCAATCCAACCGTGATTCCCGCGGTCAGGTCCCGAACGAACGTGGCGCGGTCATACTCAGCCAGGCAGTCCAACAGCTTGGAACGCCAGGGAGAGTGTGATCGAACGGCGGCGGCTCTCACTCCGCCTTCACAGCCTCTTCGCGGCCGGCGAGCTCCAGCATCGTCGCGGCCTCGGATAGATGGGTAAAGAAATACCGTCGCAGAATGCGGAGGACATCCACCAAAACGGGATCGCGCAGGGAGTAGTAGACCTGATTCCCCACCTTTCGGATCGCGACCAGTTGCTTCGAACGAAGCACCGCAAAATGCTGCGAAGCGTTGGCCTGCTCAATGCCCAACTGAGCGATAAGCTGCCCGGCCGTTCTTTCGCCCTCACAAAGAGCTTCGACGATCGCTATCCGGGTCGGATGCGCCAGACCTTGGAAGATCTGGGCCTTAAACTCGCGAAGCTGGCGATCCACAACCCAATTATATTCGAAAATTCGAATACAGCAAGGACCTCAGTCGAGCACCCGGTACGGACCCACCTGCCGCTGATGGAAACTGAACCCCCGGACATACGCGTCATACTGCGGCGGCCGGTAGTGCCGCTCCGCCGTAAAGGGCCCGGCGAAATGATCGCCCAGCAGATCCTTCCGCACGAAAAACGCGTCGATCCCGGTGTAGTTGCAACCCACCAGGGCGTAGCCTTTGCGATCGGCCAACTCCGTCAGCGCCGCCAGACTCGTTCCAAAGTAATTGGTCGAGTCCCACACGTGATCGGCCTTGTAAACCTGCACGACCTTGGCCGGAGGGCGGAACGTGGCGTTATACTCCACCACCACCACGCGAGGATTGACCACGTTGATGGTTTCCCAGATGTAGTAATCGTTTCCGTCGAGATCGATCACCAGCAGGTCGATCTCCGGCCCCAGGCCCGAGGATTTCAGCAGGTCGTTGATGTTCTCGCGCGTAATGAAAGTCTGCTTCACCTGAAGCTGTCCGCTGGCGATCTTGTCGGCGTGCCGGGAGCGGGCGCTGGCGGTCTGCGCATCGCCGCCATCCATCCAGAACGCCTTCCAACCCGTCATCACCAGGTAGACCGTATTATTCTCCAGCCCATCGCCGCAGCCGAACTCGATAATCTGCCGGTTCGTGGTCCCTATTCTTTTGAAAATCTCCTGTAAAATCCCATCCTGATCCGCCATGGAATAGGCCGTAAAACCGTACGGCGCGAGCACGCGCTTATCCTGCGCCAGCTCCTTCTCAAACGTCTGCTCTCTCTGCATCCGGGCCAATTGCGCGTAAATGGCCTCGGCGCGCCGGGCGGTGGTCCAGAAAAAGCGGATTTTATCCTTCAGCCAATCGATGCGAGACATGCTAACGCCTTTCAGATTAACATCTTCGCCTATACCCCAGGAGAGGGTATAGCGCTCGTAGTACGGTTGTCTGACTGAAGTGCGGTGCCGTTCCTGGCGATTGCTCCCCTAGTGGCGGCAGCATCTTCAGCCCGGCAGGCGTGGTTCCTTCTCTCCTCCCGCGCAACCCGTTCTCCAGTACGGCGGAATTTCTTATGGACTCTTTCCGGCAATGTAACGGCCGCCGCCGCCCAATGGATGCTGATTGTATTGCTGGCCAGGCTCGGTAATCCGGCCATGGTCGGACAATACACGCTGGGGCTCGCCATCACATCGCCGCTGTTCATCGTCGCCGGCTTGAATCTGCGCATGGTCCAGGCCACCGATACTACGGCGCAATTCCGTTACTCGGAATATCTGGGGATCCGTCTGGCCGCCATGGCGCTGGCGCTGGCGGCCGTATTGCTCATCCTGCTTGCCGGCTCGCAGTCGTTTGAAACGTCGCTGGTCATTGCGCTGCTCGCGATTCAGAAGACCGTCGACGGCATCAGCGAAACGGCCTACGGGCGCTGGCATCAGCGCGAGCAGATGGACCGCATCGCGCAATCGATGATCCTGCGCGGCATGGCGTCGCTGCTGCTATTGAGCGCAGCGATGTGGTGGATGCGCAGCGCCGTCTGGGGCGTGGCCGCGCTGGTGGCGGCATCGATTGCCGTGCTGGCCGGCTACGACCTTCCGAGGCTCGAGGTAAGCCGGAGGCTGCATCTGCCAGCCCTCGGCGCGGTGTGCCGCAACGTCTGGGAACTGGCGCGGGTGGCGGGCCCGCTCGGCATCGCGCCCATGCTGGTGACGCTCAACACCTACCAGTCGCGCTATTGGCTGGCTCATACGTTATCCGAAGCCGAAGTCGGCGTCTATTCCGCGCTGGCCTATGCGACGGTGGCGGCCAATCTCGTCGTGGTGGCGCTGGCCCAGGCCGCCGGACCCGCCATGACGCGCGCTCTCGATACGGGCAACCGCCAGGAGTTTCTCGCGGGCGCCCTACGCCTGGCTGCCGTGGGAGGCGCGCTCGGATTAGCCGGTCTCGCCGTGGCCTGGCTCTGGGGCGCTCCGCTGATGGAACTCTGTTACGGACCCGCTTATGCGTCTTACTCGAGCACGCTGCTATGGCTGATGCTCGCCGGCGCGTTTAGTTACCTGGCCAGTTGCACCGGTTACACACTCAGCGCCGCACGGCGTTTTCTGGTGCAGGTGCCGATTCTATGCACGGTGGCGGTGGTGATTGGCGTGTCCTCGTGGCTGCTGGTGCCGGCCTATGGCCTGCGCGGAGCGGCGATGGCGCAGGCCATCGGCTCCGGCGTGCAAATGCTCTGGAACGTCGCGGCGGTGGCCGCTGTGGTGCGGCGCTTAGCCGCGAAAAAGGCGCGCGATTGATAAACTCAGAATCTGACCCAGATGCGTCCGCCGCTCTGCCAACTGAGATCTTGGCCTGTAAGGATTAGGATGTTGATAGCTGTGACCGATGGAACAGTCGCCACAATGCGGACCATGCCTGCGACCTGTCCCGGGGCAGCGGTCGCTATGAGTGGAATATTTCCCGCAGATTGCACGCTGACCACCGGGAGCATTGTTCGCGGCGTGTCATCGTGAACAATGGAGCCATCCTCTGGGCGCGGGTTAAGAAGTCCAAATCCGGAACCGAACAAAGTGATACTTGACCCGGCAACGGCCGGATTAGCCTCCGAATGAATCGTGCCATCCTCGTTGAGGGCAAAAACCGTACCGTCTTCCCGACGGAAGAGGAAAGGCTGGACCGGAACAACCCTGGTCCGAAGAACGGCCTCGCCACCAGGCGTGCGTAGGGTAATCTGGACATCCTGGCGGCCGGACAGGGTGAATGGAGCAACGGTGCGCAAGGTATGACGGTCGAGATAAAGAATCGGTCCGGGAATGCCATCAAAGAGAACCTGATATCCATTCCATTCCATGGGATAACGATCTTCAGGTTCGGGCGCGAATGCGGTACCCGGACCAAGGTTGGCGCCCGTCAGTTGAAGCATTTCGCCCGGAGCAACGCGGGGAAGAGGAAGCAACTGGAGATCGGCGGGATCCTGGATGGTAAACAACGAGGCGGAAGGCAAATCGTCGAGCGAGGCCCAAATCAGCGTACCCCGGCTGCCAAGAAGGACCAGGCGTCCATCGGGTGCCCATCGAATCTGACGATCGCCGATGCCGGCGGGCAGTCTGTGTTGAGCGAGTAGTTTGCGTGCATCGGGAGAGATACTGCCTACAAGGCTGCTTCCCAACGTGAGACTGTTGTCGAGTGACGGAAGATCATCTGATCTGGAAATCCCGCTGAAAACAGGGGATTCCTCTTCGGTGAGAACGAAGCTCGCTATGGAATCGTCGTTGCCGCCGCCGAAGATTGTAGAGTAGACGAGTCCGGAGCCATCCGGGGAAAGCTTGCTGATGAAGCCGTCATAAGACCGAGACGAGGCTGTAAGATCAAAAATCTCCTTGGGACCGTGATAAGTCTCTTGCAACGCTCCGGGTGTAGTTGGGAATGGAACCGATCCCACCCTGCCGGCGATGACAATGCCGCCATCGCGGCTCACCTGGAAATCGGAGATCGCTGTTCCAGAGCTCGTGAAGCGATCAAATCCAAATGTTGGGCTTCCGAAATAAGTGGACCAGAGGAGAGCGGTGCCAGTAGAGTTGAATTTCGTCAGAAACCCCGCGGTGGACCAGTTGCGACAGGAACAGGTCTTCATGAAAGCGTTTGGCGTGGTTGGAAACAGCGGCGACGATGTAGCTCCGACGACCAATACTTGCTCGTGGTCGTCAACGTGCAAGCCGAGCACGCCGGAGTAGCCGAGACCGGTAATACCGATGCAACCGCTGGGACTTCCGCTACAGGTGTTTCCATCGGAACCGAGAAAAGTAGAGAACAGAATGTTGTTGGCATCAGGCGTGAGCTTCATCAGGAATGCATAAGTGATGGCGCCGATTGACACCTGCCTTGGCCCAGTCGTTTGAAACGCACCTTTAGTCGTAGGGAATTCCGGAGAACGAGTACTTCCACCAAGATAAATCCGTCCCCTCCGATCGGTTGTCACGGCAGAGGGGGGAGACCAGAGATAGGTAGACTGCAAGATCTCTCCTGTACTGGAGTCAATCTTCAGCAGGAACCCTGCGTTCTGTGGCGGTTCGCGGAGTAGAGGATTCACCAAAGGAAAGTCTGCGGAATTCGTACGGCCCACGACGAGAACACTGCCGTCATGCTGCAGCACGACGTCCAGAGGTTCCTGATCTTGCGAGCCGCCAAGGTCCTTGCGCCAGATGAGCTCTCCGTCTGGCCTAATTTTAGCGAGAGCCACTTTGCGGCCTTGGATTCCGCATATGTTGGTGTAAGCAACAACGAAGACGACGCCGTCTGAGGCAACTACCATTTTTCGAGCTTCAGAGCAGCGGCCGAAATCGAGCGTAGCCAAAGAGACAGCGGCGTGGGAGGGCAGCGCGAACAAGATCAGGACGAACAGCATGGGTTACACCTCAAGAGGCGACGCGGGCGGTTCGCTCTTAGTGTAGCTCGGATCTCGCGCCGGTCACGCCGCACTGAGCCGGTTCTATGGACTCTCCGCCAGCGCCTTGGCCAACTGGCTGGCGCGCTCGGTCCAACTCTCCTGTTCCGCCACGTGGCGCCGCGCGACACTCAATTCGTCATCCGATTCGGCGATCGCTTTCTCCACCTGTGCCGCAAACTCATCCGGCGTGCCGGCGATGTAAACCAGGTCCTGATAAAGCTCCACTTCGGGCAGCCGCGAGGTCACCACCGGCAGGCCGCAACTGAAATACTCATAGAGCTTGATGGGATTGGTGGCGAGCGTCAGCGGATTGATCAGAAACGGAATCAGCCCGGCATCGAACTCGGCCATATGGGCGGGCAGGCGGTCGTAGGGAACTTCGCCATGAAACCGCACGTTCGGATATCGTTCCAGGCGCAGCACCCGGCGGTCTTCCACGCGGCCCAGGAACACGAAATCGCAGCCCGGCAGTCTTTCCGCCGCCGCCGCCACGGCATCCACGTCGAACCACTCATCGAGCGATCCGGCGTAACCCGCCACTTTTCTCTTGCTTCGCGGGCTCATTCGGAAGTGGGTCACATCCACTCCGTTCCGAATCAGCCGTGCCTTCGACTCAAGCGACGGGACGCGGCCGAGCACCTTTTCGAGAAGCGGTTTCGCAGAGAACACCACAACGTCCGCCTGTACATAAAGTTGTTTTTCGGCGGAAATAATCTCAGGCGCAATTCGAGAAAATCCCTCCAGCAGATCATGGCAGTCGTAAATCATTGGACCGCCATAAGTTAACCCCATCTCCACACCAACCTCGGTCCACAGCGGAAACTGGCAGACCGTGGCCATCCGCCGCACGCCGAACGCCCGGGCCACCTGATTCAAGCCCTCCACCACCTTCCCGGTCTCACCGCCGGTGAGTAACCGGTGATGGTAAACGGGCTCGCGGGGAAGTCCGATGTGGATCTCCCAGACGCGTTCCGCCAACCGGCACACCCGCGGCCCGCCGTCGAGCACCGCCGGCTGGGGAAACTCCCGGCCCAGGTGCATGTTGAGGTAGAACACGCGGTAGCCCTTGGCGGCCAGTTCGCGCGCCAGGTGATGCGGCCGCTGGATGCGCGCATGCCAATCGGTCATGGGCAGAAACAGCACGTCCGGCAGGCCGTCCCTGGCACCGGGGATCTCCGGGGCGCCCAGGGGCACCCGCGGGTAGCGCCAGCAATCGCTCCAGGCCTGCGGACGCGCCGCCGGATGGAGCGGCAGATAAAACCACTTCAAATAAAAAGGACGGAGGTATTCTTTCAGGCGCGGCTCGGCCACAAAGCGCCTATGATACCTTGGGAAGTTCGTTCCCGCATGTCGTTCATCCGCTTCGACCGTGTTTCGAAAACCTTCCTGCGAAGCGGCTCCCGCATGCTCCTCAGCACTTTGTTGCGCTCCGGATTCCGCGGCCGCGACCGCTTTTACGCTCTTTCCGGCGTATCGTTTGAAATCGGGCGCGGCGAAACCGTCGGCCTGATCGGCAGCAACGGCGCCGGCAAAAGCACGCTGCTCAGCCTGGTGGCCGGCATCTCTTACCCCGATGAAGGCACGGTGTCGGTCGGCGGGCGCATCGCCGCGCTGCTCGAACTCGGCTCGGGTTTTCATGGCGAACTGAGTGGCGTCGAGAATATCTTTCTCAACGCCGCGCTGCTTGGGCTTTCGCGCCGCAAGACCGAAGAGCAGCTCGATGCGATCGTCGACTTTTCCGGTATCGGCGAATTTATCGGAGAACCGCTGCGTACGTATTCCTCCGGCATGATGATGCGGCTGGCCTTCGCCGTCGCCGTGCACATCGACCCGGCGTTTCTCATCATCGACGAAGTGCTGGCCGTCGGCGACGCCGCCTTTCAGGAGAAATGCCGCCGCCGCATTCAGGACCTCAAAGCTTCCGGCAAAGGCTTACTGTGCGTCTCGCACGCCACCTCCACGCTGCGCGAGTTATGCGACCGCGGTTTGTGGCTCGATCACGGCAAACTCATGATGGACGGACCGGTGGAGGAAGTTATTGCCGCTTATGAAAGACGAACCGCCGCGGGGGCTTGACACATGACCCGGTCTGACGCATCATGGACCTACATTTCTCGACCATCTGAGAATTCCGGCCTGTCGCGGGCAATCCGCACAGGCCGCTTTTCTTTCCGCCATAACAGGACAGGTAAATGACCGGCTTACTGCTGGCCGGAGGTTTCGGAACGCGCATCCGCGATCTTCACCCTGGCGTCCCCAAACCTATGATTCCCATCGAGGGAAAACCGTTTCTCGATTGGGCCATGGCTTACTGGCGGCGCCAGGGAATTACGCGGTTCGTGCTTTCGCTCGGCCATCTGGCCGATGTGGCCGAACGATACTACCGCGGCCATCCCGATGTTTTCACCCTGGTGGAGCCGCGTCCGCTCGGCACCGGCGGCGCGATTCGCCATGCCCTCTCAAGCGGCCAATTGAGCGATCCCTTTCTCGCCGCCAACGGAGATTCGCTGGTGGCCGCCGATTGCCGTCCGGCCTTTGAGTTGATGGCCTCAGCGCCGGCCGCCGACGGCGTGCTGCTCGGAGTCGCCGTGCCCGATGCTTCCCGTTACGGATCGCTTGACTTCGATCCCGGTACCGGCCGCCTGCGCGGCTTTCGCGAGAAACAGCCCGGCGCGGGCGTCATCAACGGCGGCGTCTACCTTCTCCGGCCCCGCCTGGTGGCCCGCTTTCCCGCCGCCGATCCGCTGAGTCTGGAGCGGGAGGCGTTTCCCCGCCTGCTCGCCGAAAACGTTGATTTGCGAGTGGTTCCGGTTACCGCGCCGTTCCTCGATATCGGCACGCCGGAGAGCCTCGGCGAGGCGTCCGCCTTTGTGCGCCGCGTGTTATGCTCTGATGAGTCATGAGTCGAAAACGCAATTTCGGCGCGGGATTCTTATTTTCCTCCGCGCTGGCGGTAAGTCTGTTCTGGAGCCCCTCGGTCCATGCCCAGAACAACCGTTGGATCGGGCAGTTTGGCTCCACCGCTCCGTTCCAGGACGAAGCCTACGGGGTCAGTTCCGATGGCGGCAACGTCTATGTCGTGGGTAGCACGGCGGGCGCACTTTCGGGCGAAGTAAACGCCGGAAGCACCGATGGCATCATCCGCAAATACAACAGCACCGGCGGCGTGCTGTGGTTCGACCAGTTCGGCAGCTCTAACAGCGACGCCGCCTATGGCGTGATCGCCGATCCCTCCGGCGCGTACGTCGTGGGCACGGTGGGCGGCAACCTGAACGGCCAGACCGGCCTCGGCCTTTCCAATGGGTTTATTACCCGCTACGACCCCAACGGCAACGTCCTGTGGACGCGCCTGATCTCGGTGCCGGGCGCTTTCACAAACGCCTTTGCCGTCGCCGCCGATGCAGGCGGCATCTATGTCGCCGGCGCCACCACCGGCGTGGTAATCGGAAGCAATGCCGGATCGCAGGATGTCTTTGTGCGCAAATACGACGCCTCGGGCAACGCGATCTGGAGCGTCCAGTTCGGCACCTCGCAGGACGATCAGGCCCGCGCCGTCGCCGTCAACAGCTCCGGCGTGTTCGTCATGGGAACCACCGGCGGCGCGCTGCCCGGCCAGGTCAGCGCCGGATTCATCGACGCCTTCGTCCGTAAACTCGACGCCAACGGAAACACCGTGTGGACGCGCCAGTTCGGCAGCGCTTCGGTGGATCTGCTGGAAGGTGGGGCCGCCGATTCCAGCGGCGTCTATGCCGGCGGAGCGACCGGCGGCGTCCTTGGCGGCGCCTTCCTTGGTGGAACCTTCGATGCCTATGTCCGGAAATTCGACAACGACGGCAACGTTCAGTGGACCCGCCAGTTCGGCTCCTCCGGCTCCGACGCCGTCGAAGGCGTCGCCGTCGATGGAACCGGCGTCTATGCCGGCGGCCACACCGACGGCACGCTGACCGGTCAATCGAGCGCCGGCGGGTCGGATTTACTCATTCAGAAGTTCGACCTCGGTGGCAATAACGTCTTCACGCGCCAGTTCGGCTCCTCCGCCGCCGACTTCACGCACGACGTCACCGTCGATGCGACCGGCGCGATTCTGGCCGGAACGACGCTCGGGTCGCTGCCCGGCGCGTCCCAGGGCAACGCGGGCCTGGGCGACGGCTTCGTCGCCGCGCTCACCAATTCCGGCGGTGGCGGTGGCGGCGGCTCTCAATTGCGCTTCGTGCCCGTAGTGCCTTGCCGCATCGGCGATACGCGCATCGCCGGCGGTGTGTTTGGCGCTCCTTCTTTTGCCGCCCAGCAAACGCGCGACGTCCCCATTCCTTCTTCGGTCTGTGGGATTCCGGCATCGGCCCGCGCCTACTCGCTGAACGTCACCGTGGTGCCCATCGAGCCGCTGGCCTTCCTCACCGCCTGGCCTTCCGGCCAGAACCGGCCCGACGTCTCGACGCTCAATTCCTTCCACGGCGGCGTGGTCGCCAACGCGGCCATCGTACCGGCCGGCGCCAACGGGTCCATCAGCATCTACGCCACCAACCGCACCGATGTGATTGTCGACATCAACGGTTATTTCGACGTCACCAGCGCTCCCAATAGCTACGCTTTCTTTACCACCACTCCTTGCCGCGTCGCGGACACGCGCAACGGCCAGGGCTTCACCGGCTCGTTCGGGCCGCCGGCCATGGTGGCCAACGGCACCCGCAACTTCCCGATCTCTTCGGGCGCCTGCTCGGTTCCCGCCGCCGGCGCTTATTCGCTCAGCGCCACCGTCGTCCCGGCGAACCAGTTAGGATTCCTCACGCTCTGGTCGGCCGGAGCGGGGCAGCCCAACGTCTCGACGCTCAATTCCTTTGACGGCGCCATCGTCAGCAATGCCGCCATCGTGCCAGCCAGCGCCGGCTCCATCAGCGCCCTGGCCAGCAATCAGACCGATCTGATTCTCGACATCAACGGCTACTTCGGAACGCCGGGTATCATCGGCGAGCTTTACTTCAATCCCATCACGCCGTGCCGCCTGGCCGATACGCGCAACCCGGGCAATAGCATCATGGCGGCCCAGGAAACGCGCAATTTCACCGCCGCCGGCGCCTGTGGCGTGCCGGGCGACGCCAGGGCGTTCTCGATGAACGTCACGGTCGTTCCGCCGGCACCGCTCAGCTTCCTCACGCTGTGGCCCGCCGGACAGGTTAAACCCTTCGTCTCCACGCTCAATTCGTTCCTCGGCCGCATCGTGGCCAACGCCGCCATCGTGCCCGCCGGCGCTAACGGGCAGGTAAGCGTGTTTACAACCGACGCTTCGCATGTGATTTTGGACATCAACGGATACTTCCGGTAGGTGTACATAACGCCAGCGTTAACACGACGCCTCAACCGCAATGTCTTTGACCGAAGGTTCGCTCTCGCAACTAGACCGGCTTGAGCAGCGGCTCGGGTCCTCGTGGCGGTCTATTCGCCAGGCGCGGGCCGATACGGAGACGCGGCGGGAACACCTCAGGGCGGGTTTCGCCGAGCACGGGTCGCCCGATACGACCTTAGTGGTCTTCGGATCGGTCGCTCGCCAGGAAGTGACTTCTGGCAGCGACCTCGATTGGATATTGTTGATTGATGGCCAATCCGTACCCGAGCATAAGGATCAAGAACGCAAGATCAAGCGCCTGCTGACCGAACTGAAATTCATTGATCCAGGCTCCAGTGGTGTCTTTGGGCGGATGGTGGGGAGCCAGGATTTGGTTCACAACATCGGTGGCGAGGACGATCTTAACTCCAATACAACCCGGCGTGTGCTGCTGCTTCTTGAATCCCATCCGGTAGGAAATCGAGAGGCGTACGATCGTGTACGCCGTCAGATCATCCGCCGCTATCTTTGCGACGACCGCGGATTGACACACAGCGGACAGGATGCCCGCATTCCGCGTTTTCTCCTAAACGATCTCACGCGTTACTGGCGAACCGTAGCAGTCGACTTTGTTTACAAGCAACGAACCGGCGATGACCGGAAATGGGCCCTTCGAAACGCCAAGCTGCGGATGTCGCGCAAGCTCATCTTTGCGGCCGGACTGATGCGTGTTTTTTTCTGTCACCTCGACTTGGCTGCCGAACAAGCCCGCTCAACATTGAAGGCCAGGCAGGACGTAACGCTGCTCACCGATTACTTGTTCGAACAGCTTGCCATATCACCGCTGGATATCCTGGCGAAAGCGTGCAATGACTTCAGCATAGACAGCCATGTAGCCCGTAAAGTCTTCGATAATTATGACCTCTTTTTAGGAATACTAAACGACACGAAGAAGCGACACGAGTTAGAGAACGCTGAGCGTCACGATGATCTAAGGAAATCCGCGGCTTGGCTTGAGATTCGCAACATTAGCACTCCGTTTCACGAAGGACTGGTTGAACTGTTCCTTAAGAGCCACGACGAACTGACCGATCTAACGATAAAGTACGGGATATTCTAGTGCGTCCTATCGGTTTTTCGACAGGTGCGATCGCGCGAGGGGACTTTCGATCAGCCTTGGAAATAGTTCGACGGCACAACCTGGAGATTGTGGAGTTGTCCGCACTTCGAGCTGTCGAACTGCGGCCTCTGGTCGAAGCCATCTCCGAACTGGATCTCAAGCAATTCCGATTCGTGTCCATCCACTCACCCAGTAAATTTGCCCGGGAGGAAGAGTCCGGCATATTGCGTCTGCTTAGCCTTTTGGCCAGCCAGGGATTCCATATCGTTGCGCATCCCGACACAATTTTCACCGTTAGTAGATGGCGCAAGCTTGGCGACCGGTTGCTGATCGAGAACATGGACAAGCGCAAACCAATCGGGCGAACTGTTCCGGAACTTGAGCAGTTCTTCATGGCGTTGCCCGACGCTCGTTTTTGCTTCGACATTGGTCATGCTAGACAAGTTGACCCAAGCATGACGGAAGCGGCGCTTCTGGTGGAAGCCTTTGCTGACCGTCTTGCCGAAGTCCATGTAAGCGAGGTCAATACGGCAAGCCGGCACGATCCGCTGTCCCCAAACGCCGTTATGGCGTTCCGCGCTATCCTGACGGCCATCCCCGAGCATATTCCCATTGTTCTGGAAACCTTGATTGATCAGGGACAGAGCGACATCCAGACGGAGATTCGCCGAGTTTACGAAATGTTCGGTGCCGTGGTTGTATGAGACTCCTGCAATCGGATCGCCGGCGCATCTCTCACCCCCGCAGCGCATTCCCCACCCGCACCCCCGCATAAATCAGCGCCAACAACGCCGACCCCAGCGCCACCGTCCAGGCCGGCCACCACGTGAACTCGGGAAACGGCGACGTGTTCCGCCGCCGCGCTTCCATACTCGCAATCGCCGCGCACATCCCCAGTAGCGCATACAGCGTGGGCGCGAAGGTACGGGACAGGAAGAACGCCGTCACCAGGAAGATATACATCGACACCAGCAGCGCCTGGCTCCAGCGCCGGGTTTCATAATCGGCGGCATAACGCCCCTCGTCGTACACCAGCGCCCGCATCTGAATTACCGTAACGATCAACAATCCTACCCACAGAAAGTAAGCCGGCAGTCCCGTCTCAGCCGCACATAGCAAGAAAGAGTTATGCGCCGTCAGGCCGCCGGTTTCATCCAGATACCCTCGATAGCCCACGCCCCACAACGGCGAGCTTTTAATCATCTGGAATCCGTCCGACCATAACCCCAACCGGTCCGACCCGCCTTCGACCGAAATATCCCGCCCTCCCGTGAACGAGGAACTGAACCGCGCCAGCAGCGCCGCGCCCGCCACCACGCCCGCCGCGATCAATTTCGGATTGCCGCGAATCAGAAACCAACCGAGCGCCATCAGGCCAAGCAGCGCGCCTCGCGATCGCGTCAGGTAGATTCCCGTCAGCAAAAGAGCGCCCACCGGCAGCACCACCAGATAGCTCAGCGCCTTGCGCCGCGGGTCCCACTGCAACAACAGAAACGGCAGCAGCACCAGCAGGTATTGCGAAAAGTCGTTGGGATCGTTCAACACACCCAAGCCGCGCAGACGGTTGAGCACCAGTGCATCGCCGCCCGTTTCACTGCCGATGCGCTGAATCATGACGTAAGGCGGATCTTCTTCGTCCTCGCCCGCGTCCTCGAATTCCCGGTATTGGCGGACGCCGGCGGTGAGCGTGATGACGGCGCCCACTAATAGCGCAATCGCGAGAATGCGCAGACGCTTCATCGAATTGACGTTCAGGGCGACGAAGAAGAACGCCGCGACATCTGGAAGAAAGTCCTGCGCCGTCGCCGCCACTCCGCCAAAGTATCCGCGCGGCAGCCAGGACAGGATCACCAGCAGGACGAATCCGCCCAGCAGCCAGACTTGCGGCCCCGGGAACGGCCGCTTGATCGCGAACAGCGCGGGCAGCGTCGCCAGCGTCGTCAACACCGCCACCGTCAATTGCGGCCGGATCGCCGCCAGGGCGGGGAACATCTCCGGCAGCGCCATGTGGATCGACAGCAGATAGACGATCGTGAGAACGAATCCCATGTCTTTAGTGTCCCGGCGCTCCCACCGGGCCCACCACGAATCCCATCAGGGTGCCGGCCAGCCGGCGAATCCTTGCCGGTGCGGCGATGGTGAGGCGATCCAGTCTTTCGCGGTCGCTGCGGTCGAGCACTCCGGTCACCCGCAGCAGCAGCGGATATAGCACGGCGCCCAAAGCCACCTGCACCGCCAGCAGCGCCGCCGGGGGCAGGGAAATGTGACCCGCCGCCCACACGCCCAGGCCCATCCCCGCGCCACAGATCAGAATCCGCGCCAGCGCGCCCAGCGGAAGCTGGATGCCGAAGATTTGGGCCGCGCGAATCCAGATGCCGGCGATCGTGATCATCTGCGCCAGGCCGTTGGCCCACATCGCACCCTGCGCCGCGCCGCGTGGAATCAGCCATAAATCGAGCCCGATGTTGATCACCGCGCAAATCACGCCCCAGCCGATCAGAAAGCGCTGCTGCTCGGCCGCCTGCATCAGGTTCTGCACCGGATCGAGCAGCGGCTTGGCCACCGCGAGCGAGGCGCCGATCACCAGCAGCGGGATCACCGGCAGATACTGCCGGCCGTACACCAGCGTAATCAGCGGGCCGCTGACCGCCGCCAGCCCGATCATGACCGGGGCCGCAAACAGCAGCGCATAGCGTGCCGCCAGCGCCGCCACGCGGTTCAATTTCACCCGGTCGCGGCCGAATTCGGCCATCATGTTGGCGCCCACCGACAGCGCAAACGATTTCGGCATCACCAGAATGCGATCCACCAGCGTGAAGGCCAGCGAAAAGAACGCCACCTGCTTGGGATCGGAATTCATCATCCGCAGGAAGAAAATGTCGGAGCGGTCCCACACCACCAGATTGAGCGCCATCAGCGCCAGGCTCTCGCCGGAAAATCGCGTCATACGCTCCCGCAGCGCCGCCGGAATCGCGCCATCGGAGGCCCGCGGCAGCCAGCGCCGGGTGGCGATCGTCTTCAGCCACAACTCCAGCGCATACGCCGTCAGCTGCGCGCCCGCCACGCACACCAGCCCCCACCCCATCCACAATCCGAACGCGACCACCAGGCACTCGTAGAATGCCGCCAGAATCGAGGGCGCTACGTTGGATCGCATATCCTGTGCCGCCACGTTGGCATTGGATGGAATCAGCACCAGCATGCGCGGCAGCACCGAAAGCACCAGCAGGCTCGACGAAGCGCGATAGGCCGGCTCGGACATGGTGAATACCAGGCACAGCCCCGCCGCCACCAGCACCGCGCCCGCAATGGCCTGCAGCCGGAACAGGTGCCGGTAAATGCGGTCGGCGGTCGCGGTGTCGCCCTGGGCCAGGTACTCGGCCATGTACTTGCGCGCCGCCACCGGGATGCCAACCGTGCCCAACACGCCGGTCACCGTCGTCAGCCACTGGATGTAGTTGAAATAGCCCAGATGCTCGGGCCCGATCAGCCGCGCCACCGGTACGCCGATAGCCAGCCGCTGCACCAGCGTAAACGCCAGTTCGAGCGCGTACCAGGCGGTGTTACCCGCTACGGTTCGCGTAGTTTCCCGATTGCCGTGATGGGCCATCCGCCGAACCTCAGTCTAACATTGAAGCCCGATATACGATCCGGCGGGAGGGTAATAGAACCAATAGGACTGGTTACTAAATGGCCGCCCTGCGTTATCCTGTAATTCACTTGCGTATCGCCCACATCGTCGATGCCATGGACGTCGGCGGCAAGGAGATGTTCGTCGTCTCGCTCTGCCGCCTGCAGCGCGAAATGGGGGATGCTCCGGAAGTGCATTGCCTCGACCACGTGGGCTCCATGGGAGAGACGCTCGAGCGCGAGGGCTTTCCCGTCCATCTCATACGCGCCTCCGGCCGCCTGGCCGTCTGGAACGAACTGCGAACGGCGTTGCGCGGCGTCCGGGTGGTTCATTGCCATAATGTGCAGGCGTCGGTGGCGGGCGCTCCGGCGGCGCGCCTGGCGGGCGTTCCCGTCGTGATCGGCACGCGCCACAACCTGGCCGCGCCGCCCTACCGCTGGAAACACGAACTGCAGTACTCGCTGATCATGCGCTGGTTCTCCAGCCGCACGGTCGCGGTGTGCGAAGCCGCCGCGCGCAATCTGCGGCGCCTCCCGCTGGCGCCCGCCGCCCGCATCCTCGCCATTCATAACGGAGCGCAATCGCCGCCGCCGGAATTCACCGCCTCGCCCTTGCCCGTCAAGCAGGGATATACCTTCGTGCAGGTCAGCCGCCTGGCGCGGCCGAAGGACCCCGATACGATGCTGGCGGCGTTTCTCCAGGCTTCCAGCCGGCGGGAAGATCTGCGCCTGTGGATCGTGGGCGACGGTCCGCTGCGCCCAAGCGTCGAAACTCTCGTGCGGCAGCTCGGCCTCGGCGATCGCGTCACCTTGTTCGGCCAGCGCCGCGACGTCGGCGGCTTCCTGGCGGCGGCCGATTGTTTCGTTCTTTCCTCCCGCAGCGAAGGCGTTCCCATGGCGCAGCTCGAAGCCATGTCGCTCGGCCTTCCGATGATCGTTACCGATACCGGCGGCATGCCCGAGGTGCTGCCGCCCGGCGAAGCCTTCACCGCCGTACCCGCCGGCGACACTGGGGCCATGGCCGCCGCCATGCTGCGCGCCGCCGACCGCGCCGCCGAGCGTCCACGCTGGGCCGAGATCGCCCGCCATCACTACCAGCAGCGCTTCACGCTCGGCCGCATGGCCGCCGACTACGCCCGTCTGTACGGACTCGCTTAGAACACCACGCGAATTCCGAACTGCACGTTGCGCTGCGCCCCACCCGACAGAATCCGTCCAAACTGCGGCGTATTCACCGTCACGCTCGACCCATTGCCAAGGCTCAGCGCCGGCGTGTTGAAGAAGTTGAAGAACTCCGCCCGGAACTGCACATTGTAAGTCTCGCGGAATCGCTGATTCCGGATGAACGACAGATCGAAGTTCCGCCGGCCCGGATCGCGAAGCCGGTTTTGATTCAGCGTATCGTTCGGCAGCGTGTAGGCCGGGGCGATGGCGAACGCCGACGTGTCGAAGTAACGGTCCGCCGTGCGCTCTCCCGATGGCAGCACCGGCTCCCTCAAGCGATTCCCGCGTCCCACGTTCAACGGGAAATCGAGCAGGCCCGTTGTATCGGACGCCGCAATGCGCAGCGGAATGCCTCCCTGAAACACCGTGATGCCGCTCAACTGCCAGTTGCCGAGTATCTTCCCCGCCACGCCTTCGCCCAGAAAGCGCTGCTTCGGTCCAAACGGCAGTTCCCACAGATAACTCAGCACCAGCCGCTGCGCGACGTCGTTGGTTTCGAGCGACCGGCTGTAGTTGGCGTTGTAAAAAGCATTCTGCGGCCCGCGTTCGCCCGCCGCCGACTCAAACGAATTGGTGATCGTCTTCGCCGCCGTATAGCCCATGGTGAACGAAAGCCCGTGGCTGAACTGCTTGTCCACGCGTACCTGGAAGCTGTGATAATTGGCGTCGCCGTAGCCATCGCGCGGCACCAGAAATTGCAGGTACTGCGGGAACGGGCGCATCAACTGCCGTCTCTGAATCGTCGGGAAACTGAGCGTTCCCGTCTGAATGCGCCCAAAGAACGGATTCGGAACCTGCTCGAGCAGGCTCGCCCCCAGCGGCAGCAACAGCGGATCGTTCTGGTTGTAGAACCGGTTCTGGCCAACGTGCATCGTGCGGCTGCCCACGTAGCCCGCCTCCACCAATAGCGTATTGGTCAGCATGCGCTGAACGTTGAACGTCCAGTTATACACAACGCCCACCGGATGATACCGGTTGTAAGTGCGCAGGTTCTGCCCGGCGAACGTTTCCTCGCGGCCCGGCAGAATCAGGCCCGCCGCGAACGGATTCGACCACGATCCGCCAACCGGCGGAGTATTGGGCAATGGATTCGGGGCTCCCAGAACCGATTCATTCAACAGAAACTCGCCGTTCCCCCAGTCCGACGTACCGGGATTCAGCGTGTCGTTGGCGGCATAGAACATCGCGCCGGCCGCCCGCACCACCGTCTTCTGCGTCGCCCGATAGGCCAGCCCCACCCGCGGGCTGTAGTTATTCCGGATCGGATCGGTCAGATACTCGCCCGGCTGCGCTCGCTTATACGTGCCGCGAGCGCCCGAAACCGGCTCGATGGCATTGAAATCGAAGTATCCAATGCGGCCCCACTTCTCCGCCCACGGCGTGCTGTACTCATACCGGAAACCCAGGTTGGCCGTCAGTTTATTGGTGATCTGCCAGTCGTCCTGCACATATCCGGCGTAGTAACGGGACGCCAGTTTGAGCGCCGGCCCGAAGCTCAGGTTCCCCGATATGGGAATGCCCAGCAGGAAGCTCGCATAGCCGTGTCCGCCGAAACTGGACCGCACCGACGGGTCCGGCCCCTGCGTGTAATTGCGGTCGAAGAAGTAGCGGCCCGCCGGGGCGATCGTATTGAACGTCGAAAGCCGCAGCAACTGCGTATCGACACCCGCCTTCACCTTGTGCCGCCCGCGCAGCCAGGTCATGTGATACTGCAGGTGCCAGGTGTCCTGCGGAAAGTAATTCTTGCCCGCGCCCGAAAGATCGCCCACTTCCTGCGAACTGCCGCCGGTGACCGAAAGCCCCGTTCCCACGGTGTACTGGGAGATGCTGACGATCGGGAACGTCTTGTATTGTACGCGGCTCGCCACGCTTGAGGGAAAGCCGAGCGAGGCGATGTCGAACCCCTCATCGACATAAGAATCGTTGAACATGAACCGCGTGTAACTCAGACGCAGCTCGCCCAACAGCGACGGCCGGAAGTTCGACGTCAGGCTGATCAGGCCGCTGCGCCGCGGCGTGCTCGATACGTTCTGCGCCGGAAAGGCCAGGTTCTCCGGCCCGAAGCCCGCCGAAAAGGCGCTCGCCTCGCGCCCGTTGAAGCGGCCAAACAGCCGGTGCCGGTCGCTCAGGTTGTGATCCACGCGCAGCACCCAGGTGTCGAAGTTCGTCGCGCGCTTGCCGTCGCGAAAGTAGTTGTTGAACTCCGCCGGTCCTTCGCCCGCGCGGTTAGCCGCCGGATAGAACTTCTGCACGTTCAGCGAGATTGGATGCAGCCGGTTGGCTGGAATGCGATTGCCGGGAAACATGTCGCGGATAAAGCGCGCCGGACTGGACGGGTCCGCCCGCGTCGTATTGGGATCGAACACGCCGGTCAGCCGGTTATCGCGATCGAAGGTGCGCGTAAAATCGCCCGCCCGCTGGAGTTCGGTTGGAACCGTGGACAGAAACTGAATCGGCGTCCGCTCCCGCAGCCCTTCGTAATTGGCGAAGAAGAACGTGCGGTCGCGCTTGATCGGACCGCCAAGCGCCGCTCCAAACTCGTTACGCTGGAACAGTCCCCTGGGAATGTTATTGCGGTTGTTCTGCCAGCTATTGGCGTTCAATTCGCCGTTGCGCAGAAACGCATAAACGACGCCATGAAAGGCGTTGGTGCCCGATTTCGTCACCAGGTTCACCACGCCTCCCGCCGCGCGGCCGAACTCGGCGGCATAAGTGGCCGTATCCACGCGAAACTCCGCCACCGATTCTATTGGCACCGTGTATGAGGTCTCCGAAAGAATGGTCGCCCGGCTCTCGCCGCCATCGGTGAGCACGGCGTTCTGCGTCTGCATGCCGCCGCTCATCTTGACCTCATAGGTCTCGCCGCTGGAGGCGGTGGTCTGGCCCGCCGGCGGCTGCACTCCCGGAATCACCGAAACCAACTGGATCGCGCTGCGGCCGAGCAGTGGCAGCTCTGCCACGTTCCGCGTGGGCATGATCTTGCCAAGCGCGGTCGTCTGCGCTTCCAGTTGCACCGCCGTCGCCTCCACCTGCACGGCCTCGGTCACCGTGCCTACTTCAAGCTTCACATCGAGTGTCGCCGTCAGGCCCACGCCCAGTGGAATATTCGAGACCACCGTCGGCCGGAAGCCCTGTGCCTCCACCCGCAACTCATAGCGGCCCGGCGGCAGCGCGGGCAGATAGTAGATGCCCGAAGAGTTGCTTTGCGTCTTGCTCAGGACATTGGTTGCGACGTTGCGGATTTGAACCTCGGCGCCGGTGATAATGGCGCCGCTCGGATCGGTGACGGTACCCGTTACGGTTGCCCGTTCTCCCTGGCCAAACGCAAGGGACGTGAATGCGACGAAGGCCACGATTGCGCGCATGGTTGGAGGATCATATCAAAAAATTCCGCCGCGCTGGCATCCGGGCGGCTCCAGACGTTGTTGACCACTTCGGACGCTCCCTTCCGCTTTCACTTACATACGCCGGTAACGGCGAATCAAACAATCAGGAGAGTCCATATATATGATCGGATATTGCAAGTTAGCGCCAGCTCTGGCCTTGTCGTTTCTTCTCGCGGCGGGTCCGCTTGCCGCACAGGACGAAGGCCTTGAGAAAGGCGAACGGGAGGCCACCGCGTTCATCGGCATCTCGGACGGAGAGTTTACCTTGGGCGGCCAGTTCGGCAAGGCCGTTACCGAGAAGATCTTCGCTTTCGGCGAAATGAGTTACATTCCAGGCGACTCCGCGTCTTCCGGCGGCATCAGGGTTTCGACCAGGCTTCTCACGTTCGGTGGCGGCGCGCAGTATAACTTCGTGGACGTTTTCAAAAACAACAAGAAGTTCGTTCCCTACGCCGGCGGCGGGCTGAGTTTGTTGCGTGCTTCGGGCAGCGTGTCCATACCGGGCGTGGGAAGCTCGGGCAACAGCGATACCCGTCTTTACCTGACTTTCGGCGGCGGCTTGCGGTACTACGCGCGTCCGAACTGGGGCATCAAACCGGATGTCACGGTTTTCGCCGGAAAAGGTTCCTTCGTGAGGGCCAGCGTGGGGCTGTTCTACCAGTTCTGATCGCACGGGAAGGGGATGCCGATGGCGGGCATCCCCTTCCGGCTGCGTCCGATAACCGTTCTTATGTCAAGTCTGATTTTCTTACCCCACGACCAGTGCCTTTCAACCTCCTCACCCGCAGATATACGTGCGGGTGCGAAGCGAGCGGAGCCGGGGCGTGGCGGAGCGAAGCGGACAGCGCGATAGTTTGACAGGTCGCGGCCATCGGACGCCGCCTGCGCCGGGCATAATCGGAGGCGCTTCAGGCGCTGCTGCAATGCTGAACTCCAGGCTCGTCAAAATCAAGCAAGCATGTGGTTGTCTTGTGCGTCTGGTCTGAATAGCCGGCAGGCCCAAATTGCACTCCGTCCATGACCCACGCTATCCTAGGCATAGATAACATATGCCTATCAAGACTACGCCTGTTAGCGATATGCCAACCGGCGCCCTCCCCCTGCTCATTCTCCATATACTCGCTCCCGCGCCGCTGCACGGCTACGCCATCGCCCAACGCATCCATCTGCTCTCCTCCGGCGTCCTCGGAGTGGAAGAAGGCGTTCTCTATCCGGCGCTCCAGCGCCTCGTTCTCAAAGGCTGGGCCACCGCCGGATGGGGCACCTCCGATACCAATCGCAAGGTGAAGTTCTACCGTCTGACGCCCGCCGGCCGCAAACAGCTCGCCGCCGAAGAGCGGCAATACGAGCGCCTGCACGCCGCCGTGCAGACCATCCTCCGGAGGGCCTGACCATGATGGAACTCCTTCGCCGCCTCGCCTTCCTCTTTCAACGCCGCCGCCACGCGCGCGAACTGGCCGAAGAAATGGAAGCCCACCGCGCCGAAAGCGAAGCCAACGGACGGCCGTTCGCGGGCTCGCTGCGCCACCGGGAAGACGCCCGTGAAGTCTGGGGCGGTGTGTGGCTCGATCATCTGGCGCAGGACGTCCGCTACGCCTTCCGCACGCTGCGCCGCGCGCCCGCACTCACCGCCGTGGCGCTGCTGGTGCTGGGCCTCGGCATCGGCGTCAATGTCGCAGTGTTCAGCTTCTTCAACCTCCTCGTCCTCCGCCCGCTGCCCCTCCGCGACCCCGATTCGCTGGTCCGTCTGCAACGCTTCACAGGACCCGGCCGCGCTCCCACGCCCCCGGGAGGAACCGGCGTCCGCCGCTGGCAGGGCTATTCCTCCGACCTGCCGTTCTTCGAAATGGATTTCCTCCGCCGCCACGCCACAACGCTCGCCGCCGTCCTCCCCGTCGCCGTCCAATCCCTCACGCGCGACACCGGCGAGATCGTTCTCGGCCACTTCGTCACGCCCGCTTTTTTCCAGGAACTCGGTGCCGCGGCCGCCGCCGGACGCCTTTCCACGGAACCCGCGCAGCCCGTCGCGATCCTCAGCTACGCCTACTGGGAACGCGCTTTCGCCAGCGACCCTCAAATCATCGGCCGGACGCTCCGCCTCAACGGCCTGACGGTTCCCATTGCCGGCGTCACGGCCCGCTCGTTCAGCGGACTCGCCATCGATAGCCCGAACGTCTGGCTCCCGCTCGACGCTCAGCCGCAATTGGTGGCCGGCAGCCGCCTGTTTGCCGCCACCGACGGCGGTCTCAACGTCTGGGCGCGCCTTCAGCCCGGCGCCACCATGGAAACCGCCCGCCAGGAACTTGGCGCACTGGTTCGGCAGCTTCGCACCGAACGCCCCAAAGCCATTTGGGAAAGCGAGGTGATCGCCCTCACCCCCGCCGGATTCGCCGTTACCCTCGATGGCGAAGCCGGTCAGATCTTTGCGCTTGCCGGCACGCTCGTACTGCTGCTGCTCGCCGTCGCCTGCGCCAACCTCGGCGGCCTCATGCTCGCCCGCGGAGTCGCGCGCCAGCGGGAAATGTTCATCCGTAGTGGCGTCGGCGCCGGCCGCCCACGCCTCATCCGCCAGATCCTCACCGAAAGCCTGGTGCTCGGCCTGGCCGGAGCCGCCACCGGGCTTGCTCTCGGATACGCCGCCTTCCGCGTCATCCTCGCCTACACTCAGGCCCCGCGCTGGTTCGACCCCTCTCCCGACTGGCACACCTTCTGCTACGCCGCCCTGCTCGCGCTCGCCGCCACCGCCATCTTCGGCATCCCCACCGCTTTTCAGGCAGGCCGCCCCACCGCACGCGCTTATACCTTGCGCAAACTCATGGTCGCCGCCCAGGTGGCTGCCTGCTGCGTCCTGCTGATCGTCACTACGCTGCTGGTCCGGGGGATCCATCGCCTCAACACCGCCGACCCCGGCTTCGACTTCCAGAACGTCATCGCCATCCGGGCGCCTTCCGGCAAGCCCGCCCAGCAACTGGATTTCCTTGAGCGTCTGCGTCAACTACCCGGCGTATCGTCCGCCGCTCGCGCCAGCACACCGCCACTCGGCAACGTCGCGGTCACTTTCCTCGCCCGCGCCGCCGGGCGCGCCCCCGGCATCCGCGACGTGTTCGTTTACGACACCGATGTAACGCCGGACTACTTCGAAACCCTTCGCCTTCCTCTGCGCCGCGGCCGTAATTTCATGCCCGGCGATACGCACGCCGTCATCGTCAGCGAATCGCTTGCCCAACGTCTGTGGCCCGGTGAGGATCCGCTTGGACGCCAACTCACCGAAGGCGACACCGAAGCCGAGCTCGAGCGCAACCCCCGCCTTACCGTCATTGGCGTCTGCGGCAGCACCCGCCTCATCGGCCGGTCCCAACCCGACCCGCTCGAGCTTTACCATCCGGCGGAGGAAGCCTCCGGCCACCTGGTCACGCTCGCCCGCCTGCGCGATGACGCCCAATCCGCCGTGCTGCCTGCCATCAGAGAATTGCTTCGCGCGATCGACCCTCACGCCACCGCGGAAATTCAACCGCTCCGCCGCTCCTTTGAGCGCCAGTTGGAAGCGGCCTCGAGCCGCGCCGCCGCCGTTGGCGCACTCGGCTTAAGCGCGCTCGCGCTGGCCTGCCTCGGCATCGCCGGCGTGGTTTCGTTCACCGTCTCCCAGCGCACCAGGGAATTTGGCATCCGCCTCGCCCTCGGAGCCCGCCCGGCGCAAATGCTCTCGCTCGTCCTCCGCCAGTTCTATTCCTCTATCGCGGCCGGACTGGCGGCAGGGATCGTCCTCGCGGCCCTGGTCAGTCAACTGCTTCGCGCCCAGTTTCCGGGCACCGGCTCCTTCGACCCGCTTGCCTATACCGCCGCCGCCCTTCTGCTCGTCGCCGTCGCTTTGGCCGCCGCGCTGTTCCCTGCCCGCCGCGCCCTTCGCGCCGATCCCCTCGTGTCGCTGCGCAACGACTGACCCGCGGGTTTCCTTCACTCAAAAACAAAAGCCGCCGCGTGGTTGGTGCCACGCGGCGGCATTTTCAACTTCCAGGCTGACTTTCGTCTCAGGCGCGGCGCTTCAGCGCCAATCCGGCCAACCCCGCCGCCAGCAGGGTGACCGTGGCCGGTTCGGGAATGGCGGGATCGGGGCCGCCACCCGCGGCCGCTTCGTCCAGCCGTACATCGTCGAAGATCGTCTCCACGCCGAGGCTGATTAGCCGGATCTCCAAGGCGCCCGTCGGACTCGCCCCGGTGCTGGTGTAGGTCAACACCGATTCCAGGTACCCATTCACCGGGTTGAGGCTGTTCTCGGTCGCCAGCACCACTCCGCCCGCCAGCAGTTGAATGCTATAGCCCGGGAAATCCGTGTCGATGCGGTCGCCCACCATCACGCGCAGCGTATAGTTGCGATTGGCGGTCAGATTGGTCGAAAGAATCTGCGCGATGGTGCTGCCGTTGTTGTAGGCCACGTTCTGCCCCTCGGCCGCTTCCACGCCGCCCGCAAACCGGAACGCGTCCACGTTATACACGCCAGAGTCGGTATTGTTGATCGTCCACCCTGGAATGGTCCCGATGGTAAATCCGCCATCCCCGATCGTGGGGGACTCAAAGCCGGCATTGACGATAGAAATCGGTACGGCCAGAGCACTGGTCGACCAGACCAGGCAACTGGCCATTGCGAAAACTACTCCACGAAAAAAAGACATAACCCTCCTGAATTGTGTCACTTTGCAGCATTTAAACTGTCTGATGCTTCTCTTTGCGATGGTACGTAGTACCAATCGCGCTTGTCAACAATCGAGCCCTGGTTCCGACATCTCGTTAACGGCTACTCGTCTGCGTTGGGGGGTATGCCATACGGATAGGTCCCATCTGCCAACGCATAGGCGTACACTGTCTGAATGCTCGAAAAAGTGGCCATTATCGGCTCCGGCAACATCGGCACGGACCTGATGATCAAGGTTCTGCGCAACGCCAGGCATCTGGAGATGGGTGCGCTGGTAGGCATCGACCCCGATTCCGATGGGTTGGCGCGGGCGCGCAGAATGGGGGTAGCGGTCACCCACGGCGGGATCGACGATTTCGTCCGCATGCCCGAATTCCGCGATATCAGAATCGTATTCGACGCCACTTCCGCAAAGGCTCACGCCAAACACGACGCCGTACTGCGCCAACACGGCAAACAGGTCATCGACCTGACGCCAGCCTCCATCGGCCCTTACGTTGTTCCCGTTGTCAATCTGAGCCAGCATCTCGGCGCGCCCAACCTCAGCATGGTAAGCTGCGGCGGCCAGGCCACCATTCCCATCGTGCATGCCGTCGACCGCGCCGCCCGCGTCCACTACGCCGAAATCGTCGCTTCCATCGCCAGTAAATCGGCTGGACCGGGCACCCGCGCCAACATCGATGAATTCACCGAAACCACTTCGCGCGCCCTGGAATCGGTGGGCGGCGCCCGCCAGGGCAAGGCCATCATCGTTCTGAATCCGGCCGATCCGCCGCTGATGATGCGCGACACCGTGTTTTGCTTTTCCGATCTGGGCGATACCGCCGCCATCGCCGCTTCCGTCAAGCGCATGGTGGTGGAGGTGCAATCCTACGTCCCCGGCTACCGGCTGAAACAGGAAGTGCAGTTTGAGCCCTTCGTCCGCGAAGGCAAGGAGGGCTTGAAAACTTCCGTCTTCCTCGAAGTGGAAGGAGCGGCGCATTACCTGCCCGCCTACGCCGGCAATCTCGATATCATGACTTCGGCTGCCCTGGCCACCGCCGAACGCCTGGTGGCGGCCGCCTGAGGAACGAACCCATGAAGCTCTACATTCAGGACGTCACGCTGCGCGATGGGATGCACGCCATCCGCCATCGCTACACCACCAAGGATGTCGCCGCCGTGGCGCGCGCTCTCGACGCCGCCAAAGTGGATGCGATCGAAATCGCTCACGGCGATGGGCTCGCCGGGTCGAGCTTCAACTACGGCTTCGGCGCGCACACCGATCTCGAATGGATCGAAGCCGCCGCCGCCAACATGAAGCACGCCAAGGTGACCACGCTGCTGTTGCCCGGCATCGGCACCATCCACGATCTCAAGGATGCCTACAGCGCCGGCGCGCGCAGCGTCCGCGTCGCCACCCATTGCACCGAGGCCGATATCGCCAAACAGCACATCGAATCGGCGCGCCAGTTGGGCATGGACGTCGCCGGGTTCCTCATGATGGCGCACATGGCGCCGCCCAAAGAACTCGCACGGCAGGCCAAGCTGATGGAATCCTATGGAGCCCACTGCGTCTATGTCACCGATTCGGCCGGCGCGTTGCTGATGCACGAAGTCTCGGAACGCTTCACCGCGTTCAACGAAGTGCTGGATCCTAAAACTCAGCGTGGAATTCACGCTCATCACAACCTGTCGCTGGCGGTGGCCAATTCCGTCATCGCCGTCGAGCATGGAGCCTATCGCGTCGATGCCTCGCTCGCCGGCATGGGCGCGGGGGCGGGTAACACGCCCATCGAAGTATTCATCGCCGTCGCCAATCGCATGGGCTTCGAACATGGCTGCGATCTGTTTGCCTTGATGGATGCGGCCGAAGATCTCATCCGTCCGCTGCAGGACCGGCCCGTCCGTGTGGATCGCGAAACGCTGTCGCTCGGTTACGCGGGCGTTTATTCGAGCTTCCTGCGTCACGCCGAAAAAGCTTCGGCGTTATATGGCATCGACACGCGCGAGATTCTGGTGGAACTCGGCAGGCGCCGCATGGTGGGCGGGCAGGAAGACATGATCGTCGATGTGGCGCTCGATTTGAAGAAGGCCCTCGAGCCGGTCGAGCGGTAGCTCTACCACACGCAACGGAACCCCACCGTGTTGACGCGCTGCGGCGGCTTTGCTTCCGCCGCCGTAAGCCGGCACGCTTCCATCTTCGAGTTCCAATGGCAGCCTCGCGTCTGGTAGCGCCCATCCGCCGTCACGATCTCCTCTACATTGCCCGCCATATCGTACAGACCGAGCGCATTCGGCGGAAACTGCCGTACCGGAGCCAGCGTGTCGAAGCTGTCGCGCTGGCCTTTCGAAGCACCGTGGAAATTCCCCGTGAGTCCGCCCTGGCCGCCGCCCGCCGCCGACTCCCATTCGGCACCGCTCGGCAGCCGCCCGCCCATCCAGCCGCAGTAGGCCGCCGCATCCTCGCCCGATACCGTCGTCATGG
Source organism: uncultured Acidobacteriota bacterium (assembly GCA_902826685.1). Lineage (GTDB taxonomy): Bacteria > Acidobacteriota > Terriglobia > Bryobacterales > Bryobacteraceae > CADEFT01. Next base: position 100,047 of record CADEFT010000030.1, read on the forward strand.
GGAAACTCTTGTTCGCCCAACGCGAATTGGCCAGGTTGGCGCGCGGCATCGGGCGGCCCGATTCGGCGCTGAACTTCTCATACGCCGCCACCGTGATCTCCGTGGAGGTGATGCGCAGCGTGTTCGGAACCAGCCAGACATAGGTGAGACCGTCTTTGGCGTTCACCTCCGGTCCGCGCGCCGTGGCGGGCCGTGCCGGCGCGGTAGGAGGCGGAGCCGCCGGTTCCACGCGGGCGCGTAAAGCCGTCAGCAGTTGCCGCGCCTCGGCTACATGCGCGCCCGATCCGTGCTTGTCCAGATATGCCCCGACCTTGGCCGCGTCGCCCGACGCTTTCGCCGCATTCCAATCGGCCTCTTCGGCCACCAGCGCGTCGAGCATCCGCCGCGCGGCGCCGGCGTTCGGGCCCGTTTTGTATTGATCGAGATATTCCCGCAGCTTGCGAGCGTCGCTGCCGCTTCGCGCGCCGTTCCAGGCCAACGCTTCCGCCTGCGCGGCTTCGGCTCGCGTCAACTCCGCCGCCATGCGCTTGGCCTCCGCTCCGCGCGGACTTTCGGGATAGTCCTGGGCGAACTGCTCAAACGAAGCCGCCGATTTGGAATCGCGCAGCGCTTCCCATGCCGCCGTTTCTTTGCGCAGCAGTTCCAGCCGGCGCGTAACGTCGGCGGTGTGCGGAGCCGACGGGTAGGCCGTCAGATACTCGCGCAGACGCGCCTCCTCGCGCAGGACGCGCACGGTTTCCCAGGCGCGGCGTTCGGCGTTGATCTGCTCCAGGCGGGCCTTGGCTTTCACGGCCAGCGCCGAGCGTGAAAAGGAGGTGAGGAAATTCCTCACATCGCGCTCTTCCCAACTGGTTTCCAGACCCTTCCAGGCGGCGAATTCGCGCAGCAGTTGCTTGGCTTGCGCCTCGTGGGAAGACCCGGGGAAGCCCGTCAGGAAGCGCTTTACGGCGTCTTCACTCGGAGCGGTCTCTATCGCGGCCCACGCCTGAGGCTCCTCGCGTGTGTTCCCGGCAGGCGGCTGCGGATCCTGCTTCGGCGGCGGCACTGGAGCGGGTTCCCCGCTCGCGGCCGGGGGCGGCGAGACCGCTTTTGAAACGACCGGAGCCGGCTCGGAACGCGAGGAGATGGCCTTCCACACAAGCCCCCCCGCCGCGAGAATGGATACCGCCAGCGCGGCGATTGCGAACCGCTTCGGCCGGGGCGGAGGAGGCGGAGGAACCGGTTCCTGGATTGGGATCTCGAGCCGCGCCTGCGCCTCACCGGCGAACGCACCTTTCGGATACCGAGCGAGAAAGGCCACCAGCCCCGCGCGATCGTTACCACCCGACACTGCCTGCCAAGCCGCCGCCTCATCAATCCGCGCCAGCAACGCCTGAGCTTCACCGGCGAACGCGCCTTTCGGATACCGCGCCAGAAAAGCCACCAGCCCCGCTCGGTCCCCGCCGCCCGACACCGCCTGCCAAGCCGCCTGTTCCGCCCCGGCCTCGTCGATCCGCG
>CADEFT010000031.1:0-59358 GCA_902826685.1 uncultured Acidobacteriota bacterium
GGCATCGCGACGTTGAAAGCAAAAGAGATTCTTCTGATCGAGGGCCGATAATGCCCGTTAACTGCGAAAGTCAGGCTAGACCCTTCGATCGCGGCGATCCCGAGCTGCGCCGGCCAGGCGAGCAACGTGCCGTCGATCCAGGTCGTCCACGCCAGGCTGAAGCGCTAGACCTTTTCCATCACGCCGCGCCGCAGATACTCGTCGTCCTTCTTGAGCCAATCCTGGCGGGGCGGAGAGAAGATATCGAGGTCGAGTGTGTCTTCGAGCGCCACGGCGCGGTGCGGCACGTTGGAAGGAATCACCAGCACTTCGCCCTTATGCACGGTGACCTCGCGGCCTTCGAGTTCGAACTTCAGCGCGCCTTCGAGGATGTAGGTGATCTGTTCCGGCTCGTGATGGTGCAGGGGCACCACGGCGCCCTTTTTGAAGAAGACCTGCGCCACCATGCCTTTTTCCCCGCTGATGATGCGGCGCGTAATCACGTCGCTCATCTGTTCCATGGGCACTGAGTCCCAGGATTGGAATTTGTGAGTCATCCCTGCCATTTTAGGGCTTGCGGAACCAGGCGATCGCGCCCGCGGCCACCAGGAACAGCACCGCCGCCAAAGGCGACCCGCCGAGCACGGTGAGATGCGAAATCACAGCTCCCGCCATCACCATCACCAGTAGCGCGGCCCCATAAAAGGCGTATCCCGGTATGAGCAGCAGCAGGCCGCCCACCGCTTCGAGCGCGCCCGTCAGATACCGGAACCACTGGCCCAGCCCGATCTTGTCGAATGCCGCCACCACTTCCGGTCCACCGGCGAATTTGCCGGCGCCCGCGGCCAGGAACGCGAGGCCAGTGACAATCTGAAGCGTCCACAGAATGATATTGCGAGCCTTGTTCGGCTGCGGAATTCGTTGCATCGCGGGTTGAACCATGGAAATCTCCTTGCCTTTTTGGATTCAATAGGCGGACAGCGGGATGCCGCGATCCGCCAACTCCTTCAGCAATTGGTTGACAGCCGCGGAGCGTTCCGTGTTGCCCGCCACTTCCACCGCCCACCGCAGATCCTCGCGAAACTCCCGTGTGCTGATGCGCCAGGCGGCCAGTTCCGGCGGCGTAAGGGCTCCGATCTCGATCAGCGACCAGTGCCGCACCAGCTTGAGTGCGGCGGCGCGATCCGGCCGCGGGCCGCGCACGATGAAATGATTGTCCCCGTGAACGAGGATGCCCAGCATGCTACCGCGTGATGCCCGTGTGGCCGACCGAGTACCGGCCCGGCTGCGGCCAGATGCACAACCCATGCGGATTGCGCCCCACCTTGATCTTCTTGATCAGGTCCCCGGTGGCCGTATCGAGCACATACACCTCATGGTGATAGCGGCCCGAAAGCCAAAGCTGCTTTCCGTCGGCGGTCACATTGCCCATGTCGGGGCTGCCTCCTCCGGGTATCGTCCATTTCTTCGCCACCTTGCGCGTGGCCAGGTCGATCAGCGAAACGGTGCCCTCCCCGCGGTTGGCGCAGTACAGGTACTTGAAGTCGCGGCTGATGTAAAGGCCATGGGCACCTTTTCCGGTAGGCAGGAAGCCGATGATCTGAAAGTTGTCGCCATCCACCAGGTGCAGGCCGTGCGCGTCCATGTCGGCCACGTAGAACACCTTGCCGTCGGGGGAAACCTTGATATCCTGCGGCATTCCTTTGGTGGGCGTCGAGATCTTGCCCACCAATTTCTTCTCCGCCACATCGACTTTGATGAGCTCACCGGAAAATTCGCACGTGGCGATGAAGTACCGGCCGTCGAGCGAGAAATCGAGATGGTCCACGCCGCGGCAGGGCACCGGCAGCGACTTCACCATCTCCATCGTCTGGGGATGGCGGAAATCGAGCTTGCGCATGCGCTCCGCCACCACGATGGCGTTCTTGCCGTCGGGGGTGAAGTAGAGGTTGTAGGGATCGTCGATCTTGAGCGTCTTGCCTTTTTTCCCGGTCACCGGGTCGATCTCGGTCAGCGTATTGTTGAGATCGTTGGTGGCATAGAGCTTCTGCATGTCCCAGGAAGGGACGACGTGCTGCGGCTCCACGCCGACCGGGAACTGGTCCACCACCTGGTAGGTCGCCGGATCGATCACGCTGACGGTGTTGGAACCCGCATTGGGCACATAGACGCGGGAAAGATGCCCCTTCACGGCGGCGCTCATGGTGCCGCTTTCCGAATACATATTGAAGGGATCCACCACCGGCGGCATGCCGGGCAGCAGCGTGAGTTTGGCGAGCGCGGCGGCCTTGGCGGAATCGACCGGCGCGGGCTGCGCGGCGGCGGCCGGCTCCTGGCGCTGGCCATTCGAGGAACTGCACGACAACGATAGAACGCTAAAGAGCGAAAGAGCCAAACAATATCGAGCCATCATGCGCTGGGGCTTATGGTAGCACCCACGGGGCCGGGTGATTCTTACCGAACTCTTACCGCACGCTTACAACTTCCCGGGCCTTCCACCCACATGATGGACTTCATGAAAAAGCTTATTGCACTTTTCGCGGCCGCCTCCTCCGCCACCGTTTGGCTCAGCGCCCAGATCCCCACCAGCAACCGCGTTCCGGCCGGTGTGCTGGCGGTCCATTTCTCCGGCCGCGCCACTGTGTCTACGGCGGGCGTTCTGAACATCTACGGCATCTTCCCCACCATCGATGGCATCGGCTCGGGATTATTCAACGGCGACGCCGATGCCAGGAACGCGCATTTCACCTTCCGGTCGGTACCGCTGCGTACGACAGCGGTGCCCGTCAAAGCCCTGGTCAGTTTCCTGGGCCTGGCGCCGGTCGAGGGAGAGGGCTTCTACAACGTCTATTTCCAGTCGAATCCCAATCGCGACCTGAGCCGCATCGCGACCTTTTCCGAAGGGGAATTGATTGCCAGCTTCCGCGCGCGCAGCGCTTCGGTGACCTTGATGCCGCACACCTCTTCGGTCTTCCGCGCGAGCCTGCAACTGGCCACCAGCTCCGATTTCAGTTTCCGCGGGCGCACCTACAACCTGCGCAACCTCGTCGATTCGCTTCAGGTCGAGGCGTCGACCGAACCGTTCCCCAGCTATGAGGCGGGCAAGGAAGAATTGACGTTCGGCTATGGCGGACACGGCGTGGCCGCCCAGTAGCGGCCTACTTCCGTTCCTTCGCCAGTTTGATCTTGGCGCCGTCCAGCTTCTTCTGGATCTTGGCCACTTCGCCTTTATCCTGCTCGCTGGCCGGCGTCGCTTCCCATTCCGAAAGAGAGCGCTGCCATTGCGTGACGGCGTCTTTCAAATTGCCTTGCTTGAAATAGACGTCGCCCAGGTGATCGTGAACCGTGGGGTCCTTGCCGGTGCGGACGATGGCGCGCTTCAGGTAGTCTTCGGCTTCGGGAAGCCGGTTCATGCGATAGAGCACCCAGCCGAGGCTATCGAGATAAGCGCCGTTGTTGGGCTCCTGATCGACGGCCTTGCTGATCATCTCATGCGCTTCCTTCAGACGGACGTTGCGGTCGGCCAGCATGTAGCCCAGGTAGTTCAAGGCGGAGCTGTTGCCCGGATTCGACGAGAGCACTTTGCGGAACTCGGCTTCGGCGCCGTCGAAATTCTTGGTCTTTTCGAACATGGCGCCGCGCATGAAGAAGATGTTCTCTTTCTCTTCCTGGTCGTCGGAAAGCTTTTCCGCTTCGTCCAGGGCTTTCGCCATCTCGGCGTAGTTCTTGGTCCGCTCGTAGATCTGGGCCAGCGAGACGTAGCTTTCCCGGTCCGGCTTACCGCCCAGCAGTTCCCTGGCGGCGCGTTCGGCCTCGGCGGTCTTGCCGGAATCGGCGGCGAGGAAGGCGTACATGGAAACCACGCCGCGATCCTTGGGATACTTCTCGCGGGCCGTTTTGGCTTCCTCGAAAGCGTTGGGAATGTCGCGCGACTGGCGCAGCGTTTCGATGACGTGCACCGCCGCGCGGGCTCCCTGGTCCTCGTCGAGAGCCGGAATCTGGCGGAAGGTCTCAAGCGCCTGGGTGTATTGTTCGGCGCCGCGCTGCAGGAATCCCAGCCGCTCCAGCAGCACAATGCGGTTGTTGCGCTCCCCTGGATTGTAGTTCCGTTTGGAGGTGGTGGAGAGCAGGCTCTTCAGTTGATCGATGGCTTCGGTGGTCTTGCCTTCGGCTTCAAGCAGGCTGACCTCGTTGAAGCGCACTTCCATGCTGTTGGGGTCGGCCTCGACGGCTTTGCGCGACGCTTCGCGCGCCTTGGCGAAATCCTTCTTCTGACGGTGGATCTGCGAGATCCGCATCCACGCCTGCGCGTCGCGCGGCTCTTCGGCCACCAGTTGGTTGAACAGATCGAGCGCTTCGTCGTATTTCTCGGCAAACAGCAGATTCTGCGCCAGGCCGCGCTTGATCTCGCCGTTCTGCGGCGAAAGCTCAAGCGCTTTGCGCAGCGCCGCCGCGGCGCTCGGATAATCGCGAAGCTGTTCATAGGCGGCGGCCAGGGCGGCCAGCGTGCGCGGCGAGGGGTTCTTCTCGGTGGCCCGCTTCAACAGGTCGGCCGCGGCCTTGGTATCGCCGACGTCGGCGTACGTCATGGCGAGGCCGGTGAGAATCTCTTCGTTTTCCGGATCGATCTCCAGGGCCTTCTTGAATGCCTTTTCGGCTTCGGGCGAATTCTGCGCCACCTTATGGAGACGCCCCAGCATCAGCCACGTCTGCGGATCTTTCGGCGATTTTTCGCCGATCTTCTCAAACTGCTCAATGGCCTTCTTGAGATACTCCTCGTTCACCTTGCCCTGCTGCGTGTCGCCCACCAGCCGCGTATAGATCCGCGCCAGCAGCCGGCGCATGTTGAGATCTTCCGGATTGTTGCGCACCGCCTCTTCGGTTTCGGTGAGCGCGTCGCGCAGCTTGTTGGTCTGGATGTACAGTTCGGCCAGCTCTTCGGTGATGAACGCCGCGCTGGGGTCCGCCTTCAATGCCAGCCGGTAGTGGTCGATCGCCTTGGTGACGTATTCCCCTTTATTGCCATAAGCGCCGGCAAGCTCCGCGTAGAGATGCCCCATGGCAAAGTTGTAGTAGGCCGAAGCGCGGTCGGTTTTGGGCGCCGGCCCCGATTGCGAGGCAAGCGGCGCCGCCGCGATCAGTGCCAGAATCAGCGGCTTTTGGAAGGCTGTGAATTTCATGCCGGCTTTCTTATCCCAGGGTGGCGCCGAGCGCCCTCAGGCAAGGGACATCTTTTCACTTCCGAGTATACTCCAGCACCCGGTTGAACCAGCGTTCTCCGCATCTTAGGGCCCTGTGGGCAAACTAAGGTTTTTTTTGGCTCTTTTTTCTCCAGAACCGCAGCCGCCGGTTCGATGAGACTGGGGAGAGGAGCACGATGATCGCTACGGACACAAAAGAAACAACCGCGCTTTGGAACAAGCTGCCGGCTTTGCTCGACCATTCGGGCACGGCGGCCATGGCGCTGAATCAGGATCTGACGGTGGTGTACGCTAACGCTGCCGCCAAGAAGTCGTTGCGGGCGCTCGAAGAGGCGCTGGACGAATTCGGCCTGGATGCCAATCGGATCCAAGGTGCGGGAGTCGCCAACATTCCGGGCCCGCGTGGACGCCAGCTTCGGCGTCTACTGGGCGAAACGGCCAAGCTGCCGCTGCGCCAGCCGTTTGCCTTGGGGGGGCAAACTTTTGACGTTTGCGTGAGTTCGATTGCTGAAGGCGGCGAGGCCCGCGGGCTGCTGGTGACGTGGCAGGAAAGTGCCGGTAGCGATCCGTTGATGGCCGGCGAAATCGAGGCCATCCACAAGTCCCAGGCCGTCATCGAGTTCCGTCTGGACGGCACCATCCTGACGGCGAACGAAAACTTTCTGAAGGCGGTGGGTTACTCGCTTGACGAGATCAAGGGCAAGCACCACGGCATGTTCGTCGAAGCCGCCTATCGCGACAGCGCCGAATATCGCGATTTCTGGGCGCGGCTCAACCGCGGCGAATATCAGTCGGGCGAATTCCGCCGTTTCGGCAAAGGCGGACGGGAGGTTTGGATTCAGGCTTCCTACAATCCCATCCTCGACCGCTCGGGCAAGCCGGTCAAAGTGGTGAAGTACGCCGCCGATATCACGGCGCAGAAACTGGCGGAAGCCGATTCCCGCGGCCAGCTTGCCGCCATTGGCAAGTCGCAGGCGGTGATCGAATTCCGCATGGACGGAACCATCCTCGCGGCCAACGCCAATTTCCTGGCGGCGGTGGGCTACGGGCTGGACGACATCAAGGGCCGCCATCACGGCATGTTCGTCGAAGAGTCCTATCGCAACAGCGCCGAATACCGCGAATTCTGGGCGAAACTGAACCGCGGCGAGTATCAGGCGGGCGAATACCGGCGCGTCGGCCAGGGCGGGCGGGAAATCTGGATTCAGGCTTCCTACAATCCCATCCTCGATGCCAGCGGCAAGCCCTTCAAGGTGGTGAAGTACGCGAGCGACATCACCGCGCAGACGCTTACCAACGCCGATTACGCGGGCCAGATCGCGGCGATCTCGAAATCCCAGGCCGTGATCGAATTCCAGCTCGACGGCACCATCGTCTCCGCCAATGACAATTTCCTGTCGGTCATGGGCTACCGGATGGAAGAGGTCAAGGGGCGGCCGCACGGCATCTTCGTCGAAGAAAGCTATCGCAACAGCTCCGATTACCGCGAATTCTGGAACAAGCTGCGGCGCGGCGAATACCAGGCCGGTGAATTCAAGCGCATCGCCAACGGCGGCAAGGAGGTCTGGATCCAGGCCTCTTACAATCCCATCCTCGACAAGAGCGGACGCCCGTTCAAGGTCGTCAAGTACGCCACCGACATCACCGCGCAGAAGGTGCAGGCGGCCGACTACAGCGGACAGATCGCGGCCATCTCGAAATCGCAGGCCGTGATCGAATTCCGCATGGACGGCACCATCGTCACCGCGAACGCGAACTTCCTCGGAGCGGTCGGCTACTCGATCGAGGAAATCCGCGGCAAACACCACAGCATGTTTGTGGAGCCCGCCTATACCGCCAGCGCCGATTATCGCGAGTTCTGGGCGAAGCTGAATCGCGGCGAGTATCAGGCGGCCGAATACAAGCGGATCGGCAAGGGCGGCAAGGAGATCTGGATTCAGGCCTCCTACAACCCGATTCTCGACGTCAACGGCAAGCCTTTCAAGGTGGTGAAGTACGCCACCGACGTCACGCAGCAGGCGCGGGCGCGCATGGAAGTGGCGCGCATCGTGTCGGCGCTCGCCAGTTCTTCCGAAGAGCTGACCGCCGTCAGCCAGCAGATGGGCGATACGGCGCAGCAGACCGCTTCGCAAGCCGGCGTCGTGTCGGCCGCCAGCGAAGAGGTGAGCCGCAACATTCAGATCGTGGCCACCAGCGCCGAGGAAATGAGCGCCAGCATCGCCGAGATCTCAAAGAACACCGGTGAGGCGGCGCGCATGGCTACCGCGGCGGTTCAGATGGCCCAGGCCACCAACACCACCGTCGCCAAGCTCGGCGACTCAAGCCTTGAGATCGGCAAAGTGATCAAGGTGATTACCTCCATCGCCCAGCAGACCAACCTGCTGGCGTTGAACGCCACCATCGAAGCGGCGCGCGCCGGTGAGGCGGGCAAGGGCTTCGCCGTGGTCGCCAACGAGGTGAAGGAACTGGCCAAGGAGACCGCCAAGGCAACCGAGGAAATCGGCCAGAAGATCGAAGCCATTCAGACCGACACCAAGGGCGCCGTGGCCGCCATCGCGCAGATCGACGCGATCATCACCAACATCAACAACATCTCCACCACCATCGCCAGCGCCGTGGAGGAGCAGACCGCTACCACCAATGAAATCGTGCGCAACGTCAGTGAGGCGGCCAAGGGCAGCACTGAAATCGCGCAGAACATTACCGCCGTCGCCACCACGGCGCACAACACGACGCAGGCCGCCGAAGAGACCGAGCGGTCGGCCAAAGACCTCAACAAGCTCGCCGCCGATCTGCAACAGGTATCGAGCCAGCTCAACGCCTAACGATTCCGTTCACACGTTTCTCTGTCACTCTCACGCTCCGGTCTGGGTCCTTGCCCCGGCCGGAGCCTTTTTTCTTGGCGCCAACTGCGCTACCATCTCTTGCCGATCCCCGTGCAAATCGAGTCGATTCCCGAGTCTGAATCCGGTCCCGGCGGTGCGGACGAAGCAAATACCGGCCTCACCCCGGCTCAGGACCCGCCCGCCGAACCGCCGCCTGACGAGGTCATGAAGAAGCACGAAGCCCGTAAGCGCTGGGTCGATCTGACCAACTCCTGGTAGCTTATGCAGCTTCGGACGCTGGTGGAATGTTCGAATCGCATCGCGCAAACCGGCAGGCGTCTGGAAAAGACGGCGCTGCTGGCGGCTTTATTGAAGCAGGCCGCGCCCGAGGAGATCGAAATCGCGGTGCTGTATCTTTCGGGGCGCACCAGCCAGGCCAAGACCGGCATCGGATACCGCACGCTGCAGGCCACCGCGGCGCCACCCGCCCTTGAGTCCACGCTCAGTCTCTCCGATGTCGACCGGCGCCTTGACGCGATTGCCGCCACGGCGGGCGCGGGGTCGGAATCACGGCGCCGCGATTTTCTGCGTGCGTTGTTTGACTCGGCCACCGATGGGGAACAGCGATTTCTGCAAGCCCTGCTGGTTGGCGAATTGCGCCAGGGCTCGCTCGAAGGATTGATGGCGGACGCGGTGGCGAAAGCCGCTGGCGTCGATCCGGACGCCGTCCGCCGGGCCGCGATGATGGCGGGCGATATTGCGCCAGTTGCCAGAGCGGCGTTGACCGGAGGAGCGGCGGCACTGGACCGCTACGGCGTGGAATTGTTCCGGCCGGTGCAGCCGATGCTTGCACAGACCGCCGGGGATATCGAGGAGGCGATCGAAGAACTCGGCGAGGCGGCCCTCGAATACAAGATGGATGGCGCGCGCGTGCAGGCCCACAAATCCGGCGATCGGGTGGTGGTGTTCTCACGCGGGCAGAACGACGTTTCCGCATCGGTACCGGAAGTGGTGGAGGCGGTGCGCGCTCTACCGGCAAGGGAGCTGATTCTCGATGGGGAGACGCTCAGCCTGCTGCCCGATGGACGCCCGCGGCCCTTTCAAGTCACCATGCGGCGCTTCGGGCGCAAGCGGAATGTGGCGGCGCTGCGCGACGAGCTTCCTCTCACGCCTTACTGGTTCGATCTCATTTATCTCGATGGCTCGCACCTGTTGAACGCTCCGCAATCGGCGCGGTTCGATGAGTTGGCGCGGCTGGCGCCTCAAAGCCTGATACCGGGCCTGGTCACCGGCGACGCGGCGCGCGCGGCGGAGTTTCTCGACGATGCCCTGCGCCGGGGACATGAAGGCGTGATGGCAAAGGCTCGCCAGGCGCCCTACGCCGCCGGGGCGCGCGGCCAGACGTGGCTCAAAGTGAAGCGGGCCCGCACGCTCGACCTGGTGATTCTGGCGGCGGAATGGGGCAGCGGGCGCCGCAAGGGATGGTTGAGCAATCTGCACCTGGGCGCCCGCGATACCGGAAAGGGCGGCTTCGCCATGCTCGGCAAGACGTTCAAAGGGCTGACGGACCAGATGCTCGAATGGCAGACGCGGGAGCTGCTGGCGATTGAGATCGCCCGCGACTCCTATACCGTACACGTCGAACCCAAACTGGTGGCCGAGATTGCCTTCAACGAGATTCAGGTAAGCACCCGCTACCCGAGCGGCCTCGCGCTGCGCTTTGCCAGGGTGAAACGGTATCGCCCCGACAAGACGGCCGCCGGCGCCGACACCTTCGAAACCGTCCAGCGGCTGGCCGCGTCCGAATCCCTTCCGCGATGATGTAGACTGGTACATTCTGCATGGCGTTTCTGAGCAGGCTGGGGCAGTCTCTGACAGCGAAGGAAATCTTCGACCTCGTTAAAGACGACTTGCGGCTTGTGGAAAAAGACCTCAGCGTGGAGTCCGTCGCGGGCGTCGAATCGGCCACTGCCATTGCCGCGCACCTGCAATCGGGCGGCGGTAAACGCCTGCGGCCCATCCTCTTACTGCTGGCCGCCCGCATGACCGGGCAGGTCAATCCGGCGGTCATTCATATGGGGACGGTGGTGGAATTGATTCACGCCGCCACCCTGATTCACGACGACGTCATCGATATGGCGGAAACCCGCCGCGGCCGTCCTTCAAGCAACGTGGTGTGGGGCAATCACACGGCGGTACTGGCCGGCGACTGGCTCTATATGCAGGCGTTTCAGATCGCCCTGCGCGAGCGCAATTTCCACGTCCTCGATATGCTCATCAACCTCACCCAGATGATGGTGGAGGGGGAATTGCTACAGCTTGAGCGCCTGGGCAAGATCGCCGTTTCCGAAGCCGACTACATGCAGTTGATCGACCGCAAGACGGCCTGCCTGTTTTCGGTGTGCGCCAAGCTGGGCGCGCATGTCGGCGGCGCGGAGGAATCGGCTGAAACGCGGCTCGGCGACTATGCCTGGAATCTCGGCATCGCCTTCCAACTGGTGGACGACGTACTCGATTTCACGGCGCGCGAAAAGACGCTCGGCAAGCCGGTGGGCGGCGATCTGCGCGAAGGCAAAGTCACGCTGCCGTTGATCTACGCGCTGCAATCGGCCAGCGCCGAAGAACGCAGCCAGATCGCGCGCGTGCTCAGCGATCGCAGCTATGACGCGGTTTCCTTCGCTTCCGTTCTGGCCATGATCGAGCGCCACCGCGGCGTGGCGCGGGTGCGGGAACGAGCCCAGCATTTCACCGATCGCGCGCGGGCCATCATCAATACCTTCCCCGATTCGCCCTATCAGCGGGCGCTATTGGCGGTCACCGATCTGGTGATCGACCGCGACAGCTAAGCGCGCGATATAATCTCCCTACCAAGCCGGGTCGCTTTCAATCTTCGGTCGAGGGTACGATCCGTGAAAACTTTCATCGCCTGTCTCATCTGCCTGCGCATGGCTTTCGCGCAGGTGGAAACCACCACTTCCATCACCGGCACTGTGGCCGACCAGCTTGGCGCGGTCTTTCCGGGCGCCACCGTCAAGCTCACCAACCAGAACACCGGCGCCATGCGCGAGGCTCGCACCAGCGCCGAAGGCGTCTACTCTTTCCGGTCGCTGCCGGCCGGGCGGTACACGATCGTCGTCTCGGCGCAGGGCTTCAAGACCACCACCATCACCGATCGTGTGCTTGAAACCGCGCAGCCCGCGCACATCGACGTGCGCCTCGAACTGGGCTCCACCGCCGAACAGGTTACCGTCTCCGCCGCGGGCGCGGAACTGGTGAACACGGCTTCGGCCGAAGTCACCGGCAGCGTGACGCCCGAACTGGTGCAGAATATTCCGCTGGGCCGCGGCAATGTGTTCGACCTGCTGCAGCTCACCCCCGGCGTGGTGCCGCAGAACGCGGGCCAGAATCTTTCCTTCGCCGCGCGCTCTCTGAATTTCGTGGGCGCCGGCGATACGTTCCAATCCTCGGGCGCCTTCATCGCCGGCAATCGCGATTCAGCCAGCAACATTTCGGTGGATGGCTCCAATATCCAGACGCCGGTGTACGGCCAGGCCACGCAGTTGCAGTCGCGGGCCAGCGTCAACGAGGTGCGCGTCGAATCCGCCAACATGAGCGCCGAGTTCGGCAACGGCGTGGCCGCCGTCAACTTCCTCACCAAGAGCGGATCGAATGCGTTTCACGGCGAGTTGTTCGAATACTTCCGCAACAACCACCTGGACGCCAACAGCTATCTGAACAACGAAGCGGGCCGCCGCCTGCAGCCCTACACGCAGAACCAGTTCGGCGCCGCCGTGGGAGGCCCCATCGTGCGCAACAAGCTATTGTTTTTCGGCAACTACGAAGGCTTCCGCGTGGCCCAGCGCGAGCAGCAGTTTGCCATCGTGCCCGACGACAACCTACGGCGCGGCGATTTTTCGCAATATCTTCCACCGGGGCCGGGCGGCACGTTCCTGGCCACGCCCGTGATTTACAACCCCTATGACACCGATAGCGAAACCGGCCTGCGGCGTCCCTTCCCCGGCAACCGCATCCCGGCGGCGCAATCGGGCGCTTGCGCGCCGCGCCAGTCCTGCATCGATCCGGTGGCCAAGGCCTATCTCGACAAATACGTGCTCAGCCCGAACACCGTGGTGAACGGCATCGCGCAGTATACCGGCGCCGTGCGCACCGCCATCGGGCAGAACCAGGTCACCGGCCGCGCCGATTGGCTGCGCAATGGCAACTCCACCATCTTTGGAAGATTCACCTTCAATAAGCAGGATTCGTTCCAGGGCGGATTGCAGCCGCTGCAGGGTACCGGCAACGATTCGGCGTCGACCAACGCCGTCATTCACTGGACGCAGGTTCTCAGCGCATCCAAAGTGAACGATTTCGGCATCTCCTATTCGCGGCCCAACTGGCAGTTCACGCGGCCGCTCGACCTGCCGGATTCCGCCGCCGAAATCGGCCTGCCCAATACGTCCAGCTACACGGGCGCCGTGCAGTGGTCGGTGGCCGGATTCAATCTCGGCATCGGCACCAATTACATCTTCAACGCTTATTCGAACAACGTGCAGCTCAAGGACGACTTCAGTTGGGTGCGCGGCCGTCACAATCTGAAGTTCGGCGTGGACGCGGTCAACAAACGGTTCATCTATTACAACCCGTCGGGCGACAAGGGGCAATTCTCCTTCAGCCGCCTGTTCACGCAGGCGTGCCCGCCGGGCAATACGCGCTGCGATCAGGCGCGCGCCGCCGCCGGGGCTCCCGTGGGCGGCTTCGAGTTCGCCGATTACCTGTTGGGCGCCTACTCGAGCACGCTACTGATCGTCCGCCAGATTCCGTACGTCGGCCATCAGCAGTATCTCGGGTTTTACGGGCAGGATTCCTGGCGCGTCACCAACAAGCTGACCCTCAACTACGGCCTGCGCTACGAATACTGGAGCCCGTGGGCCGTGCCGCGCAACGCCACGCTGAGCTTCAACTATCAGACCGGCCAGCCGGCGTTCGCTTTGCAGAACCCCAACGATTTCCTCGATCCGGCCAAATGCTTCGGCAAGTGCGCTCCGCTCACGCCCGGCGTACCCAAGGAGGGTTACCGCATCGGCACGAAGAATTTCGCGCCGCGTGTGGGTATCACCTATGCGCTCACGCCCGGCACCGTTGTGCGGGCGGGCGGCGGCATCTACTACGACGGCAATATCAATATGAATCAGTTCAACGATATTCAGTCGGGAGCCGCGCCCTTCAGCCTGCGCTATGAAGTGGTCAACGACACCACGCGGCCGCTGCCCGCGCGCCTGGTCAGCGGCGAGTATCCGGGCGGACTGCTGGGCGTTCCTCCGCAACCCAACTCGAATCCGCCGGCCAGCTTTCGTTTCGCGCAGCCCTATTATCCGGTTCCCGCCGTCTATCAATGGTCGTTCAGCTTGCAGCGCAGGCTGGGGCAATCGTGGGTGGCCGAGGCCGACTACGTCGGCTCTCACACCATCCACCAGTTCCAGTTCATCGACCAGAACGCGGCCGACCTGCCGCAGGGCGCGCTTGCCAGCGTGGCGCTGCAACAGCGCCGGCCCTATCCGCAATGGGGCGTGCTGGGCACGTGGGCTCCGCTCGGCTGGGCGAAATATCAGGCGGGCACCGCCAGCGTCAAGAACAACCAGTGGCACGGGCTGACACTGCAAGGCAATTTCTCGTGGGCCAAGAACATCGCCACGTCGAACATCAACAACTCCGATCACGGCAACATCAACTTTCGCTACCCCTACCTCTGGGCCGGACCGTCGAATATCACGCCGAAGTTCTGGTTCATCACCGCGGTGAGTTATCAGGCGCCGAAGCTCGCCGCGGGCAAGGCGTTGGGCTATGCGGTCAACGACTGGGTGTTCAGCGGCACCTACACCGCCGCCACCGGCAGCCCGCAGTTCCCAGTCACACAGGATTTGAGCGGCACCGGCTATTCCGGCGCATCCAGTACGTTTCTGCCTAACCGCACCTGCGACGCCAATCAGGGTCCGGATATCCAGACGCGCCTGCGCTGGTTCAACACCGGCTGTTTCAGCGACCCGGCGTTTGGAACCTGGGGCAACGCGGCCTTCGGCGTCATCACCGACCCTGGCATAAACAATTGGAACCTTACGGCGGCCAAGCGCATCCGTATGCCGTTCGCGGAATCGCATGCGATGGAGGTGCGGGCCGATTTTTTGAACGCGTTCAACCACACGCAGTTTTTGGCATCGGATAAGAACCTGCGCAGCGCCAGCTACGGACGCATCAACGCCGTGAGGCCGCCGCGCCAGATCCAGTTCGCCGTTCGCTATCTTTTCTGAGGTTCCCGGCTATGCTTTCGAGACGCACTTTATTGGCGGCTGCCTTGCTCAAAGAGTCCTCGTTGCGCCTGCGGGCGCGGCGCGGGGCGAGCGAAGAAACCCTGCGCTGGGTTCCCACCGAAACGGCCATCATCATCTGCGACATGTGGGACAACCACTATTGCCAGAACGCGGCCAAACGCGTAACGGCGATGGCGCCGAAGATGAACCAGGCGGTGAAGGCGGCCCGCGGCGTGGGCGTCACCATCATCCACGCGCCTTCGGGCACCATGAATGTGTACGAGTCCACGCCCCAGCGCGCCCGCGTGAAAAGCGCTCCCAGGGTTGAGCCGCCGGTGCCGATTCTGAAAAACTGCCCGCTCGATCCCACCCGCGAAGGACCGCTACCGGTGGACGACGCGACCCAGCCTTGCGACGACCAGACCGTTGGACCCGCCGTGCGCCGCTTCGACCGGCAGAACGAGTTGATCGAGATCGCCGCGCCCGATGGCATCAGCGACAACGGCGAAGAGATCTACAGCTACTTCCGCCAACGAAAGATTCGCAACGTGGTGCTGATGGGAGTTCACACCAACATGTGCGTGCTGGGGCGGCCCTTCGGCATCCGCCAGCAGGTACGCCTGGGAATGAACGCCGTGCTGGCGCGCGACCTCACCGACGCCATGTACGACCCGCGCCAGCGCCCCTTCGTCAGCCATGAAGAAGGCACCGCGCTCATCATCGGCCATATCGAAAAGTATTGGTGCCCGTCGGTATTGTCAGAGGATCTGACACGCACCGCATGATCTGGAAATTTAGGGGTGCCGGTCGCCTCGGCTGAAGTAGTAGGCAACCGCGGAGCCAACGAGTCCGGCCACCACGGGCAGCACAGCGTTGAAGGCGCTAGAGAGACCTTCGTGCTTCTTCCCATTCCACTCCATGACTGCGATGGATGTTGGGTAAGCGATCACTACCGCCAACAGGAGCCATACGAGGAAAAGGGTAATGTGGCGCCGGTGATCCGACTCGCCCGCCCAGATCCGGTGTTGCAGCCGGCGCGTCTCGACCTGGATCGTTTCGTTCTCAAACTGCTGGCGTCCATCGATCGTCGAGCCTCCTTCACGAGGCGGCTCGACGTCGGACATCGGGTCTCGGCCAGGCTGAAACACATCTGTCCTCCTTCCCGGCTAACCTACTTGTTGTTGGACGATCGGGCAGACCTGTGAAGCGAAGGAATGATCAACACCTTTTCCTGACTGGTCTGTGGATTTCGCAGAACAACTTCACTAAATCCTTGCGACACCTGGTCCTGCAGGATCTCACTGAGCTGAATCGATTCTCTCACTGCGGTTCCCATCGAAGAGAAATCTCCTCTCTCCTGGATATTCTTAAGGCTTTCGTAGCTGCGGTCATCGAAAGTAAACACCACTCTTTGCGTGGCCATGTCATGCGTCCCCCCTTCATGAGTTCCAATTGCACGAACTCTTCGTCTGAAGTATACGTCACCATGTCACTTTCTGTCAATAATTATGTCACCACAATACATCAAAAGAGATTGACAATGGCGTATTATCATGACAAAATCTGGACTTCTTCAGCAGGATACAAATGAACACCCTACGACACTTCCTGAAGGTAAAAGCGAATCTCGGCAGACTTCCCCGCAGCGCCATGCCGCTCAATATACAGAGCAAGAGTCTGATTTGTCACCGGATTGCGAAGGTAAACCTCGTACCCGTCCATCAATCTGTCCCGCACGAACTCCGAGAGGTTGACCAGGGCCAGCCAATCCCGGTCGAAAGCTTCCGTGGCTCGGTCAGATCCATGCATAGGACTCCTGGAAGATATTGTACCATTACGATGTCACAGGTGTCAATCACACGATATCACTATATGTACATCGCTAGCTCTTCAAAGGGGTATGCCGCATGATCTGGGACCTGCACTGCCACTTCGGCGCCCTGCCCGGCGATACGCCCGACGCCCGCATGGAAAAGCTCGTCCGCTTCGCCGACCGCATGGGCATCGAACGGATGTGCATTTTCATGGGCTACCCATTCCTCAGCGAGCCCACTCCCGCGCAGCTTCGCGAACAGAACGACCAGGTACTGGACGCGCTGAAACACTGGAGCCACCGCGCCTTCGGCTTTGTCTACCTCTCTCCGCAGCACCTGGAAGCGAGCCTCGCCGAATTTGATCGCTGCGTGCGAAACGGACCCATGGTGGGCGTGAAGCTGTGGGTGGCAAAGCGCGCGTCGGCGCGTGAGCTCGACCCGATCGTCGAGGCCGCCGCCTCCATGAACGCCGTCATCTTCCAGCACACCTGGCACAAGACCACGGGCAATCTGCCCGGCGAATCGGAGCCCGCCGATGTGGCCGCGCTGGCTGCGCGCCACCCCAGCGTTCCCATCATTTGTGGACACACCGGCGGCGAATGGGAAACGGGCATCCGGGCGATCCGCCATCTGCCGCTGGTCTCCGCCGATCTGGCCGGGTCCGATCCGTACAACGGCTTCGTGGAAATGGCCGTGCGTGAACTGGGTGCCGCGCGCGTGATCTACGGCAGCGATGCCTCGGGCCGCAGCTTCGCTTCCCAACTCGGCAAAGTGATGGGAGCCGATATCAACGAAGCCGATCGCAAGCTGATTCTTGGCGAGAACCTGAAACGCATGATGACGCCGATTCTCACCAGGAAAGGCATGCGCGTATGATCGACGTCAATGTGTCGATCGGGCCGTGGCCGTTCCGCCGGGTTCCCGGCGATACGGCGGCCGACCTGGTGGCCCGATGGAAGCGCCGCGGCGTCAAGCAGGCGTGGGCGGGCACCTTCGAAGGCCTATTCCATCGCGATCTCAGCGCGGCGAATGCACGGCTGGCCAAGGCATGTGAAACCGCCGGCGCGGGATTCCTGCTGGCATTCGGCTCCGTGAACCCGGCGGCGCCCGGCTGGCGCGAGGACCTGCGCCGCTGCCACGAAGTCCATCGCATGCCGGGCATCCGTCTGCATCCGAACTATCATGGCTACTCGCTGGCGGACGCCGCTTTCCTCGACGTGCTGCGCGGGGCGCAAGAGCGCAAGCTGATCGTGCAACTGGCGCTCAACGTGGAAGACGATCGCACGCGCCATCCGCTGCTGCAGGTGCCGCCGCTCGATCCCTCGCCGCTTACGCGTGCGGTGGAAGCGGTGCCGGATCTGCGCCTGGTGGTGCTCAATCGCATGCGCGCTCCGGCTGGAGACGCGTTGAAGGCGCTCGCCGCCAGCGGCGTGTACTTCGATCTGGCGATGATTGAGGCCGTTGGCTGCGCAGGCGATCTCATGGCGGCCGTTTCCCCTCGGCGCGTGCTTTTCGGATCGCATGCGCCCCTTCAATATTTCGAGGCGGCGCTATTGAAACTGAAAGAATCCGGCATCACGGGAGAGCAGGAGGCGGCCATTACGTCGGGCAACGCCCAGCGCCTGCTGAAGGGCGCATGACCGGCTGGCTGCTGTCGCTCATGCTGGCGGCGCAGACCGATCCGCTGCTCGACTGGATGGACCGTATCGCCCAGAAGCAGCTTGACGCGCGCGAACAGGCGATCGCTTCCATTCAGGATCGCGCGGCCGCGGACCAACGCCGCGAATCCGTGCGGGCCAAACTGCTCGACCTGCTCGGCGGCCTTCCCGATTACGCCGGACCGCTAAACGACCGCCGCACCGGTGAAATCGAAGCGCAAGGCTACGTCATCGAAAAGGTCTACTTCGAAAGCGTGGCGCGCGTGTACATCACCGCCAACGTCTACCGCCCGCGCCAAGCCGGCCGCTATCCTGGCGTCCTGATTCCGGCAGGCCACACACAGGAAGGCAAGCCCGAGATGCAGGTGCTGGCGGCGAACCTCGCGCGCCAAGGCTACGTGGCGGTGACTTACGATCCCATCGGCCAAGGGGAGCGCGAGCAGAGCTATTTGCCGCAACTGGGGCGCATGCTGGCCGGAGGCGGCGGCAACGAACATCTGGAACTGGGCGCGCGCAGCCTGCTGCTGGGGCAGAGCGTCGCGCGCTGGTTCCTGCACGATGCGCGCCGCGCGCTCGATTATCTGGCCAGCCGCGCCGACGTGGACCCCGATCGCCTGGGCGTGGCAGGTTGTTCCGGCGGCGGCTGCATCACCACCTATCTGGCCGCATTCGACCCGCGCATCAAAGCCGCCGCGCCCGGCTGTTACATCAACACGTTCCGCAAGCTGTTCACAGGTCCCACCGCCGATTCGGAGATGAGTCTTCCGCGCTTCCTCGCCAGCGGCCTGGATCTGGCGGACTTTTTTGAACTGCCCGCGCCGCGCGTGCCCTGGCTCATGATGGCGACCACGGAAGACTACTTCACACCCGCGGGCGCCGAACCCGTCTATCGCGAAGTGCGCCGGTTCTATGAGCTGTATGGAGCCGCCGATCGCGTGCGGTATTTCGTGGGCAACGGCCCGCATGGAACGCCGAAGGAATCGCGGGAGGCGATCTACGCCTGGATGGCGCGTTGGCTTAAGAACCGGAACACGCAGCCCGCCGATGAGCCGGTGAAGCAGTACACCGATCTTCAACTGCGCGTGACTCGCGGTGGCAACGTGGATGAGCTGCCGGGGAGCCGCAAAGTCTATCAGGCCATTGCCGGCGACATCCCGGCGCGGGTGCAGCCGAAATCGGTGGACGAGCTGCGCGCGGATCTGAGAAGGCTGGGCGTCACGCAAGGCTTGCCGCCGCCGGTGGCCCGCGTCACCGGTCCCGACACCATCGCCTTCGAAAGCGAACCCGGCATCGAGATCGCCGGCCGCCTGTATAAGCCTGCGACGCAGGGCAGGCTGCCCGCTACCATCGTCATCGAAGAACGCCGCCTGCGTGTGCCGTTGTTCGTCCAGCCGAGCCAATCGACGCAGGCGGTCTGCGAAGCGCTGGCGCGCGCGGGCAGCCTCGTTCTCGAACTCGCCCCGCGCGATTCACCCACTGCCGATGAGGGCCGCCCTTTCCTCGGAAATTGGGTGACCAATGAGCGCGCCGACCTGGTGGGCCGCAATCTGCCCGCCATGCGTGCGCACGACATTCTGCGCGCGGTGGACGTGCTTTCGAACCGTGCGGATGTGGATGCGGGCCGGATTCGTGTCTATGGCCGTGGCGTCAAGGGATTCTGGCTTGTGCTGGCCGCGCTGCTCGACTCGCGCATTCAGTCCCTGTGGCTCGACCGTATGCCGGTGAGCTTCCGCTCCGTATTCGATTCCCCAACCACCACGCATCTGTTCGACGCATTGATTCCCGGCTTTGCGCGCCACTGGGAGATGGACCGGCTGCTCGACGAAATCCGCAAAGACCGCCGCGTGTTCGTGACCGATCCGGTGAACTGGATGAATCGCGTGGTGGAGACCACCGGCCCGGCACGCTATCGCTACGTCGGGGAACCGATTGAAGCGCTGGTGGCGGAGTTCCAGTAAGCGTACAGCAAGCCTGTACAATTAAATTGTGCCAACGGAAACCAGCTACACCAGCCTCCGGCAGAATCTGTCCAGCGTGCTTGACCGGATCGTTGACGAGCAGGAGACCGTGATTGTCCGCCGCAAGGGCGCGCGCGATGTGGCGATGCTCCCCGCGACCGAACTGGCGGGTCTATTGGAGACGGCGCATTTGCTGCGGTCGCCGGCCAATGCACGCAGGCTGCTGAGCGCGCTCCAGAAAGGTCAACGCGGGAAGAAATGGACAGCGGCTGAACTGCGGCGAAAGATCCTCGGTGGCCAGGAAATCTGAGCGCACCGCGATTTTCGAACCGGAGTTCCTCGACGATTTGCGGTTCTGGGCGGAGGCGGATCGCCGGACCGCGCTTCGCATTCTCGATCTGGTGGAAGCGGTTTTGCGAGATCCGTTCCAAGGACCCGGAAAGCCGGAGCCGCTCCGGCATCTGCTCGCAGGCTGCTGGTCGCGTCGCATCACCCAGGAACACCGCATGGTCTACCGCGTGAGCGGTGAGGTCCTATATTTCCTGCAGGCGCGATACCACTACTAACCGTCACCCCTTCCGCGACAACACAAAATAGAACCGGAACTTTCCGTCAGCCACCTCCAGGCAATTCTGCATCAGGAAGATCGCTGGCAATTCGACTCCCGGCAGTTCCCAACGCCCGATGAGCGTATCGGCGTCGACCTTCTTCAATCCTTCGAGGCCAACCCGGGT
Organism: uncultured Acidobacteriota bacterium; assembly: GCA_902826685.1. Lineage (GTDB taxonomy): Bacteria > Acidobacteriota > Terriglobia > Bryobacterales > Bryobacteraceae > CADEFT01. The sequence continues at coordinate 20,478 of CADEFT010000031.1, forward strand.
GAACGGAATATCGACGCCGGCGAACCGGTACGCCGCCGATCCATCGGCGGCGATCGTGCATTCAAACAGCACGGGGTTGCTTTGGTTCATCAGGCTCGCGTTCGGACTCGGCAACATCACCAGCCGGCCCTTCCACGTGCCCTGCGCATCGGCTGCCGTCGCATCCTTGACGTTGGGATGCGCGGCCAGCAGCCGGTAGTCGGCGATGGAAATGAATTCCCATGGATAGTTGTGGCGCGCCATCACGAAGGAGGCCACCTCCACACCATCGGGGAACGGGCCGACGTGCATCACGCCTACGGCGTTCTGATCGTCGATCACCTTGATCAAATCGTAAACCTGGCGGTAGGGTTCGTTCTTGTAGGTGAGCAGCAGGATCTTGTCACCCTTGCGAATATAGCGCCGACTGTCGTTCGGATATTCGACTTCGCGCACCTCCGGGTGGCCCGGCAGCTCACTCATCTCGTAGTTCACTACATGGCCGGAAGCCGTCCCGTTTTCGATTTGATCGAAGCGCTTCCAGAAGCCGCCTCCGGTAAACCGCCGCGCCACGTGGTCGGCGTTCAGCACGGCCGCCAGCGCCGAATCGTTGGCGAACGAGCCCTTCCAGAAGGCGTCGCGGAAGATGCGGCGCTTGTCAAAATCGACGGCCACCGTCTGCCGGTTGAGCAGTTCCGCCATCGGCCGGCCCGGCTGTTCGCGCAACACCGCCTGCAGCGTTTCCGTACTCTGCGTGGAAAGGAAATCGGGCGTCTCGGCCGCCCGCAGCAATTCGTTCCGCACGTCGTCGCGGAGGAAGCCTGTGGTCGCCGCCGCCGGATCGTATTCCCGCTGCACGAATTCGCCCGTAAAGGCCAGGAACTTCATCTGCGCGCGCAGCCGGTATAGCGGATTGGTGGTGCCGGTGACGCGGAAGGACGCGAGGAAGCCCATCAGGTTCCCAAACGCCGCCAGATTTTCGAAGGTGCGGAAACGCAACAACGCCGTGCCCGTCTCCTTGCCCGAGCCGTCGAACACGTGGCAGTAAAGCGTCGTGTAGTCCTCCAGCACTTCGGCGAAGCCGCGTAATCCGCCCGCCTCGTCCTTCTGCATATACTTGCGGCCTTCGAATACGAACGGGCGGCCGGCCGTATCGCGGAAGACCAGGTGGTAGCGCATCTCCCCCTCGCCCGTCTCCGGATTGATGCGGAGATAGTTGAACGTGCTCTTGCTGTCGTCGAGCGTGAAGGTGGGGTTGTTGGCGCCCTGGAATTCACCGAACGAAATTTTCCCGCTGCCCCGCGCCTCGTGCTCGGCTCCATCGACGAACTCGTTGATGTCGCCGGCGCTCATCGTCATCTTGAAGCTGCAAGCCACGGCGTTTGCCGGAGCGCCTTGTGCTGGAACGCGCTGGCGCAGCGTCATGTCGCCGGCGCGATCGTTGGTGGGCACCGGTTGATCGGGGAAGTACCAACCCACCATCTCTTCGTCAAACTCCAGACCCGTGCCCGCCGGAAGCTGAACGTCGAGGCTGGGCCGCAGCAGGGAATTGGTGGGGAACTCCTTCATCGTGGTGCGGGTCAGCAGGTAGTAATAGCCGAACCGCGGGCGGCTCTCATCCTCCACCTTCTCCTGCAGGAAGATGCCTAGCGATCCAAACGACGGCAGGTTGGCCGCCTCGCGCGGCAGTTCCACCACCCACTTGCCGATCATCATGTCGTTGTCGATCTTGCGAATCTCGTCGTGGAAGCCGGTGAAGTCGGTGAGGTGGAAATGATTGGCGGCGAAGCTCGGCATCACCAGCCCTTCCACCAGGCCCATGAGCTGGTAGGTGCTCTCGAGGCGGCCGTCGGGCTGCAGCCGGAAGCCGAGGTGGGCAATGGCTCCCGCCTGGTTGGCGTTCGAGATCACGTCCATGCGCCAGATGCCATTCAGATCTTCCTTCGAAGGCACGGCCGACTGGTCCCAGATGCGCCGGTGATCTTCCACCTTCATGTTGTCGAAGCCGTAAACGCGCGTCATCGGAAAGGTGAACAGGCGCTGCCCGCTGAACGGCCGTCCGAGATAAACGCGTCCGATCAACAGATCTTCGTTCACCACCTTGAACACGTCGTAGAAACCCTGCCACGGCGGATCGAGGTACTCGAGAAGAATGTATTTGCCGGGCGGTAGATCGCCTTCGCGTTTCTTGAGCTCGAACGGTTTGAGCGAATTGCGCGCGACGATGCGTCCGTCGGTATCGCTGGTGCGGCCGCTGTACTTGGTGCCTTCCTTGAAGAACCGCTTCTGGAAGCCGGTGAAGATCATCGCCGACATTCGATTCAACAGGTGCCCGGCCGGAAAGAATCCTTTCCAGGCAACGTCGTTTCGGATGGTGCGCGCGTCGTTGTCGATCTGCGTCTCGCCCCTGTTCAGCATCGTGTCGATGCTCAGGCACGGCGCGGCCTCGAAAATCCGGTCGAGTTCCGCTTCGCGCCTCCGGATGGTTTCGAGCGGCTTGATGCCGCTGAAGCCCACGCTCTTTTTCGGCGCCGGATACGGCTGGCCCTGCATCTGGGCGATCTTCTTCGCGGCGATGCGTTCGGAAACCGCCGAGATGGTGAGGAACGGATTGACGCCCAACGCCGTCGGCAGCAGCGATCCGTCGGCGACGAACAAGCCATCGTGCACGGTGCCGTCGCCCTGGTAGACGCGGCCGAATTCGTCCGCCGCGCCTTCAATGTAATCGTCGGCCATCGGCACGCCGCCCAGCGGATGGGCCGTCACCAGGTGATTCACGCCGGGCATCTGCCACAACGGATTGGCGATGTAGCTTCCGCCCTGCGCGCGTGTGTGGCGCTTCAGCTCTTCGTTGATGCGGTTGAAAACTTCCTGCCGGCCGACGTCGTTCCATTGGATGCGGATGCGCCCGTCGCGTTCGAAAAACGGCCGCTCAAAAGCGAAGGTGCCCCTGGCGTCGTCAAGGCCCATGCACAGATAGAGCATCGTGTGATTGAGCGCGCCGTTGTAGGCGTCGGTGCCGAAGAAATCCTTGGTCATGCGCGCCCGTTCGGCGGCATCGTCGCCCGCGTCGGTATCTTCACGCGGCGCGGCCTGGAAGGCGATGCGCGCGCCGGGTACGGCCGCCGAAGGAAACGAAAGATCCTCGATCGTGAAGCGTTCGGAGACGGGGCGGCCCTCGTTGTGACGAACGATCGCCACGATGCTGGGGCCGGGCCGGTTGCCAACGGGAGGAAGCACCGCCGGCGTACCGAAGCCCAACACCTGGGTGGGGAAATTGCCGTTGTAGGAAAGACCGAAGAAATCGCCATTGCCGCCAAACTTCGTTCCGAGCGCCGGCGACACCGAAAGTCCCTTGAGATTCGCCGACCGCAGCAGGATCTCCGTCGAGTTGACGGCGCCCGCCGAAAGAATCACGTTGGTGGCGTCGAGCGTGAACTTGCTTGCCACAAGCGCCGATTTCTGCCACTTGCCATGCACGCGCCAGCCGCCTTCGATCTTCTCGATCGATTCCACCTTCATCTGGCAGAAAATATCGGCGCCGCCCTGTTTGGCGAGCGGCAGGTAGTTCATGTAGAGCGTGTTCTTCGCGCTGACGTTGCAGCCGGTGACGCAATCGCCGCAATCGGTGCAGGCCTCCTGGTGGACGCCTTGCGGATTCGGGCCGCTCTTGAAATTCACCGCCAGACGAAGTGCCTCGGCATTGCGGCCGATCTGCCGTGCGCGCCGGTCGAGCGCCTGCACCTTGCCAAGCTCCATGGCGCGCGGATGCGGACTGACGTTGAGCGTTTCGGCCGCCAGTTTGTAGTAAGGCTTCAATTCGTCGAGCTTCAGATTCTTCGGCCACCCGGGCTGTTCAAAGATCTCTGGCTCCGGCCGGATGGCCACATTCGCGTTCACCAGCGAAGTGCCGCCGAGTCCGCTGCCCTTAACGATCGAGATGTCCTGATGGGTCAACAGTTCGTAAAGGCCCAGCGGGTTCAGGTCGCTGCGCAGGTTCTGCAGGTAGCCCTGGGCGGAGTTGGGAAACTTCCCCACCTCCCATTCCTTTCCGCGCTCCAGAATGCAGATCGAAGGCTTCGGGGACAGGTTCGCGTTGGCGATGCGGGCCGCGGTGATCGATCCGCCGTAGCCGGACCCGATTACGATGAAGTCATAGCGGGGTTTGCGTTGCGACCAGGGTTTGCTCAGCATGGGAGAGTCTAGTGTATCTCCTGGCGGTTTCGTTGCAAATGGCCGCGCCCCAGGCGAAAAAAGCTGTTATCGTGAATCGCATGTTTTCCGCCTGGTGGCTGCTCCTGGTTCCCTTCTCGTCCTTGGCTCAGAATGGACCGCACATCCGGTCCTGGCGGCCGCCGCAAGACGAGACCTCGGCGGCGCCCAAGACCGCCTGCTCGAATCTGCGCGCCCTGACCGGGTATGAGTTTTCCATCGTGAGCGCCGTCGCGATGCCGGCGACGGCCAATGCCCCCGAGTTCTGCCGCGTCCTCGGCCAGGTGCAACCCGAGATCCGCTTCGAGGTGGCGCTACCCGTCGCCTGGAACCGGCGGCTCTACATGTTCGGCAACGGAGGCTATGCCGGCGAGAGCATCGAAGCCCCCGCGCGCCAGCAGCGCCGCGATCAGGCGCTGCGCCTGGGCTTTGCCGTGACGCAAACCAACACCGGTCATGACGCGGCGGAGGAACCGCTGGGCTCATTCGCCGTCAACTCGCAAAAACTGATCGACTACGCCTTTCGTTCGCTGCACGTGACGGCGATGACTGCCAAGCGCGTGGCGGCGGAGTTCTACGGCGGCGCGCCACGGCGATCCTATTTCGATGGCTGCTCCACTGGCGGGCGCCAGGCGCTGATTCTGGCGCAGCGCTTCCCGCAGGATTTCGACGGCATCATTTCGGGTATGCCGGTGTTGAATTTCACCGGCACCATGCTGCGGTATGTCGCCACGGCACGAGCCCTGCAGCAATCGCCCATCCCGCTTGGCAAGCTGAAACTGCTGGCCGGCCGCATCTATGAGCACTGCGATGAGAAGGATGGCCTGAAGGACGGCCTGCTCGACGATCCGCGCCGCTGCGGCTTCGAGCCCTCGAAGCACCTGCCCGTGTGCCAGGGTGCCGAGGGTGCCGATTGCTTCACCCCCGGCCAGATCAAGGCGCTCGAGGTCGTTTACAACGACGTGTACGCCAATGGCCGCCGTGTGTTCCCGGGCTGGCCCGTTGGGCCTGAGATCGCCGCTGGCGGACGCGCCGGTTGGGAGAACTGGTTTATCCGCGAACAGGACCGGCCCACCAACATCGTCTACTCCGAAACATTTTTCCGCTATCTTGCTTTTCCGCGAAAGGCGCCGGATTACAACATCGCGCAGTTCGACTTCGAGCGGGACGTGCCGAGACTCGATGGCATCAGCCGCATGCTCGACGCCACCGATCCCGACCTCACCGCCTTCCGCGACCGCGGCGGCAAGCTGCTGATGTACTTCGGCTGGGCCGACCCGGCGCTCAATCCGCGCATGGGCGTGGAGTATTACGAGGATGTGCTCAAGAAGGTGGGCGCCTCCACCGGCGATTTCTTCAAGCTTTATATGATGCCGGGCGTATTCCACTGCGGCGGAGGCGTGGGCCCCGGCTCCTTCGATCCGCTGGAGCCGCTTATCGGCTGGGTGGAACAATCGAAAGCGCCGTCTAGCCTGACGGCCGCACAGATGGAAGGCGGCAAGGCGGTGCGCACGCGTCCGCTGTGCCCGTATCCGCAGGTGGCGCGTTACAAGGGCTCGGGCTCACCCGCCGAGGCGGCCAATTTCACGTGCGCTTCTCCTGCGTTCTGATTAAAAATGGCAGGGCCGCGCAAGGAAAAATGGCAAGCTGCCGCGGACCCATTTCCTGCCGCTCGAGGCTCACGCCGAGACAGACCACGCGGCTGGGCCGTCCGGTTTGTTCGTGAATCCCGGTGGCCGTCACAACGCCGAGTCGCCGCGGTTGTCGTTGCGGATGCGAATCGCCTGCTCGACGTCGTATACGAAGATCTTCCCATCGCCGATCTTGCCGGTACGGGCCGCCGTGGCCACCGCGCGCAACACTTCCTCGAGTCTCGCCGCGGTGACCACCATCTCAATCTTGATCTTCGGCAGCAGGTCCACCACGTATTCCTGCCCGCGATAGATTTCCTTATGGCCCTTTTGCCGGCCGTGGCCGCGCACCTCGGTGATCGTCATCCCGTCCACACCGATGGCCTTCAAAGCTTCCTTTACCGCTTCGAAGCGGAAGGGTTGAATGATGGCTTCTACTTTCTTCACCCATCCTGAATTGTACTCGCTCCATGGGGTTGTGCGGTTCGTGCTATTCTTTAGGTGTTGGCCCCGCGTTAGTCGCGATCAGTGCCCTTCCGGCGGCTGTTCCCCCTGAACAACGCAGTCTGACAAAGACCGGCCGAACCCCGGGCTCGCCTGGAATCCGGCCATGCATCGCAAATGAACACTTTTTCCGAATTTCCTTTCGAACCGATTTTGCACACGAACCTGCGCCGTAACGGCTTCTCCGAGCCGACCCCGGTACAGGCCGCCGCCATTCCGCCGGCCCTTGCCGGTAGCGACGTCGTCGCCACCGCCCAAACCGGAACCGGTAAAACGCTGGCTTTCGTGCTGCCGCTTCTTCAATCTCTGTTGACGAACCCCAAGCGTGGCGTCCAGGCGGTGGTGTTAAGTCCCACCCGCGAACTGGCCATCCAAATTCACGAAGCCTTCGTGAAGGTCGCCGCCGGCACGGGCGTCAAATGCGCCGTGGTGGTGGGCGGCCTCGCCGAAACCCATCAACTGCGCAACATCCGCCAGGGCGCGCAAGTCCTCATTGCCACCCCCGGACGGCTGGTCGATTTTCTCGACCGCCGCCTGGTCGATCTCGCGGGCATCCGCTGCATCGTTCTCGACGAGGCGGACCGTATGCTCGACATGGGCTTTCAGCCCGCTATCCGCCGCATTCTCTCAAGCACTCCCGGCGCGCGCCAGACGCTGCTGTTCTCGGCCACCATCGAAAAGTCCGTCGCCCAGTTGATCGAATCGCACGTCCGCAATCCGGCGCGCGTGGCCATCGGCCCGATCACCAAGACGGCGGAAAATGTGAGCCTGCATGTCTACGAAGTGGAGCAGGATCGCAAGCTGAGCCTGCTTGGCAGCCTTCTGCGCGCCGATCGTTCCGGATCGTTTCTCGTCTTCTCCCGCACCAAGCACGGGGCGGACCGGCTGGCCCAGAAGCTCTCCGGCTCCGGCTTCCGCGCCGCGCGCATTCATGGCGGCCGGACGCAGAACCAGCGCAACGAGGCACTGCGCGGATTCAAGGACGGGTCGTTCCGTATTCTGGTGGCAACCGACGTCGCCGCCCGTGGAATCCACGTGGATGGCATCGGACACGTCGTCAACTACGATCTGCCGCAGGTGCCGGAGGACTTCATCCACCGTGTCGGCCGCACCGGCCGCGCGGGCGCTCAGGGTGTCGCTTCTACCTTCAGCACCAGTTCGGAGCGTTCCGAAGTCCGCCGCATCGAGCGCACCATCCGCGTCAAGCTGACGCCGCGACAGGTGCCGGCTCTCTAAAATCCAACGTTACGATTGAAACCCGCCCCAGGGAAACCTCGGGCGGGTTTAATTCGTTTTGAGGACGGGGTGCTTTTCCCAGCCCTGCTGCCTGGGAATCCAGTCGCGCGAGCCGTAGTCGGCGGCCGTGAGCAGCAGCATGATCCCAAGAAACACAACCGCCACCACCACCGCGAGCTTGGTCAGAATCGGGCTCCACTTCACGTGCATGAAGTAGAGAATGACCAGCGACGCCTTGAAGATCGCGATGCCGATGGCCACCGCGAAGTTCATGAAGCCCAGATCGATGGTGGACACGAAATACGTCAGCAACGTGCAGATCATCAGCAGGCCGAAGATGGTCACATACATCGCCGTCGACGAGATGTGCGAATGGACGCCGTGGGAGTGTCCGTGGGAATGATCGTGAGGATGATGTGCCATGTTTTGTCAGATCAGATAAAGCAGCGGGAACAGGAAGATCCACACGATATCGACGAAATGCCAGTATAGGCCCGAGATCTCGACCGGGTTGTAATAGGAGGCCGTGTACTCGCCGCGCCGCGCGTTGATCAAAAGCCACAACATGATCCCAAGCCCCACCACCATGTGGATGGCGTGCATGCCGGTCATGGCGAAATAGAGGCAGAACAGAATCTGCACTTCGCGCGGGCCCTCGCCTTCCCATTGCCAGTTGAGCCCAGGCACGTGATGGTGGTGCCACTTTTCGGTGTACTCGATGCCCTTCACCCCAAGAAACGCGGCGCCGAAGACCATCGTGAGAATGAGCATCAGCACCAGGCGGTTCTTCTTGCCAAGCTGAGCCGATTGGACGGCGAGCGCCATGGTGAGACTCGAGACAATCAGCACCACCGTGTTGAACGCGCCCAGCGGCACGTTGGTGGTGGAAGCCGCCAGCTTGAAGGCTTCCGGATACCAGACCCGGTACACGGCGTAGGCGCCGAACATGCCGCCGAAAAACATGATTTCGGTCAGCAGGAAGAGCCACATGCCCAGCGTGCTGGAATCGTACTGCTGCTGGGCGTCGTGAAACTGATGCGCGACGTGCTCTTCCGGATGCGTGTGATGTGCCACTGCTTCAGACAAGGGCCTTTTCCTCCGTCTCGGCGTAAGCGTAAACCTCTTCGTTCACCGTGGGCATGGCGAGGAAGTTCTCAGTCGGCGGCGGCGAAGGAATGGTCCATTCCAGGCCTTTGGCGCCATAGGGATTCATCGGCGCCTGCGCGGCTTTGCCCCGCAGCAGGGACGCGGTCAGATAGATACCCGGCAGGATAAAGCCGAAGCCCAGCACCGACGCCCCGACCGTCGACATGATGTGCAGCACCTGCCACTCTTCGGGATAGGCCGCATACCGCCGGGGCATGCCCATGTAGCCCAAAATGAACTGCGGGAAGAAAGTGAAATTGAATCCCAGAAAGACCAGCACGGCCGAAACGCGCGCCCAGATCTCGTGATACATGCGCCCGGTCATCTTCGGCCACCAGAAGTGCAGCCCGCCCAGATAGGCGAGCACCATGCCGCCCACCATGACGTAATGGAAGTGAGCCACGATGAAGTAGGTATCGTGCAGGTGCAGGTCGACGCCCAGCATCGCCACCGTGACGCCCGTCACGCCGCCGATGGTGAACAGCCCGATGAAGCCCAGTGCGTACAGCATCGGCGTGTCCCACGAGACCGAGCCCTTGTACATCGTGGCGGTCCAGTTGAAAACCTTGATCGCCGACGGCACGGCCACCGCCTGCGTGATCAGCGCGAACACCATGCTCGCGTAGACCGACTGGCCGGAAGTGAACATGTGGTGGCCCCACACGAAGAACCCGATCACGGCGATACCGAGGCTTGAGCCCGCGATGAACTTATACCCAAACACGCTCTTGCGCGAGAAGGCGGTGATGATTTCGCTCACCACGCCCATGCCGGGCAGAATCATGATGTAAACGGCGGGGTGCGAATAGAACCAGAACAGGTGCTGAAACAGCACCGGGTCGCCGCCAAGGGCCGGATCGAAGAAGCCGATGCGGAACGCGCGTTCGAGCATCATCAGAACCAGCGTGATGGCGATCACCGGAGTCCCGAGCAGCTGGATGAGGCTGGTGGCGTAGTGCGCCCATACGAACAACGGCAGCCGCCCCCAGGTCAGACCGGGCGCGCGCATCTTGTGGATGGTGACGATGAAGTTGAGGCCCGTCAGAATCGAGGAGAACCCGGCCACGAAGGCGCCCATCGCCGTGGCGATCACCGCGCTATTGGAATAAGTGCTCGAGTAGGGAGTGTAGAACGTCCAGCCGGTTTCCACTCCGCCGTTCACCGCCGCATAGAGGCCCAGAACGCCGCCGATGATGTAGAGATACCAGCTCAACAGGTTGATCTTGGGAAACGCCAGGTCCTTGGCGCCGCACATAATCGGGATCAGAAAGTTGCCAAGCGTGGCCGGAATCGACGGGATGAGAAAGAAGAAGATCATCACCACGCCGTGCATGGTGAACATCTTGTTGTAGGTCTCGGCCTCCATCAGATCCGATTGCGGCGTCAACAACTCCAGCCGGACGGCGGCGGCGAAGATCCCCCCCAACAGGAAGAACACGGAAATCGAAATGAGGTAGAGAATCGCGATCCGCTTGTGATCCTTGGTCAACAGCCACGACTGCCATGTCGTGCCATTGCCCAGATAGCTGACGTAGTTGTCGGCGTGAGAGCCGGCATGAGTGGTACTCATTGCTGTGCCTCCCCTTCCTGTTCAAGACTCTTGATATAGGCGATGATTTGCAGCAGGCCTTCCTCGCTGATCTGGCCCTGGAAGGTCGGCATGATGGAGGAATATTTTTCGACGATCTTGGCGCGGGGGTTTATGATCGACTCGCGCAGGTAGCTTTCGTCGGCTTTCACGATGGCGCCGGTCTGCATCTTGACCATGCTGTTGTAGACGCCCACAAGCGCCGGTCCCCGCCCTTTGCCGTCGGCCAGATGGCAGGTGACGCAGCCATATTGGTTGAACAGCGCTTCGCCGCGCGCCGTCATCGACTCATCGCCGCCGGAAAGCCACTTTTCATAATCGGACTGCTCCATCACGTGCACCTTGCCGATCATGCCGGAATGCTGCGTCCCGCAATATTCGGCGCAGAACAGGTGATAAGTGCCCACCTTGGTCGGCGTGACCCAGAAATTGGTGTAGCGGCCCGGCAGCACGTCCTTCTTCACCCGGAACGCCGGCACGTAAAAGCTGTGCAGCACATCCTCGGAAATCATGGTGAACTTGAGCGGCTTGCCGATGGGCACATGCAGTTCGTTGATCTCGCGCGGCCCTTCCGGATGCTGCAGCTTCCACATCCACTGCTTGCCGGTGACGAAGATTTCCATCGCGTACGGCTGCGGCGTATAGGTGTTCATCATGATCTTGGCGCTCAGCGGCAGCATGGCGAGCACCAGCAGGAACGGACCGATCGACCAGGCGATTTCAAGCGGCAGCGACCCGTGGATATGAGGCGGCACCTCGTCTTCCGATTTGCGGTGATACTTCACCGCCAGCACGGCCACGGCCACGAAGATGACGATGGTGAAAAAGATACTGAACACCGTCAACAGGATCATCAACAAGTCCACGTCGGCCGCCAGGTTGCTTGCGCTCTCGGGAAGTAAAGGTAATGTCTTGTTCATGAATCGTCCTTGGTCCGCCCATCAGGCGGCGCGGCTCTTCTCCTTCCGCAGAGTCCCGGCCAGAAACATCCCCATCATCAGCACGGTGGCGATTCCGGCGGCCCGCACCAGCGTCATAACCGTCATGGTGTACTTTCCGCTCGAAGGGTCGTAGTGGAAGCACAGCAGCAGCAGTTGCGCCACCGGGTCGGCGATCTTGCCGTTGGACGCCTCGACAATTCCCATCTTCAGATCGCGAGGCGCATAGTCGATCCCGTAAAGATACCGGGAGAGGCGGCCCTGCGGCGTCACCACCACCACGCCCGAGGCGTGCGCGTATTGCTGGATCGTGGTGTCGTATTCATAGCGGAAGCCGATGGCCGCGGAAAGACGCCGCACCGAATCCTCGCTGCCCACCAGGAAATTCCAGCCGTCCTCGGTACCCGGCCGGTGATAGCGCTTCATGTAAGCCTTGCGCTTTCCGGCGGCCAGTTCCGGCGTCTCTTTCGGATCGATGCTGTACATCAGCACCTTGTATTCCACGCCCGCCTGGAAGTTGAGCACCTTGAGCGATTTCACCAGGCCTGCCATCGACAGATTGCAAAGCATCGGGCATTCGTAATAGACCGGCATCAGCACCACCGGCTTATCGAGGAAATAGTCGCCGAGCGAAACGTCCTTACCCGTGTGATCGCGGAAAGGCAGATTGAGCGGAAGCTGGGCGTTCAGCTTCTGATCGAAGCCGACTTCCTTCAGCATCTCCATCTGGTTGCCAGGCGTTTGGCGGGAAGATTGCGCCGGCATCAGCAGCGCAACCGCCAGAAACGACCCGAATCGGCGCATCGTCTTCACGTTGTTACTTTTTCGCCCCCGCCGGCGCGGCTTTCTTTTCCGCGGCGGCCTTGGCGCCGGCCGCCTTGAGGGCGTTTGCCAGCGCGATTTTCTCGGTTTCGGGCGTCCGCAGCGGGAAGCCCTTTTCGAGGCTCGAGCCGATCGCTCTTTCCACCGGTATCCGCGCGATGCCCGCCGCCTTATCCACCCAGCCGTAGGTATCGTTCACATGGGCCTGGCTGGCCCGGAAGTCCACCAGATCGCTCGCCGGCTGCGCCTGCAGACGCGGACCCGAAGGCAGCCTCTGCTCGGTGGAAAACGGCGACGCTTCGGGCTGTTCCTGCTGGCCGATTTCATAGTTGTAGTGGAACCGGGCGATGATCACGCACACCACCATGAACAGAAGCACGCCAACGCCGGTCTTGACGACCAGTCCGATATCGGCGTCGCGCGGCTCGGGCGCAAGAAGCGGAATTCCATGATCTTCGTGACTATGTTGTGCCATGGTGGGTTGATCTCCTTAGGCCAGAGGCATCGGATCGATCGGCCGCCTCTTCAACTGGAAGAAGAAGAACGCGATCCAGATGCCGCCCACGCCGATCAGCGCCGTCAGATCGGTGGGATGAACGGCGAAATGCGGCTGCGGCACGCCTTCCTTGTCATGGGCGAACGCGGGCTGGATCTCCCAGAAGATTTCGATCATGCGCATGAACAGGATGAACAGCGCGATCGACGCCAGCATCGCCGGCTGCTTCTTGTTCTTGCGGAACAGCAACAGCAGAAACGGCACCGCGAAGTGGAAGACGGTGAGCAGCGCGAACACCGCGCCCCAGCCGCCGCCCATGCGCCGCAGATACCACACGATTTCTTCCGGCAGGTTGGCCGAATAGATGATCAGGAACTGCGAGAAAGCGAGATAGGCGAAGAACATCGTGAACGCCAGCAGCAGATTGCCCAGATCGTGAAAGGTCTGGCGCGGTACGGCGTTCTCCATGCCGGCCTGGCGGGTCAAAAGACGCGCCAGCGCGATATTGAAGGCAAAGGTCGAAAGCACGCACCCGATCACGAACATCGCGCCATAAATCGTCGAGAACCAGTGCGGCTCAAGCGACATCATCCAATCGAAGGAGGCAAACGTCGCAGCCGTGACGAAAATCAGCAGACCCGGCGCGCTCACCCGCTGCAGCTTCGGACGCACCGCCCAGTAGCCGGCCGATTCCTGCTCCTCGGAATACTTGTTGAGCAGCGTCGCCAGGCCGATCCAGATGGCGAAGTAGATAATCAGGCGCACGATAAAGCCGCCCGAATTCAGGTACGCCGACTTGTGTTGCAGAATCGGGTCCTTGGCCACGACTTCGGCATGCGACCACTCATACAGGTCGTGCATGCCTACAATCAGCGGAATCGAGAGAACGAAAACCAGCGGCAGCGTACGCGTGCCCGCTTCGAGGCCGCGGCGGATCGCCACGCCCCATCCGCCGCCCACCATGTGGTGCAGCATAAGCAGGCCGAGGCTGCCAATTCCAATCCCGCCCCACATCAGGAACGCCGTCAGGTAGGAGCGGTAAAACTGCGTCATGTCGGAGAGGCCGAGCGCCACCAGCGCCGCCATTCCCACAATGCCGACGATCAAGAAGCGTTTCTGCATGCCGTCCAGGGTGGGACGAACGGCTTCGGATGCGCTCATTAGTGTCCTGCCTCCTGCTTCCGGGGCGCCGGGTGAAGCGGCTCTTCCTTTTCGACCTTTTCCCGGTCGCTCGCGCTCAGCTCGGCTACCTGCACGTTCTGGCTGCGCTGCAGCACGCGGATGTAGGCGACAATAGCCCAGCGATCGGGCACCGGAATCCGCGCCGCGTAGGGCATCATGGAACCGTTGCCGTTGGTAATGACATTAAAGAAGTGGCCCGCCGGCTGATCGCGCAGCGCCTCGGTGTGATAGGAGGGCGGATTCTTGAGGCCGCGCGTCACGATCATGCCGTCGCCCTTCCCGCTCGATCCATGACACGGGGAACAGTAGATGTTGTACCGGTCCATGCCGCGGGCGATCACTTCCTTGGTCACCGGCATCGGGAACAGATCGACCGCCTGGCCCTGAATCGTGCCCGACCAGTAGAGGGTATCCTCGGTCTTCAACTGCCCGCGCGCCACCGTGCCCTGCACCGCCGGCCGCGCCGCCCGCCGGTCGCCCCAGAAGTCGCTGGCCGAATTGTAACGGTATCGCGGCTGGTCGTGCATATCCTGGCGGCAGCCAATGGCCGCGAGCGCCGCCAGCACCACAAAGGCGAGCCTCATGCTTCCACCTCCGCCACGTCGGCCGGGTGTAGCGTCGAAAGGAACTGCCTGGTCCGTTGCATGTCGAAGTTCGGATCCTCGGCCTCGATACAGAGGAAGAAGCGGTCGCGGGTGGCCTGGGAAAACCGCGGCGCGTTGAACACCGGATGATACGGCTGAGGGAAGCCGCACAGCAGCACGAGCGAAATCAGCGTTGTGAGGCCGGCCGCCAGCACCGTCGTTTCAAAGGTGATCGGAATGAACTGCGGCCAGCTATACCACGGCCTGCCGCCGACGTTCATCGGATATTCGATATTGGCGATCCAGTAGAGCAGCCCGAAGCCGCCCATCATGCCGCACAGTCCGCCCACGAAGACGAACTTCGGCAGCGGCGAATCGGGAATGTGCAGCGCGTGATGCAGTTCCTCGATCGGCAGCGGCGAGTAGGCGTCCATCTTGCGGTAGCCTTCCTCGTAGGCGCGCTCGCAGGCGTGCACCAGTTGATGCTCGTTTTCAAATTCCGCCATCAGGCCATACAAGGGCTTGCTCATCAGTGCTTGGCTCCCTTCTTCGGCATGATCAGGCGCAACTCGAACATCGGCATCGCCGGCAGCGCCCGCACAAACAGCAGCATCATCATGAGGAAGACGCCGATCGTTCCGATGTAGGTCCCCCAGTCGTATCGCGTCGGCATGTAGGTGCCCCAGGAGGAGGGGATGAAGTCGCGGTAGAGGCTGGTGACGACGATCACGAACCGTTCGAGCCACATCCCGATGTTGATCACGATCGAGATGAAGAACAGCACGATCGTATTAGTGCGCGCGCTCTTGAGCCACAGCAGTTGCGGGATGGCCACGTTGCACAGAATCAGCGCCCAGTAGGACCAGCCCATCGGGCCGAACGCGCGATTCTTGAACATGAACATTTCCCAGACGTTGCCGCTATACCAGGCCATGAACGCTTCCATGCAGTAGCCGTAAAAGACGATCAGCCCGGTGGCGAGCATCACCTTGGCCATATTTTCGAGGTGCCAGTCGGTGATGAAGTCCTTCATGTTGTAGAGCGCCCGCATCGGAATCGCCAGGGTCAACACCATCGCAAAGCCCGAGTAAATGGCGCCCGCGACGAAGTAGGGCGGGAAGATGGTGGCGTGCCAGCCGGGAATCAGGCCCGTGGCGAAGTCGAAGCTCACCACCGTGTGCACCGAAAGCACCAGCGGCGTGGACATGCCGGCCAGCAGGATGGAAGCGATTTCGTAGTGCACCCAGTGGCGGGCCGATCCGCGCCACCCAAGCGCCAGCATGCCGTAAATCGTCTGCGCCCATTTGGACTTGGCCTGATCGCGCATGGTGGCCAGATCCGGAATCAGCCCGATATACCAGAACACCGCCGAAATGGTTCCGTAGGTGGAAACCGCGAACACGTCCCAGGCGAGCGGACTGCGCGGCTGCGGCCATATGCCCATCGTGTTCGGATAGGGCAGCAGCCAGTAAGCGGCGAGCCACGGACGCCCGGTATGCAGCACCGGAAACATCAGCGCGCACATGACCGCAAACAGCGTCATCGACTCGGCGAACCGGCTGATCGACATGCGCCATTGCTGTTTGAGCAGCAGCAGAATCGCCGAGATCAGCGTGCCGGCGTGGCCGATACCGATCCACCAGACGAAGTTGATGATGGCGAATCCCCAGCCCACCGGGATGTTGATGCCCCAGATGCCGGTACCCTTGGCAAACAGCATCGTGACCGAACCGGCCAGCAGTTGCACGATGGCTACCGCGATCACGAAGCCGACGATCCAGAACCGGGGAAAGCCCCATTTGAGCGGCACGGCGGCGATCTTGTCGGTAATGGTCGCGTAGTTATGCCCCGGCCCCATGACGGCGGCAGGCCCCTGCGCCACCAGCGCACCGGATCTTGTGTCGAGCTTATCCATTTTTCTGCCTCACGCCTTCTCTAGGAACACGCCTTCATGCCGCGCCCAGCTCCGGGTTGGGGTTCTGAATCCGCGCCAGATACGTCGTCCTCGGACGCGTATTGATGTCCTCAAGCAACCCGTAGTTGCGATGGTCGGCTTTGGCCTTCGCCGCCAGCGATTCCTTGTCGTTGAGGTTGCCGAACACGATCGCCTGCGTGGGACATACCTGCTGGCAGGCGGTGAGAATCTCGCCGTCCTTGATCGGCCGGTCCTGTTTTTCGGCCTCGATCTTGACGCGATTGATGCGCTGCACGCAGTAGGTGCATTTCTCCATCACGCCGCGGCTGCGGACCGTGACTTCCGGATTGCGCATCGGATGATAGCTTTCCGTATACCAGTCGGCGTAGAGATACCAGTTGAAACGCCGTACCTTGTACGGGCAGTTGTTCGAACAGTACCGCGTGCCGACGCAGCGGTTGTACACCATCTGATTCACGCCGTCGTCGTTGTGCACGGTCGCATGCACCGGACACACCGGCTCGCACGGCGCGTTCTCGCAATGCATGCAGGTGAGCGGCTGCGAATAGGCGGCCGGATTGGCGAAATCGCCCTTGTGATAGCGGTCCACGCGCATCCAGTGCATTTCGCGGCCGCGGCTCACTTCGTCCTTGCCCACCACCGGAATATTGTTCTCGGCCTGGCAGGCGACGATACAGGCACTGCAGCCGGTACACACGTTCAGGTCGATGCTCATGCCCCAGGCTGTGCCTTTGCCGTAGTCGTAGGGCTGGTAGAGCGTCAACGCCGGATGCGGCGCCTCCCACATCTCCTTGACGAAATGCGGATGCTTGAGCAGTTCCTCTTCGGTACCGACGCGCACCAGCTTGCGGTTGGCCGCCTCGATGTCCATCTCTTTCCACTGCTGGATGCCGCCGTGAGTTTGCGTCGACACGACGCGATAGCTGTTGCCGGTCTTGGAGATTTCCACCGCGTCGGCATAGAGCCCGTCGTTGTGGCGGATCGCGCTTGAGTTGAACCCGAGCCCGGTGCCGACCTTGCCGGCCCGCGTGCGGCCATAGCCGCCATGCACGGTGACCGAGTTCAGCGCCTGCCCGGGCACCATCCAAACCGGACCGCTCACCGACTTGCCGCGCACCTTCAGCGAAACGACGTCGGTGGGTTCGATGCCCAGCTTCTCGGCCGTAATCGGATTGATGAAGACGGCGTTATCCCAAACGGTTTTGGTGATGGGCTTGGGCAGCTCCTGCAGCCAGCCGTTATTCGAGTAGCGCCCGTCGAGCACGGTGGAATCGGGACGGAACGAAACTTCGAGATTGGCGGCCACCGCGGTGGGCGCCACCGCTTGCAGATTTCCGGAGACGACGGCTTTTTCCCGTGCCGCCGGAGCCGAACCCGCGATGAACCCGTCGTGCAGCCACTTCTGCAGCCGGCCCTCGAAATCCGCGGCGTTCTTGGAATCCAGGCGCCAATGGCGCTTCCAGATATTGTGCGCCGTACCCTGGCGGCCGGCCAGCGCCGTCACCAGTTCCAGAGCCGTCTTGCCGCCGTAAATCGGATCGATCAACGGCTGCAGCAGGGTGACGGTGCCGTCATAGGCCCGGACGTCGCCCCAGCTTTCGAGCGGATGCGCTTCGGGCATGTGCCAGTGCGAGAGCGCGCCCGTCTCGTCGTTGTAAAGACCCAGGTGAAGGCGATTCTTCACCTTCAGGAAGCTTTCCTTGAAATTCAGATCGGCCGGCGCCGTGTAGACTGGATTGCCGCCGAGCACCAGCAGCGTTTCCACCGCACCCGAATTCATATCGGCGGCCAGCTGCTTCAGGCTGCCCGCGCCCGCCGAGCCTTCGATGGCATCGGTGACCATCACCGTTTTGCCGAGATTGCCCAGCTTTTCGTTGATAGCGAGCGCCATGGCATGCACGATCGGAGGCTGATGATCGCCGGCGATCACCAGGCTTGCGCCGCGATGATCGTTCAAGTCCTTGGCAACCGCGTCCAGCCACTTGGGCGAACCCGTGGCCGCGCCGCCCGCCAGCGCGACACCGAACTTCGCCGCCAGCGCGCGCGCGAAATGTTCAATCTCGACGGCCCGCAACGGCAGCCGGTGATCGGCGAGCGAACCGGTGGACGTCGGCGACACCTCCACCGCATACAGCCGGTTCATGACGCGCTTGCCCTCTTCCGGACGGCGGCGCGCCGCGAAATCGCGGGCGTAACGGACGCTTCCGGCGCCCGTATCGAGGAAATCGGAGTCGAGCGAGAGAATGACGTCGGCGGCTTTGACGTTGTAGTAGGTGTGCAGCGGCTCGCCAAACGCCAGCCGCGCCCCTTGCCGCGCGCCATCGGGATTCAGCGCATCCCAGGCGTGCCACTTTGCCTGCGGCATTTGCGCCAGAAAGGCCTGGATCGCCGCGCTAAGACTGGGGGAGGTGACCGTTTCCGTCAGGATGCGCAAACCGGTGCCCTGTCTGGTGAAATGCTGTTCGCGAAGGACCGTTAACGCGCCCCAGAACGACGCCGGGGAGCTGGTCAACCCTTCCCGCAACACCACCTGCGACCGGTCCGGATCGTACATCGTCAGCAACGAGGCCTGCGCGAACTTGTCGGTGGAGCCCAGACTGCCCGGATGTTGCGGATTGCCTTCGATCTTGGTGGGGCGGCCCTGGTGGCTTTCCACCAGTACGCCGGTGCCGTAGCCTGCTTCAAGATGCGCCGTCGCGTAATAAACCGCCTGGTTCGAGGCGAACTCCTCCGGCGGCTTCACGTAAGGGACGATCTTTTCAAGCGGCTGCCGCGTACACGCGGTCAGCCCCGCCAGCCCCAGCGAAGCGCCCATCAGCCGCAGCAGGTTGCGCCGGTCGAGCGGTCTGCGCCAGTCCGTCCCCACCTGCGGGAATTCGTTTTCGAGGTAGTCCTGGAATTCGGGCGTTCCGGCCAGTTCCTCAAGGCTCCGCCAGTACTGCGGGCCGCTCTCTCCGGCCAGGCGCTCCCGGATCGCGCCGAGGTCGAGCTGTGGGTTCGTTCCACTCATCGATGGCATGTGTAGCAATCCGTGAATTTCTGAATTTTGTACTCGGCCACCAGTTTGGCGCCCAGCTCTTTTTGATCGGCGGGATGCTGGTAGGTCATATCGAAAACTTTGTCCTTCGGCCGCACACGCATTTCCGGATTGCGATGGCATTCCAGGCACCACTCCATGTAGAGGGTGTTCTGCTGATACATGAGCGGCATCTGATCCACGCGGCCGTGGCACTCGCTGCAGCCCATTCCCTTGTTCACGTGGATCGAATGATTGAAGTAAACAAAGCCCGGCAGGTCGTGAACACGGTTCCATTCCAGCGATTTGCCCGTCGCCCAGCTCTGCCGCACAGGCTCAAGCATCGGTGCGTTGGTCCACACCATCGAGTGGCAGCTCATGCACGTTTCGGTCGCCGGCATCCCCGCGCTCGCCGAACGCTCGACGGTGTTGTGGCAATACCGGCAATCGACGCCGAGCCCAGCCACGTGATGCTTGTGCGAAAACGGCACCGCCTGGTCGAATGGAATTCGCGTGCGGGCGACAAAAGGCGATTTGTTGATGGCCCACAATGCCGCGCCGACACCACCCGCCGTCAGAAGAAGAGCCACGATGCTCACCTTCGACACGGTGTTCATGCTTGGTTTGAAGATCTGCGCCATAGCTACCTTGCGGTCGGAGAACGATGGAACCCCTAATTATAGAAATCAGCCGGATCTCTTGTCAAACTACAAGAATTACTGCCGCACAGTAAAATGTGGCCCGCTGGCCCCCATAGGTAAGGTGCATCGAAGCGTTTGATTTTCTCACAAGATTCGCGGCGGGGAAAAGCTGTTTTTTTGGAATTCCGGGAGGAATTCAAAGAATCATTTCGCCACGGGCGCGGCGGGCTTCACCTCAACGCCATCCTTTACTTTATCGTCAGGATGCGGAACCACCAGATCCCCTTCCTTCACGCCATTCAAAATCTCGGCCGCCAGGCCATTGCGATGGCCGGGCTCGACCGCCCGCTTGCGGACCGCATTGCCGTCGACGGCGAACACAAACCAGCGGTCCTGTTCGCGAAACAGCGAGCTGGCCGGCACCTGCAGCACCTGATCGCCCGACCACAGGACGAATGCCGCCTCCACCCGGTAGCCTTCGCCCAGCCGCGCCCACTGCTGTTCCGGGGAGACGATATCGGCGATGACGCGCACGCGCTGCTCCTCGACGCCCAAAGCGGAGATCTTGGTAAAGCCGGTGGGCTCCACCAGCCGCACCTGTGCCTGAAGCGGAGTCTCGCCGCCCCATCGGGTGAGCCGCACCGGCGTACCCGGCGCGAGCTTCACGGCATCCGACGACAGCACCTCGACGTTCACTTCGAGGCCGCGCGTGTTGCCGATTTCGAGAATCGCCTCGCCTGGCTGCGCGACGCCCTCGCTCTGGCGTTCGACTTTCACGACGCGGCCGGAAACCGGCGACCGGATCGCCGCCGCCTCGGACGCGCCCTGCTGCCTCACGGCGGGATTCGAAGCCGCCGCGCGCGCGGCGTCCACTTCGGCCCGCGCGCGGGCGATGTCGGCGCGCGCCTGCGCCACCGCCTGCTCCCCGGCCAGCCGCACGGCGTCGGTGCGCTTCCATTCGGCCCGCGTGCGATCCACGCGCTCGGCGGCAATGTCGCCGCTGGCCATCAGCTTTTCTTCCCGCGCCAGTTGCTGTTTCCAGTAATCGGCATCGGCTTCGGCGGCTTTCAACTGCTGTTGGGCCGAAGCGACCCGCGCATCGGCTCCCTCGCGCGCCGCCGAGGCCGCCTGCAGGCGCGCTTCGTTTTCCGATAACTTGCGATTGTCCAGCACCTCCGCCCGCAACGGCTCGATCATCGCCACCGTCTGCCCCGCCTTCACCGCATCGCCCACTTTCCAGTCGTGCCGCCGCAGGTATCCGGCCAGCGGCGCCGACACCACGAAGCGGTCGCGGAGCCGGGTCTTGCCCTCTTCCTCCACCGTCACCTCGAGCGGGCCGCGCTTCACCGCCACCGTCTCCACATCGAGCGGCTGCGCACGCATGCCGACGAAAACCGCCGCGGCGATT
The DNA here is from genome assembly GCA_902826685.1 of uncultured Acidobacteriota bacterium. Lineage (GTDB taxonomy): Bacteria > Acidobacteriota > Terriglobia > Bryobacterales > Bryobacteraceae > CADEFT01. The sequence goes on from CADEFT010000031.1 coordinate 41,797, forward strand.
CCCACACCCACCACCGTGAACACGGCTGCACGAGTCCAATTCATGTACCGGCTATTCCCTTGTCTTCAGGACTTCCACAAGATCCATGCGATCCAGCTTCCGGCGCACACTGGCGCCGCTCAGCACCGCGGCGATCAGAATAATCAGCGTAGCGAATGAATAGCTCCACGGTGTGACCACCGAAGGCACGCGAAACAAATCGGATTGCATGCTGTTGGCCATGAACGTGGCCAGCCGGTTGCCCATCCACAGCCCCAGGGGAATCGCGGCCAGAACGAGAATGGCGAGTTCGCCCAACAGAATGTAGGAAATTTCCCCGCGCGTGTAGCCGAGCACGCGCAGACTCGCCAGCTCGCGGCTCCGTTCGCTGAAGGCGATGCGCGCCGTGTTGTAAATCACGCCGATGGCGATGGTCGCGGCCAGAATGGTGTTGAAGAAAGCGAAAATCAACATCTGGCGCGCCATCGTTTCATAAAACGACTGCAGGATCCTCGCTCGCGCGCTGGTGGCGGCAATCACCGGCATGTCGCGCAGCCGCTTGTGAATCTCCGCCGAGCGTTCCCTCTCCGCCGCCATGTAGGCGCCCGAAATCGAATTGCCCTCGCGCAGCAGCCGGTTGAGCGCGCCGCGCTCCATGTAGGCCGATACGCCCACGAATTCCTTCACCAGCGAAGCCACCGGCACCTCCACCACCGCCTTGCGGCCTTCGAGCGTTTCCACGGTCAGCCGGTCCCCCGGCTTTACGGCCAGCATCCCGGCCAGGTAATCGGTGATCACCAGCCCCTCGGGCGGCAGTTCGGTGACCGCCATTTGCGTGTTCAACAGGCGGCGCAGATCGCCGCCGTTATCAAGCCCCTGCAGCGTCGTGCGATAGGTGCGGTGGGCGTTGCGCAACTGCACCGGCACCGTGCGCATCGGCTCGATGTAGGTCACACCGGGCAGCGAGACCAGCGAATAGAGCGCCTTCTCGGAAATCGGCTCGATGAAGGTGACCGTGAGATCGTCGCGCTGGGCGCGCTGAAACTGGAACAACACCATGAAATCGACCGCATCGCCCCAGAAGCCGCCCATCACCAGGATCGACGCCGAGGCGGCCACGCCCGCAATCGACAGCAACGCCTTCCACGGGCGCCGCTCGAGGTTCCGCCAGATCATCCGCGTCGGTTGCGTCAGGCCCCGGCCGAGGCCCAGCCGCTCGAGCAGCGTCGGCTTGTAGAGTCCCGGCGAGGCCGGCTGCATCGCCTGCGCCGGCGCCTCCGACGCGTATTGGATGACGGCCTGCACCGCGCCTAGCGCCGCCGCGGCCAGCGCGATGACAGCGGCTCCCGCGACCACCCCCGGCCGCAGTACGAAGTCGAGATAAGGGAAACGGTACACCTCCATGTAAAGGGTGACCATGCCGCGTCCCATCCACGTCCCGGCGGCGATACCCATCCCGACGCCAATCAGCACGATCACCGCCGCCAGCTTCAGAAAATGAATCACGATCGCCGGCGTCGTGTAGCCGAACGCTTTCAGAATCGCGATCTGCGAGCGCTGCGTCGCCATCAGCCGCGTGATGACGACGTTCAATAGAAACGCCGCCACCGCCAGAAAGATCACCGGAAAAACCGTGGCCATCTGCTTGAGCTGCCGGAATTCCTCCGACAGATAGCGATGCGAAATCTGGTCCCGCCGCGTGTGCGCGCCCTGCCCGCCATACGGCGCAAGCAACCGGTCCAACCGCAAAATCACATCCTCCGGCGAGCCGCCGCGCCCGACTTCGAGCGAGATCTGGTTGAACGCCTCCTTCATATTGAACGCCGCTTCGAGCGGTTCGCGGTTCATCCACAAGATCGCGTAGCTTTTGAAATCGGGAATGATGGAGCCCGGCTGCAACTGGTAAATGAACTCAGGCGATGAGGCGATCCCCACAACCGTGAGCTTCCGCCGCCTGCCGTAAACGGTGGCCGTGAACGAGACGCCCGGCTGCACTTTATGCGCGCTGGCGAAGCCGTCGGAGAGCACCACTTCCTGATCGCGCCCGTACTCAGGCAGCCTGCCGCTTCTCAAGTGAAGGCGGTTGAGCAGCGGCTGCCCCGAATCCGGCAGCGACAGCACCTGCGCCGTCACCGGATCGGGAAACTCGGGCAGATAGAGATTGCCCGGCACCGCGACACGCGCTTCCACCGCCTGCACGCCGTCGATCCCGGCGATGCGCTCGAGCAACTGCCGCGGCGCGCGCTTGCAGTTGGCGAAGACGGACGCAAACCGGAACTCGCGATAGATGCGCGCCTGCGAACCCTGAAGTGTATCGAGCGTCGACGAGGAAAGCACGTATGTCGCCGTGCCGCCGGCCACCACGGCGGCAATCGCCAGCGCCTGGCCTTTCATGCCCAGCAGTTCGCGAAACAGCTTGCGGTCGAGGGCGCGCATTTGCGTGATCTACCAGTGAAGCTCGCGCGGACTGCGGCGTTCGGCGTTAACGTCCACCGACTGCACGTGGCCATTGCTCATATGCACCACGCGATCGGCCATGCGCGAAATATCGGCGTTGTGGGTGATGACGGCCGTCGCCGTGCCCAGAGTGCGATTGACGGTGTCGATCGCCTCCAGCACCAGCACACCCGTCTCCGAATCGAGCGCCCCCGTCGGCTCATCGCACAGCAGCACGGCCGGCCGTTTGGCGATGGCGCGCGCGATGGCCACTCTCTGCTGCTGGCCGCCCGAAAGCTGCGAGGGAAAGTGGTTCATGCGATCCTCCAGCCCCACCAGCTTCAGCGCTTCTTCGGGCGAATAAGGATTCTCGGCGATCTCGGTCACCGCCGCCACGTTCTCCTTCGCCGTGAGCGATGGAATCAGGTTGTAGAACTGAAACACGAAGCCCACGTGGCGCCGCCGGTACTGCGTCAACTGTTTTTCATTGGCGTGCGACAGGTCGAGGTCGCGATAGGCCACCGTGCCCGCCGTCGCCCGGTCCAGCCCGCCGAGTATATTCAGCAAGGTGGACTTGCCCGACCCCGACGGCCCTAGCAGCACCAGCATCTCACCGGCGTAAAGATCGAAATCCACCCCGCGCAGCGCCTGCACCTGCACCTCGCCCATGTCGTAGACCTTGGTGAGCGAGCGGGCTTTGAAGATCGACTCTTGGGGTATAGTCATACGCTCCGAAGATCTTGAATCGAGAAAACATTCACCGATCGGCCTTGCGCAAACTGAGCCAGCTTCCTGTCAACCGACAGAATTTCAAGCCGATTTTGTTGCGCAACCCAGATCAAACCGGCGTCGGCCGGTCCAAGTTCAAGAAGGATCTTTCGATAGTCCGAGTCGGTATACAGGTCTTGCAGAGAGCATGGGATTTTTTCCATTCCGTCGGCCACCCCCAATACAGCCTTTTCCAGAGTCTCCCTATCGAAGCGAAGCTTGTCTCGTTGGGAAAAAACTTCGGAATCGACGTGCTGCGTGACAACGCGTCGCCGGGCGGATCGGCACACGGCAAACAACCGTCTGAACTCCTCCCATCCAAGCTGCCGTTGACCCCATACATCGTTGAGCACTTTTAAGGCGGCAGGCCCTTCCAGCCCCCTGATTTCGATCGTTTCGTATGCGATCAGAATCAGCAGGATATTCGTGTCGATCGCGATCGACTTCAAATCCTCGCCGTTCATGTCACCGACGGCAGCGCAAAGGGAACGTCATTATCGAGCGATAAATCGGACCGCACCTGATCGAGAAGGGCGGCCAGCGAAGCTGTATCGCTTAAAAGCGATTGTCCTTTTTGCGCGCAAAAGCTTTGTGCTTCCGCGATAGGATGCTCTCGCAGAACGGAGGCTAGCCGCGCTCCGTACGCTGCCCACAGCCGATGCGTCGTGTAATACTCTGGCAGGTTCTGAATCCCATTGACAAGATACTCCGCCAGCAATGCCTGCTGATCTTCCGGAGAAAAGGACGCGCCGAAGTTGCTGGCAAAATCTTTATTTAGAAGGGATGCAGACTCGGCGGCGATTGCCTCGAACTCACGCCGGAAGGCAGCGTTGGTTCGAATCCTTTCGAAAAGCTCGATGCAGGCTTCCCGAAGCCTGTCAATACCCTGGTCATGTTTCTGGATCAGCAGCGCACCTTCCGGAAAAAAGCCCAGGAATTGCTTCAGGTTTTCACTGCCCGCTTGATGCAGATATTCTTTCACGGGAGCGAGTTCGTCGAAACGCCGCTTATAAAAGCGAAACGTCCAATTGCCTTCTTTCAACAACTCCCGCTCGCGGGAAAGGCCATGCAGCAGCGGGTTAATGACGGTATCGAACCAAGCTCGTACGATCGCGGGACGATTCTTGATCTTGACTGTGTCATTCCCCATGCTTTCACTATGCCGGAATCGCCTGCCAACCTCAATAACCCTTCACCTTATCCACCACGTTCCGCAGCGGCTCCCCCTTGGCAAACCGTCCCACGTTCTCCAGAATCACTTCCCGGAAGCGCGCCCCCACCTGGTCCGACAGCGTGGCGATATGCGGCGTGATAATCACGTTGTCGAAGTTCCAAAGCGGATGGCCTTTGGGCAGCGGTTCGGGATCGGTCACGTCCAGCCCTGCTCCCGAAAGCTTCTTCGAATCGAGCGCCTTCACCAGCGCGCCGGTGTCATACAGCTTGCCCCGCGAAACGGCGATGAAATACGCCCCGCGCTTCATCATCTCGAACTGCTTGGGCCCGATCATGCGCTCACTCTGCGGCGTATGGGGCGCCGAGATGAACACCACATCTGCTTTCCCTATGACCGTGTCGATGCGATCCGGCTTCACCACCTGGCTGACCGCGCCCATCAGCGGAATATCTTTCGGATCCACTCCAATCACCGTCATCCCAAAGGCGTGCGCCCGCTCGGCGATCTGCGTTCCAATGCCGCCAACACCCACCACCAGCGCCGTCTTGCCCCGCAGTTCGATCGCTTTGGCCGTATCCTTATACCACTCCTGCTTGGGCCGGTTCATGACCGCCTGGTCGATCCCGCGGGTCAGCGTCAATAGCAGCGCCAGCGCGTGATCGGCAATCTCCGGCCCTTGAATCACACGGCCGTTGGTCAGCACGATATCGGATTCCAGCAATTCCGGAAAACGATACCTTTCCACACCGGCCGAGAAGATATGTACCCATTTGAGCTTCTTGCCGGCGCGTACGATCTGCGGCGTGACATGACCGATGATGGCGTCGGCATCGGCGATGACGGCCGCCGCCGCGTCTTCTTTCGCCTCCACGTAGGTCACCTCCGGCGCGATCGCCTTCATGTCCGGAATGAACGAGATCGCGCGGCCGGTCACCACAATCTTCTTCTGTTGGGCGGGAGCCGCGATGGCGAGAGCGAGGGCAAACAGGGCGAGGCGCATGGCAGATGGTATAAGATCCTTTTGTGGATATCGCTTTCAGGGAAATACTACCGCATTCGTCCAGACAGCGTACGCCGCCGGCCAGGAATGGGACACCGATGGGTAAAAAGGACGCACCGGGGCGCGCGGCACCCCGCGTTCTGGGGGCATCGGACATGGAATTCCAATTGCTCTGGCTCCATCGTCCTAGTATTGTGGAATGGCACGGTCTACCCGTTCGGTTCCGTCGCAACAGCCCGCCCCAAGAGGCGAGACGATTCCCCCGCATCCTCACGCCGCATATGATTTTCTGGCACAATTGATCCTTTGGAGGAAGAGCCTTTGAAACCCACACTCTCCATGTTGAAAAACATTCTCGCACCGGCGGTTCTTCTCGCCGTCGCCCCGGCTGTGTACGGGCAGCAGTTGACGTCGAGCCCAACCTCGATGCAGTTTCTCAGCGGCCAGTCGACCACGCAAAACGTGATCATCACCGCGCCCGGTAACGCCATTCTGTCGCTCACTCCCAGCGTCACCTACACCTTCCCCCTGAACTCAACGGCTCAGTGGGTTAGCGTAGGTGCCGGCAACACCGGCTCCGTCATCCCGATTTCCATCAACACCTCACCCGGCGGATCGCCCCTGCCCAACGGCAACTACCACGCCGATATCCGGTTCCTTGCCAGCAACGGTCTTCAAGTCACTCTTCCTGTCGACCTCACGGTCACCGGTTCGGCCGGCGGCGGCTCTACTTCTCTGGTCTCCACCAACCTCATCAGCCTCAGCAACACCGTCCTGAGCACCAGCTTTTTTATCAACGCTCAATCCACCGGGCAGTTGTACAGCATCACCAACCCGGTCAGTTGGTTGTTCGTATCGCCGCAATCCGGCTTCACTACCGCGGGCGTCGCCACTCAGATCCAGGTGACCGTGAACACGGGCTTCGTGTTTGCTGCCTCGACAGCGACACTGACCGTGAATGTCGGCGGCCAGCAGCAGTTAGTAACGGTAAATTACAATCCAAGCGGTGGCGGCGGCACTGTTGGCGGCGGAACGCAATCTGCAGAGCCACTGAACTACGCTCTTCCGGTCGCCACCAGCAATAGCGATACCCTGGTCCAGAGCATTCCCAATGCGTTTACGGTGACCACCAGTTCCACCCTGGCGATTTCGCTGCAGTCGTCGACGTCGGTGAACACCTCGCTCGGATTTCCCTGGCTGGCGACCAATCCCGGTGTTGGCGGCACCACGGCCGTGGCCGGCGTTCCGGTCGGCGTTGGCATCTTCCTCGATCCGCGCGGTCTCGCCGCCGGCTCCTATCAGGGCACGATCAGTGTCTTCTCCAATTTCACGCTACTTGGGACGGTTAGCGTAACGCTGTCCATTGGAACCAATGTTTCCCCAACCTCGATCTCGGTCACCACGGTCGGGAACACGGCTCTCGATGCGCAGACCCGGTCAGTAACGGTCAGCGCCAATAACCAAGTGGTGACGATGGTTCCCAGCACCACCACCGGCGGTGGCTGGCTGAGCGGCGGATTCTCCGGCACGATCGCTTCCACCCAAACGGTGAATTTCACTATCAACCCGGCCGGCCTGCTCCCTGGCACCTACAACGGCACCATCACCGTTACCATCGCCGGTTCGCCAACGGCTTCGATTCCGGTCACCCTCAACGTGGGTGGCGGCTCAGGAAGCGGTGGCGTGGTCAGTCCCAGCCTGCTGACTCTTTCAGCCGCGGCCGGCAGTTCCACCACCGGCCAGATCACCATCACCTCGCCGGTATCCACCAACTTTTCGATCTTCCCTTCGGGCGTGACGTGGCTCTCGTTCAGCCCGCAAACGGGCTTCGTGACGGCGGGTGTGCCCACCACGGTTCTGGTGACGGCGAATGCCGCCGCCGCCGGGTTGGCCGCGGGCCAAACCTATCCCACCACCTTCCAGGTTAGCTTTGGAACGGGCGTGGCCGCGCAAACCGTATCGGTCAACTTCCAGGTGGGCAGCGGCGGCACCGGCTCCGGCGTCGTCAGCCCGACTTCGATGACCTTCTCGGCGGCCATCGGCGGCGCCGCCACTTCGCAGTTGCTCACACTCACCGGCTTCGTCGGCTCCTTCTACTCGATCAGTTCCAACTCCACCTGGCTCACCGTCAGCCCCTCGGCTGGCACGATGACTTCCACCCAGACGCAGGTCTCGGTCATCGCCAATCCCACCGGACTCGGCCAAAGCACCTATAGCGGCAGCCTGACGGCGAACATCGGCGGAGTCAGCTACACGATTCCGGTCACCTTCGTTGTCGGACTCGGCGGCGGCACGGGATCGGGGGTCGTGAGTCCCACCGTATTCACCTTCTCGGTACCGCTGAACGGCGGCGGCCAAAGCCAGCAGATGGTGTTGAACGGCACGCCAGGCACACTGTACTCGATCATTTCCTCGGCAAGCTGGTTGACCACCAGCCTCATCTCCGGCACCCTTTCCAGCAGTCAATTGCCGGTTCTGGTTCAGGTGAACCCGGCGACGCTGCTCGCCGGTACCTATACGGGCACCCTGACGGTGAACGTGAGCGGCATCCAGCAGATCGTCTCGGTCACGCTGAACGTTGGCACGGGCGGCACCGGTGGCGGTCTGGTCTCGCCGGCTTCGCTCACCTTCTCCACGCCGGTGGGAGTGACTCCCGCCACGCAGTCGCTCTCCATCAACAGCAGCACTTTCGCCACCTACACCGCGACCAGCGCCACCTCCTGGCTGATCGTCAACCCATCCAGCGGCCAGGTGAACTCCGGCTCCTCGGCGCTGGTGAACGTTTCGGTCAACGTCAACGGCCTGGCGGCCGGAACCTATACCGGCAGCGTCTTTGTGAACATCACCGGGCAGAACTCGGTGACCGTTCCGGTCACGGTGAACGTCGGCGGCACGGGCGGCTCGGGCCTTACCAGCCCCTCGCAGTTGAGCTTCACCACGCCTACCTCCGCCACGGCGCCGCCGCCACAGATCGTGGCTATCAATAGCCCGACTGGCGTCGGCACGCAGTTCGGCTACAGCATCGATTTCCCGACCGTAACCTGGTTGACGGTATCGCCTCTCAGCGGCACCGCCCCCACGCAGGTTAGCGTCTCGGTGAATCCGTTCGGTCTGACGCAGGGCAACTACAGCACCACGTTGACCGTGCGCTACGCCGGCCTCGCCACTACGGCTTCGATACCGGTGACTCTCGGTATCGGAACCACGCCGGGCGGCTCCACCGGCGGCCAGATGCTCTCCCACATCGCCGATTCGGCCGGCTGGCAGACGTCGATCACGCTGGTCAATCTCGACAGCGCGGCGGCTCAGTTCAGCCTGCGGTTCTACGGTTCGCAGACCACGGGCCGCGCGGCTGGCGCGGCGCTCGACATGAGCTTCGTCGGCCTCGCGGGCCGTACGTCACTGGTCGAAGGCACGATCCCAGCCGGCGGTTCCCGCACCATCACCACGGCTGGCACCGATGCGCAGCTCAACATGGGCTGGGTCGAATTGGCCACCACCGCCAACCTTCGCGGCTCGGCTGTCTTCCGCGACACCGTCAGCCGGCAGGAAGCGGCCGTTACCCTGACCAACCCGGTACGCTCTTACCTGTTGCCATTCGACAACACTTCCGGTAGGACCACCTCGTTCGCGCTGGTCAGCACCAATCCGTCAACCGCGATCTCGGTGACCGCCACCGTGCGGGATGAGAATGGCACCACCATCGGTTCCACCACCCTCCCGTTGAACGCTCGCGGACACGTAGCCACCGAAACCACCGCGCAGTTCCCCGGCACTCTGGGCCAGCGCGGCGTGATCGAGTTCTCGACGGCCAACCCCGACATCTCCGGTCTCGGGATCCGTTTCGACGCTCCCGCCACTTCCGGGCCGCGTCCGTTCACTTCCTTCCCGGTGCTTCCGCGCCCGTAGGGAACAGCTAGAAACCGCAAGGGCGGCGAGGATCACAAGTCCTCGCCGCCCTTTTTCTTTCCGCTTGCATCCACCACCAAGATCACGTACTATACGTGCAGCACGCATTGTACGTGTGATTCAAATGGCAGCCCGCGAAAAGCAGAACGTAACGATCAGCGTCCGCCTCGAAACGGTCCGTAAAGCCCGCATTCTGGCGGCACAGCGCTCCACCTCGATCAGCGGTCTGCTCGAACAACAGATCGAACTGCTTGTGGCCCAGGAAGAAGAATGGGCGCGCGGACAACGTTCGGCGGAAGCCCTCATGGATCAAGGTTTTCATCTGGGCGGCGTGATTTCAGCCACCAGGGACGAATGGCATGAGCGTTAGGACGTTCGTAGACACGAACATCCTGATCTACGCGCACGATCTCGACGCCGGCCGGAAGCACACCGTAGCGAAGGCCGCCCTCCGCGATCTTTGGGACCGGCGCAGCGGCGCCCTCAGCCCTCAGGTGCTGCAGGAATTCTACGTCAATGTGACCCGGAAGATCGCCACGCCGCTTTCGAAACCGGCGGCCCGGGCAGTCGTCGATGCCTATGCCTGCTGGTGCATCGACGTAACGGCCGCCGACGTCATGACCGCCTTTCGAATCGAGGATGAAGCCGGCATCGGCTTTTGGGACGCCATGATCGTCGCCGCCGCCCGCAAGGCTCGCGCCGCCCGCCTCTTATCCGAAGCCCTGAATGCCGGACAAACCATCGCCGGCGTCCTCGTCGAGAACCCGTTCAATCCGGCTTATGAGGATTCCCTTCCCGCGCCCTCTTTCGCACATCCCCGGAAAGGCTCCGATTGAAGGACGAGCCGAACCCGTTCGGCTGCCGGTAGACGTAATCCTTCCACGGATCGCGCCCATCTATCCTTGGGTCGCCCGTTTGTCGCAGGTACGCTTCCAGCCGCTCGCGGTGAGCCGTCAGATCCGCCGCATGCTTAGGATCCGCGGCCAGATTCTTCAACTCATGCGGATCGGCTTCCAGATCGAAGAATTCCTCTTCCGGCCGCTTACCGAACCCCAGCGCATACTCGCGCGCATACTTCACCTGATGGGCGGGAGCGGTGAGAAAATCCTTGGTTGGACACCCATCCACGTCGCCGTGAAACGTCTTGTTTGAGGAGACGAAGTCCGGCCCGCCGGTCGGCCAGCGGTCCGGGGCGAAATTCCGGATGTAGTGATACCGCGCCGTGCGCAGCCCCCGCATCGGGTAGCCCGCCCCATCGGGTCTGCACATCGTATGCCGCTCCATGCCGTGATAGACGGCATCGCGCTTCAAATCGCGCGCCGGAGAATCGAGCAGCGGCAGCAGGCTGCGCCCATCCATCCCCTCCGGAGCCTCGATGCCGGCGGCCTCAAGCAGCGTAGGCGCGAAATCGATGTGGCTGACGAAATCCTCGATGCGGCGCCCGCCCCGGAATCGCTCCGGCCAGCGGATCGCGAGCGGCATATGGACTCCGGGATCGTACAGATTCACCTTCGAGCGCGGAAACGGCATCCCGTTGTCGCTGGTCACCACCACCAGCGTACGTTCCGCTTCGCCGCTCCGCTCCACCGATTCGAGCACCTTGCCCAACTGCGCATCGAACCACTCGATCTCGGCATAGTAGTCGAGAATATCCGAACGGATCTCCGGCGTATCGGGCCAGTAAGGAGGCACCACGGCCTCTTCCAGTTTCTTCCCCAGTTGAAGCCCAAGCCCCTTCTGATACACGCGGTGCGGCTCCGTGCATCCGAACCAGAAGCTATACGGCTTGCCCGCCGGCCGCGCGGCGAGAAAATCCTGGAAGTTGGCGGCGTAGTCGCGCTTGTCGATGCCTTCGGGCACCGCGCCCGCGTGCAAACGGGCATTGAACTCGCGTCCATTCGGATGCCGCTCCAAGCCGCCCGCGCGCCAATCGCCCGGACTCCACCCCTTGCCCGTGAACCCGGTGAAGTATCCCGCATCCTCGAGTAAGTGCGTTGTAAGTGGATATTTCGGTGGGATCGTGCCGTAAAGCACGCCGGCCTCTTCCACCCGCCAGATGTGCCGCCCGGTCAAAATCGCGCTGCGCGACGGAGTGCAGGACGGCGACGCGCAATAGGACCGGGTGAACAGCGCTCCTTCACCGGCTACCCGGTCGAAGTGCGGCGTCTGTACGCCCCTGGTTCCGTAGGCGCTCGCGTGCGGCCACGATTGATCGTCGGCGATGACGAACACGAAGTTCGGCTTCCGCCCCGCCGGTGGCGGCGCACAGGCCGCGAACGAGGCGGCCGCCGTTGCCAGAAATTCCCGCCGTTTCAAGACGTCTCCACCCGCCTGGACTCGGCGTTCCATCGCGCCCGCCGCCCGCTTCGCAGGGAAATATTCGCCATCTGCACCACCAGCGCCGCCTGAAAGCCCAGCCGCATTGGAGCCGTGGGCGCCTTCCGCGTCCGCACGCATTCGAGAAAATTGCTCACGTGCAGATCGGTGGCATAGCCGAATCCCTTCGCTGAAACACGCGTAATCGCGGCGGACTCTTCGGCCCCCTGCAGGAACACCCGGCATTCCTCGCGCCCGATATCCATGCGCCCTTTGTCGCCATCCAACTGGTTGAGCTGATCGTTGCGGCTCTTGTACCGCATGGCGGCATAGTTGATCGAAAAGACGCCGATAAAATCTTCGCCATACTCGGCCGTCACCACTACCGACTCCGGCGTATCCACACCATCCTTGTGCGGCCGGTTCGCCGCCGCCGTCACCGCCACCGGATAGCCGGCGTTCATCAGCAGGTGGATGCCGTCGTAAACATGCGCCCCCTGATCGGCCACGATGCCGCCCGCGTAGTCGGAAAAGAAACGCCAGTTGCGGAACCGGTTCACATCCGCCGCCACGCGCCGCTTTACAGGACCCTGCCACTGTTCCCAATCGAGCGGCCCGTCGAGCTTCCGTCCCGCCGATGGCTCCAGGTAATTGTTCAGCCACCAGGAGCGCACCATCCGTACATTCCCCAGCGTTCCATCGGCCACGATCTTGCGCCCTTCGAGATAAAGATCGTAGCTGCGGCGCTGCATGCCAACCTGCACGATCTGTTTCGACTTGCGCTCCGCTTCCACCAGTTCCACTCCCTGCTCGGGCGTCTGGCAAAGCGGCTTCTCGACATACACATCCTTGCCCGCGGCCAGCGCATCGAGCACCATGCGATGATGCCAATGTTCGGGCGTCGCGATCAGGACCGCCTGAATCTCCTTGTCCTCAAGCAACTGCTTGTAATTCCGGTAGGCCTTCGCGCGCGAGCCGCCTTTGGAAGCCGCCGACAGCGCCCGTTCGAGATTCGGTTCATACACATCGCAAATCGCCGCCACTTCGAGAGCGGGGTCTTTCTGGAAGACCGTCATGACGAACGTGCCGCGGCCGCCGCCGCCGATCAGCCCCAGCTTCACGCGATCGGAAGGCGCGGCCTGGCCCAGCCACGAGGCTCCGGACGCGGCGAGAAAATGACGGCGTGTCGGCATGGAGGGAATTATATCGCCGAGTGTTCGGTCCGGATCACGCCCTTGCCCCAAACCGTCTGCCGCCCCACCCCCGTCCAATAGCCAGCCTCGAGGTAGGGCAGAAACTCACCGAGCGCGCCCGCATACTCCGCCCATCCCGTCATGCCGCCCAGCGGATGCGTTTGTCCGCTGCGCGAGCTTCTCCGCTCCACCGCTTCCCACCGCAGGCTGCTTGCAATCAGCCGCACCCCGGCGGCCCGTTCCGCCATGGCGTGGAAGCCGATATCGAGCGGCCCGTCCTGATAAAGCGCTCGCAGCGTGCTGATGCGATCGCGCAGCCTGGCGAAAAGCAACGGGAACTCCGGCTCACGCCGCACCTCGCCCGCGCCCTTGAGCTCCGCCGGCGTCTGAAATTCCACACGCACCCGATGCGCCTGGTGGACAGCGGCCAGATCGATCGCCACCGGCGCCGGCGCCTCCCGCGGCCGCACGTCGAAACGGCCGCGCGCCGGGCCGATACCCTCTTCGCCCACACGCTGCCAGGTCATCCGCATATACGTTTCCGCCGGCACCGCGAGATCGAATACGTTCGCCTCGATCGCGAACGCCTCGCCCGGCTCGAAACGCAGCCCATCGAGCGGCGCCGCCCGCAGTACGAAGGGACGCGGGGGATCGGCCAGCCCGCTGGGTCCACCCTCGCTCCGCGGTTCGAACAAGCGCGTGTACACCTCGGGCGGGCACACGCCCTTCAGCGCCAGGCCGAATGCCCCGCGCCAAATATTTCCGGCCTTGCCGGGTGGAAACACCACCGGCGTCCGGGCGAGGAATTCGAACCGCAGCGGCAGGACGCGGAAAATCAAGGCTGCCCTTATAATAAGAGGTATGAAGCGCTTGGCGTGGCTGCTTCTTCTCACCATTCCGGTTCAGCCGGCCTCGAACATAGACCGGCTGCCCACTCAGCGTAAGTTCGAGTTGATTGAGAAAGGCAAAGTCGATCCCGGTTCCCAGGTCCATTTCACCGAACAGGAGCTGAACGTTTACCTCGCCCAGCGAGTCAAGGAAACGGCGCCGGAAGGTATGCGCGATACCCGCGTCCAGATCGGCGACGGCGGCATGGTCAGCGGCCAGGCCCGTGTCGATTTCCTAAAACTCCGCCAGGCGAGCGGCGAGGAGCCCGGCTGGCTCATGCGCCAGATGCTCGAAGGCGAACGCGAGTTGCGGGTGATTGGACGCCTCGAAACGTCGGCCGGCCGCGGCAAAGTGGATCTGCAGCGCGTCGAAGTCGGCGGCGTCGTCTTCAAGGGACGCACCCTGCAGATGCTGATCGACAACTTTCTGGCGCCGCACTATCCGCAGGCCAAGGTCGGCGAATCTTTCGAACTGGGCTACAACATGGATCGCATCGACCTCAAACCCGGCCAGGCGCTGGTCGTTATGGCGCCGAAGCCGCAGCCCTGGCGGCGGGCCGGGGCACAGGCGCCAGCATCTCGTCGAGCACCCGCCCGATAGATCCGCTCGGCGTCTCCACCTCCAGCATCGTCGCCAGCGTCGGCGCGATATCGTTCACCGCCACCCGGCCGTTATACTTGCCGCCGCGCACGCCCGGCCCCATGAAGATCACCGGCACATGAGCGTCATAGCCAAACGGCATTCCGTGGGTTGTGCCCTTTGCGTCGAACATATAGTAGGGTTCGCAGATCACCGTAATATCGGGAGCGCGCTTGTAGTAGAAGCCGTTCAGCACACGCCGGTCGAGCGGATCGCCCGGAACCTCGCCATTGGCCAGCCGGTACCGCGAATAGGACCGGAAGATGTGCGGAAGCCCGCGCGCGATCTCCACCGCGGCTTCGGCGGCCGCCGCCGGCGTCAGCCTCTTCTCCCGCACCAGGTCGTAATTCAGATAGAGCGAAGCGCCCGTGCGGCCCGCGATCCATTTGCCTTCGCCGAATCGCGCCTGCAAGCCCTCCTCGATCTTCGCCGTCAGATCGGTGATCCGTCCGCCCGGCATCCTGCGCGCCTGGTTCACTTCCGGCATCGGCGACACGCCGTGATCGGCCGTCATCACCACCAGCACGTTGCGCATGCCCACCTGCGCATCGAGGAACCGGAACAGATCGTTCAACACCCGATCGGTACGGATCGAGACGTCGCGCACCTCCGGCGAATCCGGACCGAGCGAGTGCCCCACATAATCGTTCGCGGAAAAACTGACGGCCAGCACATCCGTCGCTTCGCGTTTGCCCAGCCGTTCCCCCAGCACCGCGGCTTCGGCGAATTTCTCCAGCATTTCGTTACCGTAGGGAGTGCTTTCAAGCGACGAGAAATAATCCTTATCGGCCTTGGCCGCCATCTTACGGAACACGGACCCGCCGCCCGTCAACGGCGTCCACTCAAGCCCCACGAACTTGTCCACCAAACGGCTGGAATTGAAATCCCGCACCCACGAAGGCAGTTCCTTGAAGTAGTAGGTGCTGCTGGCGAAGTTACCCGTTCCCGGATCGAACCAATAAGCGCCATCGGCCATATGACCGGCCGGCAGAATCGCACTGCGATCCTTCACCGAGATGCCGACGACCTTCGACGCCTGCGACACCATCTTCAACTCGTCGCCCAGCGTGCTCACCAGCATGCGCCGCGGCGAGGCGGCCGCGTCCGCTCCGCTGCCCGCGCGCGCCGCCCCGCCCAGCATCGTCTCGCCGGCGTCGGTGACGCTGGTTACCTGCTTGCCCGTTTCGCGGTCGAACCACTCATTGCCGACAATGCCGCTGATCGACGGCGTTGCACCGGTCAGAAACGTCGAATGCCCGATGGCGGTGACCGTCGGGAAATGTTCGTAATAGGCGTTGGTGAACACGGCGCCTTCCCGCAACAGCCGGGCCAGTCCGCCGTTGTATTGATCGCGGAACCGCACCAGATAGTCGTAGCGGAACTGGTCGACACAAATCGCCAGAACCAATTTGGGACGCTTCGGCGCGGTTTGCGCCGAAAGAGGCGCAAGCGCCAGCAGGAGAGCGGCAATGTATTTCATGTTCCCTAGCTAATCCAGAATGACGGCGCCCGTTCCCTGAATCTGATAGAACGTGGAGCCGGACTTGATCGAGGCGGCGTTGAACTTGCGGCCTTGCTCTTCGGCCTCGTGCTTGGCCCGGGCGATGGTCTGCTCTTTGGTCAATTCGAATTTGCGCAGCGTGCCTTCGGCCAGCACCGTCTTGCCCATCGAACTCTTTGGAAACTCGATCTCGCCATCGGTCACCTTGATGCGGATGGCGTTGCCGGCTTCGTCGGCAAGCTGCGTCCAGCAGCCCGCCATCTGGCAGACGTCGGTTACGGTGCCTTTCACCTGAACCGGCTTGCCCACGTAATCGGCGGGCTTGTCGACCAGTTGACGGATGGCCGTGGTGTTCTTCAGTTCGAGCGGTTTGCCGAGCTTGGTTTCCGCCGCCTCACAGACAAGCGCCGCGAGCAGGATGGTCCATCGCATGTCAATGATTATCGCCGATGCGGCGCCCGCCCGGTGCGGAGCTATCATCGGAGCTTATGCCCATCGACCCTTCGGCCCAGGTGGCTGCCACCGCGCGCATCCATCCCGATGCCGTCATCGGGCCGCAAGCCATCGTCGGCGAATATTGCGTCATTGAAAGCGATGTCGTGATCGGCCGGGGCTGCCGCCTGGAGCCCTATGTCTACATCAAGCGCTGGACCACGCTGGGCGATGAGAACGAGATCTCGGCCGGTACCGTGCTCGGCACCGATCCGCTCGACAAAAACTTCACCGGCGAGCGCAGCTATCTGCGCATCGGCCACCGCAACCGCATCCGCGAGCATTACACCATCTCGCGCGGCACCAGGCCGGAATCGGCCACCACGCTCGGCGATGAGAACTACATCATGACCAGCGGCCACATCGCGCATAATTCGACCGTCGGCAATCGCTGCGTCATCGCCAGTTGCGCCCTGGTGGCCGGTTACGTCGAGGTGGAGGACCAGGCGTTTCTTTCCGGCGGCGTCGTGGTGCACCAGTTTTCGAAAATCGGCCGTCTGGCGATGGTCGGCGGCAACACGCGCGTCAACAGCGACCTGCCGCCCTATTTCCTCTACACCGATTTCAACGTCGCCCCGCGCGGGTTGAATCTGGTCGGACTCCGGCGGGCCGGCTTCACTGCCCCGGACGTGCTACGTCTGAAGGCCGCCTACAAGCTGCTTTACCGTTCTGGATTGAAGCTCGAGGACGCACTGGCGCGCATCGAAGCCGAGGTCGAAGGAGAGCACGTCGCCCATCTGGCTCGCTTTATCCGAAGCTCGAAACGCGGCATCGCACGCGACCTTGGCGATTGAGTTTGAACGGCCGCCGAGGGAAGCTTGAAGATTCGCTCGTGTCCATCGAATCCGCGCATCGCACGCCACGAAGCCTCCTGAGGCGCCGCGCCTCAAAGCCGTCGATTCGAAGCCCAACGACTCGAAACCTGCGCATCGCACGCGACTCCTCGCCAAGGCAGCACCGCCTCAAGCCTCCTGAGGCGCCGCGCCTCAAAGCCGCCGATTGAAGCCCAAAGATTCGAAACCTGCGCATCGCACGCGACTCCGCGCCAAGGCAGCACCGCCTCAAGCCTCCTGAGGCCGCCGCGCCTCAAAGCCGCCGATTGAAGCCCAAAGATTCGAAACCTGCGCATCGCACGCGACTCCGCGCCAAGGCAGCACCGCTTCAAGCCTCCTGAGGCGCCACGCCTCAAGCCGCCGATCGAAGCTCAACGACTCGAAACCTGCGCATCGCACGCGACTCCGCGCCAAGGCAGCACCGCCTCAAGCCT
>CADEFT010000031.1:59458-100852 GCA_902826685.1 uncultured Acidobacteriota bacterium
AACCTGCGCATCGCACGCGACTCCGCGCCAAGGCAGCACCGCCTCAAGCCTCCTGCGGCGCCACGCCTCAAAGCCGCCGATTGAAGCCCAAAGATTCGAAACCTGCCCATCGCACGCGACTCCTCGCCAAGGCAGCACCGCCTCAAGCCTCCGGAGGCGCCACGCCTCAAGCCGTCGATCGAAGCCCAAAGATTCCGCTCATGCCCATCGGAGCCGCGCATCGCACGCGACGCCTCTCGCCTGGCGGCGCTCTGCGTCAACGCCGCCTGCAAGCTCCGGTATTTCTGAAATCGGGCCGTCAGCGATTGAGATCGAACCGGGCCAGATAGCTGTCGCCGCGCCCCGCCTGGCTCCCTTGCGCCGCCGACGGCGTTACCGGCACCGACGGCGAGATCGACGTGCCGCCCAACAGCACGTTCCCCGCCGCGTCAATCACGATCGAATACCCGATATCGGTCATCTCGCCGCCATAGTAGCTCGAATAGCCGATGCTGCCATCGGCGTCGAGCCGCGTCACGAACGCGTCCATGAACCCGCGATTGGCCGTCTGAAGCGCATCGCGCAACGGGAAATTCCGCGAGATCGTGTACCCGGTAGTGTAAAGGCGTCCCTGCGCATCCGACGTCAAGGAGTACACCACGTCATCCTGCTCCCCGCCCAACAGCGTCGAATACGTAATATCCCCGAAGCCGGGCGTCGCCAGGTTATAGCAGGAAACGAACCCATCGGCCGCGCCGCGATTTCCGGTCTGCGGCGCCCCGTTGGTGGTGGGGAAATCCGTCGACAACGTATAGCCTCCCACGCACACACCCCAACGGCTGTTCAGCGAAATCGAGGTACCCACATCCAGCCCCGCGCCGCCGATATAGGCCGCATAGAGCAAACCCGCCAATCCCGGACGCCCCAAATCGAGGCGCGCCACAAAGGCATCGCCGCGCGGATTGCGATCCTGCTGGCCGCTCGAAATCGGAAAATCGCCCGAGGCCGTGAAGCCGGCCAGATAAACCCCGCCATCGGGCGCCACCGCCACTCCCGCCACGCTATCGGAACTCGATCCGCCGAAGTAGGTCGAGTACACCATCGGCTGCCCGCCCGGTGGCGTGGAGGCATTGATCAGAAAGAAGAAGCCTTCCTGGCCGCCGCGGCTGGTCGGCTGCACCGGGTTGCCGGTGGTGGGAAAATCCTCGGACGTCGTGGTGCCGCCGACATAGACGTTATTGCCGTCGGTGACGACCATCGACTGCGCCACGTCGGTATTGCTGCCGCCCACGTACGTGGAGAAATAGAACGCCTCCGTTCCCGCTACCTGCGTGTTCAGGTAGAGGACGAACGCATCCCCTTCGCCTTTGCGATTGGCCTGCGCGCTGGTGCCGAGCACCGGAAAATCGTCGGAGTAAGTGACTCCCGCCACATACAGGTTGCCGTCGCGGAAGGCGATGGCGCGCGCCTCGTCGTTCCCGCTGCCACCCAGGTACGTTGTGAACAGCAGCGAATCGGATCCGGTGGCGTTCAGGTTCAGCTTGGCGACGAAGATATCGGTGGCGCCAACCGGGGCGTCCTTGACCGGGCCGCCCACCAGCGGGAAGTTCTGCGACACAGTGGACCCGGCCACCCACACCGAACCATCCGGAGCCGTCGTTACCGCGCGCACCACATCGCCGTCGCTGCCGCCGAGCAGGGTCGAATACACCAGCACCGGATCGATCAGCAGGGGCCGCGCACGGTCGTAAGCGCCCAGCACGATCCGCACCTCATCGCCTTCGATCGCATATCGCGCCTCGATCCGGCGGCCATCCTGCGTCGCCACCGGCTTATGCTGCGTAAGCTCGTCCGTCAGAATCAGATCCCCGGCACGCGAAAGCGCCGGCTTGGCGCCGGTGAAATGCAGCCGGATGTGGGAAGGATCGGCGCCGGGCGCGACCAGAAAATCATGCTCCACACTGCGGTCTTTGCCGTAGTAAACGACATCGATCCCCGGATAAACGCCGCGATAGAGAACCTTGGCATACTGCGCGACCCCATCGCGCCACCCGGCGGCGGTCCGCCCCGTGAGGTAGGTCGCGCGCGCCGCGAACGGTTCGACTCCCTCGATCGCCGGATGTGCCAACGATCCTTTGAGCGTCATGCGCACGGAGCCCCGCCCCGCCGCGACCACCATTCCGGTCTCCGTCAGAAAAAGTTGATAGGCGGCCGACCGCGCGCGGAACTTGACGGCGGCGTCAAGCTGTCCGGCATTCTGTTCGAACCGTAAGGGAAGCGAGGGCAGAGCGGCTGAAAGCGCGCAGGGAAGGAGCAGCGAAAGAAAAGAGCCAAACTTCATAGAGACCCGTATCACGTATAGGTTAGCAACACCGGATGCGTTCTAGCGAGAGACGCCGCCCGCCCCGTTCCGGTTTCGACGGCGAGGCAAGACAACCCTATCGCAGGAACAGCAGCGTGGCTGCCGCGATCACCACCCCATGCGGCATTGTGAGCGCGTCGGGATGGCGGATATCCAATCTCTCCCGCTTCAGATGAGGGGCCCGCCCCTGCGCCAGTTCGGCCACAATGAAGCCCACGTTGCGCAGCGTGCCGCCCAGCCGCCCACGGCCAATCGCCAACGCCAGCGCCGCCACCCCGCCCAGCAGGCTCGTCACCAGAAACACCAGCAGCCAATTCATCGGACCCAGGAAAGCACCCACCGCCGCCATCAGTTTTACGTCGCCGCCACCCATGGCGCGGATCGCGAAAAGAGGCACATAGATCGCCAGCGCCACTGCGATTCCGCCAGCCGCCGCCTTCAATCCTTCGAATCCGCCAAGCCAGATCTGCAGCGCAAAACCGGCCGCCACGCTTGGCAGCGTCAACCAGTCCGGAATCCGGCGCCGGCTCCAATCGAAAACCGCCGCCAGGATCACCAGGGCCGCCAGCGCCCACCGTATCTCCGTCGCGATCACGCCGCCTCCGCCCTCTCCGGAATGTGGCCCCATTTTTCGAGATCGGCAGCGGCTTCGAGGATCGTCGTCTCCACCGGCCGGAACGCCAAGCCCAATTCCCGCCGGATCTTCGAATTGTCGAAAACCGGCTTCCGCCCGATGTGCGTGCTTAAGTAGTCGCGCACGCCTTTGGGCTGCAGGTAGGCCCCGGCGCGCACGATCCAGTTGCCCACCATCCAGTCGAGCGGCGCCCGCGGCAGCCTATGATTCCCGTACCCGTTGGCCCGCAACAGCGCCACCACCTCGCGCATTCCAACCGTCCGGTTGGCGCACAGATAGCGCCCGCGCGCGTCCATCCGTTCCATCGCCAGCACATGGGCCCTCGCCACGTCGCGCACATCGACGAATCCCCAGGCGATATCGAGAATGCCGGGGTAAGCGCCGTTCAGCATGTCGGCCAGCACTTTGTTCGACGTATTCAATTCAGGCGTCAGCGAGGGGCCCGCCACCAGAAACGGGTGGATGGCGACCATCTGAAACGACGGCCGGTGCTCCTCCACGAACTTCCAGGCCTCGCGCTCCGCCATTGTCTTGGAGTAGTAGTAAGGATTGCGAAACTCCGACGATTTCGTGTTCCAGTCGGCTTCGGTCAGCACGTGCGCCTTGTCCGGCTCATCGGTAAGCGCGGCCATCGATGAGGTCAGCACCACGCGCTTCACCCCGGCCTTGGCCGCCGCCTCCAGCACATGACGCGTCCCGGCAATGGCCGGCTGCAGCAGGTCCCGCTGAACGTCTTTCGGAGTCAGCACATAAGGACTGGCCGTGTGAATCACCACTTCACAGCCGCGGCAAGCCAGATCGAAATCGCCCTGCCGCAGAAGATCCGCTTCGACGATCTCCAGCCGTTCCACTCCCGGCATCTGACGCAGATGGCCGGCGCCACGGCTCGAGCGCACCGTGCCACGCACGCGGTATCCGGCCCCGAGCAGTTGTTCCACGACCCAGGAAGCGATGAAGCCGCCCGCGCCCGTAACCAGCACCCGCATAACTGGCAGCCTAACAGAGTGGAGGTATCGGTGTCGCGCGAAGACATATCGCTACAAATATAGTGGGATGTGTCTCGGCTTATACGACCACCACTTTCGTGCCAGTCCAGCCGCAAACCCAGGCGGCGTCGGCGTATACAGGTCCGCACTAGCCACCGTCACCGATAGGAGTATGCCTATCGGTATACTACTACGTATGTCTTTTTAGTCGAAGCCCTGTGTTGCTTACGTATTAGGCCTTACGATATCATCCACAGGAAGGCGTACATCGATACGTCGAAATACGGAGGGCATCCCGAAATGAAGACTTTCCTGGCGGCGCTGGCGTTAGCGTCCGCCTCTCAACTAATGGGCTCGGCAATCTGTTCCTTAGAATGCCTTACCAGCACTGATACGAACCAGCAACTGTGTGTACCTGCGGCGGCGGAATATTCGCTCTCGGCTCTCGACCTCGGCGGCGGACTTGTTGGCCTGAAGTTCACGCACGCTGGAGCGTTGGCAACGGCTATGACCAACGTGTTCATCAGCGATGCGACGAACCTGGTCACCGGTTTTGCGAACGGACCGTGGACGTCGACCGGCGTTCTGTTCGACACCGGTGGACCTGGCATCGCGGCGGGGACCACCCTGCCGGCCGGCTTCGTCACCGAATTCCAGGCGCAATCGGGCGTCAACGGTTCGATGGGACCCGGTGAAAGCGTGACCCTGCAGATGCAGTTGGCCGGCGGCAAGTCGTTTGCCGACGTCAACAGCGCGCTGCTCAGCAAGAACTTCCAGGTGATCATCCGCGTGGCAGGCATCGGTGGAGCCGATCGTGGCGCCTACATGGCCTGCACCGGTTGCGTCGATGCGGCGGACACGGTGCCGGAACCGGCCACGCTCGCCATGCTCGGCGCGGGCCTCATGCTGATCGGTTGGAAGGGTAGAGTTCGTCGGTAAGACTCTCAATCGGAGTCGGATCAAGCCCCGGGGAGGAAACTCTTCGGGGCTTCTTCTTTTTGCCCTCCACGTTCCGCCCCCGCCGCCCGTCATTACCGTCAGAACGAATCGTTTTCCCTCATGGCCGAGTTTCTCCTCAAATACGCCGACGCGCGCGGACAGATCAAGGAACAGGTGGCGGAAGCCGATTCCGAGCGTGAGCTGCGCGACAAATTCGCCCAGCAAGGCTTCCTGATCTACTCCATCCGGCCCACCGGCAAGTCTCTGGTGTCTTCGCTCACCGTAGGCGGCGGGAAGAAGAAGATCAACCTGGAGAAGTTCCTGATCTTCAATCAGCAATTTCTTACACTTGTAAAAGCTGGCCTGCCCATTCTCAAGTCCTTGGATTTGCTCGCTGACCGGCTCACCGATCCCAAACTCGGCAAGCACGTTCAAACGGTTCGCGATGAGGTCAAGAACGGCGCGTTGCTGTCGGACGCTTTTGCCGCCGCGGGCGTGTTTCCGCCCATCTATGTAACGTCGATCATGGCTGGTGAGAAGTCCGGCGCTCTGGTGGAAGTTCTCGAACGTTACATTGGCTACCAGCGCATGAGCATGTCCGTCAAGAAGAAGCTGCTGTTGGCGCTCATCTATCCCGCCGTGCTGACGGTGCTCGTCTTCGGACTCATCATCTTCATGGTGACATATGTAGTACCTCAGTTCTCCACCCTTTACAGCGGCCTTGGGGCACAGCTTCCCGCGATCACCGAATTCCTCATCGCCTTCGGCATGACAGCCCGGGAATACCTTTTTCCTATTTTTATAGGATTAATTGCCATCGTCACTGGACTGCGCTTCTGGGCTCAAACGGAATCGGCCAAGGAAATTCTCGACCGCTGGAAGCTCAGCACCCCCGTACTCGGCACCATCTGGGTCAAGTATCAGGTGGCGCAGCTCTCGCGAGTGCTCAGCACGCTCCTGCTCGGCGGCATTCCGCTGCTGCAGGCTCTGGAAACCGCATACTCATCGGTCGATTCCCGGCTCTTGCGTAAATCGCTCGAAGCCGCTCGCCGGATGGTGAAGGAAGGCCAGCCGCTCTCGCGATCCCTTCAAAGCACCAAGATTTTTCCGCCCCTGGCCATTGACATGATCGAGGTCGGGGAATCGACGGGCGCCCTGCCGTCCATGCTGAACTCGGTAGCCGAGTTCTACGAAGAAGACGTCTCGACACAGATGACGGCCACGCTGTCGCTGATCGAGCCCGGCATCATGATCTTCATGGGCGGCTTCGTGGCTTTCGTCCTCGTCGCCCTGTACCTGCCCATCTTCAGCCTGTCGGATTCCCTTGGCGGCGGCAGCGGCCCGCCGCAATAGCGCGCCGATGCACCTGCTGCTCGCTTCCACCACGGCCGGCTATCAGACTCGCGCGTTCGCCGCCGCCGCCGGCACGCTCGGTGTACGGCTCACCCTGGCCACCGATCGCTGTGAGCATCTCGATGACGCCCTTGGCGCGGTGCCGGTGAAACTCGACGATCCGCATCGCTACGCCGAAGCCCTTGAGGCGCACGGCCCGTTCACTGGGGTGGTCGCGCTCGGCGATCGCACCACGATGCTCGCCGCCGTACTGGCCGAGCGCTGCGGCCTCCGGTTCCATCCGCCCGCCGCCGTCGACGCGGCCGGATCGAAGTACCTCACTAAGGAGCGTTTTCGCGCCGCCGGTATGACCCTGCCCCAATATCGCCGCTGGGCTGTCGAAACGAACCCAGGCGAAGCGGCGGCAGTCACTGCTTATCCCTGTGTTTTGAAGCCGTTAGCGATGACCGGAAGCCGCGGCGTGATTCGCGCCGACGATGCCTCGGGCTTCGTCGCCGCTTTCCACCGTATCCGCGCGCTGCTCGAAGCGAAGGACCGCTACATCCAGGTGGAAAGCTTCATTCCCGGCGAGGAGTTCGCCATCGAAGGTCTTGTCACCGGCGGGCGCCTGCGCGTGCTCGCTCTCTTCGATAAACCCGATCCTCTGAACGGTCCGTATTTCGAAGAGACCATCTATGTCACGCCCTCCCGTCAACCGGCCGCCACGCAGCGAGCCATCGTCGAGGAAGTCGAGCGTGGCGTGAGCGCCCTCGGTCTCACCGACGGACCCATCCACGCCGAGGCGCGCGTCAACGGCGGCGGCGTCTATGTGCTCGAAATCGCCGCGCGTCCCATCGGAGGGCTCTGCGCCCGCGCGCTGCGGTTCACTGGAGGCATGCCGCTCGAAGAGCTGATTCTGCGTCATGCGCTGGGCCAGGACACCGGCGCCTTTGAACTCGATCCGGCGCCATCCGGCGTGCTGATGATTCCCATCCCCCGCGCCGGCATCTACAAAGACGTGGCGGGTCTCGAAGAGGCTTCGGCCGTCGATGGCATCGAAGAGATCCGCATCACCGCCAAGGAAGGTCAATTGCTGCGTATGTTCCCGGAAGCGTCCAGTTACCTGGGGTTCGTCTTCTCGCGCGGGCCGCGCGCCCTCGCCGCCCTGCGCGACGCTCACCGCCTGCTGCGATTCGATATCGCGCGTGAACTCACGCAGGGTGTATAGTTGCTAGCGGAATGCTCAAGATCAGCAACTACTCGTTGAACTATGCGCGCCAGTTGGCGGCGGGCCGCCTCACCATCGAGGACTTCCTGTCGCTCTGCCGGAAAATGGGCATCGAAGGCGCCAGCATCCATCTGAACAACCTGCCGGAATTTTCCACCGGCTACCTCAAGCGGATCCGCCGCGCCTATCTCGACCGCAATCTGTCGATGTCGATGTTCACGGTCTCCACCAATTTCGGCCGGCCGCGGCCGGAACACCGCGCCGAGTTCGAAAAGGCGCAGCAGGCCATCCGCATCGGCATGTTTCTGGGCGCGCCAATTCTGCGGGTATTCGCCGGCTCGCCGCCGGACGAACCCGGCCGCGCCGAAGCGTTCGAACGATCGGTGGAAGGCATTCGCCGCGTGGTGGAGGAAGCGGCCGAAGCCGGAATGCCGGTCGGGTTGCAGAATCACAATCACGGAGCGCTATGCCGCACCGGCGAAGAGTGCATGCGCTTCATCAAGATGGTGAATCATCCGAATCTGACGTTCCTGCTCGACACCGGGCAGTTCGCGGGGTCGAAAGGCGCAAGCGCCGAAGCGTCCACGCCCGATATGAGAAGCGCCGAATACATGGAAAGCATCCGCATCACGGCGCCGGCGGCGCGCCACGTGCGCGTGAAATTCTACAATCCGCGCCCCGATGGCAGTGAGCCCTATCTGGACTACGACCAGATCTTCAACATCCTGCGCGGAGTCCACTACGAAGGCTGGCTCGATATTGTGTATGAGCCGGGCCGCGGCAAAGGCGACCCGGGCGAGGATATCGGCACCGCCATGCCGCGCATCGTCGCCTTTCTGCGCTCGAAGGCGCAGTGCCGAGCCTGAAGCTCCTTACTGCACCTCATCGGGCGCCGGCGGATTCAGGGCATCGAAGGCGCTGCGGGGAACGGTGATCTTCAGATTCACGATGTTACCGGTAGCCTTGATGTCGAGCGAATCGAGAAAGCCCAGCGGGCTCTTGTTCGACGCACCCTTGGTCATGCTGCTCACCACCGAAAGAAGTTTCATGGCCGTCACCATCGTGCTCGCGTCCTTCTCGGACTTGGCTACGGTCTCCACACCGACTTCAAGCGAATCGGAAAACCGCAGCCCGCCGTAAGTGCGGTCGAAGGCCTTCAGTAACTCGCCGCTGATCACGCCTCCCGTAGCCCGTTCCCCCACTCGGCCCGTGAAATCGTTATTCTGCGGTCCGGAGGACGCGAACCAGAGATCGTACCCGCTCATCCACGATTCCGATTTCGAGGAAAGCTGCGCCGCGGCGGCCGAGCGCCGGGCTCCCTTCGACCGGCGCCGGTCGAGCGCCGAACGGATGGATTGCTCATGACCGAGCAGCAGCGTGTGCCCATCGGGAATGGACATTCCATTGCCGTCCGAGCCCGTCATCATCTCCACGCCTTCGTACATCGAAGGCTTGAGGCCCCGGGTGGCCAGTTCGCCGGCGAGCCCCTGCAATAGCTTCTTCGACTCGAAATTACCGGTCGCCGCAAGCAACGTCCGCCCGCCGCCGCTCGCCACCACAACGTGGTTGAGGTCGCGCGCCGGGTCGAGGCCAAGCTTGAACAGGATCTTCAGCCGTGGATCGTCCGATTGCATGCGCGCGAGAATGCGACGCCCGAACGGAGACCCGAGGACGCGAGCCACATCGAAACCGACCAGCGATCCGGCATCGTCGGGAAGGATGGAAAGTAAGGGAAGGTCGGCGGGATACAGCAGCCCGGCGGTAAGCACGAGGACAGCATATGGCTTGAGCATGGGGTGGCCGTTCGTATTCTAACGCGAAATCGTTAGTTTGCTCATACCGTTCCTGGACCCGCCGATGAGGAGTGGTAGGAGAATCCGCCATGAAAGCGCTCATAGCAGGCGTAGTACTCGCGGCCGCATTGGGAGGCGGCCTGTGGAAGATCAAAGGGACGGCGGAGAAGAAATCGCCGCCGCGCGTCGCCCTGGCCGGCGGCATTTACACCAAGGAACCGCCCGGTCTGGTGGGGTTGTACGAGGAGACGTCGAGCGGAGCCCATTTCACGATGTGCGATACCGGCGAGAAATTCGAGGTGCGCGGCGGAGATGAGACGATGTCGCGGATGAAACTGGCCTATCGCAGCCTGCGCCTGCAGGCAAGCGACGGCATTGTGGCCGAACTCTACGGCGTTGCCGGTCAGAAGAAGGGTCAGAACATCTTTGAGGCGCAAGGGATCCGTTCGGTGCATCCGCGCCTCGATGGCGAATGCTCGGTTACGGCTAAGTAGGCACCCGCCGGTCGCGACAGACGCAAGGCATCCGCGCGCCAAAGGCGAATGTTAGGCATCTCAGATCGAACGCCGCGGAAGCGCCAGACGATCGTCGCCCAACGGCGGCTC
Source organism: uncultured Acidobacteriota bacterium (assembly GCA_902826685.1). Lineage (GTDB taxonomy): Bacteria > Acidobacteriota > Terriglobia > Bryobacterales > Bryobacteraceae > CADEFT01. The sequence goes on from CADEFT010000031.1 coordinate 69,317, forward strand.
GACAGGCGATTAGTATCCGCCCGGTGCGTCAATTGCGAATGTTAGGCATCCCGGAGCGAACACCGCGTGGAGCGCCAGACGACCGCCCACCAGCGGGCTCGACAGGCGCCAACGCACCCGCGCCTCGAACAATGCCCGGTGACGCCTAAGCAGGCACCCGCAGATCGAGCGTCAGCGGATGCCGTGGATGCTCTTCCCGCGGCGGCACGGGCATTGGCCCGGCGGTGTGGCCGAACGCGAAGAACCGGGCGGCGCGCCGCGCTTCGGCTTCGTTGGCATTGACGGGAAACGTCGCGTAACTGCGCCCGCCGGGATGCGCCACATGATACGAACAGCCACCCAGCGAGCGGTTCGACCAAGTGTCGATCAGGTCGAAAACGAGCGGCGTGTGCACGGCAATGGTGGGGTGCAGGCAGCGTGGCGGCTGCCAGGCGCGATAGCGCACGCCGGCCACGAACTCATCGTGGGTGCCCGTAGCCGTCAAGGGAATGCGCCGGCCGTTGCAAGCCACCACGTAGCGCTCACACATCAGACCGCGCACCTTCACCTGCAACCGTTCCACCGAGGAATCGACGAAGCGGGCCGTGCCGCCACCGCCCGGCTCTTCGCCGAGCACATACCATGGCTCGATCGCCGTGCGCAGTTCGATCTCGATGCCTTCGTACTGCACCAGGCCGATGCGCGGGAAACGAAATTCCATGTGCGGCGCGAACCAGCCGGGATCGAGGCCATACCCGGCCATCCGCAAGCCGGAGATCACTTCCGCGAAGTCGCGCCCGGCAAAATGCGGCAGCAGGAAGCGATCGTGCAGCCGCGTCCCCCAATGCACCAGTTTGCCCGTGTACGGCTGTTTCCAGAACCAGGCGATCAGGGACCTCAACAGCAATTGCTGCGTCAGGCTCATGCGCGCATGAGGCGGCATCTCAAAGGCGCGCAGTTCGAGAAGGCCCAGGCGTCCGGAAGAGGAATCCGGGGAGAACAGCTTATCCACGCAGAACTCGGCGCGGTGGGTGTTGCCGGTGACGTCCACCAGCAGGTGGCGCAGAATGCGATCGATCAGCCATGGCTGCGCGTATCCGCGGCCGGGCTCGGGAATCTGGCCGAGCGCGATCTCCAGTTCATCCACCGCGTCGGCGCGCGTCTCGTCGATGCGCGGCGCCTGGCTGGTGGGTCCGATGAACAGGCCGCTGAACAGATAGGAAAGCGAGGGATGATTGACCCAGAAGGAAACGAGGCTGCGCAGCAGATCGGGACGGCGCAGAAACGGACTATCGGCGGGAGTGGGCCCGCCAAGCACGATATGATTGCCGCCGCCGGTTCCGCTGTGGCGTCCGTCGAGCATGAATTTCTCGGTGCCCAGCCGGCACTGGCGCGCCTCTTCGTAAACCGTAGTGGTGCGATCCACCAGTTCGCGCCAGGTGGAAGAAGGATGAATGTTCACTTCAATCACACCCGGATCCGGCGTGATTTTGAACTGCTGCAGGCGCGGGTCGTTCGGCGGTGTGTAGCCTTCCACGACCATGGGCATGGAAAGCGACGCCGCGGTATCTTCCACCGCCGCCAGCAAATCCACGTAATCTTCCACCGCCCGCACCGGCGGCATGAAGACATAAAGGCAGCCTTGCCGCACCTCGACCGACAGCGCGGTGCGAACCACCCAATGGGCCGACTCACCCGCGTTCGGGCGGCGGTCGGCGGGTTTGAGAGATTGCTCGTGGACGACCTGCCTCGGCGGACCCGACGGGCGCGCCGCCAGGCGGCGCTGCGGCACCGGCAGGGGCGGCCGCGGCTCTGCCGGGTCGACTTCATAGACATAGGGATACTGCGCCTCACTCACCCAGGGCAGGCTCGGCATGGGCAGCCGCAGTCCGGCGGGCGAGTCGCCGGGCAGAAGAAAGAGATGACGGGCGCGAAGCATCCACAGGCCGGTCTGCCACTCCGGTCCCCTCTTGGTCGAGGTGCGCTGCAGGGGCAGCACAAAGGCGGTGGGATTTCCGAGGCCCCGCTCAAAAGCATGCCGCAGCCGCTCGCGATCTTCCACGCTCTCCAACTTGTTGTCGAGCGGATCGACATTCACCGGCAGATCGCGCTCTTTGTGAACATAGGCGAGCGGGTCTTCATAGGCTGCGATGACGTACTGCGGCCCAACGGCCAGACGCTCGGCCAGGTGCGCGGCGAAGCGATGCGCATCGGCCTGCGTGAAGCCATAGCTGACGCTGGGGTCGGCGGCAAGCGAAGGATCCTGCCAGAGCTTCATGCCGTCGGAACGCCAGTAGCATGTCATCGCCCAGCGCGGCAGCGATTCGCCCGGATACCACTTACCCTGGCCGTAGTGCAGGAATGCCCCCGGAGCGAAACGGCGTTGTAACCGGCGAAGCAGATCGGCGGAAAGACGCTTCTTGTTCTCGCCAAGCGCCGCCGTGTTCCACTCTTCGCCTTCCATGTCGTCAATGGAAACCAGCGTGGGCTCGCCGCCCATGGTGAGCCGCACGTCGCCGGCGCGTAGTTCCCGGTCCACCTGCTCGCCCAGCAACTCGACGTTCTGCCATTGCGCTTCGGTGTAGGGCTTGGTGACGCGGGGCGTTTCGACGATGCGCGTCACTTCCATCTCATGATGGAATTCGACTTCGCAGGGATCGACCAGGCCACTGATGGGCGCGGCGGAGAAAGGATCCGGCGCGGCGGCGACGGGGATATGGCCCTCGCCCGCAAAGAGGCCGGAAGTAGGATCGAGTCCCACCCACCCGGCGCCCGGTAGATAGACTTCGGCCCAGGCGTGCAGGTCCGTAAAATCGGCGTCCGGACCGGGCGCGCCATCCACCGGTTTCAGGTCGGGCTTCAACTGGATGAGATAGCCCGAGACGAAGCGCGCCGCCAGGCCCAGGTGGCGCAGAATCTGCACCAGCAGCCAGGCGCTGTCGCGGCAAGACCCGCTGGCCAAGTCGAGGGTCTGCTCCGGCGTCTGCACGCCCGGCTCATGGCGGATCAGATAACGGATTTCCTTTTGCAGCCGGATGTTCTGCGCCACCAGAAAGTCGCTGGTCTGCATTCCGGAACGGTCGATGGAATCGAGGAAGCTCTGCACGCGCGGGCCGGCCGGTTCCGGCTGCAGATAAGGCTTCAGTTCCGCCGCCTGCCACTCTTCATAGCGGAACGGAAACTTTTCGGCGTAGGGCTCCAGGAAGAAGTCGAAGGGATTGATGACCGTCATGTCGGCCACCAGGCTCACTTCCACTTCCAACTGCGTGGTGGGATTCGGGAAGACCAGCCGCGCCAGAAAATTTCCCTGCGGATCCTGCTGCCAGTTGAGGAACTGCTCTTCGGGCTGGACGCGAAGCGAATAACTGAGGACGGGTGTGCGCGCGTGGGGCGCCGGACGCAGGCGGACGATCTGCGGCGACAATCGCACCAGGCGGTCGTATTTGTAAATCGTGCGGTGGTGAAGAGCGACGCGGATGCCCATCGGAACTGGTATTGTGACACGCGCCGCGCCCGCCCAAGAAATCAATTCTTTTTATGGCATCGACAAATCGCCCGTCTTCGGGCAAGCTGTTATACTCAAGCCGAGCCACGTGGAACAGCTTGATCGAGTCTGGGCGCGCGGCCTGCGGCCAGTATGGGCGGCGCCCGGTGTACGCCACCTGTTGTGGGCGGCGCTGACTATTCTGGTCCCCTGGTTTGCCCTCTCCGGTTATCGCGCGCTGCAGCGTTACCGCTCGGCCAGCGCTTCGGTGGAACACACCTACAGGGTCATCGCACAAGCCCAGGAATTGATGTCGCGCCTCAAGGACGCCGAGACCGGACATCGCGGCTATCTGCTGACCGGCGACAAGGCGTTCCTTGAGCCCTACGAGGCGGCACGCCGCGATGTGCCTCAACTCGAAGACGAGCTCAAAAGGCTCATCCTGGGCGATCCGCGGCGCGAGCAATCGATGCGCGATCTCGACAGGCTGATCAACGCCCGGCTGGTTGAAATGGAAAGGGTGCGGGGACTTTTTGAACTGGGGGACCGCGAGGGCGCCGCCGCCAGGATCCGCGCCGGACTCGGTAAACGCCTGATGGACGAGATCCGCGGCCTGTTGGGAGGGGCGACGGAATCGGAGCGGCTGCTGCTCGAAGACCGCTCCGCCCATGCGCGCCTGGAGGCGGAACAGTCGCGGTTCCTGATCCAGTTGGGCGGCATCGTGCTGTTCTCGATCGTCGTCGCCGCCATTGTCGTAATGGAGCTCGACAACCGGCGGCGCCGGCGGGCCGCGCTGCTGGTGCTCGAAAGCGAAGCGCGCTTCCGCCAGATGATCGATGCGATGCCGCAGTTGGTTTGGTCCACGCCGCCCAACGGCCAGACCGATATCTTCAATCAGAAATGGTACGAATACACCGGGCTCGATCTGGCGGCGAGCCGCGCAGAGGGCTGGCACGACGTGGTGCATGCGGAGGACCGGGCGGCAACCGCCGAAAAATGGCGGGCCTCGGTCGCCACGGGAGCTCCGTTCGAGGTCGAGTACCGGCTTCGGCGCCATGACGGGCAATACCGGTGGTTCCTCGCGCGCGGATGCCCGGTGCAGGACGATCGCGGCGCGATCACACGCTGGTATGGAACCTGTACCGGCATTGAGGATCAGAAGGAAGCCGAGCAGGACCTGCGCTCGGCTAACGAGGACCTGGAAAGTTTCGCCTTCGTAGCCGCGCACGACTTACAGGAACCCATTCGGAACATGACGATCCATGCGCAGTTACTCGAGCGCCACATGGAGGGCAGGCTCGATAAACGCGCCAGCGCCCTTTGTGAAGATATCGTCGCCGCGGGAAAGCGGACAAGCTGGCTCTTGCGCGACTTGCTCGCCTATGTCGAGCTTTCGCGCGGCAATGAAGCCAGGAATCAGGAATGGGTGCAACTGGGCGATGCCTTGAATCTGAGCCTGGAAAATCTCAAGCCGGCCATCCAGGCGACCAACGCGCGCGTTTCGGTGGCGCCGCTGCCGGCCGTTCGCGGCTCTCGCGCCCATTTCACGCAACTTTTCCAGAACCTGATCGGGAATGCGCTCAAGTACAGCGGCGGCCGTGCCCCCGAAATCGGCATCACGGCCGAGCGCAGCGGCACCCGCTGGCTGATTCGCGTCGCCGATAACGGGCAGGGCATTCCCGCCGAACACCATCAAAGCATCTTCACCGCGTTCAAGCGGCTCCATGGGAACAAGATTCCCGGCTCCGGGATCGGTCTGGCGATCTGCCAGCGCATGGTGGAGCGCATGGGTGGCTCCATCTGGGTGGAATCGTCGAGCATGGGCAAGGGATCCGTCTTCTGCCTCTCCCTGCCCGCCGAAGGTCTGGCGCCTGCGTTAGCCTGAAACTTGCGCGTCGTTCTGGTATCCACTTACGATCTGGGGCACCAACCGTTCGGATTGGCGTCCGCGGCGGCCTGGCTGCGTGAACGCGGCCACGACGTCATTTGCGCCGATCTCGCCGTCAACCCGTTACCCTCGCTCGCCGTACGCGAGGCGGCGGTCGTGGCTTTTCATCTCCCGATGCACACAGCGACGCGGCTGGCCGTGGACGCCATCGCCAAGGTCAAACTGTTGAATCCCGCCGCGCGGCTGATCGCCTTTGGCCTGTATGCGCCATTGAATGCCGCTTACCTGGGTGAGCATGGCGTGGACACGGCGATCGGCGGCGAGTTCGAAGCGGCCTTGATGGAAGCGGTGGAGGGACGCGTTTCAGGGCGGCTGGTGGCTTTAGACCGCCTCGACTTCCGCGTCCCGGATCGCGATTCGTTACCCGCCCTCACTCGATATTCGAGGCTGCACGTGGCGGGCGAGTCGCGCGTCGCCGGATACACGGAAGCAAGCCGCGGCTGCAAACATTTGTGCCGTCATTGCCCGGTGGTGCCTGTCTACGAAGGCAGGTTTCGCGTCGTGCCGGTGGCGGTGGTGATGGAAGACATCCGCCGCCAGGTGGCCGCCGGAGCGCGGCACATCACCTTTGGCGATCCGGATTTTTTCAACGGCCCCGCCCACGCCATGCGCATCGTGGAGACGATGCATCGCGAATTTCCGGCGCTGAGCTTCGACGCCACCATCAAGGTGGAGCACTTGCTCGCACAGCGCCGCCTGCTGCCCGCACTGCGCGGCAACGGCTGCCTGTTCGTAACCAGCGCCGTCGAGGCGGTGGACGATGCGATCCTCGCGCGGTTTGAAAAGGGCCACACTCGCGCGGACTTCGTCGAGGCCGTGCACTTGTGCCGCTCTGCTTCGCTCACGCTGGCGCCGACGTTCGTCCCGTTCACTCCGTGGACGGCGCGCGAGGGCTATCTCGATCTGCTGCGCGCGCTGGCTGAACTCGATTTGATCGACCATACGGCGCCGGTGCAATTGGCGTTGCGGCTCCTGCTGCCAGCCGGGTCGCGGCTGCTTGAGTTGGAAGAGGTGAAGGCCGTGGTGACGGGCTTCGATCCTCCGGCGCTGCTTCATCGCTGGCGCCACGCCGCCCCGGAAATGGATCGCCTGGCGGGGGCCGCGCTGCGGCTGGTTTCGGATTTACAGAAGAAGCATGCCACGCGGAGGCAGATTTTCGAGGCGCTGTGGCGGCTGGCGGCGGAAGATGCGCCATTGCCAGAGAACTTCGATCTGGTGCCGCGGGCGGCGGTGCCGTATCTGGATGAGCCCTGGTATTGTTGAGCGGAGCCTACGGAAGAGCAGGTTGCTCTTATTTGAATATTACTGGGGCAGGTCGAGTTCTAACTCGTGTAGCCATTCATTCTGGAGGTGAACCAGATCCGTGAACGATAGATCCTCGTCGTTCAGTCCCGATTCCTCGCACAAGTTGGGAAGGTCTTCGGAAAACCATCGGAAATCGTCCTCTATATGGATCGGTCCGCGCAGAGGGACCCCCGCTACACGCTGGAGCCAGGAGCGCACGGATACAATCACGCCAGAGACATCGTCGCCGTGAGGCTCTGGATCGTAACCCGCCAAGTCCGAAAGAAATTGCCTGTACCGGTATTGCTCACGTTCCAGTACCAACTCATGTTTTCGGCGATGCAGACTGCCGCCCCACCGCTTGCACCCCAGAAAGAGTCCCAGTTCGAAAGGCATGTTGAATCGCGGATAATTCTCCGGGCTTACTTCTGTCCGCGAAATGTCGTGGATGCCGAGATCGCATTCGCCGATGAGGCGATAGATTCGCTCCAGCCGCGCCTCACCCGGTATCCATTGCGGATCGTGGTTTGAACCCACAGGATATTGCCGTAAAGCAGATCGCTTGAAACAGAGGCCAATACTCTTTATCGAAGGGACAATTGATAAAAATGTCCCGATTCGGTGAGCGCATTCACCCTATTGTGCCTTATCGGTCACGGACTGGGCGGCTGATCGGGCTGCAATCACTTTACGCACCGCCGCGCGAATTCGTGCGATGGGAACGGAAGACCGGTACGGCAGCCGGTCCGGAAGCCGCAACGGCCCTTCTTCGTCAAGCGAGATTGTTTTCCGAGCCTTCTTCGGCGCGCGTTGCTGCTTGGTACCCGTCACTGCCATTTTGTGATGCCTCAAGTTGCAAACCGCCGGGTGTTGATCGGCGGATACTGCCTAAAACATTACTCCACCAGCCGCGCCGATTTCACCGCCTTGTTCTCCATCAACAGCGCCAGCACCGAGTCCTCTACCGCGCTGTCGGTCTCCACCACCGCGATCGCCTGCAGCGGCTTGCCCGGCGCTACGGTTCCCTCCTGGCGGCCAAGACTGAAGTTGGCGATATTGATGCGATTCTTGCCCAACACCGAGCCCACGTGGCCGATCACGCCCGGCTGATCGTCGTTCTTCAAAAAGATCAGGTGGCGGCCCAATCCCGCTTCGCAGTAGATGCCATCCACCTGCATCAGGCGTGGACGTCCCAGCACCACCGATCCTTCCACCGAGGTGACGCCGGAATCGGTGACCAGTTCGAGCCGCACCGAATCGGTGTGGCCGGAGCGAGCACCATGGCTTTCGCTCACCACCCAACCGCGCTCGGAGGCGATTGGCATGGCATTGACCAGATTGGCGCGCCGCGCGGTGGAGCGCCGCAATACGCCCGCCAGCCCGGCATTGCGCAGCAAGGTTGTGTTCAGCTCGGCGATGCGCCCGGAGTAGTGCAGCCGCACGGCATTCGGATTTCCTTCGGCCAGATGCGCGGCGAAATTGCCGATGCGCTCGGCCAGCTCAATGTAGGGTTCGAGCGCCTTGTACTGGTCGGGCGAAATCGATGGCATGTTCACCGCGTTGATCGCCACGCCGTTGGTCAGATACTCCACCACCTGTTCGACAATGCGGATGCCGACGATCTCCTGCGCCTCTTCGGTCGATCCGCCGATATGAGGCGTGGCGATGAGGCCGGGTTGTTTCAGGAGCGTATGATCGGCCGAAGGCGGTTCCGGATCGAACACGTCGAGACCGGCGCCCGCCACCTTGCCCGATTGCATGGCCTCGGCCAAGGCGGCCTCGTCCACCAGCTCGCCGCGCGCGCAATTGACGATCCGCACGCCGTTCTTCATCCGCGCGAACGCCTCGCGGCCGAGCATCTTCCGCGTCTCCGGCGTCATGGCGACGTGCAGCGAGACGTAATCGCTTTGGCTCAGCAGCGCGTCGACGGGCATCAGTTCTACGCCCAGATCGGCGGCCGCCTGGGAACTGACGTAAGGGTCGGAGGCGACGATGCGCATCTCAAACGAGCGGGCGCGCTTCACCACTTCCCTTCCGATGCTGCCGAGCCCGATCACACCGAGCGTCTTGCCGCGCAGCTCATTACCGAGAAACCGCTTCTTCTCCCATTTCCCGGCCACGGTGGAGAGCGAAGCCTGCGGTACCGATCGCGCCAGCGCCAGCATCAGCGCCAGAGTGTGTTCGGCCACTGAGATGGCGTTGCCGCCCGGGGTGTTCATCACGAGAACGCCGGCCGCGGTGGCGGCATCGAGATCCACGTTGTCCACGCCCACGCCGGCGCGGCCCACCACGCGCAGCTTCGGCGCCTTGGCAAGTAAGTCCTTGTTCACCTTCACCGCGCTGCGTACAAACAGCGCGTCGCAATCGGAGAGATGCTCGGCGTATCCCTTGGGATCGGAGACAACGACGTTCCAGCCCGGCTGCGCCTTCAATTTCTCAATGGCGGCGGGAGACATGGGTTCAGCGACCAGAATCTTCATGGGGTGCGTTAGGATTGAATGAAGAGAAGCTTTGCTCCCTTAGAATAGCAAAGCGGTTCCGGAGCACCCGACGAAAATGGCCCTCATAGAGCGCATTCAAAAAGACATGGTGGAGGCGATGAAAGCCAAGCAGGAGTTGCGCCTGGGCGCGATCCGCATGGTGAAGGCCGCCCTGATGAAATACAAAGTGGACACCATGAAAGAGCTGGATGAGACCGAGGAAATGAAGGTCCTCAACATCCTCATCAAACAGCGCAAGGAAGCCGCCGAAATGTTCCGCAAGGGCGGCAAGATCGACCTGGCGGAGAAGGAAGAAGCCGAGCAAAAAATCGTCGAGAGCTACATGCCGGCCCTCGCCACCGATGAGGAAGTGGACGCCGCCATCGCGGCCGCGATTGCCGCCACGCCGAACCCTTCGGTGAAGCAGATGGGCGTGGTGATGAAGGCCGCCCAGGCCGGTCTGGCCGGCAAGCGCGTGGATGGCAAGGCGCTCAGCGACAAGGTCCGGGCGCGGCTGAGCTAATGGCGAAGCACATCGTTTCGATCCACGCGCACCCCGACGATGCGGAGATTCTCGCCGGGGGTACGCTGGCGCATCTGGCCGCACGAGGCCATCGGATCACCATCGTCACCATGACGCCGGGCGACAAAGGATCCGCGGAACTGGGGCCTGAGGCGATTGCCGAAGTGCGCCGCCACGAAGGCCGGCGGGCGGCGGAGATGATCGGCGCGGCTTACCTGTGCGCCGAGTTTCGCGACCTGGAAATCTTCAACGACCATCCGTCGCGCCAGCGCGTGGTGGAGCTGTTGCGCGCCACCAGGCCCGATGTTCTACTGACCTCGGCGCCTTCCGATTACCTGTGCGACCACGAGATGACCCACCTGCTGGTGCGCGATGCGTGCTTCGGCGCGCCCTGCCCCAACTACTTCACGGCTTCCCCCGCGATCGAGCACATTCCGCATCTCTATTTGATGGACCCCATCGGCGGCGCCAACCGCGAGGGCGATCCGGTGGCGCCGCATTTCACCGTCGACGTTTCCAAGGTGTTTGAGACCAAGTGGAACATGCTCGCCGCGCACGACAGCCAGCGCGAGTGGCTGCGGCGCCAGCATGGCATGGACAACTACATGGACACCATGACGCAATGGACGCGCAAACGAGGGGCGCAGGCGGGCTTCGAATACGGCGAAGGATTCCGCCACTATAAAGGACATCCGTATCCGGAATCGCCGCTGCTCGAAGAACTGCTCAGCGGTCTGATCGCTCGTTAGCGGACGCGCGCGTCCGCTCTTTCCACTGGCGGATCTCCTCCAGCCGTTCGCCGATTTTCTTCTCCATGCCGCGGTCGCCGGGCTCGTAAAAGCGCGTTCCAGCCAATGACGGAGGCAGGCATTCCATCGCCGTCATCGCGCTCTGCCGCTGGTGCGCGTGCTCGTAGCCTTCGCCATAGCCCATGTCTTTCATCAGAGCCGTGGGCGCGTTGCGCAGGTTCATCGGTACAGGCTCGGCCAGCTTCGTGCGCGCCACCTCGCGCGCCCGGTTCAAAGCCGCATAGGCGGCGTCGGATTTGGGTGCGATCGCCAGGTAGAGGGTCAATTGCGCCAGGGCCTGATCGCCTTCCGGTATGCCGAGGAAATGCACGGTCTGCTGCGCGGCGATGGCCTGCTCGACGGCTCGCGGATCGGCGAGGCCGATATCCTCGATGGCCATGCGCACCAGCCGCCGCGCCAGGTACATCCGGTCTTCCCCGGCTTCGAGCATGCGCGCCAGCCAATATAGGGCCGCGTCGGCGTCGGAGGACCGGACCGACTTGTGCAGGGCCGAGATCAGGTTGAAATGCTCTTCGCCCGACTTGTCGTAAAGCTGCATCCTGCGCTGCAGCACGTCTTCCAGCACCTGCTGCGTAACCGCGCCGTCCACGGCCGAACTCGCCAACAGGTCGAGCGCCGTGTAAGCCATTCGCGCATCGCCGTTGGAATGAATGGCGATCTGCTCCAGTTGATCGTCCGTCATCGCCACCTCACACCCGCCGAGCCCGCGCTCGCCATCGGTCAACGCCCTCCGCAGCAGCGCCGCCACCTGCGGCGGAGCGAGCGCCCGCAGCGTGTACACGCGCGAGCGCGACAACAGCGCCGGGATGACTTCAAACGACGGATTCTCGGTGGTGGCGCCGATCAGCACCACATCGCCCTTTTCCACGTAGGGCAGAAACGCGTCCTGTTGCGATTTGTTGAAGCGGTGAATCTCGTCGACAAACAACACCGTGCGGCGGCCGTAGCGGCGATTCTGTTCGGCATCGGTCAGAATCCCCTTCACTTCCTTGATGCCGCTGGTGACGGCGCTGAAGGGGACGAAGGTGCACTTGGTCAGCCGCGCGATGAGCCGCGCCAGTGACGTTTTCCCCACGCCCGGCGGGCCCCACAGAATCATCGAAGGAATCTCGTCGCGCTCGATGGCCAGCCGCAGCGGCTTGCCGGGACCGAGCACATGCTCCTGCCCGATGTACTCGTCGAGCGTACGCGGCCTCATCCGCTCCGCCAGCGGACGCGAGATGTCGGGCGCTTCCTCCGGCGCCGATTCCGGTTCGAACAGGCTCATGGCCGCTCCGGCCCGGCGGCCATGCGGCGCTGGCGGCTCGCTTCGTAAAGAAGGATGGAGGCGGCCATGGCGGCATTGAGCGACTCCACGCCGACGGTGGGAATGGAAATGTCGAGCGCGGCGTTGCGCAGGCTCTGCCGGACGCCGCGGCCTTCGCTCCCTACGATGATGGCGCAGCGTTGCCGGAAGTCCACGTCACCGGCCGCCGTCGCGCCGCGCGGCGCCGCTGCGTAAAGTTCGATGCTTTTCTGTTTGAGCGCCGCGCAGGCCAGGTCCGCATCCACGCCGGCGGCCACGGGAAGCCGGAAGATGGAACCGACGGAGGCGCGCAGCGTCTTCGCATTGAAAGGGCTCACCGTGCCTTTCAGCAGCAGCGCGCCGGTGGCGCCAAAGGCCTCGGCCGCCCGCAAGATTGTGCCGGCGTTTCCGGGATCCTGCACGCCGTCGAGAATCACCACCAGGCTGTTGCCACGCAAGACCTGATCGAGCGTCCAGGCGGGTGGCTTCACCAGCGCGATCACCCCAGGGCTCGATTCGGTGGAGCCAACCTGTTCCATTACGCGGTCGGGCAGCACCATCACCTGCGGCCCGCGCAGCTTCCGCAGATGCTGCTCGACAGTACTCTTGACGGACTCGGCGGTCAGCACCAATCCGATCTCACAGTCGCTCCGCAGCGCCTCTTCGAGCAGATGAAACGTCTCGGCGACGGCAAATCCGTCAGCCGTCAACGTCCCCTTGATCAACGCGTGACGAATGTCCTTGAGGAGCGGATTCTTTGAGCTGGAAACCGGGGCGGGCATCTGCTACCAAACCAGTATGCGCCATTTCTTCGCCAAACCGAATAAAATCGGTCACGCAAAAAACGCCGCGCTTCGAAAGCAGACTTTCAACAGAACGATTCATGGTTCTTTCTCCACAGAATCACGCGCGGAAACCGGGGCAAACGGCTCAGGCGAAATCGGGCATCATGAACTATACTTAATCTAGATGCATGCGGTACTCGGAGCCGTGCTGGTGTGGTGCGCGCTAGGGCAGCAACCCTCGCGTCCCGCCGCCGCTTCCAAACCCGCCACTCCTTCCCGCAGCGAACTGGAAAAAGGGTTGGACGAGTTCCGTGTGCAGACGGCCAACCTCGGTTTGCGGCCCGATTCGCGGGCCAAGTCGAAGCGCGGATCGCAAGGCAGCATGTCGTTCCACGGCCGGCTGTTTGAGAACCTGCGCAACAATTTTTTCGATGCCGTGCCGCATGAAGTGACGCAACGCGGCGGCACGCAAGGGCTTCTGCGGCGCAACCAGTTCGGCTTTAACGTAACCGGCCCGGTGCTGATTCCCAAGCTTTATCGCGGCGGGAAATCGACCTATTTCACGCTCACTTACGAAGGAATGCGGGAGAAGATCGGACGATCCTATCTGCGCACCATTCCGACGGCTGGGGAGCGAACCGGCGACTGGGGCCACGTGGTGGATCAGGCGGGCGAGTTGCTGCCGATTTTCGATCCGGCAACGACGGCGCCAAACCCCGCTTTCGATCCGGCGCAACCGGTGACCACGGAGAATCTGCAGTATCTGCGATCGCCGTTTCCGGAGAACCGGATCCCGCAGGCGCGGCTCGACGCGGCGGCCCAGCGCGTGGTGCGGCAATATCCGGCGCCGAACTCCGATGCGGGCCCGTTCTTTCGGAATAATTTTTTCATCTTCGCGCCGGAGCAAAACAAAGCCGATGGGTTGAACGGACGCGTCGATCACACGGTGAACGATCGCAACCGGCTGGGCTTTGCCATGAACTGGTCGAACGGATTCGATCAGCCGGCGCGCTGGTTCGATACGCCGGCCAATCCAGGCTCGGTCGACCGCCAGCGCCGTACGCGCCGCGGCACGCTGGAACACGTGTTCACGGTCTCCCCCCGCAGCGTGAATACGCTGACCGTCGACGCGTCCACCGATCAGTTTGAAAATCTGCCTCTGCTCGATGGCGGCGAGCCGTTTCCGAACTACAGCTTTTCACCCTACCTGAGCATGGGCACGTCGTATCCGCTTTCGCGTAATTCGCGGACTACCTTCGTCGTCACCAACGGCTATTCGACGCGCTGGCGCGAGCATCGTCTGCGCTTCATCCTGCAGGGAATCCGGGAAAGGGTGAATACGTTCTGGCCACAGTATCCTTCGGGCAGCTTCCGCTTCACGGCGGGCTATACGAGCCTGCCGGGCATCGTCAACACCGGCCACGCGTTTGCGAGCTTTCTGCTGGGCGCGCCGAATTTCGCCGAACGCAGCGTGGTCACCTCGCCGTCCTATTTCCGGCGCAACCGCGGAGCGATTCTGTTGCGCGATCAGTGGGAGATCCGCAAGGGCCTGACGCTTAACCTGGGGCTGAACATCGACGGCTCGACGCCGAGGATCGAGCGCTACAACCGCCAATCGAGCGTCGTCTTCGACCGCATCAATCCGGTCAACGGCCGGCCGGGAGCGATGGCCGTGGCGGGGCGCGACGGCCAGGGCCGCGGATTTCAGCCCGTTCTGGTAAAGGCCGAGCCGAGCGCCAGCCTCTCATGGAACGCGCTCGGCAGCGCCAAGACGGTGGTACGGGCGGGCTACAGCCGCTCCTATTCGCCGATTCCGATCTACCTCGGCCAGTGGGGCACGCAGGCCTTCAACGGCAGCCCGACGTGGGTTTCTCCGAATCCGCAGCTTGCCCCGGCATTGATTCTCGCCAATGGCTTTCCGCCGTCGCGCGCCTTTCCCGACCTGCGGCCGGAGTCGGCCAACAACACGGTGGCCGATCTGCTCGAAACGACGGGGATTCAGCCGACGTACCAGTCCGGATCGCTCTCGATCGAACGGGAGCTGCGCTGGCAACTGGTGGTCACCGCCGGAGCCGGGCATTCCTACGGCCGCAACATGCTGCTGAGTAATTCCGGATCGAACCCCAATGCGATTCCGCTCTCCGCGCTCGAGTATCGCGATCTTCTGAACGATGAGAATTTCAACCGCTCGGTACGGCCGTTTCCGCACTACCAGCGGTTTGACGTTTACAGTTCCTGGCCGGAAGGCCGGTATAAGCGCACGGCTGGTTATTGCCGCATCGAAAAGAGAACGTCGGGCGGGCTTTCGCTGGCGGCCTACTATGAGTTCTCCAAGCAGATGGACAACTATTCCGGGCCCTATGGAGTGCAGGACTATTACAACCGGCGCAAGGAATGGTCGCTTACTACGAGTAACAATCCGCACCGTATCACCTTGACTTACATGTATGAGCTTCCGCTCGGCGCCAATAAGGTGTTTCTGACGCATACCGACTGGCGGCGCCACCTGGTGGAAGGCTGGTCGGTGAGCGGCCAGACCACCGTGAACAGCGGCGAGCCTCTGGCCTTGCATCCTCAGTTCAACAACACCGGCGGCGTCGTCCAGGCGCTCAACGTAAACGCCGTGCCAGGCGCCGATCCGGCGGTTCCCAAGCGCGGTCCCGAGCTGTGGTTCAATCCCGAAGCGTTCGCCCAGCCGCCCGATTTCACGATTGGCAACGTCGCCCGCACTCATCCGGCGCTGCGCATGCCGGGCAATCAGAATCACGACCTTTCGCTCAACAAGCGCGTAGCCGTTTCGGCCGAGCGCAGCGTCGAATTCAGTATGGTGGGTCTGAATTTCGTGAACCACGCCGTCTGGACCGATCCGGACACCATCATCGGACCGGCCAGCGCTCCGAACGTCAATGCGGGAAAGATTATCGGCTCGCGAGGCAGCCGCATCATTCAACTGGGGCTGAAGTTTAATTTCTGACGATGCTTACCAGGCGCGCGGTCATTTTCGGACTCACGGCGGCTTGCGGATGGGCCGCAAAACCCGGACAGCCGGGCCGCGCCTCGGTGCGTATTCCGTTCTGGGTGACCGACGGCGGCACGGCTCCCGATGCGCCTTCGGCGAAGTTGAACGGCGCGCCGGCGAAGGTGCTTCGCGTGCAAGGTCCGGGCGACGATCTCATCGTTCTGCTGGTGCTCGATCTGGCGGGCGACCTGGCGCAGGTGGACCCCGCCCGCAACGCCCTGGCCGGCCTCGTGAGCAAGCTGCCCGCCAACACCTGGGTCGCACTGATGCGCGCGCAGGATGGGCTGACCGTGCTGCAGGATCCCACCGCCGACCGCGAAAAGCTGGCCCAGACGATCCGCGGCCTCTCGATCAGCGGACGCGCCGGGCTTCTCGATACCATCGAAACGGCGGCCTCCATTGGCGACCGGATGATCGAAAAATCGCGCGCGCGCGTAGCCGTCTTCTACGTCACCGATTCCAATATCACCAACTACCGCGAGGACTACGCCAATCCGGTCATCAACTCGAGCGATTCGCGCGACATGAGCCGCCGCTTCCCCGAAGGACTGGTGAAAGAAAAGATCCGGCAGCTTCGCGCCAGGCTGATCGGCCGGGAGACGCCGCTGTTCGTCGTTCATCTCGACTACCGCTCCGATACGTTGAATGAAGCCTACCAGACCGGTGTGCTAGAGTTGGCAACGGCCTCGGGCGGAAGCGCGACGTTCTGCCGTTCCAACGGCGAGATTCCAGACGCGATCGGACAGATGTTCCAGTTGATCGGATCGCATCGGGTGGCGGTGGTTCAATCGGCCGCGCTATCGGTGAAACAAGCCGATGTGGAGTTGGCGGCCGAAGGGTGCTACCTGAAGTACCGGACTCGGGTCCAACTCAGGAGGTGACGTTATGCGTATCGTCACAGTGGTGGCACTGATCGCGGCGGGGATGCTGGGTGTATTTCTCGTGAAGGAGAGCCGGCATTCAGCGGCTTTGAACGCCGAGGTGCAGTCGCTCAAACAGGCGGCCGGCAATCTGGAAGCGCAACTGGCCCGCGAGAAGGCCGATCACGGTGAGTTGCGGGAGCGCCACGGTTTGCCGCCAGCCCCAGCGACCCCAGCGGTGGTGAAATCCCCCGCCCCGCCCAAGACCGATACAACCTCGCTCGCCGACACGCTGCGGATGCTCGATGAGCGCTCGACACAATTGGCCGAAGCGGCTAAGGTTCGCGAGGATCTGGAAGCGCACGTTAAGCAACTCGAATCGCGAGTCCAGTCGCTGACGCAGGAGACCGAGCGTCTGACGGCGCTTGAAAAACCGCTGCGCGAGCAAGCCGACGCCGCCACCCGCCGCGCGGCGGCGCTCGAAGGAGAGTTGAAGACGCGCGACGAACGCCTGCAGAAAGCCGATCTGCTGATTCGCGATCTGCGCCAGCAGTTCGAGGATCGAGGCCGCCACGCTTCGGCCGCCGGAAAGATCTCCGAAGAATTCGAAGACCTCAATCGCCGCCGGGACGTTTACATGACCAACGTCCTGCGCCGCTATCGGGAAGTGACCGACCTTTACCGTACGCTCAGCCTGCGGCAGGAAGGGCCGCGGGACGACCTATCCCGCATTCAGAACGCCATCGGCATGGCTGAAGAGGATCTGCGCCAGCTCCAGACACTAAACGCGCAGGCGCGCAAGCTGCAAAAGGAGTTGGAAGCGGCGCGGAAGTAATCAACAGGTCCTGCTGTACTCGGCGCGCTGGCCGGCCGCGCGCAATCCCGCCGCGCGGAAGAAAGATTCCATCTCACCGCTCGCCATGGCGGCGACGGCGGAACTGCCGGATTCGAGCGCCAGCCGCCACAATGCGTGTACGGTCGCGACCACAGAATCGCGCCGGGCCGGACCCGGCAGCATCGACAAATCCACAATACGCATCAGCGCCGACGATTCGAATACGCTGACCGTGCCGCACACGGCACCCGCCGATTCCACCAGGTAGCAGCGCAGCCTCCCGGTGATCCACTTGCGCCGCCGCAGTTCTTCCCAGATCAGCGGATCGCCTTCGCCGGCCGGGCCGTTGCGCCGGCTCTGACGCTCGACAAGGCAGGAGAGCGTCCATTCGGGCCATGTGGTCACCGGCCGCAGGACGACCGTGGCGGGCTCGGGCTTCTTGTCCACCGGGGACAGGAATACCGTCTCCGCGTGGCGGTGGTAGCCGCGCGCCGTCAACTGCGCATCGAGCCGCGGGGATTCGCCGTCCACATGCATCCGGAACGCCGTGGGCGACGCTTTGGCCAGGGCGAATTCACAGGTATCCACCCAACCCTTGGGATCGGTTTCGGCGGCCGTTGTGTCGGCGCGCAGTGCCAGACAGCCTCCGGAAATCTCCTCCAGCCCATGCGCCCTTACGAGCCGGAACCCCAGAAGATCTCGAAAATCCGTTCCCAGTTCGAAGTACGCGTTGTCGCTTTCCAAAACCTGGAGCAACAATTCGCTCTCTCGTTGACGTGTCTGCGGCATATACAGCGTTTACGAAGCCACCTTCCAAACTGTATCCCCGGATGGGGAGGAACACAATGGCGCGTGGTACTTGTAAATACCGGTACTATGGATGGGTGCCGTTCATGTGTTGAACTCCGCGCACAAGCCCGGGTGTTGAAGGCAATCTTGAATAGGCCCCTCAAAGCCGAAAGTCAGGTACGCAAGGTTCCTACGAATTTTGTCCAAGAGCCGGAAAAAGAAGGATCGCCTTGGTTCCTAGAAAGCCCCAGTGCTCACACTTCGGATTGGCTGAACGAGTAGGCGCCAGGCTCCCATTCACAGCAGCATCAATGCCCTGCCGCGAGCGGCCGCTTCCGTCCGGGACCGGACGGTCAACTTCTGCATAATGTGCTGGACGTGGGTCTTCACGGTCGCCTCGCTGACGAAGAGCCTCTGTGCGATTTCTTTATTTGACAGTCCTTCCGCCAGCACGCGAAGCACTTCCAATTCGCGTTCTGACAACGATTCGCCCCCAGCCGTTGCCGCTGCAACTGCGTCAAGCGGCGAGCCCAGCAGGTGCAGGACGCGCTCCACGAACGGCCGATGCGATTTCCTTTCGTGAGCAAGACGGAGTAAGGACACGATAAAGGGGTTGTCGCGCATGAGGAACCCCGGCGCGTCGTTGCCGTTGGCTTCGTCCAAAAAGGGCCGGAAGGCTTCCATGGCTTCGTCCAGGTGTCCACGGGAGAGCAGCGTGTAAGCGAGAAATGTGCGCGCGCTGCAGGTTGCACGGGTGACCAGGAAGACATCCTCCTGCCGCAGGGCCTCCCGGAAAGCTTCTTCGGCTTTGGAGTAGGCCCGGCCGGCGAGGGCGTAGATTCCCGCGATCATAAACCGGTAAGGCAGTGTGCCCGGAACTTCGGCGGGATTCGGCTGAACGGAATCCTCGTAGACGTCCCGCAGCCCCTCGAGATCTCCTGAGTGCCAGCAGGCGCGTGCCCGGTAATACGAATACAGCAGCCTCCAGTTGCGGCCACGGAGGCCAAATTCGTCGGAATCCAGGAGTTTGCCGGTCCACTTCCGCACTTCGGGCCAATCGCCGCGCATGACTCCCAGAACGATGCGGCCATAGTCGTGCGCCATGGCCATCATGGCAACGTGACCGGATTTCCCGGCCACTCCGGCCGCCCGGTTCAGTTCCGCCTCCAGTTCGCCGGCGTTGCCGCGGTGCATATTGACATAGGCGAACAGTGTGTAGGCGCACGCCTGCGCCAGTCCGGTAGGATTCCTCGCACGAATGAGCGCGGCCAGGTTTTCGATCCGGCTCAAATACCCGGGGACCGCGACGGACCACAGCACGATATTGCAGGCGAGAGGATCGCGAAACTCCAGGCCGTCTTCGAGCAACCTAAAAACCCGGTCAAATTGTTCGCGGGCCCGTTCCGTCCTTCTGGAGTGCACCGACTGCCATAGGCTCGACGCATGAATCAACAGGCTCGTCGGAGCGGGGACATCGTACGTCAGGGCTTCGGCAAGCAGGTCACCCGCCTCTTCAAAGCGATTGAACATGATGGCGGTCCCGCCGAGAGCGGCGAGCACCTCTCCCTGGCCCGCGGTGTCCCCCTGACGGCGATATCCCTCGAGTGCCGCTTTCAGGTGGGGCTGCGCCAAGGCGAACTCCTGTTGCATCCAGATGACGTTCGCCAGCAGATGCAACACGCGGGGGTGCCGGTCGCGGACCTCGGCCGGCAGTTCGTCGATCCAGCGGCGCACGGTGACGGCAAAGCCGCGGCGTGCGAAATCGAAACCTGTTCTTTCGATCTCGGCGGCGGCATCATCCCAAACCTCGGCGGCCAACAGATGATGAACGCGATATTCAGGGGACGTCTCCGCCAGCGCCGCTCGACGATGCAGCGGCACCCATTCATCCCGCCGCTCGTGCCGCAGCCGTCCACGGAGAAAATCGGCGAACAGGTCGTGGTAGCGGAACGTAGTTTCCGCCTCATCCGATGCCACGACATATAAGTTGCGGCGATAGAGGTCTTCCAGAACGCCGGCTGAGTCGCGGCGATTGGTCAGGGTGTCGCAGACCGGCGGACGGAGAGAATGGAGGATGGACGTTTCCAACAGGAAGTTGCGGAGTGCCGGGCTCTGCCGGTCTAAGACCTCCTCGGCAAGGAAGTCAAAGATCCGGCGAGTCCCCCGCATGCCGTTGCGAAGAAGGGTAAGCCGGTCGGCCGGCAACGAAGACAACGAAGTTGCCATCAGGCGCAAGCCGGCAGCCCAGCCCTCGGTTCGCGACTGGAGCAGGTTCACCTCTTCGGACGACAAGTTGAGGCCCAGGCAGTCATTTGCCAGCGCGGCGGTCTCTTGCTCAGTGAAACTCAGCGCCGGCATTCGGATCTCGTTTACCTCCCCACGCGCCCGCCGGCGCGCCAGAGAAAGCGAAGGATCCTGCCGCGAGGCGAGAATCAGGTGCAAGTTAGAAGGGAGGCGGTCCGCGAAATAGTCGAGCAGCTCCAGCACGGAGGCTTCGGCGATGGTGTGCACATCGTCGAGTACGACGGCGTTGCTCCGCTCTCTGGAGTTGTTCTCGACATGGTTGACGATTGAGGTCACCACTCCGCGCGGGTCGCCGGGCGCTATATCGGCCGGCGCCAGGCCGGCCGCGGAAAACGAGGCCAGCAAAGCGGCTGCGATCCGGTTCGGGTCATTGTCGCTCGCATCCAGCAGTAACCACGCCAAACGGATCTTCGGAAAGGCGTAAGGGAGTTCCGCCAGAAGCGACGTCTTTCCGGCCCCGGCCGGGGCAGAGATCAGTGTGATCCGGGATCGTTCAAAACCCGACGCAACCTGGTCGAGCAAGCGCGCCCGCGATAACGCGTCGCGCCGCTTCGCAGGCGCCGCCACTTTGGTCGCCGTTAGCCAACTCGTGTTCAAAAGGAGGCCCCAGTCATTTTACCGGGTCGCTGGGGTGGACCGCGATTCCGTGCTTCTCGGCCAGGGACGCAATATCGGAATTCGAGAGATCGTTGTTGACGCCTGCCCGTAGGGCCGCCTCGCGAAGCAGCAGGTCCAGTCCACCCGGCTGGGCGAACACGAGTATCTGCCCCATCTCGCCTTCCACACACCGTAAGGAGTACGGTGTGTGCCGTGCGATGAAGACCGAGGCTCCCGCCCGTGCCACTTGCTGTGCTGTGCCGATCGCAATCTTGAAAGAGCCCGCCAGCACATAGAGGAAAAGATCCTCGTACTGATGCGAATGTTCGGGGACCGCCTCGCCGTCCGGGATCTCCATCTGGCAAATCGTATACAGCCCAGCCGCCTCGCTGCTGGAAACCAGAATTCGCACTTGGGCTCCGGCAATTTGAAGTTGTTGTTTGGCATCCGCCATGCCGCCATTTTCAACGCGCGCGGCCCGTTCCGGCATCCTGCGAAAGGATGATTCCCGCCATCCGAACACGGGTGCGCTGGATTGGGCCCGCATCCGCCGGCGTTCCTAAGCACCTGGAGCGTCGACTGCCGCACGCGCGGCGTGAACCGCTCCCCAAATCATCCCAAGCCGCACTGATCTCGACGAACGACCCGGTCCATGGGGCCGGGTCCATAACCACGGATACGGTCTCCGGCTTGGACTGGCTGGACTGGACCAAGTCCACCAACCGTTCCGTGAACACCGTCCTGGCGCAATTGGGTCCAGGCGGGGAATTCGCCGGATTCCGCTACGCCACAAACGGCGAAGTGGCTACACTGTTCACCAATGCCGGCATTGCTCACTTCAATCAGGCCTTCGGTCTTGGCTTTTTCCCCTCCAATATTCCCGCCGTACCGAACCTGATGACGCTGCTCGGAATGACGGATCCCCTGGGCAGCGAACTGGAATCGCTCGCCTTCACGGCCGATGAGTTTGATGAAAACACCCGCTTCATCGCCGGCCTGGTCGTTCTGAATCCTGCCGGCGGCACTGCATCCGCGGCCGCCAACACGCGTGCGGACATCGACGGCGTTGACGCCCCTCCGGTCAGCACCGTGGGCCACGCACTGGTACGCGTTTCCGCGGATGCCGCCCCTGTTCCGGAACCGGGATCGCTGATACTGTTGGCGAGTGCGGCTCTCCCCCTCTGGTTCGCCTCCCGCCGCCGGTCGAAACGAAAAGGATCGAAGGCCCGCCCGATGGCGGGCGTTTCCCTTTCGAAACTGCGCACGGCCTGGTCAATCAGCTGTTGGCTCATCCCGAAATCATCCTTTCGGATGACGCCGGGCACCCCGCCAGCCCCCCATCATGATTTCGAGAGCGGGAGCGATACACAGCAACCGGTTCTCAGAAGAACAGATCAAAGGAAAACTTCCGTGAACAATACGTTTAAAACGATCCGGGCGGCCCTGCTCAGCGCCGCCTTCGTTGCAGTGTCCTCAACAGCGGCCTTTGGGCAGCTTCAGATCCCGGGGACTTCCGATGTCGAGGTCCAAGTCAGGAACGCCGTCGCATTCGAGATGGTTTGCGGCGTTACAGTCTGCACCGACCCTGTAATTTACAAGGGTCCTGTCTTCTCCGTTCCCAGAGGGTATCGGCTCGTAGTCACTCAGATCACGACGGTCACCTCGTCTGCACCCCTTCTTGAGTTCGAGGGGACATTGAGCGGCCAGCACGTTCGCCACTTCTTGCAATTCAGCAAGGGCGTCACTAGTCTCAAATGCTTTGTTGTGGTGGACTCGATACTGAGTTCGCCGGGCACGACGAATCTAATTGGAAATAGCGGCACCACTTCCCTATACTTCTCCGGCTACCTCGTCAAGATGTAACCACCGTTCCACAAAAGAGGCACAATATGAACAAACTATCGACAGCAGTTGTTTTTAGCGTGATGTTGGCGGGCGTTGCGACCGCGGAGAAGCAAAGGGGCCACGCCAGGGCCGCCGTAGTCGAGTTTTCCCCGGTCGCAAACATCTCGGGGATGACCTACGAGGCCAAGCGGCACTTGCAGGCGAGCATCGCGAGGTCCCTCGTGGAAGCGGAGAAGTTCGACATCGTTGACACAAAGCACACCCGGGAAGCATCGCAAGCGATTCTGGGCGAGGTGAACAACGAGGGCTCCGCGGCAGCAGCCGTGAAGGTCGGCAAGCAACTCGGCGTCAGCTACGTGCTGACCGGCATCGTCGCCGACTACAACCCCAAGGGCGGCGGCGGACTGGGGAGCGCAACCTTGCGGACGCGGCTGGTGGAGGTGGCAACCGGCCGCGTCGTGTACTCCAGCGAGATCGCCCAAAAGGGCACCCGCAAGATGAACGGCACCGGTGTGGCGGAAATGCACTCGAACGTACTCCGGCCTGCGATCGAAAGACTTACCCAGGAGGTCGGCGTGAAGCCGTAACGGAAAATAGCGATGATACAGAAATTCATTCAAAGCGGATAAGGCCGCGATGATCCACTGGCTCGCCGGGTCTGGCCCAAGCGGATGCTAGCGCTACTACTTTCTGCCGTTAGCGCGCCTCTAACAACAGCTTCCGCCGCACTTCCAACCTGAACCGGCCACGGCCAGTAGGCGCGATTCTCAGGAAGTCGCAGTGTTCCTCCAACCTCCGGCGCAAGAGGATCAACCTCGTTTCCAAGTTGTCCTTGATGTCGGGTAGCCGCAAAGCCGGGTCAAGCCGGATTTCCTTGTTCGTGAACTCCGCGCGTCCCTCTTCCAGATGCATCTGCGCCAGCTTCCAGAAAATACGGCCCGAAACTCCCTTCACCAGATAGGCGCCGTCGATGAAAACGCTGTCGTCCGAATCGTAGTGCCTCACGGCACACGGTCTTGCCTCGCGCACCGAGGGATCGGGCACGGCAGCCGTGGTTGGGGCCGGAGCGTCTTGCGCACCATCGTGCCGCAGAATGGCCATCGCCGCCGCAATGTGCCGGCCCGCCACCAACGCGAGCTTTTCGTCTATAGCCGTAAATCGGCCGGGCAGTGGGCTTTGCAGGCAAAGGACGCCGAGAAACTGGTTGTGGGCGAGCAGGGGAACCGCAAGTTGGCTCTGCACATCGGTGAGTCCAGGGAGCGGGATTTCGCGCGCCAGTCCGGCGGCGCCGCTGTGCTCCATGCCGGACCGGACAGCCCGGGAGTAGGTGATCTCCCGCGTCATGTTGCCGATTCGGACTGGAGAACGGCTGGTCGCCACCACACCAATGATTCCTTCTCCAATTGTTACTTCGGAGCCGATGCCTGCGGCTGGAAAGCCGCGGCTCACCAGCGTGAAGAGCTTCTTGCCGTCCTCGTCCGGAACCAATAGGAAGCTATGCTCATATCCGAATACGGTGAAGAGGCTCTCCAGGCAAATGGTGAGAAAGGCATCGAAATCGGAACAGGTGGCCAACTGTTCGGTCAAGGTCTCCAGGGCGTGGAGAAGTTCGGCACTACTTGGCTGTGACCAATCGTCTTGCGGCGGATCCTGGCAAGCCGAGCAATGGAGAACACGGTAGATGTCGACTCCCCGCAACTTGAACACCCCGGCCATGCCGGTCTGCGAAGCGATCGCTTCCAGGCGGCTGTTCATTTGTTCGAAGACGGCGCCGTTGTGCTCTGTCTTGACGTATTCGAGGTCGAGGAGGAACTGGCGGCAAGTTTCCGGTTCTACGACAAGCAGTTGCGCCTGGGCGTTCTCTTGGAGGTTTCTCTTGGTCTTACTGAAAAACTGGTTGGAGACCGCGATATGATCGACATCCACTTGCCGGGCAATGGATAGGTAGGTGATATTGGGCGTTCCGTTGGCCGAGCACGTGGCGAGTGGCGAAGGAATAACTCCTTCCAGGCAAGAGGCGATTTCGGCCAGCGACAGGCTTGGGGGTTGAAGGCCGGTCATAGGGCCGCACCCGCGCTTGGCCCGGGAGTCTGGTTGAACATCTCCTGCACGACGAACCGGACCAAAACAAGGTCGGACGGCCACAAGCGCATCGTCAGGTTGCGGGCTAACCCAACCTGTTCGCACTGTTCGATGAACGCATCCCGATGGCCCTCCGCGCGGCGAATATCGCCCGCTGTGGTGTCGCCTCCGCAGCAATACGCGCCTTTCAACTGTACCTGCCGGTAGTTGGTGGGAAGGACGCAGGTCAATGCCATCCGGCCGTTGGCACGCAGGTTGGCCATGGTTTTTTCCGTCCCCAGGCGTGCGAGAATGGTTGAATCGTCTGGCCATCTTCGAGGACCTGCAGGCCCCAAGCGCGCGTGATCTCGGGCTTGAGTCCGGCATCGGACGTCGCTAACACAACGGCGACTCCGCTTTCCAGCAGCGCGCGCAACTCACCATCCATCGATCCGCGAGGCATTCTTCCAGAGAATACACCTCTGCCCTGAAGCTTGCACGCGTTAGCGAATATTAAGCGTTTGCTTAGGAAAAAATTAGGAGCGGGGCGACGCCTGGACCGATATTCTGGCAATGGAGGTTTTTGAATATGAACTCAATCCTGATTAGACACCGTGTGAACGACTTTGCGGCCTGGAAGGGTGGTTTCGACGCCCACGCAGGTGACAGGGCGGCCGCCGGGCTCACAACGCGAGGAGTCTGGAGAAGCGAGGCGGATTCGAACGAGGTGGTGATGGTCCTCGACGCCGGCGATGTGGCCAAGGCAAAGGAGTTTCTCGGATCGGACAACCTCAAACAGGCGATGGCCGCAGCAGGCGTGACGGGCCGTCCGGACATCACCTTCCTCGGTAAGGCCTGATGAAGCTGCGCCCGGCGGGGATGCTCTTCCGGAGACAACCCTGACCGGAGCCGCCTGGAGGAAGTTAGCTCAGACTTACGCACGCCAAGTGCGACCGCGCCGGACACCGGCCATAGTCTACCGGTAGAACGGCTGCCAGGTGATCCACCGCGGCCCGTACTTCGGCTCCGGCTTGCCCACCTCGAGCGCCCCCAGGTCCGGGGCGCTGCCAATGAAGCCGTCGTTGACCGTCGGAATCGGCACACCCGCATCCACGGCCTTGCTGCCGGGCTTCAACTTGAAATTGAGATCCATGGCGTGATAGACGGCGTGGCGGCGGGCTGGATTGGGCGGCGTCATGCGCTCGAAGATATCGAAGTCCACTTCGAGGCCGTGCGCCTCCTGCCCGGTCGCGGCCCGCATCTGGGCGAGGGTCGCGAACGTCTTCCAATCCTCCGGCTTCGGTGCATAATTACTGGCGCCTGGCGGCGGCGCCACCCAGGCGTATTGCGCCTCCACTCCCTTATTCGGACGGAAGCCGTTGTAGTCGGAGCTGTAAGCCCCGGTGGCATTGGCCCACGTCATGATGCCGCGGCCCGGCGTATCCCGGCCGAGGAACAGGTTGTTGCGATAGTGAGCGTTCGAATACGGGTCGCGAATCACGTGCTCGCCGATGATGGTGTTGTGATAAACGAACAGGCCCGCGGGCTTGGCCGAGAACTTGAAAGCCACGCCGCTCGGCACGTGATAAAGCAGGTTGCCGATGAAATACACCGGACCGCCGAATAGCGGCTGCGCGCTGTAGCCGCCGTGAAAGGCGTTCACGCCGCGGTTGTTGAACACGCGCACGTTGTGAACGCCGCCGTCGGTCTCGATGTAGTCGTCGTTCGACATATGAATATCGTTGTTGTAAATGTCGATCGACGAGGCGCGGCGGTCCGGGTCCTGCTCCGGAGTGCCGTAGGTGGAGATGCCGATGCCGTCGTGGAAGTAGGCGATCGAATTGTGCGCGATGACGTGCCCCGGCCCGTATACTTTCACCGCGTAATAGCTCACCACCTGATGCGAGCCATACGGACCCACCGGCCCCCACAGCGGCCCCGTCCATCCGATGAGGCGGAAGCGGTCGTCGCGGCCCAGAATCAGGTTGTCGGCGATATAGAAGTCGCGCGAGCCCGCGTATTCGGTCCACACGCCGAAGCCGATATTCTCGAACCGGCAGTTCTTCACGGTCAGCCCGACCGCGCCCGTCACTTCCTTCTGCCCGGCGAAAAATCCCACGTCGGCGTTGCGGATGGTGAGGCCGTCGAAGATGTGATAGGCCGACCCCATCACGTCGAACATGCGGTGAACGCCCGTTCCGTCGAAGACCACGTCGCCGTCGCCGGCGGCCATAATAGTGATGGGCTTTTCCGCCGTGCCCTTCAGCGTGAGCGACATCGACCCGTCGAATGGCGTCATCATCGGATCGACGTAGTTGAGCTTCTCCGGACGGTACATGCCGGCGTGGACCAGGATGGTGTCGCCCGGCTGGACGCGGCGCTCCCACATCACGCTCCAATCGCCGAGGCCCGCGCCGTAGTAGGCCTGCAGGATGCTGGTGAAACTCGGCTCCATCTTCGGGCCTTCATAGGCGGGCGGGTAGACGTGCAGCTTGCGCCCGCCTTCGTATGGCTTCGGCTCGCTGCGCGTCTTGACCTTTACGGTGTGCGCCGCCTCGCCGGTGAGCCCGTCTGGATCGGCCATCTGAAAGCGGCACTCATATTCGGTGCCCGGCTTCAAATTCAGGATGCTGCCGGCAAAGCCGTCGGGAACCGTATAGTCGAAGTTCTCGCGCTGGCGGAACAGCCGTTCGCCGCCGATGCGCACCAGCGGGAGCGCCGGCCGCCACGCCGGCTCGCCCACCGCGCGGAAACTGACCGCGACCGTGGCGTTGCGGTTGGCGTCACCCGTGATCGACCATTCAAAGCCCAGGTTCAACAGCGTGGGCCGCTCGACGTGAAAGCGGCCCGCCTGGGTGCCGTTCTGCGCCAGGGCGGAACAGGCGGCAAGGCAAAGGACGAAAGGAATTCGGTAAGCCATGGAATCGCGCCGATTATACAACGTGCCAGCCGGGCGGCCGCGCAGAGGTATATAATCGGCGTCGATCCCTATGACCAAGAGACAATTCTTGACGGCAACTCTGGCGGGCGGCACGGCCATGGCCCAGGCCCCTGCCATCATCAAGCGCACCCCCACGCGCATGGCGAAAACCACCAAGCTGTTCAAGAGCCCCGAAGGCTTCCCCAACGGTTTGGCTGTTACCGCGGAAGGACTGTGGATCGCCGAGCAGAAGCTCACGGGCGCCCAAGCCGCGGCCTACAAATTGCCCGAGCCCAAGTCGCTGGTGGAAAAATGCTGGCTGGTCGATTGGAACGGCAAGCTGCTCAAAACCGTCGACACGCCGTCGCGCAATACCAGCGGCATGGCCGCCGGCGGCGGCTATATCTGGATGGTGGCCAACGCGCCCCCGCAGGGCGTGTTCCAGGTCGATATGAATTCGAAACTCATCAGCCACCGGCAGATTCCGCTAGGGCCCGCAAACGATGGCGGCGGCTCGCACGGCGCGCACTGGCAGGATGGCAAATTATGGATTTCCGCTCTGCGCCTGCGCGGCAACATTCGCGTCGACCCGAAAACGTGGGCGCCGGAGATGATGATCCCGTTTTACCAGTCGTTCCCCGATCGCGTGCGCTATCACGACATCACCATCGACAACGGAACCATGTGGCAGGTGGTGGGCAACGACAGCAAACGTTTCAGCGAGGGAAAGCCGGGCCTGGTCCGCTACGATCTCGCCACGGGCCGCATGATTGAGACCGCCGATTTCGTGGCCGGCTCCTGCGATCCGCACGGCCTTGCGATGCATGACGGCAAGCTCATTGCCTGCGACGCCGGCATCCATCCCGGCTGGCCGAACAACGATAGTCCCACGGCGGGCTGGATCTTCCAGATCGATTTTATTTGACCGCAGCCAGGCGCGCGGCGAGGATGCGGTCGAATACGGCGAACCGGTCCACGCGCGGCGGCCGGGCGAGCCTGATTTCGAGCCCCAGTTCCAGCCCCCGATCGGTCTCCAGGCTGTAGGGCGGCCACTCCGGCAATCCCGGCGCGTTTGGATTGCCCGTGGCGGCGAAGCGTGTCCAATAGCCGGTCATCCGCTCTACCATCCGGCGGTCGCTTTCGTCCGGTTCTCCCCAGCGGTGTTTGCGGAAGAAGCCGCCCGCCATGAAGGACAGTTCAAGAGCGTGGAACGAACCCAAGCCTTCTCGCGCATAAGCGCCTTTGGCAGGGTAAGTAAAACGGTAAAGGTAGGCTTTCTCGCCCGCGCGAACCGTGAGGCGGGCGAGTGACCGCACCGCGTGGGAGCGCAGGTAATCGGCCGTTACTTCGAGATAGGCGGCGCGCGCCGCGCCATCGTCGCGGGCGGGATACGCGGCGAATACCTCTTCGGCGAATTCCTCGAACGTCCGGCGCAGCCAGGCGCGGTAGTTGGCCACCGTGGGCTGGCCCAATGCGCCCAGCGTCACCGTCCCCTCGTCGGCGTTACTGCCGAGCAGCACCGGGATTTTTGCCTGGCCACCTTTTTCGAATGTGACCGCCGGCTGCTCGCGAAGTACGTGGCCGTCGATCGTTCCACCCAGGTATATCTGCGCCATTCGCGCTGGGTCCGCTTCCGTCTCGCGCACGATGGCTTCGGCGGCTTGCGCCCGTGGGAGCGGGGTGTTCGGGTCCAGCCGTGGCGATACATACGCATGGCAGGAACAACTCTGCAGAATGGCCTTATGAAAAAGGCCGCGGGCGAGTGGCGATGCCATCAGGTAACACGCCATTACCGCGCCCGCCGACTCCCCCATCAGCGTCACGTTGCCCGCGTCGCCACCGAAGCGTTCGATATTGCGCTTCACCCAGCGCAGGGCGGCGATCTGATCGAGAAGGCCGAGATTTCCGCGTGTGATGAATCCCAGCGCGCCCAACCGGTAGTTGACGCTCACATAGACGAAACCGCGCCGCGCCAGCGCTTCGCCATAGGGCGGATAGAATCCCGCGCCGCCGATGTTTGATCCGCCGTGAAGCCAGACCATCACCGGAGACTTGGGGCTCCCGGCCGTGAAGACGTTCAGATACAGGCAGTCTTCCGACATGCGGAAGCCGCGGTAATAAGGCTGCCCGGGCGCGATCTCGGCAAACACGCTATCGAAAAAGCCCGCTCCCGATTGCGGACATGCCGCGCCGAACGATCCCGTCTTGCGAATGCCGCTCCAACGCGATACCGTCTGCGGCGGCTTCCAGCGGAGCGCGCCCGTGGGCGGAGCGGCGAACGGAATTCCCAGGTAAGCCTGTACGCCGCCGATGGCGATTCCTTCCACATCGCCCGATTCGGTCGTGACGCGGGGCGGCGCCGCCGCCAACTGCAGGAACAGAACCGCCGCGCCGAGCACCGTTTCATTGTCGCAGCAGGCGACAATGAATCCCATGAAGTGCGAATTGCTGTTTCCATTACTGGCTGCCGCCTCCCTGATGGCGCAAAATCCGCGCGGCCGCGCCCTCGGCATTCCCTTCGACGGAACGCCGGGGGCCAACAACGCCATCACCGATGTGGCGGGCGTTGCCGTCGGCCACGTAACCCTCATCGAAGGGGAAGGAAAACTGGTGCCCGGCCAGGGTCCCATCCGCACGGGCGTGACGGCGATTCTGCCGCGTCCCAAGGGAAACTGGGATTTCACCATGGCCGCCACGTTCAACCAGAACGGCAATGGCGACATGACCGGCGTGAACTGGATCGAGGAATCGGGTTTTCTCGAAGGGCCGATTCTGCTCACCGGCACCCACAGCGTCGGTGTCGTGCGCGACGCGGCCATCCATTGGCAGATCGCCAACGGCCGGAAGTTCGTCTTCACCTATCCGGTCGTGGCCGAAACCTTCGATTCGTTGAACGACTCCAACGGCCAGCACGTCAAACCGCGGCATGCCGCCGAAGCGCTCGATGCCGCCAAGCCCGGCCCGGTCGTCGAAGGCGCGGTGGGCGGCGGCACCGGCATGCGCTGCAACGGCTTCAAGGGCGGCATCGGGACTGCCTCGCGCATGGTCCAGGTGGCCGGCAAAGTCCACACCTTGGGCGTTCTGCTGCAGTGCAACTACGGCGGCGATCTGCACATTCTGGGCGTTCCCGTGGGCCGCGAGATCACCGATTTGCGCGCCTGCACCACCCTGCCGCAGAGCCGTCCGTGGATGGCCAACCGCATCCAGCCCTGCGTGGGACCGCCCATCGCCACCCGCCGTTCCGATGCCGCGAGTGAAGCGGCCGAGTCCGGCCGCGGGTCCATCATTGTGGTCGTGGCCACCGATGCGCCCCTGTTGCCGCATCAGCTCAAACGCATCGCCCGGCGCGTCGGCATGGGACTCGGAAAGCTCGGCAGTTGGGCCGGCAATGGCTCGGGCGACCTGTTTCTCGCTTTCTCGACGGCCAACGCAGGAGCGGCCTCCGACAGCACGCCGCCCACGGCCGTCAAGGTGGAAATGATCCCCAACGACGCCATCGACCCGTTGTTCCGCGCCACCATCGACGCCACCGAAGAAGCCGTGGTGAACGCCATGCTCGCCGCTCCGCGCGTCAGCACCGGAGCCGATGGCGTGCGCATCCACGGCCTCCCCGGCGACCGCGTGGTGGAGGTCCTAAAGAAGTACGGGCGAATGAAATAGCCCACGGCAAAAGCAATGGGTGTGGCTACTTTGGAACGACGGGCAAGAGGCGCAGAATCAGCGAGTTGA
>CADEFT010000032.1 GCA_902826685.1 uncultured Acidobacteriota bacterium
TCCAACGTCACATGCTTTGGGATACTTCAGCCTACTTTTTCAGCAGCCTGCTAGGGGTAATATGAGGATCCGCGTCGTCTCTCTTCTGTTCGTTACCCTTGCGTGCTGGGCGCAAAACTCCGGAATTCAAGGCGTCATCACCGACCAAAGCGGCGCGGCCGTGCCGGATGTGACGGTGCGCATCGCCAACGTCGCCACCGGTGTTGCCACCACCGTACGTTCGAATGACCGCGGATTGTATTCGGCTCCCTTCCTGCAACAGGGCACCTACCGCATTCAGGCCGAAAAGCAGGGCTTCAGCTCCGTCACGCGCGACAATCTCAAGCTCGACGTGGAGCAGACCGCCCGCCTCGATATCGAGTTGAAGCTGGGCACGGTGGCCGAAGCCGTGGAAGTGTCCGCGGCGGCCGTGCTGCTGGAATCGGAAACCACCGCCGTCGGCCAGGTGATCGAAAACAAGCGCATCGTGGAAATGCCGCTGAATCTGCGCAATTACCTTGAGCTGGCGAAATTTTCAGCGGGCGTGCTGCCCGGCCGGACGCTCGGCCGCGGCTCGCGCACCGGAGGAGAAGACGGTACCGAAGGCGGGTTCATCGCCCTCGGCCAGCATGCTTATCAGACCAACGTGCTGCTGGATGGCGTCGATAATTCCTCGCGCGCTTCGGGCGGCCCGCTCGGGTTTCAGGCTCAGGCCGTGAAGCCGCCGGTCGACGCCATCTCCGAATTCAAAGTGGTCACCAACAACAACTCGGCCGAGTATGGATATCGTGTGGGCGGCAAGGTGCTGGTATCCACTAAATCCGGAACCAACGCCTTCCATGGCTCGCTCTACGAATTCCTGCGCAACGACAAGTTCGACGGCTCCAATTTCTTCGCCAACCGTTCCGGAGCGCCCAAGCCCGCGCTGCGGCAGAACCAGTTTGGCGGCACCGTGGGCGGGCCCGTCATCAAGAACCGCACGTTCTTTTTCTTCAGCTATCAGGGGACGCGCATTCGCCGCGGCCGCAGCTTCACCTCCACGGTGCCAAGCGCGGCGGCCAAGGCGGGCGATTTCTCGCAGGAAGGTTTGCGGCGCAACCTGATCTTCGATCCGATGACCACCACTGGCACGGGCACCGCCGTCCTGCGCCAGGCGTTTCCGGGCAATCGCATACCCTTGAGCCGGTTCGATCCGGTGGTGATGCCCATCGTCGCCAACTATCCGAACGCCAACGTCGCCGGCCGCGAGTTTCAACCGAACAACTATTTCTTCGCGCCCACCGACATCGACAATTCGAATCAGTACGACATGCGGTTCGACCACAACTTTTCGGAGAAGGACCGCGTGTTTGCCCGTTGGAGCATTCGCCGCGACAACAAGCTGCAGAACGGTCCGCTGCCGCTAACGGCGCAAGGCGGCGGCCTGGGCCAGACCATCGATCTGCCGGGTGACAACTGGATGGGAAGCTGGACGCGCAGCGTCACGCCTACCATTTATAATGAGGCGCGTTTTGGTTACACGCACTATCCAACGCGCTTCGATATTCTCGACACCGAAAATCTCAACAAGAAGTACGGCGTTCGCGGCGCCCCGGGCGACGGCTTCAACGACAATCTCGATCATGGCCTGGCGCGATTCACGCCTTCCGACTACAACGAGATCGGCTCGCGCAGCTTCTGGCCGAACAACAATTTCCTGGACAACGTTCAGTTCAACGACAACGTGCTGATCCAGCGCGGCTCGCACGCGATCAAGGCGGGCGCCGAGTACCGGCGTTCCATGGTTTTTCGCGAAGCCTCGCGCTTCCGACGCGGCCAGTTCGCCTTCAATCGCATTTTCACCACCGAACGGCCGAACGACGCCAACAGCCGGTTGCAGACCGGCAACGGCATGGCCGACTTCCTGCTCGGCATGGCGAGTTCCACCACCGTCGGCAATCAGAACGGCGAGGATGTCTACACCCCTTACTGGGGCGCCTATGTGCAGGACGACTGGAAGGTGACGCGCAACCTCACCATCAATGCGGGTCTGCGCTGGGAACTGATGGCCGCGCCCTATTTTCCGAATGGCACGAAAGTGGGCCGAGGCGGCGTGAGCCGCTATCTCACCGAATTCAACGTGGCACGCACGGACCAGCGCTATGAGACATTCGAACGTCCCACGAGCGCCCGCGATTGCGGCTGCACGCAGGACTTCAACAACTTCGCGCCGCGCCTGGGTCTTGCCTACAAATTGAATGACCGCACGGTGATTCGCAGCGGCTTTGGCCTGTTCTACGGCGAGGCCGACAACACGCAGAGCGAGAGCGCCCGATTCCTTAACCTTTCGCCCGACTTTACTGAAGTCAACCTGCCGACTACCGACAACGTGACGCCCGTCGCCCTGGTGCGCACCGGCTTCGTTCCGGTGCAGCTTCCCGCTTCCGCGCCCGTCTCCAACACCAACGTGGATGTGACGCCTTACAAGTACCCCACGCAGTACGTCTCGCAATGGTTCTTCGATCTGCAGCGCGAATTCGGCGACATGATTTTCGCCGCGGGCTATCAGGGCGCCAAGGCGACGCACCTTTTTGCCAACCGCAATATCAACAACGGCGGGCCCGATCCTTCCATTCCCGCGGTGCGGCGCCGGGTGCGGCCGTTCTGGAACGGCGTCAACCTGCACGACACCGGGGCTAATTCGAGTTACAACGCACTTACCGCGAAGGCCGAGAAGCGGTTCTCAAAAGGGCTGACGTTCATCGCGTCCTATACATGGTCCAAGAACATCGATCAATCGGTGGAGAATCTGAACGAAGGCGGCTCCGGCCGCGCCGATGAATACAACCTTACGGCCGAACGCGGTCTTTCCGACCTCGACCGCCGCCACAACTTCGTGAGCAGCTTTACCTACGAATTGCCGTTAGGCAAGAACCGGTTCATCGGCGGCTGGCAGTTGGGCGGCATCCTGTCGCTGCGGTCGGGCACTCCCTATGACGTGAACTATCCCGGCGATCCTCAGAATTCCGGCACGCGCAATCGCGGCAACCGTATCGCCTCCGGCCGGCTCGACAATCCCACCATCGATCTCTGGTTCGATCAATTCGCTTTCGTCGCGAGCGCGCCCGGCGTCATCGGCAACGCCGGACGCAACGTTCTCATCGGGCCCGGCTCGCGCAATTTCGATCTCATTCTGGGCAAGCGCTTCGCCCTGCCGTGGGAAGGCCACGCCGTGCAGTTCCGGTTTGAATCGTTCAATCTGACCAATACGCCGACCTTCGGGCAGCCGAACGCCGGATTGCGCGGCCCGGCCACCGGCACCATCACGCAGGCCGATGAGCCGCGACGCATCCAATTCGCCTTGAAATACACGTTCTGAGACACCCCATGAGATCCATCTGGCTGGCGCTCGCCGTCGCGTTGAACGGTCAGGATTTTTCCAAGATCCAGGTGGAAAAATGTTCGGCCGGCCACCGCTTCGCCGAAGGCGCGGTCTGGTCGCGCGACGGCTACCTGATTTTTTCCGACGTGCCGAACAATCGCATGGCCAAGTTCGTGCCGGGCAAGGGCACCGAAACATTCCGCGACAACACCAACGGAGCCAACGGCAACGCCTTCGACGCGCAGGGCCGGTTGTATACCTGTGAAACGCGGACGCGACGCGTGGTGCGGCAGAAAAAGGACGGGCCGCTCGAAGTGGTGGCCGAAAAATTCGAAGGCAAACGGCTGAACGCGCCCAACGACATCGTGGTGCGCAAGGATGGCAACGTCTACTTCACCGACCCGGCTTTCGGAATCCAGTCCGATCAGCGCGACCTGGACTTTCATGGCATCTACCACGTCTCGCCGAAGGGCGTGCTGGAACTGGTGGCTCGCTGGAAGACTCGTCCCAACGGCATCGCGCTCTCGCCCAACGGACGCGTCCTCTACGTCAGTAACAGCGATGAGCGCAGCATTCGCGCCTTCGATCTCGCGGGCGACGGCAAGGCCTCGAACGAGCGCGCGCTTATTGAAAAGATCCCCGGTCCACCCGATGGCCTGAAGGCCGACGAAAAAGGAAATCTCTACGTCACCGCGCGCGGCGTGTTCGTCTACGATGCCAAGGGCCAGCAGCTCCACCACATCGAGCTTTCCGAACGCGCCGCGAATCTCGCTTTCGGCGATCCCGATTTTCAGACGCTCTATATCACGGCGCAAACGTCGGTTTACCGCATTCGCATGGACGTGAAGGGCGCGGTGCAGTACTAGTGGCGGAAGGCAGCCGGCGCTATCCCGAGCGGCCGATTCTCGGCGTGGGCGCGCTGATCTTTCAGCGCAACCGGATCCTGTTGGCCGAACGCGGCAAGCAGCCGTTGAAGGGCTACTGGTCGCTGCCGGGCGGTGCGCTCGAAACCGGCGAGACCATCGAGAGCGGGCTGCGCCGTGAAGTGCTGGAGGAAACGGGATTGATTGTCGAACCGATGGAACTCGCCGAGATCTTCGAACGCATCATTCCCGACGCCCAGGGACGCGCCGAATACCATTACGTGCTGATCGACTACATCTGCCGCGTGAAGGGCGGCGAGGCGCGCGCCGCCACCGACGTCAGCGCGCTCGCCTGGGTGCCGCGCCGGGATCTGATTCGCTACAAACTCACCGAGGGAACGCTGCCCGTCATCGAACGGGCCTTTGAGCGCAGCAAACGCAGATGACCAACTCAAGCGCCGACCTTCTGGAATTCGATGGGCTGCTGGCGGTTCTCGGGCGCTATGTGGGCAGCGCCATGGGCCGCGAGGAATTGGCGCAGGTGCGCCCGATGTCGGACCGCGCGGCGATCGAGCGGGCGCAGGCGCTGAACGCCGAAGCCATCGAGTATCTCACCGCCGCGTCCACTCCACGCACCGCCGCGCCCGGGCCCGCTTCGGTTCGCCTGCGCTTCACCGATCTGCCCGACGTGCGCGAGGCGGCGCGCAAGCTGCGCATTGAAGGCGCGGCGCTTGAAGGGAAGCAGATCTTCGATCTCGCCTCGCTGCTCGACCGCATCGGCGAAGGGCGCGCCGCGCTCACCGCGACCGCCACGCGATTTCCACGCCTGGGCGAACTCGGCCGCAACCTGGGCGATCTGCGGGAACTCGCCACCGCCCTGCAGGGCAAGATTCTGCCCGATGGCTCGGTGGCCGACGACGCGAGCGTAGCGCTCAACCGCATCCGCCGGTCCATCGAGCGCCAGAAGCGCGACATTCAGAATTCGCTCGAACGGTTCCTGCGCTCGCACCGCACCGACGGCGTCGTGCAGGAAGATTTCGTCACGTCGCGCAACGACCGGTTCGTGGTGCCCATCGTCAGCGGACAGCAGGGCCGCGTCGAAGGCGTCATCCACGGCTCGAGCGGCAGCGGGCAGACCGTATTCGTCGAGCCCTTCGAAACCATCGGCCTCAACAACGCGCTGGTGAACCTGATGGAAGAGGAACTGCGCGAAGTCCATCGCATCCTGCGCGAGCTGACGGCGCGGCTGCGCGAGCGCGCGGAAGAAATCAACCAGTCGCTCGATATCATGGGCCAGCTCGATCTGCTGTTCGCCAAAGCCTCCTTCGCCGTCGAGTTCGACTGCACAATTCCCGGCTTTTCCTACAGTCAGGAGCCGGTGCTGCGCCTGGAAGCCGCGCGCCATCCCCTGCTTCAGGATGTCCTGCGCCGCCAGCGCAAGCCGATCGTACCGATTTCTTTCACGCTCGACGCTTCCCGCCGCACGCTGCTGCTGAGCGGCCCCAACACAGGCGGCAAGACGGTGACCCTCAAGACGGCCGGCCTGCTCGCGCTGATGGCGCAATCGGGACTGCCCGTGCCCGCGCGCATAGCCGAATTCCCGGTCTTCGATCAGATTCTGGCGGACCTCGGCGACAACCAATCCATCGCCGAGAGCCTTTCCAGTTTTTCCGCCCACATCCGGCGGATTCGCGAGATCGTCACCATCGTCACGCCGGAATCGCTCGTGCTGCTCGATGAGTTGGGCCGCGCCACCGATCCCGAAGAAGGCGGAGCGCTGGCGGTGGCGGTGGCCGAAAATCTCCGCGGCTGGAAAGCGTTTACCCTCGCCTCCACGCACCTGCTCGCGATGAAGATTTATGGGGGCAGCCGCGAAGGCGTGGTGAACGGGTCCATGGGATTCGATCATGAGACGCTTGAGCCCACCTATATCTTGAAACTCGGCGCGCCGGGGGAGTCGGCGGGCTTGGCCATCGCCAGCCGGCTCGGCATGCCGGCCGACCTGATCGAGAAAGCGCGCGCCTCCATGTCAAACCGGGAGCGCAGCGTCTCTGAATTCCTGACTCAGATCCAAAAACAGAACGCCGAGCTTTCAGACGAAAAGCGAAAGCTCGAAGAACAGCGCGCGGCGCTGGCAGTGCGTGAGAAGTCGGTGGCGATGGAATGGGAAAGGAAGGAGTCGGCGAAGATCAAGGAACTGGAGCGGCGCGTCGAAGCGTTGCTTGGCGAGTTCGAGCGGCAATCGAAACAAGTGCTGGGCTCCATCGCCGAGAGTGCCACCCAGCGCAAATCCACCGAACATGCGCAGCGCAAGGTGGCGCGAGCGATGCGTGAGACGCGGGAGCAGTTCCAGGAAGCCGTTCTGCCACCGCCCGTTGAATCGAAGCCCGCCGCGCCCGCCGTGAAAATCGTGGAAGGCAGCCGAGTGCGCCTGCGCGACATTCGCGAGCCCGCCACCGTGCGCCGCGTGCTGGGGGAAGGGAAACTGGAAGTCGCGGCGGGGTTGCTGAAGCTGCAGGTGCTGGCGGAAGACGTACTGGAAGTCCTGCCGGAATCCTCCGCCGCGGGCCGCGCACTGCCGAAGAATGTGAGCTTTCAATCGTCGGGTCCGCGCTTTGAGACTTCCTATCGCGAGATCAACCTGATCGGCAAGCGCGCCGAGGAAGCGGTGGAAGAACTCGACCGCTTCCTCGACCAGGCCGTGATGGCCGAAATCTCACGGCTGCGTATCGTGCATGGCCACGGCATGGGCGTTCTCAAGAAAGCCGTGGCGGAGTATCTGAACGCGAGCCCGCATGTGGCGCGCCACTACGCCGCTCCCCCTTCCGAAGGTGGCACCGGCGCCACCATCGTGGAATTGAAGGATTGAAGTACTAGATCACCGGAGCGTTGCGTTTGCGGTGCGACGCCGGCTTCACCATCCGCTCCAGCGCGTCTTCTGGCACCGTAAGGGTCATGCGCAACTGATTTCCGGTGGCCTTGAGGTCCAACCGGCTCAGCAGCTCGGCCGCTTCGGCGGCCTTGGCGTCCTTGTCGCGATTCAGCTCCACCATGCTCGATAGAAACTTCACCACATCCACCAGCGCGCTGGCGTCTTTTTCCGTGCGCATCTCGGCTTCGGCCATCAGTTCGATATTGGCGCCGAAACGCACACCGCCCACCACGCTCTGCATGCCTTCGAGCATGGCTCCCCGCATCCCCTCGATCTGCTTGTGACGCAAGCCGCTCGCCAGGCGGCCGGCGCCGGCGGTCAGCATCCAGGCGTCGTAGCGGGTGCCAAGCTCGGTGATTCGGTTGGCGGTCTTAGGATCGAGCGCCGCCGCGCTCTGCCTGCCGCGATCGATGGCGCCTTTCACATAATCGATGTCGCCCGCCACCGCCGTGGCCGCATCGAGCAGCGCCAGCCACCCGTGCGATTCCGGTTTCCCGCCGGTGAGGATATCGACGCCCTGATAGACGATCTTATTCGCGCCTTCCGATTGAGCGAAGGAGCGGATCCGCTGTGCGTCGAAGCGGCCTTTCACCAGCATCAGCACCTTGCCGCGCCGTTCGGAATCGGCCGACGCGAACACCACCTCGGTCAAATCGCGCCGCGGGTCGAAGCCGGTGGCCGAGATGAACTTCGCAAGCTTCGCTTCTTCCTCTTTCATCTGATCGAGCAGATATTGCCCGAAGCGCGAGGATTTGATCTGGTCCGCGTGGAAGCCGGCGACGAAGGTCGCATCCGGCGGAATCATTTTGATAAGGGCGGGGTCGGCGGCCGAAACCAGGCCGAATCCGGTGGCGATGACAGCAAGCGCAACGTTCCGAAACAGAGTCATTCGGTGTACCTACTTTTAGAACGCCTCCAACTACCCCAATGTTCCCAAATTTTTTTCAGCCGATCGGAACCTGATCCACGATTTCGATGCCGAAACCCTCCAGGCCCACCACCTTCCGGGGATGATTGGTCAGTAGCCGGATGCTGCGCAAACCCAGATCGGAAAGGATTTGCGCGCCGATGCCGGTGTCGTGCTGCAGCATCCGCTGTCCGTCGGGCTGCGGCAGGTGGCGCAGCCAATGCGGCACCAGGCGCGAATCGCCGTTATCCCGATGGACATGGAAGCTGGGCGCCGTCTGATGCAGATACACCAGCACCCCCACGCCTTCCTTGGCGATCCGGCGCAGCGAGCCGTCGAGCGAGGGCCGGCACTCGCATTCGGTCGATCCGAACACGTTGCCATAAACGCAATGGGAATGCATCCTCACCAGCACGCTGTCATTGGCGGAAGGGTGGCCTTTCACCAGCGCCAGATGGACGCCGCCGTCGACGCTGCTCTTATAAGCCACCGTGCGAAAGTCGCCGAACGCGGTGTGCAGTTCGCCCTCTCCCTGGCGGGTGACCGTACGCTCGTTCTGCATGCGATAGCGGATCAAATCCGCCACCGAGATCATGCGCAGCCTATGCGTCCCGCAGAACTCGCGCAATTCTGGCACGCGCGCCATCGTGCCGTCTTCGTTCATGATTTCGCAGATCACGCCGCCCGGTTCGAGGCCCGCCAGCCGCGCCAGGTCCACCGCCGCTTCGGTTTGGCCCGAACGCACCAGCACGCCGCCTTCGCGAGCCCGCAAGGGGAACACGTGGCCGGGCCGGGCCAGATCGGACGGTCTCGAAGCCGGATCGATGGCCACCTGAATCGTCCGTGCGCGATCGTGCGCCGAAATCCCC
Organism: uncultured Acidobacteriota bacterium; assembly: GCA_902826685.1. Classification (GTDB taxonomy): domain Bacteria; phylum Acidobacteriota; class Terriglobia; order Bryobacterales; family Bryobacteraceae; genus CADEFT01. Next base: position 8,912 of record CADEFT010000032.1, read on the forward strand.
GTCGTCACCCCCGTCGCCGCTTCGATCGATTCGGTGAAGGCGGTGCCGAATTTCGAGCTGTTGCGCTGCGTCATCATCGCCAGGTGCAGGTGATCGCACTTTTCGGCCGAAAGCGCCAGGCAGATCAACCCGCGCGCATGCTTCGACATGAAGTTAATGATCTCCGGCGTGATCTTTTCCGCCGCGATGGTGAGGTCGCCCTCGTTTTCCCGGTCTTCGTCGTCCACCACCACCACCAGCTTGCCGGCGCGGAAGTCTTCAACGGCTTCCGGAATGGAAGCAAATGGCATCAGTATCAATTCTAGTTGCGCCGCCGGAGCGCCGCTGGCGTAAAATAACCCGGACATGATCTACGTCCTGACGCTCTGTCTGCTCGGGAGTGCGGCCGCTCAAACGCCGCCGGTGCCATCGCCCCGCGTGCCGCGCCAGCCGGTGGTGCAGCCGCTGCCGTTCAGCCACAAGATGCACGTGAGCAAGGGGCTCGCCTGCAGGCAATGCCACGCCATGCCCGATCCGGGCGATTTCGCCACCACGCCCGCCACGGCGGTCTGCATGAGCTGCCATGAATCGGTGAAGCGGGAAAGCCCGTCCATCGCCAAGCTCGCCGCCCTTCATAAGGAAGGCAAGCGGCCCTCCTGGAAGCCCGTTTATCGCATCCCCGAATGGGTTTCGTTCAACCACAGGAAGCATCTGGCGGTGGCGGACGTTTCGTGCGAAACCTGCCACGGCCCGGTGGCCCAGCGCGATGTGCTGGCGCGCGAAAAGGATATCGGCATGCAGTCCTGCATGGAATGCCATCGACTTAAAGGCGCCTCAAATGAATGCATCGTTTGCCATGACCCCAGGTAACGCCATGAAACACACCCGCCGCCGCGCCTTCGAAAAGTTCGCCGCGTTTCTGGCCGCCTCGCCGCTGGCCAGGCCGCAGCAGGAACCGCGCTACGACCCGGAACACATTCCCACGCTCGACGACATCGTCAACATCTATGAGTTTGAGCCCGTCTGCCGCCACCGCATTCCCAAGCAGAACTACGACTTCATTTCCGGCGGCGTGGACAGCGAATGGACGCTGCGGCGCAACCGGTCGGGCTTTGAACGCATTACCTTCCGTCCGCGCATGCTGGTCGATACCTGGAACATGGATCTTTCCACCACGCTGTTCGGCGAGAAGATCGCCATTCCGATCTTCCCCGCGCCAACCGCGGCCCATCAATTGGCTCATCCGCAAGGTGAGATGGCGACGGCCCGCGCCGCCGCCGCCAGCGGCACCTTGATCTGCCTCAGCAGTAATTCCAGCATTCCGTTTGACCGCGTGGCCAAGGCGTCGACCGGTCCGAAATGGTGGCAGCTTTACGCGCGGGAAGATGAGGAATCGTCGATCGAGCGCTGCCTGCGCGCGGTGGACGAAGGCTACAAAGCCATCGCGTTCACCGTCGACGGCCCTTATAATTCCCATCGCGAGCGCCTGCTGCGCGACCGCCCCCTGACGCAATCCACCATGCCGGGCGTCTCCACCGGCACGCGCCGCAAGCGCCCCGCCGGCGAGCCGGCCGAGGAACGCCATTCCTACGGATTTCAAACGCAGTTAGTCGCGCGCCTCGACTGGCGCTTTCTCGATAAGCTTTTGAACGCCGTCAAGGTGCCCGTGCTGGTGAAAGGCATCCTCACGCCCGAAGACGCCGAGCTCTGCGTGAAGCACGGCGCCGGCGGTATCGTGGTGTCGAATCACGGCGGCCGCTATCTCGACTACGCGCCTTCCACCATTGAAGTGCTGCCGGAAATCGTACAGGCCGTCAATCGCAAGTTCCCCATCGTCATCGACAGCGGATTCCGCCGTGGTACCGATGTTTTGAAGGCGCTCGCTATCGGCGCCAATGCCGTCATGGTGGGCCGTCCGATTCTTTGGGGGCTTGGTGCTTATGGAGAAGCGGGCGCCACGCGCGTGCTTCGCCTGCTGCGCGATGAACTGGGTATCGCCATGGGATTGTGCGGCAAGCCCAATATCGCTTCGCTCGATCCGTCGGTGGTTAAAATCGATCGCTGAGCAGCCGTTCCACTTGCGCCGTCATTTCGCGTTTCCCCTGGCTGTGGCGCGACCCGGTGCCGGGTCCATCGAACCCGGCGTGAATCGCCTTCACCAGTCCATCGCGCCCGATGAGGATGGTGGTCGGATAGGCGCCGAAGTTTTCCAACTGCGCCAGTTTTCCGGCCGCATTCTCCGTCGTACCCGCCAGCAGCACCGGGAACTTCAGTCCATGCTTTTCGGCGAACAGGCGCAACTGCCGTCCGTCGCGCTCCGCGTCGCCCGTATATTCGAAGCCGAGCGCCACCACTTGCAGGCCGCGCACCCGGTACCGCTCATACAATTCGTTCAGAAACGGAGCCTCTTCGTGGCAATTCGGGCACCAGCTTCCGGTGATCGAAACCAGCAGCGGTTTGCCACGAAACCGTTCGTTCCAAGCGGCTACAGGGAAGCGGAATGGCTCGGCCGGATCGCGCATCCGCGTATAGCTGGAAGGGTTCGGGCCTTCCGGACCGGCGCGGCGTCCAGTGACATTCCAGGTTTTGGCATTGAAGTTCAAGGTGCCGTGCAGCCTTCCATCCTTGCCAAGCGACACCTTCAATAGAATCGTGCGAATCGCATCGAAGCGGCCCAGCCGCAATTGCCCGCCTGTCACGGAGCCCGTCAACTCGCCCGAATCGCCGCTCACCGGCATGAGCACGCCTCGAGCCGCATTGCCGCTCTGGTGGAATTCCGCGCGCCACACCGAATGCGTATCATCTGCCACATCGAGCAGCCACTTGCCCGACACGCCGCCACCGGCCGCTCCGCGCGGGCTTGCCAACGGTCCCCGCCGCGCATGAAACTCGCGCACGATCCTGGTCTGCCGGAAGGTGCGCACCATCGTTCCGTCCATCGAATCGCCCGATACCTTCAGCTCCAGCACGGCGTCCCAATCCTGGAACTCGAGCCGCAGCAGCGAACCATCGAATGAGCCGGAAGAGGACGGTGTGCGGTCGCGGCCGTTGATCAGCGTGCCGCTCCATCCACTCTTCACCTCGAACCGGAAATCCACGCGGTCGCGATCGGCATTCATCACCCAGGCATGCCACAGCCCGGCTGGATTCGCCATCAGGGCCACAGCCGGGAGTAGCATAGAGGAAAGCATAGCGATGATTGCGCGCCTCGCGTTTTTTGCAGCCTGTTCCCTTCCCGCGGCCGGCCCGTTCGACGCCGCCGGACGCATTCTGGCCGAACGCTGCGCCAAGTGTCACGGCGCGGGTGCGACGCTTTCCGGCTTCGATGTCACCTCGCGCGCCACGGTGCTCAAAGGCGGCAAACTCGGGCCCGCCGTCGCCCCTGGCGACCCGTCGGGCAGCCGCCTCTACCAGTTCGCCGCCGAAGGCAAGATGCCGCCCGGCGCGAAGCTGCCGCCATCGGAGATCGCCGCCCTCCGCGAATGGATCGCCGCCGGCGCCCCCTGGAGCGGTCCGGATTCGCTCGCCCCCGCCAAGTCGAAATGGTGGGCCTTTGCGCCTCCGGTCAAGCCAACAGGGACCGGCTCCATCGATGCCTTCCTCACCGCCAAACTCGTCGAAAAGGATCTCGCTTTCAGTCCGCCCGCCAGCCCGCGGGCGCTCATCCGCCGTCTGAGCTTCAATCTCACCGGCCTGCCGCCCGCGCTCGAAGACTACGCGCTCGGCTATGAAGCGGCCGTCGAGAAGTATCTCGCCTCGCCCCGCTATGGCGAACGGTGGGCGCGTCACTGGCTCGATGTCGTCCGTTATGGCGAAACCGACGGCGGGGAACACAACATCACCCGCACCGCCGCCTGGCCCTACCGCGATTGGGTGGTGGAATCGTTCAACGCCGACAAGCCCTACACGCAGTTCATCCGCGAGCAGATTGCCGGCGACCTGATCGCGCCCGACGATCCGAAAACGGTGGCGGCCACCGGCTTCCTGGTGGCCGGTCCCTGGGACTCGGTCAGTTCGGTGCTCAACAAGGATGAGACGCTGAAGCTGCAATCGCGCATGGATGAGCTGGATGACATGGTCACCACCACGGCCCACAGTTTTCTGGCGCTGACGGTCAATTGCGCGCGCTGCCACGATCACAAATTCGATCCCATCCCCACGCGCGACTACTACCGCATGACGGCGTTCTTCTCGGCGGTGGGTTTTGGCGATCGTGAAGTCGCCAGCGCCCAGCAGCGCAAGCGCCGCGAGCAGTATCTGGAGCCGCTCAACAAGCGTTCCAGCGATTGGAAGCGGCAACTGGCGGCCATTGAAGATCCCGTCCGCGCGCGCCTGCTGCTGGCCAAATATCAGGCCTTCGATAAGGAACGCGAGAACGAGGCCCGCCGCATTCCGCTCAACCCCATCTTCAACCGCAACCGGTTCCCTCGCGTCACGGCGCGGCACTTCCGGTTTGCCGTCGCCGGCCGCGGGAAGTTGGAGAATCTCGAACTGCGGCCCGCCGGCGGGACGAGTTCGTCCGGCGAGTTCCATTTCGATGCGCCCGTCTCCGTCGATGAGATTCGTTTCTGGTCCGATCGCGTCCGCGGCAGCCGTGAATCCAATATCCCCGTCTACCGTTTCGAAGTCTCAGACGATGGCCAGGCGTGGCGCGAGATCGCCTCGTCGCTCGACCACGTAGGGCTCAACGAACTGGCCCTGCCAAAGGTGACCGATGCCGAACTCGAATCCGCGCTGACGGCCGATGCGCGGGAGAGCCGCCGCGCCATCCTCGAACAGCAGCGCCTGTTGCAGGCGGAAATCGACCAGGCTCCGGAAGTGGCCAGGCTCTATGGCGCGACACCGCGCGAGGCGGCGAAGTCGTATGTGCTGGAGCGCGGCAGCGTCCGGCAACGCGGCGAGGAAGTGCAGCCGGTGGCTCTCAGTGCCGTCGGCCTCGACACGCCCGCCGGGGCGGCTCGGCTCGCTCTCGCCGATTGGATCGCCGATGCCCGCAACCCGCTCACCGCCCGGGTCATCGTGAATCGCGTCTGGTATTACCACTTCGGCAACGGCCTGGTGAACACCCCTTCGGACTTCGGCTTCAACGGCGACCGCCCGTCCCATCCCGAACTGCTCGATTGGCTGGCGGTGTCGTTCGTGGAAAACGGCTGGAGCCTCAAATGGCTGCATCGTCAAATCGTCATGACGCGGGCCTATCGCCAGTCCTCGGCCATTGACGCCAAGGCTTACGCCGCCGACGCCGGCAACCGGCTGGTATGGCGCATGCCGCTGCGCCGCATGGACGCCGAAACCATGCGCGACTCGATCCTGCACTCGAGCGGCAACTTGAATCTCAAAATGGGCGGACCCAGCTTTCTGCTGCAGAAGAAGGATGCGAACGACTACATCTACCGCGCCCTCGATAACGACGGCTCCGAAGTATGGCGCCGCTCCATCTACCGCTTCGTCGTACGCGGCGGCGAGCGCATCATGATGGATAGCTTCGATTGTCCGGATCCTTCGGTGGCTACGCCGCAGCGTGCCGCCTCCAACACGCCCGTGCAGGCGCTTACGCTCATGAACAACGCGTTCGTCCTCCGCCAGGCCGGTCTGCTGGCCGAACGGCTGAGAAAAGAGGCACCCGGCAAGCCGGTGGAACTCGCCTACCGCCTGCTGTTCGGGCGCGAGCCGGAGCCCGCCGAGCTCGAACGCGATCGAACCTTCGTGGAGAAGCATTCGCTGGCCGCACTGTGCCGCGTGCTATTGAACTCGAATGAATTTGTATACACACCCTGAGGCGCGTGTCTCGCGGCGCACGATGCTCGGTATCGGCCTTGCGCAGTTGCTGCAGGCCGCCCAGCCGCATCACACGCCCAAGGCCAAGCGCGTCTTGCTGATTTCCATGATCGGCGGCGTCAGCCAGGTGGATACGTTCGATTACAAGCCGGAACTCGAAAAAAATCACGGCAAGGCCACCACCGGCGCCAACACCATCACGCCATTTTTCGGCAAGAGCGGAACGCTCATGAAGAGCCCGTGGAAGTTCCGCCAATACGGCCAGTCGGGCAAGTGGGTTTCCGATCTGCTGCCGCACCTGGCCAAGCGCGTCGACGGCATGACGTTCCTGCATGGCATGGTTTCCCGCAGCAACGCGCACGGCCCGGCGATCTTTCAGATGTCCACCGGCTTCGTCTTCCAGGGCTTCCCCTCGGTGGGTTCGTGGATCAGCTACGGCCTCGGCTCGGAGAACGACAATCTGCCGTCGTTTGTGGTGCTGCCCGACCCGCGCGGCCTGCCCGCCTGCGGCGTCGCCAACTGGGGCAGCGGCTTTCTACCCGCCGCTCATCAGGGCGTGCTCTTCAGCGGCGAAACGAATCCGGTGGCCGACTTGCGCCCGCCCAAATCCATCGGCGAAGACGAGCAGGCCGCCAGCTACGATCTGCTCACGCGCATCAACCGGTCGCATCTGGAAGCCAACCCCAGCGACGACGTGCTGGTGGCGCGCATCAAAGCCTATGAACTCGCCGCGCGCATGCAGCTAAGCGCGCCCGAAGCCACCAGCATCGCCGGCGAATCCGAAGCCACCAGGGAACGGTACGGTCTCAACGACCCGGCCACGCGTCCGCATGCCTACAACTGTCTGCTCGCGCGCCGTCTGCTCGAACGAGGCGTGCGCTGCGTACAGATTTTCAATGGAGGCGATTTCGGCGCGCCCCGCATCAACTGGGACGCGCACGAAGACCTGGTTGCCAATCACGAAAAGAACGCCCGCGTGCTCGACCGTCCCACAGCCGCCTTGCTCGCCGACCTCGAACAGCGCGGCATGCTGGGCGACACGCTTGTCGCCGCCACCACCGAGTTCGGCCGTCTGCCTATCAGCCAGGGCATGGGCGAAGGCGGACGCGACCACAATCCCGAAGGCTTCACCTCCTGGATGGCGGGTGCCGGATTGAAGCCCGGCTATTCCTACGGCGCCACCGACGAACTTGGCTACAAAGCCGTCGAACATCCCACCACGCTTTACGACTTTCACGCCACCCTGCTGCACCTGCTGGGCATCGATCACACACGCCTCACCTACTATCACAACGGCCTGCGGAGGCGCCTCACCGACGTTCACGGCCACGTGATCCAAGACATCCTCGCTTGACCGGCCGGCTCATCGTCATGGCCGGATTGCCGGGTACCGGTAAGAGCGCCATCGCGCGGGCGCTCGCCTTGCGGCTGAACGCGGCCGTGCTCGACAAGGACATTGTGCGTGCCGCGCTGTTTGCTCCCGATGCCGTCGAATACACGTCCGCACAGGACGATTTCGTCATCGGACTGATGCTCGAAACCGCGCGCTATCTGTTCGGCCGGGATCCTTCCCGTCCGGTCATCCTCGACGGGCGCACGTATTCGAAGGCTTGTCAGCTCCACACGCTCCAGCATTTTGCCGCCGCAGAGGACGTCCAACTGAAAGTGATCGAGTGCGTCTGCGAGGAACCATGCGCCCTGGAACGGATTGAGAGAGGCCGCGACACCCATCCGGCGCGCAACCGCAACGCCGGTCTTTATTACGCGCAGAAAGCGGCGTGGGAAGGCATTCCGGAGCCGAAATGCGTCCTGGACACGATGCGTCCGCTCGAAGAATGCGTGGCGGCGGCCTACGCCTACGTCACCGGCGGCGATATCATGGCAGCATGAATCGCCGTCGATTTCTGGAAGCTTCGGGCGCGGCCGCCAGCGCCGCCTCCGCCTACGCCGCCGCTTCGGGCAAGCCCGCCATTCTTGGCGGCGCGCCCGTTCGCGGCAAATCCTTCACGCAATGGCCGGTCTTCGATGAAACCGAAGAGAAGGCCTTGCTCGGCGTTTTGCGCAGCGGCAAGTGGTATCGCGGCAACGGCCAGATGGTGCGCAAGTTTGAAGAACAATATGCGCAGCTCACCGGTTCGAAGCATTGCCTGGCGATGGCCAATGGCACCAGCGCGCTGCTGTGCTCGCTTGCGGCGCTCGATGCCGGACCCGGCGATGAAGTGATTCTGCCTCCCTATACGTTCGTGGCGACGCTCAACGTGATCTTCGCGCGCCACGCGCTGCCGGTCTTCGTCGATACCGATATCGAAACCTTCCAGATCGATCATCGCAAGATCGAAGCCGCCATCACGCCGCGCACGCGGGTGCTTCTGCCGGTGCACCTCGGCGGCGCCTCCGCCCACATCGACGAGATTCTGGCCACCGCCAAGAAGCACAACCTGCCGGTGCTTGAAGACGCGTGTCAGTCGCACCTCGGGGAATGGAAGAAGGGCAAGGTCGGCACCTTCGGCACACTTGGATGTTTCAGCTTCCAGGCGTCGAAGAATCTGAACTCAGGCGAAGGCGGCGCGGTTTTGACGCAGGATGCCGCTATCCTCGACCGCATTTCCGAATTTCACAGCAACTCTTCGTCGCATCACGCGCGCACACGCCGCGCCGGCATCCACGACAGCGGCTTGAATCTGCGCATGCCGGAATTCCAGGCGGCGCTGCTGCTGGCGCAGATGACGCGGCTCGAAACGCAGTCCCAAACGCGGGAATCGAACGCGCGTTATCTCACGCAGTTGCTCAATGAGATCCCCGGCATCGCGCCCGCCCGCATGTACGAGGGCAATTCGCGCAACGCCTACCACCTTTACATGTTCCGGTACGACCGCTCGCGCTTCTCGAATCTGGACCGCGGCAAGTTCCTCGCCGCCATGTCGGCCGAAGGCATTCCCTGTTCGCGCGGCTACACGCGCATGAACAAAGAGCCCATTATGGCCAACGTGCTGGCCTCGCGGGCCTACCGCAAGATCTACGGCGAAAAGGAACTCGAACAGTGGCGCGAGCGCAACCAGTGCCCCGCCAACGACCGGTTGTGCGACGAAGCGGTATGGTTCACCCAAACAATGCTGCTCGGCACCCGCTCCGATATGGAGCAAATCGCCGAAGCCATCCGCCGCATCCAGCGTCACGCGGGTGAGATGGCATAAAATTTCTTCATCCTACGCACGGGAACCTGCCGCGCCAAACCGGCATCTAAGGCATCAGAGGCCGAAGTGTGAGAGTGCCGGTTGCGCGCTTTCCGGCGATTCCGGTATACTCCGCTTTTGCGAAACCAGTTCTTTTGGCGGGCTTGCCTTGTTGGTGCAGCTTGAGCGTGTGGACTGGGTTGAGATGACAAGCGACCACGGAATCGGAGAAGATGAGGAGGTTATGGTGCGATTCAAGATTGGCAAGATCTTCGGCGTAGCCTGCGCTGTACTGACGCTATTCACGGCGCTCGCGCAGGAAGCGCCGAAAAAGAACTGGCAAGACCGGGCGGAATATGACCTTTATGATGCCATCGTAAAAGAGGCAACCCCCGCCAAGCGGATGGAACTGCTCAATCAGTGGAAAGAGAAGTATCCCAAATCCGACTACAAGTATGAGCGTACCAGCCTCATGCTGAACACCAATCAGCAGCTTGGCAAGGTCGCCGACATGATCTCGACCGCCAAGGAAGTGCTCGAGATCGAACCCAAGGACTTGAACGCGCTGTACTGGTTGACGCGGCTGACGACCACCAACCCGCAGGACACGTCGCTGCTCGACACCGGCGAGAAAGCCGCCAACGGATTGTTGTCGAACCTCGACACGTTTTTTGCCGACGCCAAGAAGCCCGCGCAGACTGCGCCCGAGCAGTGGACCAAAGCCAAGTCCGATATGGACGCGCTGGCCAACAAGACACTCGGCTGGATCGCCATGCAGAAGAAGGATGGTCCCGGCGCCGAGAAGTTCTTCGTCAAGAGCCTGGAGAAGACGGCCAACGACGCCGAGATTTCCTATTGGATGTACACCATCATTCGTGCCAGCAAGGATATGGCGCGTTACCCCGATGCGCTGTTCCATCTGGCCCGAGCCGCTTCGATGACCGGCCCTGGCGCCTTCGCCGACGCGCAGCGCAAACAGGTGGATGACTTCTTTGTGAAGGCCTATAACGGCTTCCACGGCAACGACGATGCCGGTCTTGCCGAACTGCGTAAGCTTTCCCTCTCCCAGACCGCTCCTCCCGCTGGTTTCAAGATCAAAAACATCAATGAAATCATGAGCGAGAGGATGACCGAGTTCCGCAAGACCAAGCCGCAACTGGCGTTCTGGTACGAACTCAAGAAAGAGCTCACCGGTGAAAACGGCGAGAAATACTTCGCCGACGGCATGAAGGGCGCGGCTCTGCCGGGCAAACAATCCATCGAAGGCGTGGAGTTTTCCAAGTTGAAGGGCTTCGTCGAATCGGTGAAGCCGGGTGGCAAGGAAGTCGTGCTGAAGATGGAAGAGACCGGCGGTCCCGAAATCACACTGAAGCTCGACGCGCCGGTCAAGCCGGCCGACCCCAACACGGTGGTTGAATTTGAGGGAATCGCGCAGGTCTTCACGCGCGAGCCCTTCATGCTCACCTTCGAAGTCGAGCGCGACAAGGTGACCGGGCTTGAGGCCGGTGTGGCCGCGCCCGCTCCCAAGAAGGCTCCAATCCGCCGTCCGGCCGTCAAGAAAAAGTAGGAGTCGCGCCGCTCAGGCGTGAATCGGTTTCACTGCCGGGTAGATCGTCGTGAAAGTGGCATAGGCCTTCTCATAGAAGGCCGCCGCCTGAGGCTCGGGCTTCAGACTGGTCACTTCACGGACGGCTACCCGGCAGACTTCGTTTACCGAGCCGTATTCTCCGGCCAGTGCCAGCAGCGCCGCTCCGTGGGCCGACCCTTCCTGCGACTCAAGCGTCGCCACACCCCTGTTGAACACATCCGCGAACATCCGCCGCCAGAACGCGCTGCGCGCTCCGCCACCCGACAGCCTCACCGATTCCACCGGCACGCCCATCTCTTCAATAATCCGCAGGCAATCCTTCAAGCTGTAGCTCACACCTTCGAGTACCGCCCGCACCAGGTCCGCCCGCCGGTGACGCGCCGTCAAGCCCACGAACGCCGCCCGGCAGGAAGCGTCGAGGTGCGGCGTGCGCTCACCCATCAGATAGGGCAGCCAGAACAATCCATCGGCGCCCGCCGGCGATTCGGCCGCCTCCGACGTCAGCGCATCGTACTCCACGCCCGGCGCGAACCGGTTGCGGAACCATTGCAGGCTCAAACCCGCGCCCTGAGTCACTCCCATCACGTGCCACTTGCCCGGCACCGCGTGGCAGAAGGTATGCACACGGCCGCGCGGGTCGTAAGCCGGGCTCTCGGTGTGGGCGAACACCACTCCCGACGTCCCCACCGTGCACGATACCGCGCCCGGCTCCACGATGCCGTTGCCCACCGCGCTCGCCGCCTGATCGCCCCCGCCCGCCACCACCGGCGTGCCTTCCTTCAACCCCGTGGCCGCGGCCGCGAGCTTCGAAATCCGGCCCGTGACCTCGGGCGATTCATACACCTTGGGCAGCCACTGTCCGGGAATGCCCAGCTTGCCGCACATCGCCTGCGACCAGCGCCGGTTCACCACGTCGAATAACGCCGTGCCGGAGGCGTCGGAGACGTCGCTGGCGAACTCGCCGGTCAGCCGGAACCGTACGTAATCCTTGGGCAGCAGCACGCGCCGCACGCGATCGTAGTGCGCCGGTTCGTGATCGCGCACCCAGAGCAGTTTCGGCAGCGTAAACCCCGTCAGCACTGGATTGGCGATGGCTTCCAGCACGTTGCCGGCGCCCACGGTCGCGTTGATGGCGTCCACCTGCGCCTGGCTCCGCTGGTCGCACCAGATCAACGAAGGGCGGATCACCTCGTGGGCGGCGTCGAGCACCACCAGTCCATGCATCTGCCCGCTCAGCCCGACGGCCTGGATCCGCTCGCCGTTCACGCCCGCCCCGGCCAGTACGCCGGCGATGGCCTGTTGCGCCGCCCGCCACCAGTCACCGGGCTGTTGCTCGGCCCATAGCGGCTTCTCCATGCGCATCTCTTCGTGCGGCGCGGTGAAGCTGAAACGGGCGCGTCCGTCACGGTCCACCAGCAGTGCGCGCGAACCGCCGGTTCCGATATCGATTCCTAGCCAATACATGCCGGCCGTGATTATCGCATGCCGCCGCCGGGGTATATAATGGCCCTTCGCCCATGCAACGCCGAAACTTCCTTCAAGGTTCCCTCGCCGCCGGTGTCGCGGCGTCCTCCTCCACCGCCTCCGCCGCGCCGGCCGCTTCCGCGAAACCCATTCGCATGAAACTCGGCTGTCAGAGCGGACCAACCGACGATCGCAAGCTGCAGTACTTCAAACGCCACAGCGTGAATAACATCTGCGGCTATCCGGTTGCGGGCACGCCCAACACGCCGTTTAGTCTGGATGACGTTCAACGTTGTAAGGATCTATGTGACAAGCATAAGATCGCCCTCGATTGTATCGCGCCCCCCTTTCTCGCCTCCAGTCACATCGACCGTACCGCTAAGCCAGCTATCATGCTTGGCGAAAGCCCGCAGCGCGACCGCGACATTGAAGAGGTCCAGAACCTGATCCGTCATTGCGCCAAAGTGGGCGTGCCAACGATCAAATACAACATGAGTATTTTGGGTGTTGTAAGAATCGGCCGTACCCCCGGAAGGGGAGGGGTCGAGTACAGCACCTGGCGCTACAAGGACGCCAAGCCATCCACCCCGCTCACCCGCGCCGGCAAAATCGAGGCCGACCGCTACTGGGAGCGCATCACCTATTTCCTCGATCGCGTGGTACCGGTGGCGACCGAATTCAAAGTAAAAATCGCCTGTCATCCGCACGATCCTGGAATGCCGCCACAAGGATATCAGGGCGTTGACACGGTTCTTGGCACCATCGACGGTTTAAAGAAATTCGTTTCGATTCGCGAAAGTCCTTATCACGGGATCAACTTCTGCCAGGGCACGGTCTCGGAAATGCTTCAAAACCCGGGCAAAGAGATACTCGACGTGATCCGCTACTTCGGCTCGCGCAAGAAGATCTTTAACGTCCACTTCCGCAACATTCGCGGTAAGCGGGACGATTTCCTCGAAGTATTTCCCGATGAAGGCGACATCGATTTCGTCGAGGCGATCAAAGTATACCGGGAAGTCGAGTATGACGGCATGCTAATGCCAGATCATGTTCCTCATCACCATGACGATCCCAAAGGCGAGCAAGCCTTCGCCTTCTGCTACGGCTATATACGCGCTTTGCTGCAGGCTGTAGACCGCCTGGCGTGACAAGGCATACCCACATTTAAGTGGCACCGGACATCTTGACCCAACCAACACTCCGGAGCGAAAATGGCTCACTGAGTTCTAACGGGAAATTCAGTATCGGAGAGTAGGGGGGACCTGCGCTCCGCTACTGGCTTAGTCGTAACCGCAGGAGAGTTTGTGAATCGAGAAAAAGGTGTCGTGAAGTGGTTTAACGCCGCTAAGGGGTATGGGTTCATTCAGCGCAATACGGGGGAGGACGTCTTCGTTCATTACTCCGCCATCCAGATGAATGGATTCCGGACTCTGGATCAGGGCCTGGAGGTGGAGTTCGAGGTTAAAACGGGGCCAAAGGGACTGCAGGCTGAGAACGTAAATCGCTAGACCAGAAAGCCCGCCACGGTATTTCCCAAAAGAGCGCCGATAAGCGCTCCGGCGGCAACGTCGCTGGCAAAGTGCATGCCCAGCAGCACGCGGGAGATGGCGATGCTTGCGCCGCAGAAGTACAGCCCCGGCGCCAATTGCGGGTAAAAGACCTGCAGGCTTGACGCCGCGGCGAATGCCGTGATGGTGTGGCCGGAAGGAAAGGAAAACTGGTCCGGCGGCAGCAGCGTCGCCCAGCGGTGCGGTTCAATGGCGCACGGCCTGCGGCGGCCCGTGGCTCGCTTGAGCGAGAGGAACACGGCGATTCCCACCGCCACCGAGAGTCCCATCGCCGCCACGGCCCTCCAGCGCTCATCGCCTCCAAATAGCGCCACGGCCGCGGCCACTGCATACCAGACCCAGCCATCGCCGCCGCGGGTGGCGCAGATCATCCACAGGCGGATCCAGCGCGGCGCCGCCCAGCGGTTGACGCGCCGCATCAAGCGGTGATCGTTAACCGCGATCAGGCCCAGCACGCTTTGCTTCAGAGGCACAACTCCTCCTTCCTTCACCATCTCATACTTCCCCCCGGGCGTTTCATCGCCGTGACGGGTCCAAAAAACATGGATGACTAAAACTGTTTTATGGTGTCCGCCGCGCTCCGGTCTGGTACATTTGGGCGAGACTCTCTTCCGGGATGCGGCGGATCGACTTCGTTTTCTTCGATGCGGGCGGCGGGCACCGCGCCGCGGCCACGGCGCTGAAGGCCGTCGTCGAACAGCAGGACCTGCCCTGGGACGTCCGGCTGGTGAATCTCCAGGAAGTCCTCGACGACTACGACTTTATCCGCAAAGCTACCGGCATCCGCGCGCAGGACGTTTATAACCTGGTTCTCAAAAAAGGGTGGACCCTCGGCTCGCCTCAGATGACCGTCGCCATGCATGGGCTCATCCGTCTCACTCATGGCACCCAGGTGCGCGTGATGAAAAGCTTCTGGTCGCAATCGAAGCCCTCCCTGGTGGTGTCGGTCATTCCGAACTTCGGCCGCTCGCTCTATGATTGCCTGGCCGCCACGCACCCCCAGGCGCCGCTGGTGACCATCCTCACCGACTTCGCCGATTATCCGCCCCACTTCTGGATCGAGCCCGGCCAGAACCAGCACTACGTCTGTGGAACCGCCAAGGCCGTTGAGCAGGCGGCCGCCATGGGCTACGGTCCCGATCGCGCCCACCGCGTCTCCGGCATGATCCTCCATCCCCGCTTTTACGAGCCCGTGGAACGGGACCGCGCCGCGGAACGCGTGAGACTCGGCCTCAAACCGGATGCGCCCACCGGCCTGATCCTGTTTGGCGGCCAGGGCTCCACCGAAATTCGAAGGATCCTCGAACGCCTTAATTCCGCGCCCGCCGCCGCGCAGTACATCGCCATCTGCGGAAAGAACGAGAAACTGCGGAGCGACCTCGCGTCGCGGCGATGGAATATGCCCGTCTTCGTCGAAGGCTACACCGCCGCCATTCCTCTCTACATGCACCTGTCGGATTTCTTCATCGGCAAACCCGGCCCCGGCAGCGTCAGCGAAGCGCTCGCCATGAAGCTGCCCGTCATCGTCGAACGCAACGCCTGGACCCTGCCGCAGGAGCGCTACAACGCCGAATGGATCCACGAGCAGCGAGTAGGCCTGGTGCTTTCGAGCTTCAAGGAGATCGCCTCCGCCGTCGCCACGCTGCTTTCGGGCGATACACTGGAAAGCTGCAAGCGGAATGCCGCGCGGCTCGACAATCGCGCCGTTTTCGAGATTCCGCCCATTCTCGCCCGGATTCTGGAGAAGCAATAGCGGTGCAAACCATCACGTTGAAGCAGACCGATCTCACCGTCGCGCGCATGGTGCTCGGTACGATGACGTTTGGCGGCCAGGTGAACGAGGCGGACAGCATTCGCATTCTGCACGCCGCCATCGACGGCGGCATCAACTTCATCGACACCGCCAATGTCTACAACAAAGGCGTCACCGAGGAATACGTCGGCAAGGGACTGCTCGGCCGCCGCGGCAAGGTGGTTCTCGCTTCGAAGGTCTTCGGCAAGATGGGCGACGAGGCCGATTTGCAGGGCCTCTCCCGCGCCGCCATCCGCCGCGGCATCGACGATTCCCTGCGCCGCCTGCGCACCGATTATCTGGACGTCTATTACCTCCACCAGCCCGACTACGGCGTTCCGCTCGAGGAATCGCTTGGCGCCGTCGACGAACTGGTGAAGGAAGGGAAGGTGCGCTACGCCGCTTCGAGCAACCATTCCGGCTGGCAGGTGGCGCGCATGCAGCATCTGGCCGCCGCCGCCGGCTGGAAGCCCGCCGCGATCACGCAGCCCATGTACAATCTGCTGGCGCGCGGCATCGAGCAGGAATACCTGCCCATGATCGGGCAATACCAGCTTTCCACGGTCGTCTATAACCCGCTGGCCGGCGGTTTGTTAACCGGTAAGCACTCCCGCGAAACGTACACCGCTGGTACGCGCTTCGACAACAATAAGATGTATCAGGACCGCTACTGGCACAATCAGATGTTCGATGCCGTGGAGGCGCTGAACCTCGCCGCAACGGCCGCCGGCCGCTCGCTGATCAGCGTGGCCCTCAATTGGCTGTTGCACCACTCGCCCGCCGATTGCTTCATCATCGGCGCCACGCGGCTGGATCAACTGGAGCAGAACATCCGCGTGCTGGGCGACGGCCCGCTTCCCGCCGGCCTGCTCACCGCCTGCGACGACGCCTGGAAGCGCCTGCGCGGCTCAACGCCCAACTACAACCGCTGATTATTTCTGTTCGCCCGAAGCCGGCGCCTGGCCGGATTCCTTCCAGGCCACCAGATCGCGAAACGCATTCATCGTCTCTTCCGGCGTGAAAGCGCAATGGCCGTTGCGGCTTACGAAGCGCTGTACGTAAAGCCCGGAGCCGCCCTTGCTCTCCAGCAGGTCGCCATAGGCGTTGGCCGCCCAGGCAGGCACCAGCGGATCGTGGATGGTGTGCAGCGATAGCATCGGCTGCTTCAACTCGCCGCTCGGCGTGTAGTGCCGGCGCAGATAATCGGCGGCCTTGGGCGTGGCCGCAAACCGCTTCACGCCGCGGTTCAGTTTGCCGTCGTCGGTGCTGCCCTGGTACACCGTGTTGCGATTGTCGAAGGGGTTGCCGCCCGTCCGCTCGATCAGCTCACGCTGCACCTGAGTGAAGAACGCCACCACCTGCCCCACTTCCACTTCCGTCTTGAGCCCGCTCCATTTCTGGAAAGCTTCCAGCCGCTCCGGATAGGATGTGGCTTCTTTTTGAATGCGCAGCGGAAGTTCCGCGTCCCACTCCACCGGCGCTACCGGCGAGACGATCATATCGGGGAAATAGTAATCGTAGACCGCCAGCGTGTCGAACATCTTGCGCTTCAAAAAATCGAGCGAAGCGCCCACCGGTCCGCACATTTGCAGAGCGCCGTCATACTGGCGCGGAAACATTTCGATCACGGCCACCGTGATCGCCCCACCCATCGAATGGCCCGTCACCCACGTGCGCTTCGGCTTCCCGTATTTGCCCTCGTAGTAGGCGCGCAACGCCTCGCTGTCGCCGATCGCCTGTTCCAGCGCCCAGCCTTTCTTTGAGTAGCCCGATTGCGCCACCGCGTAACCGGCGTCGAGAAACGCCTTCACCAGCGCCGAGGGAGGCTTCGACTTGTCGTACTGCGACGGGCCGCCATAGCCGTGGCAGTAAACGATCAACTGACCGTTAGGAGAAGCCGGAATATCGATGCGGAACGCCGCCTTGCCGATCTCTCCGGTCTCTACACCCGCCGAGGGCTTTACCTCCGCGAATGCGGCTGAGAACAGCAGCAATACCAGCTTCTGCGGCGCCATCAACATTCGTGGTCCCCTCCAGCCCACATGATACGATAAGGGTTCCTATCTACCGGAGGACCCATTGAAAATGCAGGGATTATTTCGTTCGCTCGCCTTTTTGTTGAGTCTAGCCGCGGCGGCCTGCAATCAGCCCGCGATGCAGCGTGCATCGCAGCAGCCGGCCACGCCCGCGGTGGAACCGGCGGCTTCGGCCTCCCAGGCTCCGGCGTCGCCCAAAGTTCTCGAGATGCCGCAGCCCGCGGAATCCGGCACTCCCCAGTCGGTCGACATCAACGCCGCCAGCTTCGATCAGTTGCGAAAGATGCCCTTCATCGGCGATTCCTACGCCCTCAAGATCATTCAGGGCCGCCCTTACAAGCGCAAGGATGAACTCAGCACGCGCAACATCCTGCCATCGCACGTGTACCAGAAGGCGAAAGATTACCTGATCGCCAACGGCTCGCGGTAGTCGCGCTACGCATTTAGCTTGCTGTGGTTCTTGCTGTAAACGAAGTACACGATGAAGCCCAGCAGCATCCACCCAAGTGCCGTCAACTGCGTCTGCGGATCGAGCGACACGATCATGCCCGAACAGACCAGAACCCCCAGCAGCGGCACCAGCGGCACCAGCGGCGCGCGGAACGGACGCCGGATCTCCGGGTTGGTGCGCCGCATGATCCACACACCGGCGCTCACTACCACGAAGGCGAACAGCGTTCCGATCGAAGTTAGATCGCCCGCCAGGCTGCCCGGCAGGAATCCCGCGAACAGGCCCACGAACACAAACAGCACCCAGTTGGATTTATAGGGCGTCCGGAATTTCGGATGAAGCTCGGCGAACAGGTTCGGCAGCAGCCCGTCCTTGGCCATCGAATAGAACACCCGGCTCTGCCCCAGCAGCATGACCAGAATCACCGACGAGAAGCCGGCCAGAATCGCCACCGTGATCAGCGTCGCCAGCCATCCATAGCCATGCATGTAGGTCTGAATCGCGTAAGCGACCGAAGCTTCCTTGCCCGCCGTCTTGAACTCCGTCCAGGGGGCGACGCCGGTGAGCACGTGGCCGAACAGGACATACAGAACGGTACACAGCGCGAGCGAACCCATGATGCCGATCGGCATGTCGCGCTCCGGCCGTTTTGCCTCCTGCGCCGCCGTCGAAACCGCGTCGAATCCGATGAAGGCGAAGAACACGATGCCCGCGCCGCGCAGCACCCCGCCCCAGCCATGCTCGAAGAAGCCCTCGTGTCCCGGCGTGCCTTCGGGAATCATGTAGGGAACGTGGTTGGAAGTTTTCACGAAGGCCCAGCCCACCGCGATGAACACGATGACGATGGCCACCTTCACGAAAACGATCACCGCGTTGACCGATGCCGATTCCTGCGTTCCCTTGATCAGCAGCAGTGTCAGCAGCAGCAGAATGACGATTGCCGGCGCGTTGAACGTGCCGCTCACACCCGTGGCGGAAACCTCCATCGGAGAGTGGCTCCATTCATATGGGATCGCGCCGTCGAGCAGTTTGTTCAGATACTCGCTCCAGGCGATCGCCACCGTCGCCGCGCCCAGCGCGTATTCGAGCACCAGCGCCCATCCGATGATCCATGCTACGAACTCGCCCATCGTCGTATAGGCATAGGCGTAGGCGCTGCCCGCGATCGGAATCATGGCCGCGAATTCCGCGTAGCACAGGCCCGCGAACGCGCATCCCAGGGCCGCCACCAGGAACGATAAGGTTACCGCCGCGCCCGAAGCTTCGGCCGCCGCCGCCGCCGTCCGTACAAACAAACCAGCGCCGATAATGGCGCCGATTCCCAGTGCGATCAGGTTTTTGGCGTCCAAAGTCCGCTTCAAACCCACGCCTTTATCCCCTTCGGCCGCTTGGCCCAACAGGGCCGCGATCGGTTTCTTTCGTAGGAGGCTCATTGGTGAAAACGGAACTATAACACATCGGTTAAGATCTCGATCCACTCTTCGGCGCGCCGCCGCAAGCCCTCATCGCCCGGCGGCAGCAGGCCGGAGATGACCGCCACGCTGTCGAATCCGGCCCTCAGGACCAGCGGAGCCCGCTCCAGGGTGATGCCCCCAATCGCTACCAGCGGCTTTGCCGTCAGCCGCCGCAGTTGGGCCATCCGGTCGAGCCCCACCACCGGATCCGGATTCGCTTTCGATCCGGTTGGGAACATGGGACCGAGCGCGAGATAATCCACCGGCTCGGCATCGCCCGCCTTCAGTTGCGCCTCGTTGTGGGTTGAAAACCCAAGCAGCCGGCCGGTACCCAACACCCGCCGGGCATCGGCCGGCGCCAGATCGTCCTGCCCCACATGCACGCCGGCATCGACCAGGTTCGCGATGTCGGCCCGGTCGTCGATCGTCAGCGCGGCCCCGCCCGCGCGGCATAGAACCGAAACGCGCCTCGCCGTTTCAAACATTTCCCGCGAATAGTGTCCTTTGTGCCGTAACTGGATCAGCCGCACGCCGGCTTCGATCCATGCCTCCACCACCTGCTCCACACGCCAGCCGCCGCGCTCGATGGTGACCGTATCGGCGATGGCGTAGAGCCTGGGCAGCGGCGATCCATGATCCATAATGGAAAGTCTATGAGATGGCTGCTCCCCCTTGCTTTGACCGGCATCCTGGCGACCGCTCAGCAGGCTCCGCCCTATAAGCCCACGGCCGAAGAAATCGCCGCCGTGCGCTCGAAGATGGCGGCGCTCGACATGCACCTGAAGCGCCTCTCCGGGGCCGATCGCACCCTGCTCGCCGATGTCGCCATCTGCTACAAGGCGGCCGATTGGATCCTGCGCCATCCCGAGGAATTTCTCTCCCGCGCCTACTACGACAACACTCTGAAGGTGCTCGATCTCGGCCTGACCCGAGCCGGCGAACTCCACAGCGGATCGGCCGCCTGGCCTTCGCGCAAGGGCCGCACGGTGCGTGCCTACTGGTCCGAAGTCGATGGCAGCGTGCAGCCCTACACCGTCATCGTTCCCGAAAGCTACGACCCCGCCCGGCCCTCGCGCCTCGACGTCGTCCTGCATGGCCGCAACGCGCGCTTGAACGAAGTGAGCTTCATCGCCGACGCCGAGTGGGGCCGCCCCGTTCAGCCGCCGCCGGATCGCCTCGAACTCCATGTGTACGGCCGCACCAACAACGCCTACCGCTGGTCCGGCGAAACCGATGTCTTCGAAGCGCTGGGGTCGGTGGAGAAGCGCTACCGCATCGATCCCGCCCGCATCGTGCTGCGCGGCTTCTCCATGGGCGGCGCCGGAACGTGGCACATCGGCCTGCACGATCCCAGCCGTTGGGCGGCGCTCGAAGCGGGCGCCGGATTCAGCGAGACCATGCGCTACGCCAAGCGCGAGAACGCCCCGGAGCACGAGAAGCGCGTCTGGCCGATTTACGATGCCTACCTCTATGCCCGCAACGCCCTGCTGGTGCCAACGGTGGGTTACGGCAGTGTCGACGATCCGCAGTTGCAGGCGTCGGTCAACGTGAAGGAACAACTGGCGCGCGAAAACGTGCCGCCCGCCGATCTGCGAACGCTCTTCCTCGTCGGCCCCGCCATCGGCCATAAATTCTCGCCCGAAAGCAAAGCCGAATCGGAAGCCTTCATCGCCAAAGCGATCGCCGGCGGCCGCGCCGTGCCCGACCGGATCCGCTTTCTGACGCACACCACGCGTTACGGAAACGCGTTCTGGCTCCGCATCGACGGCCTCGATCGCCACTATGACCGCGCCGAAGTGGATGCCAGGAGGGAAGCCGATGGCAAGGTGCGCATCGGGACCAAAGGGGTGTCTCATCTGGCGCTCGACAAACCAGCCCACGCGAGCATCGACGGCCAATCCTTAAATGGCCGCGAATTCGAAAAGCGGGAAGGGAAGTGGCATGCCGGATTCAGCAAAGGGTTGCGCAAACGCCATGGCCTGCAAGGACCCATCGACGATGCGTTCCTGGGTTCGTTTCTCTGCGTCCGTCCCGCCGGCGGCGCCGATGCAAGGCTTGCCGCGTTTCAGGCCGACTGGGATAAATTCTTTCGCGGCGATCTGCGCGTGAAAGACGATTCCGCCGTCACCGCCGAAGACATCAAGCGCCATCACCTCATCCTGTTCGGCACCGCGCAATCGAACAAGCTCATCGCCAGGGTGATGGACCGCATTCCCGTTAAGCGCAAGCCCGCGGCCGGGGAAACGCTGGTGGCCATCTATCCCAATCCACTCAATCCGGAGCGTTACGTGGTGCTCAACACCGGCCACACCTTCAATGCCGACCACCTGCGCGGCACCAACGCTCTGCTCTATCCGCGCCTTGGCGACTGGGCCGTGTTGAATGCGGCGGGCGAAGTGGTGGAAGCCGGTTTCTACGACGAAAGCTGGCGTTAGGAAACCGGAGGCCGCATGGCGTGCCACCTGGTGGCGCGTTCATAAGCGTGCGCCACGCGCATCGCCGCGCCCTCTTCGCACAACCCCGCCGTGAACACCAGCCCGCGCGGCATCCCGTCCACGAAGCCGCAGGGAACCACCACCTGCGGATGGCCGGTCAGGTTAGTCACGCCGAGCGAATCGCCCGGCGGCGATACCAGCACGTCCCAGTCCTTGAAGAACAATTCCATCCGACGCATCATCAGCGTGCGTGCCCGCTGCGCCCGGATATACTCGACGGCCGGAATAAAGCGCGAGCCGCGGAATGTGTTGGGCCACGCATCCGGCCCCTGATCGGTCAGGCGGTCCAACCCGCCACTGCGCGTGAGATCGTCAAACGCCGCCGCCCCTTCGGCGCTCAGAATCAGCAGCAGCGCGCCTACGTCGAAATCGGGCAGTTTCACCGGACGCAGCCGGGCGCCCGCCTTGCCCAAGCCGGCGAGCGCAGCCTCGTACACCGGCTTGTCCTTTGCATCCGCTTCGCCGAATTCCTCTTCCAGCATTCCGATCCGTAGCGTGGACAGCGGACGTGCCGGGTTCCATTCCAGCGGGGCATCGATCGCCGTGCCGTCGCGCCCGTCCGGACCGTGAATCGCGCGCAGCACCAGCGCGCAGTCTTCCACCGTGCGGCAGATGGGCCCGATTTTGTCCATGGTCCAGGAAAGAGCCATCGCTCCGGTGCGCGGCACGCGCCCATAAGTCGGCCGCACGCCCGCCACGCCGCAGCGCACGCATGGCGATACGATGGAGCCCAACGTTTCCGTCCCGATAGCGAAGGCCACCAGCCCCGCCGCCGCCGCCGAAGCCGACCCCGCCGAAGAGCCGCTCGAACTTTCTTCGACGTTCCAGGGCGTCTTGGTCATGCCGCCGAACCAGAGCCCGCCCATCGCGAGGGCGCCCATCGAAAGCTTCGCCACCAGCACGGCGCCGGCCTTCTCCAACCGGTCCACCACCGTCGCATTCGAGCTAGGCACCTGGTCGCGATAGGGCTCGGCGCCCCAGGTGGTCGCGATGCCTTTGGTCGCCAGCAGATCCTTGGCGCCCCATGGAATTCCGTGCAGCGGGCCGCGATACTTGCCCGCGCGGATGGCCTGATCGGCCCGCGCCGCCTGCTCCATCGCCAGATCCCCGGTCAGCGTGATCACGCAATTCAATCGCGGGCCGAATTGTTTTAAACGTTCCAGGTAGATTGCGGTTAATTGCCTGGAGGTGATCCGCCGGTTCCGCAGCAGCCAGGCAAGCCTGGTGACCGGCAGAAACGCCAGATCGCCCTCATTTTTGGGCTTGACCACCGGCGCCACCCGGGAGGGCTGAAATACCGCCCGCCGCCGCGGCATCGGCCCCGGCCCCAACGCATGAAAGCGCGCCGCGGGCTCGGTGTCGAGCGGCACTTCGATTTTCCGCAGCCGTTGGATGCGCCCGGCCAGTTGATTGACCCGCGGCACCGCCTGCTCGATTTGCGCCGGGCTGTACTCCAGTCCCATCACGCGCAGCGCCGCTTCCAGCGTCTGCCTGTCGATCGGCGTATCCGGTTTCTTTTCCTGGCCGCACGCCGAAGGACCCGCCGCCATCGAGGCAAGCGCGGCCATCCACTTCCGGCGGCTGTGCACGGGGGGCTTCAAATCCACACCGATTCGATCGGTATCTCCTGCTTGCACAACTGGCACGACTCGGCGTCGATCGAATAGCGGGCGTCGAGCTTGGCCAGAAAAAACAGCGGCAGATCGCGGAAATCCGGCGTCTTCGGCGTTGGCTGATAAATGATCGCCGCCAGGCCCACCACTTCTCCGCCGTTCGATTCCACCAGCGCCTTCAACTCTCTGAGCTTCCGTCCGGTGCGGAAGATATCGTCCACCAGCAGCACTTTTTCCCCCGGCGATTGCACGAAATACTGGCGGAAATGCAGCGGCCTGTCGTTGTCTTCGGACTCGGCCCAATAGACCTGCTTGGCGCGCAGCGCTTCGCAAATGCCATACGCGACTGGTATGCCGCCGCCGGTCGGAGCCACCACCGAAAGATTCGGAATGGCCGCGCGAATCTCCGCGTTTGCCCGCACCTTGCGGCTCAATCCCACGCTCAACGTCTTGAGGTGTTGATACTGCCGCATGGCCAGCGCCACCTGCAAATATTCGTTGGCATGCAGTCCATTGGGATAAACGAAATGGCCGTTGCGCAGCGCGCCGGTTTGCCGCAGCAGCCCCACCACGTCTTCCTGCGAGGGAATCAGATCCATGCGATCAATGTGCTCCTTTTCCCATCAGAACATAGGGAATGGTGCGGATGAGAATCTTCCAGTCGAGCGCCAGCGACCAGTTGTCGATGTATTCCATATCCATCCGCATCCAGGTTTCAAAGTCCAATTGGTCGCGGCCTTGCACCGCCCACAGGCACGTCAGCCCGGGGCGCATGCGAAGCCGCCGCCGCTGCCACGTCTGATAGAGATCCACCTCTTCGGGTACCGCCGGGCGCGGGCCCACCAGCGACATATCGCCGCGAATGACGTTCCACAATTGTGGCCATTCGTCGATCGAAAACTTGCGCAGCCAGCGCCCGATGCCGGTCAGCCGCGGATCCCTGGCGATCTTGAACACCACCTCTTTTTCATTGAGGTGCCGCAGGCCGGCCTTCAATTCCTCGGCGTTATCGACCATCGAACGGAATTTATAAAACGTGAAGCGGCGGCCGTTCAACCCGCAGCGCACTTGCCGGAAAATCGCCGGTCCCGGAGACGAGATCCGGATCAGCAGGGCGATCGCCGCCATCGCGGGCAGCAGAATCAGCAGCGCGGCGATGGCGATCAGCACGTCGGCGGAGCGCTTCACCAGCAGCCGCACCTCGTCGTGCGGAGCCGCGGCGAAAGTGAGCAGAGGCGCATCGCCGAACCGGTCCAGATAAACCTCGCTGTTGACGTGCGGGAAGAAATCCACCGCCACGCGCGTGCGCACGCCTTCTTCATCGCAAAGAAGAAACGCGTCTTCGAGGCCGGCCAGGCGGTCGCTATCTACGGCAAAAAGAATCTCGTCGATTACATGCTCCCGCAGCAGGCCGGAAAGCCGCGCCACCGGAATCACTTCATACCGGTTGGCGAGTTGGATCCATTCCGGCGCGCCCTCCTGGTCCGACAGGAAACACCGCAGCCGCACCGCGTGATCGGAGGAGCGTTCCAGCATCTCGCCCAGCCGTATCGCCCGCGCGCCCGTGCCCACCACCACCACATGATGCGGCGCCGCGAACTCGCGCCGGATCAGCCCCACGATCCTTCCCGCCCGCCAGCGGAACAGGCACAACAGCACCCATGCGTACAAAACGAACAGGCCCAGAAACACGCGGCTCAAATCCAGGCGCAGCGTGAACTGGAACATCACCACGGCCATGCCGCCAATGAAACACTGCCGCGTCGTATCGCGCAGAATCGAGCGCAAATGAGCCGAATCCAGACGTTCATAAACGCCCAGCCAATAGCCCATCAGCACCCAGACCAGAATCGAAAAACCGAGCAGCAGGGCCTTAGCGGGTACGGCGATTTCAAAGAATCGCTCCAGTGGCAGCAGCGATCGTGTCTGATATGCCGCCTCAAACGCCAGCGCCGTGAACACGACGTCGGAGACGCCAAACAGGATCCGTGCTTTTCGATGATGCCGGCCGTACACGCTGTGTTTCCTGAGGGGCGGCTACATGTACATGCCGCCGTTCACGTTCAATACCTGCCCGGTGATATACCCCGCCTCGTCGCTGGCCAGAAACTTTACCGCCGCCGCCACTTCGCCCGCCGTCCCCATCCGCTTCAACGGAATACTGCCGAGAATGCGCTCCTTCACCTCGGGCGTAAGCACGGCCGTCATATCGGTTTCGATGAATCCCGGCGCCACGGCATTGACGGTAATGTTACGGCTGGAAAGTTCGTGCGCCAGCGACTTCGTCATGCCGATCAACCCCGCCTTCGACGAAACGTAATTCACCTGGCCCGGGTTGCCCGCCTGCGCCACCACCGAGCTGATGTTGATGATGCGCCCCCAGCGTTCCTTCACCATCGGCGAAAGCACCTGCTGGATGCACGCAAATGCGCCCGAAAGATTCACCTGCAGCACGGATTCGAAATCCTGCCGCTTCATGCGCAGCGCCAGTCCGTCTTTCGTGATGGCGGCGTTGTTCACCAGAATGTGGACCGGCCCGGCCTTGGCCACCGCCTCGCTGAAGGCTTGGGCGATCTGATCGGGCGCCGTCAGGTCGAGCGCGACCGTATGCGCCTCGCCGCCCGATTCGCGGATCGCCGCGGCCGCTTCCTCGAGCCTGGCCAGATCGCGCGCCGCCAGCACCACCCGGCAGCCCGCGCCCGCCAGCGCCATCGCACACGCCCGTCCAATGCCGCGGCTTGCGCCGGTGATGAATGCCGTCCGTTTTGCCATAAGCCGAAGTCCCTGATCCTACATCATAGTAGAGTGAAAGAGCATCTGAACATTTATGGCCTACAATGATTTGCGCGAATTCATCCAGGCGCTGGAAAAAGCGGGCGAATTGAAGCGGATTCCTTTCGAAGTGGACCCGCGCCTGGAGATCACCGAGTTCGCCGACCGGTCCGTCAAAGGCGGCGGGCCGGCGCTGCTGTTCGAGAAACCCAAGGGCTCAAACGTCCCGGTGCTCATCAACGCCTTCGCCAGCATGAAGCGCATGCAGATCGCCCTCGAGGTGGATTCGGTGGAGGAAGTGGCCGCGCGCATCGTCGAGTTTCTCGAAACACGCATGCCCGAAGGCATTCTCGGCAAGCTCAAAATGCTGCCCAAGCTCGCCGAGGTCGGCGCCTTCTTTCCCAAAACCGTTTCCACCGGCCCCTGCAAGGAGGTCATCCGCAAGACCGGCTTCTCTCTGGCCGAATTTCCCGTGCTGCACTGCTGGCCGCAGGATGCGGGCCCCTTCATCACGCTGCCCATGGTGTTTTCCCACAACCCGGAAAACGGCAAACGCAACTGCGGCATGTATCGCATGCAGGTTTACGACGAGCGCACCACCGGCATGCATTGGCAGACGCACAAGCAGGGAGCCGAACACTACCGGCGCCTGCTGCGCGAAGGCAAGCAGACGCGCATGCCCGTTTCGGCCGCCATCGGTTGCGACCCCGCGTCGATGTACTCGGCCATTCTTCCCTTGCCGCCCGATCTCGACGAAATGATGATCGCCGGTTTTCTGCGCACCAAGCCCGTGGAAATGGTGAAGAGCGAAACCAACGACGTTCTGGTGCCCGCCCATGCCGAGATCGTATTGGAAGGCTATGTGACGCTGGGCGAACTCCGTCGCGAAGGGCCGTTCGGCGATCACACCGGTTTCTATTCGCTCGATGACGACTACCCGGTCTTTCACGTCGAATGCGTTACGCACCGCAAGAATCCGGTCTACGCCACCACCGTCGTCGGCCCGCCGCCCATGGAGGACTTCTACATGGGCAAAGGCATCGAGCGGATCTTTCTGCCCCTGATGCGCCTGCAACTGCCTGAGGTGCGCGACATCGCCATGCCCGCCGAGGGCATCTTCCACAACCTGATTCTGGTCAAGATCCGGAAGTCGTATCCGGGCCACGCCCGCAAGGTGATGCACTCCATCTGGGGCACCGGGCAGGCCATGTTCTCGAAAGTGATCGTGGTGGTGGACGACGACGTGGACGTCCAGAACTTCAGCGAAGTGGCCTGGAAGGCGCTCAACAACATCGACCCGCAGCGCGATATCGAGTTCGTCATGGGCCCCGTCGATTCGCTCGATCACGCCAGCCGCCTGGCCAACTACGGCTCCAAGATGGGCATCGACGCCACGCGCAAGTGGCCCCAGGAAGGTTTCACGCGTCCCTGGCCGGACGTCATCACCATGCCCGCGGATGTGAAAGCAAGGGTCGATGAAATGTGGCGCAAGGCGGGCCTACGTTAAATAGGTAAAGCTTCCTCCCGCCGGGAAACCGTTTTCCGCCCCCTCCTCGTCTCTATTAACAAGGAGACTTTGTGGAGAACGGCAGAAAGCGCGGCGGTTACCGGTGGTTCAAATTTGGTATCGCCGCCGGCGGTGCCCTGGCGCTGACGCTGCTGGTGAGTTCCGTCTCCACCTATTCCTTCGTTTCCAAGCGCATCGTGATCGAGCAGACCCGCCGCGACATCGGCAAGATCGTGGGCGAACTCGACCGTCAAATGCGGGAATCCGGCAAGGCTGAGCCAGCCCGGCTGTTGGAAGAGGCGAGGTCCCAGAACGGCGGCCGCGTCGCGTGGATCGAACTGCGCGACTTCGACGGGCAGGTTATCGCCCGTGCCGGAACGCCGGCATCCCCAACCTTTTCCACGGGTGAACTCCGCGACCGGTTCCGCGCCCGGCAGCCGGTTTATAAGACCCGCCAACAGGAAGCGGGCGAAATCGTAGTGGAGGCGATGCCAATCCGGCTGCCGGGCAAAACTCCAGGCCTGATCGAGATCGCGCTGGGCCCGCGCGAGGCCGATGTCTCCCTGTGGCCCATCCGCCGCAATCTCATCATCAATACTTCGGCCGCGCTGGCGCTGCTCGCCGCTCTGTCGCTGATGGCGCTCCGGTTCCGTTCCTATGTCCGCGGCCGCGCTCTCGAACAGCAGCTCGAAATCGCCCGCGAAGTGCAACGCAATCTGCTGCCCGCGCCCGGCGCTTCCACCGGCAGCCTCGAAGTCGCCGCCGCCTACTCGCCCGCCTCCGACGTCAGCGGCGATTTCTATGACGTCTTACCGCTCGAAGATGGCGGCTACTCGATGGTCTTGGGCGACGTTTCCGGCAAAGGCGTGCCGGCCGCGCTGCTCATGGGAGTGATTCACGGGGCCGTCCGTTCGAGCGACTGGACGGCTTCCAAGCGCCATCATGAAGAGGCGGCCCGGCGGCTCAACCGCCTGCTGTGTGAGCGCGCCTCGCCCGAACGTTACGCCACCATGTTCTGGGCCTACTACGATCCGCGCACCACGCTGCTGCACTTCATCAATGCGGGCCACTATGCGCCGATGCTGCTGACGGCGGAAGGCCGCCTCACGCGCCTTGAAGAGGGTGGACCGGTGCTGGGCATGCTGCCCTCGGCCCATTACCGCCAGGGTACGGCGCGGCTGCGCTCCGGCGACCTGCTGCTGCTGTTCACCGACGGAATTCTGGAAGCCCGCAACGGCTCCGATGACGAGTTCGGTGAGGATCGCCTGGCCGAAGTCCTGCGCGCCAACTCGGGCAAACCCGCCGAAGAGATACGCCGGGTCCTGTTGGCCGAAGTGCAACGCTTCACTGGTTCGGAGGCGCTGGAGGACGATCAAACCGTGCTCATCCTGCGCCATCAGGAAGTGGCGGTGCCGTCGCTGGTGGGCGCAGCCTAGGCGTGGGCGATCAACTCACGAACTTCCGCCATGAGATCTGCTGCGCGTTCACCGGAAATGCGCCACACCTGGTTCCTACTCGACCGCGACGAGGTGAAGCAGACCCAGGTGCCATCGGCGGAGAATGAACCCAATTGCCGTCCGGCGATGGCCTCGCGCCGTCGACCAACCCCACCTGCGGAGCCTGTTCGGTTGCCCAGTGTGCCGCCTGCCCGGTCCGCCACCTCTTAGGATCTGGCGCCCATCAAGATTTCAAGACTCCCCCAAGTCTCGGCTAAAATAAGACTACGTGCTGGTAACCATCGACTCTCGCCCGAAGCGTCCCGATTGGCTGCGCGCTCCCGCTCCCGCCGGGGCCAACTACCACGAACTCAAACGGCTCGTCGAGCGCCTCAAGCTGCACACGGTTTGCGAGAGCGCGGCTTGTCCCAACGTCGGCGAGTGCTGGAACCACCGCACCGCCACGTTCATGATTTTGGGCAACGTCTGCACGCGCCGGTGCGGTTTCTGCGCGGTGCAGAAAGGCGCTCCGCTGGCCGTCGATTTCGATGAGCCCGCCCGCGTGGCGGAAGCGGTCGAAGCGCTCGGACTGCGCTATGCCGTCGTTACCAGCGTGAATCGCGACGATCGCAAGGACGGCGGCGCGCTGCTGTTCGCCATGACCATCCGAGCCATTCGCGACCGCGTCCCCGGCTGCAAGGTGGAAGTCCTGGTGCCCGATTTCCAAGGCTCGCACGAAGCCATGGACATCGTCATGGACGCCGCGCCGGACGTGCTCAACCACAACACCGAAACCGTTCCGCGTCTCTACCGCCAGGTGCGGCTCGGCGCCCGCTATGAGCGCTCGCTCGACATGCTGGCTTACGCCAAGAAACGTGGCCCTTCGGTGCCGGTCAAATCCGGGCTCATGCTCGGATTGGGAGAAACGCCGGAAGAAGTCCTGCAGGTGATGCGCGATCTGAAGGCGCACTCGGTCGATATCGTGACCTTGGGGCAATACCTGCGGCCTTCCCCCAAACATCTGCCGATTCTCCGCTACGTCTCACCGGAGGAGTTCGCGCAGTTCCGCCGCGCGGGAATGGAAATGGGTCTGGCGCACGTCGAGGCCGGCCCCCTGGTGCGCAGTTCTTACCACGCTGACTATAGTCATGCCTCGGCCGTGACGGCGCCCGCGGCGTGCTGAGCCTGCTTGGCGGCGGCATCTTCCGCCTGAAACTGCCGCTGCCGTTCGAACTCGCCGAAGTGAACTGCTATCTGGTGCGGCTGCGCGACGGCTGGATGCTCATCGACACCGGGCTCGATACGCCCGAATGCCACGCGGCCATCGAAACGCAAATGGCCGAGGCCGGTGTGCGGCTGAGCGAAATCCGCCTCATCCTGCTCACGCACGCGCACCCCGATCATGTCGGCGGCGCCCGCCGCCTGCTCGCGCTCACCGGCGCCGGACTGCTGATGGAGGAAGCCGAATGGCGTCACCTCGACATCGTTTCCCAGGGACCCGGATGGCTGCGCGAACCGCTCGCCCTCGGCGGCGTTCCGCCGGAGATGACGGCGCGCATCGAACAGTCCTTCGAGCAGATCCTGCCGCATTTCCAGAAGCTCACCCCCCAGCGCATTCTCCGCGACGGCGACCGCATTCAGACGGCCTTTGGCGATCTCGAAGTAGTCACCACTCCGGGCCATGCCTCCGGTCACGCCAGCCTGCGAAACGAACCCAACGCCCTCCTGTTCGCCGGCGACACCGTGCTTGAAAACATCAGCCCCAACATCAGTTGGATGCCCGGGCGCGACATGCTCGGCGAATACTTCACTTCCCTCGGCCGGGTGGACGCGATGGACGTCGAGTGGATTTTGCCGGGCCACTACGCGCCTTTCCGCGGCCATCGGGCCTGGGTCCGCCAGACGCTGGCGCATCACGAGCGCCGCTGCGCGGAGATCGTACAGGCGGTCTCGGCCGCTCCTCAAACCGCCCACCAGATCGTGGGGCGCGTTTGGCCGCGGGCGCTGGCGCCGTTCCATCACCGCTTCGCCGTGTTCGAGATTCTCGCCCACCTCGAGTATCTTCACCGCCGCGGACGCGTGCGTCCCGAGCCGGCGGCTTCCGGCGCCGCTCTGTGGCGGGTTTGATCCACTCCACGCCCGCCAGCGCATTGACTTCCTCCCGTTCAAGCGGTCGGTACTTGCCGATCTCCAGCTTGCCGATCGTCACCGGACCGATCGCCGTCCGCACCAGCTTCCGCACGCGGCTGCCCACCGCTTCGATCATGCGCCGCACCTGCCGGTTGCGCCCTTCGGTGAGCACCAGTTCCAGCACCGTCTTGCCCTCGTCCTGCCGTACCTGCCGGACTTCAGCGGGTCGCGTCACCCCGTCTTCCAACTCCACGCCCTGGCGCAGCCGCTCCATCTGTTCCTCGCTCAACCGGCCCGACGCTTTCACCAGGTAGGTCTTCGAAACTTTGTGATCGGGATTCATCACCCGCTCGGCGAACTGTGTATCGTTGGTCAAAATCAGCAGTCCGCTGGTGTCGAGATCCAGCCGGCCCACCGGCACCATATACTCGGGCAGGCCTTGTATCAGGTCGTAGACCGTGGGCCTGCCATCCGGGTCCTTGTAGGTAGTCAAATAACCCTTAGGCTTGTACAGCAGGACGTACTTCTTCGGAGCGCCTTCAATCGGCTTGCCGTCGAGCGAAACCACGTCGCGATCGAGATCGATCCACTGTTCCGCCGACTGCGCCTGCTTCCCGTTCACCTCAATGCGCCCGGCGGCGATCCACTCGCGCGTTTCGGTTCGCGAACCGATTCCGGCCTTCGATAAAACGCGGTCGAGCGTCTTTAGCGGACGCTTGCCCGGATTGTGTTTGTTCCGCAACGCCATCGTCATTTGGTTGTGGTACCTAAATAGAGCATGAAACTCCTACTCGCTTGCTTAGGGCTTTCTCTGTCCGGGACACTTTGGGCGCAGTTTGAGACCGGGGCCGTTTTGGGCACCATCCGCGACCGGAGCGAAGCTGTCATCGACGGCGCGCGTGTCACCCTCACCAGTCTGGACACAAACATCGCCGTGAGTAAAGAGTCCGACGGCAACGGCAGCTTTGAATTCTTCAACGTTAAGCCGGGCCGCTACAAGCTCGCCGCTCAGAAAGCGGGATTCACCACCGCCGTCGCCTCCGAATTCACGGTCAATATCAACGCCCGCCAGCGCGTGGACCTTTCGCTCGCCGTGGGCCAGGTGGCCGAATCCGTCGAAGTTACGGCGACGGTGCCGCTGGTGGAATCGGAAAGCAGCCAGCGCGGCCAGGTTGTGGAAGCGAAGAAAATCGTCGAGCTTCCACTCAACGGGCGCAATTACGCCGACCTCGCCCTGCTGTCGGCAGGTGTACGCCGTTCTTCCTACGCCGTGGCCAATCCGCCGCGCGAAGGCTCCTTCAACGTCAACGGCCAGCGAAGCACGTTCAATAACTTCCTGCTCGACGGCGTGGATAACAACGCCTACGGCACCTCGAACCAGGGCTTTTCCAATCAGGTGACCAACCTGCCGCCGGATGCCATCACCGAATTCCGCATCGTCACCAACAACATGTCCGCCGAGTATGGACGGACTTCCGGCGCCGCCATCAACGCGTCCATGCGCAGCGGCACGAATCAGTTTCACGGCACCGCCTGGGAGTTTCTGCGTAACACCAGTTTGAACGCCGTCGGCTTTTTCAAGCCGCGCGACAACGTTAAGCCCACTCTGAAGCGCAATCAGTTCGGGTTCACCCTTGGCGGTCCCATCAAGCGCGACCGGCTGTTCTTCTTCAGCGATTACGAAGGGTTCCGCGAGCGCACCAGTTTCCTGGTGGCCAGCACACTGCCCACGGCGGCGCAGCGGCAGGGCATCTTTCCCACGCCCGTCACCAATCCGTTGACCGGCCAGACCTACGCCGCCAACACTCCGATTCCGCGCGGCGATATGACGCCTCTCGCCCGCTTCATTCTCGACGGACTCCCGTTGCCGAACACCGCCGCGAGCCCCAACCAGTTCAACAACCTGCGCGCCGACCGGAACAACACCGACAAGATGGACGCCAAGATCGACGGCCAGATCGGCAGCCGGTTGACGGCCTTCGCCCGCGCCAGCCATCGCAAGACGAATATCTTCCAGGGGCCCGACATTCCGGGTCTGGCCGGCGGCGGCGGTAACGGCTTCATTCGCGTGCTGAATCAGCAACTCGCCTTTGGCGCCACGTGGATGACCACGCCCACGTCGCTGCTCGAATTCCGCATGGGCTTATCCCGTACTCGCGCGGGCAAGGAACCGCCTTATATCGGCGGCGCCAGCATGCGCGACCTGTTCGGCATTCCCGGACTTTCCGAAGACAAGCGGCTCACCGGCGGCATCACAGCGCAGGACGTGACGGGCTTCACGCAGTTCGGCCGCCAGGCGACCAATCCGCAATGGCAGCATCCGTTTCTCTACAACCCGCGCGTGAACTACTCGCAGGTTCTTGGCAAACACTCCTTGAAAGCAGGCTGGGAGCACCAGAGAGTTCACACCGAGATTCAGGACGTCAATCCTCTTTATGGGAACGATTTCTATCAGGGCAACTTCACCGGCAACGTGCTGGCCGATTTCATGTTCGGCATTCGCAGCCGTTACGCTCTGACGAACTTCTTCATTGCCCAATACCGCCAGGTGGGCCACATGGCCTATGTTCAGGACGATTTCAAAATCACGCCGAAGCTTACCTTGAACCTGGGCGCGCGCTATGAATATTTCACGCCGCAGTGGGAAGCGGATAACCGGCTCACCAACTATGATCCGGTTTCGAACCGCCTGGTCGCGGCCTCCAGCGGCTCGGTGGCCAATCGCGCACAGGTCAACCCGGATCGCAATAACTTTGCGCCCCGCATCGGCTTCGCCTATGCCATGGATTCCAAAACCGCCATCCGCAGCGGCTACGGCGTCAGCTACATCCATTTCAACCGGTCCGGAGGCGGCAACGTTCTGGCCATCAACGGGCCGCAGGTGGTCAACGCCGTGGTCAATCAACGGCCGGGCGAAGCGGGATTCCGCACCTTGGATCAGGGTTATCCCGCCGGGCTCACCGATCCGGATAAGTTCAATCCGCTCGCTTCCAACATCAGTTACATGCCTCGCGATCTGCGCACCGGCTATGTGCAGAACTGGTTTCTCTCCGTGCAGCGGGAGATCTTCAAAAATACGCTGGTCGATGTCGCCTACGTCGGCAATCGCAGCAACAAGCTGATTCTGTTTGCCGACTACAATCAGGCGCGGCCGAATGCGCCAGGCGAGAATACGGCGCTGCAACTCCGCCGCCCGATCCGCGAGTTCGCCGCCATCACTCTCAGTTGCCCGTGTGGATGGGCCAACTACAACGCCCTGCAGATGAAGTTCGAGCGCCGTTTCTCCGATGGTTTGTCTTTCCTCAATTCGTTCACCTGGTCGAAGGCGATGGATAACGTGGGCCAGGCGCTTGAGGATCAGGGCAACGGCAACCGTTCGAGCCCGCAGAATTACTACAACCTGCGCGCCGAAAAAGGACCTTCGGGCTTTGACCAGCGGCTGAACAATACCACCAGCGTGGTGTGGGAAGTACCGTTCGGCAAGGGGCGCCGCTTCGGCTCCGGTATGGGCGCCGCCGGCGATGCCGTGCTTGGTGGATGGCAAATCAGCGCCATCAACACCATGGCCAGCGGCGAGCCGATGAACCTGCTGTACTCTCCCACCGCCGCGTTTCAGGTCTCCGATATCGGCTCCGATTGGCGCGGCGCCATCAGCTACCGCCCGAACGTAACGGGAAATCCGCGCGATTTCGGCGGCGCTTCCGTCGATAAGACACGCTTCCTGAATCCAGCCATGGTCAGTGCGCCAACCGATCCCAGCCAGCCGTTTGGCAACGCCGGCCGCAATGCCATTTATGGGCCCGGTTTCTTCCAGCTCGACACCAACGTGCAGAAGACGTTCCGTGTCACCGAGCGGTTCAGCGTTCAATTCCGGTCTGAGTTTTTCAATCTGCTGAACAAGACCAACATGCGTTCGGATTCGGCCAATCGCGTCAACCGGTCCAACGCGCTGTTCGGTTTGTTCGGAGCGACCTATCCGGCGCGCCAGGCGCAGTTTGCGCTGAAATTGATTTTTTGAGTCGGGCCATGGCGCTCCGCCATCACCTTGCGAACCGGTATATCTCCGCGTCCGGATCCTTCTTCCCCAGAAACAAGTTGGTCAGAATCCGCGCAGCCGTCGTACTGAAAGTGATGCCGTTGCCGCCGAAGCCGAGCGCGAAGTATCCGCGTGGAAACGGCTCGTATTTTCCGATATACGCGAGGCCGTCCCTGGTCGCTCCGAACGTCCCGGCCCATTCAAAAGCCGGCTCGATCCGGGCCCGCGGGAACACGGTTCGGAACCGTTCCATCAGCCGCTTCGCCTTGCGTGGCACGCGGGCATCGCGACGCGCCGGATCGAGGGTGTCATCGTCTTCGCCGCCGACCAGAATGCGGCGATCCGATGTGGTCCTCGAGTAGAGGTACGCCTTGCCCGTTTCCCAAAGGAGCGACCGGCCACGCCACCAGTCAAGGTCTGGGACCGGTTCCGTCACCAGCGCGTATGTGCTCGACAACTTCACCAATCCACCGGGTAGGATCGGCTTCGTCTCGTAGCCGGTGGCGAAAAAAACGGCACGGGCGCGCACGGAGACGCCTCGCGCCGTTGCCGCTCTGATGCCGGTGCGCGAGAGTTCATAGCCCAGAACGCCGGTGCGATCGAATACGCGGCATCCACCACGGCTGACGCAGAAATCGAGAAGCTGGTGCGTCAGACGGTAAGGGTCGCATTCGGCGGCCACCGCGGAACGGATCGCCGCCTCGCGTGGAATTCCATAGTGACGGGTCAACTCGTTCCGGGTCACCCATTCGACGGCCAGGCCCGCCGCGCACCTTGAATCAAACTCCCGGCGCAGCTTCGGCACGGCGCGCGGCGACCGCGCCAGCAATAGACTCGGCCGGCGCGCGAAGCCGCAGGTGCCAGCGGCCAGATCGCTCAACTCCTCGATCGCTTCCACACCCAACTGGTAGGCGCGTCTGGCATGATCGCGGCCTCGCGTTTGCTCCAGCTCATGCAGCGGCGTATCGATCTCGTACTGCAGCAGTCCTGTGCTGGCGCTGGTGCTGCCGTGCCCGATGTCGCGCCTGTCGAGCACGACGCAGTCGACGCCGGCGCTCACCAGCCGATGTGCCATCAGGGCACCGGTGATCCCGCCGCCAACGATGAGCGCGCCGGTCCCTATACCGTTCTTCAGCGGCGGATACGTGCGCAGGAGGCCGTTCTTCACGGTCCAGAAGGGAAGGTCCGATCGTAAGTCCAAAGGAAGCTCTTACGCATTGACACGCCGGCCCGGGTCTGCTGTTTCCTTGCCGGGCGATAAAATGGCGGAATCGGATTCCTATTTCTGCTAACGCTTGCGCTCCCGGCCGCCGGTCAAGATCCGGCCACACTGGTTCGGATCGTACCTCTTGACGCGACGGTCCATCACGTACAGGGCATTGTGGTGGAGGGCCGCCGCCTATGGGTCACGGCCGTCGATGCGCCCGCCAAACGAGGTCTGCTGCACGAGTTCCTACTGCCGGCCACCGGGTCCGCGAAGCTGGTGCGTACCATCGAAATCGGGCGCGGCGAGCGGTTTCATCCAGGTGGCTTTTCCGCCGATCGAAGCTCGCTGTGGATTCCCATCGCCGAGTACCGGCGCCAGTCTTCGGCCATTGTCGAACGCCGCAACAAGAAGACTCTCGCCGTGGAATCGGAGTTTGAAGTGCCGGATCACATCGGATGTCTCGCCGCCGCCAAGGGCCGGCTTTACGGAGGAAATTGGGATAGCCGCCAGATCTACGAATGGGACTTCAAGGGCCGCCTCATTCAAAAACGCGACAATTCCACCGGCAATTCCTTCCAGGACATCAAGCTTACCGGCGGCAAGCTGGTGGGCGGCGGATTCACCACCACCGGGCCGGCCATCGATTGGATCGATCCGGTCACCCTCAAGCTGCTGCACCGCATTCCCGCCGGCAAGACCGATCGCGGCGTGCCCTTCACACGCGAAGGCCTGGACCTTCACGGAGACCGGCTCTACCTGCTGCCCGAAGACGACCCCAGCCGGCTGTTCCTTTTCCGGTCGCCGATGCTAAACTTCCGTTGATGTCTACGCCGCGCGAAGGTGGATATCCGATCGTAATTACCGCGCCCTTGACCGAGACGGTCGATCACGCGGGCTACTTCATTCAAATGACCATGGCCTCCCTGCCGGTGTGGCTTGAAGGCATTCTCAACAGCAAGTATCCGAAGTGGCGGCAGGTGGAGTATAACGACGACGGCTCGGCGCGCTATATGCCGGCCGGCGTGCGCACGCTTGAAGCTTCGCTGCTGCGCGAGTTTCCGGCCGATGACGTGGTCTGCTGCTTCCCCGGCGATCTGGGGAAATTCATCGGATCGCGCACGCGCGTGGTCGCCGCTTCGACTCACAATCCGCTGGGCGTCACTTTCGCGGCGGGCGTTTACACGTCGATCTTCGGTTCCTCGCGGGAACCGATTAATTCGCATTATTCAAAGAAAATGTTCGCCGCGATTCAGGCGAGCCCGCACCGGTCGAACTTCAAAGTGATTGTCGGCGGCTCCGGCGGATGGCAGATCCTTCAGACCAATGCCTTTGAGCCGCTGGGTGTCGATTGCGTCGTGGAAGGGCGCAGCGAATCGACTGAAACCATCGAGCTGTTCCACAAAGCGATGCGGGGCGAGGCGCTGCCGCGGACCATCGAAGTGAAGCATCCGGCCGGGGCCGACGGAATCCTGGTGCCTTTGAAGCGCACCACGTTCGGCGTCATCGAAATGACCACCGGGTGCGGACGCCGCTGCCGGTTCTGCGTGCCCGATCTCAATCCGCAGATCGACATTCCCAAAGACAAAATCATGGAGGGAGTTCGCGCCAACGTCGCCGGCGGAAACCGCCAGATTTCGCTCGCCACCGAGGACATGTTCATCTGGGGCCAGGTCCACACCGATACGCCTTTTTATTTCCCGAACCGGGAAGCGCTGCTCGACCTCTATTCGAGCATCGTGAATACGCCGGGAGTCGAACAGCATCTGTTGAGCCATTCCACCATGGCCCCGGCCGTCGTCGATCCGCTGTTGATCGAGAAGCTCACCGCCACGCTGATCGACAAGAGCCCCATCCATCTGCCGATGTACAGCCGGCATCCGAAGAAGAAAATCTTGTCGCCGCTTATCGGGCTCGAAACCGGATCGGTCCCCATGGCCAGACAGATCATGCCCACCAAAGGCGTGCCGTTTCCGGTGGAAGACTGGCCCAGCGTGTTCCTGGAAGGGCTGACCATCATGAACCGGAACAACTGGTTCCCGGCGGTTACGCTCATCGTGGGCAGCCCGGGTGAAACCGATCAAGACGTCCAGGCCACGCTCGATCTCATCTACGAAGCCGAGCGCCGCGGCCTGTTCGCCTTCTTCATCCCGTCCATCTTCACGCCCCTGCACGACACGCGCATGGCCGATCAGAAGGGCGTTACCGAGACGCGGCAGCTTACGCCGCTGCAGTGGCAATTGATCATGAAGTGCTGGAAGATGAACCTGCGGCCGGGCAACTATAGCTGGTGGGCGCCGATGGTGTGGCGCTTCGGAGCCATCGGCGTCTGGTTGTGGAAGCTGCGCAAGATCAATGGACCCGCCTTCACCTGGCCGCTGCTGATGTTCGCCAGCGCGCTGCCGGAAAAATGGATGGCCAAGATGGGCCGGATCTACTTCGGCCAACCGATGCGGCTCAAGTCCCGCAAGGAGCTTCTAGCCGACATCAAGCCCCAGTTCTGGAAACACCTGCGCCCCGACAATGGCGACCTGCCGGAAGGATGGAATGCCGGAGCGGCCAAGGCGGCGGCTGCTTTGAAGGTTGTGTCGTGAATTAGCGCTCGTTTTGATAACGAGTTGCGGCATAAGCCGTTCTAATGATAGTCTGGGCCTGAGTGGACACTTTTCACCTCAAGCTCTTCCGCGATATCGCGCAGTTGGGCAGCATGAGCCGTGGCGCGGACTTGAACGCCGTCAGCCAGTCGGCGGCCAGCCAGCATGTAGCCGAACTGGAAAGCCGCTACGACATCAAGCTGATCGATCGTACGCACCGTCCCCTGAAGCTCACCGAAGCGGGCGAACTCTACCATGAGATGTGCCGCGACGTGCTGCGGCGCATGGATGAGTTCGAATCGCGGTTGGGGCACCTGCAGTCGGCCGTTGTCGGCAAGGCGCGCGTGGCGGCGATCTTTTCGGTTGGGCTATCGGAGATGTCGCAGCTTCAGGCGGAGTTCGCCAACCGGTGGCCGAAAGCCGAACTCGCCGTCGAGTATCTGCATCCGGAAAAGGTGTACCAGGCGGTGCGCTCCGATCAGGCCGATCTCGGACTGGTCAGCTACCCCCAGGCGTCCAAGGACATCGCCATCCTCGACTGGCGCGAGGAAGAGATGGCCGTGGCCGTCGCCGCGGGACATCCTCTGGCCTGCCGGGACAAAGTGAGGGCCGTCGAACTGGAGCCGTTCCCCTTCGTCAGCTTCGATCCCGATCTTCCGATCCGCCGCGAAGTGGACCGGTTCCTCAAAGAGCAGGGAGCCAGCGTCAGCGTAACGCAGCACTTCGGTTCGATTCCGGAAGTGAAAGAAGCCATCGCGCTGGAGCGTCACTTTTCGATTCTGCCGGTGCGGATGCTGCAGAACGAGATCAGCCAGGGACGCCTCATCGCCGTGCCGTTCGACGGGCCGAGACTGGTGCGGCCCGTGGGCATCGTCCATCTGCGGAAGAAGCGGTTCAACCGGGCGGCTCAATCGTTGCTGGCGTTGCTGCGGGAGGGGTGAGCCCATTGGTCTCGCGATTGCATTCGCCTAGACTGAAGGATCAATCGTCCATCGCCGGTTCGTAGCGATCTTCCGGCTGCGCCCGCAGATCCGGATTCTTCATCAGAATCCGCGCGCAGGTATTCCAGCGCAGAACCGCATCGTCGTTGCCCGCGGGCCGTTTCGCTTCGGCTTTCTCAAACCATCGCATGGCGTCCTGAAGGCATTCAAACGCGCGGTGATTGGCGCCCGGATGTTCGTCGCGGAGCCACATGTTGGCCCAGCGCTCATAGACGATGCCGGTATGGTAAAGCCGCTCGTATTCGTCGCGGATGCGCGGCAGAATCGCCTTGGCTTCGGTTAGCGGCGATCCGGCGCCGAACTGATCGGTCACCGCCAGCAGCAGGTAACGCAGCGCCTCCTGATGATCGGCATCGATGCGGAGGATATCCTCGCAGATGCTTTGTGCAAGCGACGGCTCGTTCAGAAGGCGATAGCGCTCGGCTTTGCGCAAGGCTTCGGGGATCGCTTCCCGCGAGATCGGCTTCAACTCAAACACGCCAGTTACCCTCTACTTTCCCGTGAACATCTTGAACAGCTTCCTGACCGGGTCGAAGTATTCATCCACCACCCGTTCTTTCAAGGGGATGATGGCGTTGTCGGTGATCTTGATCTCTTCCGGGCACACCTTGGTGCAGCACTTGGTGATGTTGCACAGGCCGATGCCGAACTGGTCCTTGAGCGCGCCAAGGCGGTCGCCGGAATCGA
Organism: uncultured Acidobacteriota bacterium; assembly: GCA_902826685.1. GTDB lineage: Bacteria > Acidobacteriota > Terriglobia > Bryobacterales > Bryobacteraceae > CADEFT01. The sequence goes on from CADEFT010000032.1 coordinate 49,670, forward strand.
TCGGATTCATTTCCATGTTGGCCGCGTAGACCAGAAAGCGCGGCCCGATGAAATCGTCAAACATCTGGTGGTCGCGCAGCACGTGGCAGACGTTCTGGCAGAGGTAGCATTCGATGCACTTGCGAAACTCCTGCGGCCGGTCGACGTCGGCCTGGTTCATGCGCCAGGTGCCGTCGGCGGCGTCGGGCTTGCGCGGCGCAAAGCGCGCGATCTTCGTCTTGACCTTGTAGTTCCAGGAGACGTCGGTCACCAGATCGCGAATCTTCGGGAATGTTTTCATCGGCTGCACGGTGACCGCCTGCGAGAGATCGAGCGTATTCAGCCGTGTCATGCACATCAGCCGCGGCATGCCGTTGATCTCGGCCGAGCAGGAACCGCATTTGCCGGCCTTGCAGTTCCACCGCACCGCCAGGTCGGGCGCCGATTCGGCCTGGATCTGGTGCACCGCGTCGAGCACCACCATGCCTTCCGACGTTTGGGTCGTGTAGTCCTTGTAGCCGCCGCCCGACTTGTCGCCGCGCCAGATGCGAAACGTAGCGTCCGCCATTACTTCATCTCCTCGATGATCTGTTTCAGTTCGCCGGGCATGGGTTTCAAAGGCTGGCGGATCACCTGCATCCCGCCATCGGCCGCTTTCTTGATCATGATGTTGAACTGGCCGTACTCGGCCGACTTATCGGGATAGTCGTCGCGGAAGTGGGCGCCGCGGCTTTCCTTGCGCTCGATGCCGGCGCGGGCGATGGCTTCGGAAACGGTGAGCATGTTGGGCAGGTCGAGCGCGGCGTGCCAGCCGCTGTTGAAATCCCGATTGCCGGAAACGCCCACCTCGGCCGCGCGCCGGACGTATTCCTTCAATTTGTCGAGCGCCTGAATCATTTCGTGCTCCAGGCGCACGATGCCCACCAGGTTCTGCATCGTGTCCTGCAGCTCATGCTGAATCTGGAACGGATTCACACCGCTCGGGCGCTCAAACGGCAGCAACGCCTGGCGGGTGGCTTCCTCCACCTGCGCCTTTGGCAGAGAAGGAGCCTTGTTCGCCTTCGCATAGCGGGCCGCATGCTCGCCGGAAAGCTTGCCGAAGACCAACAGATCGGAGAGGGAGTTGCCGCCCAGGCGATTGGCGCCGTGCAGACCGCCGCCGCACTCGCCCGCCGCAAACAGGCCCGGCACCTCCGACATCTGCGTATCCGGATCTACGTACACGCCGCCCATCATGTAGTGGGTGGTGGGCCCCACCTCCATGGGTTCGGAGGTGATGTCGATATCGCCCAGTTGCTTGAACTGATGGTACATGCTTGGCAGCTTTTTCTTGATGTGCTCGGCCGCGTGGGGCAGCTTCTCCTTGATCCAGGCGATATCGAGATAGACGCCACCGTGCGGGCTGCCGCGTCCTTCGCGCACCTCGCGCTGGATGCAGCGTGCCACGTGATCGCGCGTCAGCAGTTCCGGCGGCCGACGGGCCGACTTGTCGCCTTGCGTGTAACGCCACCCCTCTTCCGGATTGTCCGCCGTCTGGGTACGGTAGTTCTCCGGAATGTCGTCGAACATGAAGCGCTTGCCTTCCTTGTTCCGCAGCACGCCGCCTTCGCCGCGCACGCCTTCGGTGACCAGGATGCCGCGCACGCTGGGCGGCCACACCATGCCGGTAGGGTGGAACTGAACGAACTCCATGTCGATCAGCGAAGCGCCGGCATGATAGGCCAGCGAGTGGCCGTCGCCCGTGTATTCCCAACTGTTGCTGGTGATCTTGAAGGCGCGTCCGATGCCACCGGTGGCGAGCACGACGGCCTTGGCATGAAACACCTTGAAACGTCCGCGCTCGCGGTCGTAGCAAAGCGCGCCGGCGATGCGGCCTCCCTCCTTGAGCAGCGTCACCACCGTCGTTTCCATCTGGAAATCGATGCCCTGATGGATGCCGTGATCCTGCAGGGTGCGGATGATCTCAAGACCGGTGCGGTCGCCTACGTGCGCCAGGCGCGGGTAGCGGTGGCCGCCGAAGTTGCGCTGCAGAATGCGGCCGTCCCTGGTGCGGTCAAACAGCGCGCCCCAGGCCTCCAACTCTCTCACGCGCGCCGGAGCTTCCTTGGCGTGCAACTCGGCCATGCGCCACTGGTTCAGATATTGACCGCCGCGCATGGTGTCGGCGAAATGGACCCGCCAACTGTCGCGGTCGTCCACGTTGGCCATCGCCGCCGCCACGCCGCCTTCGGCCATCACCGTGTGGGCCTTGCCGAGCAGCGATTTGCTGATGACACCGACTTTCACGCCGGCCGCCGATGCCTCGACCGCGGCGCGCAATCCCGCTCCGCCCGCGCCGATTACCAGCACATCATGTTCTAAGACGTCGTATTGTGCCACGCTAGACGATCCTCCAGTCGTGCCACACGCCCATCGAGCAGAGCCGCACGTATACGTCCGAGAACGCCACCCAAAGCAAACTGCACCAGGCCCAGACCATGTGCTTGCGATTGAGGCAGCTCACGCCATCGTAGGCCTTCCTGCGCGCCGGCGAGCCGGAAAGCACGTCCCGGCAGCCTCCCACGATATGGCGCATCGAATGGCAGCCCAGGGCATACCCGCCGAGCAGGATGACGTTCAGGGTCAGTACCAGCGTGCCCACGCCGATGCCGAAGCCGTCCGGCCACCACAGCGCCTTCCAGGCGTCGTGGGCGAGGAAGAACAGAAAGATCACCGCGAAGTAAAGAAAGTAGCGGTGAACGTTCTGCAGGATGAGCGGGAACGAACGCTCGCCCCAATAGCTCGATCGCGGTTCGCCCACCGCGCAGTTGGGCGGATCGGCCCAGAACGCCTTATAGTAGGCGCCGCGGTAGTAATAACAGGTGACCCGGAACAGGCCGGGCGCCCATAGAACCAGTAGCGCCGCCGAGAAGGGAAGAAAAGACGGCCACCAGTCCGGTTTGGGGCCGAAGATGGCGTGGGGCGACGGCCCCCACAATTCCGGCGAATACATCGGCGAAAGATAAGGACCCCAATGGTAGTGTTCGCCCTGGAAGGCTGCCCAGTTGGCGTAGAGAAGGAAGCAACCGAGTCCGATGAAGGTCAGCAGGGGTTGCAGCCACCAGGTGTCGCGGCGGGAGGTCTTTCCAAACCCCCCATCGCGAATGGGAACGTCAATAGACGACATGATCGATCGAAACCCTCCCGAGCGTTAAGGTCCGTTTTGAGGCGCGAAGTCCAGCTTATATCAGGGAGCTTACTTGTGTCACGCGGACGGCCTTGATCTCCCGGTCGATGCCGCCCGAAGTTTCGCCAACCAGCATAACTAACGGACCCACACGGGCGGATGCGCGCGCAGGAACGCCACGATTTCGGCCGGCTCATCCGACAAATACAGCATGTCGCGATAGCGCTCGTTCGCCACGTGCTGCATCAACGGATAAACGGGCGATTGTTCGGTGAAGTGCTGACGGCCCAGGAACACCATCGGACTGACCACGCCGAACGTCGCATAGTGATTTTGCGTCGCGTCCTGGAACACTTCCTGGCGCGTGCCGGCGCTGCCTGGCGAAAACACCACGCCGTGATGCGCGATTTCAAGCAGTCCTTCTTCGCGAATGGAATTGGCGAAGTATTTGGCGATGTGCGTCGCGAAGACATTGGTCGGCTCGTGCCCATAAAACCAGGTGGGAACGGCCAGGCTTTCGCAGCCGTCGGGGTAGCGGTCCCTCACCGAAAACGCGGTTTCCAGATAAGCCGAAGCGTGCGCGTCCGGCGCGGCCGATAGGATCTCGAGCGCGGTGGCCACCGCCGCCTCGCTCCGCCGCGCCAGCCACGCGCCCAGATTCGCCGCCTCCATCATGCCCGGCCCGCCGCCGCTAACCACGCAGTAGCCGGCCTGGGTCAGCAGCCGCGCGGTCTCCACCACCTTGCGATACCAGGGATCGGTGCGCCTTGCGCTGCCACCGCCCATCATGCCCACCAGTTTCGGCTCCGCCTCCAGGAATTCCGCCAGCGCGTTGTCGATGGCATGATCGTGAATGCGGCGCGCGAGCGCTTCCACCATGTTTTTCGGATTGCGGCCCTTGGCGACGAAATCGTCGTAAATGACGCGATCGGTGGAGCGGGAAGGATCGGGGTAAGCCGGCGCGTACAGCTCCTCCGCCGTGTACAGGCGCGAGCGGTAGGGATTGTAGGGCACGCCTCCGATACGCGGAAACACGACGCCGCCCCGTTTGCGCACCACCGCCTCGGAATCGGAGCAATCGAAAAGGCAGCCGAGAAAGTGGGCGCCCGCCAGTTCCCAACCGGCCCAGTCATCGGTGCCGAACTCTCTCAGATCCACCGAGAGCACAACGGCTCCGGACAGCTTTCCGCCCCGCTCCCGGACCTGGGAGACAGCGGTCAACTCTTCTCGCATGGTTCGGCGATCAGACCCGCTCGACGACCTTCAACAGTTCGGTAAGCGAAGTGCGGCTGGCATGCGCCTTCCCCTGGGGGCTCTTGTAATGCGTCTCGAGCGTGAACGAACCCTTGTAGCCGGCCTTGAGCAGCGCCCGGATCTGGCCCACATTGTCCATCGTGCCGTCGCCCACCGCGCACCATTCCACTTTGCCCGCGTCATTCTTGCGGAAATCGCGAAGGTGGACGTGGAAGATGCGCGCCGCGTCGAGCAGCTTGTAGCCGTCGGGATAGCTGTGCTCGCCCGCCGTGGCGGCATTGTTCGGATCCCAGGTCAGACCGAGCGCGTCGTTCTTCACGTTTTTCAAAAGCTCGGCCGCCTGAGCGCCCGTCCAGACGTAGCTGGAGCCGACGTTTTCCAGCGCCAGCCGGAACCCGCGCGCCTTGGCTTTCGCCGCCGCCTCGCGCACCAGCTCATAGATGCGCGGATAGTGGGCCGCGTCCGGCTTCCCGTCCTCGCTGTAGGTAAAGGCGAAGATGCGAATCCTGTCGGTGCCGTAGATCTTGGCGCGTTCGAAGGCCGAATTCAGCAGCGCCCATTGATTGTCGAGCACGCCGCGTCCTTCGGGCGTATCGGCGGGCAGGGGAATCTTGAAGAAGCCCGTACCCAAAGTGTTGACACGCACGTCATGGGAGTCGAGAACTTCGCGTGACTTGCGCACGATATCGAGCGGCTGCGCCGTATTGTACTTGCCGTATATGTTGCGGATCTCCGCCCACCCCAGCTTGAATTCCTTCAGAAACTTGGCGGCCACTTCCACCTCGTCGTCGATCTCGTCCGTGGTTACACCCAGCGGCACCTGGGCTAACGTGGCGGCTTTGGCCACCGCGGCCAGCGGCAGCGAGGCCAGAAAGTGACGGCGGTTCAACAGGTTCATATGCTGCATTCTACCGCTTGGGCGAATCCGTTGTAGTCTGATGAGAAGGAGTCCTACCCCCATGAAGCACTTGCTGACCGCCGTCTCGGCAGTTGTCTGGAACGCCAGCTTCGTCTGGGCACAAGCCAGTGGCCTGCCGCAGGGAATTTCCAAAGGCGCCACCGTTGAAGGCATCACCGAGTACAGGCTCGACAACGGCCTTCGCGTACTGCTTTTCCCCGATCCTTCGAAACCCAAGGTGACGGTCAACGTGACCATCATGGTCGGCTCCAAACATGAAAACTACGGCGAGACGGGGATGGCTCACCTGCTCGAACATCTCCTGTTCAAAGGCACCGATAAGTACCCGGCCATCTTCACTCTTCTGCGCAATCGCGGGGCGCAGTTCAACGGCTCCACCTGGTATGACCGGACCAATTACTACGAGACGCTGACGGCGAGCGATGAAAATCTGCGCTGGGCCATCGACATGGAGGCCGATCGCATGGTGCGCTCCTGGGTGGCGAAGAAAGATCTCGATAGCGAAATGACGGTGGTGCGCAACGAATTCGAATCGGGTGAGAATTCGCCCATGCGCGTGATCATGCAGCGCGCCGCCTCGGCCGCCTATGACTGGCACAACTACGGCAAGTCGACCATCGGCGCACGCTCCGACATCGAGAATGTGCCCATCGACAGGCTCCAGGCCTTCTACCGGCTTTACTACCAGCCCGACAACGCCATGCTGGTGATCGCCGGCAAGTTCGATGAACCCAAGGCGCTCGGCTGGATCGCCGAATCGTTCGGACGCATTCCCAAGCCGCAGCGCGTGCTGCCGAAGAGCTACACGGCCGAGCCGACGCAGGATGGGGAACGCACCGTCACCGTACGCCGCACCGGCGATGAGCAGTTGCTGATGACCGTGCATCGCATCCCGGCGGGAACGCACGAGGACTACGCCGCGGTTGCGATTCTGACTTCGATACTCGGTGATAGCCCCACCGGCCGGCTGTACAAGGCGCTGGTCGATAACAAGAAAGCCGCCAACATCATGGGCTTCGATTTCCAGTTGGCCGAGCCGGGCATTCTCTACCTGGGCGCTCGTCTGCGCACCGAGCAATCGCTGGACGAAGCGCGCCAGGCGTTGATTTCGACCATCGACGGCGCCGCCAAAGAGCCGCCTACGGCCGAGGAGGTCGACCGCGCCCGCACCAAGCTGCTCAAACAGATCGAACTCGGGCTGGCCAATTCCGACGATGTCGGTGTGGAGCTTAGCGAATGGGCTTCCATGGGCGACTGGCGGATGCTCTTCATCACCCGCGACCGCATCAAGAAGGTGACGGCGGCCGACGTGCAGCGCGCCGCGCGCACCTATTTGAAGCAGGACAACCGCACCATCGCCACGTTCCTGCCCACCGCCAAGCCCGATCGCACCGAGATTCCGGCCACGCCCGATGTCGCCGCTATCGTGAAGGACTACAAGGGTACGGAGACCATCGCCCAGGGCGAGGTCTTCGATCCCACACCCGCCAACGTGGAAGGTCGAGCCAAGCGCGTGAAACTTGCAAACGGCATGAAGCTTGTGATGATGCCGAAGAAGACGCGCGGAGCCGCCGTCATGGCGCGCATCACCTTGCGCTATGGCGATGAGAATACGCTGCGGGGCAAAAACGCCGAGGCGCAGTTGGCCTGGTCGATGCTGATGCGCGGCACCGCCAAGCACTCCCGCCAGCAGATTCAGGATGAGTTCGACAAACTCAAGGCGCGCGTGAACATGGGTGGTTCGACGCAGTTCGGCTCGGCCAACATCCAGACGGTGGCCGCCAACCTGCCTGCCGCGCTGGAGCTCACCGCCGAGATTCTGCGCGAACCCGCCTTCCCGGATTCTGAATTCGATCAGGTGAAACAGGCGTCGCTGGCCGGCATCGAGTCCCAGAAGAGCCAGCCGCAGTTTCTCGCTTTCAACGAACTGACCCGCCATATGAGCCCCTATCCGAAGGGCGACGTGCGCGCCACCGGCTCGGCCGAAGAGCGCATTGCGGAACTGAATGGCGCCACGCTTGCCGGAGCCCGCAAGTTCTACCAGGATTTCTTCGGCGGATCGCCCGAGGCCATCATGACCGTGGTGGGCGATTTCGATCCGCAGGCGATCGAGAAGCTGGCCGCCGGACTGCTGGGAAATTGGAAGACGCCGGCCGCCGTCAAACGGCCCGAACGCAAATCGCAGAAGGTCGAGGCGGTCAATCGCATCCTGGAAACGCCGGACAAAGCCAACGCCGTGTTCGCCGCCGGTTCGAATCTCGACCTCACCGATGAATCGCCGGATTATCCGGCTCTGCTGATTGCCAACTACATCTTCGGCGGCGGCAGTTCCTCGCGCATCTTCCGCCGTTTCCGCGAGAAGGAAGGCTGGAGTTACGGCGCCGGCTCGGGACTCACCGCGCCCACCAGGGACAACGACGGTGGCGTGATGGTGTACGCGATTCTCGCGCCGCAAAACATGACCAAGCTCGAAGCCGGATTCCGCGAGGAACTCGACAAGGCCCTCAAGGAAGGCTTCACCGCCGATGAAGTGGACAAGGCCAAGGAATCGTGGCTGCAGCGCCAGGCCGTACAGCGCGCCGAAGATATGTCTCTGCTCGGCAATCTTTCGGTCAACGAATATTGGGGCCGCACGATGACGTGGCAGGGCGGCCTTGAGACGAAGGTGGCCGCGCTCACCCCCGATCACGTCAACGCCGCGTTCCGGAAATACTTGAAGCCGGAAGCGTTCAGCATCTTCAAGGCCGGCGATTTCAAGAAGGCGGCCGCGGCCAGCAACTGAGAGCATCATGCGCCGCATCCGGTACGTCGTGGCGGCGAGCCTGGATGGCTACATCGCCGGGCCCAAGGGCGAAGCCGACTGGATCCTCATGGATCCGGAAATCGACTTCGGCGGGCTGTTCGCCCAGTTCGACACGCTGTTGATGGGACGCCGTACCTTCGAGCATTCCGCCGGCATGGGTCAGGGCACGATGCCGGGCATGCAGACGGTGGTGGTGTCCACCACGCTGCGCCAGGCCGATCACAAAGGCGTCACCATCGTCGCCGACGGTGTGAAGGAAGCGATTGCCAAACTCCGCGCCAGGCCGGGCAAGGATATTTGGCTGTTCGGCGGCGGCGGATTGTTTCGCAGTCTCGCTTCCCTGAAACTGGTGGACTCGGTTGAAATCGCCATCGTTCCGGTGCTGTTAGGCGGAGGAATTCCGCTGCTCGCTCCGTCATCGGAGCGAGTGCACCTGGAACTGCGCCATCAGCGGATCTACACCAAGACCGGCATCGTCTCACTGGAATATGCCGTGGTTCAGCGCAAGGCCAAATCCAAATTGCGCCGCGCTTCGGAGTAATCAGGCCGGATTTCGAGCGCGCGCCGGAATTGAGCGGCGGCTTCCCGTCCCCGGCCCAAGCGGGCCAGTGCGGTTCCACGTTGTTGTGCGCTTGGAATACGCCGTTATTCAGCACGGAGCAAAATCCAAATTGCGGCGCGCCTCGGAGTAGTCAGGCCGGATTTCGAGCGCGCGGGAATTAATCGGCCGCCAGCGCCGTTCGCCGGTTGATTCCTCTTCGGCGTATTGGAACAGGCCGCCGTTCAGCGCAACGCCAAATCCAAATTACGCCGCGCTTCGGAGTAATCAGGCCGGATTTCGAGCGCACGGCGGAATTGATCGGCGGCCTCCTGCCTCTTGCCCAAGCGCGCCAGCGCGGTTCCCAGGTTGTTATGCGCTTCGGCGTAAGCCTCATTCTGCCGTAGCGCCTCCCGGTAGGCCGCGATCGCTTCCGGCAGCCGGCCCGCGCGGCTGAGCAGCGCTCCCAGATTGTAGTGGGCTTCGGCCGCTTCGGGATGGAGCCGCGCCGTTTCGCGAAGGTGGCCGATGGCTTCCTCCACTCGTCCATCCGCCGCCGCGCGGCGTCCCATGGCATCGTGCGCGGCGGCCAGATTCACTTGCGCTTCGCGCCAGCCGGGCTGAATGTCGAGCGCGGTCCGGTAAGCCGCCGCCGATTCGCTCCACAGGCTGCGCCGGGCCAACGAAGCACCTCGTCCGAAATGCGCCGCCGCCAGTTGCTGATTCGCGCGCAGTGCGGCGTCGAATTCCTTGGCCGCCTCTTCGTGCCGGCCGGCCTCGGTGAGGATCGAACCCAGGCCGGCGCGCCAGGACGCCCAGTCGCCTGCCTGGGACAATTGCATGCGGTACTGAGCGATCGCTTCGTCGAAGCGGCCGGATTCGCGCAGCAACTCGATGCAGCGCAGACGCAGCGCCGGAGGTCCACAGGTTTCAAGCGCCTGAGCGCGATCCACCGGCAGATCGAGATCCGGCGAGACGACGGCGGAACGGAACGGCGGCTGGGAAGTCATCGCGCGGATATCGGCGGCCATGCGGCGCCGGTCCCAATTGGTGAGGCCTGCATCCCCAGCTTCTCCATTTCCTTTCCGTACATGATCGGCCAGGAACGCGGCCAGCCTGCGGTTGCCGCCTGGCGTTAGATGGACGTGTTCATAGAAATCGAACGTCTGCCGCGCCGCATCGGCCAGCACCACGCCGGGCACGGCGCGTGCCACTTCGCGAATCGTGTCATTGATGCGGGAATCGGCGCGGAACCGCAACGTGTCGAGGTCGCGCGCGCGCTCCAGCAAAGCGTCGTCACCGCAGGCCACACCGGCCCGGTATTGCACATCGGCGTTGCGCGGGTGGCGCGCCGCCAGTTCGCGATACGCTTCGCAGCCGCCGCCCGGCGGCGCATCCACATTGCCCCCGTCCCAGGCAAACGGAGGCTGTCCCCGCAGGTTCACAGCCACCGTGCTCAGCATAACCGCCGCCCCCGCGTCGCGTCCCAGCCGGCAGATGCGAGTCAGATTCTCACGGAAGTTCCGGTACACCGCCGGCAGACGCGGGTCGTCGAATGGCACCTGCCGGTCGAGGAACATTCGCATGCCGCGCCATTCGCCCGGCTGCCGGCTGGGCGCAAGCAGTTGGCCCAACCGGAACGACTTCGCCGCGAACGCCAGGCGCGCCAGGGTGGGATGCTCCGTCAAACCATGCGGTCCCACCACTTCGTTATTGCCGATGTAGAGGACAAACAGATCGGGCGCGCGAGCGGCGCATTCCCGCGCGATACCGGCGATCACGCCTGAGTCAATCGCCGTCATCGCCGCGTTCACCACTTCCAACGGCCGGTCCGGGTAGCGAGCCCGCAGCGCCGCCTCCAGCATGCGAGGCAATCCGAACGCCGGTTCGGGCACACCCATCGCCGCCGATTCGCCGAGCACGAAGACGCGATAGACGCCAGGCTGCTTCGGCGCGAGCGCCGCGCCGAAAGGAGTCCGCGCGATGGCGGGCGGAAAGAAGCGCCAGGCGAATCGTTCGTTGGTGCCTTCCGTTCCATTGACCGGCACGAAGAACGTTACCGGATATCCATGGCCCGCCATCCGCAGCGCCGTCTCGGCAATGGCCAGAAAAAGCGCCGGCGATCCCACGATCAACAGCGCCCGAACCAGCCACTCGCGAGCGGCCAACGTCAGAACTCGATGCGCAGCCGCATCTGCACTTCCCGGCTGGCGCTCTTCTCTCTGGGCGCGCCGCCGCCCTGCAGTCCGAAGATCTGGCCCACCTGTCCCGTCACCGTAATGTTGCTATTGGGGAAGGCATAGTGTGGCGTATTGAAAATATCGGTGATCATCGCCTGGTAATTCAACCGCAGCTTTTCGGTTAGCTTCCATTCCTTGACCACTGAAAGGTGATGCAAATTCTGCCCCGGCCCTTCGAGGATGAACACACCGGAATTGCCGAAGCGTCCTGCGTTGGCGGGTGGAGCCGCGAAGGCACTGGCATCAAACCAGCGCGTGGGGCGGCGTTCTCCCGGAGCCAGGTTGCCGTCGGAGATGCGATCGGGCAGCCCCACGGTCGTATTGGTGTTCGAAGCGTCGAGCCCCGAATACATCGGCGAGAAGTATTGCCCGCTCTGGAAATAGCTAACCCAGTTGGTCATCCAACCGCCGAGCACATGCTGCACCACGCCCGGCGCGTTCGCCAGATAGCGCCGGCCCTTACCGACCGGAATGTCGTAGTTGAAGTTCATCACAGCGCGATGGCGCGAATTGTACTGATCGCGGTTCCAAAACGAATGGCTGTAGGGATTCTCGAGGTTCAGGTAGTCCGCCATGGAATTGGAGAAGGTGTAGTGTCCGTCGAACTTCACCGGTCCCATCTTACGGGTGACCTGGATCTGCCCGGCGTCGTATTTCGACCGTCCATCCGATTGCCAGAAGCCCGTGTTGACGAACGGCTGATAGGGCCGTCGCGCCGCCGTAAAGGGCGTGGTGCTCGGCCGCGGCTTGTTCAACTGCAACTGATAGTTCAGCCCGCGGCTGCGCGATCCGATATAGGACAGGCGAAGGCCGAAGCCCGCGAGCTCTTTCTCAACGCTGGCGTTGAACTGATGAATGGCGCCGTGTTTGGTCGAAAGCGGAAATCCAACGATGCTCTGCGAAGGCGCGGCGGCGGCCGCCGCCAGCGACACCGGAAACGGATTCGGGAACGACAGGAACTGCGAGGCGCCGGGATCGTTGAAATAGGTCTCGCTGATCTGGAACGGCCCGCCGGTTTGAATGCGCGTGAACTGGCCCAGGGCTTCGCTATAAATGCCGTATCCGCCGCGCAGCACGAAATCGTCCTTGATGCGGTAAGCGCCGCCAATGCGCGGACGGAACAGCGTCTTGGGCGGACTCGGAACCACGTCGCCCGCCGCCAGTAGGATGTTCCTGGGATAGAGAGCGCTCACTTTTCCCAACGCGTCCTGCGGCACGTAGACCGTGTTGGTATCGGGGCTCCAGTTGAATTGCAGATTGTCGGCATAGACGGGGGAAGAGAAGTAGTCCCACCGCAGGCCAAGGTCGAGCGTCAGCTTGCGGCTCACTTTAACGGTGTCCTGCGCGAACATGGCGAATTCATAAACGCTGCGGAACCGGTTGGTGAATGGGTCCAGGCGCTGGCTCGATCTCGGCAGGCCCAGCAGGAAATCGGCATAAGCTTCGCCGGACAGTGTGCCGTCGAAGGTGAAATTGCCATACGTGCCTTCGGGAATGCCGCCGTTGAAATCGCGGAACCAGCGCAACTCGCCGCCGAATTTCATTACGTGGCTGCCTTTGTTCCAGGTGAGCGAATTGGCGAACGTGAAATCGTTGCGGTCCAGATTGACGCCGCCCGGCTGCACGCGCAGCGTCGTGACGCCGGTGATATTCATGGTGGGGAAACCCATGGCTTTCAGGCCGCGTGGATTCACGCCCTGCAGGCCGAGCGCCGATACCACCGAATCGCCGGTCACCGGCTGGAAGCCCTTGATCTCGCCGCCATCGTCGAAGTAGTCTTTCGCCCAGCCCCAACGGAACGTGTTGACCAAGGTGGGCGAGAAGATGTGCGTATCGGTGACCACGATGGAGAAATGATTGCGCAGCCGCGTCCACGTGCCGACGTTGGGAAACGAACCCGCCAGAATATAGGGCGTGATGCGATTGATGAAGCGTCCGAAGATGGTGTTGTTTTCGGTCAGCTTATGGTCGATGCGGTCGGTGGTGGAATCCCATTTGAACAGATCGAGCGCATAAGGATGCAGGAATCCATAGTTGTTCGTCACCACGCCGGGTCCGCCCGCGTTCGGCCGGGGGATGTAGGTATCCTGCGTTTTGACGGCCATCGGATTAAAACGGCTGACTGGCAAAATGTTTCCGGGCAGCGGCTGGCCGTTCAGGGGATCGCGCACCTGCACCGGCCGCGCTTGCGTCAACAGGCGCGAAAAATCGCCGCCGCGGAACGCGTCCGTGGGCACGTTGCGATTGAAGAAGGTGGCCGACGGAATGCGCACCAGACTGTAGGCGGCGTAAAAGAATGTGCGGTTCTTGATGATCGGTCCGCTGAAGTGGCCGCCGCCGCGATGTTCTTTGTACGGCACCTTGACCGGCGAGAAGGTCTGCCGCGCGTTCAGCGCCGAGTTGATGAAATCGTAGTAGGCCTTGCCGTGGAACTGGTTGGTGCCGCTTTTGCCGGTCATGCCGAAGTTGGCGACGCGGCCGAACTCGGCCGAATTCCCCACCGCCACCACCTGCAGTTCTTCGAAGTCGTTCATGTTCTGCACCAGGTTGACGGTGCCGTCGCTAAGGATGCCGTCCATCGATTCGGTCACCTGGCTCGGCGGCTGTCCGGCGAAGCGCAGCCCCCAGCCGCCCATGTCCGTTTGCACGTTCGGAAGCGTGGTCATGTAGGCCTGCGGAAAAAAGCTCTGGCTCAGCGGACTGTCGACGAACTGCTGTTTGTTGAAACCGTCGGCGATCTGAGAGCCTTCGGTTTCAATCACGGCCGAGCCGCCGGTTACGGTGACTTCGGCGCCCACCGCGCCCAGTTCCAGCGCCAGATCGAGGCGGCGCGTTTCGCGCGCGGTGATGCGAATGTCGTCCGCCACCACCCCTTTGAAGCCGGCCGCCGCCGCGTTCAGGCGGTATTGGCCGGGCGTGAGATAAGGAATTTCAAATTCGCCCGATTCATTCGTTTCGGTTTGACGGGCGATGCCGGTTTCCTTGTTTGTAAGGTTCACCGAGACCTTGGGAACCACCGCGCCCGCCGGATCGGTGGCCACGCCGCGGAGAGTCGAAAGATCGGTCTGGGCATGGGCGGCGGCCGTTAGAAATGCGATCAGACTTGCGACAACGAGGCGCTTGGTCGGAATGGAGGGTAGGCAAGTCATGCCTTGAAGATTTATCACGCTCCGAAGCAAGGGGTCAACTTTCTGTGGCCGCTTTCGCCTGCGGGCCGCGCTATGCAAATCGAAGGAAGAAGGAGGAACACCCAATGACGCAACCCGGCATCGTCGGAACATGGAAGCTGATCAGCTACAGGCGCACGGCGGCCGACGGCTCCATCACTCACCCGCAGGGAGAGAGCCCGCTGGGCAGGCTCAGCTACGATGCCGCCGGGCGTGTCTCGGCTCTCCTGATGCGGAGGACGCGCCCTGGCGCCGCGATCCAATCGGCCGGAGCGATCCAGTCGGCCGAGCCGAGTCAACTGCGCGGCATGGTGAGCGGGTTCATCGCCTACTACGGCACCTACGATGTCGATCCGGCCGGCCGCACCGTGGCGCATCACATCGAAGCCTGCCTGCTGCCCGGCTGGGTGGGCACGTCGCAGCTTCGCGAGTTCGAGTGCGAAGGGAACCGCCTGGTTCTGAGCGCCCGGAAAACGGATGCGACGCTACGGCTTGAATGGGAGCGGGAGGCTTAGACTAATCCGCCACCGGCTGCGGATTTTGATTGACCGGCTTGTTGCGGCGGTACTTCATTTTTGCCGGACGGAACCCCGCGAAGTTGACGCGGCAGTAGTCGCATCGCAGGCGCCTGGCGCCGAAGTAAAGCTTGAAGGAAGTCCAGCCTCGCGAGATGTAGTGCTCTTCGCTCCAGGTGGTCAGATCCATCCGGTAGCAGCGGGGACAGCGGGAGAACCGCCAATCCGCCAGGCGAAAGACATTGGCCGTGAAGCGGAGGTTGCAATCCTTGCAGCGCAGCACCTGATCGCCGAAAAGACTGCCCAGCCGCTCGCCGAAGCCGTTGAGCTTGGCGTGCCGCACGTGTTTGGACCCGCACTCCGGACAGTTGACCAACTGCATGTTAGCTGAATCAATATCAGTCTAATACAAAAAGACGGTTTCGAAAGCACCAAAAGGTAACATTACCCGAAGTTTTGTAGGGCTATACCGGCGCCAGTCGCGCCCGTACAATGGCCCCTGAGACGTAGCCCTCCACGTAGGCTGAAAACGCCGCTGAAAGACGCTGTCCCGCCTCTCCCCGGCGCTCCAGCTTGCGTCCGTCGATCTCCAGAACAGGCAAGAGGTTACGAGTGCTGGATGTGGCCCAGACCTGGTCCGCCTCGAACAGCCGTTCAAGCGCCAGATCGTGCTCGGTCAAGCGCAGGCCGGGTACGGCAATCTCTTCTAACAATATGGCTCGTGTTATACCCGGTAAGCAAGCCGAAATACGAGGAGGCGTATGCACCTCCCCTCCGAATGCCGCAAAGAGGTTCGCCGAAGTGCATTCGGACACCATCCCCCGGCTGTCGAGCAGGATCGTCTCATCGAAACCGCGGCGCTGCGCCTGTTCGAGCATCGCCAAATTCTGAGACCAGGAGAGGATTTTAGTACCCGCAAACAGGCCACCGGAGTGGCGCGCTTGCGGGGTGACCGTCAGCCGGCAGCCCGCCCCCCACTGCGTCGAATTCTTGGTGAACGCCACCACATCGTAGTCGTTGGTAATGCCCGCTCCCTCGAACTGCCCGCCCCGGTTGCGCACCACCGCCACCCGCAGCGTGCCGTCGAGAGCGGAGTTGGCTTCCACCAGCCGCAGCAGATCCAGCCGCAGGGCATCGGAATCTTCCGGGAAGGGAATGCCCATCCAGAGAGCATCGCCTTTCATCCGCGCCCAGTGGCGCTCCCACGCAAACAGCACTCCGTCCTTCACGCAAAGGGTGCTGAATACGCCCCAGCCGTTCAACAGTCCCACCTGCCCGGGACTCACCAGCTTGGCCGAAGTTTCGACAAGCTCCCCGTTGTGGAGCATATAGCGATGAACTGGCATGCCTCAATTGTAGGGCAGTCAAAGAGGCAGCAAGAGGCGCGCTTCGCAGCCCTTCGAGCCCGTGCGATTCTGCAGCGTGAGGCTGCCGCCGTGCGCTTCGGCGATCTGCCGGCACAGCACCAGCCCGATGCCCGAGCCGCCGGGCTTGGTGGTGAAAAACGGCACGAACAGGTTGGTGGTATTGGAAAGGCCCGGCCCTTCGTCCTCCACCGTCACCGCCGCCGAGCCGCCCGCGCGGCCCCATCGGATGCGCACCCTTCCGCCTGTTTCCGCCGCCGCATCCACGGCGTTGCGCACCAGGTTGATCAGCAGTTGCTCCAACTGATCGCTATCGGCTTTCACGGTGAGATCCGGCCCGGCCTCCACCTCCACCACCTGGCGCGTTTCAAGCGAGGCGACCCGCCGTACGATGGCGGCGATCTCCACCGGCGCGAAGTTCGGGCGGGGCAGCTTCGCCAGCCGCGCATAGGCGCCCATGAACCGGCTGAGCGCTTCCGAGCGCGACCCGATGATGGCCAGCCCATGTTTCATGTCGTCGCGCCAGTCGTGGGCCAGCGGCTCGCGCGAAATCATGGTCTCGAGACTCCCGGCGATCGATTTGATCGGCGTCATCGAGTTGTTCAGCTCATGGCCCAGCACGCGTACAATGCGCTGCCACGCCTGCAGCTCTTCGTCGCGCAGCGCGCGCGTCAGATCGGAAACCACCAGCAGTTGATGCGGCAAGCCACCTTCGCGAAAACTCGCGCGGGTGATGCTCCAGCGGCCCACGGCGCCCGGAAACGCGCGCTGGCGCGTTTGCTGCGGCTCGCCTTCCAGGCAATCGCCCAGCCCCATGCTTTCCGCCTTCAGTCCCAGCAGGCGTTCGGAAGCCTGCGCCATCAACCGCTCCCCGGCGCGATTGACCAGGCGCAGCCGCTGCTCGCCGTCGAAGGCGAAAACGGCCACCGAAATCTCTTCCATCACCTTGCGCAGCAGCGTGGTGGCCTCGAGCGCCCCCAGCCGCTGGGCGCGCAGCGTGGCGGCCATGGCGTTGACCTGCTGCATCACTTCGGCCAGCGCATCTTCCCCGCGCGCGCCGCGGGCGCGAATGGAATAGTCGCCTTCGCGCATCGCCTCCAGCAGGCTGGCGAGGGTGCGCAGCGGCGACGCCACGCGTTCCTTCAGCGACAGCGAAAAGCCCAGCCAGAAGCCCAGGATCACCACCGTCAGCGTCCACTGCACCCGTGGCGTATAGCCGCCGGTCCAGAGAATCACCAGCGCCACGGCCACCGCCGGCAGTCCCGCCAGCAGCGCGTCCAGCAGCACGCGATTCTCGTGCAGCGTCACTTCGCGGATCAGCGGTTCGAAGAGCTTCACAGCTTGTAGCGCTCAAGGCGTCGATACAAGGCGCTGCGGCTCAATCCCAGCGCATGCGCGGCATGGCCCACGTTGGCGCCATAGCGCTGCAGCGCCTTTTTGACCAGGAACGCCTCCACCTCCTCAAGACTCATGTCCTCGAGGCGTCTCGACCCTTCCTGCGGCACCCGCAACGCCAGGTCCTGCGACTGTACCGTGGCGCCGGTGCTCATGAGCACCGCGCGCTCCACCACGTGGTTCAGCTCGCGGACGTTGCCTTGCCAGGAATGGCTGAGCAGGGATTGCATGGCCGCCGGATCGAATCCGGTTAGCGGCTTGCGGTATCGTTGCGCATGCTGTCTGAGGAAGTGCGCCGCGAGTAGTGGAATGTCGTCGCGGCGCTCGCGCAGCGGCGGCAACCGGATCTCGACCGTGTTCAGCCGGAACAACAGATCTTCGCGAAACCGGCCCGCGGCCACTTCCTCATCCAGACGCGCATTGGTGGCCGAAAGCACGCGCACGTCGGCCTTGCGCGTGCGGGACGAACCCACGCGCTCCATCTCGCCGGTTTCGAGCACACGCAGGAGCTTGGCCTGCAGATTCATCGGCACGTTGGCGATCTCGTCGAGAAACAGCGTACCGCCTTCGGCCATCTCGAAGCGCCCCACGCGATCGGCGCGGGCATCGGTGAAGGCGCCCTTGACGTGGCCGAACAGCTCGCTCTCGAACACGCCTTCGGCCAGGCCCCCGGCATTCACCGTCACCATGGGCTTCAACGCTCGCGACGAAACGGCGTGCAGCGTCCGCGCCACCACTTCCTTGCCCGTGCCCGGTTCGCCCGTGATGAGGATGTTGGCGTCCGAAGGTCCGACGCGCGCGATGATCTGCAGCACCGGCTGCATCGCCGCCGATTGCGCGATCATCACCGGCAGCCCGTCGGCGCGCAGCAGGCGGTTCTCGTCCTCCAGGCGGCGGCTGCGTTTCAACGCCTGGCCGAGTTCCAGTTGCGTGCGCACGATCGCCAGCAGCCGCGCATTATCCCAGGGCTTCTGGATGAAATCGCGCGCGCCCCGCCGCATCGCCTCCACCGCCAGCTCCACGCTGCCCCAGGCCGTCATCACCACCACCGGCAGCGCGCTGTCGAGCGTCTGGATCTGCCCGAGCAGTTCCATGCCTTCCTGGCCCGAGGTGGTGTCGCGCGTGTAGTTCAAGTCGACGATGGCCAGATCGAATTCGTTCGATTCGACGGCGCCGCGCGCGCCCGCCGGCGAACTCACCGGCTCGATACCGTAGCCTTCGCCCTTCAGCAACAGCCGCAGCGCTTCGAGCACGTCCTGCTGGTCGTCGGCAATGAGGATCCGGGGTTTGAGAGCCACAATCGCCTTATTCGATCCAGCCGTCGGCCAGATTTATGATCCGGCTGCTATAGGCGGCGTTGGCTTCCGAGTGCGTCACCTGAATGATCGTCGTGCCTTCCGAGTTCAGCTTCTTGAAGATCTCCATGATCTCCTTGCCTTGGCCCGAGTGCAGGTTTCCCGTGGGCTCGTCGGCGAGGATGATCTTGGGGCTGGCGATCATGGCGCGGGCAATCGCCACCAGTTGCTGCTGCCCGCCCGAGAGCTGGTTGGGATACAGGTCTTTCTTGCCCACGATCTGGAACCGGTCGAGCGCGTCGGCCACGATGCTTTCCCGCTCCCCCTTCTTGATGTTGCGGTAGGAAAGCGGAATGTCCAGATTCTCATACACGGTGAGCGAATCGAGCAGGTGATAGCTCTGAAACACGAACCCGAAATAGCGCTTGTAGAGTTCCTGGCGGTCTTTCTTGGCCAGCTTGTGTACCGGCTGGCCGTAGAGATAATACTCGCCCGCCCAACTCATGTCATGCATGCCGAGCAGGTGCAGCAGCGTGGATTTGCCCGCGCCCGACGGACCCATGATGGAGACGAACTCGCCTTCCTGGAATTCCGTGTTGATGCGGCGGAGAACCCAACTGCGCGTCGGGCCGTGGTCGTAGTATTTCTCGATGTTGACGAGACGAATCATAAAGAAAGATTATTCCTGGCGCACGGCGGTGGCGGGCGGCAGTTTCACCGCGCGCCGCGCCGGCAGGTAGCTGGCGCAAAAGGCCGAAGCGGCGAGCAGCAGCGGCGCCGTCACGTAGGGTTCGACATCGGCCCCGCTCGATGGGATCAACGTCGCGCGCACCACCTGAGCCAGCACGAACGCCAGCACCGAGCCGATGACCAGACCCGGCACAATCAGCGCCGCCGTCTGCTTCAATACCAGATGCTTGACGTCCACTGGCGACGCGCCCATCGCCATGCGCACGCCGATTTCGGTGACGCGCTGGCTCACCAGATGCGAGGTGACGCCATAGACGCCCAGCGCCGCCAGCAGCATGGCGATCAGGCCGAACGCCGTCAGCAGCCCCGCCGCCATGCGCGGGCCCCACAGCGCCCGGTCCATGATTTCGGAAATCGTTTTGACTTCGGCGGCCGGCAGGCCGGGCGCCGCCTCGCGAATCGACGAAGCGATCGCTTCGCGCAGCATCGCCGGATCCACTTCGGTGCGCACATGCAGCGTCGCCGAAGGAGTTTCGAGGCCCACGGGAACATACACCAGCGCCTCCGGCCGGGCCGCGCCCAGATCGCCAAACGCACTGTCGCGCGCCACGCCCACGACCACCCGGTCCTGCTGTTCGGCGAACAGACGGAAGCGCTTGCCGAGGGGAGATTCCGTCCCCCAGAATTCACGGCCCATCTGTTCGTTGACGATCGCCGCCATCGCTTGGCCGCCCGCGTCGGAATCCTGGAAAGCGCGTCCGCGCAGCACCAGTATGTCGGTGGTTTCGAAATAGAGGGTGCTGACCGACGTCACGTGCACGAACCGCGCCGGCTGGCTCGCCTTGGTGGTGTCGAGGCGCACCGTACGCTGCAGCCCGTGGAATCCGAATACGGGATCGGAAGCCACCGCCGCCGAGCGCACACCGGGCAGCTTTTCCAGGCGCTCCACCAAACGGGCATAGAACGCCGGCTGATCGGCGGGCGCCATGCCGAGCCGCCGCGGACTCACTTCCGCCAGCGCCATCGCCCGCGCATCGAAGCCCGGGTCGATCTGCCGCACCGAACGGTGCCGCCGCAGGAACAGATCGGCGCCCACCAGCGCCATCAGCGACAACGCCACCTGCGCCACCACCACGTAGCCGGCCGTCCGGCGGCAGATTTCCGCCCCCGGTGCCGCCGCCTTCGGTTTCAGCTCGCCGCCCAGGTCGCCCCGCAGCGTCTGCAACACCGGCAGCAGATTCGCCAGTGCGCCGGCGATCGCCGAAAGCGCCAGCGAGAATCCCACCACACGCCAATTCAGGCTCAGGCCCATCTCGTTTGGAAGCATGTCATCCGGACGCAAGCCCCAAAGGATCTCACGGCCCGCTACCCCGGCCAGCAATCCGAGCGTGCCGCCCGCCGCTACCAGCAGCAGGCTTTCGAGCAGAATCTGAGAGAAGAAATCGCGCCGCCGGGCGCCCATCGCCAGCCGCAGCGCCATTTCGCGGCGGCGGCCCGCCGAATGGCCCAGCAGAACGTTGCTGGCGTTGGCGATGGCGATCAACAGCACCAATCCCGCCGCGAACAGGGCCACCGTCGCGCCCGTCATCAGCCTGGCGCGATGCTCCGGCTCCATTAACAGATCCGCCAGCGGATAGGTTTCGAAACTCCGTCCGGCATTCGGTTCCGGATATTGCGCCGCCAACCGCCGTCCGATCAGGCCAATCTCCCGGTTCGCCCCAGCCGCGTCGGCCGAGGGTCCGAGCCTGGCGAAGGCCATAAACATCAGCGCCCGCCGCGAGTTCAGCCAGGTGGGCCGCTCCGCCAGCGCGGCGTAGTTGGCCATGGGAAGCCACAGATCGGTGGCATCCAGCCGGTCGATGCCGCGGAAGCCCGCCGGAGCCACGGCCACCACGCCGAACGTCATCCCGTTGATCGACAGCGTTCGTCCGATAGCGGCCGGGTCGGAGGCAAACCGCTGGCGCCAGAACGCATGGCTGATCACCGCCACCCGATGCGTTGCCTCGTTCTTCTCTTCAATCGAGGCGGGCGAGAACACGCGCCCCAGGCTCGGGCCGACGCCCAGAACCTGGAAGTAGTTGGGAGACACCAACTCGGCCGCGGTTTCGGTGACCGATCCGCCTTCGCCCGCATTCACACGTAAGCCGGAAGCGGCCACCAGTTCCTGGAACGAGTGGGCGCCGGCCCGCAGGTCCTCGAAATTGGGATAGGAGATGCCCATCGTCCCCGCATTCTTCGGATCGGTGGTGCGTACGCCCACCAGCCGGTGCGGCTCGTGGAACGGCAGCGGTTCGAGAAACAGCAGGTCGATGAGGGAGAAAACGGCCGTGTTCGCGCCCACGCCAAGCGACAGGGAAACGACCACCAGCGCCGTTACCGCGCGGTTGCGCCACATGCGCCGTGCCGCCAGTGCGACCTGATCGGCCAGCCGGGCGGCGCCGGCGGGAATCGCAGGACGGGCCCAGCCCAGAGTCCGGTGGAGCGCGGTCCGGCTGCGCGGGTTGATGCCTGTGGGCGCAGTCATACGTGTTACAGATTTTCGCACCGCGACCGGGCCCGCGCCACGGGCCCGGCCGTTACAGTTAATACCGCAATTGGCGGACGGCTTCGGCGGCCTCGCGGATGGCCTCGCGTACTTCATCCCTCACTTCGTCGCGCGTGCGCATCAACTCGTTGCGCGCCTCATCGCGGATCTCCATCACGCGCGGCTGAATGTATCGCACATGGGTCGAGGCGGGGTGGAAACGGCGTGCCGCCGCGCCCGTGAGCAGGAAGGTGAGCAGAAATCCGATCGCGATCAGATCGACGTTACGGCGGATCATACAGCCTCCACGTTCTCTTCCACGATGCGTCCGTCGAACAGGTGGATGGAGCGCTCCGCGTGGCGTGCGTAGCGCGTGTCGTGCGTCACCATGCCGATGGTCGCGCCCGAACGGTGCAATTCGCGCAGCAGTTCCATCACCGCTTCGCCGTTGGCCGAATCGAGGTTACCCGTCGGTTCGTCCGCCAGCAGGATGGAAGGGTCGCCCACCAGGGCGCGCGCCACGGCCACGCGCTGCTGCTGACCGCCCGAAAGCTGCGAAGGATAGTGCTTCACGCGGTGCGACATGCCCACTCGTTCAAGCGATTCATGCACCCGCTTCTTGCGCTCGGCCGACCCCATGCCGCGATAGGTCAGCGGAAGCTCGACGTTCTCAAACACGGTCAGATCGCCAATGAGGTTGAACGCCTGGAAAATGAACCCGATCTCGCGGTTGCGGATGCGCGCCCGCTCGCTCAGCTTCAGCTTCTCGACCGCCTGGTTCTTCAGCGTGTAGGAGCCTTCGCTCGGCGAATCGAGCAAGCCCAGAATGGCCAGCAGCGTCGATTTGCCGCAGCCCGAAGGTCCGGCAATGGCCACGTACTCGCCTTTCTTGATCTCCATGTGGATGCCCGCCAAGGCATGCGTCTCCACCTCGTCGGTCACGAAGACCTTCGAAACGGCATCCAGTTTGATCAAGGTTTCGCCTGCGCTCATGAACACTCCTTCTCTCGGTGCTGATTACTCTTGTTACGCATCATCGGCCAACAGGTTCCGGAAAATTCCAAATAAATTAGTTCAACCGCACCCGGTTGTGGGCGTCGAAGGCGGACATGTCCGACAAAATCACTTCGTCGCCAACTCGAAGACCTTCCACCACTTCGATGGTATTCACCGACGTTCGCCCGAGCCTCACCTGGACGCGGCTGGCTTCCTGCGTACCGGCGTCCAGACGGAAGATCGTAATCAGGCTGTTGGGCTGTCCGAACACCGGACGCTGCACGTATACAACGTCGTTCATGCGCTCGATTTCGATGGTCCCGTCGACGCTCAGGTCCGGCCGCGCGCCATCCGGCAGTTTGCCTTCAAGCTTCACATCCACCGTCACCGTACCGTTCTGCACGGCCGGATCCATACGGGAAACCCGGCCCTTTACTTCGCCGTTCCGCGTGTCGATCGTCGCCGTCTGTCCGATCAAAACGTCCTTGGCGTGCGTTTCGGCGATCTTCAACACCGCTTTGAGCCGGCGCGGCTCGGCCACTTTGGCCAGGATCGTGCCCGGCGTAACCCTCTGTCCCACTTCTAGCGCCAGTTCCTGCAGCACGCCATCGGCGCCGGCGCGAATCTTGAGCTGATCCACCTGGTCGCGCTTCAACGCATAGGCGGCTTTCAGCTTCTCGATCTGAACGCGCTGGGCGGCGAGCTGCGCTTCGATCGACTCCCCGCTGATGTCGATGCGCTTGTTCTCGATGCCCACCCGCTTTTCCATCTCATCCGCGGTCGCCCGCGAGAGCTTCAGAGTGATATCGGGCGTCAGACCCTGCTGGTTCAATTTCTCGTCGCGCTCAAACCGCAGGCGCGCCTGCGTATGCTCGCTCTGCAATTGCGCGCGCTTGGCTTCCAGATCCAGGTTCTGGCTTTCGAGCCTGACTTTCAATTCCACCAGGCTCGCTTCGGCCTGCTTGACCTGCCATTCGTAATCCACCATCTGCAGCGTCAGTTCGGGGTTGCTGAGTTCCATCAGAATGGTTTCCTTGTGCACCGGCACGCCCGGCCGTAAGTGAACCTTCTCCACCCGCCCGTCATTGATGGCAGGGATCCAGAACACCTCCTCGGTCACCAGCGTTCCTAAGCCACGCCGCTCCACCAGCATCGGGCCGCGCTTCACCTTGTCGATCAGCACCGAACCGCGCTCCACCGGCGGGGCCGCCGGCTTCAACTGGCCCAGGCCGACGCTCGCCACTCCCAACGCGATCGCGGCCACCACGCCGAGCACGATGCGCCGGATCAACTTGGCTCGCTTTACGCCTTTTCTAGGTACGTCCATTCCGCAGCTTATTGTGGCACGATGGGGGCCATCCGGGAAATCGCCTGATATGAATCACTTGGCGGCACCGGCGCGGTTGCCTGAGTGTCCGGTATTGGGACGGCGTGTACGCGGCCAGGACACCTAAGGCTCAATGTCGGTCGAGCACCGGAAGCCAAGGTCCTGCGCCGAATCCATGACTTCAAGAAACGTCCGCTCCAGGACGCTGACCTTTACGCCCTCCTCGGTCCGCCAGCCGCCGCCGCGCACGATACGCGCCGGCTTCTGGTCGGCCGTCACCGTCGGCGACGATGTCCACTCCCGCAGATTCGCCCCCATGTCCATGACGCCGTAGGGGCTGCGGTCGAGTTCATGGCGGCCCGCCGCGCAAGGTCCGGCGCCGGTGCAGATCCTGCCCGCCGCGCTCGCGTCTTTCCAGGGAAACAGGCGCCCGCCGGTGCCGCGCGCGGCCAGTTCCCATTGCTCTTCCGATGGCATCCGGCGCTTCATCCACAGGCAGAAGCTGCTGGCCTGGTCCCAACTCACGCAGTTCACCGGATGATCGCCGCGCGTTTCCCGTTCCGCCCAGTTACAGGCCTTCCAATCGGCGTTCGGCTCGGTGCATTTGCGCGCCTTGACGCAGCGGGCATACTGCGCCAGGGTGACCTCGGTGCGGTCGATCCAGAATTCCCGCAGCGTCAGCCGGGTCCCTGCATCGGTCGGGCTCCCGCCCCATTGATAGGTTCCGCCGTCCACGTGAACCATTTCGACCTTGGGCCGCGAAACCCGGCACGCACCCAGGAAGGTTAGAAGCAAAAGGATTCGTTTGAACAACATAGCGGGCTTCGTGCGTCATTTCATGGATTGACGGCCGCTTCCGGTGACACCAATTCCAGCTTTTTCAGCTTCATCCGGTCGCGACGCACCTGCGCCAGATCGTATTGTGCCTGCTGAACAAGCCAGCCTTCTTCTGTACCACCGAAAACCATTGACAATCTGACGGCCATTTCGGGCGAGATGCCGCGCTTGGCGTTCACGAGTTCGGAAAGTGTGTTGCGCGTCACGCCCAGTGCGATAGCGGCGTCCGTGATGCTCAAACCCAAGGGCTCGATGCACTGCCGGAAAACGACGCCTCCGGGATGAGGAGGGTTTTTCATGGTCATCAGTGGTTCCCTTCAGTGGTAATCGACATAATCAACATCGGTAGCGCCATCGTCGAATCGAAAAACCACCCGCCAGTTGGCGCGAACCGTCACCGCCCAGTAGCCTTTCATGCGGCCTTTGAGTGGATGCAGCCGAAACCCCGGCAAATCCATGTGGGCGATACCAGGGGCCGCATGAAGGGCTGCCAGGACATCCCGCAGTTTCTCCGCGTGTTCCGGCCGAACTCCGCTCGGGTCATCCTGCAAGAACAGCCGTTTGAGTCCTTTGTGGCGAAATGCCTTGATCATTTCTACCCGTAATCCGCCACGTGTCGCATGTCATGAACATCGTAGCAAGTTTCGCGCTTTTTCACGCCCGTCCTTGACTCGATACCATACCGGGGGGTAGAGTTTAAGTAGGACTGGATCAGTCGGATATGCTCAAGCTCACAAAAAAGGCCGATTACGGGTTGATTGCCCTGAAGCATCTGGCCACCGCCGGTCCGGGCGCGGCCATCAGTGCCAAGGAAATCGCTGAAACCTACGGCGTGCCGCAGCCGCTGCTTGCCAAGATTCTTCAAAAACTGTCAAAGCAAGGCTTCGTGCGTAGCGAGCACGGCACCAACGGCGGCTACCGTCTGGCGCGGGAAGCGCAGCGCATCAGCGCGCTCGAAGTGATTCGCGCCATCGACGGACCGGTGATTCTGACATCCTGTTTCACCGAACATGGCGCCTGCGGCCATGCCGACCGGTGCAATGTGCGCGAGCCGCTGCGCAAGATTCATGAAGGAATCCTGGGGCTGCTGGCCAACATCACAATAGCGGACATGTCGAGCGACGATCCGGACGCGCGTCTCTATGAACTGACGATGCCGGTGCCGCGTCCCGCCTCCGCCCTGCAAGGAGTGATCAACGAATGCTGAAGTTCCCCATCTACATGGACTATCACGCCACCACGCCGCTCGACCCGCGCGTGCTGGAAGCGATGATGCCCTATCTCACCGGCCGGTTCGGCAATGCCGCCAGCCGCAATCACGCCTTTGGCTGGGAAGCCGAAGAGGCGGTGGAGAAAGGCCGTAAACAGATCGCCGACCTGATTGGCGCGACCCCCAAGGAAATCGTGTTCACTTCGGGCGCCACCGAATCGAACAACCTGGCCATCAAGGGCGTGGCCGAAATGTACGCCGAGCGCGGCAACCACATCATTACCGCCGCCACCGAACACAAGGCGACGCTCGATACCTGCAAGCGCCTGGAAAAACACGGGGCGCGCGTCACCTATCTGCCGGTGATGCAGGACGGGCTCGTCGATCTCGACATGCTGCGCGAGGCGCTCACCGATAAGACGGTGCTGGTCTCGGTGATGTACGCCAACAATGAAATTGGCGTGATTCAGCCGATCGCCGAAATCGCCAAGCTGGTGCATGAAAAGGGCGCGCTGCTGCATGTGGACGCGGTGCAGGCGGTAGGCAAGATTCCGGTCAACGTCATCAAGGACGGCATCGACCTGCTGTCGATCTCCGGTCACAAGCTTTACGGGCCCAAGGGCGTCGGCGCGCTCTATGTGCGCCGCAAGGGGCCGCGCGTGCAGTTGACCTGCCAGATCGACGGAGGCGGCCATGAACGCGGCATGCGTTCGGGTACCCTCAACGTGCCGGGTATCGTCGGTCTTGGCGAAGCGTGCGCCATCGCGCAGCGCGAAATGGCGGAAGAAGCCAAGCGCCTCGGCCACCTGCGCGACAAGCTGAAAGACCGGCTGATGGCGGCACTCGACGAAACCTATATCAACGGCAGCATGACCTCGCGGCTGCCGCACAATCTGAACATCAGCTTCGCCTATGTGGAAGGCGAGTCGCTGCTGATGGGCATCAACGATGTAGCGGTGTCCTCCGGTTCCGCCTGCACCTCGGCCACGCTCGAGCCAAGCTACGTGCTCAAGGCTCTGGGTGCCGGCGACGACCTGGCGCACTCTTCCATCCGTTTCGGACTGGGCCGTTTCACCACGGAAGAGGAAGTGGACTACGTGGCCGGGAAAGTGATCGACGTGGTCAAGAAACTGCGCGAGCTTTCTCCGCTGTATGAAATGTTCAAGGAAGGCGTGGACCTGAGCAAGGTTCAATGGACCGCTCACTGACAGGAAGGGGCTTAGGGAAATCTCATGGCTTATTCGAATAAGGTTCTCGATCACTACAACAACCCGCGCAACGTCGGGACGATGGATAAGGCCGACCCCAACGTCGGCACCGGTATGGTGGGCGCCCCCGAGTGCGGCGACGTGATGAAGCTGCAGGTGAAGGTGAATCCAACCACCGGGATCATTGAAGACGCCAAGTTCAAAACCTTCGGCTGCGGCAGCGCCATCGCTTCTTCATCGCTGGCGACCGAGATGCTGAAGGGCAAGACGGTGGACGAAGCGCTGACCATCAAGAACACCGAGATCGTGAATGAACTGGCGCTGCCGCCGGTGAAGATTCACTGTTCGGTGCTGGCCGAAGACGCCATCAAGGCCGCCATCACCGATTACAAGAACAAGTTCGTGAACACCAAGGCTGCCGCCGAAGTGGCCCACTGAGCGCACATGATTCAGGTAACCGACAAAGCCGTATCCAAAATTCGCGATGCCTTCCAGCGGGAAGGTATCGCGGAAGGCGGATTGCGTCTGGGCGTGCTCGGTGGCGGCTGCTCGGGCTTGAGCTATCAGTTCAAGTTCGACCGCAAGCCCCGGCCTACCGACAAGGTGTTCGACTACAGCGGCGTCAACGTTTACGTCGATCCCAAGAGCTTCGTGTTTCTCGACGGCATGACGCTCGATTGGAAGGATTCGCTCATCCATTCGGGCTTCGTGTTTGAGAATCCCAACGCCAAGCGCGCCTGCGGCTGCGGTACTTCCTTCGCCGCGTGACCGGGCCCAAACTCGAAGGCGACTACTTCCGGTTTTTCGGCTATGACCGGCGGCTGGCGCTCGATCCGGACGATCTGCAGAAACGCTTCTACGAGCTCAGCCGCAAGTTTCATCCCGACCGGTTCGCGCGCATGCCGCCCGCCGATCAACAGTACGCTCTCGACGCCACGTCCATTCTCAACGACGGCTATCGCATCCTGCGCGATCCGGTGGCACGAGCCGAGTATGTACTGAAGCAGGAAGGCTTCGATGTGGGCGAGCAGCGTTCAAAGGACGTTCCGCCCGAACTGCTCGAAGAGGTCTTCGAACTCAACATGGCGCTTGAAGAGCTGCGCGGCGGCGACGCCTCGGCTCGCGGCGCCCTGGAGGAAGCGGAGAAAAAATTCATCGCCATGCGCGACCGGATAGACGGCGAATTAGCGGCGTTGTTTCTCGAACATGATGCCGCGCCGGGCCGCGAAACGCTGCAGCGGATGCGTGGCGTGCTGAACCGCCGCCGCTACATCCGCAACCTGGTCGCCGAAGTGCAAAAGGAGCTGGCATGAGCCAGGTATTCGACATCGATTTCAGCGCCGCGCATGAAGGCAGGGTGGTCGGCATCGACCTCGGAACCACCAACAGCCTGGTCGCCTTCCTCGACCTCACCGGTCCCAAGGTGATTCCCGGCGCCGATGGCAACAACCTTGTCCCGTCGGTGGTTTCCTACACCCGTGACGGCGAGTTCGTGGCGGGCAGCGCCGCCCGCCAGTTGTTGATCGAGCAGCCCGAGCGCACCGTCTATTCCGTCAAGCGCCTGATGGGCCGGGGCGCCGGTGACATTCAGGACGAGGTTGCTCTGTTCCCGTTCCGCATCGCGCCCGGGTCGGACTCCGTGCTCAAACTGCAATTAGGCGAAAAGACTCTGACGCCTCCGGAAGTTTCCGCGCAGGTATTGGCGCAGTTGAAGCGCAACGCCGAGGCGTATCTGGGCGAGCCGGTGACGCAGGCCGTCATCACCGTGCCCGCTTATTTCAACGACGCCCAGCGCCAGGCCACCAAGGACGCAGGGCGCATTGCCGGCCTCGAAGTGCTGCGGCTGGTGAACGAACCTACGGCGGCATCGCTCGCCTATGGCCTGGATAAGCGCAACAACGGCGTGGTGGCCGTTTACGACCTGGGCGGTGGCACCTTCGATATCTCGATTCTGCGCCTGCACGACGGCATCTTTGAGGTGCTGGCCACCAACGGCGACACGCACCTGGGCGGCGACGACATCGACAATCGCCTGATGCGTATCGCCCTTGAAGACATCGCCACCGAATGGGGCGAGGATCTTACCGCAAGCGCCACAGCGGTCCAGAAGCTGCGCCGCGAGGTCATCAAGGCCAAAGAGCATCTTTCGTTCGTGCCCGTTACGCGGCTGGAGTTCGAACACAATGGCAAGGCATACCGCCGCGAGATTACCCGCGAGCTGTTTGAAGGGCTGATCCAGGACATCGTCGACCGCACGCTCGGTCCCTGCCGCCAGTGCCTCGCCGATTCCGGCCTCACCGCCGCCGGCATCGACGAAGTGGTGATGGTGGGCGGATCCACGCGCATCCCCATGGTGCGCAAAGCGGTGGAAGCCTTGTTCAAGGCCAAGCCGCACACCGAATTGAATCCCGATGAAGTGGTGGCCCTTGGAGCGGCCGTGCAGGCAGGCATCCTCTCGGGCGACGTGCAGGACAAACTGCTGCTCGATGTGACTCCGCTATCGCTTGGTATCGAAACCATGGGCGGCGTGGTCTCGAAACTCATCCACCGCAATTCCACCATCCCCGCCAGCGCTTCCGAAAATTTCACCACCGCCGTGGACGGCCAGCGCAACGTGTTGATTCATGTGTTGCAAGGCGAGCGGGAACTGGTAAAAGACTGCCGGTCGCTCGCGCGCTTCGAACTGAAGGATCTCGACCCGCTGCCCGCCGGCGCCGCGCGCATTGAAGTGAAGTTCCTCATCGACGCCAATGGCATCCTCAGCGTTTCGGCCCGCGACGCGCGCACCGGTAAGGAGCAAAGCGTCGAGGTGAAGCCTTCCTACGGCCTGACCGAAGACCAGGTGGAAGCGATGATTCTCGAATCGGTGGAAAAGGCCGAGTCCGACTTCAACGAGCGCCAGGTGCGCGAGGCGCGCGTGGAAGCCGATGCCATTCTCGCCGCCACCGAAAAGGCCAAGGCCAACGACGCGTGGCTCGACCTCGGCGACGGCGAACGCCAGGCGATCGACGTGGCCGTGAACCAGTTGCTGCTGGTGTATCATGCCGGAGATCATCATCTGATCCTCGCCAAGATCGACGAATTGAATCAGGCCACCATGAAACTGGCTGAAACCATGATGAACAGCGCGGTAAGCTCGGCGTTGAAAGGAACCAAAATCTGATGCCTTTCTCACTTGGTTGGCACAGCGCCGAAGACATCGGCATCGCCTTGTTTGAGAAGTTTCCGGAAGTGGATCCGCTGAAGGTCCGCTTCACCGATCTTCATACCTGGGTCACCGAACTCGAACATTTCGACGATGATCCGGCGGCTTCGAATGAGGCCAAACTCGAGGCGATTCAAATGGCCTGGTATGAAGAGTGGAAGGACAATCAGTAGGCCAGCACGGAGCGGTAGATTTCGAGCAGCTTCCGGCGATACTCCTCCGGCGTAAACGAAGATCGCACCAGTTCTAATCCACGCGCCGCCATCTTTTGGGCGCCGCCGGGGTCGCTTAACATCCGGTTCAACATCTTGCCGAACGCCTCCGGATCGCGCGCGGGCGCCATCAATCCCGTCTCTTCGTGCGACACGATTTCCGGTACGCCACCCACCGCCGCCGCCACCACCGGCAGACCCATCGCCATCGCTTCCAGCACCACGTTCGGCGATCCTTCGGTATGCGAAGGCAGCGCCAACACATCGGAAGCGAAATAGTACGGCCGTACATTGCCCACGTGGCCCGCGAAGATCACGCGATCCTTTACTCCCAGTGCCACCGCCTGCGCTTCCAGCCGCGATCGCTCCGGCCCATCGCCCAGCACCAGGAGCCGTGCCGAGCGCGGACACTGCACGAACGCGCGCAGCAGATCGGCATGGCCTTTTTCGAAAGATAACCGCCCCACCACCAGCACCAGTTGTTCCCCATCGCCCACGCCCAGCGACCGGCGTAGTTCCCCTACAACGGCGGCGTCCGGCGTCTCCGGTACCGTGACCGAGTTATGCAGCACGCGGATCCGCTCCGCCGGCACACCGATGCGAAGCATATCCTCGGCGAACGGTTTGCAGACCGTGATCAGCAGCCGCGTGGATGGCAGCGTCCAGCGGTCCAGTTGATCGTAAAGCCGCTGCTTCAGATCGGGCAGCGTGTAGCCATGATGAAACCCGATCCAGCGATAGTCGCGCGGCAGCCCCGCCATCTTGAACAGGAAGTGCGATTTCACATTGTGCGTCTGCACCAGGTCCGGCTTGCGGGCGGCGACGACCTCACGTAGCCGCGCCATCGCCGCACGGTCGAAACGGCCCTTTTCTTCCACCAGATCCACTTCCACGCCCGCGGCGCGCGCGGCCTCGACAAACGGACCCGGCCGGTCCAGGCGTCCTCTTACATAAGTCACCAGTGAAAGCTGCGCCTCCGGTGGAGCCTTGCTCGCGAAAGCGATCAGATTCTTGGCCGGGCCGGTCACCGTGGCGGCCTCGATGATCGCCACAACACGAATGGGAGTCAATGTTTTCATTGTAGGATGGAAGCCATGCTTGACCGGCGGAGTTTTCTGTCTCTGGTGCTCGCGGCGCCCCGGTTTTCGAAGAACCCGTTCACGCTGGGCGCGGCCTCGGGCGACCCTTCCTCCGATGGCTTCGTGCTATGGACGCGGCTGGCGCCCGATCCGCTGGCCGGGGGCGGAATGCCCAACGAAAACGTGCCCGTCGACTGGATCGTCGCCGAAGACGAGCGTTTCAGCAAAGGCGTGAAGAAGGGGAAAGCCGTCGCCTCGCCGCAGCAGGCGCACTCCGTTCATGTTGAGTTAAACGGCTTGCGTCCCGATCGCTGGTACTTCTATCAATTTCGCGCCGGAAGCTATGAAACCCCCATCGCACGTACGCGCACCGCCCCATCCGGCGCCAAAGACAATCTGCGGTTTGCGTTCGCCTCCTGCCAGCACTACGAGACCGGACTCTTCACCGCCTACAAACACATGGCGGAGGAAGATCTGGACCTGGTGGTGCACCTGGGCGACTACATCTATGAAGGCCCCGCGCGCCCCGGACTGGTGCGCCAGCACAACAGCAAGGAAATCGCTTCCCTCTCGGATTACCGCAACCGCCACGCGCTCTACAAAACCGACCCGCTGCTGCAAAGCGTTCACGCGAAATTCCCATGGATCGTCACCTGGGACGATCATGAGGTGGATAACGACTACGCCGGCGATTCGCCCGAAGACGACCAGACGCGCAACGTCTTTCTCGAACGGCGCGCCAGCGCTTACCAGGCCTACTACGAGCACATGCCGCTGCGCCAGTCGGCCATGCCCAAAGGCTCCTCCATGCAGCTCTACCGGCGTGTGAAGTACGGCGATCTGGCGGAGTTTTTCGTCCTCGACACGCGCCAGTACCGTTCCAAGCAGCCCTGCGGCGCGGGCATTAAGCCGCTCTGCGATCAGGCGCGCGATCCTAATCGGACCATCCTCGGCGCGGCTCAGCGCGGATGGCTTTTCTCCGGCCTCGGCCAGTCGAAGACGAAGTGGAACATTCTCGCCAACCAGGTTCCCATCGCTCAGATCGACACCAAGATGGGCGAGGAAGAAGGCTTCTCGATGGATAAGTGGAACGGCTATCACGCCGAGCGGCAGAAACTTCTGGCCATGCTTCACGAACGCGGCATCCGCAACACAGTGGCCATCACCGGCGACGTTCATTCGCACTGGGCCGTCGACCTCCGCCAGGATTACCGCAACCTTTCTTCACCTCCGGTGGCGGTGGAATTCGTCGGCACTTCGATTTCTTCGGGAGGCGATGGAACCGATCAACCCACCATCGCGCCGCAACTGCTTTCTGAGAATCCGCAGGTGCGCTTTCTTAGCACCCGGCGCGGCTATGTGAGCTGCCATGTAACGGCCGGTGAGTGGCGTACCGGCTATCGCGTGGTCCCCTATGTCAGCACCGCCGGGGCTCCGCTTGAGACGCGTGCGTCGTTTGTGGTGGAGAACGGCAAGCCGGGCCTTCAGAAAGCATAGGCGTATAATTGCCCTTATGCTCGCTATCTCCCGCCGGGATCTTTACCGTGCCACCGCGGCCTGGACCGCCGCCTCGTATTCGCGCATCCTCGGTGCTAATGAAACCGTGAATCTCGGTCTCATCGGCGCAGGTGGACGCGGCCGCTATGTAATGGGCATTTTCGCCGACACCACCCGCGTCAACGTCACCGGTGTGTGCGACGTCTATGCGGCGCGCGTCGATCAGGCCATGCAGCGCGCCACCAAGGCCAAGGGTTTTTCGGATCATCGCAAGCTGCTTGAGATGAAAGAGCTCGATGCCGTCCTCATCGCCACGCCGGATCACTGGCACGCGGGCACGGCCATCGATGCGCTGCGCGCCGGCAAGGACGTCTATGTCGAAAAGCCGTTGACGCTCAAGATCGAAGAAGGGCCGGAGATCGTCAAGGCCGCGCGCATCAACGACCGCATCTGCCAGGTGGGCATGCAGCAGCGTTCCGGCTCGCACTACCTGCAGGCCAAGGAAGAGATCGTGAAGGCGGGCAAGCTCGGTAAGATTACGCTCGCCCGCACTTGGTGGCATGGCAATGGCGCGCATTTGCAAAAAGCGCCCGAGTCGATGCAGACCCGGCCGTCGAACCTCGATTGGGCGCGGTTCCTCGGTCCGGTCAAGTGGCGCGACTACGATCCGCAGCAGTATTGGAATTTCCGTGCCTATCTCGATTTCGGCGGCGGCCAGATCACCGACCTGTTCACGCACTGGATCGATGTGGTCCACATGTTTCTCGAACAGGACAATCCGATTTCGGGAGTCGCGGCCGGTGGCGTGTATCAGTACCGCGACGGCCGCACCGCGCCCGATACGATCAACGCGCTGCTCGAATACCCGGCCGGTCCCTACACCGCCGCGCACGGCTGGACGGCGACCTTCGAGGCGACGCTCTCGCCCGGCATCAAAGGAGCCGGCGTCGAGATTTGCGGCACCGAAGGCAAGCTCTACATCGATCGGGGCCGCTATGAATATCTCTCGGCCGAAAAGGGCGCGCAGCCGGTAATCGTAAAATCGCCGCGGGAACAGACCGGCGAGCATGTAGCCAATTTCCTCGACTGCGTGAAGTCGCGCAAGCGGCCCAACGGCGATGTCTGGATCGGGCATCGTTCCGCGCAGGCTTCGCACCTGGCCAATATTTCTTACCTCGAAAAGCGCCGCCTCAAGTTCGATCCAGACCGCGAGGAGATCCTGCCCCTTTAAGCCATGCAGCGGCGTACGTTCCTGGGCGGTCTAGCGGCGCCGTGGCCTGCCTTTGACGGCCCGGTGATCGACGCGCACAATCACTTGAATCATCGTGCGCGCACATCCTGGAAAGAGGACGACCGTAAGCTCATCGACGCTGCCGATAAGCTCGGCATCGGCAAGCTCTGCTGTTCCATCCTGCCGCCCGAACGGCCGCTTTCGCTTGAGGGCTTTCGTCAATCGAACGTCTATATGTTCGAGGCCATGCAGCGATTTCCGGATCGCGTGCTGGGCTACTGCGTGGTGAATCCAGGCTACGGACGCGAGGCGCTCGATGAGATCCGGCGCTGCGTGGAAGAGCGAGGCTTCATCGGCGTGAAGCTTTACAACGACTATCGGGCCGATGAGCCGCTGGTCCGGCCCGTGGTGGAACTCGCCATCGAGTTGAAGATTCCGGTTCTGCACCACGCCGGACACACCTCCTGGCTGCCGGCTCCTCAGCCGCGTATCAGCGACGCTTCGCACCTCGCCGCTCTCGCCGCGCGCTATCCCGAAGCGATGTTGATCTGCGCGCACATCTGCGGCGGCGGCGACTGGGAGTGGTCGATCAAAGCTCTGCGAAACTCGCCCAGCGTCTATCTGGATACTTCAGGCAGCGTGCCCGATGAAGGTGTGGTGGAAGCGGCCGCGCGAATCCTCGGCGCCTCACGCCTGCTGTTTGCCTGCGATCTTTCCATGACCGTGAGCATGGGCCGCCTGCGCGGCGCGGCGCTTCCGGAATCCGATAAGCGCCTGATCTACGGCGCCAACATGCAGCGCCTGCTCGACCGGAGAAAGCGCGCTTGATCGACATCAACGCCTACCTGGGCCACTTTGCCTTCCGCCAACTGCGGCACAATACGCCCGGCGGTCTGCTGCGGCTGATGGATCGCGCCGGGATCGAACGGGCGGCGGTATCGAGCGCCTCCGCTATCACCTATCGCAACGCGCAGGCGGGCAATGAAGAACTTGCGGCGGACACGAAAGGGCGCGGACGCCTGATCCCGTTCGCGGTGCTCAACCCGGCCTACGCCGGCTGGCGCGACGATCTGCAGATCTGCCAGGAAGAGTTCGGGATGAAAGGCCTTCGCCTGTATCCGCGCTGGCACGGCTACAAGCTCACCGATCCCGCCTCGCTCGAACTGATTCACGCGGCGGCGGGACGTGGAATGCTCATCACGATTCCGGTGCGCGTCGAGGATCGCCGCCAGCAGAGCTGGCTGGTGGACGTGGCCGATGTGCCTCACGACGAAATCGCCGCCGTGGTGAAAGCCGCGCCGGCCGCGCGGTTTGCGATCCTGCAGGGCGTGGGATTCGCGGGTTCGGTGCTCGGCCGCCCGAACAACGGACTTCCCGGCAACTACTCCATCGAGATCTCGCTGTTGACCGCGTTGATCGCCAATGAGATCGGGCAGTTGATCGCGGCCCTCGGCCCGGACCGCATCCTCTTTGGGACCGGAGCGCCGTTTCACTACCCGGAATCGGCGGTGCTGAAACTGGATGTGCTCGACGCACCGGCCCCCGTGAAGGATCGGATTCGCCGGGGCAACGCCGCCAGGCTGCTGGGGCTCTAGCCGGCCACCGCGATAGCCTCGATTTCGACGCGCACATCGCGAGGCAGCCGTGCCACTTCCACCGTCGCCCGCGCCGGTGGATTCGCCGTGAAATAGCGTCCATACACGCCGTTCATTACCGGAAACTCGGCCATATCCTTCAAATACACGGTGGTCTTCACAACGGCTTCCAGAGAACTGCCGGCCGATTCCAGCACGGCTTTCAAATTCTCAAGTACGCGCTCGGTCTGATCGGCGATGTCGCCCTCCACCACCTGGCCGCTCACCGGATCCAGCGGAATCTGCCCGCTGAGAAAAATCAGCCCGTTCCAGGCAATGGCTTGCGAATAGGGCCCAATGGCTTTTGGAGCGGCGCCGGTCGAAATGACTTGTTTCATAGAGATATCAGTTTGCCTCAAACCGGCCATCGCAGGGAACCGGTGAGTTCCTTCACGTTCGCGACTTTCTCTTCGGCCAGGAAACGGTCAAGCTCGCGCGCGATCCGTGCCGGAGCCGATGGATCCCAGAACGTCGCCGTGCCCACCTCCACCGCCGTGGCGCCGGCAATCAGAAACTCCGCCGCGTCTTCTCCACTGGCGATGCCGCCCAATCCCACCACGGGGATCTTCACCGCGCGCGCCGCTTCCATCACCATCCGCAAAGCGATCGGCTTGATCGCGGGACCGGATAGTCCCGCCAACCCCGCGCCGATGCGAGGGCGCCGCGTTCGCGCATCGATGGCCAGCGAAACGAACGTATTCACCAGTGAGATGGCGTCGGCTCCGGCCGCCTCCGCGGCCTTGGCCACCGGCTCAATCCGTGCCACGTTGGGCGAAAGCTTCACAATCAACGGGCGCCGCGGGTTCAGCCGTTTCACCGAACTCACCAGTTCCCCCAGCAGCGCCGGATCGCTTGAGAAGAACATGCCGCCATGCTTGGTATTGGGGCACGAAACGTTCAGCTCATACGCCGCCAGCCCTTCGGCGTCTTCCAGCGCGCGCACCACTTCCAGGTAATCCTCGGGCGCATAGCCGAAAACATTGGCGAAGATCTTTGTTTGATACCGGGCAAGCCCCGGCAGCTTGTCTTTCACGAACGCCTGCACGCCGATGTTCTGCAGCCCGATCGAATTCATCATGCCGCCCTCGGTCTCATACAGGCGAGGCGGTTTGTTGCCGTCGATCGGCCTGGCGGAAAGCCCCTTCACCACAATGCCGCCAATCTCGTTCAGATCCACCAGGGACGCGAATTCCACGCCATAGGCGAACGTTCCGGAGGCGGCCAGCACAGGGTTTGAAAGAGGAATGCCGCAAAGCGAGCAGGCCAGGCGAGCGGATTTTGCCACGTCTTCGCCAGTCTAGCAGGCCGCCTCTCAGGGGAAACATCGAGGCCCTGTTACCAAAGTCGCCTGTGGTGTAGGGTGTAAGCCCGTAGCGGCGCCGGAGCCATTTCAGGCGATCTAACGGATGTGGTGCACCGCTCACTGGCGACGAAGTTCTTTCTGTTTACCGCCGCGCTCCTGTTCTGGGTGGTGCTCACCCTTCTGCTGTTCGTTCTCAAGGAGCATGTGGAGTGGCACAAGTGGGCCGCCATTGGCGCGCTCGTGATTCTTGTCGCCGCCTTCGTCTCGCGATTCACCATCAGCCTGCTCGCGCGTCCGTTGACGCTTCTGGAGCGCGGCATCCAATCGGTAGCCGAAGGGCGCCTCGAACCCATCCAGGTAAGCCGCACCGGAGACGAGATCGAATCGCTTGGCGAGGGCTTCAACAAGATGATCGCCAAGCTCATCCTGACGCAGAACGAAGTACGCCGCCAGCAGGACGGGCTTTCCGGAATGGTCCGGCAGCGCACCGGGGAACTCGAACGGGAAATGGAGAAGACGCGGGCCGCCAGCCAGGCTCGCGGCGAACTGGTCGCCGGTCTCTCCCACCAGTTGCGAACGGCGATGAACGGACTGCTCGGCATGATCGAACTGGCGCGGCAGAGCCCGCTAACGGCCGAGCAGCACGATCACCTGGAATCGGCATGCAAGTCGGCGCGCGAGTTGCAGTCGACGCTCGATTCCCTTCTCGATCTCTCGGAGATCGAAGCCGGGAAGATCGCTCTGAGCCATTCGGTGTTCGACACACGCGCGCTCCTTGAGGAGACGCTGGAAGCTCACAGGACGGCCGCCGCCGCCAAGGGGATCGCCCTCACGCTCGATGTCGCGCCGGACGTGCCCGCCAGGATGAGGGCCGATACCAGGCGTCTGCGTCAGATTCTGAACCGGCTGCTGGCCAACGCCGTGAAGTTTACCGGCAAGGGCTGGGTGAAGCTGCGCGTCGGCCGTGAGCCGGCGCGAGAGGGTTTCGTGCTGGTGGCCGAAGTCATCGACACCGGCATCGGCATCGCCGCCGCCCGTCAACCCGGCCTCTTTGACGCTTCCGCTTCGGAGGCCGGCCTGGGGCTGCCTCTGTCAAAGCGGCTGGTGGAACTGCATGGCGGCGAGCTCACCGTGCAAAGCCAGATCTCGGTGGGCACCACGTTCCGCTGCACGATTCCGAGCCCGTCGATTCCCGAGGAAGTCCACTTCACCGGCCAACTGCTGGCCGCGGCCGGGGCCGTGGAGGCTCCACCGATTCTGGTGGTGGAAGACAATCTGGTCAACCAGAAAGTGGTGACCGGCATGCTGCGCAATCGCGGCTATCAAGTGGAGATCGCCAATCACGGCCGCGAAGCGCTCGAGAAACTTGAGACTCAAACATATGGACTGATCCTGATGGACATTCAGATGCCGGTGCTCGACGGTTTCGAAGCCACGCGCCTCATCCGCCTCGATCCGCGCTTTGAGAATATTCCAATCGTGGCCATGACGGCGCTCGCCATGCACGGCGACCGCGACCGATGCCTGGCCGCCGGCATGGACGGTTATGTTTCAAAGCCGCTGAACACTTCCACCTTGTTGCGCGTGGTGGAACAGCGGCTGGTTCACTCGAATCATTCCTGACGCAGCGCCACCATCGGATCCACGCGGGCGGCGCGCCGCGCGGGCAGCCAGGCGGCGAGCAGCGCCACGGCTACCAGCACCGCGCCCGCGGCGGCATACGTCGTGGCATCGAACGGCGTGACGCCATACAACTGGCTGGCCAGCAGGCGGGCGGCACCGGCCGCCAACGCCAACCCGGCGGCGAGTCCCAGCGCCACCAGCGCCGACGTCTCACGCAGAATCATCCGGATCACCTGGCCCGCGCTCGCCCCCAGCGCGGCCCGGATTCCCAGTTCCCCGCGCCGGTGCGCCACGCCATGCGACAGCACGCCGTACAGTCCGATCGCGGCCAGCAGCATCGCGATCGCGCCCAACACGACGGCTAGCTTGGCCATAATGCGATCCTGCGCCAGGCGGCCGGAGATGTTTTCCTCGAAGCCGCGGACGCTCAGAATATTCAGATTGGTGTCCACGCGGTCCACCGCGCGCCGCAGCGCTTCGAGCACGGGTCCCGTCTCGCCCGCCGTCCGGACCTCATAAACGACCGACCCGCTTTCGGCCAGCGGCTGCGTGATGGGCACGAAGTATCGCGGATTCACCTCGCCCCGGATCCTGTGGGTGCGCGTGTCGCGGGCCACGCCGACAATCTGGTGGCGCTTTCTCGAATCGCCGTATTCGGTGGTGATATGCATCCCGATGGGATTGCGGTTCTCGAAGAACAGCTTCGCGAAAGCTTCGTTGATGACGCAGACCGGCAGGCCACCGGCGCGATCGGACTCGCCGATGTCGCGCCCTTGCAGAAGCGGTACCCGCAGCACCGAGAAGTAATCGGGTCCCACCTGATCCCAGGCGCTTCCGCGGTCGCGGCGGCCCTTGGGCGTGTAGCCTTCCACGCTGATCTGATCACCCGAGTCGGTGCCGCTGAACAATCCGTTTTCCGAAAACGTGGCCGCCTGCACACCGGCCGTACGCCGGATCTCGTCAAGTACGGAGCGGAAGACATCGGCGCGGCGATCCGGAGCGTAGCCGGCCGATTGCGCGTCGAGGCGCATCACCACCAGCTTGTCGCGCGCGTAGCCCAGGTCGATCCTGCTCAGATTGTGGAACGTCTGCAGCAGCATACCCGCGCCCACCAGCAGCGGCAGGGAAAGGCCGATCTGGCCGGCCACCAGCAGACGGCTCCAGCGCATCTGCCCGGCCGAGGCGGTGCTGGCGCGGCCTTGATCCTTCAACGCGTTGTTGACGTCGCTCCGCGTAACGCGGAGAGCGGGCAGCAGGCCGAACAGGATGCCCGCCGCCGTCGAGAGCAGGAAGCTGAAGGCAAGCACGCGCCAGTTGAGATCGAACTTCATCGCGAAGGTGGATTCGGCGTCGGTCACCAGCCGCACCAGCGCCGCATGCAGGAAATACGCCACACCCAGTCCCGCCACGCCGCCAAGCGCCGCCAGGACGAAGCTTTCGGTGAGCAACTGCCGCACCAGGCGTCCACGGCTGGCGCCAAGAGCGAGCCGCAGCGCGATCTCTTTGCTTCGTGCCGCGCCGCGCGCCAGCAGCAGATTGGCCAGGTTCGCGCAGGCGATAACCAGCACCACGCCCACCACGGCCAGCAGAACGTAAAGCGGATCGGCGAATCTTGTCCGCACGATCGATGCCCCCGACCCACCCGGCGTCAGCTTGATCCGCTGATCCAGGAACTTGCGTTTCGCTTCCGGCGAGAGCGAGGCTCCGTAATAGGCTTCCAGGCCGTTCCTGAAAACGATATTCGCTTGGATCGTGCCTTGTTCCAGGCTCACGCCCGGGCGCAGCCGCCCGAATACGTGCAACCACATCACTTTGTCGGTGCCGGAATCATGCAGCCAGTCGCGGCCCGGCAACAGCGCGGCCTGCATGGCGAGCGGCGCCCAGAAGTCCGGCCGTTGCCCAGCCGTTTCGCCCAGAAATCCCGCCGCCGCCACGCCGAGCACCGTCAGCGCCGTCTTGCGGATGGTCACCGCCGTTCCCACCACATCGGCGCGCCCTCCAAACCGGCGCTGCCAATAGTCGTGGCTGATGACGATGTAGGGCGCGGCGCCCGCCGCGTCGTGTTCGGCCCCGAACAGGCGCCCGGCGTGCGGCCCGACACGCAGCGTATCGAAATAGCTGCCCGAAACCAGCCGCCCCCGTGCCTCCTCCGGTTCGCCATTTTGGATTCGCAATTGCCAGCGGTCCAGAGCGCTTTGCGACGCGCCCAGGCCCGTGAACGCATCGGACTGATTCCTCAGTTGCTCGAACTCGGCATAGGTCAGCAGCGAGCGCTCGCCATCCTGCATCCCCACCGAGACGCCCGACGACGCCGGATTGGTCAGCATCACCAGTTGCTCCGGCTCGGGGACCGGCAGCGTGGTCATCAGAACCCCGCTCAACAGGCTGAACGCGGCGGTGTTGGCGCCGATTCCAAGCGCCAGCGAGAGAACCGCCACCAGCGTAAACAGCGGTGCCGCGGCCAGGTTCCGCAGCGCATAGCCGATATCCTGCTTCATGATGTGCAAGTGCTCCTTCGGGGCAATGGTCAACGCATCCACGCCGGCGCCGATCCAGAGCCGCGCCGGTCCCGCGGCGCTTCCGGCGCGCCGCGCTTCGCCCAGTTGTTCGGTGAACGCAGACAGCATCTCCTCGCCGTATTCGTGGCGGAACGCGGCCGGATAGCACCGTAACAGGGCCCGATACAACGTCATCGCTTAAGCCTTCCCGGTACTCAGGCCGGTCAGCCGCGCCTGCGCCAACAGGCTTCGCAGCCTTTCCACTTCGGCCGCCGCCACGCGACGCCCGAACCGCGTCAGCCGGTAATAGCGCCGCCGTTCATCCGAATTGGTGGGGTCGGGACTTTCCGCCAGCTCTTCGATCAACCCTTGTTCGAGCAGCCGCCGGATCGAGCTGTAAAGCGTCCCCGCGCTCAGTTGCGTCTTTCCGCCCGTGCGCGCCGCCGTATCCTGCATGATCGAGTAGCCGTGCCGGTCCCTGTCGGCCAGCGCCAGCAGAATGTGGAACACGGCCGGCGGCAGCGGCAGGAAGGTTTCCGGTTCGGGGAAGGTCATATCGCCTTCCACTATACTTGAATCGGATATAGTTGTCTACGGTAGAGCCGAGGTTACCACGCGGATCACGAAATAGCTGGCCCGCGTGCTGCCCGTGTTGCGCAGTCCGTGCATGTCGTTGGAAGCGAAAAAGAACATCGAGCCGCTTCCCGCCGTCCGCGTCTCGCCGTTGATTGTGACCTCCATCGTGCCTTCCTTGACGATCACGATCTCCTCGTCGGCATGCTTGTGCGGGGCGTGCGGCGCCTTGCCGGGGTCGAGCGTGGTGACGTGGCTCTCAAAGCGGTTCATGGTGGCCGTGGGCCGGTCGACGATGGCGCGGCGCTCTCCGTTGGCGGTGGGCACCGCCTTCAGTTGAGTCCAGTCGAACACGGCCGAGCGCAGCCGTTGCTTTCCATCCTGGGCGAACGAGGCCGCGCAAAGTAGGGCGAGAAGGTGTGGTTTCACCTCTCTATTGTGTGCCTAGACCTTGCGGCCTTTCCATGCGCTCTTGCGGCCGGACATGCTGGCCAGCAGGGCTTTGATGGCGGCGAGCTGATACAGGTAGATGGCGGGAAGGCTCAGAATCGCCTGGAACGGATTGCCATACCATCCGGAAAACAGCAGCGGCACCAGCACCGCCAGCACTCCGATCATCCAATACTGCCGGTCCACGGCGAGCCAGATCGCAAGCGGCGCCACGCTCGTCAGCAGTAGCGACGCCGCCATCGTCTGCCATCGCGACTTGCTTGCTTGCGAGATTCTCCGCAGCCCCTCAGCGTCGAGTGAGCGCGCGTGGCCCAACCGCTCGGCGCGCACGATCTGCAGCTTCATGCGATGGCGCTTTACCTTCGCCGCTAGCGCCACGTCTTCGACCACGCTGTTCATCACCGTGTTGTGGCCGCCGATGAATTCGTAGGGCTGGCGCAGGAACAGCATGCACTGGCCGTTGGCCAGCG
Organism: uncultured Acidobacteriota bacterium; assembly: GCA_902826685.1. Lineage (GTDB taxonomy): Bacteria > Acidobacteriota > Terriglobia > Bryobacterales > Bryobacteraceae > CADEFT01. The sequence goes on from CADEFT010000032.1 coordinate 92,872, forward strand.
TTTCCGGATCGAGGAAATTCTGCACATTGGCCGCGTTGACGGCCGTGAAAGAGAGGCCGAAGGCGTAAGGCATTACTATCTTTTCAAACAAAGAAACGCAATGCTGTTTCAGGAATGGACTGACCAGAATGAACTCGTTGTCGCTTGAGTATTTCACCAGCGAAGGCACGAACCGGGCGTCGAACCAGGTGTCGGCGTCGGCAAACAGGATGTAGGTCGTGTCGGCCAGTTTCGACCCGGCCAGGCACGCGTTCGATTTTCCCAACTGGCCCTTCAGCAGCTTGGGCGCGGCGATCACTTCGGCTCCGGCCGCTCTGGCGCGTTCGGCCGTGCGGTCTTCCGATTGATCGTCCACCACCACCACGCGATAGCCCGCCAGGCTCTTGACGCAGCGTTCGATCGACCGTTCCTCGTTGCGGGCGGGGACGATGGCCGTGACGCTTTCCACGCTTGCGCCATCGACGGCCTCCACCTCGGGCAGCGACAGGTAGTTACGGCGCGCCTTCACCAGGAACGCCACCAGCGCGACGGCAACGGCAATGGAAGCGATCACGCTCGCCGGCGGCAGCCAGGGATAGGCCGTGTCCACCGTCTTTACTTCAAACTCCAGATCTTTCCAGATTTGAAAAAGGGCTAGAACAAAGTTCACCGTAGTTTAATTGGAAACGAACTTCCAATTAAAGCACGTCAGCGGAGGCTCATCCGCACCGGGTCCACCGTATAGGAAAGCGCCATCGCCGCCCACGCCGTGGCGTGCGCGCTGATGAACTGATCGCGGCCGTGCGGGAAGCCGCTTTCAAAATACGGCTGCGTCGCGAGCGAACGCGTCCTTACGTGCCATGACCCATCGGCCAGTTGCGTCGACATCAGGTAGCGGACGCCTTTGCGATAAGCTTCGGCCGTAACCGGCAGCTTGGCCCCTTCATGCATCGCGTAGAGCGCCTGGCCTGTGGCATGCGCATCGCTCGCCATCTGCGGAAGCTGCGCCCAGCCCCCGTCGGCGCGCTGCGACGCGATCAGCGATTGCAGCGCCCGGTCGATCGAGGCGCGCGGCGCCTTGGCCCACGCCAGCCCCAGCACCTGGAAGGCGCGTTCCTGCGTGGTGGTGGCCGCGGCGGATTCGAGCCAATTCGCGGCGCGGCCGGTTTCCGCCGTGTTCGACGGCCCATAGACGCGCAGGATGTTCACCGCCATCGCCGTGGTGATGATGTCGTCGGAGGTGATGGGAGGACGGCTGCCCGCCGTTTGCCAATAGCCTTCAGGCGTCTGCATCGCCTTGACGTAATGCACCACGGCGTCGGTATAGGCATTGGCCGGGCTGCGGCGCGCCGC
>CADEFT010000033.1:0-87487 GCA_902826685.1 uncultured Acidobacteriota bacterium
TCGACTACATGGCGCACTCGTTTTTGAAAGACGGCGCGGCCGTGTTCCTCTCCAATTACCTCGCCATGGAAGTGGAGATCGTTCCGCCGCGCGGCGGAACGCTCACGGTGAGCCAGAACCAGTTCACCTTGCGCGTGAATAGCAGGAAACCGGCGCTGCTGCCGCAATCGAGCGGCTTTGTGGCCGCTTCGCTCAAATATTCCGATTGGGACCGCCAGCGCCGCATCGACGCGAGCGTCGGCGGCATTCGCATCGGCTCGCCCCAGCAAATTCCGCGCTTCCCGGGCGATCCCACTAGGCGGCCGCTTCCGGCGCCGCCGCGCGCGCCGGAACCCGAAGATCGCAGCGGTCTGGGCAAACCGCCCGAAGAGCCCGCCGATCAGTTGGTGGTGAAGTGGGCGCTGCCCGAAGGCGAGACCGCAAAGCCAGTGAAAGGATTTCTCTATTTCCCGCACAAGGGCAAGCCGGGTTCCGTCAAGAAGCTGGAGTTGATTTATTCCGGCCCGGCCGGCGATACCGCGATCGTGCTTCGTTGAGGCTGATGCCGTTGGCGCCTCCGCTCAAATCGGGATCGTCAAATTGCACGGCATCGTCTTCCCAACCGCAGGTTTCGCAAATCTCATAAGTGCCGGGCGGCGGTTCGCTGAGCGTCAGGTGGCCGCAGCAGGGACAGGGGAAAAGCGTCTCCATTACAATTCAGGCTAGCCCACATGAAGCGCCGTACTTTCCTTGGAACCCTGCCTGCCGCCGCCGCGTGGCAGCCGCCCGTCAAGCCGATTGAAGAGCCGCATTTTCCCAGCCGCATTCATCAGTTCATCTGGCGCAACTGGGAACTGGCCAATACGGATCGCATGGCCGCCGTGCTTGGCGCCGCCGAGCGCGACGTGCTCGCCGCCGGTTCGGCCATGGGACTGCCCGCCAAACGCTCCCTGAGCGCCGATCAACTGCGGCGGATTTACATCACGGTGATCCGCCAGAACTGGCACCTGCTGCCCGAATCGCAGTTGACGGCTCTGCTTGGCTGGACCCGCGAGACGTATGTTTTCACTTTGAAGGAAGACGATTTCCTCGATCACAAGCTGGGTCCCAAGCCCGATTGTGAACCGGTGGCGTGGCGCGCCTTCACCGCCGCCGAGCGTGCCGGGGCCGCGCGCGTCCGGCGCATCGTGCGCCAAACGATGGGACGTTCGATCGAAGAGCGCGGCGAAGACCTGTGCCAGTTTCTCAAGATGGAAACAGCCGCCGCGCCGCGCACCGTGGAGAAGCGTGAGGCACGCTGGTCGCCGCGCCTCATCTATTCTTACTACGCGCTGTACGGCGATCCCTTGATGGAGCCCGAAGCCGATCCCTTTCCGGATTCCTACCTGGCCGGTTTGGCGTCGGTGGGTATTAACGGCGTCTGGATGCAGGCCGTGCTTCACACTCTTGCCCCATCGAAGACGTTTCCCGAGTTCGGCGAAGGCAGCGAAACGAGGTTGCGCAATTTGAAGACGCTGGCCGCGCGCGCGGCCCGTCACGGCCTTCGAATCTATCTCTATCTCAACGAGCCGCGCGCCATGCCCGAGGCGTTCTTCGGCAAGTATCCGCACCTGCGCGGCGCGCGGTTTCAGGACACCTGGTCGATGTGCACCTCGGTGCCCGCCGTGCGCGAGTGGATCGCCGATTCGCTCGAACACGTGATGCGCGCGGTGCCCGAACTCGGCGGCTTTCTCTCCATCACGATGTCGGAGAACCACACCAACTGCTTTTCGCACGGTGGGGCCTGGGGCACACGGGCGCCCGTCGCCGCCGATTGCCCGCGCTGCTCGAAGCGCACCGGTTGGGATACCATCGGCGAGCTCATCCAAACCTATCGCGACGGAGTGCGACGCGTGAGCCGGACGGCCGACATCATCTCCTGGGACTGGGGCTGGGGCGACGCGCTGGCCGAGCGTCTCATTCCGCTGCTGCCACGCGACTCCGTTTTCCAAAGCATCAGCGAATGGGAAGCGCCGGTGAATCGCGGCGGCGTCGCTTCGCAGGTGGGGGAATATTCCATCTCGGTGGTGGGTCCCGGTCCGCGCGCGCGGCGCAATTGGGCCATTGCGCGCAAGGCGGGGCTTCGCACCATGGCCAAGGTGCAGTTCAACAACACCTGGGAAATGTCGGCGGTGCCCTACATTCCCGTGCCGCACCTAGTGGCCGAGCATGCTTCGAATCTGGCGGAGGCGGGCGTCAGCGGCATCATGGCTTCCTGGACGTGCGGCGGCTACCCGTCGCCGAATCTGAAAGTCGCCAGCGCTTACTATTACGGCGGCCGTCCGAACAAGGAAGACGTGCTGCGCGAGGCGGCCGGTTCACCGGAAGTGCTGGAGGCATGGCGCCTGTTCAGCGAAGCGTTCCAGCAGTTCCCTTACGGCGTCGCCATTTACACCGTGCCGGTGCAGCACGGACCCGCCAACCTGCTGCGAAACGAACCCACGGGGCGCAAGCCGAGCATGATTCTATGCCCGCAGGATGGGCTGAAGGAATGGTCCGGCCACTATCCGCCGGAGGTCGCGCAGGCGCAGTTCACCAAGCTCGCCGATGGCTGGCTGAGCGGGCTGAATGTGTATCGCAAGGCGCGGGTGGCGCCGCTCGATCTGGCCATCGCCGAGACCTGTTACAACCACTTCCGCAGCGTCGCTAATCAGATGGCTTTCTATCTGGCGCGCGAACGCGGAGACAAGGCCGCAATGAAGAAACTGGCGGCGGCGGAGATGGAATTGGCAAAGAGCCAGTACACGCTGGCGCGGCGCCATTCGCTGATCGGATTCGAAGCGACGAATCATTACTACTACACGCCGCTCGATCACGTTGAGAAGATTTTGAACTGCCGTTGGCTGATCGACAGCTAAACACCGCCCGAGGCCGGGAAGCCGCCGATGGGCGCTTGAGGTACGGAGCGACGAATCACTGCTCCTGCACGCCGCTCGATCCAGTCGGGCCGAATCGAAACCTAAACGCCGCCCGAGTCGCGAAGCCGCCGACGGTCGCTTGCACGATCTCTTCGGCCGTGGTGAGGTTCGCGCGTGCATGCCGGAGCGACGAATCACTACTCCTGCACGCCGCTCGATCCCGCCGGGCCGATCGACAGCTAAACGAGGCCGGTCATCTTGCCGCCCGACGTCGGGAAGCCGCCGATGGGCGCGCGCACGATCTCTTCGGCCATGGTGAGGTAGAGATCGCCCAGGCTGCCGGTGGTGCGCGTGTGCAGGCCGGTTTGCATGCCGCCGGCGTGGCCCGCCAGGATGACGGCCAGGTTGTTGTTCTTGTGAGCGTTCGCTTCGGCGTGCTCATGAACGAACAGCAGGCACGTATTGTCCAGCATGTTGCCTTCGCCTTCGGGCGTTGCCTTCAGCTTGCCCAGCAGATAGGCAAACTCTTCGACGTGCCAGCGGCAGATATCGCGCAGAATACGGGCGCCGCGCGGCGTTTCCACCTGCCCGTGCGTATACTCATGATGCCGCTGCGAAGTGTGGCCCAGCCACGGGAACCGCGAAAGCCCCTGGCACTTGGTGAGCATGTAAGAGGCAACGCGCGTCTGGCCGGATGCGAACGCATGCACCACCAGGTCGCTTTGCAGTTTCGCGATGCGCGGCCAATCGCGCAGGTCGCCGCCTTCTTCGGGCCGGTCCACGAGAGTCTTGTACTCCGGCGGCAGCGAGGCGATGGATTTTTCGAGATCGCGCACCGCGCCCAGATACTCTTCCATGCGGTGCTGGTCGGCGCGGCCCAGGCGCGCCTTGACCGATGCCGCCTCGTCCTGCACCAGGTCGAGGATGCTTTTCTGCCGGTCCATCGAAGCGCGGTCGCGCACGCCGAACAGGCGGTCGAACATCTGGTGGGGCAGCATCTCAGGAGGCAGCGGCCGGTCGCGATCGGCCCAACTCAGGTTGCGCTGGATCGCTTCGCCGAACGACTCCTGCGACACGCCCACCTGCAGGGAACGGAAGCGGTAGTCGTCGCCGGTCTTTCGCGCGATGGCCTGATCGATGGAAATGCCGCCCGCGCCGCGCCCCGTATATGGCTTGCCGGACACCAGAGCGCTCATCGACGGGTAGTGGCTGTTGCCGGGACCGGGCAGCCGCGCGGCCGGCGAATCGAGGCCGGTGACGATGTGAATATCGTTGCGGAACGGCGCCAGTGGGTTGAGGCAGGGAGTGAATTCGAAGTCCCGTCCGGTGGCTTGCGGAATCCAATACTTTTCGGAGATGCCGTTGCCGTTGAACCAGAAGACGAAGCGCGGCTCCACGGTTTGCTTGGGGACGAACATCGCATCGAGCGGCGGCAGGCCGATCTGAACGATTCCCCCAAAGCCCAAACCTTTCAGAAGGGTGCGGCGCGATAGCGGCTTCAGCATAATTCACTTCCCTCGAAAACTATCGGATGTTGCTATCGCAATTATAAGCTCCTGGAACTGGAATTGCGACTCGCGAAAACGCTGATAGACCGCTTCGATCTCCGGCGTATCGGCGGTTTCCTCATGCCTGCCGGAGGCCCAGCGGAACAATTGCTTCACCACGCACTTCTGGCAACTGGCCTCGGCGGCCAGCACTTGGCCCAATTCGCGGGGCGAGGCGAACTCGGCTTTTTGCAGGCCGCGCAGGTAGCCCTTCGATTCAATGGGCAGGCGGTACTCGGTGGGCTTGAGCTTGCGCCTGGTCTTCAGTTCATCGGCGGTAGGCGCGATCACCACCAGTTCCGCCTCGCGATGCTTGCCGATGGCGTCGAATTTCTCAAAGCCAAACCCCACCGGATCGACCAGCGAATGGCAGGAGGCGCAGGCGGGATTGGAGAGATGAATGCTCAACCGCTCGCGCGTGGTCTGCGGCTTCTCATCGGTCACCGTGGGCAGAGTGGCGTTCACGCCAGGCGGAGGCGGCGGCACCTGCTGGCACAGGAAATGCTCGCGGATGAACAGGCCGCGCTCGGTGGGCGAAGTGTCGGCGGGCTTCGATGTCAGGGTCAGAAACGTCGCCTGGCCGAGGATGCCGGCGCGGCCGGATTCGGCGGGCAGAGTGGTCAACGCCCAGGGTTCGGTGGGCGCGGGCAGGTCATAGAGCCGGGCCAGTTCCGGCACGAGGTAGGTATAGCCGGCGTTGTAGAACCCCATGAAATTCCGCTTCTCCCATACCAGGGTGCGGAACAGCCGGGCGGTCTCTTCAATCATCGCGCCGACCAGTTCCGCCGAATATTCCGGGAAGCGGATGCGGTCGCGCAGCGCCCCGCGCAGACGGTCAAAGCGCAGCCATTGGGCCAGAAATTCGTCGAACGACGCGCGTGCCCGGTCGGCGGCCAGCATGCGGCGTGCCTGCGCCTCCACGCCTTCCTTCGTCTTCAAGCGGCCAGCGGCAGCGGCTTCCAGCAGGGCGGCATCGGGCATCGTATCCCAGAGGAAATACGACAGACGGCTGGCGATGGCGTAGTCGCCTTGCTCCAAATGAAAGAGGAAATTGGGCGACTGCAGCATCGCCTCCACCACCAACTGCGCGCCTTTGGTGAAATCGCTCTCGCGCTGAAACAGCTTGGAATAGGCCGCCGCTTCCCGCGTCGTCAAGGGACGGCGGAACGTGCGGCGGCCGAATTCGGCGATGAAGCGGTCGCGGCAGGCATCGGATGGCGGGCAGGTGAGCATCCGCGCCGGATGGCGGAACGCGTTGCGAGCCAGACGCTCCGCCGCCCGCGCGTACGCTTCGGCGAGCAGCGGTGAGATGGATTGCCCTTCCGACTGGTTCGTGAATCCGTGAACGAAGTCTTCCTTCGGAAACTGATCGGCTGGGCGCGTCTCGTCGGACAGCAAATCGCGCACCGTGTGGTTGTACTGCGAGTGGGTCAGCCGCCGCAGGACGGGCCGTGCCCCACTGGCGGCGGGACCGCGCTTTTCGTCAACATCGGCCGGCTGGGTGGCCAGATAGCGCGCCCAGTCGAGCAGCGCTGCCTCATCCGCCGATCCTTGCTTGATGCGTTCTCCACCGGCGTGCGAAAGCCGGTTGGTCGGCTTGCGCACCAGCGGCGATTGCGCCGGATTGGCGGCATCGACGAAACGGCGCAGCGTGCGGCCGAAATGGTGCACATCGCCGGGCGCCGCGTCTTCCGGCGGAAACTGCAGGCGCGTGGTGGAGGCGACGCCGTTATCGTTGTGGCACTGCCGGCATTGCGCCTTTTCGAGGACGGGCCAAAGCACGGCGCGGAAGTCGGGCTGCGCCAACGCCGCCGCCGGAACCAACATCAAAATGACGATCAAGCGCCGCATATCTGGCTGTGAGATTATCCTATCTCATGAGACTCACCAGACGCGATTGGATGAGGGCCGCTCTGTCGCTGCCCGTGGCCTTCGGGGAGGCGCGCGCCGCGCAATCGCCGCGGCTCGAGATCAAACGCGTGGATCCGTATGTGCTGCGCTTCGGCAATCGCGGCGGCTATGTCTGCTGCCGGATTGAGACGGCCGAAGGCATTCACGGCTGGGGCGAAGGAACCACGCCGCCCAACGTGGCGCCGGTGGTGGCGCAGATCCGGTCGCTGGGGAAACTCATTCAAGGCGAGCCGGCCTGGGACGTGGAGCGGCTGTGGCGCAAGATGTACATCGAGGAAGAGAACTCGCTTGGCGGGACGCTTTTCGCCGCGATCAGCGCCATTGACATCGCGCTTTGGGACATTATCGGAAAGCAGCTAAATATACCGGTTTACAATCTTTTGGGCGGTAAAATTAATCCGAAACTTCGCATCTACGCGAGCTACCGCTGGGGCAACATCCCGCGCACGGCGGCGGCCTACCACAAGCGCACCAAGGAACTGATCGAACTGGGTGCCACGGCCGGCAAATGGGACCCGTTCGGCGAGTATCCCGGCCCGGACCGCCAGCTTTCCACCGCCGTGCTGAATGAGGTGCGGGAGATGGTGCGCGGCGTGCGCGAAGCCGGACCCAACTTCGACATCTGCGTCGAGGCGCACGGCAAGTTCAACATCGCCACAGCGGGCCGGATCGTGAAGATGCTGGAGCCGTTCGACGTCTTTTTCCTGGAGGAGCCGGTGCCGCCGGAAAACGTGGATGCCATGGCGGTGCTGCAGCATTCCACCAATATCCCCATCGCCACCGGCGAGGGATTGCAATCGCACTGGAATTACAAGGAGCTGCTGCAGAAGCAGGCGGCGCGCATCATCCAGCCCGATGCCGCCCGCGCCGGAGGCATTACGGCCATGAAGAAGATCGCCGCCATGGCCGATGCGCATTACGTCACCGTGGCGCCGCACAATCCCAACGGGCCGATTTGCACCGCGGCGTCGATCCACGTGGCGGCTTCCATTCCGAACTTCGTGATCATGGAGGAAGGCAATACCCAGACCGGCGAGTATAAGGAGATTTTCAAGGATGGGTGGAAGGCGTCGCTGGCGGAGTGGGACATTCCGGAGTCGCCGGGTTTGGGCGTGGATCTATCGCCGCAATTTGTGAAGGATCACCAGGTGAATGGATGAGCCGTCAATCCCGAAACTCGAGTCCCAGCAGGAACCGGGCGCCTTTGGCCGCGCTGTAGCGGACCATCGCGTAGCGTGCCAGGCGGAAGCCCGGACTTTCGATGCGCACCTGCGTGCGCAAGGGAATACTGCTCGCCACTTGAACGCTCATGCCGGTGGCCGAAAGATCGTTGCCGGTGCCTTTGGCGAAGCGGCGCGTGCCGTTCTCTTCCCACGAGAGACGGACCTCTTCGGCATAGTCGCCGCGTTCCACTTTACGGCTGTTTTTCCGCACCGCCCGTATCATCGGCATCCGGCGCGATTTCCTTGAGCCCCCTGATACCCTGGAACGAGTGCCCGAACCACCGCTACTCGAATTCCAGAACATTTCCGTTTCCCACGATGGACACCTTGGGTTGAGCGGCTTTAGTCTCACCATTCATGAGCATGAGCACGTTGCGATCCTTGGGCCCAATGGCAGCGGCAAATCGACGTTCATCAAGACGATCACCCGCGACTGTTACCCGCTTTGGACGGACGATTCACACGTCCACATTTTCGGCAGGAGAATGTGGAACATTTTCGATCTGCGCCCGCTGCTTGGCATCGTGCACATGGATCTGATGCAGAGCTACATCCGCCACCCGTATTCGGGCCGAGAGGTGATCCTTTCCGGATTTTTTTCAAGCGTCGGCATCTGGCCGAATCATGAAGTGACGCAGGCGATGCGCGAGAGGGCGGACGAACTGCTGGAGCGGCTGGAAATCGCGCACCTGGCCGGGCGCACCGTGAGCCAGATGTCCACCGGGGAAAGCCGCCGCCTGCTGATCGGGCGCGCGCTGGTGCATAGGCCGAAGGCGCTCATCCTCGATGAACCGACGGCGAGCCTGGACATTCGCGCCACGCATGAACTGCTTGAAGCGATGCGCCGCACTGCGTCTGAGACCACCATCATCCTGGTGACGCATCACCTTTCCGACATCATTCCAGAGATCGGCCGCGTGGTACTGCTGCGATCGGGCAAAGTATTCCGCGATGGGCCGAAGGCGGAGATTCTGCAAAGCGGCGCGCTTCCGGAACTGTTCGCTATGCCGGTGGAAGTGTTGGAACGGCGCGGCTACTATCATTTGCTTTGATTTCGACGCCGCCGATCCAGCGTGGCGTGACCAGGCGCGCCCGGCCCAGCAGAAGTTGCCGTCCGAAGGCGGTAACTTCGAATGCGTGGGTGATGGCGGCGGGCATCAGCGATTCCAGCCGTTTGAATACGGGATCGTCGCCCAGCCAGACCGGATCTTCGCGCCGCGAGAAGGCGCGGTACAGCGACGGGCGGCTGCGGTATCCGGCCCCGGCGGCGCGCAGAATCTGATTCTGAGAGCGCGACAATCCATTGAACGGCGAAGGATATTCTTCGAGCAGCCGCTGGAGCGCCGGGCGCAGGTAGGGCAGCGCTTCGAGCCGATCGAGCGCGGGCAGCGCCGCCGGATCGGGCGAAGTAAAGGCGAGCCAGGCGCGTGAGGCGGCATCGAATTGCGCAGCGGTTACCGGCCGCCGCGTGGGCAGCAGGGCCATGACCTGCCGCTGAGGCATCGGCCCCAGATAGGTGTCCGATTGAATCAGCGAGACCGGGCGGGCGTGTTTGTGGAACCAGTCGAGGATCTGAATGAGTTGAAGCTGATCGTAGAGGTCGTGCTCGAACCAGAGCACGACTTCACCTTCATGATGAAGCGATGCGTCGCGTTCGCGGAACGAATTGAGCAGGGAATCGTAACTGCCGTAGCCTTCCTCGGCGAGGAACCGCGCGCGGATGGCCGATAGCTCGTGGAGTGAGCCGGTGCGCGGCACCGGCCCGTCATGCAAAATGTCGCGCCAGGGGACGCAATGGCCCTCGATACTCACCGAGTCGCCATTGGTGATGTGCAGCATCAGCCGAGCGCTTCCTTCACGGTTTCGAAATAGAGATCGATGTCGGACTTGCGCGTATGCACGTGCGAGGAGAGCCGCACCTGCTGCCCGCCGGTGGTCCAGATGCGCTTCTTCTTGAGCAACTCCTGGAGCTTATCGACCTTGGGAGATTTGAACTTCACCGTTACCAGCGAGCCGAACATGGCGTCGTTGCCGGGGGTGAGCAGATCGACGTGCGGGCACTCCTGCGACTTTTTGAAGAAGTAACGCGCCTGTTCATGGATGCGGGCATAGACGCGCTCCGGCCCAAGCTGTTCGAGGAATTTCAGCCCCGCCATCATGCCTTCGAAGATGGCGCGATTGTTGGTACCCACGTTCATGAACCGGGCCGCCTTGAGGTCCTCGTTATTCCAACTGCCGCTGGCGATCGAGGGCCACAACTTTTCCAGATTCTCTTCACGGATGTAGAGCAGGCCGCAGCCGGCGGGCGCGAACGCCCACTTGTGAGGGCTGCCGGCCATATAGTCGCAGCCAAGCTCGCTGGTGCGGAAGGCAATCTGTCCGTGCATGTGCGCGCCGTCGAGCACGGTGATCACGCCCTTGGCGCGGGCGGCGTCGCAGATCTCGCGGATCGGCATCACCAGGCCGGTAGGGGAAAGAATGCCGCTGAAGCTCAACACTCGCGTACGCGGGCCGATGGCGCCGATCAACAGATCGGTCAACTGGCCCGCGCTTTTGGGAGGCAGCGGAATCTTCACTTCGCGCAGGGAGATGCCGTGCCGCGCCTGGCGGATCTGCCAGCAGCCGCGCCCGCTTGGGTGCTCCTGATCGGTGAGCAGTACTTCGTCGCCCGCCTTGAGGTCGATGCCCGCGGCGATGGTGCATAGCGCCTCGGTGGCATTGTGCATGAAGGCGATCTCTTCCTTCTTGCAGCCGTAGAATCGCGCCAACTCCTGGCGCTGCTCTTCCATCGCCTCATAGCCCCAGCGCGGATAGTAGTCCATCGTCAGGCCGGCGGATTGTTCCAGATACCCGGCGACGGCACGCACCACCGGCCGCGGAGCCACGCCCAGGCTTCCGTTGTTCAGGAACGCGCGCCAGTTGGGCAGGAAGAACTGCTCCTCGCGGATCTTCTTCCAATACGCCTCCGGATTGCGCTCGGCGAGTTTGTCTTCAGGAAGCGGGCGGGTGTCGAGGGCGAGTTTCGCGGCGTTGGCCCCGGTGATTCCGAACAGCGAGGCGGCGGAAACGGCGCTTAGAAGATGCCGGCGTTGCATAGCTCATCATGACATGCGCCGTCGCGAGCGGAAACCTTATATACTCGCTCCTACGATTCCGCCTATCGGGAGTGAGAAGATGCCGCATCGCCGCCTTCTGCTTTGCTTCGGTCTGGCCGCTCTATGCCAGATCGCCACCTTCGCCCAGGGAGACCGGGCCAGCATCCTCGGCCAGGTTACCGATGCATCGGGCGCCGCCGTCTCCGGCGCCACCGTCACCATCACCAACACCGGAACGCACGAGCGGCGCCAGGTGATCGCCGATCAACGCGGCGGATACGAAGCGCCGGCGCTCAATATCGGCGAATACGAGATTGCCGTCGAGCAATCGGGGTTCCGCCGCGAACTGGTGCGCGGCATTGTGCTGGTGGTGGGCCAGCGCGCCAGGGTCGATGTGCAACTGGAAGTGGGCTCGGTCAATCAGGAGGTGACCGTGCAGGGAGCGGCGCCGCTGCTATCGACCGACGACGCCACCCTGGGCCAACTGATCGACGAACGCAAGATCCGGGAACTGCCGATTCCGGGTAAGCGCAACATGTATATGCTGGCGCTGCTGGGCGCGGGCATGAGCCGCGGTCCGGCATCGAGCGTGACCACGTCCGGCTTCGGGCCGGGCTTCGGCATTGCCGCCATGGGGCAGAAGGTGCACAACAACTGGTTCCTGCTCGATGGCGCGCCGATCCGGACATCCATCCATGCGTCTATGCGCCTGAGGCCGTCGGTGGAGGCGCTGCAGGAGTTCAAGGTCGAGTCCGGGTTTTACTCGGCGGAATTCGGCACGCAATCCGGCGCGCAGATCATTTCCTCGATCCGGCCGGGCTCCAACGATTTTCACGGGACGCTGTTCCACTTCCTGCGCAACGAAAAGCTCGACGCGCGCAATTTCTTTGAGAATCCGCTGGTGCGCCAGCAGCCGCTGCGCCGCAACAATTACGGCGCCGTTCTGAGCGGCCGGATCCTGCGCGACAAGCTCTTCTTCACCGCCAACTACGAAGCTTTCGCCGAACGGCGCAACGCCCAGGGCTTTGGCGTGTTTCCCACGCAGCGCATGTTCCGCGGCGATCTCACCGAGCCTTTCTTCCGCGCCGGGCGCAGCCCTGGCGGAGCGCTCACGCCCATCCGCGACATTCTTTCGAACACGCCGTTTCCGGGCAATCAGATTCCCGCCTCGCGCATTGCGCCACAGGCGTCGCGCCTGTTCCAGTTCTGGGTACCGCCGAATTTCGGACCGGCCGAGTTTGACGGCAGCAACAACTATTCGGGCGATTCGCGCACCACCGTCGACGACCGGCAGATGTTCCTGCGCATCGACTACAACCTGGGGGAAAAGAACCGCCTGTTCGGCCGCTATGGCATTCAGGACATCAATGAGTTCGGGGGCATCGTCAATCCGCATCCGTTCTTCGGCCAGGACCGGCCCAAGCGCCAGCAGAATCTCGCCCTGCAATACACGCGCCTGGTTTCCCCCACTAAGCTCAATGAAGTGAAGGTTTCCTACAACCGCGATCTGTTTCAAACGCTCGACCGCGTGAGCGGCCAGGATTTCAACATCGCCCGCGACCTTTTGATTCCCGGCCAGACCAACGATCCATTCACCACCGGCGTTCCGTCGGTCAGCATTACCGGAGTGAGCGGCATCGGCAACGTTGTGCCGAACACGATCTGGGACGAATCGCGCCGCATCGCCGACACGTTCTCCTGGATCAAGGGCCGCCACTCGTTCAAGATCGGCACGGAATTTTTCCACCTGCTGCTGCGGCGCGAGACCTATCAGTTCGTAACGGGGCAATTCGGGTTCACCGGTCTTCACGCCGGTCAGGGGTTGACGACGGCCGCGCGCGAAACGCTGGCCTGGGCCGACTTCCTGCTCGATCATCCAAACCAGGTGCGCACGGCGCATAGCGAAGTGGCCGGATTCAAGCCGGGCCAGTTCACGCGCCTGTTCGGGTGGCGTTCGCATAGCTTCTTCTCCGACGACTTCAAGGCGACATCGCGGCTCACGCTGAACTTCGGGCTGCGCTATGAATACAACTCGGTTCTGCGCGACATCCGCGGCGGCACGCGCAATTTCGATTTCCGCACGCAGGACCTGTTTCCGGAGCCGGGCGTTTCCGCCCCGCTCTACAAGCGCGACCCCAATAACTTCGCGCCGCGTTTCGGCTTCGCCTTCCGTCCTTTCCGCGATAACAAGACGGTGATCCGATCTTCGTACGGCATTTTCTACAACGTGAACATGCTGAACAATCTCACCGAGAGTTCGAAGAACATTCCGTTCAGCGCCGGCATCAACGAGCTCAACAACCCCGGTGTGATTCGCATCCGCATGGCGACGGCCAGCGTTTCGGAGAATATCGCCGCCACCTCGGTGCGCGAGGTGCTGGCGGTTCCCGACAACTACGGGGTGGGCGACGTGCAGCAGTGGACGTTCAACGTGCAGCGCGCGCTGCCGGGCGACATTCTGCTCGAAGTGGGATATGTCGGGTCGAAGTCCAGCCACTTCGACCGGCCGCGTACCTTTAACGCGATCAACGTGCTCAAGGGCGAGCGCGTGAAGCCGTTTCCGCAGTGGGGCAACATCGAGCTGATCACCACCGACGCCTCCGGGTCCTACCACGGGCTGTTGACGAAGGTGGAAAAGCGCATGTCCCGCGGCTTGACGTTTCTCGGCACCTACACGTGGTCGAAGACCATGTTCGATGCGTGGGCGGGCAACGCCGGCCAGCGCCACAATTCCCCCTTCGATCTGTTCCTTGAGAAAGCGCTGGCGGAGACCGATCAACGGCATCGCGTCACAGGTTCGTGGCTGTACGAATTGCCGTTCTTTCGCGCGCGGAAGGATCTGGTGGGACGCGTTCTCGGCGGATGGCAGACAAACGGCGTGCTCACGCTTGAGACCGGCATGCCGATTCATCCTTCGCAGACTGTGCAGCCGCTGGCCGATGAATGCTCGCGCTGCAACCGCAGGCCGGATCGCATCGCCGACGGCAACCTCGCCTCGTCGCAGCGAACGCTTCGCCGCTGGTTCGATACGTCCGCCTTCTCGCTGGCCACGGGCCACTACGGAACGTCGGGCCGGAACGTGATCACCGCACCCGGGCTGACCAGTCTCGATTTCTCGCTCTTCAAGAATTTCCGGTTGAGTGAGCGGAAGAATCTGCAGTTCCGGTGGGAGATGTACAACGCCACCAATACACCGCCATTCAGTCCGCCGGGGCTGGGCATCGGCACCGGGACGTTCGGCGTGATCACCAGCGCCGGGCTGCCGCGGGAAATGCAGTTTGGGCTGCGATTGGAATTCTGAGCTATCGTGGAACCGATGGCCGCGGGAATGCCAACGTACGTCAATACTTTTTACGAGGACAGAGTGGAGCGGATCTTCGACCTCGCCGGTTTGGTGGAGCGTCTCTTTGCGTCCGGTGGACTCGAATACCGGATCGTTGGCGGCTTGGCGGCGTATCTTTACGTCGAGGAAGCGGCTCCCGACGCCGGCCGCCTCACCCGCGACATCGACATCATCGTGAGACGCGAAGACCTGAACCGCATCGCCACCGCCGCCGGAAAGTTTGGCCTGGAATACCGCCACGCGGCCGGGCTCGATATGTTGATCCGGCCAGGGGAAACAGCGCGCCGCGCGATTCATCTGGTGTTTGCCGGTGAGCGGATTCGCCCGGACTATGTCGAGCCGGCCCCGGCGATGGGGCTCTCCCGAACCGTGCGCGGATTACGGCTGATTCCCTTGACCGGACTGGTGCGCATGAAGCTGACCAGCTTCCGGTTGAAAGATCAAACGCATCTCAAGGACATGGAGGAAGCGGGCCTGATCACACCGGAAGTTCTGGAACCACTGCCGGCGTTGTTGCGGGAGCGCTTCGAACGCGTTCGCGCCCAGGAGTGATCTTCACGCCGCATGCTCAATCCATATGCCGCATTTCTCGGGGACCGCGCGCCGCTGACCGTGATCAGTGAGACACCTGCGAGCCTGCGCGCGGCCGTCGATGGTCACATCGCAGGCGGAACGCTTGACCAGCCATGGGCGCCGGGAAAATGGACGCCCCGGCAGGTGCTGGCGCACCTGGCCGATACCGAGACGGTGTTTGCGATGCGTCTGCGCCAATGCGTCGCGGAGCCGCATCACGTCATTCAACCGTTCGATCAGGATGAGTGGGCGCGTGGCTACGCCTCGGCCGATGCCAGCGCCGCGCTCGCTTTATTCGAGGCGCAACGGCGGTGGAACATCGCGTTCATCGAGGCGCAGCCGGAGCCGGTGTTCGCCAAGCCGGTCACGCATCCCGAGCGTGGAACGATGACGTTCCGCACCATCGTCGAGACCATGGCCGGCCATGACCTCAATCACCTCGCTCAACTCGGTTCCGGCGCTTGAAGGTATGGCGCGAGAGCCTCGGTCAGGCGAGTGTCGTCGTGAATCTCGAGGGTCCGGTCCAGCTTGAGGTAGAAGGGAAGATCCTTCAGGCTGCCGCACAACAGCAGCGGCGAACGTCCGAAGGCGTGCGCGAGTCCGAGTTCGTACATCACGTTTGGCGATTGGTCTGTGACCACGGCGATGACGGCGCGGCATTCGCGGAGATATTTCTGGATCGTGTCCCGAATGTCGCCGGGATACACCTGGTGGTCCAGGCGGATGGCGAAGTAGCCGCTGTCCTCGATGGCCTTTTTCAGCCTCGCGTAGAACGGGTCGAGTTCCTGGCGAAAGCGCATCAGGACGAGGCAGTTTTTATTCTGAATTAGCTGGCCCACCACCTTGGCGATGGCGGTCCGGCACTCGGCGGCACGCTCGGGAGTGGCCGGTATCGTCAGGTCCTGAATCCGGCCGGCGTCAGCATCGGAAAGGCCAAGACGTTCGAGGAAATAGGGCTCATAGGCTTTCCAATAATCCTCGGAGTCTCCGCCGGTGAACGCCAGCGGCAGCGCCGGCCGGCCGGCGGCAATAGCCATTTCGAGCACCAGCGCGGTGTGCCGGTGGCCGGCAACCGTAATGACCGCATCGGCTAGCTGTACCAGCTTCAGACGGCGCGCCTTGTCGGAAATTCCTTTCAATACATGACGCTCTCCGCCCTCGGTCGGGCCGAATCGCTCGATCTTTCGAAGCGGGTCATCATACAGAGGGTCCGGGAGAAAGGTTTCCAGCACGGAGTCCACGGGCACACCTTTCTCCGCGGCGAAACGAATCGCGCCGCTGGCGGCCGAAACATCGGTGGAAGTACCTTCCGGCTTGTCCCGGTAGGCTTTGAATCCGCCCGTGACGATGCGGATGCGATCGTTTGCCGAAAGCAGGTGGAACGCCAGCTCTTCGACGAAGCGAGAGACGCCGGCGTTCAGATGCGGTCCGCCGTAGAACAGGACCCGCTTATCCCGCATCATGCCCCCATCGCGTCAAAAGTAGATTTTCAGGCCCATCTGGAAAATCCGCATGGGACTGCGCAAGGCGCGGATTTCGCCCACCCGTGGCGCGTCCGGCACAATCGAATCGAGCGTCGCCCAGCCCAGGCCGTTGGGCCGGCCGAACTGCGGCGTGTTGAAGGCGTTGAAAGCTTCGGCGCGGAACTGCAGCCGGTAGCGTTCCTGGATCACCCAGTTCTTTCCGAGCGACAGGTTCCATTCGTTGCCGCCGGGGGAGACCAGAATCCCGTTGCCCGCGTTGCCGTAGTGGCACAGATCGGCGCGATTGGGGATGTTGCAATCGGTGCGGCGGAAAGCGGTGGGGTCGAACCACAACTGGCGGCTGCGTTGATCGGCCGGCAGGCGTCCGTCGCCGATGCGGTCGGGGTAGGTGCCGGATCCGGTATTGAGATTGCCGCCAGCCAGGCTGTAGGGAAATCCCGTGCGGATGGTAACGATGCCGCTCGACTGCCAGCCGGCCAGGAGCGCTCCGGCCGGACCTTTCAGGCTCTTGAAAAACGGCAGATCGTAGACGTAGTTGAGCACCGCGTTGTGAGTCACGTCGAAGCCGTAGCGGGTACGGTCGGCGCGGCGGTTGCGCGGATTCTGATAAGTCGCGTTGACGTCGCCCGAGGGATCGTTGCGGCCGTAACCTTCCCCCAGCGCCTTGCTATAGACATAGGACAAGCCGATGGTCACGCCGCTCGAGTAACGCTTCTGGACCTGTGTTTGCAGGCCGTGATAACTGCCGTTGGCGTAGCTGTCCAGAAACCGGATGTTGCCCATCAGCCGCGCCGCGTCGCCTTCGCCCTGGCTGACGTAGGCCTGATAGGGACGGCGGCTCTGGAAATCGGTATCGGTGGAGGGATCGGGATTGTTGAAGTTGGGAACGCTGTTGTCGAGGTGGCTGGTCTTCGATCCCACATAGCCGACGGTAAGCAGCGTATTCCAGGGCAGGGAGCGCTGGATATCGAAGCTCCACTGCACCACGCTCGAAGCCTTGTTCTCGCGCGGGAACATCAGAAGATTGGTGCGCGCGGCGGCGGTGCCCTGGCCGGGAAACGGATTGTTCAGCGTAAGGGCCTGCGCCGGATTGCGGAATCGCCTCGTCTGGATGTTGTAGTTCTGCCCGCCGTAGGCAACGGGAATCACCAGGGCCGTGTCGGTGACCTGATTGAATCCAAACGTCCCCGATTTCGGCGGCTGCAGATTGAGGATGGTGAAATTGTTCAACTGCTGGGCATTGGCGAACCAGCCAAAGCCGGTGCGGAAGACCCACTTATCGGTGGCGCGATAGGCAAGGCCGATGCGCGGCATGAAGTAGCGGTTGTCTGTTTCGAAGAACGAGTAATCCTCGCCGGGCCCGGGCACGACGGTCGGAAGCTGCCTGCCGTCGGTGGCGCGGCTCAGAACATCGAGGCGCAGCGTGCGCCAGGTGCGATTGACATCGTGCGGCACCTGGAAGAAATCCCAGCGCAGGCCGATATTGGCGGTGAACTTACGAGTTACTTTCCATTCGTCGAGGAAGTAAGCGCCCCAGCGATTCTGGCGCGGCGCGGTCCAGAGTAGACCTTCGGCGGTGGAACTGGCCGAAGGGTAGCCCATCAGCCAGCCCGCCAGACCATAGCCGCCTTCGCAGCAAGTGAGGCTGCCAAGCGGCACGTTAGCCGCGGCGCGATCGAGCCCGTAACGGAGATACTCGATACCTGTCTTGAAGGTATGGTTGCCGCGGGTGAGCGAGAGATTGTCCGAAAACTGATAGATGCCGTTCAGATCGATGCGCGCGCCGGCATCGCCGGGAATCACGCCGAGATTGGGAATACCGGTTTCGAGCGCCGAGAACTTGCGGTTGCTGTCGGT
This sequence comes from uncultured Acidobacteriota bacterium, assembly GCA_902826685.1. Lineage (GTDB taxonomy): Bacteria > Acidobacteriota > Terriglobia > Bryobacterales > Bryobacteraceae > CADEFT01. The sequence goes on from CADEFT010000033.1 coordinate 17,910, forward strand.
GGCGACGCGGAACTGGCCCACGCCAAGCGAATCCGGATCGAAATCCGTGTACGTGCGCCGGTTCAACTGATCGTGGTTGGTTTTGTTAAAACCGGCGCGAAACTCGTTCAGCGTACGCGGACTGAAGATGTGCAGATGCTGGAAGGCGACGTTGTGCGCCCGCACGTGGAAGATGGTGGGGAAGTTGGGATTGAAACTGTCGCGGTCGTACTGGCTGCGCTGCAGCGCATAGCGGACGAAAATGCGGTCCGACCCGCTGAAGTTATGATCGACGCGGGCGAAGTACTGATTCTGGCCGAGAACCATAGGCACTCCGCGGCGCGTGTTTACGTCGAGCAGATCGGCCGGCTCAAATTGCGGCAGCGGCAGATAGGTGTTGAGGATCCTCTGCGCATTGGCGTTGATGCGGGAAGCGGGGATGATGTTGTTGATCCGGCCGTCGGCGTCGCGGAACGGCTCGCCGGTCATCGGATCGTAGATGATGGTGGGCGAACGGACGGGGCGGCCGTCGCGAATCAGCGGTGTGAGCAGGGCGGAGAAGTCGCCGCGCCGGAACGCTTCGGGCGCGAAGAAGCCTTCCTGCACCGATTCCTGCATTTCCCGCACGCCCTCATAATTGAAGCTCCAAAAGGTGCGGTCCTTGCCGTTGTAGATTTTGGGGAGCAGGACGGGACCGGCCATCCACAGGCCAAACTGATTGCGGCGCAACGCGTTCTTCTTGCGCTCCGGCGTTCCGGCGGGAGTCTGGAAGTTGAGGAAGTAGTCGCGGGCGTCGAGAACGTCGTTGCGCAAGAAATTGAAGACGGTGCCGCGGAACCGGTTGGTGCCGGACTTCAGGGCGATCTGCACGACAGCGCCGTTGTTGTGGCCGTACTCGGCCGAATAGGAGCCGGTGGAGACTTTGATCTCTTCCACGGCGTCGATGGAAGGGTTGAACATGGCCTGATTCACCAGAGGTTCGGTGGCGACCACGCCATCCATGGTGATGCGCTGGTTGGCGTCGCGCTGGCCGTTGGCGCTGAGCGCGGCGGCGGCGCCGGGGAACGGGAACGCGCCGGTCGATTGGCCGTTGAGCCCCATGCGCGTGCCGTATTGCACGCCAGGAGTCAGCACGGCGAGGCTGGCGAAGTTGCGGCCAAGCAGCGGCAGTTCGAGCACGCGTTTCTGTTCGACCGTGGTGCCTACCGACGCATCGTCCGTTTTCAATTCCACGCCGGCGGCGACGACTTCCACTTTTTCGCTCGCCTGGCCGACATCGAGCAGGAAGTTGACCCGTGCCTTCTGCTGCAACTCGACGTTGATGCCGGTCTTGGTTTGTGTTTTGAACCCGGGCATCTCGGCGGTTACGGTAAATTCGCCGATCTCGATGAAGGGGAAACTGTAATTGCCGTCGGAATTGGTAACAGCCTGCCGCCGTTCGCCGGTGGCGACGCGCAGCAGGGTAAGTTTGGTGTTGGGCACCACGGCTCCTGAGCCGTCGGTAACGGTGCCTAAAACTTCGGTGGAGGTGGTTTGAGCCAAGGCCGGAACGGCCCAGATCACAAAGGCGCAGCAGTTCAGGAAACGCTTCACTTGCGACCCCCTTAGGGGTGTGAGTATATCATTCCGCGGAGATCTCGCGCAGGATTCGCTGTGCCTCGGCTTGTGGATCTTCGGCGCGGGTGATCTGGCGTCCGATGACCAGATAACTGGCGCCAGACTCGATCGCCTCCCGAGGCGTGGCGACGCGTTTCTGGTCGCCCTTACCCGACCCGGCCGACCGCACCCCGGGCGTTACGATGACCGCTTCGGGACCTAGCGTCTGGCGCACGCGCGCCGCTTCGAGCGGCGAGCAGACTACGCCGTCTATGCCCGCCGCCTTGGCGTTGGCCACGCGCAGGGCCACCAGATCTTCCACCTTGCAGGGATAGCCCATGTCGGTCAGATCGCTTTCATCGAAGCTGGTGAGCACGGTGACGCCCAGAATTTTCAAGGCGCTCGATCCGCGTCCCTCCACCGCCGCCCGCATGACGGCTTTGCTGCCGTGCACGGTCAGCAGTTGGACGCCCTTCTGGGCCACCTGCGTGGTGGCGCGCTTGACCGTCTCCGGAATGTCGTAGAACTTCAGATCGAGGAACACCTGGCGGCCTTCGGCGATCAACTGTTCCACGAAGCCGGTGCCGGCCGATGCGTACAGTTCCATGCCGACTTTGTAGAAGTTGACGGAGTCGCCCAAACGGCGAATCAGGTGGCGCGCATCGGCCGCCGAGGTAACGTCCAGCGCCACGATGATGGGATTCTTCATACGATACGGATCGCCTTCTCCCGCCGTTCCACCACCCGGCCGATGATCCTGCCCGCTGGAAAGAGGTCGAGGAACCGCCCGGCATCGGCGGCCGGAAGGGAAACCAGCAGACCGCCGGAAGTTTGCGGATCGTACAGCAGCGTCTCCAGTTCGGAAGCCACACCGGGCATGACTTCCACGTCGCACGCGGCGAATTCGCGATTGTTCTTGAGGCCACCGGGCAGGGCGCCCGCCAAAGCGCACTCGCGAGCGCCGTCGAGCAGCGGAACCTCGCCGGCGAACACCTCCAGCGTAACCTTGGATCCTAATGCCATTTCCCGGGCGTGGCCGGCCAATCCGAAGCCGGTAATATCGGTACAACCGTTGACGGTCAACCCTTGCAAGGCCGCCGCCGCCGGGCCATTTAAGGTTAACATCGATTCGACTGCAGTCTGGATATCGGTTTCCTGTATCATTCCTCGCTTTAAAGCCGTGGCCAGAACCCCAGTCCCGATGCGCTTGGTGAACACCAGAGTGTCGCCCACACGGGCCCCGGCGTTGGTCCAGATGCGGGATGGGTGAATTAACCCAGTGACCGAGTAGCCGAACTTGATTTCTTCGTCGGCCACGCTATGGCCGCCGAGGATGGCGCATCCGGCTTCCTTCATCTTGGCGGCGCCGCCGAGCAGGATGTTCCGCAGCACTTCGGTGCCGCCCTTGGCGGGCCAGGCGACGATGGAAAGCGCGGTCACCGGACGGCCGCCCATGGCGTAGACGTCGCTCAGGGAATTGGCGGCGGCGATTGCTCCGTAAGTGTATGGATCGTCAACGATTGGCGTGAAAAAATCGACCGTCTGCACCAGGGCACACGTGTCGTCCAGCCGGTAAACACCGGCATCGTCGGACGTGTCAAATCCCACCAGAACGTTGGCGTCGCCTGAGCGGGGCAGCCCGCTCAACACCTGGTCCAAAACCTTTGGACTCAGCTTAGACGCTCAACCGGCGGCCTTGACATGCGCTGTGAGCCGGACCGTGGACATCGCTTCAGTTTAGCGTGGCAACCGAAATGCACCGTTGGGTTCCAGTGCTGAAAGATAAACTCTCTCCTCTTGTGTACTTTTCCAACAACTGGATCAGCCGCACCGGCGTGTTCCTGGTCACCGCGGCGGGCATCACCTGGTTGTTTCTCCTGCCTGCCTATTTCGGGGGCCACGCGGCTGGCGCCTACATCGGCATACTGTTGTTCCTGCTCATTCCGATGGCTTTCTTTGCCGGCCTGGGGCTGATACCGCTGGGAATCCTAGTCAAGCGGCGTAGAACGGGGGGTGTGACGAGTCCGCCGGGCGCGGATCTGCGAAAGATGGCGTCCTTCGTCGCGATCGTGACGGTGGCCAACATCATGATCGGCAGCAATCTCAGCTATCGGGCCGTGGAGCACATGGAGGGAGTCGAATTCTGCGGCGCCACCTGCCACGTGATGAAGCCCGAGTTTACGGCCTACAAAATCTCCGCGCATTCCAGGGTGCCGTGCGTGGATTGTCATGTGGGGCCGGGCGCCAGTGGGTTCGTACAAAGCAAGCTTGCGGGGGTGCATCAATTGATCGGGGTGACCTTCAACAGCTTCGAGCGGCCGATTCCCACGCCGGTGCGCAATCTGCCATCCGCCCGCGAGACCTGCGGGAAGTGCCACGGGCGGGATGGCGACAACAACAGCCGGCTGCGCGTGTTCCCGCACTTTGACGATCGGGGCGCGGAAACCAGGAGCGCTTTGCTGATGCGCATCGGGTCGATTCACGGCGCGCACCGCAAGGTTCGTTTCCGCGCCGCGGACACTCAACGTCAGGTCATCCCCTGGATGGAATCGTCCCGGACCTTCCGCGATACCAAGTTCACCGGGGCGATCGAAGGGTTGGAAGCGCGGGAGATGGACTGCCTCGATTGCCACAACCGGCCGAGCCACACGTTCGAGGTGCCGGAGCGGGCGCTGGACGCCGCCCTGGCGGCCCGCCGCATTCGAGCGGACCTTCCGGGCATCCGTCCGAGGGCTCTGGAAGCGATGAAGAAGCGGTATGGCAGCACCGCGGAGGCAGAGGCCGCGATTCCAGCCGCGCTCGATAAGGCCTACGGCCAAGCCGTTTCCGCCGAGGTGCTGGCCATCTGGCGGCGCAACGTGTTTCCAGAGATGAAGGTGGAGTGGGGCACTTACCCCAACAACATCGGGCACAACGATTATCCTGGCTGCTTCCGCTGCCATGACGACAGCCATAAGGATCCGGCCGGCAAGGCGCTGGGGCAGGATTGCAATTCCTGCCACCAGTTGCTTGCCATGGAAGAGAAATCGCCGAAGATCCTCTCCGACCTGGGAGTGGAATAGACTACCGGGCGTGTACGCGGTCGACCGAGAACTGGCTGCTGGACCCGTGACAGGTGGCGCAGCTTTCGCCGATCGCGTTGCTGTTAATGGACACGTGAGCGGCGGCGGAGCGCGAGGCATGGCAGCCGGTGCAGGCGGCGGACTCGGGTCCGGGGGTGGTGAGATAGCCGCGCGGGTCCTGCACCGGCAGCAATCCGTTATCGAGCGGGAGTTGCTGCGAGTTGTTGACGTGGCAGGAATCGCACTGCTGGCGGATGCCGGGATAGCCGGCCTGGTTGTAGTTGTGCTCCACATTGCCGAAGCCGAAGATGGAGAATTCGCGCGTTTGCAGATTGCCGCTGTGGATGCGGTGGATCATGCTGGCGAAGTTCACCGATTCGGCGGGGTTGCGGGCGGCCGGACGCCGGGCCGCGTCGGTCTGGTTCGGATTGTGGCAGAGCACGCACTGTTCGATCTGGTTGCGGTTGGAGCCATGCAGCGAGAGGAATTCGTGACAGGCGTTGCACTTCTGAACCGCGACCACCTGGCGGCGGGCTTCAACCGCGCCACCGCCGGTGGCGAACGTGCGGGTGACGTTGAGGCCGGCGTCGCGCACGGTTAGCTCGCGCCGCGTGCCCGCTAGCAATGTGGCATTGCGATAGCCTTCCATGCCGATGGTGAACGATCCGCTGGCGGTAGCGGGAATCGACGCGGCGAAGGTATGGGTGTAGCGGCCGCCACCGGCATCGGCTGCCGTGCGGGCGCTCTCGGAGACATAACTTGAGTAATCCGAAGCCGGGCCGGCGAGGATGAGCGACAGCGACGTCATATCGGCGGGCGCGATCGATTCCCCGGCTTTGTTCTTCAACGTGAAGGTGACGCGCGGCCGGCGGCCCGCCACACCATCTTCCACCGACACGATCTCGAACCGGACTCCGGGCAGGGATGGCGCGCGCTCGGGTGTGACATGGGCGCCCGCGATGGAGGCATCGAACTCGCTTTCCCCTTGCGGGATGTGGCAATTGGCGCATCGGCTGTCGTTGGGTTGCGGGAGGTCGACGTGATTCTCACCGGTGGCGAAGTTCACGTTGTCATGACAGGAGCCGCAGGCGGCGCGGCTTGGTTTGGTCAGATGCGCCTGCGCCTGGGCGGGCCGGTTGGCGCCGGTGAGCCGCGTGTCGTGACAGGTGACGCATTCCCGCGCGCCGGCGATGAACTCCACTTTGTCGTAGCAATGCTCGGTATTGGCGTTGCCGATGATGCAGTACTTGCCGCCAGCGGCATTGGAGGGCAGTTCCCGGCCCATGTGGATCTTGTGGATCATCTGGGGCAGGTCGACCGTATTGCCGGTATCGGGGTCGGTGGTTTGCGGCGTGTGGCACATCACGCAGCCTTCCACGCTACGGCGCGCGCCGCCGTGGAAACCGATCTCGGTGTGGCACTTGTTGCAGGTGGCCGTCCGCACGATGTCGCGCGTTTTCACCACCGCGCCTCCCGCCGGTACCCAGGAATAGACGGTATCGAAGTAGTTGACTCCCAGGTCGAACTCGGTGAGATTGCGATTGGAATAGATCAGGACCGAATGCGTGGCCGTACGGTCGAACCCGGCGGGCAGCTTTGTGCCGAACGTATACGCGTATTGGCCTTCGGCCAGGCGTTCATAGCGCCCGCCGGTATCGGCCGCCGCTTGCAGTGCGGCTTTTCCATTGATGGTGCTGGTTTGTGTGCGCGTGGTGTAGGCCACGTATTGGTCGCTATCGGCGGGGATGCGCGCCAGTACGAAGCTGGTACCAATCACGCCGGGTGTAACAATGCCTTCGCGGTCGAGCGGCAGCCCGCGCGGATCGCTGAGCTGAAACACCGCGCGGACCGTTCCGTCGGCGGCGGCTTCCACGCGCGCGACCTGAATCCGCAGCCCGGGGCGGACGAAGTTCACGGTGCGCTCACTGGCGTAGCTTGCCTTTTCTGTTTTCCGGAAAAGGCCGGACGGCGCGCTGAGAAGCGCGCCGCCGACGACAACCGCGGCTAATCCAGTCAGGATGGGTTTCATCGCTTATTTCATGCAGGCCGCGAGATCTTTCTTCTCGCCGTAACACTTGCCCGCTTCCGTCAGTTCCTTGGCCTTCTTCTTGGCGTCAACGTGGCAGGCCTGACAGCCTTTCTTTTCTTTCTTGGAATATTCGGGTTTTCCGAAGCTGATAGAGGTGCTCATGGTGAACACCACCGCCAGCAACAGCGCCCAGATGAACATTGGCAACGTCTTCTTCATTTGCGATCTCTCCTTCATTCGAACCTTAGCCCCACGATTCCCTGGTGGGACTGAAAACCTTCAAAGCGATAAAAGGGTTGGGCCACGCCATACCAGCGGTATTCCGCCAGCAGGGAACATCTTTTCGACACAGGCAGGGTGACCCGCGCCATTGGCTGATAAAACCGGGTTGGGCGGCTGCCACTGGAAACAAACATCGAGCCGCCGGCGCTTAACCGCGCATGCCACGTCCACCCGAGTGCGAGCGGAATACCGGCCAGCGCGGTTACCGTGTGCGCGTTCTCACGGTAAGAGGAGGTATCGCGCAGCCCGAGCGCCTGCGGTACCGCGAAAACGAGATCGGAGCGGATGGCGGAGCGGCTATACTCGCCCATCGCCTGCAGTCCCTGTCCTCCGCCCGGAAGATACTCAAGTCCTATGGCTTCCTGCATGCTTCGAAACTCGAAGGGCTGCAGCGGCGGCGGGTTGGAATTGTTCAGAAACTGCAGCGTTCCATAGACGCGGACGCTTTTGGCGATCGAGTGGCGTCCGCGCAGCCGGATACGCTCGGAGTTGGTGAGGCTGGTACGGAACGGCACGCGGTTGCCGCGGGCGATCTCCACATCGGAATGGAGGGACAGGCCGCCGGCGATGCGGTAACCGGCGCCCGCCAGCGCGATATTGCGGCGCAGACCGGCGCGCTCGAACGGTTCGAGGCCGAGAAATGAGGCTCGCGCCATGCCATCGCCCCAGACGATGCGGTAGCCGCCGCGCAGCGTCAGGCGGGTGGTGGGATCGACGGCGATTTCGGTCTGCTGCTGGCTGTAGTTCCATTCCAGGCGTCCGAAGAACGGTGTTTCCGAAATCGTGGAAGCGTTGCGCATCCGATCGGTGGTCCAGGATTGGAGCAGGCGGATGCGGCTGTGGGGCCGCGCTTGGAAGCCCGCGCTGGCGGTGAGATGGGGCTGCTTGGCGGCGCCCGCCAGACGCGAGGTTTGCCCGTTGGTGAACAGAAGCGAATCGAGATCGACGAAACGCCCGGCGGCGCTGTGCGCGTAGGAAATATCGTTGCGCGGCTGGCTGAACTGGACGGCGGCGTTGAGGTCCAGCCAATCGAAAGGCTGGGCGGTGGCGAGGCCGCGGCTGAAAACGCTGTTGCCGCGAATGCCGTAGGCTTGCACCAGGCTCGAGAGAACCAGCGGCTGGCCGAGCAACGGGGACGGCCGATTGCCGCTCTGCGTGCCGTCGTCCTCGGTGCGCTGATCGTCTCGAAACCGGATGCCGCCTTGTTCGAGCGTCAGATGCAGCCTGCGGCGCTCCACCCGCACGCCGCCGCGATAGAGCTCCGTACGGTCGTTCAAGAGATTGAGCACCGGGTACTCATTGCCATCGGTAACGAAATTGGTGACCCCGCGGCCCAGACCGCGGTCGCGCGTGTAGGCGAAAAACGGCATCAGGCGGCTGGCGGGCCACAACGTGAGCTCGGCTTCGGTGAAGCGGCGTTCGATATCGAACGAACGCTGACTCGTCAGCAGGCCGCGATCGAGCAAGGGATTGGCGAACGACGGCAGCGCGTTGAAATAGGCGGTGGAGCGGTGATCGACCGACAGCCGGTACCAGCGGTCGTCGCTCAGATAGCCGCGCAGCCAGGAGGAAGGATCGCCTCCCCAGCCGGCGCCGGAAAATCGCGCCTGGCGCAGCGTTTTGCGGTTGGCATCCCAGCGCGCGTTCCAGTTCAGCAGGCGCGGGCCCTGGCCCAGATTGACGACGCTGCGGTAGGCGTCCTGGCTGCCGCGGACACCGTGGTTCCAGCGCGCGCCGATCTCCGCCTCTCCGGTGAAGGGAGACTCCTGAGCCGCGGCGATCGATCCGAGCAGGAACAGGAGGTTCTTCATCGCAGCAACGCCCGATTCACGTGCGATCCATGGACTTTGACATGGCATACCGTGCAGTTCTGAAACCGGCCGCTGCGCAGATCGTGGAAGGCGGGCGGCACACCGCCAAGAGCCGGGCCGCCGCCCAGCCCGGTATGGCATTCCAGGCACTGGAAACGGACTTCATGGCGCGTCAGCATCCGCGGATTGGCCGAGCCATGCGCTTCATGGCAGGCGCCGCAGCCTTCCATCCGCACCGGGGCATGTTCGAAGGCGAATGGGCCGCGCTTGTCGCCATGGCAGCGGAAGCAGCCGGGCTCGTTGGCCGAGACTTCCCGCAGCGGATTCGCGCTCAGCAGCCGGCCGTGCGGATTATGGCAATCCACGCATTGCACGCCACCTTCCTGAAGACGGTGGCGGTAGGGCTTCTGAAACTGGGCCACGGTGGCGGCATGGCAGGTGCCGCACACCTTGAGAGGCTGTTTGGGCTTGGCGGCGTGCACGGAGTGGCAATTGGCGCACCCAACCTGATTCCGTGCGTGGCCGCCGCGAATGGCCCCTACTCGCGTGGGTTGATTCTTGTGGCATTCGAGGCAGGAGACCGATTCCGGCCCGCGGATATCGGTGGGGGCGGCGGAGTCCGCATGCGCGCTACCCGGACCATGGCAGCTTTCACAGGCTTTGCCCTGCCAGCCGAGCTTCGTATTGGCCTCGATCCTGCCATGCGGCGTCCTGGTGAGACCTTTGAAGATCTCTTCGTGGCAGGCCTGGCAGACCTCCGACCCCATGTATTCTTTCTGAGGCGCGGCGAGCAGTGGTCCCAGGATTATGATCCAGCCCAGCATCGCTTAGTGATGGAGCAATTCGGACGCCAGCCATGGGGCCTGTAAGTTGAAGCAACGGCGTGACCTGGCCCGCCGGACCGGCGCTCATTGCGGGTTGTGGCCACTGCCATTGGGGCATTTGCCCCAGGGCGCCCGGCCGAAACTTCCGGGTACACGCTTTCCGGTTGCGTGCGTCTATCTAGCGAGGTACTCTCGGAATGGAGGCCGCACCCATGAGACTCTCGCTGATGGTCGGTTCGATGCTTGTGATTGCTTCCGCTCAGGGACAGCAGCGTGGCATGTACGGCGGGATTTCGACGGGGAGGATCGTCGGTTCGATCTCGGATCCCGGCTTTGCCGGCCGGTTAGGCGCCACGGTGAGCGGATTGCCGCAGACTTCCGGAGCGGCGATTTCGTCCGGACCGCGAGGGGGCTTCGGCGGCGGTGGGGGAGGCGGACACTGGCGCGGCGGCGCGCCGCGTACGATCGTGGTTCCCTTCGGCGTTCCGGTGTACACGGGCGGCTATGGCGGCTACGGATATAACGATGGGATGATGCCGGCTCCGGCGGCCGTCGTGCAGCCGGTGCAGCCCTCGCCTTCGGTGATTATCAATCAATACTACACGCCGGAATCGGTGCGTCCGCAGATGCGCGAGTACACGGACCTGCCCGATCCTCCCGCCGCCTCGCCCGAACAGTCTGAAGGTCCGGTGCGTGTGTATCCACCGCCCCGGCGTCAGGAACCTGCGGCGCGTGCGGCGGCACCGGCGGCGCCGGTAGAAGATCCCAAGGCGACGATCACGCTGCTCGCTTTTCAGGATTCTTCGGTTGTCGCCGCGATCGGCTACTGGACGCAGGGCGATCAACTGCACTACGTCACCAGCGGCTTCTCGAAGAAGATCGTGCCTGCCGGAACGCTCGACAAATCGCTGTCGGAGCAACTCAACCGCGAACGCAACGTGGAGTTCAAACTCGAAGACGTTCGCTAGAGAGAGATCAGAAGACGTAGGCGACGCCAACCACCGGCAGGAAGTTGTGGAACCAGCCGCCGAATTCCGATCCGCGGTTTGGCGTAAAGACGTTTTTCGGCACTGGCGTCATGAAGTCTTTCACCTCAACGCGCAGCGATGACTTTTCGCCGATTCGCATCTTCACGCCCACGCCGGCCGTTACCAGCGGCGTCGTGTCGTTTGTGCGGGTCAACAGCGCATAATCGGACAGAGCCTGCGTCACGGTTTCCGTTCCCGTGCCACGGAACTGGCGCACGCCGGCGCCAACCGAAAAGTAGGGCCGCACGCGATTGCCGGTAGGCGCGAAGTATACGTTGAAGTCGTAATGCAGCGAATGGGTCTGCGCGCCAAAACTTGCCTTGGCGCCTTCGCGCGTCAGCTTGGCCGTATTACGAGCGAACATGTAGCGGATCTCACCGCCGAAGAACCGGCCGAGATCCTGTCCAACAAAGAATCCCGCCGCGAAACCAGGGCTAAAGGAAGCGTTGGCGCTGGTGCCATTGACGCGCTTCACATCCTGCGAGGTGTAGAACGAACCCCCGCCGAAACCTCCAACCTCCCATTTCTGCGCCTGAGCCGCGAAGGGAATCAGGAAGCAGGCTCCGATGAGGACACGGATCGCTCTCATTGTGGTGCTCCTTGTAATTGGGCCAAGGGGGGAGACCGGAGAGGTCCGGCCTCCACCCGCGGGAATCGGACTGTTTAGTTCACCACGCGAACCGGAACGGTGGTGGATCCGCTGCCTTGGCTTACGGTGAGGGGAACATCGAGTCCCAGGGGTGCATTGCCGGGAACCCGGGCCGTAACCTGATAGACGCCAACCGCTCCAGGCGCCATGCCTGCGTATTCAACCGCGAGATCCACGTTGCCAAGGGTTACGCGGGCCTCGGTCACTACCGACGCCAGGGGATCGGACGGGCCCGGGGCGCCGTTGTCCACCGCCGGAGCGGTACGGCCCATGCCGGTCAACATCAGCGAGATGGTGTCGCCGCGATGAATCGGATTGGCTTCGGTCACCACCAGGCCGTTGTTGGTGCGGAAGACGGCCGGCAGATCGTTGCGCTCGCCCACGGCGACGTTGCGGAATACGGTGGGCGCGGTGGGCAGCACCGTCAGATTGAAGTTATCGCTGACGCCGCCCGGAGTCCGCAGCAGCATGGTCACATTGCCTTCGGCCTGGAAGGGAATCTGGCCGTTGATCTGGTTGGCGGAAACGTAGACAACCGGCACCGGAACGCCGTTCACGGTGAGGCAGCTTTCGCCGAGCGCGGTAGGCAGCGGCGTCTGCTGGCTGGCCTGATTCACCGGGCTCAGGTTGGAACCGAAGATGGACACCAGGCCACCGGGGGCGACCGGTCCGCTGCCGTCGGCCGCGTTCACCACGCGCTCGATGCGCGGGGCGGCGGCGGCGGCGTCAAAATCCCACGGCAGCATCGTCACACCGGATTGCGTCAACGCCACCACACCCTTGCGGCTGTAGAGCGGCGCGATGGTGCGCGTGAAGATCTGCGTCCACCGGGCCGGCTGGTTGGTTCCGCCAGTGGTACCGCCCGCCTGGCTCTGGTTGGTGGCGCCTTCCGGCAGAATCGGAGCCTCGGCCACGCGCGCCATGCGAATGGAGCGCGATCCGGAAAGGTCGATGCGCTGAATGATGCCCGGAGCCGAGTTGGCCGGCGCGGTCATACGGATGCCCTGCAGATCGACGAACGAGTAGCCCGACGACACGCCCGAAGTGGATTCGAGCGTCGCCACCGGCACAAGCGATGCGTTGAGAATCTGGTTGTTCACCAGGAACAGATCGAAGCTCGACGCGGCATAGGCCCCCGACAGAGCCGAGAAATCCTTGCGCGACAGCGTGAAGGTGTCGGTGTTGGCGTTGTACAGCATCGTCTTGCCGTCGGCCTGCGCCATCAGGATGGCGCTGCCGTTGGGCGTGGCCACCAGGACGGAGTTGACGTTGATGTCGTTCTCATAGATGCCGAGCGTGGGGATCTCGGTGCCAAGCCGGGCCAGCATGTCGATGCGGGCCACTTTGTGCTTGGGTCCACTGACGCGGCAGGCGGCGAGGACGGCGTTGGCGCTGACGGCGATCGAGCGCGGATAGAAACCGCTCGGCATGCGGATGGGCATGGTCTCCTCGAGCGTTTCGAGGTCGTACACGCGGATCACCTGGGCGTTGTCATGACCCACCAGCAGGTGGCGGCGGTCGAAGGTGATGGCCATCTGCGTGGGCGTGTTGGCGGTCTTGAGCGTGGCGATCTGCCCCTGGGTGGTGCCATCGAAAACCAGCACCTGATTGGAATCCTGGCGGATGACGTAGAAGCGGTCGCGCACCGGATCGCTCACCAGATCCACGAGCTTGCCAGGGATGTTCTGAAAGCTGCCGCGCTGATCGGGTTCCTTGTTGTTGATCAGGACGCGGATGGAGTTCGGCGCGTTCACGCCGAGGGTGGTTTTGAGGTCGATCGTGGCGGCGACGGTGCCCTTCTGATTCTGGAAAGCGGTGGGATCGACGCTGATGCGCACGGTGGCGGGCGTGGTGCCGGTGGAAGGCGAGATGTTGATGCCGGCCTGTGTGGTCGACAGCGTGAAATCGACGTTGGCGCCACCTGGATCGGTGATGGTGATTTCCTGCGTCGAGATGCGGCGTTCACAGAAATTCCCGCGGAACACGAGATCTTCCTTCGAGGCCATCACGCGCGGAATCTGCTTGGTATTGCCCACGGGAATGATCATTACGCCGCTTTCGGAAATGGAGTACATCACCGAGCTGTCGGCGTTCATGACGCTCTTGCCGGAGGTATGTTCGGGCAGGCTCCAACGCTCCTTCACGGCCATGCTGTCGGCGTCGAGCACCAGCAGAACGGGCTTGATGGTGTTGGACGAGGTTGGCGTTTGCGAAGGCGTGGTGGTCTGGCTGGTGGTTTGCGTCGCATTGGTGTCCACAAACTCGGCGTAGATCAGGTTGCGCCTGGTATCGAAGGTGTGAGTGCCGAACTCGAAGTTCCCCGAGGCGAGCGGCAACTGATTGATCACTACGTCCATGCGCCGGTCGTGGGTGACCCAGCCGGTGGTGTGCAGGCTGCCGTCGTAGTTGACGGCCACGGCGCGGGGGCCGGGCGGTGGCGACCAGGTCCACAGCACCGCTTCCACCCGCTTGGTGGTGACGTCGTACATGAATTCGAGCGACTGGTTGGTGGTGGAACCCTGGCCGCCCCCTCCGCCGCCCTGCGCCGAGCCGACCGCGGCCGAGCCGAACACCCACAGCCCATCGCCCGACACGGCCATCGACGCCGAGACGATATTGGCCGGCAGGTTGCCCTGCGCCGTCGGCAGGGAGCGCGTGGTGGCGCCGGAGATGGTGCCTAATACCTGCGTCTGCCCGGTCCATGGATCGAACAAAAGGAATTCGGTGCCGGTGACCACCAGGGCCTTGGCATCGATGCCAAAGGACACGCCGAGAGGCACGGCGCCCAGGGAAAAAGTCTGTCTGCGATCGGTCACCAGGTCGATGACGGTGACTCCGTTATACTGCGAGCCCGTCGCGAAATTACCGTAGTGGGTAATGACCAGGAACCGGCCGTCCGGGCTCAGCGCCAGCGAGGAAGGCTGGGCGGCCACGTTGTAGGACGTCCGGATGTTGCCATCGAGCGTCATCACCTCCACGCGATTGGCGGTGAAGTTGGCGACGTAGACTACGCCCCGGCCCTCATCGAGCGCCAGGTCGGAGGCGTGGCCTCCGATCGCCACGGCCTTGCCCACGGTACCGGCATACCCGGATGTGGGAGCCGACAAAAGCGCGGCCGCCACGGCCCACGCCGCGAGGCTGAACCGGCCATACTGTGCCGCTTTCCACCGAAAGATCGTCTTTATCATAGTCTCCACTCCACCGATCGACTGCCAAGATAGGACGCCAAACCAAGCTCACTGCCGCGTCATCGCCAATTGGGCTGCCCCATCCGGCGCGCGGGTACTACTGCCTGTCTATCGGAGCGGCGCGCGAGACCCTGCAGACTGGAATCCAAAATTCCTTCGCCCCGTCTCCGGACCCCGCGGCCGGACTCGCCGGATCCTCGCGGCCGCTCCGGTGTGCCGGCCTTTGCGGCCGGTCTCACCTACTCCACGTTCTTTTTGCGCCGCATCACGATCAACCCAAGCAGAGCGATCGCGATCACCGCGCATACGATTCGGACCATCGAGCCATCCATTTCGTTTTTCTCCTTTCCATCGATTACCCAACTGGAGCCGCACCTCGAGCGCCGGTGCCGGCCCGATGGGGAAACTCGTCTTACATGTTGTTCATCATCGGGATGAGTTCCCGAATGATCTTGACCACAACCGGTCCCACCGTCACCACGAAAAGCGAGGGCAGGATGCAGAAGAAGATCGGGAAGACGAGCTTGACGCCCAGCTTCGCCGCTTTCTCTTCGGCCGTCTGCCGCGCCTGCACGCGCATGTAGTCGGCGTGGCCGCGCAGCGACTGCGCGACGCCGGTTCCGAAACGGTCGGCCTGAATGAGCACGGCGACCAGCTTCTTGAGATCTTCGACGGCGGTGCGCTCGGCCATGTTGCGCAGCGCCTCGGCGCGCCGTTTACCGGCTTTGAGCTCATAGTTCACCAGGGCGAACTCCTCGCTGATTTCCGGATGGGCGTGTTCCAGTTCCTTGGCCACCTGCAGGATGGCCTGGTCCAGGCCCAGGCCCGACTCGACGCAAACCACCAGAAGATCGAGGGCGTTCGGCAACCCGCGCCGCACCTGCTTCTGGCGGCTCTTGGCCTTGAGATTCACGAATTCGTTGGGCCCGAAGAAGCCGATGCCCGCGGCGGCGGCGATCACCAGCATCTTGTTTGTGGGGTCGGCGTCGGAGCGCAGCGTGATCATGAACATCAGCGCCGGCAGCGCCACCGCCATGACCACCTTCCAGCCATAGAGCTGGATCAGCGCGTTCTCCTGCCGCAGGCCCGCGCGGATCAGTTTCCGCCGCATCACGGTGACGTCCTTGGGCGATTGCGGAATGTAGTTGCCGAGCTTGACCAGCAGGTCGCGGAAGGCGAGGCTCGGATGCACGGGCATCACTTCGCTTGCCGGCTGGCCGGCGCCCGTCACGCGTTCGATGGCTTCCTTCGGGCGGATCCACATCCGCAGTCCGGCCGCGCTGATGGCGACCGCGACGGCCAGGAAGACGATAAAGCTGATAAGAAAAGAAGTCATCGTTAGACCTCGATGGTGACGATCTTCTGAATGATGCCGTAGCCGATCAATTGCAGACCGACGGCCGCGCCCATCATCATGTGGCCGACCTCATCGTTGAAGAAAAATTCCGCGTAGTAGGGGTTGACGTAGAACAGGATCACGCCGCAGCCGACCGGAATCAGCGACAACGCCATGCCGGTCATTTTGCCGTGCGCGCTGACGGCCTTGATGCGGCCGCGCAGCTTGAAGCGCTCGCGGATCACGTAGGCCAGTTTGTCGAGGATCTCGGCCAGGTTGCCGCCGGTACGTTTCTGCAGCAGCACGGCCGAGACGAAAAAGTGCACGTCGAGCAGCGGGATGCGCACGGCCAGCTTCTGCAGCGAGGTCTCAAGCGGAAGGCCGAGATTGTGTTCCTCGAAGGTGCGTTTGAACTCACTCGACAGCGGTTCCTGGAATTCGCGGTGGATCATTTCGAGCGAAACCGAGAAGGCGTGGCCGGCGCGCATCGATCGCGCCACGAACTCGAGGCTCTCCGGGAACTGCTCTTCGAACTTCTTCATACGCGCATTGCGTTTCCGGATCACCTGCAGGACGGGAATCGCCGCCGCCGCGGCCGCCAGGAACAAGCCGATCGTCCGCAGACCCGCCACCTGCCAGGCGATCAGGTAGACGCCGATGAAACAGGCCATGCAGGCGTGGATCAGCCGCGCCACTTTCCACTTGAGGCCGGCCTGTTCGAGCAGCGTCTGGATCTTGTCGTGGATGCGGTACTTGTGCAGAATCCGGACGGTCACCTTGCCGGTGACCGAGTCTTCCTTCTGAATCAGCTCCTTGGGCGGCGCGTCGCCTTCCTTGACCTTTTTCTTTTCCTTGGAGACGCCGTGCAGCCGCTGGCGGATGCGGTCGACGTCGGCGTTGCGGACAACGCCCGAAACCACATACCAGATGCCGACCGCGGTGACCCAAACCAGAACGAGAATGATGACGAAACCCATAGCTGTTTACACCTCCGCCACTTCATCGAACAGGTCCGAACGCAGACGGATGCCGGCCGCGAGCAGCTTCTCGTAGAACTTGGGACGGATGCCAGTGGCGGCAAAGCGGCCCACGACCTTGCCTTCAGGCGTCAGGCCGCGCTTTTCAAATACGAAGATGTCCTGCAGGGTGACCACTTCGCCTTCCATGCCGGTCACTTCGGTGACGTGCGTCACGCGGCGCGAACCGTCGGAAAAGCGCGAGGCCTGCACGAGCAGGTGCACGGCGCTGGCGATTTGCTGGCGGATGGAGACCAGCTGCATGTTGGCCGTGGCCATCGAGACCATCACCTCCAGACGCGACACGGCGTCGCGCGGCGCGTTGGCGTGGATGGTGGTGAGCGATCCGTCGTGACCGGTGTTCATCGCCTGCAGCATGTCGAGCGCTTCGCCGCCGCGCGTTTCGCCGACCACAATGCGGTCCGGACGCATACGCAGGCTGTTGACCAGCAGTTCGCGCTGCCGGACCGCGCCGTTGCCTTCCAGGTTTGGCGGGCGTGTTTCGAGACGCGCCACGTGCGGCTGCTTCAACTGAAGTTCGGCAGCGTCTTCGATGGTGACGATGCGTTCCTTGGGGCTGATGAAGAAGCTCAAGGCGTTCAGCAGCGTCGTCTTGCCGGCGCCGGTACCGCCGGCGATGATGATGTTCATGCGCGCCTTGACGGCGGCCTCGAGCAGTTCCATCATGCCGGGCGTCATGGCGCGCTTTTCCACCAGGTCGGCCGGCATCAGTTTGTCGGTCGAGAAACGGCGGATCGACATGAGGGGCCCGTCGACGGCGAGCGGCGGGATGACGGCGTTGACGCGCGATCCATCGGCCAGACGGGCGTCGACCATCGGCGTCGACTCGTCGATGCGGCGGCCCACCTGGGAGACGATCTTGTCGATGATGCGGATCAGGTGCTGATCGTCGCGGAAGGTGACCGATGTCAGCTCGAGCAAGCCCTTGCGTTCGACGTAGACCTGCTTATGCGTATTCACCAGAATGTCGCTGATGGTGGGGTCCTGCAGCAGCGGTTCGAGCGGACCGAGGCCGAATACCTCGTCGAGCACCTCTTCGCAGATCTGCTGTTTTTCAAGGGAACTGAGCAGCGTGGGCTCGTTGTCGATCAGCGAAAACAGCGCCTGGCGCACCTCGCCGCGTACGCGCTGGTTGTCGATGGTGGCCAGCGCCTCCAGGTTGATCTTGTCGAGCAGCTTGCGGTGGAGGGTGAACTTCAGTTCCTGGTACTCGGGCTTCAAGACCGCCTTGGGCCGCCCCGCGTTCTTGAGCAGCCGTTGTTCCCAGGTCATTTGCTGTGGTCTCGATTCGGTCGTGGGAAGCATAGGGAATCAGGTTCTCCGTTCAAATCGCCGTCTGAATCTTTAGGTCTCCGACATGGCCGGGCTCACGCCGGCCATGGGCCCGGCTCTTTTCTTATCGGCGGCGGCGGCCGGTCCACCGATCTTGGCCGCCAGCGACTCGATGGCGCGGCCGAGCTCGCAATCGTCGGTCAGCGGCCGGCCGAGCGTGATGACGCGGTGCAGCGAAAAGTAGTCGTTCGGAAAGGTGGCAAACACCGGGCAATCGAACAGCTTGGCCATGTCCGATCCGGCCAGATCGTCTTTTTTGTTGACCCGGTTGACCACCACCTGAAACCGGTCTTTGCCGAAGCCGAGCTGCTGCAACATGCCCACGGCCTTGCGCGTCAGGTGCAGGCTTGGCAGTTCGGTGGTGGAGACCAGGCAGGCCCGTTCGGCCTCGGCCACCGCCAGTTGCGTGGTGCGGTTGAAAACGGCCGGCAGATCCAGCACGATCCAGTCGTAAAAATCGCGCGCCGAATGCAGGATCTCCTGCAGCCGGGCCGGCTCGACCGGGCCGGTATAGGGCTTCTCCGGGCCGGTCAGAATATCGACCCCGCCGCAGGTCACCGTGTAGTTGGGTAAGGAGGCGAGATCGGTCTGCGCCTGCAGCAGATCGACGAGGGAATGCTGCTGCGCCAATTTCAAATAGAAGCTGATGGTGCCCGAGGCCAGGTCGAGATCGGCGAGCAGAATCCGCTTGCCGGTGGCGCGCTTCAAGGCAAAGGCGGTTTGCGTGGCCAGCGTCGAGGCGCCCGCGCCCGGCTTGGCGCTGGCGAATACGATCAGCTTGCCCGGTTCGGCTTCGTCGCCTGGATCGGGCTGGCGCAGTTTCCGCAGCCGGGTCACTGCTTCGGCCTGGATGTTGGCGTCGAAGGGAGAGTAAAGATACTCGCTCGCCCCCTGCCGGACCGACCGGAGGATGATCTCCGAATCGTTGTGCGTATGCAGGCCGACGACCGGAACCGGCGGCTTGGCGCCGGCCAGGGTGCGGATGATCTCGCCCGCCCGCTCGATGTCGGTCGAAAGATCGACCAGCACCACGTCGGGCTGCAACTGACGCAGCCGGATTTCGAGCGTCTGCGGAGCCGGGTAGGAACTCAGTTCGGCCAGGATCTGAAACCCGCGAACCTGCGGTACCGTGGCGATGAAGCTCTCCGCCAGCGCCCGGTTGGGCGCGATGAGGATCGCCGTCAGCTCGCTGTCCCGTCTTGATCTGAACGAGTTCATTTCTTGGCTCCGCTCGGGCCTGTCAAAGAGTGCGCCAGGGCTACTTCCGCGGCTTGCCGGCCGGTCCCGACGCCGCTTTGCTCGACTGGCGGCTCATGCCGGCAGGCGTGTTGGGCAGCTCCGAGGGAAGGAATTCGCGCGGGAAGTTGATCGACGGCTTGGGATCGGTGGCCTGCAGCGGCATGGTGAACTCGGGCGTCACCATGACGATCAGCTCCATTTTCGATTTGCTCTCCTGGCGGCTCTTGAACAGGGCGCCCAGGATGGGAATATTGGCAAGGCCGGGAACCTTGGAAAACGTCTCGTTCATGCGGTCGTCGATCAGACCGCCGATGACGAAGCTCTGTCCCTCGCCGAGTTCGATGTCGGTTTCCATCTTACGGGTGGCCAGGGCGGGGATGGTGAAGCCGCTCAGGGTGACGGCGTTGGCGAGGTCGATGGTCGAGACTTCGGGCCGCACGTGCATCTTGATGGTCTTGTTGGGGGTGATGGTGGGATTGAAATGCAGCCGGATGCCGTATTCGCGGAACATGATGGTCACCGCGCCCGCGTTGGCGCCGCCCTGCAGTACCGGAACCGGGAATTCGCCGCCCACATGGAAGCTCGCTTCCTTGCCGTTGGTGGTAACCAGGTTCGGTTCGGCCAGAATCTGCAGCACGCCCTGCGTGGTAAGGGCCTTGATGAACGCGCCCAGGTTCAGGTCCGGCCGGAACAGGAATACGTTGAGCAGGTCGGTCAACTGGAACTCGGAGGCGATGCCGGTGCCCTGCGACGGGCTGATGGTCTTCAGCTCCTTGCCCTGCGGAGCGGGGAACTGCTGCGTGGTGGTACGGCCCAGCGTGTTGGTGGCGCCGGTCGAAAGCAGGCTGACGCCGAAGCTCTGCGCGGAATTGCGGTTCAATTCGGCGAACTTCACGCGCAGCACGATCTGCTTCTCCACGGGCCCGTTGACCACCGAGAGATTGTTGACGATGCTTTTGGCGGCCGGCGTAGCGAGCACCGCGGCGCGGTCGGCCACCGCCTGCGCGCTCACTTTGCCGGTCAAAGAGACCGAATCCTTGGCGCCGTGCACCTGGATGTCCTCGGCGGGAAAGGTTTCCTTCAACAGGCGGCGTACCGGCTCCAGATTCAATTCGACGTTCACGTTGTAGAAGGTGCGCTGGCCGGATTTCGACCAGACCACCACCGTCGCCGCGCCCACCGACTTGCCGTGGAGCAGGATTTCACGCGTCGTGGCCGGAACGGCGTCCACCACATCGGGAGTCGAGGTCGAGATGCGCGCGATGTCTTCGGGATAATCCACCACCACGCTTTTGCCGACGATCACGCGGACGTCGTCGACCGTCTGCGCCACCGCCACCCCCGGACCCGCCGCGAAGCACAGCGAGGCGGCCAGTGCGAACAGGCTGTTTTCCAATCGGTATAGTGCCTTCATCGAGATATTCCCCGCTTCCATTCAGATACTTCGCTCGCTACGGCTTGAGGATCGAGACGTTCTCGACCGTCCGCTGATTGCCCCGGATCACCACCACCTGGTCGCTGACCGGCGGCGGAGGAGGAGGCGGCGGCGCCACGGGAACGGCGCGCGCCACGGCCGGTCTTGGCCGCGGCCTCGGCAGTTGCGCCTGTTCGGTCTGCTGTTCCTTGGGAGCCTTGCCGAACAGATCGCCCAGTTTCCGCCCTGGAGTCTGCTCGATGCCTTGATCGCTGCCGCTGCGCAGCACCAACTGGATGCGGCCTTCATTACTCGCCAGAGTCAGGATCTCGGCCTGATCGGGCGTGACCAGCAAGGTGACGTTGGGCGCGTTAATGGCCTGGCCGCGGGCATCGGGCTGGGTGGTGGTGCCGGCGGTGAGAACCAGGATGTTCTGCAGTACGGTGGTGGTTGTGGTGACGGCCTCGCCGCCCGGCGGACGGCCGGTGACCAGGACGTCGACGCGCATGCCCGGCATCACGAAGCCTCCGACGCCGACCACGTCGTTGACCCGTACCGTCATGGCGCGCATCCCGACCGGAATCACCGGCGCGATGCCCACTCCGCTGCCGCGCGCCGCCAGCCGTCCTTCGACCAGCGGTTCATCGAGCAGGATGTTGCTGATGACGGGCCGGTCGATCACTTCCTCCACCTTCGAGAACCCGCCCTTGGGAAACTCTCCGTCGGGTTTCTTGACGACCTTGACGTCGGCCGGTTTCACGGTTACGCCGATGCCCATGGCTTTGGCCGCGACAACCAGATCCTTGAACTCACCCTGTTCTTTCTTGGCCGTGCCGCCGCGCGCCGTCATTTGATAGAAGACGCTGGAAACGACCAGCGCAAATAACAGGCTTACTCCCAAGACAGTCAGAAACCTGCGATCCATAGCGTTACCTTCCTAAAAGCGAAAAACGGACCGGCGCGGTCCTAAGCCCAACCAGGAACGTCCGCTCGCGCCGGTCTCCGTTCGTTCGCGCGTTCCACAAAACCCTTGCCCCAAGTTGATCGTCATTTACTGGAACCGTCTTTAGTGCGGTACCAGTGCCAGCAGCACACCCACGGCGATTGCGGGAGCGTAGGGGATCGATTTCTGGCCCATTCGCTCGCCCTTCTCCCGCCCAGCGAACTTTTTCAAAGCCGCCGCGGCCAGCACCAGCCCGGCCAGCACGGCTCCGGTAATAGCGGTGTAATACGCCGCCTCAAGCGAACGTCCCGGCCCGAGCAGCGCGCCGAAACCCGCCATCAGCTTGACGTCGCCTCCGCCCATGCCACCGAGAACGTAGAAGATCAGAAACACCAGGAACCCCACGCCGCACCCGGCCAGCGCCGTTCCGAGACCCGCCAGGCCGCCATTCCAGATCTGATAGATCGCGCCCGCCAGCAACGCCGCCAGCGAAGTCCAATTGGAAATCTGCCGGCGCCACAGGTCTTCACCAACCGCCGCCGCCCCGATCGCCAAGGCGATCCACATCTCCGGACTGATTGCGAATGCTTTGTCCATGCCGATGAGCAACCTGGGTACTTTACTTAGTGGGACGCCGCTTGCGGCCGCCGGCCGCCACGGGCTTTTCCGGCGCCGCCCATAGCGAGGAAACGAGAAATCCGGCCGACAAGGCGAATTCGGCCAAAGGCTTTCCCGAGGGCAGACGAAACAACTCGCCGCCCGCTCGCGCGCCTCCGCTCTGCCAGGTCCTCGTCTTTTGGCGTGGCGGTTTCATCCGTATACCTAACTTCGGCTGCGTCGGGTATTTTCATTAGATCGGTCTGGCACTTCGGGTCCAGGGAAGGCCGCGGACCGCGGATTCGACTTAGCTTCCGGATAAGGCGCCGTACGTACGAACAGCAGAGCTTTGCCCGCATCGGCCACCAGCTTCCAGTCCTTTCGGGCCTTCAGAACGGTGACCAGCGCCCAGTCCGGCGGCGCGAGCACGGTGTCCACGCGGTAACGCTCCATCAGCGATTCCCACTGCCACTGCGCGTTCACCAGCGCGATATACTCATCGCCCACTTTCTTGCCGAAGAAATCGGTGCGCCCGTCGATGAAAGTCTTCTGCCGCGGATAGAAACGATAAGTCAGATAGTCGGCCCACTCATCCCAGGTCAGGACGCGGCCGTTGGAGATCGTGGCGGCGTGGAGGTCGATGAACTCCACGGGAAATTTGGTGGCGGGGAAATTGCGCGGCCACTTCACCACCGGTTCATTGAGCAGGGTAAAGACGGCGATCAGCACCACCGCCCACACGCTCGACCGGCGGCAGGCGGGCAGACAATCGCGCGACAGATCGCCGAAGATGGCAAGCACGGATTTGCGCGGCGCCGGTTCGACGATCGCTTTCCAGATTTCGGTGAGCGCCATCGCCACCCACGGCGCGGCGACAATCATGTAAAGCGGCACGTGACGCACGCTGCCGAGGGCCGAATGGGCCCAGAAAAGAATCCACAGCGCCGGCGTGACGCGCCGCCGCGAGATGAGCCACAAGGCCGTCATCGCGCCCAGAAACAGCAGGATTTCAAACTGCAGCATCGCCTCGTCGCGGAATTTGGGCGACTGGAATTCCTCCACGTTGTTCTTGATCCAGTCCGAGCGCAGATAGGCGGCGACGTGCTGGTGGAGTTGAATGCCGTAGGGATTGACCACCGACACCGCCGTGCAAAGCGCCGTCAACAGCCCGTAGCGACGGGCCGGGTTCCAGTCCATCGGCTGGCCGTCGAGCTTCCAGCGCAGCGCCGATTCGATGGCCGTGCCCGCCGTCAGCAAGCCCAGGCAGGCGATCAAGGCGAGAAATCCGCCATGCAGATTGGCCCACAGAATCGTCAGCGGCGCCAGCAGCCAGATGGCGCGCGACGGCTGCCGCCGATCGCGGTCGATCATCCATAGCGCAATGGGAAGAAACAGCAGCGTGTGAACATGCGGGCGGGCGAGATAGTGCATGGACCCGGCGCCGATGGCCAGCAGCGTCATCGGCAGCACCGCCGCCGGCGCCGCCCCTTTGTCGATCATGTAGCGGAACAGCACCACGCCATGCAGCGAGAGGATCGCCGCCGTGTAGAGCAACAAGCCCTTCAGTCCGGCCGCCGAGTGCAGCACGGCATAGATCACATCCGTCAGCCATTCCCAGGCAAACCACGGCTCCCCGGCCTTGGTGAACGAATACAGGTCGGCCTTGGGCACTGCTTTGTGTTCGAGAATCCATTCGCCGGTGCGGATATGCCATCCCGTATCGCCATCGCTCAGCAGCCCCGCCCAGCCGCCGGGACCGGTGGCGAATAGCCAGACGAACAGGGCCAGGAACAGACAGTCGGAAAGCGAGGGAAGAAACAGCCGCGCCCACGGCTTACTCCACAGATCGGGAGTGGATTGGGGCAGCGGTACGGAATCGGCCGGCCAGGATCGTGAATTCTCCAAGCAACCTCCTTGCGAAGACGGATGGCAGGTCAGGCGCTAATCGAGCCATCGAGGTCGGGAAGAGGTTCTTCCCCGGGCTCGACCGGATCGAGGCCCAGCAGTTTGCGGCCATGCACGGCGAGTTCGAAGCGGTCCTTGACGCCCGTCTTTTCGAAGATGTGCATGAGGTGAACCTTTACGGTTCCAGGGGTGATGGAAAGCTCGCTGGCGATTTCCTTGTTGCGCATGCCGCGGCACAGGCAACGCACGATTTCACGTTCCCGCGGCGTCAGGCGCGGGCTCTGACGGCGGTTGAAGAAGCCGCCCATCTGGCCGGTGACGCTGTTCTCGATCCAGATGCTTCCCTTGGCCACCGCGCGCAGGCATTCGAGAAAAGTGTCGGCCGGCATGGTGCGCTTGACGATGCCGCGCGCCCCCATCTGCAGGGCCCGGAAGCAGTCGACTTCGGCCAGCTCGGCCACCCATAGAACGGGCAGACACGTGGGGGCCGCCGCTTTGATATCGCTCAGAAAGCGGAACACCACCTTTAATCCACCCGATTGATCGAGGACGGCGATGCGCGGCTGCGTCTGGCCAATCAGCCCCAGGCCTTCGGTGAAGGTGGAGGCGCTGCCGGCGAGCGCAAACTCATCGCCGGTCCGCTCAAACACCCGGGCCAACCCCTCGATCATGATGGGTTGGGATTCACATGCGACTACGGTTATTGTGCTCACGGCGCCTGCCCTTGCTATCGGCGAAAGGCAGCAATGGCAGTAGGGCGAAACGCGAACTGGCGTATGAAGGAGCGAATAGTGCTTTCCGCCGGGACGGGCTACCGTGCCCGCCGGCCGTCCAGGATCGCCGCTCGCAACGCGTCCACCGCCAAGTGGAACCGGCCGTGGCGCTCGGCCGGCACTCCGCCGACCCGCGCGAGCAAGTCATCGGCGCTGAGCGTCAGCGCCTCTTCCGCGGTGGCCGGGCCGGCCTCGACGATCGCCTCACAGGCGGCCACCAGCGTGGCGCACGTCGTGCAGCGGTATTCGAGAGCGCTCAGCCGTCCCTGGTCGGCTTCGATGTGAAAACAGACACGAGCGCCATCGGCGGCGACTACGGGCTGGCGAGTGGGGAAGGGAAGGCGCGGGCGCCTCAGCGCCCGATCAAGCAGCGTGGAAACGCGGCTCACGGCCTGGAACTGGCGGCCGCTTTCCGGCGCGACAGGCGCGCCGCGCGCCGCTGCTGACGCTCCAGTTCCAGAAGTTCCTGGCGGCGGCGCATCTTCACATTGGCGTCGAGGGCGAGCCAGAACTTGGCGAAGTATTGCATGGCCGAAACGACGCCGAACAGCACAACACCCCACATCCACACCAGCGCGTATCCGCCGATGGCGCCCTCATGCAGGCTGAGCATGGTAATCGAAATGGCGATCACCTGGGCCAGCATCTTGGTCTTGCCGAGGTCGCTGGCGCGAATGGTAATGCCGGACGATGCCGCGATGCCGCGCAATCCGGTGACGGCGAACTCGCGTCCGACGATTAAAACGGCCATCCAGCCAGGCACCACCTGGATCTGCACGAGCGAGATCAGCGCGGCACTGATCAGGAGTTTATCGGCGATCGGATCGAGCAGCGTGCCGACGGTTGTCGTCTGCTTCCAGCGCCGGGCCAGATATCCGTCGAGCAGATCGGTGGCGGCGGCGGCCAGAAAGATGCACAGCGCCAGATGCTGATTGGCAATCGACCAGCCCCAAAGCTCGACCGTCCGCCGGTCGGTGACAAGCGCCGCTACCAGCAGTGGGACGAAGAAAATACGCAGCAATGTGAGGCTGTTTGGGATGTTCATGAGCTGCGCGCGCCTATCTTTTTATTGAACCACAAACTTTTCGAGCTTGCGGCGCAGCGATTCGGGCGCTTCGGCTGTAATCCGGCAGGCATCTTCTTCGTACCGTGTACCCAGTACGCGCGCCGTTTCATGAACCAGATGCATGGCGGCTCCTTCACCGGCCGGGAAGCGGAATTCAGTCCGCGTGAGCCGGTCGGCGGGCAGCACTTCGTCGATGGCGGCGAGCAACCGGTCCATTCCTTCGCCTGAGCGGGCGGAGATGGCTACGGCGCGGGTGGCGGCGGCTTCGGCCCGTTCGCCGAGCAAACGGGAAGCGATCTCGGGCGTGCCCACGGCGCCCCCGGCGGCGAGGTCGGCCTTATTCAGAACCAGAATCTGCGGCTTCTCTTCCGATTCGATCTCGCGCAGCACGTCGAGCACCTGCGCGGTCTGGGCCTGGGCGGCGGGCGACGACAGATCGACCACATGGAGCAGCAGGGCCGCCTGGCGCACTTCCTCGAGCGTGGCGCGGAACGCCTTCACTAGCGTCGTCGGCAGATTGCGGATGAAGCCCACCGTATCGCTGACCAGCACCTGGCGGCGGGAGGGCAGCCGCAGTTGCCGCACCGTGGGATCGAGCGTGGCGAACATGCGGCTATCGGCTTCGACGCCCGACCGTGTCAGTCGATTGAACAAAGTCGATTTGCCGGCGTTGGTGTAGCCCACCAGCGCCAGCGTGGCCAACGGCACTTCCACGCGCTGGCGCCGCTGGATGGCGCGGCCCGCCTTGACGCCGTCGAGCTCACGCTCGATTTTCTTGATCCGCGTGGCGATCTTGCGGCGATCCGTTTCGAGCTGCGTTTCCCCGGGGCCGCGCGTGCCGATTCCACCGCCCTGGCGCGACATCATGACGCCGCGGCCGGCCAGCCGTGGCAACAAGTAGTTGAGCTGCGCCAGCTCCACCTGTAACTGGCCTTCCCTGGTTCGTGCGCGGGCGGCGAAAATGTCGAGGATCAGCTGCGTGCGGTCGATCACCGGCACGTCGAGGGCGCGCTCGAGATTGCGCTGTTGCGTCGGCGTCAGTTCGTTGTCGAAGACGACCAGATCGGCGGTGAATCCCTTCACCATGCCCGTCAGTTCTTCCACTTTGCCGCTGCCGATGAGCGTGGCGGCTTCCACCGTGTTGCGCGACTGCAGAACGGAGGAGACGGTTTCGGCGCCCGCGGTCTTGGCCAGCGACTGGAGTTCTTCGAGCGATTCTTCCGCCGTCGTGAGGCTGCTTTCCGCGCCCGGTCTCGTACGGCGGTCGACTCCAACCAGAATGGCGCGCTGCAATCGCTAGTCTTCCTTCCGGGCTAGTGGGGCTGATCGGGGTCCATCGCGGGCTGCCCTGGAGTGGACGGACCGGGGCCCGACGGTCCGGGGTGGCCCATGCCCGGGCCATGCGATCCCTTGGGTACCACCACGGTGGAGATCGCGTGCTTGAAAATCAACTGTTCCTGATTGTTGGTCTCTAAAATAACCGAATACTTGTCGAAACTCTTGATTCGACCGCTCAGTTTCACGCCGCTCATCAGGTAGATCGTCAGGAACGTCTTGTCCCGCCGGGCGTTGTTTAGAAAGGCTTCCTGGATGTTTTGCGCCAGCTTTTCCATTGCAATTTCCCTCGCCGGCCATGCGGCGTCAGTAATTAATTCCTTTGCCAGCTACGCGATTCGTGGATGTTCTTATCATAGCCTATCCGCTGGCAAGGGGGAAACGGGAACGGTCTGTCGGGCCCCAACCGCCTAATCGTCATGCTCGGCCGCCGGCGCCGCTACACCCCCAAGTGAGGATATCAATTTCTCCATCTCGGCGCGGCCAGTTTTCTGAGCCTTGTCGGTACCATGCGGCCGGATCGAAAACGATTCCGCCGCCGCGGCGCATTCATCCAGGTTGAAGGCCGGTACCTGGTTGAGAGCCGGTACTCTTGCGATTCCCTGGGAATCGACGACGCATTCCATTCCGTTCGGGAGCGGAAAGGAGACGTACGCTCTCTTGCGAGCCGAAAACTTCTTCAAATCAGCGAGTTTCATGGTTCAAAGCACGAAGTTTAGCAGATCGCTGGCCGATGGCCCGCCGCTTCCGGTAAGCTCTTGGAGTTGGCCTTTGGGCCGAACTTCAGAAAGGGTTCTCTCGCATGACTCCGGAACAAGCGAAGGTGATTCTCGATTTTGCCTGCCATGACGCCACCGTGGAGGCCGCTACTACCTCGAAAGTGCTTGCCGCAATGCCAGCCGGCAAGGACGATTTCAAACCGAGCGAAAAATCCATGACGGCGATGGATCTCGCCTGGCACCTCGCCTCGGCCGACGTCTGGTTCATGGATTCGATCGCCAAGGGCGTCTTCGCCTGGGTGGACACTCCCAGACCGGCCGAACTGCAGACCGGAGCCGACATCGCCGCCTGGTACGATACCAATTTCAAAGCCAAGGTGGCCGAGGTCAGCGCCCTCAGCGCCGAAAAGGCCGCAGCCGTCATCGGCTTCATGGGCGCGTTTGAAGCCCCGGCGGCCGCTTTCGTCAACATGTGCCTGAAGCATTCCATCCATCATCGCGGACAGCTTTCGACCTACCTGCGTCCCATGGGCGGCAAAGTGCCCAGCATTTACGGCGGCAGCGCCGACGAGCCGTTCAAGGGTTGACGAGCCGGGCGGCGGGCCCGTTCCGGCGCCGAAGGCGGAATGGGCCTGCTACCATGGAATCCTAGATAGATGTTCCGATTCGAGACCGCCGGGGAGTCTCACGGCGAGTGCCTTGTGGCCACGCTTACAGGGCTTCCAGCAGACATCCCCATATCCATCCAAGCCATCAATCATGAACTGTGGCGCCGCCAGCAGGGCTACGGCCGCGGCGGGCGTATGAAAATCGAGACCGACCAGGCCGAGGTGGTGGCGGGCGTCCGTCATTCCAAAACCATCGGCGCTCCGATCGCCATCCTGATCCGCAACCGGGATTGGAAGAACTGGACCGAAATCCTGCCCGTCGAGCGGATTGAGGGCGGCGGCGAGGCCAAGCCGGTGACGCGTCCGCGTCCGGGCCATGCCGACCTGGCCGGCTGCATCAAGTACAACTTTCACGATGCCCGCTATGTGCTCGAGCGCGCTTCGGCGCGGGAGACTACGGCCCGCGTCGCGGTGGGCGCCATCGCCAAGGCGCTGCTGGGCGCGTTTGGCATCGAAGTGTTGAGCCACGTGATCGCCGTCGGCGCCGAGCGCCTGCAACGGCAGGCCACCTGGGAAGAGATCGTGGCCAACAGCCGCAAAACGGAAGTGCTGCTCGGCTGCGTCGACCCCGAGACCGAAGGGCGCATGAAGGAGGCGGTCGATGTCGCCTATCGCACCGGCGACACCATTGGCGGCATCTTTGAAGTAGTGGCACGCAACGTACCGGTGGGACTCGGCTCGCATATCACCTGGGATTCGCGGCTTGACGGACGGCTGGCGCAGGCCATCGTTTCGATGCAGGCGGTCAAGGGCGTGGAGGTGGGTTCGGCCGAAGAGCAGGCCGCTTCGTACGGCTCCAAGGTGCAGGACACGATTCACTACGACAAGGAGGATCATCGCTTTTTCCGCGGCGCCAACAAGGCGGGCGGCCTCGAAGGCGGCATTACCAACGGGTCCGACATTTACGTGCGCGGGTTTCTCAAGCCCATTTCCACGCTGCGCCGTCCTCTGGAATCGGTGGATCTGGAAACCCGCGATCCGGCCGCCGCCGCCTATGAGCGCAGCGATGTGTGCGTGGTTCCGGCGGCGGGCGTTATCGGCGAAGCGATGGTGGCCATCGTGCTCGCCCAGGCTTTTCTCGAGAAATTCGGCGGCGATTCGCTGGCCGAAACCAGGCGGAACTTCGACGGCTACCTGCAACAGGTAAGGGAGTTCTGATCATGAGTTACAAGATCGTCAAATACGGCGACCCCGTGCTTGAAACCCCTGCCGCGCCGGTAACCGGGTTCCATACGGCGGAACTAAGCGAACTGATTGAAGGCATGTTCGAGACCATGTACGCGGCCAAGGGGGTCGGACTGGCGGCGCCGCAGGTTGGCGTTTCCCAGCAGCTTACCGTCATCGACACTTCGGTGGGCCAGGATCCGGCGCAAAAGCTGGTTCTCATCAATCCCGAAATCATCTTCCGCGAAGGCCGCCAGACCGGAGAGGAAGGCTGCCTCAGCATTCCCGGCTTTCGCGAGGATGTCACACGCTCGGCGAAAGTGACGGTGCGCGCGCGCAATGCCGCCGGTGAAGCGTTTGAAACGAGCGGCGAGGAACTGCTGGCGCGCGCCATTCAGCATGAAATCGATCATCTGCACGGCATCCTGTTTTTGCAGCATCTGAGTCCGCTCAAGCGCGACATGATCCGCCGCAAGATCCGCAAAATGGTGAAAGCGGGCGAGTGGTAGGAATGCGCCTGGTTTACATGGGCACGCCGCGGTTTGCCGTGCCGCCCCTCGACGCCCTGGTCGCCGCCGGCCACCAGGTCCTTGCGGTGTACACCCAACCGGACCGGCCCAAGGGCAGAGGCCAGGAACTTGCCGCGCCGCCCGTCAAAGAAGCAGCCCTGCGGCACGGTCTTTCCGTCTATCAGCCGGAACGGATCCGGCGGCCGGAGAGCGTCGAGCAACTGCGCGGCTTGCGCGCCGATGCGATGGTGGTTGTGGGATACGGCCAGCTCATCCCGCAGACGATCATCGATCTGGCGCCGCTCGGCATTATTAACGTGCATGCGTCGCTGTTGCCGAAGTATCGCGGCGCCGGTCCCATTCAATGGGCCATCGCCAATGGCGAAGCGGTGACCGGAGTGACTACGATGCGCATCGATGCCGGGCTCGATACCGGTGACATGCTTTTGAAACGGGAAACGCCGATCGGACCCCAGGAGACGGCGATTGAACTGAGCGGCCGGCTCGCGGAGATGGGTGCCGCTCTGCTGGTGGAAACGCTCGACGGCCTGGCGCGCGGTTCGCTCACGCCGGTTCCGCAGAACGATGCCGAGGCCACGCTCGCGCCTCTGCTGCGCAAAGAGGACGGGCTCATCGATTGGCGCAGGCCGGCGCGGGAAATCGACTGCCGCATTCGCGGCTTTCTGCCGTGGCCCGGCTGCTATTCCACATTTCGCGGCCATGCGCTCCGCATCTGGAGCGCGCGGCCCGCGGCGCTGCCTTTTTCCGCTCCTCCAGGCACATTATTCGCAAATGAGGGGCGCCTTTTTGCTGCTTGTGAAGACCAATCCGCTTTAGAATTGATCGAAGTGCAATCGGAAGGCCGGAAAAAATTGACGGGTTCTGTCTTTCTCAATGGCCAACGGCTGCAGGAAAACGAGAAACTAGGTTAGCCCCCCAATGAAATTGCCCCTTGGCTTTCGCTACGGCAGCACCTTTGCCGGCATCCGGAAAGTGGACAAAGACGATGTGGCCCTCATCGTCTCCGACACTCCCGCGACGGTGGCCGGAGTCTTCACGCAAAATCGTGTGCAGGCCGCGCCCGTGAGGCTTTGCCGCGTGCATCTCAAACAGACCCGCGGCGTGGCCAGTGCGATTCTGATCAACGCCGGCAACGCCAATTGCGCCACGCGCACCGGAGACAAAGTCGCCCTCACCACCTGCCGCGCCCTGGCGAAACTGCGCAAGGTTCCGGTGGCTCAAGTGCTGCCCGCTTCCACCGGCGTCATCGGCGTGGAACTGGACGAGACGAAAATCACCGCCGTTTTGCCGAAACTCATCCAAAACCTGTCGCCTGACGGATTCGAACAGGCCAGCCGCGCCATCATGACCACCGACACGCGGCCAAAGACCGCCACGGCTGAAGTCGCCATCGGCGACCAGACCGTGCGCATCGCCGGCATGACCAAGGGCGCCGGGATGATACAGCCGCACATGGCCACCACGCTGTGCTTCATCGCGACCGACGCCGGAATTTCCGCCGGGCAGTTGCGGAAGCTGCTGGTGGAAGCCACCGAAATGAGTTTCAACCGGCTTTCGGTGGACGGCGACACTTCGACCAACGATACGGTTCTGTTGCTTGCCAACGGCGCTTCGAACGTCCATCTCGGTCCGGCCGACCGCAAGCGGTTCCTGCAGGCGTTGACGCATCTGATGCAGGACCTGGCGCAGCAGATCGCCCGCGACGGTGAAGGCGCCGCCAAGCTCATCACGATCGACGTGCACGGCGCGCGCACCAACTCCGAGGCCACCCGCATTGCCCGCGCCATCGCCAACTCGCCGCTGGTGAAAACCGCCATTGCCGGAAACGATCCCAACTGGGGCCGCATCCTTTCCGCCGCCGGCAACTCCGGAGTCAAATTCGAGCCCGAAGACGCCGATGTATCGCTGCAAGGCATCCGCGTCTGCCGGGGCGGTCTTGCCGCCGCGTTCTCCGAGGACGAACTCAAGGGTCTGCTCAATCAGAAGGATGTTCGCATCGAGTTTTCGCTGCGCGGTAAGAATCGCGGCGAGACCCGATTCTGGACCTGCGAGTTCACCGAAGAGTACATCAGGATCAACGCCAGTTACCGTACCTGAATCCCGGGATGGAACGCCGTGGCTTGTTATTGGCTCTGCTTCAGGTCGCGCGCCCGCTCGATGAGCGCGGCGAGCTCACCGTGTGGTTCGGCGAGCTGGCGGGCTGCCTGACGCGCGACAGCGCGGCCGAATTTCGCAAGGCTTTGGACCGGGCCATGCCGGACCGCTCGCTGGTTGAGGCCAACGTGACCGCGCTTTTGCAGGTGGCCGCGGTCGCCTCGATCGCCGATCTGCGCGAGATCACCGGCTCGGGCGGCCGGCGGGTTGTGACTGTCGATTGGATTCTGAAAATCTACCCGAAGCAGGATGGGGCGCCGCGCACGCAGCGCCGCGCCACGTTGCGTTTTGAATTGCTCCGCCGCAAGAACGGCTGGGGGATCGCCGGTCTCGACAACCCCGGGTTCTTTGCGCCTTGAATCTCGCACAGCTCCGGCGGGCCCCTTAAGAACAAGGGAATTCAAAAGGCCTACCGCTTGCGGGCGGCTTTCTTGGCCGGGGCTTTCTTCTTGAGCGGTGCTTTCCTGGCGGGCGCCTTCTTCGGCGCCACTTTCTTGGCTACCGCCTTCTTGACGGCTTTCTTGGCGGGTGCTTTCTTGGCGGGCGCCTTCTTTGCCGGAGCCTTCTTCTTTGCCGGAGCCTTCTTCTTCGCCGGAGCCTTCTTGGCTGGGGCTTTCTTCACCGGCGCGGCGGCCTTCACAGGAACCTTTTTAGCGGGCGCCTTCGCCGGAACGGCCTTCTTCGCCACAGCTTTGGCGGGTTCCTTCCTTACGGGCGGCGCGGGCACCGGGGAAGCCACGGGCGCGGGCTCCGGTTCGGCAACAACGGCCGCCGCCGGGGCCGGCGCGGGTGCCGGAGTGAACACGATCGTCGTCGTGGCGATCTCTTCCTCCTCGACCTCCTCGTCGTCTTCGCCGTAGCTGTACTCTTTGATCTCGGCGACCAGTTCGACGTGCTCCTCGTCGTAATCGAAGTCGTCCAGTTCTTCATCGACCGGACCGAGGCGTTGGGTCAGTTCGTAGGAAAGGCTCATGATCAAAAACAGAATACAACTTTTTCGCGTGAAGGCAACAGCGGGAGAAGTTTCTTTTTCGGACGCGAAAAAGCGAGTGTATTCTTAGTCGACGAATCCGCGCCAGGTGTTGCCCTTTTCGTCGCGCAGCACCACGCCCCAGCTGTCGGAAACGCCACTGATCGTCCGGCCATGTTCGTTGCGGAAGCGAAAGTGGATGCTCTCGTCGCTCAGCCGTTCGGCCTGCCCGCGCCACACCGTGCCGAACTCATCGCGCAGGCGGATGAACTCGCCGTCGCCCGAACCATAGATCGTATTGCGAGGGGAACGCATCGATTCGAACCGGTAGAATCCGCTCTTGACGGCCGTCGATCGTTTGCGCTTGGAATAGATCACGATTCCATTGTGCGCCCGCCCGCCGCGCGGCGGCACTAGGGGAAGATCGTAGAACGCCCTTGGGAGTCAGCTTAGCTTTCCGCGAATTTCCCTCAGCATCGTTTCCACCTGCACCCGTACTTGTTCGGTCAGGTCGCCGCGCGCCCGCGTGCCCAGGCCGGCCGTCGGAATGGGATCGCCGATGCGCACCGTTACTTTGCCCGGCACCATGCGCCAGGAGCCCATCGGCATCACCTGCCGCGATCCATCGAGCGCTACCGGAACGATGGGCACTCCGCCCGCAATGGCGATCAGAGCCGCGCCTTCCTTGAACGGGCGCAACTCCCCATCGGTACGGCCTCCTTCCGGGAACAGCAGGATCGAGATCTTCTTCTCCCGCACGATGCGGCCCGCCTCCTGAATGGCGCGGATGGCCGCCCGCGCATCCTCGCGAGGCACGGGAATGTGCCCGCCCCGCCGCAAATGAAATCCGATGAAAGGCACCTTGAACAGGCTGTGCTTGGCCATGAACCGGAACTGGCAGGGGATGTTGGCCAGCATGATGGGAGTATCGGCGAAGCTCAAATGATTCGAGGCGAAGACATAGCTGCCGTTGCGCTCGATCTTCTCGATTCCCTCCAACTGGATCTTGACCGCGCCCACCGCTAGCAGCACGCGCGACCAGCGCTGCGCGATCGCATGCTGCCAGTTGCCGGAAGAATCGAGCAGACTCGCAATCAGATCGGCGATGCCGTAGAGGATCGTGAAAAGTACCACCAGCGGGCCGGTCCACACCGCGGTACGCAGATAGCTCAGAAACATGAGAGATTTTTCTATTTTACGAGCAGCGTTCTCGCTTCCCCCACCAGAAACAGCGAGCCGCTGAGGAACACCGCGTCTTCGGGCGCCGCTTCGGCGCGGACGATCCCGATCGCGGCGGCGAGGTTTTCCGTCACGCGCGCGTCGGCATGCCCGGCCAGGCTCAGCAGGCTGCGCGGGTCGAGCGATCGCGGCGCGGCGGGCGCCGTCAGCAGCAGCGTGCCGGCCAGCGGAAACAGCGTCTCCACAATCTCGCCGATGCTCTTGTCGCGCATGGTGCCGTAGATCAGCCACACGCGGCGGCCGGAATAGAAACGGCGGATATAGTCCGCCAGGACACGCGCGCCCGCCGGATTGTGCGCGCCATCGAGGATGATTTCCGGGGCTTCGGCCACACGTTCCAGCCGTCCCGGCCATCGCGCCGCCGCGATGCCGCGAGCGATCGCCTCATCGGGTACCGCCAGTTCCCGCAGCGCCAGCACCGCCGAGGTGGCATTCTCGACCTGGTGCACGCCCGCCAGCGGACAGTGAATTTCGATGTCTTTCCAGGCGAGTTCGCTGCCACGCGCATCGGAGCTGGAACGAACCGGCATGTGACTGGAGGCCGCGACCAGCCGGCAGCCCAACTCCGAGGCGCGCCGCTCGATTACCGCCGCCGCCTCCGGTCTTTGCCGCGACATCACCACCGGAACGCCGGGCTTCAGAATCCCGGCCTTTTCCCCCGCGATCGATTCGATCGTGTTGCCCAGGAAATTTTCATGATCGAAATCGACCGGCGTAATCACGCCGAGCCGCGGCGTCACGATGTTGGTGGCGTCCAGCCGTCCACCGAGCCCCACCTCCCAGACCACCCAATCCACCTGGCGCTCGCGAAAGATCACCAGCGCCATCGCGGTGACCGTTTCGAAATAGGTGGGATGGTTTTCGATTTCGCCGGCGTCCAGGAGTCCTTCCGCAGCCCGATGGACCACCGTGAAGGCCGCCGCGAATTCGGCCGCGGTGACGGCTTGACCGTCCACCTGAATTCGCTCGGTGGGCTCGGCCAGGTGGGGTGAAGTGTAGAGCCCGGTGCGGTGCCCCGCGGCGCGCAATCCACTCTCGATCATGGCGCACGTCGATCCCTTGCCATTGGTGCCGGCGACATGGATGAATCGCAGATCGCGATCGGGAGCCCCAAGCGCCGCCACCACGCGCGCCACGGTTTCCAGGCCAAACTTGGCGGCCTTGATCTCATTGCCGAGAGCGTAAAGGAACCGGACCGAATCCGGGTAGCTGTTCACTTACTTGTGCTCGGGATGTATGCAGCCGTAACGGGCCGGAACCCGGCCGCCCTTGTTCAGTTCTTTCTGCCCGATCTCGGTTGCATAGTAAATCCGGCTGGTCATGGTCTTGGCCATGCGAAAGAAGCGGTTGCCGGGCCCGGAGTCTTTGTCGAACTCGGTCAGAATGCCGGTCTGCTGCTCGGCATTCAGCCGGACGAAGGGCTGCCCGTGCTTGCGGATCGCATGACCGTCGAGGAACGACAATCCTTCCAGGAACAGGTCGCGCTGTTCGAGCGGCCCGTCCTGCATCATCAGGTCGAGGTAG
Organism: uncultured Acidobacteriota bacterium; assembly: GCA_902826685.1. GTDB lineage: Bacteria > Acidobacteriota > Terriglobia > Bryobacterales > Bryobacteraceae > CADEFT01. The sequence continues at coordinate 54,303 of CADEFT010000033.1, forward strand.
CGGTTTACCAGCGCGGCTTTGGCGCCGGGTGTGTCGGTGGCCGGCAGGATGAGCTCCGTCAAGGCCACGACCGTATCGTTCTGGTGGGCGTCGAAGAACTGCGGCCTCCAGGCCGTGCTTTGGCCGAACAGATGGCCGGCCGCGGCGGCCGTTGCCGGAAGCTTGATCAGGTCGCGGCGATTCATGGCGGTTCGCTTCATGCTAACAGACCACGAATGGGCGCGCGGGAACGATCCTCGAATCTCAACGCCACAAGCCCTTCGTGAGAGACTGAGGGCGATGACGGGCTTTGCCGAATCGAACGATCAGTTTCTCGAAGCCTGGAAGCTGCTCTCCCGCCGTGCCGAACGCGGCACCATCACCGCGCTCGATGGCGTGGTGGCCATGTACAGCAATGTGCCGGTCTCGTTCCTCAACGTATTTGGCTTCGATTCGACCGTCGCCGATCAGGCGGATCTTTCGCGGCGTGCCCATGTGATCAGGGAATATGCCGCGCGGTCCGCACTTCCTTACTTCGCATCGGTCTGCGTGGACATGATCCCGGCACCGGCGCGCACCGGCATGGATACGGCGTTCGCCGGCGCCGGCCTCCATCGCTTCATGGAATGGACGGGCATGGCCGCCGATTTCATCCCGCCCGCCCGCCAGCCGCATCCCGCAGAACTCGAATTGCGGCCGGTGACCGATCGTGCCGGCCGTATCGATGTCAGCGATCTCAATAACGCCGCCTACGAGATGGAGCCGGAACCCAGCCGGGAGCCGCTGGCACGCGAACAATTGTGGACGGAAATGTTTGGAGTAAACGGCTACGTCGAAGGCCGCCCGGTGTCCACCGCCTCGACACTCGTGTTGGGCGAGGCGCTCTACGTCGCCTTTGTAGCCACGCATCCCGGTCACCGGCGGCGCGGCTACGCCGAAGCCTGCATGGCCGGCTCTCTACGCCGCGCCTCCGCCGCCAGCGGACTCTCCCGCACGGTTCTACATGCCACCGATGCCGGGCGTCCCGTCTATCGAAAGATGGGATACTACGACGTGACGAAGTTCATCCTCTACGCGGAAAGTGATAGCGAGCATGCCTGAAGAGATCCTTTATGACGTCGCCGAAGGCGTGGCGACAGTCACCCTGAACCGGCCCGATCGGCTGAACGCCTGGACCCGCAAGATGGAGTCGGAAGTGAGCGCCGCCATGCGCGCCGCCGCCTCGGACGATTCGGTACGCGCTATTGTGCTCACCGGCGCGGGCCGCGGCTTTTGCGCCGGAGCCGACATGAGCCTGCTCACCGAGGTGGCCGAAACCGGCGGCGCCACTCACCGCAGCGTCAGCTCTCTCGACGACAACCAGCGCCAGCATTCCTACCTGATCACCATTCCCAAGCCCGTCATCGCCGCCATCAACGGCCCGTCGGTGGGGTTGGGCTTCGTCATCCCGCTCTACTGCGATTTCCGCATCGCCGCGGTTTCGGCCAGCTTCAACGTCATCTTTTCTCGCCGCGGCCTCATCGCCGAATACGGCCTCTCCTGGATGCTGCCGCGCATCGTGGGATTGGCCAACGCCATCGATCTGGTATTCACGTCCCGCAAAGTGGACGCTCAGGAAGCGCTGCGCATCGGCCTGGTCAATCGCGTCCTGCCCGATGAAAACTTCCTGGCCGCGGTGCAGGCTTTCGCCCGCGAACTGTCGGCTGGCGTCTCGCCGCGCTCGCTACGCGTCATGAAGCGCCAGATGTACGAAGGTCAAGCGCAGACTTTGAATGAGGCGATGGATATGGCGATCGCCGAGATGCACGAAAGCCTGAAGTGCGCCGATTTCAAAGAGGGCGTGGCGCATTTCCTCGAAAAGCGCCCTCCGAAGTTCACGGGCAGGTAAACCGGAATGCGCGCAATCTTTCTATTGGCCGCCATCGCCAGCGCTCAGGAATGGCACTACTACGGCGGGGATTCCGGCGGGCGGAAGTATTCGCCGCTGAAACAGATTCATCGCGGCAACGTGGCCAAGCTGAAACTGGCGTGGGAATTTCACACCGGCGATGTCAGCGACGGCAAGGATTTCCCGGTCCGTAGCGCTTTTGAAACCACGCCCCTGATGGTGGATGGCAACCTCTACCTCACCACTCCGTTCAACCGGCTGATCGCCATCGACGGCGATACGGGCAAGCAGTTGTGGGCCTACGATCCCAAGATCGACAAGCGCCGCGCGCGGAATTTGTATCTCAATCGCGGCGCGTCCTACTGGACCGACGGCCAGCGCAAGCGCCTCTACTTCGGCACCCTCGACGGCCAGATGATCGCCCTCGATGCCGCCAACGGTGAACCCGTGCCCGGCTTCGGTAAGGACGGCCGCATCGATCTGAGAGAGGACATGATGGTGGAGGGCAAGGCGCAGCAGGCCTACAGCATCACCTCGCCGCCCGCCATCTACAAAAATCTCGTCATCACCGGAGCTCTGGTGGCCGATGGCGAGCCCGAAGGCCCCAGCGGCGATATTCGCGCCTTCGACGTTCACACCGGCAAGCTCGTTTGGCGCTTCCACACCGTGCCACGGCCCGGCGAATTCGGTCACGATACGTGGGAAGGCGAGAGCTGGAAGAATCGCGGCGGACTCAACGCCTGGTCGATCATGAGCGTCGACGCGCAGCGCGGCATTCTCTTCGTGCCGCTGACCTCGCCCTCGCCCGACATGTACGGAGGCGGCCGCAAGGGCGCGAACCTGTTCGGCGACTCCATCGTCGCCATCGACGCCGCCACAGGCAAGCGCCTGTGGCACTTCCAGACCGTTCATCACAACATCTGGGACTACGACATTCCTTCGCAGCCGGTACTGGTCGAGGTCGAGCGCGGCGGCAAGACCGTGCCCGCAGTGGCCGTGGTGACCAAGACCGGATTCACGTTTCTGTTCGAGCGCACCACCGGCAAACCGCTGTTCGACATCGTGGAAAAGCCGGTGCCGCAAACCACCGTCCCCGGCGAGCAGACCTGGCCCACGCAGCCGTTTCCCGTCAAGCCGCCGCCCTTTGCCCGCCAGAGCATGAAGGCCGAAGAACTGACCAGCGTCACGCCGGAATCGCGCGCCTACTGCGAGAAGCTCATCGCCGACGCCAGCTTCGGCACCCTCTACACCCCGCTCGGTCTCAAGCCCACCGTGCTGTTCCCCGGCACCAACGGCGGAACCAACTGGGGCGGTGCCAGCTTCGATCCATCGACGCGCACGCTCTACGTCAACTCGCACGACAACGGCATGATTCTGAAGATGGTGAAAGGCCGCGGCGAACTCCCTTTCCGGACGCAGGGGATGGGCTCGCCGAACTCCCGCTTCTGGGATGAGAACAAGCATCCCTGCCAGCAGCCGCCCTGGGGACACCTCACCGCGATCGATTTGAACAAGGGCGAGTTCCGCTGGCGCAGCACGCTGGGCGTTTACGACGACCTGCTGGCCAAGGGCATTGCTCCCACCGGCAGTTCGAACCTCGGCGGATCGCTGGTCACCGCTGGTGGGTTAATCTTCATTGGCGCCACCAACGACAGCCGGTTCCGCGCCTTTGACAAGGATACGGGCAGGGAAGTTTGGATGGCCCGGCTGCCGGCCAGCGGACACGCGACGCCGATGACCTACACCGGCAAGAAGACGAAGAAACAATTCGTCGTCATCGCGGCCGGCGGCGGCAATAAATACAATGAGACGTTCTCAGATACCGTAGTGGCTTACGCCGTGGAATAGCGACGACGCCTCGATGGTCTGCGTGCGGCGATAGTCGAATCCCGCCAGCGTGCTCAGGTCCAGGCTCTCGCCCTCGCCGCCCGCGCCGCTGAGCGCATCGATCAGTTCGGTGATGTCGGCGAGTTCCTCTTCACTCAGGTTGCCTTTTACTTCGATGCCGATCTCCGAGCGCGAATAGTTGGACGAATAAAAGGCCGATCCGCCGGCGCCTTCGTAAGAGGCTTCCCGCAACTGCGCCAGCGTCTCCACGGAAATGCTCACCTGGTCGCCGTCGGCGGTCTGAACTTTCAGTTCCGCCTTCGTCTCCAGACGCACCCTTCCAGCCGATTCCCGCACCGGGCTTCGCTCAAGGCCCGCCGAACCCCGGTGATAATCCCCATGCCAATTTCCGATTTGCATTGGTATTGCCTCGCTGAACCATATCGGCGCGGCGCGCCGGGCCGTGAGCCGGATACGATAGGAGGCGCCATGAATTTCATCGAAGAGCTTTTCGGATGGGCTCCCGACGGCGGAACGGGATCGCTTGAGTGGATGATTCTGCTGATCCCACTCGCGGTGGCGCTGCTGGTCGCGCGGAAAAGGCGATGGCACCGCCGCGGCTGACTTTACTTGGCGTTCAACGGCACCAGCGCGTGATCCAGCGCCTCGATGAAGAAGTACTCGCCCCACATCACGCTTTCATTCACGCCCAGATTTTTCTCCAGGTGATAAATGCCGTTCTTCAGAATCCCCTGCCATCCGGCGTCCTTGTCGCCAAGGTGCTTCTCGCATAGCGATCGCAGGATGTGCATCGCCGTCGTCCAGTAAAAGTGACCCTTCACCGGATCCGGCAGCAGGCGCGAAAGGCGCAGCAATCCCGAGGCGGCAATGGCCGCCGCCGACGTGTCGATCAGCTTCCGCTTCTCGGCCGGCGCGTTGTAATCCCACGGCGACACGCCATCGGCGTTGGAGTGCGAAATGTAGTAATCGGCGCAGGCTTCGGCGGTGGCCAGAAAGCGCGGATCGCGCGAATACTCATACGACGTGCTGAATCCATAAAGCGACCAGGCGAGGCCACGCGACCAGCAGGAATCGCCGCGGAACCCCTGGTGCGTGGTCTGCTTGAGGAACTCGCCCGTTTCGAGGTCGAAGATCCCTTCATGCGCCGTCGATCCGTCGCCGCGCACCAGCACCCGCCGCGTCGTCAGGCAATGCCGCAGCGCAATCTCGCGCAGCTTGCGATCCTGCGTCTCCCGCGCCGCGTAGAAAATGATGCCCACGTTCATCATGATGTCGATGAACAGCGAGTTCTCGGCCACGAACGACCGCAGATACTGGCCCTTCTCGCGGAACCGCAGGGCCATCGTCTTTCCCGCCTGGATGATCACGTCGTTCAACGCCGGATCGCGCGTCAGCTTATACCAGCGGTAATAAGTGGAAAGAAAGATGAACCCCAGATCGTGCACGTCGCGATCCATCTTTCTCGGCTCCAGCGGCTTGGTGTAGTGAACCGCCCGATCGTGCCAGAACTTCTGCTCCTCGGAACCTTCGGCCGAATGGCGCCGGAAGATCCACATCATGCCGGGGAAAAATCCATCGCACCAGTGGGTCCACGCCGGGCCTTCATGCTTCCAATTCCCATCCTGGGTGTACATGGGATAAAAGTCCGGGTGTTTCTCAACGACGGCCCGAACTTGCTTCTTGCCAAAGTCGAGGGCGTGCTGGAACAGGGCGCGATCGGATTCGTTGTCGAACTGTATCACTGTCTTTCCTCTTTGGGTGGAGACTCGGTGTGCCACCAAGTCCGCAGGCCGGCGGTGAGCTTACCCTTCTCTCCCCTAATGTAGAGGATACCAATCCGTGGGTCGCCAGGGGACTCGCGCCTCACCACCGACCAATTGACATAACCGCGGCGATCCTGTACCGGCGCGGGCAGGTTGCTCGAAGCCGCGTCCAGCCTTGCGTGGAAATCGGCGAACCGGCCCGGAAACTCCAGCCGTTGAAACTGGATGCCCGCCACCCACACGGGCTCGCGCCACGCTTCGTAGCGCTGCAATTGCAGAAGCCGTCCCGTCACCTGCGCTCCCTTGGGCACGACGATCTCGCCCTTCCTTCTGGCGTCGCGCGCCACCGTCGCCTTCACCAGATCGCCGACCGCGGACACGCCCGCTTCGATCGGGGTTTCGAGCTTCAACTCCACTTCAAGGCCCGCCGGAATCTCGAGCGGCTTGGGAATCACAGGCGCCGCGGCGGACGTCTCCGGCGCATCGTCGAAACGAATCACCGATTCGCCCGAGTACTGCCGGCAATTGGAAAACCTGGTGCGGTTGCGGTTCTCGTTCCCTACGATGTCGGTCAGTGTGAGGTCGGAATCCTGGGGCAGCAGAAAGTCCTCTTCGCCGATGCGCACCATCTGATAGCGCAGCATCTCCGTACTCGATCGCACCGGAAGATGCGGCGGGATATCGTTGGCATGCACTTCGAGCGCCACCAGGTCGAGCGTATCGGCATCCGCCCAGAACGCGCCTTCATAGCCCACCGTTCCCTCCGACGGCTTTACGCGAAGCTTGAAGCCCGATTGAATCATCGGCACGCGGTAGTCGAAGCGGATGGTGCGCCGGCCTTCGTGAATGCGCTCGCCCAGGTGGCGGAACGTGGCGCTGTTGGTGAGAAACACCGCCCGCGCGTGAATGGCGAAGTTCCCATTGCCGATCGTGCCGCCGGAAACCATGTCGGTGATGTCGCGTTCGTCAAACCGCGCCGAGCCGGGATAGGCGAACATCTCCCGCCCATCCACCAGAGCCACTTCCAGCCGCACCAGGTCGATCAGTTCGAACTTGCGCGAAGCCACGCGGCGGCGCGATCGTTCGATCGTCTCGAGACAGGTGTAGTTCGGCAGCCGGTTCAGATTCCGCTCGGCGCGAACCTTGATCCGGGCCAGCAGCATCGTCTCCGGGGAAAGCTCCGGCCCCGCCGCCAGCGCGGCGATCATCAGACCCCATAGCGCCGCCACGCCGCTCATTATAGCGGCGGCGACTTTGCTACCATCGGCATTTCCATGGCCACCAAAGTAACAGTCAACAACAACGGTCCCCTGCGGCTCGAGGGCGAGTTCGCCATTCAGGATCCCACGGGCAGTGCGTTCGGCCTCGCCGGCCGGACCGTAATATCGCTATGCCGCTGCGGCTTCTCCGAGAACAAGCCCTTCTGCGATGGCGCCCATGCGCGCAACGGATTCCAGTCGGTCTGCGAAGCGCGCGAACTGCCGCCACCCAAGCCGAAAGTTTAAGCCCATGGAAAAGGCCAAGGGCGCCCGCGCGCTGGTCGGCGCGCACAAACAAGGAGTGCTCTGCACGATTTCCGCCAGCCGCGAAGGCTATCCGTTTGGTTCGGTAACTCCCTACGCCCTCGACGCCCAGGGGCGGCCGCTGTTGCTGATCAGCGGCATGGCCGTTCATACGAAAAACGTGCTGGCCAACCCCAAGGCGTCGCTGCTGGTAGCCGAACCGGCGTCGGGCGAGAACCTGCTGGGCGCGGCCCGCGCCAATCTGCTTGGCTCGGTGCGCGCGGTGCCGGAAGCCGACCTGGAACAGGCGCGCGCGGCCTATCTCGAAGCGCATCCGGCCGCCGCGCAATGGGCCGATTTCGGCGACTTCGGCTTCTACCGTCTCGAGTTGGACGAGATTTACTACGTCGGCGGCTTCGGCGTCATGGGGTGGGTGTCCGCGCGCGACTTCGCCCTGCGGTAGAATACCGTCATCTCAATCGCGGGGGCCTCGTATGAAACCGCTCGTCCTTTTGACTCTGTCGTCCTTGGTTCTGTTTGCACAGACTGAGCGCGGCAATATCACCGGCCAGGTCACGGATACCTCGGCGGCCGCCGTTCCCGGCGCCACCATCCTGATCACCAACCACTCTACCAATCAGACCAGCACGGTCACCACCGAAACCAACGGCGACTACAACCTGCCGAATCTTTCCCCGGGCACTTACCGGCTGGAAGTCTCCGCGCAAGGGTTCAAGAAAGTCGTCAAAGACGGCGTCGTGATGACGGCGGCGGCGACCGTGCGCGTGGACGCGCGCCTCGAAGTCGGCCAAATCACCGAGACCGTGGAAGTGCGGGCCGATATCGCGCAGGTGCAGACCGAGAACGCGCGTATCACCACCGCCGTGCAGAACAAGCTGGTGGATGAGTTGCCGCTGGTCGTCGGGGGCGCTCTGCGCAGTCCGTTCGACCTGGTGTCGGTGGCGCCCGAAGCCCGTGGCAGCGGCGGGCAGATGGCGCTTGGCGGCGGCCAGGCGCGCGCCTGGGAAGCCACGCTCGACGGCGTTTCGGTTGCCACCAATCGTTCCGCCGATGCGGTGGAGATCGCCTATAACGCGCCTTCGCTCGAAGCCATTACCGAATTCGCGGTCGACACCAACGGCTTCAAAGCCGAGTATGGCCAGGCGGGCGGCGGCATCATGACGTTCTCTTCGAAATCCGGCACGAACAATTATCACGGCGTGCTCTACGACTTCCTGCGCAATGAAAAGCTGGATGCCCGCGGATTCTTCGCGCCACGCCGCGCCGCCTACCGCCAGAACGATTTCGGAGCCACCGCCGGCGGGCCGCTGTCGATTCCCAAGCTCTACAACGGCCGCAACCGTACCTTTTTCTTTTTCTCTTACGAAGGCTTCCGCAACCGCGTCGGGTCGAACGATGCCATCTTCAGCGTGCCCACCCCGGAGATGTACGAGGGCGATTTCACCAACCTGGTGAGTCCCGCCAACCAGCGCCTGACGATCTACGATCCCAATACCACGCGCGCCAATCCGGACGGCGCGGGCTTCCTTCGCGACGCCTTCCCCGGCAATCGCATTCCGGCGGCGCGCATCAGCCCCTTTGCCAAGACCTGGAGTTCGTTCGGCCAGCCGGTGAAGCCGAACCGCGGCGCCGCGCCCGGTACCATCGACTACATCCGCAACAACTACATCGCCACCGGCGGCTCCCTGCTGTCGCCGCAGAACAAGTACAGTCTCAAGGTCGACCACAACGTCACCGATAAGCACCACCTCGCGTTCTTCTACAACAACAGCAATTTCAACCAGGCGGTCGGCCCCGGCGGGCCTCCCGGAATGCCGCTGCCCCTATATACCGGGCAGGTACAGACGTTTGAAACCGAAGCCTTCCGGTTGACCCACGACTGGACGCTGAGCCCGCGCCTGCTGAATCACTTCTCCATCGGCGGCAACCTGTTCTACAAGGTCAGTGCCTCCGCCAGCGCCACCGGAGGCTGGAAGGAAAAGCTCTGTATGAAGAACGTTCCCGATTGCGACGTCAACTTCGCCAGCGCCACTTTCACCGAGTTTTCCACCTGGGGCACGACATCGTTCAACGGAACCGAGCAGCCCTTGTGGGCCCTCAAGGACGATATGAGTTTCATCAAGGGCTCCCACACCCTGAAGTTCGGTGGCGCCTTCCAGAGCCAGCGTGCCAACGGATACGGCCAGCAGAACATCATGGGCACGGCGGGGTTCAGTTTTCAGGGCACGTCGCTTCCAGGCGCCACGGCTCTTAACAGCGGCAGTTCGTTCGCCAGTTTCCTGCTGGGTGAAGCCGCCAGCGGCGCCACCGAAACCAACCGCTTCATCTCTCAGCTCTACCGCTATTACGGTTTCTACCTGCAGGACGACTGGCGTGTTTCCAAGCGCCTCACCTTGAACCTGGGGCTGCGCTATGAGTTCACTTCCCCGCCGGTGGAAAACGACGGCGACAAGTACTCCGACTTTACGCCCGACCGGCTCAACCCGGCCGTGAACTACCCCGGCGCGCTGCGTTTTGCCGGCTTCGGGGAAGGGCGGGAAGGAACACGGTCACTGGTGCCTGGATGGTATGGAGGCTGGGGGCCGCGTATGGGACTCGCCTACACGCTGACTCCAAAGACGGTGCTGCGCTCGGCCTTTGGCCGATCCTTCAGCAAGGTGACCGTGGTGGCCGGCTCCGGCCATTACTCGGGCTTCATCGGCAATTACTCGTTCGCCACCCTCGATCAGGGCATCACGCGCGCTTTCCGCGTCGACGACGGCCTGCCCGCCTATCCGCTGCCCCCACAACTCCGGCCCGATTTCCAGAACAACCAGAATGTCGACTATTGGCAGCCGGTGGACGCGGTGCGCGCGCCGGAGAACCTGTATTGGACGTTCTCCATCCAGCGGCAGCTTTCCGGCAGCACGGTTTTTGAAGCCGCCTATAACGCCAGCACCGGCTCCCACCTGCAGACCGGACTGGTCAACATCAACCAGTTGCCGACGCCGATTCTGGATAACCTGGTGCAGCGCTTCGGCGCCCAGCAGACGGTGAACATCCTGACCTCCCAGGCGGGCAGCGCGCTCGCCACCGGGGCCGGCATTGGCCTGCCTTACCCCAATTTCACCAACCCCAACGTGCAGCGCACCACGCGCAACGTGGCCCAGTCGCTGCGGCCGTTCCCGCAATATCTCAACGTGGTCACCGGGGCGCAGGGCGGCGACAAGAGCGGCCACTCCACCTATCACGCCATGGTGCTCAAAGTGGAACGCCGCTACTCCTCCGGGTTGACGTTCCAGTGGAACTACACGCTGGCGAAGCTGCTGACCGATTCCGATAGCTACGACGGCAGCACGACGTCGCAGGATCAATACAATCGCGGCCTCGAAAAGTCGATCGGTCTATACGATCAGACTCATTCGGTCAAGCTCAGCACGATCTATGAGCTGCCGTTTGGCAAAGGCCGCAAATGGATGAACCGCGGCGGCGTGGTGAACGGTGTGCTCGGCGGCTGGCGCATCAGCGGCATCCAGAGCTATAGCTCCGGCTTCCCGGTGGCGCTGGCCCGGAACAACCCCTGGGCGATCTTTAATGGCGTCACGCGGCCGACCATTACGAGCTACGACAACTGGCGCGCGCCGCTCGCCGGCGACCGCTTCGATCCGGCCGTCGATCGCTTCCTGAATCCCGCCGCTTTCCCCGTCTCGGCGCAGCCCATCGCCTTCGGCAACACCACGCGGTACAACCCGAAGGTCCGCGGCTTCCCGAACTTTAACGAGAATCTTTCGCTGGCCAAGTCGTTCCCGCTCGGCGGCGAGACGCGCCGCCTCGACGTCCGCGCCGAAGCTTTCAACATGTTCAACCGCACCGTATTCGGCATCGGCGGCAATAATCTCAACAACAATAACTTCGGTGTCGTTCAGAACCAGGTGAACACGCAACGTCAGATGCAGGTGGCGCTGAAGCTCTACTGGTGATCGCCGGCCAGTTCAGCTTCGATCTCCTCGATTGTCGGAAGGGTTCCTTTGAGCGTTTCGGGAAGTTCTGCCAGGTGCCGGAACTCGGAGATACCCATCGGCGTCGATGTGCCTCGAAGCGCGTACTCGGCTACAATCCGATTCTTCGTCTTGCAGAGGATCAATCCGATGCTCGGCTTGTCACCGGGATGTCGAAGCATGTCATCGACGGCGGCGAGGTAGAAATTCATCTTGCCCACATATTCGGGTTTAAACGGCGTCATTTTCAAATCGATCACGACGAAGCAGCGGAGCTTCAGGTGGTAGAACAGCAAATCGAGCTTGAAGTCCTCGCCTCCCACTTCGAGAGGCACCTGACTTCCAACGAATGCGAAACCAGTGCCCAGTTCGACGAGGAATTGGCGGAGGTGTGCCATCAGGCCCCGTTCGAGATCTCGCTCTTGCGCTTCCTGGCCGAGCGTTAGGAAGTCGAAGTGGTAGGGGTCCTTGATAAGCTGCTGAGCCAGATCGGACTGCGGCGCCGGCAGCGTGGCGGTGAAGTTCGTGGTGGCTTTCCCTTGCCGCCGGTACAGGCCGCTTTCGATTTGGATGACCAGAACATTCCGGCTCCAGCCGTTCTGAATGGCGGCCTGAATGTACCAGACTCGCTCCTGGTGGACCTTGACCTTGTCTAGAACGATGCAGTTGTGGAACCACGGTAATCGTCCAGCAAGTTGCTGGACGGTTGATTCCTCGGGCCACGCCTCGGCGAATGCCCGCATGTAAAGCAAATTGCTGCGGGAGAAGCCCTTCATGTCTGGGAACTCGGAGTGAAGGTCTTTCGCCAGACGCTCCACGACTTTGGTTCCCCATCCTTCGCCCGCCTGGCGCTCAAGAATCTGCTTGCCGATCTTCCAGTAGAGCCGGACTAGCTCGCTGTTCACCGCCAGGGCGGCCTTGATCCGCGCCGTCCGAATCTCGCTCTTCAATCGCGCCAGAAGATCCAGATAGCTCTTTGCGCTGGGAACAAGGTCCGCCATGGCATCCTTCTGTCGTATCCGCCCGCACCTGCGCCCGAAGCCCTAAAGCGTCACGCCCATCTCGTCCCACGAAACCACCGCCTGGTTCGTCATCGCCAGATGGCCCATGATGGCCGTCAGCGCCGCCGAAGCGCCAACCGTGATATCGGCGGGGTTCGCCGCGTTCTTTGTGATGCAGTCGTAGAACGCGGTCATGTGGCCGTGCGGCGCCTCTTCGCGCTTGGCGGCCAGCACCGTTGGAGCCTCCCGGCTGCCCAGCTTGTACATGTTGGTCGAATACATCAGGTCAACGGCTCCCTTCGACCCGTAGATATAGACGTACTGATTGCCTTGCGGCATGCCCGGCGGATGGAACACGTTCAGCGTGAACGACAGCTTGGCGCCGCCCGGATAGTCGTAAGAAAGCACGTTGCAGTCGTAGATATCGCGGCGCGGTGGGTCGTTCTTATAAAGCAGCGTGCCACCGAAGCCGGAAGCGCGAATCGGATGCTCCCCCACCGCCCAATTGCAGGCATCCAGGTTATGGACGGACTGTTCGATCAGGTAGCCGCCGGATTTGTTGACGTCGAAATACCAGTCGGCCGACGGCCCGTCGTGCTTGAGATCGGCGCCGGCATGGCGTTGCGCTTTCACCATGATTACGTCCCCAATCACGCCCGCCCGCACCTGTGCGATCGCTTCCTGAAGCTGCGTGAAGGATCGCAACTGCTGCCCCACGATGAATACCTTCTTGCTGTTGCGCGCGGCCTTCACGACGTCGCGCACCTGCTCCGCGGTAACCCCAATCGGCTTCTCGCAATAGACGTGCTTGCCCGCTTCGAGCGCCGCCACCGCCATCTCCGCATGCAGATGCGGCGGAGTCGCGATGACCACAACTTCGATGTCTTTGCGGTCGATGACGGCGCGCCATTCCCGGTACGTCGCGGGCTTATCCTTGGCCGCGGAAGTAGCCGCCGCGTCCAGGCGGTCGGGCTTGATATCGCACAACGCGGCCACAGCCGCGTTCGGCTGCTCCAGCACTCCTTTTAAAACTTGAGAACCGCGGTTGCCCACGCCAATTACGGCCGAGGGGATGCGCGCCGCATTCGATTGACCCAGCGTCACTGCTTGAAAGGCGGCCGCCGATCCGGCGAGAAAATATCTGCGATCGAGGTTCATGTGGGAATCTCCGTTTCAGGGTTTAATTTCAGTTTGTGAGGCGAGCCCGGCGAGCACCGTCTCCAAAAATTCACGCGACCGGCGCGCCAGGCGGTCCACGCCCTCCGGCGTTTTGGGACGGGGGACCAGGGGCTCGGAAATATTCTCGGCGGAGACCGGCATCGTGAGGCCGGTCCGCATCACGGGAGCGAAAAGCTTATAGTGATCGATCTCTCCGAAGCCGATGCCGCAGTCTTCATCCTTCGGATAATTGCGATGGTCCTTCAGCGCGAACGACCGGATATCCCGCCAGCACTTTTGAATATCCGGTATTGGATCGTGACTCTCATAGTCCAGTACATTGCCGGCGTCGTAGCACATCTTCACCGCGGGATGGCCCACCTCGGCGATGATTCGCGAACAATGTTCGCCCGTGGCCGAGTTACCCCCGTGCTGCTTCAGCGACAGCAGCACGCCCGAACCTTCGGCGTACTTTGCGGCCGCCTGTAAATTCCCGATCACCGCGCCATAGTCGCCACCGCCGGTCTTGCCGAACACAATCAGGTGTCCGATGCCCGCGGCCCTGGCCTGCTCGATGCGCTTCTTGTAGACATCCACCGCGATGCGATCCTCAAAATTCACGCCGGAAAACATCATCACCGGTTCGAGCCCCATCGCCCGGCAGCGGGAGGCCAGGCGTTCGGCGTCCTTGGGTGGCGCTTCCACGTCCATCACCGGACGTCTGACGCCCTCCTCCATGTGGGTCGTGCCCCAGGCCACGAAGCGATACCCCGCGCCGCGAATGCCCGTCAGCGCGCGCTCGAGCGGAAACGCCGCGTAGGGCAGCGTCATACAGGCGATCTGGAATTGCGTGGGTGCCGTCTGCGCCATGGCGGCGGCCGCGGCGGGCATGGCCAAAAACTCGCGCCTTCGCATTACCGTAGCTCCTTGATTTCGATCTTGCGGTAAAACAGCGGCCACCCTTCCGATTGAAGGCAGATGTTGCCTTCGGCCGGCGAGGCATTTACTCCCTCGTTCACCACCGCGCCGTTCAACCTCACGGTCACTTTTCCGTCCATGGACGTGACTTCGTACTTGTCCCAATCTCCGAACGGCGGTCTGCCTTCCTTCACGATGACACCGCGCTTGGCTCCGGTGATCTTACCGCCTCTGACGCCGAACACGCTGCCCACCTCGCCGAAATGCCCTTGCACCTCGAGCGATTTGGGCCAACCCTTCACCGTTTCCCCGGCGTGGATGAAGAAGCCGGCGTTCGGCCAGCCATCCTCTTCCGCGCGCGGCGTATAGCCCTTTTGAAAGCGCCACTCGGCGCGAAAAACATAATTGCGATACGTCTTCCGGCTGCGCAGAAAGCCGTTTGGAATGCCCGTGCATCCAATCTCGCCGTTTCGTGTGAGGTACCAGGCATCGGCTGGCGCCATGCCCTCCACTGTCCACTGTTCGGCGATATTGCGTTTGGGCATCAGCGACACGAAACCGTCCTTGGCCTCGGCTACCGCGCCAAGCAACGCCAGCCACATCGAAATTCTCATGACTCGCTCCGCACGCCGCACCAGCGGCAGGTAAACGTTAAAAGTACCGAGGCCGCCTCGATCAGCGAATCGATCTCGACGTACTCATCGGGATTGTGGGTGTTGCCACCGCTCGGACCCCACAGCACGGCGGGTATGCCCGCCTGGTGAAAAACATACAGGTCGCACGGACCTTCGATTCCCTCGACGGCGGGCTCGCCGGCGCACTCCGACAGCGTGCGCACCAGTTCATGCCCCGCGTCTATCGCCGAGCCCGGCAGCCACCGGATCGGAAACTCCACCGCCGGACGGACGGCGAACGTGTCCCGATTGGAAGCGATCAACGCATCGAGCCACTGGTGAAACTCCCGGTCGATTTCTTCCTGCGTCTCACCGGGCATCGCCTCCCAGAACATCTCCACCTTGCATTCGGAGGGAATGTTCGGAGGTTCGCCGGTCCCCCACGGCGCGGAGGAAACCCGCGTCACCGCGGCGGGAACGGGATTGGCCAGATGCCGGTACAGCGGGTGAGCCCGAAGCGACCGAAGCCGCCCGTTCTGAAACTCCGCCACGCCGTTCAGCAGCACCCGCAGTTGTTCGATTGCGCTCAACCGCACCGAACCCAAGATTCCCCGATTTGGCGCCTTGAGCGTGATGTGCGCCATGCGTCCGCCCCGTTGCGCGGGGCAGATCCGGAGGCCGCTCGATTCGGTCACGATGGCCGCATCCGCGTGAAACCCCATCAGCCGGCCCGCCAGCGTTCCGTTCACACCGCCGAATTCCTCATCCACCACCGATTCGAAGATCAGTTCCCCCTCCAGCCGGATCCCCAAATCCCGCAGCGCTTCCACCACGAACAGATTCATGGCCACGCCGCTCTTCATATCGTTGGAGCCGCGTCCATACAAACGGTTCCCGTCGATCTGCCCTCCAAACGGATCGCGCCTCCAATGCCCCGAACCCACGGGAACCGTATCGGAGTGTCCGGAAAGCACCAGAGACCTTCCCGCGCCGCAACCGGGAATCCGCGCGTTCACGTTGGGCCGGTCCGCATAGTCGCGCCCTGGCCAGAAACCGGAATGCTCCCGGATGCCGGGTACTTCATCCGGGCGATACATCACCGGATCCAAGCCGCAACCGCGCAGCCGCTCCACGATCCGGCGCTGCACCGCGCCTTCGCAACCCCGCGGAGCCTTATTCTCGGAAGGAATCGCCACCAGGTCCCGCAGCAATTCAATCAACCGGCCCGAATGGTCCAAAACGTACTGCCGCAAATCTGTTTCAAACGCCGGCGTCATCGATACTCCAGTTGCCTGACCGGAACGCGGAAGCCGCGCGTCACGGCGGCGAGGTAGATCGCGCCCAGCGCCAGCCAGGCGAATCCGGCCAGCTTGGCGCGCCCGCCCAGATTCAGCCATACCAGCGCACACACCAGCGCTCCTCCGGCCGGCAACACCAGGTTTCGCCACAGCCCCAGCCCCGAGCGTTCGCCCAGCCGGAAATAGTAATGCCGTATCACGCTGAGGTTCACCAGAATGAAGCCCGTGAAGGCGCCAAAGCTCACCAGCTCCACTACGGTTTGAAAACTCACCAGCATCGATCCGGCCAGCGTCAGCGCGCCCATGAAATAGATACTGCGCGTAGGCGTGGCGTATTTCGGATCCAGATATCCGAAAACGGAACGGGGCAGAATTCCGTCCCGGCCCATGCCGTATAGAAGTCGCGATGCGCCGGCCTGGCTGGTGATGGAACTGGCCACCGCCGCCACCACCAGCACAAAGCTGGTGAACGCGAGCATCGGCGGTCCCCCGATTACCTGGCTGACGTCGAGAATCGCCGTCTCCACGTCCGGGAACGCGCGCGCCGGCGGCCATACCACCGCGGCCAGATAGCTGATCAAAACGCAAAACACAGTTTGAATACCGCAAACTAGCACGGTTGAATAGCCGATGTCTTTCTCCGGGTCGCGTGTATCTTCGGCCAGCGTGGAGACGGCATCGAAGCCGAGGAACGACAGCGTCGCCACCGCCGCGGCCGCGATCAGGGATGGCAGCGAGAACGACGCCGTGTTGAACAACGCAATGGGACGGATCAACCCGCCCGCACCGCCAACGCAACGAACAACGCCGCCGACGCCGCCATGATAAGCGTCATCGCGCCGCTCGCCCGCGCCGTGACTTGAATGCCATACCGGTTTACTGCCGTAACTCCTGCCGCGAACACCAGCGCCCAGACTACACCCGGCACGCCAGGAGCCGAACGGGCCGCCGTCAGCGAAACATAGATCGCGCTCAACATCGGCACCAGCACATAATCGAGCAGCATCGCCCATCCCGCCACAAAGCCCGCGTAGTCGTGCAGCGAGCGCCGCGCATAGGTATAAGTGGATCCGGCCGAGGGGAACGCCGCCGCCATGCGCCCATAGCTGAAAGCCGTGAGAAGCATGGCGACAACGGCCGCCAGAAAGCTGAGCGCGGCATGGCCGTTCGACATCTGCTGCAGAATGCCGAACACAGGATAGGCCGCCGTGGGCGTAATGATCGTGAGGCCATAGACGACCAGATCCGTGCGCGACAGCACCCGCCGCAGCGCGGGTCTACCAGACATACTTCAACGCGAGTTGTGCCGTGCGCGCGGCCGCCGCCTGATCGATGCTGCCAAAGGCTCCATCCGTCATCGTCGTTCGAACTCGCGTGAAGTTTACCTGGTTGAATGCGTTGAACAACTCGCCGCGGAATTCGATGCGGCTCTCGCGGAACACCGTGAAACTCTTGGTAACCGCGAAGTCCGATGACACCGCCGCCGGTCCGCTCAGAATGCCTCTTCCCGCCGAGCCATAGAATCCGGTCTGCGGCCGTTTGAACGCCGCCGTGTTGAAGAACCCTCGGATCATGTCCTGGCGCGACGCGTGATCCCGCGCCGGACTGGCGATCAAATCCGGATGCTGTTCCGATCCGTTGCAGATGTCCACCGCCAACGCCACATCGTCCCCGTTGTAGAACGTCAGCGGATAGCCGGTCCGCGCCCGGTGAATACCCGATGCGTTCCATCCGGAAAACAGCGCGCCCAGGAAGCCGCCCTTTTGCCGCACGGGTGTGTAGAACCACGAGACCGCCAAGGTATGACGGGCATCGAATTGCGCGCGCCCCCGGTCGGAACGCAGGTCGTACGGATTGGAAACGCAGCCACCCAGACTGATGGTCGAACTGTCGTCGATGGACTTGCCGAACGTGTAGGAACCCAACAGGGAGAGTTTGCTCGAAAGCCTTTTGTCCACCCGCAACTGGGCTCCGTGATAGCTCTGGTTGAACGCGCCCGACATCACGATCATCTGCGTGCCATAGGTTCCCGGCAGGAATGGTGCGCGGCTGCCCGCGTTTTCGAGCGTCGAAAGCGGATTGCCGGCGGCATCGGTGCCCGGCCGGAAGATCGCGGCGTTGAAAGGCCGGAACGCCGGAAGCTTGTGGCCCACCTTTCCGACATAGGATCCCTGCACGATAAAGCCCGCCGGCAGTTGCCGCTCCAACGTCAGGTTCCATTGCTGCACGTAGGCGGTGCGCAGCGTCAGATCGGTGAAGAAGTTGTTCAGGGGCAGAATGAAGGTCTGGTTGCTTGCATCGGGAACCAACGGCGGCAACACCCGTCCCGCGGCCGGTGTGCGCAATTGCCCGTTCTGGAAAGACGTGGAACCGGCGAATGGCGGATTCTCCTGCGCCACCGTATCGGCGTTGTTCATTTCGAAGAACACGCCGTAGCCCGCCCGCACCGCCGTACGCCCATCCCCCCTCACGTCCCACGCCAGGCCCACGCGGGGCCCGAAGTTATTGAAATCGGTCTTCACCAGGCCGCGCGGCAGATCGCCCACAAACAACAGGTTCGGCGGCGCCGTGGCCACGGTTTTCGACCGCACCCCAGGCGTGGTGTCCACCGTGTTGATGCGGTCGAACTTGTCGATCCAGGGCTTGATCACCTCGTACCGCATGCCCAGGTTCAACGTCAGCCGCCGCGTCACCTTGAAGTCGTCCTGGAAGAAGCCCGAATAGTAGCCGCCCAGCGAATCGTTGTTGCGCACTCCATATCCGAACGAAAGGTTGCGGTACGAACCGGTCAGAAAATCCGCCAGTGCATTGCCGGTGCGCGTGCCGTTGAAGGTGAACGCGGCAGGCCCCAGATACGTCTGGAAAAAGCTGAGATCCAGATACTGCACGCCGAACTTCAAAGTGTGGCGCCCCTTGATCCAGGTCAGCATCTCATTGAAGTCGTAGTTGTTGGAAATGAACCGCACCGGCCCGCCGGAGTTCAGGTTGAATCGCCCCGATACCTGCAATTGCACCGAACCGCCGTTGGTGTAGTCCGGGAAGCCTTGAATGCCGAGCTCGGAATTGGTACGCGTAATCGTCGGGACATCGCCCGACACCGAGCGCGTATAGCCGAGGGTCACCTGATTGATCAGATTCGGGCTGAAGATGTAGGTGTGATTGATGCCGCCGTTTTGATTGCGGACGTTCTGGCTGCGGCCCGTCCAGCCCGCGATATTGGCGCCGAAGGCCAACTGCGCCGCTGTCACGTCGTTCTGATTGACGTAGTAGTGGGCGAAAACCGTCTGCTTCGGCGAGATGTTCCAATCGACGCGCGTCATTCCCAGATGCGCGTCCCTTGGCGCGGTGGAAATCGCCGAAAGTCTTCCGCCGGCTGGCGCGTCCGGCACGAATCGAAGAACGTTCACCGCCACTGGATCGAACCGGCTGGACGGAATGCGGTTGCCGGGAAACGCCGACCCCGTCAACGGGTCGATTAACTGGGTGGAAAGGGAAGAGAAGTCGCCGCTGCGCTCGGCCGCGGTGGGCGGGAACGCATTCACCTCGGTCGCGGCGCGCCGGTCCAGAATGCCTTCATAAGAACCGAAAGCGAAAACCTTGTCGCGAATGACCCGTCCTCCCGCCGCGGCTCCGAACTGATTCTGGCGCTCCACCGGCTTGGTGGGCAGGAAAAAGTTGCGGGCATTCATCGCGCTGTTGCGATGAAATTCCCACAACGCTCCGTGAAAACTGTTGGTGCCGGCCCGCGTCACCACGCTGATCACGGCGCCGCTATTGCGTCCGCTATCGGCGGTAAAGTTGGACGTTTCGACGCGTACTTCCTGTACGGCGTCGGGCGGCGGCACATTCAAGCCCGTGTTACGCGAGGGATTGGCGAAAAACGTTCCGTTCAATGCATAGTAGCTCTGGTTGGCGCGGCCGCCGTTGACGGTCATCGTCGATCCGCCGCGCGCCGTCGTCACCTCGCTATTCGACGAGGCCGAGACTTGTGTAACGCCGGGCAGCAGGCCCGCGAACGCGATCACGTTCCGCCCGGCCAGCGGCAACTCCACCAACTGCCGCGCTCCAATCGATCCGGCCAGTGTGGACGACGTCGTATCCACGCTGACGGCCGAAGCCGCGACCTCCACCCGCTCGCTGACCGATCCGACCTCCAGCGTGACATCGGCACGCAGATTCTGATCGGTCCCAAGGTCCATATCGTTTCCCTTGAAGCCCTTGAAGCCGTTGCCCTCAATCGACAGCGAGTACCGGCCTGGGGTCAGACCGGGAAATTGGTAGAATCCTCCATCGTTGGAGGTCGCCTCGCGCTTCAGACCCGTGTTCTGTTCAAGCAATGAGGCTTTCGCGTTGGGAACCACGGCGCCGCTGGCGTCGCGGATATAGCCGCTGATGGTGGCTTTCGTCTGAGCCTCCAGATAGGGCGCCATGACGCCGCACAGCAGCGCCATCATCGTACACTTCACGATCCTGTGGAATTGAAACATCTTTTCCTCGTTCAATTACCGGCCACAACCGCCGTTCCAGGCAAGCCATCGGAAGCCAGTTGCGAGGCCAGTTGTTCGTATGCCGCCGGAAGCGCCGTATCGACGGCGCCCATCAGTACGCCCTCCTCCGCGAACCTCGCCTGCCGCACTTTCGGAGACCATGGAACCGTGCGCGACAGAAGCTTTTCGATGGCGGGAAGGACGTACCGAAAGACTTCGCCAGAGAGCAATACCGTATCCGGGTCGTAGGCCAGCGCAAGGTTGGCAACCGCGAACGCGGCATAATTTTCGATCGGAGCGGCCAGCGCCATGGCTACCGAATCCCGCTCCGCCGCGGCGGCGAACAGGGCCGAAACAGGAGATAACGTCTTGGAGAAACGGCGCAGGGAGGGAGAACGGCGCGCCGCCGCCCGCACCCGTTTCGCAATCTGGTCCTCGCCCAGAACCGATTCCATCTGCCCGCGCGGGCTTACCTCTTTGCGCGACGGCGGTTCCGTGGTGAGATGGCCGATTTCACCCGCCGCCCAGTGCGCTCCATGATGAATCCGCCGGCCGATGGCGACGGCGGAACCGATCCCGGTTCCCGCCTGAATCAGCACCGTCGTTTCGCCTTCGCGGCCCGCGCCGCCGTGAATCTCGGCCGTGAGCGCGACATTGACGTCGTTGTCCACGCGCACCGGGCACCCGAACCGCTGTTCCAGCGGCGACCTCAGGTCCACGTTGCGCCACTCGAAAACATTGCCCAGTTCGAGCACGATCCCCGACCGGCAATCCACCCGTCCGGGCACGCCGATCCCGATCGCGCGCAGCCCGCGCTCCCCGCCGCAAAGGGAAATCAGCGCCCGTTCCATCTGTTCCCTCACACGCGCCGGGCTCTTGTCGGCGCGCGCCGGCACTTTCATCTGGCGCAGGATCTTTCCTTCGAGATCGGCGATCGCCAGCCGCATTTGATCGGCGCCGATATCGATGCCCGCCACTTTCCCCGCCGTGGCGTTGAAGCTCACCATCGTCGGACGCTTGCCGCCGCTTTCGCCCGCTTCGCCCTGCCCGGTCTCGATCGCGGCCCCCAGGCGAATCAGCCGCCCCACCTGCTCGGAAACCGTCGGTTTGCTAAGGCCACTTAACTTGGATAGCTCCGCCCGCGATACGGGGCCGCGCGAGTGGATCAGGTTGAGAAGCTGGATCCCATTCACACTACGCATATCCGGTGCGTTCATGCGCTGGCCGAAAAGGGTGTGGATCGGAAAAATCAAGTTAGTTAAGTTGCCTTCCGTACAGCCGATTGAACCACAACCGGACTGGCCGTGCAACCACGGAGGGGATCAGAGGCTGGTTAGCAGCGCAACCGTCGGCCGGTCGCTCGATCCGCCAAACAACAGCGCATATTCCAAAGGCGTGCATTCGACGATCTCGCCCGGCCGCTCATAATCGCCAGGCAGCTTCGTCCGGATCGTGAGATCCGCGCCCCGCTCGATCAGCAGTTCGGCTACAGCCAATCCGCCATCGTCGTACTGCGTCACCGCATGAAACAGCGCCGTCTGGCCGCCTACGCCCGCCTCATCGAAAGTCGCGCGCGCGTTCACGTCCGCCCCACGATCGAGCAGCAAAGCGGCCGCCTCCGAGTTGCCGTATTCCGCCGCCACATGCAACAGCGTTCCACCGCGCAGCGTGAGTTGACGGCCGCCGCTCATGCCGCAGTCAAGCTCCGGATACCGCCGGCTCACCAGCGCGGCGCCGGCATCAATCAACTCCGCCAGCCGTCCCGTCTGCCCGCGCAGTACCGGCAGCACGCCCGGCAGGTCGTACTTGGTCTCGCCGCCCGCGCCAAGAAGCACTTCAATGCACGCGCTCAACCGCTCCGGCGACCGTACATAAGACGCGATCAGATAGTCCAAAGCGGTGCCTGGAAACGAATAGCCCGCCGCGCTCTGCCGCGGGTCGCGGCGGTTTGGATCCGCGCCATGATCGAGCAGCCACTTCAGCGCCTCCGCATCCAGCGACTCGCAGGGAGCGAAAAGAATCGGGAAATGTCCATGCCACATCGCGTTCACATCCGCGCCATGCGACACCAGCAATTCCATCATCGGGATGCGGTACCCGTTGAGCGCCGCCCGCATCAGCGGCCCGTCGCCTCCCTGATGCACGTCCGATCCATGCGCGATCATCCACTCCGCCATCGCCAGCCGCGCCGCGCTTGGCGTCTCCCACGGCACGCGGCATTCCGCCACCCACGTCAGCGGCCCGTCTTCCCCATATCCAAGCGGAGCGCCGTGCAGCGCCGGGTCGCGCGTCATCAGCGTCTTGACGCGAGCCAGATCGTTAGTGTCGATCGCGCTCTCCAATTTGCGAACGTCTTCCGTCGTCATGAGGCGTATCCCTTGGGATGCGCGCGGTGCCACTCCCACGCCGTGCCAATGATGTCCTCGAGCGTGCCGTACTTCGGCTTCCAGCCGAGCTCGCGCTGGATCTTCTCCGAACTGGCGATCAGAATGGCCGGATCGCCCGCCCGCCGCGGCCCCTCCACCACCGGAATCGCATGGCCGGTCACCTTCCGCGACACCTCGATCACCTGCCGGATGCTGAAGCCCTGCCCGTTGCCCAGGTTGTAAATCAGCCGCGCGCGATCGCCCAGCGCATCGAGCGCCAGCCGGTGCGCCGAAGCCAGATCGAGGATGTGAATATAGTCGCGAATGCAGGTGCCATCCGGTGTCGGATAATCCGTCCCGAAAATCGACGCCGATTCCGCCTGCCCCATTGCCACCTTGAGAATTCGCGGAATCAGGTGCGACTCCGGATCATGCGCCTCGCCCCGCTCCTTCGTCGCTCCGGCGGCATTGAAATACCGCAGCGCCGCGTAGCGCATGCCCCTGCACTCGTGCATCCACTGCAGCATCTTCTCCACCAGCAGCTTCGATTCGCCGTAGGTGTTGGTGGGAGCCAGCGTCATGTCCTCGGTAATCGGCACCTGCGCCGGATTGCCGAACAGCGCCGCCGTCGACGAGAACACGATCTTGCCCACGCCGTGTTCCACCATCGTCTCGAGCAGGTTCAGCGTGTTCGCCGTATTGTTGCGGAAGAACCGCTCCGGCAGTTTCATCGATTCGCCGGCTTCGATGAACGCCGCAAAATGCAGCACGGCTTCAAACCTTCCCTCGGCGAAAACGCGCCCCAGGACTTCGCGATCGGCCAGATCGCCCTGCACGAATCGAGCTTCCGCGGGCACCGCCGCCCGGTGTCCCTTGCACAAGTTGTCGAACACCGTTACGTTGTGTCCCGCCTTCAGCAGTTCCGCCGACACGGTGCTGCCAATATATCCGGCGCCGCCGGTTACCAATACTTCCATGAGTGCGTCAAACCTCCGCCGCGCCATCCACGGCGCGCGTCATATAGATCTCGGGCTTTCTCTTCATCCGTTGCTCGTAGCCGGTGGATCCGATCCCAGCGGCTCACTGCCATCAGTCTCCCAAATGCGGCCGGCCCGCCGCTCTCCAGCGCCTCACCGGCCCGCTCCACGCGCGCCGGTTGCCGTATTCGCTCGACGCCAGTTCATGGCTCACCATCGGATTGGCGATCACAAGGCGCAGCGCATTGAACGGATCCATGATGCCGCGGCGCAGGAAAGATCGAATACCGGTGTGCTCGCCGATCTCTTTTCTCCAGGCTTTGGCCAAATGGCGGTTGGATGCGGGGCGCTTTACTCCCAGGGGCGGTCTTTCAGGAATCCCGCATGCCGCGCCAGCGGACGGCGGGTGGCGAAATGCCGCCGGTAGGCGGCCACCCAATCGGTGGCAAGCTCCTGCTGCGCCTCGCCCAGGCTCAGCCGCCCCGCGCAAACCTGCTGCTTCAAATGATCCTCCAGCGCGTCTTTCACATGCGCGTTCCAGACGCTCTCGCTGTAAGGCTGCGGCCACAGATTCTCGATCGCGTCCGACCCGCCGAGCGCCGGCGTAATCAGGTAATCCACTTCGTAGGCGCGCGGCTTCGGATCGCGAATGCCATAGCTCTGAAACACGCGCCGCGCCACCGCCGCCGGCACTACGCGAGTCTCGTCTTCTTCCGCGGCGCAAACCTGCGCCACCGTCACGGCCACCGTCGCGCCTGGGGTAAGGCGCGCATCGGGGGCGGGAATGGCGGGGCTCCGCGCCAGCCACAGTCCCGCGAGCACCGCGCCCACGCACGCCGCCGCGGCCGCCCAGGCTCCCCCATGCCGCCGCGCCCCGCGCGATTCCACAAACTGCGCCATCGTCCGGCTCATCTTCGCCAACCGTGCCTGGCAGGCGCCGCAGACGGCCACGTGCGCCTCCGCTTCGGGCAGCTCTCCCTCGGAAGCCAACAGCAGCTCCGGATCGGTAGGATGTGTCATAACTCCTCCACCCGCGCCAGCTTTTCGAGCGACCGGCTCAGCGATTGCGCCACGCCTCCCAGCGATATGCCCACCACCCGCGCAATCTCCCGGTACCGCATCCCCTCGGCCCGCAGCGTCAAACAGCGCCGGTCCTGCTCCGGCAGTGCTTTGAAAACGGCTCGCAACCGGGCGTTCCGCTGCAACCCGGCCGCGCGTTGTTCCGGATTGGGCGCGGGATCGGCCTTCGGCGCCAGCCCCTCGATGTCCACCAGCGCCGCGCCTTCGCGCCGCCGCCGCAGACCCAGGTTGTGCGCCACCCGGTAGAGCCATCCGCGCAGGTTGTCCTGTGGCTTTCCGCCGCGCAGATGCTCGAACAGCGCGACGTAAACGTCCTGCAGCACTTCCTCGCCATCCTGGGGCCGCAACCCGAACGAACGGACATAGCGCAGTAGCGGAACGCGTAGCTCTTCAAACCACCAAGCGGTCTCGGAAACCGGCTGCATCAGCTTTCTGGTTTACCACGATAATAGGTTCGAATGTACCGTCGCCAGTTTCTCTCCGCCCTTGCCGCGGCGCCCCTCGCCGCGCAGCGTCCCTCCGCCAAACCGAACTTCATCGTCATCTATACCGA
The DNA here is from genome assembly GCA_902826685.1 of uncultured Acidobacteriota bacterium. GTDB lineage: Bacteria > Acidobacteriota > Terriglobia > Bryobacterales > Bryobacteraceae > CADEFT01. The sequence continues at coordinate 79,733 of CADEFT010000033.1, forward strand.
CGATCAGGGCATCGGCGATCTGGCCTGCTACGGCAGTCCGGAAATGAAGACGCCGAACCTCGACCGGATGGCGGCTTCCGGCATACGCTTCACCGACTGGCACACCAATTCACCCGTCTGTTCGCCTTCGCGCGCCTCGCTGCTCACCGGCAAATACCCGCAGAACGCCGGCATCCCGCAAATTCTCACCTCAAAGCCCGATTTCAACGTCTCCGGTCTGCGCCAGGGCGAAGCCACTCTGCCGGGTGAATTGAAAAAGCTCGGCTACCGCACCGCCGCCGTCGGCAAATGGCACCTGGGAAGCGCCGCGCATTCCACGCCGCTCGCCCAGGGCTTCGATCGGCACTTCGGTTTCTACTCCGGCTGGATCGATTACTATTCGCATCGCTATTACACCCTCGGCGGCACACCCGTGTTTCATGACCTGTGGCGCGACGGCAAGGAGGTCTTCGAGGAGCCCGTCTACCAGACCGAACTGCTCACGCGCGAGGCCAATGCGTTTCTAGACCGGCAGCGTCCCGGCGCCGATCCGTTCTTTCTCTATCTCGCCTACGGCGCGCCGCACTATCCGATGATGGCCCCCGAAAAATACCTCAGCCGCTTTCCCGCTTCGATGGATCGCGACCGCCGGGAACATGCCGCCATGGTGGCCGCCGTCGACGAGGGCGTCGGCGTCATTCTCGACACTTTGAAAGCGCGCGGGCTCGACAACGACACCGTCGTCTTCTTTCAGGCCGACAACGGCGCCACCCGCGAGGAACGCGCCGATCATCGCGGCCGGCCCTATCGCGGCGGCTCCAACGGATCGTTCCGCGGCTACAAGGGCAGCTTGTGGGAAGGAGGCATCCGCGTGCCCGGCCTCCTGCGCTGGCCCTCCCGCATCCAACCTGGCCAGGTGAAGGACGGCCTCGGCGTGACCATGGACGTCATGCCCACTTTCCTCAAGTGGGCTGGAGGCACCGCGCCCGCCGGCGTCGATGGCGCCGACATGTCGCCCTGGCTGTTCGATGGCGGCGCGCCGCCTCACGACTACGTGCAATGGCAATATGAGGGTTTGAAAGCCGTGCGGCGCGGCTCCTGGAAATTGATGGAGAACTGGCGTGACGGCCTCGGTACACCCACCGAACAAGGCCGCCGTCTTTCCAACCTCGCCGAAGATCCGCGCGAGGAGCGCAATTGGGCCGATCGCAATCCCCAACTGGTATTAGAACTGGAGAAGCTACTCCCCAAGTGGTGACCCGTGTTAAACTGCGGCGCAGAAGTCCGCAAAGTCTCGTTTGTTAGGGGGAGTCCATGTTTCGAACCCTTCTCGCCCTTCTTCTGCCCGCCGCCGCCTGGTCCCAGGCCGTAAATGGAACCGTGGTGGGTACCATCACCGATGCCAGCGGCGCGGTCGTCCCGAACGCCCGCATATCGCTGATGGAAGTGAACACCAATCTGTCGCGATCGAGCGCCACCAGCGAATCCGGCAACTACACGTTCTCCAACATCCCGCAGGGCCGCTACACCCTCACCATTGAACAGACCGGCTTCCGCAAAGCCTCCCGCGAAAACATCGACGTCACCATCAACTCCACCGTTCGCGTCGATCTTCAGCTTCAGCCGGGCCAGATCTCCGAGCAGGTCACCATCACCGGCGAACTGCCCGCCCTGCAGACCGACCGTACCGACACCGGCCGCCAGCTCGACGCCCGCCAGGTGGCCGAGTTGCCCCTGACCCAGAACCGCAACTTCCAGGGTCTGGTGAATCTGGTGCCGGGCGCCGCCCGCGCCCAGCGCAATCACTCCGAGTTCTTCAATTCCAACGATTCCATGCAGTCGCGCGTCAACGGGCAGGCGCGGCTGGCCAATAACATTCAGTTCGAAGGCGTCGACAACAACCACCGCACCGGTCTGTTAACCGTTTATGTGCCGCCGGCCGAAGCGATCCAAACGGTGGACGTGACCACCTCCAACTACGAGGCCGAACTCGGGCGCGCCGGCGGCGCCGTGATGAACGTGACGCTCAAATCGGGCACCAACGATTTTCATGGCAGCGTCTATGAATTCAATCGCGTGAGTAAGCTCGCCGCCCGCCGCACCGATCTCACGACCAAGCCCCCCATCACTTATAACTATTTCGGAGCCACCGGCGGCGGCGCGATTATCAAGAACAGGACCTTCTATTTCGCCGACTACCTGGGCATGCGCGACCGCCTGGGCAAGGGCCATCGCGCCACCATCCCCACCATGGACTTCCGCCGCGGCGATCTTTCCGCGTCGCCTACTCTGATTTACGATCCGGCCACAGGCGACGCCAACGGCTTGGGCCGTCTGCAGTTTGCCGGCAATATCATTCCCGCTTCCCGCATCTCGCCGATCTCCACTCGCCTGAATGCGCTGATTCCCGTGCCGGGTTCCAGCAACGCCACAGGCGTCAACTACGAAGGCGCCACCGTCCGCGCCAAGGACACCGATGGCTTCGATGGCAAAGTGGATCACAACTTCACCACCAATCACCGCCTCAGCGTGCGCTACAGCTTCCAAAAGCCGGTAGTCAACGACCCGCCTCTTTCGGCCTGGGGACTCGCCGGCGGCCCCGCCAACGGTGGCTTCGCGGGCACCGGAACCACCAAGACGCATTCGGCCGCGCTCAACTATACCGGCGTGCTCTCGCCCACCCTCATCACCGAATTCCGCATCGGCCTGTCCCGCTACCGCAACGACGCCTATGCGACCGACTATGGCTCCAAAGCGTCGGACGAGGTGGGTATCCGCGGCGTCAACATTTCGGATCTGACCTCCGGCATGACCAACATCGACGTATCCGGATATTCCAACCCGATTGTCGGATATTCGCTGTCGCTGCCCTGGATTCGCTTCGAAACCAACTGGAACTTCGTCAATAACTGGACCAAGACGCGCGGTAATCACACCATCAAGTTCGGCATCGATTACCGCTTCAATCGCGACGGCCTGCTGCAGACGCAGGTCTACTCGCTCCGCGGCCAGTACCGTTTCCGCACCGGCCAGACCGGCCGCAACGGCGATTCCAACCAGGGCTTCGCCAACGCCTACGCCGCCTTCCTGCTCGATCTGCCCAACGATTTCGGGCGCGACCTGCTTTCCGCGTTTCCCGAATATGTCCAGTTCCCGCTGTTCACCTACGTGCAGGATAAATGGCAGGTGTCGAAGAAGCTGACGCTCGACATCGGCATGCGGCATGAGTTGTATCCGCCGCCCACGCCCAAGCAGCGCGGCGGATTTTCGAATTTCGATATCGAGACCAACTCGCTCATCATCGCGGGCATCGGCTCCAATCCAAGCGATCTGGGCCGCAAGAACTACCTCACCAACTTCGCCCCGCGCATCGGCCTCAGCTACCGGCTGAACGAAAAAACGGTAGTCCGCTCGGGCTACGGCATCAGCTATGTGCCTTATCCGGACAATCGTTATGCTTACAACTTCCCGGTGCGCCAGAACAACGCGTTCAATCCGGTCAACAGCTTCGTCGCGGCGGGCCGCATGGCCGATGGGTTGCCCGCCCCGCTGCCGTTCACCATTCCGCAGGACGGCATCATCCGCAACGCGCCGAACCAGAACTATGAAGTGATTCCGCTCGATTACCGGGAAGGCTACATCCAGAGTTACAACCTCGCCGTGCAGCGCGCCCTGCCGGGTAACTTCGCCCTTGACGTCGCCTATGTCGGTAACAAGGGCACGCGCCTCTCGCAGCAATACAACGTCAACGGCGGCATGGTACTGGGCGCGGGCCGCGACGGAAGACCGCTGTGGGGCCGCTACCGCCGCGACACCGACACCAACCTCAGCTTCATCGGCGTTTCCACCAACTACAACTCGCTGCAGGTCAAAATGGACCGCCGCTTCTCCGGCGGCTTCCAATTGACGACTGCCTATACCTGGTCGAAGGCCATCGACTATTCGCAGGATAACGGCGGCTATGCCTACCTCATCAATTCGGCGCGCTCCCGAGCCCGCGCCGACTTCGACCGCCGCCACATGTTCAACCAAAGCTACGTTTGGGAACTGCCGTTCGGTAAAGGCAAGAAGCTGGCCAATCACGGGGCCATGGCGCAGATCGCCGGCGGCTGGCAGATCACCGGCATCCTCACTCTGATGACCGGCCAGGCGCTCAACATCAGCGCGCCCAACGCCACGCTCAACGCGCCGGGCAATTCGAATAACCCGAACTACCTGGGCTCCGGCGCGCTGCCGGGGACCGGCGAAGTCAACTTCCGCGCCACCGGCCGCAACCAGCCCACCTGGTTCGATACCACGGTCTTTCAGGCGCCCGCCGCCAATACCTTCGGCAACATCGGCCGCAACGCCTTCACCGGCCCCGGCTTCGTCAACGTCGATCTCAGCCTGTTCCGGCGTTTTCAGGTACGCGAACGCTTCACGCTGGAATTCCGCGCCGAATCCTACAACTTCACCAACACGCCGCAATACCCGAATCCCGACGGCGGCTTCGGCAACGCCACATTCGGTCAGATCACCAACGCCGGCATTGGCTCTTCCGCCGACGGCGGTTCGCGCCAGATCCAGTTCGGATTCCGGTTGCTGTTTTAAGGAATCCACACGACGAGCGGGTCCATTGCGCCCGTCACAACAAATCGCCGTCGGGCACATTCCCTGATAGGTACCACGTAAAGGCGCACGTGGGCTTTCGATTCCATGTGGCTTCAGGAAAACAACGACTTCTCGATGGCGCGGCGAATGAGCGGAGCATCGCCCATCCGCCGCCGCAGTTCCGACTCCAGCGCGCCGGTGGGCAGCAGATTTTGGGGCGCGCGCGGATCGCGCACCGGCGTCGAAGCGAATCGCGGCAGCGCGGCGGCGGACAGGTTCGCCAGCCGGCGCGCCCGTTCGATGCCCACCGCGGCGCCGATCTCCAGGCGGACAATACCAGTCAGCGGATGATCCACCGCGCGGGGCTTGGATAGCCGCAGGAAACAGGAATAGCGGCCGTAGGTGCCATCCTCGATGGAAAACAGCGGCGTCCGCTCGCCGGGCGCCAGCGATTCGGCGAGCACGAACTGCGCCGGCGGCAGATACATCTCAAGGATCCGTTTCACCACTCCCACGACATCGCAGCCCGCCGTGGCCCGGTAGCTCAGCCCATCGACAAAAACGACCCGTCCCTCTGAAGCCAATCTCTCCGCCAGCCGCGCCTCGGCCTGCCGCATCAGCGTTTGCAACGCGCCAAGCGCCGCTTCGGGCGAATTCGCTTCCACGGCCCAAGGTGCGAAACGAACCCAAGCGGATCCGATTTCAAGCCGCGATTCCTGGTGCTGGCCCTTGCCCAGGATGAGGTAGCGCTCTACTTCCAGGCAGTCGAAGCCGATCTGGCTGCCCTCGCTGCGCACACACCCGGCGGCCAGCGTTCCATAGAGACCGTGCACCAGCGTGCCGTCCCAATCGGCGAGCACGCGCGCCTCCACGCGGCGCACTCCGTCGACGAAACAGCATGGCGGCCGCGGCACGGCCGGAGCCGCAACGGCCCGCCAATCGGCGGTTTCCACCCCTGCATTGACCTCGAAGCGTCCTGGTTCCTCCGCGCCGCCGATCGCCAGCGGCGACTCGTAATCGGCCGGCCAAGGGTCGAGCCGCAGCTTCATCGGCGGTTATAGACGAACGAAAGCTGCACGCGAATCTGATCGCCTTTGAAATCGGTGGGCAGCGGCGGGAAGGGATTCGACGCACTGATGCCGGCGACCGCGGCGCGGTCGAGCGGCTCGGCGCCGGAAGGCGTGGCGATCACCAGTTTGGGCACGCGCCCGTCGCGCGCAATCGAGAATTGAATCAGCACCCGGCCTTCGCGTCCCAGCCGCGCGCTTTCCGGAATCACGGCGAACCAGTTGCGCCGGACCGCGGTCAGCACGCGGATCAGGTAAGGCCGGAAGTCGGCGCCTTGCGGATCGCTCAGCAGTTCCAGCGCGCTGCCCATCTTGCCCGGTGCCGCCTGCTGGCTCATGCTTTGGCCGATGCTGGGCGGCTCCATTTCGTCGCCCACGGTGAGCCCGCCGCGATTGGCGCGGCGCGCCGCGGCCGACACGGCTTCCTCCACCGTTCGCGTGGGAACCGGCAGTTTCACATCGGGGTTCGGCGATCCCTTGGTGCTGCCCGTCCCGGTGCCGCCGCTGTTCACACTTTCAAACGTAATCTTCGGTTTCTGCTGTGGCGGTTCCGGCGCCGGCGGTGGCGGCAATTTCGAATCGCCCGGCCCTGGCGGTGGCAATTGCACCGCCGCCTGCTGCGGCAATTCGATCTGCGGAGCGGAAGGCAATTGTGGCGTCTGCGGCACACCCGGCGAGGGACGCGGCGAAAGCGACGGCCGCGCCGGAGGCGTCAGCTTCTTTTCCGGTTTCGGCAGCAGGCCGGCCAAATCGATTTCCTTGGCCACCTCGCGTGTATTGGCCTGCTTCTGCGTCAGTTCCCGAATCACCCGCGGCGGCGGCGCCACCAGCGGCGTGACCCGGCGCGCAACGAGGTCCGGAAGATTGGCGCGCGGGGGCGTCGCCTCAAACCGTACGTTCATCAAAACGGCCAGGATCAGAAGATGCAGAACGAGGGAAGCGAGACGGGAGCGCCAATGCAGGTTATCGGGCGTGGTGTCGAGTTCGAAACGAAATTCCGGTTCCGGCGCGGCCACGGTTAGCTGGTTCCCAGAGTCTTGGCAACAATTCTCGCGTGCGTTTCAATCTTAGCAAGAATGTCCAAAGCGACCTCCAAGGTTCGCGTGGCTTCCGATGCCGGCACCGCCGGCGCGGCACGCCTCTCCACCGCATCGAGGAAGGCGTCGAATTGCGCCTCGAGCGGCTCCCGCTTTTCCGCCGCCAGCACCTGAAACCCGATCTGCCGGTTCTCGTCGATCGAGATGGAAGTGCCGTCCTGGCGGCTGTAGTCGATGGAAATATATTGATGCGGCTGAAACAGGCGCATCTTGCGGATTTTCTCGGTCGAGACGCGGCTGGCCGTCAGATTCGCCACGCAGCCGTTGGGAAAGGCGAGCCTCACGTTGGCGATATCGACCTTGTTCGAAATCACCGAAACCCCGGCCGCGCGCACTTCTTCGGGCATCGCGCCCACCAGCGCCAGCACCAGGTCGATGTCGTGCACCATGAGGTCGAGCACCACGTCCACGTCGAGCGACCGCGGCGAGAAGGCGCTCATGCGGTGGATCTCGAAAAACAACGGCGTGGTCACGATCTTCCGCAGCGCCAGCACCGCCGGATTGAATCTTTCGAGGTGGCCCACCATCAGCACGCGCCCCTTGGCAGCGGTTTCCAGGCGCAGGGCCCCGGCCATATCTTCGGCGATCGGCTTTTCCATCAGGACGTCGATGCCGGATTCAAGCAGTGCCGTCCCGATCGAGGCATGCAGATTCGTTGGCGCGGCGACGATGGCGGCGTCCACTTGTCCCTGAAGCGACTCGAGTGACGGGAAGACTCGGCATCCATATTCGGCGGACACGGCTTCGGCGCGCGCGGCGTCGGGCTCCACGATACCGGCCAGTTGGGCGCGCGCGCTCCGATGGACGATGCGTGCATGATTCTTTCCGAAGTTACCTGTGCCAACCACTGCGGTGCGAATCATCCTTTTTCCTCCTCGGGCTTGTAGCCCGCCACCGCGATGCCGCGAATCGGAGGCGGCCCGCATCCTCGCCAAGCCTGACCCGGCTCCATCAAGCGGCGCCATGCTTCCCGATGCCAACCCGTCCCGGCGCCCGCCGCGCGAACCATCCTCCTCAGGCGT
>CADEFT010000033.1:87587-93757 GCA_902826685.1 uncultured Acidobacteriota bacterium
TGCATCCCGATGCCAACCCGTCCCGGCGCCCGCCGTGCGAACCATCCTCCTCAGGCGTGTGGCCCCACCCCGTGACTGGCCGTCCGCCGCGGCAAGCGGTCCGCCAACCGTGCGCATCATCCCTTTTCCTCTTCAGGCCTGTAGCCCGCCACCGCGATGCCGGCGTCGTTGGCCTTTGCAAGCAGCTCCTCGCGGTCCAGCAGCAGCGTGCGTCCGGCATCCACGGCCAGCACCGTGGCTCCGGTCTCTCGCATCACTTCGATTGTGCGCGGCCCCGCCACGGGCACGTCGAACAGCATGTGACGCCGCCGGCGCGAGGCTTTGATCAGGCGGATAGGCCGCCCGTTGGCCAGCGCCGCGGCGCGCCGCAGCATCTCATCGGTTCCTTCCATGGCCTCGACCGCCAGACAGGCGCGCTCGGCGATGGCTACGCTCTGCCCCACGTCGAAACCGGAAAGCGCATTGGCCACGCGGCGGCCGTAGACGATGTCGGGTTCCTCTTCCTTTGAAGGCTTGCGCCGCGTCATCGCCCCTTCCACCGCCAGCAGCGGCTTGAGCAGAAACGTCGAATCGCGCAAGTGGATGCCTTCCTTCTCCAGTTCCTCCACCACGCCGCCGATGAGGGAATCCGTATTTTTCGCCGCCAGCCGGAACAGCAGCTTCGCCAGGCGCCAATCCGGTTGAATGCCGCTGAAGATCTGCACGTGCTTCACCTGGCCGGTCATGATCAGCTCGGTGATCCCTTCGGCTTTCACCAGTTCGATCAGCCGGCCCAACTGGCCGATGGAGATCCATTCGGTCTTCCAGGCAAGCGGCTCGATCTCTTTCGAAGCCTCTTCCTTCAGACCGAGGGCCAGCACTTCGTGGCCCAGCTTGCGTGCCTCTTCGAGCGCCAGGATAGGGAACCGGCCATTGCCGGCAATCAGCGCGTATCTCACTTGAGTACGCCGCGTGCGGAAGCCTGGATGAAGGCGATCAATTCCTCCACCTCCGCATTGGCCGGCACTTCCTCGCGAATACGCTCAATGGCCTGCGAGGTGTTCAACCCGGCGCGTGTCAACAGCCGGAACGCCTTATGCAGCGCGTCGACGGTATCGGCCGCAAAGCCGCGCCGTTCGAGTCCCGTTTTGTTGGCGCCGAAGTTGCGCGCCTCGCGCGGCGACGTGGTGTTGGAAAACGGCATTACATCCTGCGTGACGACGCTGTAGCCTCCGATGATGGCGTGGCGGCCGACGCGGCAGAACTGATGCAGACCGGTGGCCGCTCCGATGACCGCCCAGTCGTCGATGACGACATGGCCGCCCATGGTGGCCGCGTGGCTCAACACGCAATGGCTGCCGACACGGACGTCGTGCGCGATATGCACGTACGCCATCAGGAGATTGTCGTCGCCGATGGCGGTGATCATGCCGCCGCCCTCGGTCCCGCGGTGAATGGTGACGAACTCGCGGATGCGGTTACGGTGGCCGATGCGCGTGGACGACCGCTCCCCCTTATACTTCAGATCCTGCGGCGCGACGCCGACGGTCGAATAAGGATAGAACGTGTTGTCTTCCCCGATCGACAACGGCCCTTCAGCGAAAATGTGTCCCATCAGACGCGTACGCGCGCCGATCTCCACCTCGGCTCCAATGACGCAGAAGGGGCCGATTTCGGCGCTATCCGCGATGCGCGCCGAAGGATCGACGATCGCGGTGGGATGAATCGCCATGGGCCCGCCTTAAGCCGATTCGTTCCGATCGGCGAGCTTGCACATCACCGTGGCTTCGGAAACCACCACACCGGCGACCGTGGCCGTGCCGGACATCTTGGCCACGCTGGCCTTCTTGCGCAGCACTTTCATTTCGATGCGCAACTGATCGCCGGGCACCACCGGCTTGCGGAACTTGGCTTCTTCGATGGAAACCAGCAGCACCAGCTTGCTTTTGGCGTCGGGAATTTCCTTGAGCACCAGGACGCCGGCCACCTGTGCCATCGCCTCCACGATCAGGACGCCGGGCATCACTGGAAAATCGGGAAAATGACCGGCGAAGAACGGCTCATTGGCGGTCACGTTCTTGATGCCGACGATACGTTCCGGTTCCAGTTCGACGATGCGATCCACCAGCAAAAACGGGTAACGGTGCGGCAGAATCTCGCGGATGGCCTGAATATCGAGGACGGACATGTAAGGCCCCCATTGTAACCTAGCGGGTTCGCAGCACTAACGCGTCCGAGACCGGCCGTTCCTTCCGATCCGAGGGGGAATTCACCACGCGGCCGCGGACGACCATGGTGGACGAGCCGCCTCCATCGAGGTTCATCGCCTCTTCGGCGCCAAGCGACAGGAGAATCCGCGCCAGCTCCGCCGTGGTCAGGCCGATGCTGGCCGCTTGGCGGCCGTCGGCGACCAATAGAAGAATCGAGCCGCCGCGCAGGCGCGCAATCGCCGTGCGCGGGTTCCGCGTGCCCTCATGACGGAACCCTTCCGATTCAGTGACCGCCTGCCCGTCCCGGACCAGCAGCGGTCCGGCGGCTACGACATCCCGCGCCTCGCAGCCATTTCGTGTCAGGCCGGAACGAATGTGCAGGGTATCGCCCAACCGGACGTTTCGCCGCATCCAATCGGCGGCCGAACCGGAGGCGGAAAGCACACGGCCGCCCGCCGGAATCGCCATATCGCCGAAGCCTTGTTCCATGCGCGCGACGATGGAGGCGGCATCCACCAGGATTTCGACGCCCGCCCGCTCGCTCCGCGTCGTGCGGCCGATCGCCGCAGTGTAAAGGACGAGGTCGTCGCCCCCGCGCGGCCGGTTCAAACCGTCGATCGCCGTGGATTCGCCCTCCGCCGTCGTCACCGACGCCGCGAACCGAACACGATTCATTTCGAGCTTTTCCTCCTCGCCCGCGGTGCGGCAGATGACCAGCGCGGTACGTTCCGCGTTCCCCGAAAGCGGCGCGTTGGGAATGCCCGTGGCCACCTGGCGCGAGGAGGCCGAAAGCAGCTTTCCATCCATCTGATAGGCGGCCACCGGCGCACCGGCGAGCGGTCCCATGACGACGAAGTAAGCGGCATTGATGGCGGCGATGGCGTTGCTGCGCGCCGCCATCGACGATACGGTTTCCTTGCCCGCCACCGCATCGAGCGCGCGCACTGGAACCAGGTCGATGCCTGGCGTGCGCGGATCGAACTCAATCGCGTGCAGCGAAAGCGGACCGATACCTTCCTGATGGTATTGCGCGGCCCGGTAGGTGATGCCCGGCGTGAGAACTTCCTCTTTCTGCCAAGGCACGGCAAGCGCCACCAGCAGCCAGGCGGATACGGGCATGAGGCTCATCATACCCCGCGTGGCCATGCTGCTATCATGCAGGTTCGCTCTCCTTATGGATCCCCTTCTTTCCTACGTCGAGTCGCGCCGCGTCGAAATCATCGCCTTGATTCGCCAGATGGTGGAATGCGAATCGCCCTCGGACGATCCGGCCGCCGTGAACCGGTTCGTGGACATGGTGGGCGCCCGCGCCGCCGGTTTGGGCAACGTCAAGCTGTTCCCCGGCGGACGCTACGGCAAGCACATGCAGATGGAGTTCCTGCTGCCCGGCGATAAGAAGTCCGGGCAGATTCTGGTGCTTGGTCATTCGGACACAGTTTGGCCGATGGGAACGTTGAAGTCGATGCCGTTCAAGGAGGAGAAGGGAAGGCTGTGGGGACCGGGCGTGCTCGACATGAAATCGGGCGTGGCGTTCTTCCTGTTCGCCATGCAGGCGCTGCGGGATTTGCGCATTCCGGTCAAGCGGCGCGTCGTGCTGCAACTGAACTCCGATGAAGAGGTGGGCAGCGATTCTTCCAGGGCCCTGACCGAAAAGGAAGCCAAGAAGAGTCTGGCGGTGCTGGTGCTGGAACCCGGTACGGGTTTGGAAGGCAAGCTCAAGACCGCGCGCAAGGGCGTCGGGTCTTATCATGTGGCGGTGCATGGCAAGGCCTCTCACGCCGGCGTCGATTTCCAGGCCGGCGCCAGCGCCGTGGTGGAACTGGCGCGGCAGATCGACAAGATCGCCGGCTTCACGGATCTGAAGGCGGGGACCACGGTGAATCCGGGCGTGATTCACGGCGGTACACGGTCGAATGTGATCGCCGCCGAAGCGCATGCGGAAGTCGATATCCGCATCGCGAAGCTGAAGGACGCCGCCGCGCTCGATAAGAAGTTTCAGGGCCTCAAGCCGTTCGACAAGCGATGCAAGGTGACGGTGAAGGGCGGCTTGAACCGTCCGCCGATGGAGCGTTCCGCCGGAGTCGCGGAACTCTATGCCAAGGCCCGTACCGCAGCGAAGGAGTTGGGCGTCAAGCTCGAAGAGTCTTCGACCGGCGGCGGCTCCGACGGGAATTTCACGGCCGCTCTCGGCATTCCTACCCTTGACGGATTGGGCGGCGCCGGTGAAGGCGCCCACGCCAGCCACGAAAGCATCCTGGTGGAAAGAATTGCGGACCGCACCGCCCTGCTGGCGAAACTGATTCTGGCTCTATAAGGTCTCAGGCTTCGTCGCCGGCCTTGTACATGTACATGATCGACGACTTGTAGACCAGCACGTTCGGTCCATCCTCACGGTTGACCTTCAAACAGCCTTTGTCGTACCACTCGATGACACCGTTCAGATGTTCGCCGCCGCGCAGCACCAAAACCATGGGAGTCTTGGACTGCATCTGCTTCACATAATAAAAGTTCTCGGCGTTTGTCTGATCCGGGGGCGCCGGTTTCTTTTGTGGGACTCGGCTTGGTTTTTCCATTTTTTCTTTGAACTCACCAAATTGCGGTCGGATTAGCCGCCGGTTTCCAGTCTCCATTTCCGGATCACCTCGACCAGAAGGATGCAGTTCGAAAGTGCTCGCGGGGAACGCGCACTCCGCAGTGGCGATTGCATGAACTTGCTAGTCCAGAGATAGCATACCGGGCAGGTCCAATCAAGTCCTTAAGCCGTTTTCATTTTTTTCGCAAAGCCTGTAACCACAGGCGGTAGCGCAGCGCCCTACCATTCAAATCCCCGTTACGACAGCGGGCGCAACTCACCCCTTTTCACCCAAAATTGCGCCCGCGCCCCCTTCCTCTCCTCAAGTCCTAAATCCAAAATCCCCTCTTGACACAGGCGAAGAAAAACCGTAAATTGAAGTGGCGAAAGTTAAGCGAAAGGATTCTCCCTCATGCCTCTCGTCACCTCCCCGGTTGGTCCCCTTCGCATCGGTGTGGCCGGATGGAATTTCCCGGATTGGGAAGGTCTGGTTTATCCGGCACCCCGTGCGAAGAATTTGTCTCAATTGGAACAGATTGCCACCCATTTCGATACGGTGGAAGTCGGCACGTCGTTCCATCATCCGGTCAAGCCGGAGGTGGCGCGGTTGTGGCTGCGGCAGGTCGCACACAACACGCAGTTTAAGTTCACCGCCAGGCTCCATCGCCGCTTCACCCATGACCGCTTGCTGGTGGAGAGTGAAGTGGCGGAGTTTGCCGCCGGGCTGAGGCCGCTGCGCGACGCCGGAAGGCTGGGCGCGCTGCTGATGCAGTTCCCATGGTCATATCGATTCACGGCGGAAAACCGCGATCACCTCATCCGGCTGCGTCGCGCCTTTCATCCATTTCCACTGGTGGCCGAAATGCGGCATGAAAGCTGGGCCACCGAAGAAGCCCTCGGAACTTTTATCGATTATCATATCGGTTTCGCCAACATCGACCAGCCGGAGCACGTGAAGGCCATGCCCGCCACCAGTTTCCTTACTTCCGCCGTCGGCTATGTGCGACTGCTCGGCCGCGATACGGCCAATTGGAACGCCGAGTACTCCAAGCCGGCCGACCCGTCGGCCCGCTACGACTACCTCTATACTCAGAGCCAACTGGAGCTTTGGAAGCCGCGCATCCAACGGGTGGGCTCATTCGCCTCGGAGACCTATGTCGTCTTCGCCAACGATGCCAAGGCGCAGTCGGCCGTGAACGCGCTTCAGATGCGGTCGATGCTCGAAGGCCGTCCGCAGGCCGCGCCCGCCGGGTTGCAGCGGCGCTACTGGGCTGAAATGCGCGAATACACCGAGCGGCCGCGGCAGGAGGCCCTGTTTGAGCCCTATCTCGCGCTCGCGGGCTGATCCGCTATACTCGCAAACATGCTTCAGGCGACCATGTGGTCCTGCACCACTCTTCTGTTTTTGG
>CADEFT010000034.1 GCA_902826685.1 uncultured Acidobacteriota bacterium
ACCGGCTACACGCCGGCCCGAGCGCCGTCGTTCCAAAGTAGCCACACCCAATTCATTTTTTTGATTTTCCAGCGACAAAGCGTCTCCTCGTTGGCTATGCGGGCGGTCACTTAAGGACAGTGTTGAATCAGTGAACAGAGAGCGACGTCGTCAACGATGTCGGGCTAGATCCAATCCGCGAACTGGGCCAGAGCTGAATTTGCTGGGTCGGACACGGTGACGATCTTTTTTCCGTGAGCGTGTAGCTCCTCGCAGAGAGTCATCGTTCGGCTACCGGGCGCGGCGTGCGCCACGAACATGCGGTCCGCGATGGCACCGACGAAACGGTTCCGCGCTTCAGCTAGGGCAGCAGTGACTCGTTTGTGCTTCTGCTCGAAAGGCGACAGAATCAGCAGGCGGCCGGTGGAAAAGGCAGGTTGGAGTTCGGATTTGAGGTGCATGCCGACGATGCTACGGGCCGGAACCCAGATCACGGGCTGCTTGCCGCGAAGTAGGATGCCCAGGCACTCCCACTCCATCGGGGAATGGAATCCGCCAATCAGCGTGCGGCCCTGGTCGCGCATCGTTGTAATGGCGTCGAATGTCTTGTGTGCTTTCGGTAAGGTTGCGTAAGGAATCGCCGGGCTATTTCTCCCGGAAATAGGTGACACCGAAAACGGTGCACAGCAGGAGCCCAGCTCAGAGACAGTAGCCCTGCGCCACCCAGTAATGCCAGTCGCCAACGGCTTCAGCGGTTGATTCGTCTGGATCGACAGCGGTGAGTTGAGCGAGCGGGGCGGCCATGGTTCGACCCTGCCATCGGACCAGGACGAGCATGTCGTGCTCGCAGACTTCGACCGGCGCCATGCGCACGACCTCCACGGTTTCACCTTTCCTGAGCGGCGAGACGACCTTCGTAGCCAGGCACTTCGCCTGGAACGGGAAACTGATCTTGCTTTCCAGATAGTAATACCAGCTCATTGCCTGTTCGTCCGGACTGGCATCGACGATTGCCTCGTTGTGAATGCGGTCCTCCCGCACAGGGTCTCGCTTGGGTCTTTTCATGACTTCGCTCCAAGGATTCGGCGGACTGAGGTGCGCCCGATCTGCACTCGACGAGCGATCTCGGATTTGCTAACACCAGCACGATGCAGCTTCCGGATTTCCGCAGCGTGAACGGCAGCGGTTGCCGGCCGACCCAGCCGTTTCCCGTTCTCCCGCGCATGGGCCAAGCCAGCCCGAGTCCGCTCCCGCAGAATCTCCCTTTCGAACTCAGCAAAGATGGCCAGCAGGCCAGCCATGGCACGCCCGGCTGGTGTGGTCAGATCCAGTGCCTCAGTAAGGGAAACGAATCCGACGCCAAGATGTTCCAGTTCTTGCAGGGTCGCCAGCAGATCCGTTACCGAGCGACCCCAGCGGTCCAGCCGCCACACCAGCACGACATCGACCTGCCGGCGGCGCGCTGCTTCCGGCAGCTTCTCACGAGCTTGCCGCTGTGTCGCGCCAGAACCCACCTCCCGGACCTGCATCGCAATGGTCCAGCCGCGCCGGGCAACATACTCCCGCATCGCCCGGCTCTGCATCGCGAGGGTCTGCTGATCGTTGGTAGAAACACGGGCGTAGAGGCCGGCGCGGAACATTTTTGCCACCTTCCGTGCCTGGCCAAAAACGTTGTCGGATTCTGCCTTTGGAAAGGCCCGTTTGGCGGCCATTTCGGAGCGTCACCTAACCCTGGCCGCCATCGTTCCTTTTCGGCCAGGCAGGTACATCATACTCCAGGGGCCCTAAGCGTCTCGCGGTAGTTCCACGGCATCCACGCCGCCGGGTTGGCCGCCAGTTCCTGGGCGTGCCGCTGCAGTTCGGTCAGGTAGTCGAACGAGTTGGCACCGCACAACTCAGCCGTGTGAATCAGGCTCATGAACAGGTCGCCGACCTGCGCTCCGTTAAGGGTCCGATAGAACAATGCATTCTTGCGGTGCAGCACGGCGCGTTTCAATGCCCTTTCGACCAGATTACTGTCCAGCGGCGCCCGCGCTTCCCGCAAGAATAGCGTCAGCCCCTTCCAGTGCCGCAGCAGGTACGTGATTGCTTTGCCCAGGCCGGAGTTGGGCTCCGTCTTTCGTTCGGCGAACTGTGCTTCCAGCCAGGCATGTAG
This sequence comes from uncultured Acidobacteriota bacterium, assembly GCA_902826685.1. Taxonomy (GTDB): domain Bacteria; phylum Acidobacteriota; class Terriglobia; order Bryobacterales; family Bryobacteraceae; genus CADEFT01. The sequence goes on from CADEFT010000034.1 coordinate 2,135, forward strand.
CTTGTCCATCAGCGGCTGGCTGTGCTCTTGATGGAACCGCAACCGCTCTTCCGGACTTAGCCCACGCTCGCGCGCTTCCGCATCGTAGCCGTACACCTCCCCCAATGTCTCCAGCACGTAACGGCATTGGTCAGGGAAGTTCTGCGCTACTTCTACAAACTGCCTGCGACCGTGGGCGAGGCATCGAGCCAGCAGCATCTCTACCCCAGTGGGCAGTTTTGGCACATTGCGTGATAGGGCATCAGACATCTGGATCAGCGGAGGTAGCTCCGCGGCCCGCCGCTTTAAAACATCAGCCAGATTCTCACCCGCATGCTTCGGTCCGGTGAAGTACAGCGCGATCTGCCGGCCTTGCATCGTCGCAACGATTCCGCTGGTGAACACACCGGTGCGCTGGTCGCCCGCTTCGCGTGCCAAGCGCAGCACCCGCATGCTGGTATCGTCGTTGTGCAGTACCTCGCCTTGCGCCGCCTGCCGGAGTAACTCGTCGCGTGCCGGCTTGATGACTTCCGCAGCCTCCTCGACGATTTCCCATTGCGTTGCCGCCGGCAACGGAATCCCCAGATGCCGCTCCAACTGTTCCAGGCGATAGAACGGCGTCCCGCTACCGTACTTGAGTTGGGCGATCATGGCCGATGCTGTTTCGTCGTACTTCTCAGGACCCACGCCGTCCGGTTCTTCGGCGGTGAAGATCTGTCCGCATGCTCCGCAACGCAATCGTTCCAGCGAGTAGACCGTGGCGGCCAACGGCGCTTGTCCCACGATCCGCACCAGCACCTTGGGTTCTTTCTGTCCGTATACGTTGCCCTTCTCGCACTCCGGGCACCGATCGCCATGTTTCAGTTCCTGATGGGGAACATCCACCTGCTGCGCTCCAGTGTAGGCATCGGCGCTGGTGCGCCCGTGTCCGGGTTGCGCCTCGTCTTTGGTCTGCTCCTGGCCGCTTTCTGGCTTGCTGTCCGACGCAGGATTGGCCGTCGCCGCACCGGCCTTAGCGAGGACGTCCTTGGTCTTCTCCGTGCTCGCCGGCAACAGCAGTTGCCGCAGATGCCGGATCGTGGTGTCTTTGTCGGCCACTAACTCGGTTAGGTACTCCAGCGTTTCCACCGCCGCTTTCAGCTTCTGGTAATCCTCTTCCCGCAGCGGATCCACTCGCGCCCGTTCCAGCAGTCTCTCCAGCTCTTGCGTGGATAGTTCTATCCGCTCGATCGCGGGCTTCATTTCGCTGACTCGCCCAGTAATTGGCGAAAGCGCCGGTGCACCGCATAGCCCAGCACTTCTTTAATCGATCGGTTTGGCCGACCGGTCTGATCATCCTTGCCCCGCCCCGTCGTCCTGCCCAGCAACGTCCAGTTCGCTGCCCGGTAGCAGGTTCCGCGGAACCGCTCCGGATCCACGAAGGTCTCCAGAAAATAGATCGGGTGACCATACACAGCCTGCCAGTCCGCCGAAATCCGTGCTGTCATGCGGCTGAGAATATGCGACGCCAGGTGTTCTACCCGCACCCACGGCAGGATCAGGAATCGTGTGTTGTACGCGAGGAAACAAATGTTCCGCCGGCGTGCCTCACTGCTCCAGCCGATGTAGCGGTCGCGACTGCCAATGTGGCGCGGCGCCGAAGACCACGCCAGGCAGGCAACCGGTCTGCCCTGCGCCCATACGAGGTATTTCAGGTGTTCGCCGACCGGCTGTTCGTAACCCAGGTAATGATGTTCTTCTATCAGGCCGTTGAACAGCGGCTCGTCGGAGGTTCGCCGCACCTGTTGAAACTCCAGCGGCTGGAGGGTCCGCAATCGCTGCGTTATGGGCGTGGTGTCCAGCAGCATCGGCGCCGGTCGCACTCGTTGCGCCAGCGGATTATGCCGCACATAACTCACCGGCGGCAACACGATCTGGCCCGCGCGATCCAACATTAGCAGCATCCCCCGGCACACCATGTCGCGCAAAGCGCCGTTGGGCTGCCGCCATTCCCATGCCTCGCACAACTTCTTCGAAAGGGTGCGCCGGCTCGCGCCCGGGTGGGCGGCGATCAACTCCCCTATATTTAGGATGTCGGCCGCGGTGATGTCCCGGCCTCGGTATCGGTGGTTGGCCACTGCGATTCCAGCCATGCTTCCAGCAGTATGAACCTGCTTTTCTTGGAACGCAAGACCCTTGAGCTGTTTCCGCCGGAATTTACTTCAGCTGACCGACGCGCCGCCACATCGGCGCCGCACACTCGCGAAACATCCCCTGCCGCCATCAGCAGATGCGCCTCATAGGCTTCGAGCGGTTTGGCTGGTTCGCTGGCTTCCGGCCACCAGACGAATCGTCCTTTGGAGAGCCGTTTCTGCGCCAGCCAGCAGCCTTGCCCGTCATATGTAAGGAGCCGGATCGCCGTTCCGCTGCGGCTCCGGAACACAAAAACGCATCCGGAAAACGGATCCTCGGCCAGCTTATCCTGACACAGCCGCACCAACGAATCGATTCCTTTTCGTCCATCCACGGGTTCGATGGCAACCAGCACGCGCATCTGCGCCGTGATCTGGATCACCGGTCTCCATCCCGCCACGCCCGCAACAGGTTCGTCCAATCCGGTGGAACGCTGGACCTCCATTGAACGCGCATCTTGGCTCCCTGCGCAGACTCGAACTCGATGATGCACCCTTCCATCTCCGTCGGCTGTGGTCTCACCAGTTCCACAAATGCCGGCCGCGGAGACTTTCGCTGGGGTGCCGCTCCGATCAGCCGTTGCTTCAGCCTCGTATAATCGAGCCGCAGCGGCTGCGCCGTTTGGAATACTCCGTATTGCTGCGCCAGCTCAACAGCAGCCTGCCAGAATGACTCTGGCAACTTCGCCCGTCCCTTTTGAGCGCTGCGCCATTGATCCAGTTGTTGCTGCAGGTGGAGAATCGCTTCCGGGATTTTCGTGGGACGTCGGACCGGCATAATTAGTCGCCCCTCGGCGACTGTCTTACCCTACCAACGCAGCCTACCGGGCGTCACGCACCCTTACCGGAAGGACACGATGCTGCCGCCGCTTACTGCTTTAACGGGCATGTTGAAATTCCAATGCCAGCCATCATTGTTTCTGCTAGGAAGGGTTTCAATCGTGCGTAGTGCACTCATGACGATCTAGGATTCTCCGCGACGCGTTCCAGAAGCGCCCGGACCTCAGGTTCCTCCGGCCCGACTGGCATGCTACCAGCACAGTGTTCGCAAGCGCGATCGAAGTGCGTGACGATACGCCATTGAGGAGCGGACCGAGGATGCGCCGGCCTGCCACGACGCAGGCGTTCACCGCCGACTCTCGGCCGGCGGTTGTGGTCGGTGGTCTCAGAATCAGGTAATCCGCAACGGGCAGTTGCCGCAAGGCTTTGAGGACGCTTTGCCATGCGAAAGCTGTGCCAAAGGCAGGTTGTCAAGGGCGGAGCAAAAGGTTGCCACTGCGGCGGATCCCGCTCTGCCAGACGGAGCAAAAGTTCGCCGCCGGTTCTCTCATCGAACAACGTGTGGATGAAGCGGTACGTTCGATCGACGACGTCGATCATTAGAGGCTTCATTTCTTCGTCGTTCAGGCGCGATACTTCCGGCCAAGGAATCACACAATAGGGGCTGCTAACGCTGACATCGGAATAGTCGCCGGAAGCCGATAATGGCGAAGTGCCTGGCATGAAGCTCCTCGAGCATGGCATTGCGGAAGCACTGAAGGGCCGGGTACTTTGCTAGTCGTTGCTGAAGCACCGGGTCTGAGATGAATGCGCGGAGTTCCTCATTGGCGCCCCATGTTGGCCTCCGAAATTCCCCACTACAGAATAAGGCTAACAAAGAGTCCGATTCGGCAACACGGCGTGGGGTTTTAGGGTCGGGCGGCGAGCGCTTTCATCTGCGCCTATCAGTTTCCTTGTGGGGGTGTTTCTCGGGGGACGATTCGTTCTCGCCAAAGTCTGGAATGGGTCAATAGAGCGGGATCAGTCCCTGCATGGAAATAAGAGAAGGCAATCTGAAGAAATGGTCGTTTCGCTGGTCTTGATCCAGTTCTTCAATGGCCTAGAATTGCCGATTCGAGCGGATCTCAAATTCTGAACCGGCCGTTCGCCAACCGTTGGTTGAACTTGCCGTGGTTTGGGAGCTTGTCCTACTCGCAGCGATTCTATACGTGCTGCTTCTCTAGAGGGGGCTTGGGACATTCGCGCTCAGCCGCTACGATTGGCTCATCGTGCTACCGGCGGCATTGACGATCATTCCCGTGCTCTAATGCGTGAAGTGGTTCGAGCGGCGCGGCTTCTTCGGAGATTCAGCGCATTTCGGTCAATGGCGGATGAACGATCCGTTCCAGCAAGCCTGGGCCGTGCGAAAAATGTGAATAAAATCGATTCCAGCGCCAATTGCTGTGAGCGGAAGCAGGCGCCCCGAATTCAGGTAAACTATAGAAAGCACTCAAAGGCATGGAGCAGGTGTGAGCCTGCAACGTGCTTGGGGTGCAAGAGGTCCCGGGTTCAAATCCCGGCAGCCCGACCAAACCCTTCCAAATTCAGATCACGGTATCCTGAAAGCAGATCAGTGCTTACCGCGATACTCATCACGATTGCCGCCGCCGCTCAGACGGGCACGGACTTTGCACCTGTTCAATCCTTCGTCACGCAATACTGCCTGGCCTGTCACACGGGCCAGAAGCCGGCCGCTGGATACGACGTCCGCAAGCTGACCGAAGCCTCGCTCAACGACCAGCCGGTGCTGTGGAGGCGCGCCTACCGCCGTGTTTCGGAACACGAAATGCCGCCACGCAATGCGCCCATGCCGCCGCTCGACGCTCGGGAAGCGTTCACCGGATTCGTGGATCATGCGCTGCGCACCAAGGCCTGCGCCGACGGCATCTCGCCGGCCCGCGCTCTCTCCCGCCGCCTGAACCGCGCCGAGTACGCCGCCACCGTGCGCGACCTGCTCAACATCCATATCAACGCCGGAGCGGCGCTGCCCGCCGACGGCGCCGGTGGCGAAGGCTTCGACAACGCCGCCGAAACGCTTTTCCTGTCCCCCGTTCACGCCGAGAAATACCTGGAAGCGGCCCGTATCGCCCTCGACTACGCCATGCGCGATCCCAGGTCGCGGGAAACCTTCCTCACCGCGACGCCGGGCGAGAAGTATACGCCGCCGCAGGCCGCGCGCAAGGTCCTCGACGATTTTCTGCCCCGAGCGTTCCGCCGGCCGGCCGAGAAAGACGAAGCCGCTCGCTATATCGCATTGTTCGACGCCGCCACCGCCCGGGGCGAATCGTTCGATGAGGCTATCTCCTACGCGCTTCAGGGCGTGTTGATCTCGCCCAGTTTTCTTTTCCGCATCGAACAGCCGAATACCACCGGCAAACAGCGCCAGGTGCCTCCGTTTGAATTGGCCTCCCGGCTTTCCTATTTTCTTTGGGGCTCCGCGCCCGACGCGCAGCTTCTGCGCTTCGCCAAACAGGATCGCTTCGCCGACCCCAACATCATCGCCGAAGAGGCCATCCGGCTGATCCGCGCCGAAAGGTCGCGTGAGTTTGCCGAAAATTTCGTGGAGCAATGGCTGGCCACGCGGGAACTTGGCCGCGATATCAAGCCCGACGCCAAGCTCTTTCCCGATTACTACGAGTCCGAAGTCGAGTCCGGCATTCGCTATGAGCCGATTCTGTTCGTTCACGAAATACTCAGCGACAATCATTCGCTGCTGAACCTGATCGACTCCGATTGGACCGTGATGGCCACTCGGCTGCAACGCTACTACGGCCTGCCCAAAACAGAGGGTCTTCGCCAGCAGCCGCGCCGCGTGCTGCTGCCGCCGGACTCCCATCGCGGCGGGCTGCTTGGGATGGCGGCCATCCTCGCCGTATCGTCGGTGCCCACTCGCACCAGCCCGGTGTTGCGCGGCAAATGGGTTTTGGAATCGTTCCTCGGAACTCCGCCCCCGCCGGCGGCGCCCAACGTGCCGCCGCTCGCTAAGGAGGATGCCGCCAAACCCGCCACCGTGCGCGAGCGGCTGACGCTTCATCGCCAGAATCCGGCCTGCGCCTCCTGTCATGCCAAGATCGATCCCTGGGGCTTTGCCCTCGAAAACTACGACTCGGTGGGCCGCTGGCGCGACAACGACTCCGGCAAGCCCGTCGATTCGAGCGGCGAACTGCCGGGCGGTCTGAAGTTCCACGGCCCGGTCGAACTCAAGAAAATCTTGATGGAGCGCCGCGACCTGGTGGTTCGTAACCTCACGGCGAAAATGATGGGGTATGCCCTCGGCCGGTCGCTCACCCTTGAGGACTATTGCGCCGTCGATCAAATTGTGGAACAAGTAAAGAAGGAGTATTACAGCTCCTATGCGCTCATCCGTGGCATCGTATTGAGTACGCCGTTCCGTTTCCAGGCGCCAGAGCCCGAATCCAGTCCGAAGGAGTCATCCGCGAAATGAGGAACCATCAGCCGCTTTCCCGGCGCATGCTGCTTAGGGGTGCCGGCGCCGCGCTCGGCCTTCCCTGGCTGGAAGCCATGGCCGCGCCCGCGCGCAAGCCCGCCGCGACAACCAAGCGCATGGCGTTCCTTTACATGCCCAACGGAACGCACCCCGATTTCTGGACCCCCGAAGGCACCGGCCGCGAGTTCAAGCTCTCGCCAACACTGCAGCCGCTTTCGCCCTTCCGCGACGATCTGCTGGTGGTGACCAACACCTGGAACCAGGGTTCGAAAACCGGCGATGGCCATTACGTGAAGGTCAGCGGCTTCCTCACTTCCACCACCATCACCAAGACGCTGGGCGTTGACGTGAATTGCAACGGCATTTCGGTGGATCAGATTGGCGCACAGCGTACGGCGGGCGCGACCCCGCTGCCGTCGCTCGAACTCGGAACCTCGCCCGTCACTACCGGAGTGGACCGCAACGTCGGCTACACGCGTGTATACGGATCCCACATCGCCTGGGCCGGTCCTTCGCGTCCGCTCGCCCGCGAAATCAATCCTCTTTACGTGTACGAACGGCTGTTTCGCGCCACCAAGCCCCCCGGCGAGTCGCTGAAACGGGACACGGATCTGCTCGACACCGTGCTCGGAGATGCGAACCAGCTACGCGGCCGGTTGGGTAAATCCGATCAACTGCGCATGGATGAATATCTGTCGATCGTCCGTTCCCTCGAAGAGCGGCTGAAGGCGGCGAACCTGCCCGGCCGGGCCAACTGGGAGGCGCGCTATCCCATCGATTCGGCGCCCAAGCCCGAGCCCCAGCCCAAGGACTTCGCCGATTGCACGCACCTGATGATGGACATGATCGCCCTCGCCTTCCGGACCGACACCACGCGCATTGCCACCTTCATGTTCGGCAACGAAGTGACCAACCAGAATTTCTCGTTCCTGCCCGGTATCTCAAGCGGTCACCACGACATCAGCCATCACCAGAAAGACGCCGACAAGTTGCGGCAATACCAGCTCATCGGGCAATGGCATATCGAGCAGTATGCCTACCTGTTGGGGAAACTGCGCGAGATCAAGGAAGGCGATTCGAACGTACTCGATCAATCCATGATCCTGTTCGGCGCGGGCATCCGCGACGGCGACAAGCACGATCCGCACAACCTGCCGGTTGTGGTTGCGGGCAAAGCCGGCGGCCGCCTCGCCACCGGGCAGCATCTGGTATACGCCGAAGACACGCCGCTCGCCAATCTTTACCTGTCGATGCTCGATGCGTTCGACACGCCCGTGGAACGCTTCGCCGATTCCACCGGGAAGCTGGCGGGCGTGCTGGCTTAAGTACCGAATAGCCGCAGCATATGGTCGCGCGATAGGTTGATGTGCTCCGCCATCGCGCGGACGGCTTCCTGCGCGTTCCGCGCCTCAATCGCCCGCACGATGTCGCGATGCGGTACGGGCCGCGTGTCGCGCTGGGCGGAAAGCACATCCAGCCGCTGTACATACTCGAGCGTCAACACCAGTTGGTCGAACATGCGCCGGTTCCGCCCGATCTCGCCAAGCTTGGTGTGAAACGCCTGGTTGCCGCGCAGGAATACGGCCATATCCACTTCCGCCAAGTCTTCGGCCGCCGTAATCTCCCGTAGCTGCCGGATCTCCTCGACCGTGGCGCTGGCCGCGGCGCGCTCGGCATTGAAGCACTCCAACAACTTGCGGTACTCGTAAACTTCGATGATGTCGCGGATGGAAATGGCCGGCAGCACGTAGCCTTTGTGCCGGATGCGCTGGATCCACTTCTCCTGCGAGAGCAGGTTGCATGCTTCGCGCACCGGCGTGCGCGACGTTTCGCACTGGCGCGCCAACTCGACTTCGGACAGGAAATCGCCCGGCCTCAGTCTGCCATCGAGAATCCAGCCTTTCAGCCGCTTATAGACACGGGCCACTTCTCCTGCGGACGCGGCTTCTTTCATATGGAATGGATACAGGCAGTATACTAGCAGGTCCGGGAAAATTTGCAAGAAATTTCGTTTATCATGCTTAATTAACAATAGGTTAGATGTCGTCTTAAGCCTCCCGATCATCGCCACCACGCTTGACGGCTGTATCCAATTCGTATAGTTTAGTTCTCTCGCTACCTGCAGGAGGTTTCATGCTTCAGCGTTCCCTTCTTTGTTTCGTCCTGGCTTTGTTTGCCTCCACTCTTCGTGCCCAAACCACCGCCACCGAGATTCTCGGCCTTGTGAAGGACTCTTCCGGTGCCCTTGTCGCCGGTGCCCAGATCACCGTTACGCGCGTTTCCACCGGTGTCCGGACCACCAAAACCACCAACGCCGCGGGCGAATTCACGTTCCCGCTGCTCGAAATCGGCGTATACACCGTGCGCGCGGAAATGGCCGGCTTCAAAGCGCAGAACGTGACCGATTTGAAGCTTGAAACCGCGCAGAAGGCGCGCGTCGATTTCGTCCTTGAAATCGGCAACGTCACCGAATCGGTGGAAGTGGTGGCTTCGGGCGCGGTGCTGGAAACCGACAGCTCCGCGGTCGGCCAGGTGATCGAGAACAAGCGCGTCGTCGATCTTCCGTTGAACGGGCGCAACCTGATCCATCTCGCCGCCATGGTGCCCGGCACGCAATATGGCAGCCGCAGCGGCGGAGCCGACGGCCAGGGCGGATTCCCGATCCCCGGCGGCGGCATGTCGGTCATCGCCAATGGCCAGCGCGAAGTGCACCAGAGCATCACGCTCGATGGGGTGGAATCCATCGCCCCGCTTTACAACATCTCGAGCTTCACTCCTTCCATCGACGCCGTCGAAGAGTTCAAGGTTCAGACCGGATCCTACTCCGCCGAGTTCGGCCAAAGCTCCGGCGCGCGCGTCGAAGTATCGCTCAAAGGCGGCGCCAACCAGTTGCATGGCACGGCCTGGGAGTTTCTGCGCAACGATGCCTTCGACGCCGAAACCTATTTCCTCAACTTCCAGCGTCCCGCCAGCGCCGGACGCCTCAAAAAGGACCGCCTGCGCCGCAACCAGTTCGGCGGCTTCATCAGCGGACCCGTCATTAAGAACAAGACCTTCTGGTCGTTCAACTACGAAGAGCGCCGCCAGACGCAGGAAGCCGTCGTCACCGCCTGGTGGCCCAGCCAGGATTTCCGCAACGGCGATTTCTCACGCCTGCTGAATCCGCCCATCAACCCGGCCACCGGCAATCGCGTGCGCAACCCCATCACCATTTACGATCCCATCACCGGCCTGCCGTTCGCCAACAACGTGATCCCCACCAACCGGCTTCATCCCGGTGCCCAGAACGTGATCAAACAGTTCCTGCCTCAGCCCGATTTCCAGCAACTCGATCCGCTCGACTTCACCGTCAGCCGCGCGGTCCCAAGCGTCATCGGCGCCCGCCAGTACTTCGGCCGCCTCGACCACAACTTTTCAAGCAAGGATCGCGCCTTCGGCCGCTTCGCCATCGACAAATCCGATTGGAACGCTTTTCAGATCAACCCCAATTTCCCCGAAGACCGGATCTCGGAAGCGTATAACGTGGCCAGCCAGTGGATCCACACCTTCAGCGCCAATGTGCTGCACGAACTCCGCTTCGGCATCAACAACTGGGGCGACAACTACATCAACCCCCGCTCCAATTCCAACTTCGACGTCGACAGCCTCGGCATCGGCCAGTTCCGCGTGGCCGGCGACGGCAACCGCAAGTTCACCGCCGCCGAAACCGGTATCCCCGGCATCGGCTTCACCATCGGCGATTTGAACGGCCGCACCGACGACACTTACAGCTACCAGTTCGCCGATAACCTGTCGATCGTCAAGGGCAAGCACTCCATGAAAACCGGCGTCCTCGTCGTGCACGCCGCCATGAACCGCCGCGCCGCGAACCTGACTCGCGGCAGCTTGAGCTTTTCCCCCAACGAGAGCGGAAACGACTTCGCCTCGTTCGTGCTCGGCTACCCCAACCGCGCCCAGACGGCTGAAGGCTACCCTTCGGTCGCCATGCGCTCCCGCCGCGTCGGCGCTTACTTCACCGACGAGTGGCGCGTGAAAAGCAATCTCACCATCACCGCTGGTCTGCGCTGGGATTACATGGGCAACCCTTATGACACGTTGGGCCACGTCCGCACCGTCAGCCTGGAGCGTCCCTACACCGCCCCCAATGGACAGGTGATGCCGACGTTGTTCCCACCCGTCGAGTCCGATGAAGCGAAGAAGAAGTTCTGGAAGCAGGTAGCGCCGTTCTGGCAGCCGCGCCTGGGCATTGCTTACCGCCCGACGAACAAGTGGGTAATCCGCACCGGAGCGGGCCAGTACACCAGCCCGCAACACTTCGTGCAGATCAGCACCGCCAACCTCATGCCGCCGCTTTCCGGCTTCCAGCAGTACGACTCCATTACCGTGGCCGTCCCCGGCGGCACGCGCCAGTTCGCTCCCAATCTGCCCATCCTGACTTTGAACGACCCGTTTGTGGGAGCCGTCGCCACTCCGCCGGTCAGCGTGTGGCGCTTGGAGCCGGATCGCCAGGAGCGCGACCTCTGGCAATGGAGCTTCGATGTGCAGCGGGAACTGCCCGGCTCCATGTCGCTCACGGTGGGCTATGTCGGCAGCAAGACCAGCCACTCCGCCAATTCGTATGAGAACTTCAACGGAGCCCTGCCTTCCCCCAACACCAATTTCCAATCGCGCCGCCCCATCCAGCAGTTCTTCGATCCTTCGCAGCCGGGCAAGGGAGTTCAGACGCTCGGCCGTATCTTCGCGTTCGACTCCTATTCGAACCAGCACTATCACGGCCTGCAAACGAAGCTCGAACGCCGCTTCACCTCCGGCTTCAGCTACGGCGCCGCCTACACCTTCAGCAAGGCCAACGGCGATGGCGAGGACGGCGGCAATGAAGGAGCCGGGCGCCAGGTGTATCTCGACCGCGCCGGCTCCCGCGGCCGCACCGCCTTCGATCTCACGCATAACCTGGTGGTCCACTTCGTTTATGAGATCCCCTTCGGCAAGAGCCTTACCGGCGTCGCCGGCGGTGTGCTGAAAGGCTGGCAGACCAACGGCATCTTCTCCATGCGCACCGGCTTCCCCTTTACGCCCACCGTCGGCGCCAACGACCTCAACACCGGCGGGGACGGAACGCCCATCCGTCCGGATCGCCTGCGCGACGGCCGGCTCGACAACGCCACTCGCGATCTGTGGTACGACCCCAGCGCCTTCCAGCGCGTCAACTGCAACATCGCCGCCCGCCCGGATCTGTGCCACTACGGCAACTCCGGCCGCAACATCATGGTCTCGCCCGGCCAGCGTAACATCGACTTCTCGCTGTTCAAGAACTTCTCCCTCACCGAGCGGATGAAGCTTCAGTTCCGCGCCGAGACGTTCAACGGCACCAACACGCCCTTCTTCGGACAGCCCAACAACCTTGGGTTCGTTTCGCTCGCTTCCATCACGCCCGACGCCCCGCGCGTTGGGGAAATCCGCAGCCTGCGCGCCGCCATGCGCGTCATGCAATTCGGACTGAAGGTAAGCTTCTGATGATCGACCGCCGCACGCTTACCAAAACGCTGTTGTTCGGATCGATGCAGCTCCGCGCGCAACCGCCAGCACGGCTGGTGCCGTGGATGTACATGATCTTCCCGCTCGAGCAGTGGCTCACGGATCAGGATCGTACTCTCGACGCTTGGGAAGCGGGCGGTGTGCGCGGCATCGTCATCGGGCCGCTGCGTTTCTGGGACGGTCCACCCTCGTTCGACTTCACTTACCGCCGTGCGGGAGCGGTGATCCAAACGTTCGCTCCCGACGCGGCCATCTATCGCAAACACGGCGTCGATGCGCCCGCCAATGTCCGCCTCGACGCCGTCAAGGAAAAGCAGCTTCAATCCCTCATGGACAAGATCGCCCGCCGTGGCTGGGAGATCATGCTGTTCGGCCCGGGTCACTATGGGCGGTTGAAGCCCGGTGCCGGCGATACCTTTGGCGCGACGGCACTGGCCGCCGGCGTCGAGGACACCATGCGCGCCTTCCCGCAAGCCGCGGGCGTCATCATCGATGGCGCCGGTGAGCATCACTACGAACTCGCGTTCCACCATGGCGGCGACCTGTTCGAGATCCGCGACCATCATCGCGCCATCTATACGAAGCTGGGCTTCGACATCGCGCGCATGGAGCGCGGGATGGACCATCTGCGGACGCGGTTCCATTCCCTTGCGCCGTCGCTTGTGCGCTTTCACCAGACCGGAGGAATGTTGGGAGGCCTGTCGCTATTCGACCTGAATGAAGACGCTCTCTATTGGCTCCGCATGCGGCAAGAGAGCACGTTGCGCAACATGGCCGCCGTGCGCAAGGCGTTCGACGGGTTACCGCGCAAAACCAAGCTGGGCACCATCCCGCGTTCCGCCGCCTGGTCCGTCCTGACCACGCAGGATTACCAGAAGACGCACCACTTCTTCGACTATATTTATCCCAAGCACTACTACTGGCACAGGGGCTTTGACGGCATGTACGGCACCGTGGCCCGCTGGGTGGCGACACTCCACGAATGGAACCCGTCGCTCACTGAAGAGGATTGCTTCCAGGTGGTGAAACTGCTGTTCGGCATCGACCTGCCGGGCGTAAAGACGCTTGCCGATATGGAGAACGGCTTCCCGGACGAGTTCTTTGACAAGGTGGTGTTCCACGAAACCCGCCGTGCTCTGGATGCCACAGGAGATCCGAATAAAGTGATTGCCTGGGTGTCGACGGGCCGCAACCCGCACGCCGGCGATCCCATGCCTGCCAACGATCTGCGCCGCATTCTGGTGGCGTCGCACAAGGCCGGGCTGAAACGCTTCATCTTCCATCCCGACGTCAACCTGGGAGCGGCGGAGTGGAAAGTCATCTCCAGCCTTTGCGGGAAGGAATGGAAGGAGGATCCGAATGGTTATTGGCCGCCGGATACTCCGAAGCCGGACACCTGGAATGGCGGCCGCAAACCTCCGGTCAAGTAGCCTCTTTCTTTTAGAGGATACTGGGCGGCCTTTCCTTCTCGTCGACGCCCTCTTGCGTCGGAATCAACCGCAGCCGTTCCGCGAGAAAAAGCATGCCCGCGCCGCCTGCGAACAAGCAGACAAGCATGCTGGCCACAAACTGGCGGACAATTTTCTGGCTGCCGCGGCCCTCTTCGTACATCGCTTTGTAGGCGGCCGCCACCAGGCCCATTGAGTCAACGAAGATGTACCAGATCGCCAGGCCCAGCGCTGGTCAAAAAAGCAGCTTCAGTCCCAACTGCACGATTCGTGGATCGAGCGCGCTCGTAATCCGTCCAAACAGCGGACTCGTCACCGTCGCCGTCGGCCCGCCCAGCCGCGTGTGGTTGAACACGTTGAACATCTCCCCGCGGAATTGGATGCGGGCGCGTTCCATGAGCGTGAACTCCTTGAACAGCGAGTAATCGGCGTTCCAACCGCCCGGCACGCGCAGCCGGTTGCGGCCAATCATGCCGATGGTGCCGATCGCATTCTGCCGGAACGCCTGCGGATTGAACCAGGCGTTGATTTGATCGGCGCGCGAGCGGTCGCCGCCGAGAGCGATCGGCGCACCCGTCAGATCGGCGCGGTTGCCGCCGACTCCGGTGAGCGCGTTGTCCACACCGCTCAGAACGGAGAAGGGAGTCCCTCCCTGCGCCGTGAAAATGAAGTTGCTCTGCCAGCCTCCAAGCACATTGCGTACCACCGGATGCTGGCCGGCGAGCCGCGGATGCTGCACGATTCCCGACACCACCAGCCGCTGCGGAATATCGAAATCCGACGGTCCGCGATTGTTGTTGAAGTTGAAAGGATCGGGCCCGGTGCTATTGCCTTCGGCGGTGGCGTAAGACGAGATGTCGATCGACTTGGCGATGGTGTAATTGGCCAGAATGCTGAAGCCCTGGCTGAAGCGCTTCTGCACGGTGAACTGCGCCGATTGATATTTCGACCAGGCGCTGCCCGAAGCCAGTTGCAGGCCGCCGATCGGCTGATAAATGCGCCGTTGATTGATGTTGGCGGCCGTGGCGCCGGGACCGTAAACGCCCGGGTTGATCTCGGGTGAATTCAACAGGCGCGTACCCTTTGAGCCGACATAGGCGCCGCGCACCAGCCAGTCGCCGGGTAATTGCTGCTCGATGACGAAATTCCAGTTCTGCATGTAGCCCACCTTCAGGTTCGGCCCCTGCAGGCCCCACGTTCCATACGGAGTGAACTGGAAGTCCTTGCCGGGAACCACGGGAGACGGATTGAGGATCGGGCCGCCGGCGTAGGGATCGGAAAGCCGCACCGGACCGTTCACCACCGACTGTGCCACGAAGGGCTGCCCGGCCGCCGTCCGGTTATTGAAGATGCTCATGTAGGTGTCGTAGAAGACGCCGTAAGCGGAGCGGATCACCGTGCGCGGACGCAACTGGTAGGCAAGGCCGAAGCGCGGCGCAAACAGGTTCCATTGAGTGGGAATGATTCCGTTCTCAAAGCCCCTGTCGCGCTGGAACAGCAGGCCGAGCGGCGCGTTCGGATACGTCTCCGACTGGCGGCCCGGAATGAAAGTCATGCGCTTCATGTATTTCTCGTTGATGTCGTAGCGCGGATCCCAGCGCAGCCCGACGTTGACCGTCAGCTTCTGTGTCACGCGGATGTCGTCCTGAAGGAACAGGCCGGTGCTCCAGTTGTAGATACGGCTGCTCCAGAACGATTGCTGCCGCCAAGCCGACGCGACTCCCAGTACGAATTCGGCAAACGAGTTTCCGGCGTTGGAACGTCCTGGATCGCTCAGCATCTGGCCATTGAAGGTGCCGGTGCCGCCGCTCATCCAATAGGACGCGATGTCCAGGCGGTAGCGCTTGACGTCGCCGCCCACGCGCAGATTGTGTTTGCCGGTGGCGTAGCTGATGGTATCGCTCGCCTGGTAGGTCGCCTGCGGCCCGTAGTAGCCAAGGCCCAGACTGATGCCGGACCAATTGGCGATGCCGACGTCCATGGTGGCAAAGCCCGGGATATAGTTGGTCCGCGCGCCGAGCTTGGTGAACGAGATATCGAGTTCCGGCGAGGGCTGCGAGGTCGGCGTCGTCTGGTGGAAGGTGCCGCTGAAATCGTTCAACAGGCGCGGCGTGAACGTATAGGTGTGATTCGTGGTGATGCTGGTGGAGCCGCCGTATTGGCCGGTGACCACGTAGAGCAGGTTGTTCGGAATCGAGACCCAGGGACGGTCGTAGTAGAGATAGAACACGCGCGCCGACAGGCGCTGTTTCGGCGACAGGACCTGATCGATGCGCCCGATGTACTGCAAATCGTCGGTCGGGTTCACGGGAGTGTTCAGGCGCAGTTGATAAGCGGGGTCGGTGGTGGAAGGGATGTAGTCGAGCAAGCCGCGGGAAACGGGATCGAAGCGGGCCTGAGGAATGATGTTTCCAGGGAAGTATTGGGTGGGCGCCAGAGGATCGCGAATCGCGCCGCTGCCGTTCGCGTTGAGCCAGGCGGAAAAGTCGCCGCGCTTCATCGCTTCACTCGGCGCCGAACGTAAGGCGCCCGGCGAGGCCACTCGCTGCTTGGTTCCCTGGTAGCCGAAGAAAAAGAACGTGCGGTCTTTCCCGTTGTAAAGCTTGGGCACAATCACCGGTCCGCCGAACGTGCCGCCATACTGGTTGCGCTTGAGCGCATCGCGTCCGGAGAAATAGTTGCGCGCGTTCATCTTGTAGTTGCGCAGAAAGTTGAACGCGGTGCCGTGAAACTGGTTGGTTCCAGAGCGCGTAACCGCGTTGACCACGCCGCCCACCTGGCGTCCGTATTGCGCATCGAAAGTGCTGGTCTGGATGCTGAATTCCTGGATGGCGTCGGGATTCGGATAGGGCTCGGCGATGTTGGTGTAGCCGTCGTTATTGTCGGCGTTGTCGAGCAGGAAGTTGGTGGCGTTGCCCCGCGCGCCGTTGATCGAGACCGGAGCGTGATACTGCCCGCCGCCGATCGTGTTGATCTGCAGCGTGCCGCCGGCCGCGCCGCGATCCGACACGCCGGCGCTCAACGACATCAACTGCAGAATATTGCGGCCGTTCAGCGGCAGGTCCTCGATGCGCCGCGCGTCCACCACTTGCAGCAGATTGGTGGTCGTCGCCTGCACCATCACCGCGTCGGAACTTACCGTGACCTGTTCGCTCGAAGCGCGCGGACTCAAGGTTGCATTGGCCTGCACGTTGGTATTGACCTGCAGCGTGATGCCGGTCTGCAAGAACGTCGCAAAGCCCGCCTTTTCCACGCGGACGTTATAGATGCCCACCGGAAGCTGCGGCACGACATACCGGCCGGACTCGTCGGCTTCGAGAGAGCGCGAAAGATTTGTGCCGGCGTTGGTGACCGTGACCGATACGCCGGGAATGACGGCGCCGGTGGAATCGTAAACCGTGCCGTGGATGGTGCCGGTTGCCTGCGCAAACAACGACGCCGAGAACAAAAAGATCGAGGTGAACGGAGAACACTTGAGCATACGAACCTCCTCAGGAATTAACGGGATCGATCTTCGTGGCAGCCTGGCCGTGCAAAATGCACTTCGGATCATACACCTTTTCGGCCTTGGCGCCAGCGAGCCAGTCGCACAATCTGGTGAAACGAACCGGGCCGGTCCGGCACCAATTGGCATCTGACGTTCGGTTGGGGCTCGGCACCGCCGGACGGCACAAACGTCACCCTTCACCGGCCTTTCGAGGCCCGGAGTGTGTCTGCATCCGCAAGATCGGAAAAGGAAGCCAGAGTCATGCAGTTCATCGTCGAAGCGGCCGATGAAGCAAGCCGCGAAGCCGAGGCTATACGCCAGCAGGTTTTCGGAAACGAATGGGGGCTCGTTCTGCCCCGGATCGCCAGCTATCCGGCGGAGCGGCGGCTCACCGTGCTGGCCCGTGAAGCGGCGAGCGGCAGGCAAGCCGCGGCGCTCACCGTGGTGGAAACCACCGGCGATTCGGCGCTGCATGCGCGGCTGGGATTGCGTTTTCCGGCGGGCGCCCGCGCGGCCCGCTACACGCAGCTCGCCGTGCTGGTTCCCTATCGCGGCATGGATCTTCCCGCCCGCCTCATTCTCGAAGCCCGCCGCCTGTTCGTCGCGCCCCGCAACATCGAGTTCACCTGGCTGCTATTCGACGCTGATCGGGCCGAATCCTGCTCCCTTTGCCGTCATCTCGGATTTCGCGCGGGTTCGCGCACCTATCACACCGAGTACGGCTCCAGCCGCGTGCTGACGCGCGAGGAGTTCCCCTCCATCGCCTGCCAGGCCGGTCCAGCGCAATGGAATTCCACTTCCCTTCTGAGGTCCCAACTATGATCCAACCCGAGGCCCTGATTCAATTGAGAGGCGTCTCCAAAGATTACCCGCTCGGTAAGGTTACGGTGCCGGCGCTGCGCGGCGTCGACCTGAGCGTCTCAAGCGGCGAGTTCACCGCGCTCACCGGTCCTTCCGGCAGTGGCAAAACCACGCTGCTCAACCTGGCCGGCTGTATCGACAAACCGTCCGATGGAACCGTCTGGATCGATGGGCAGGACACGACGCCCGTGGCGCTGCATCAATTGGCGCCGTTCCGGGCCCGGCGTCTGGGCTTCGTCTTTCAAACATTCAATCTCTTTCCCGTTTTGACGGCGTTTGAAAACGTGGAGTACCCGCTGCTGCTTTCCGGGCTCGGCAAGAAGGAGCGCAGGGAGAAAGTCTCGCATTGGCTCGCCGAAGTGGGTCTCGCCGATCGCTCGGGCCAGAAGCCCGATCAGCTTTCCGGCGGCCAGCGCCAACGCGTCGCCATCGCCCGCGCCATGATCGCCGAACCCGCGCTGGTACTGGCCGATGAGCCCACCGCCAGCCTGGATTCGCACACCGCCGCCGGGATTCTGGACCTGTTGGAGCGGCTCAACCTCGGCACGGGAACCACGTTTCTGTTCGCCACTCACGACCCGCGCGTGATGGAGCGCGCCCGCCGCCAGGTATCCCTGCGCGACGGTGCGATTGAAGACGACAGCCGGGCCTCGCTCCGGCACGCAGGAGGCTACGCCCATGCTGTTTAATTTCGCCATTCGCAACATCTTCCGGAACCGGCGCCGCTCGCTGGTTACGCTGTTGGTGCTGGTTTTCGGCGCCACGGCGCTTATCGTTTTCGGCGGCTACAAGGAGAACAGTTTCCTCGGCGTGCGCGAAAGCACCATCCGCAACAGCCTGGGCCACCTGCAGATTTACAAGCGCGGGTACGTGCAATCGGAATCGTTCCAGCCCCTGCAGCATGGCCTTGAAAACGTGGAAAGCATCCGCAAGGCGGTCGAGGCCGATCCGCGGGTGGAGATGACATCGGCGCAGATCTCGCTGATGGGTCTGGTGTCGAACGGGGAGAAATCGGAAGCCTTCCTCGCCACCGCCGTCGAGCCTTCCAAGGACAAGAACATGGCCTCGCAAATCATTAAAGAAGGCACGTACCTGTCCGAAGATCAGCCCGATGGCATCATCGTCGGCGAACTGCTGGCCAAGTCGATGAACGTCAGACCTGGCGATTCGCTCACGCTGATGACCACATCGGTGAACCGTTCCTTGAACGCCATGGACATGCTGGTGGTGGGTACCTTCACAACGGGCGTTAAAGACTACGACGAACGCTCCTTGAAGATGCCCCTGGCCGCCGCGCAGCGCCTGATGCACACGGCGAAAGTCGAAAAGCTGCTGGTGCTGCTCAAGTCCACCGACGACACGGCCGCCGCCAAGCAAGACACCGCCAGGACTCTGGCCGCGGCGAAGTTCGATATCGAGATCCGCGACTGGCAGCAACTGGCTACTTTCTATTACCAGGTGGTTGCGCTCTACAACGGCATCTTCGGTTTCCTCGGCTGCGTGGTGTTCGTCATCGTGGTGCTCAGCGTCTCGAATACGGTGATGATGAACATCTTCGAGCGCACTCGCGAGGTGGGCACCATGCTCGCCATGGGCACCTCGCGGGCTCGCGTCTGGAGCGTATTCCTTGCCGAAGGCCTCGCCCTCGGCGTCATCGGCGGGTTGCTTGGAGTGGCCATCGGCTCCGGCCTCGCCACGCTCATCAACCACGTGGATATCCACATGCCGCCGCCGCCGGGCTACACCGTCGGTTACCTGCTTCGTATCCTGCTGGAGCCCTCGATTCTGGTGACTACGTTCGCCATCTCGGTTCTCACGGCCACCGTTTCGTCCGTCGTGCCGGGTATCCGCGCGTCCCGTCTGAACATCGTGCGTGCGCTCAGCCATGTGTAAAGGAAGGAATCACCTCTCATGAAACCGCTCATTGCCATCTTCTTCGCCGCCGTGTTGACGGCGGTGGAACCGGGCGCCAAGGACGCCAATGAAATGCTGCGCCGCGTGGATGAATACCGCAACCCGCTGCCGCACTATTCGGTGGACGTGGACCTCACCCTGCTGCATCGCGACGAGACGCGCGGGTTTACCTTCCGTGTTTACGGCAAGGGCGATGAAGCCAGCCTGCTTCAGT
Organism: uncultured Acidobacteriota bacterium; assembly: GCA_902826685.1. GTDB lineage: Bacteria > Acidobacteriota > Terriglobia > Bryobacterales > Bryobacteraceae > CADEFT01. The sequence continues at coordinate 22,011 of CADEFT010000034.1, forward strand.
TCCGCGCGCCGGCAACCGACAAGGGCAAGTTTTACGTGATGTTGAAAGACGACCGGAGTATCTACCTGCCGGACGCGAGCCGCCCCATCCGCATCTCGCCGCTGCAAAGGCTGGTGGGCGAGGCGTCCAACGGCGACGTCGCGCGCACCACCTATGGCGGCGACTACGACGCCGAAATCGGCGGCGAGGAAGCGGTTGACGGCAAGCCGGCCATTCTGCTGCTGCTCAAGGGCAAGGACGCCGACATGTCCTACAGCAAAGTGAAGCTGTGGGTGGCCGCCGGTTCCATCGAGCCGATCAAGGCCGAATACTATGCCATGTCCGGCCGCATGCTGAAGAAGCTCTACTTCCGCGAGTTCGGCATGCTCGGCGCGCGGCGCATCGTCAAAACCATCGAGATTCAGGACGCCATCCGGCCCGATCATCGCACGATGATGTCCTATTCGAATCTCATCTCGAAACAATATCCCGACAAAATGTTCAATCGCAATTACATGGGCAAGTGGTAATGCTGTACCTGATCGCGCTTCTGGCTTCCCAATCCGCGTTCGCGCAGAATCCCAGCGAAGGGATCCAGCACAAGTTCTGGGGCTCGACGGGAACGGAGCTGCACCTGACTCCGGACAACCGCCGCTCTCCGCTCAACCCGTCCGGGATTCTGAACATTCCCTTCCTGTCGAATTCCGCCGACGTGACCCTCTTCGGCGATATCGGCCCGGAGGACCGGAAATGGAAAGCGCACTTCAAGCTGCGCACGTATAACGAATGGAGCCGGGAATCGCAATCGAAAGGCGAGGTCAACGAGGCTTACTTCAGTTGGTCGGCCGCCAAGTGGATCGATTTCTCCGTGGGCCGCCGCATTGAGCGCTGGGGCACCGGCTATGGCTGGAATCCCACCGGCGTGGTCAATCCGTTGAAAGACCCGCGCGACCCCACCGACCGGCGCGACCGCTTCCGCGGCGTCGATCAGGCTTCGGTCGACCTGTTTGTCAAGGGCTGGAACTTCACTGGAATGGTGGTGCCGTTGATCCCGTATTCAAGCGCGGCGCGAGCCCGTCCGGTGCCTGTCGGCTGGGCCGCGCGCGCCTACCGGCTAATCCACGGCTTCGATTTTTCTCTCTCCGCCAGCGGCGGAAGCGGCCTGCCCAACAGCCAGGGCGTGAGTTTCTCCCGTACCTTCGGCAAGGCGCTGGAGCTGCACGGCGAAGCGGCGGTGTTTCACAACACGGTCCGCTGGGTGCCGTCGGCCGGCGTCTTTCATCTCGAGCGCCGGCCACACGCCGAAGTATTGCTCGGGGGCCAGTATACGTTTCCGCACCTGGTCAATCTGACCGTCGAGTATTACCACAACGGCGCCAATCTGAGCGGCCGCGAGTGGATGGAGTTTCAACGTCTGACCGGCTCGCAATCGGGGAATCTGCTGCTGGCGAACCGGCATTTCATGCCTCTCGGCATGGCCACCGATTATGTCTTCAACCGCATTGCGTGGCCGGTGCGGTTGAACAAGCTGGATGTGGAGATGATCGCCATCACGGCGGTGCGCGACCGTTCGTCGGCCATCCGCCCCGCCATCTATTGGCGCATCACACCGAATGTGACGCTGTACAGCCTGGTCACCGAATTCACCGGCGCCGCCCGGTCGGAGATGAAATTCATCCCCATTGAGCGGCAGATCGACGTTGGAATCCGTTTTCGTTTCTAGCACCAAACAAGAGTCGAGGAGCACGTCATGGATCGCATTGCGATTATCGGAATGGGCTGCCGCTTTCCCGGCGCCGCCAATCCAAAGGAATTTTGGAAGCTTCTGAAAGACGGCGTGGACGCCGTGAAGGAAGTGCCCGCGGATCGCTGGAGCATCAGCCAGTTCTTCGATCCCGATCCCGCCACCAAGGGGAAGACTTACGCCCGCTGGGGCGGATTTCTCGACAGCATGGATACCTTCGACGCGGGATTCTTCGGCATCTCGCCGCGCGAGGCGCAGTGCCTCGACCCGCAGCAGCGCCTGCTGCTCGAACTCACCTGGGAAGCGCTGGAGGATGCGGGCAAGGTGCCCGAAGAGATGGCCGGGTCGGACACGGGCGTCTTCATGGGCGCCTTCACGCTCGACTACATGACGATGCAGTTGGGCAATCGCGACCTCATCACCACTCATACGGCCACCGGCGCGCTGATGACGCTGCTTTCCAACCGCATCTCTTACGTCTTCGACTTCCGCGGCCCCAGTGTTTCCATCGACACCGCGTGCTCATCGTCGCTGGTCACCGTGCACATGGCCTGCCAGGCGCTGCGCAACGGCGAATGCAAGATCGCCCTGGCCGGCGGCGCCAACATCATGAGCACGCCCGAATATTTCATCGCCGAATCGAAGGGCGGCTTTCTGTCCGCCGACGGCCGCTGCAAGGCGTTCGATTCGCGAGCCAATGGCTATGTGCGCGGCGAGGGCGCGGGCATCGTGGTGTTGAAGCCGCTCGATGCCGCCATCGCCGACGGCGACCCGATCTATGCCGTCGTGCGCGGCACCGCCGTCAATCAGGACGGCCGCTCGAACGGCATTACGCAGCCCCGCCGGGAAGCGCAGGAAGCGCTGGTGCGCGAAGCCTGCCGCCGCGCCGGCGTGGCACCTTCCGAAATCCAATACGTCGAAGCCCACGGCACCGGCACCGCCGCGGGCGATCCCATTGAGGCCAACGCCCTCGGCGCCGTTTTCTCGGAAGGACGTCCGCAAGGCCAACCCTGCCTGGTCGGCTCTCTCAAGACCAACGTCGGCCACATGGAGGCCGCCGCCGGCGTCGCCGGACTCATCAAAGCCTCGCTTTGCCTGAAGCACGGCCAGATTCCGCCCAGCCTGCATTTTGAGAATCCGAATCCGAAGATCTCGTTCCCCGATCTCAATCTGAAGGTCGCCACCAAACTGCAACCATGGCCGCCAACGGCGGGCAAGCGGCTGGCCGGCGTGAACTCGTTCGGCTTCGGCGGCACCAACGCGCATGCGGTGATCGAGGAGGCGCCCGCGCGCCAAGCTTCGGCCCCGGCCGCCGATGGAGCGGCACATCTGCTCACCATCTCGGCGCGGAATGACACCGCCCTGCGCGAGTTCGCCGCCCGCTACCGCGACTTTCTGCGGGGCGAAGGTTCCGAAGCGCCGATTGGCGGTATCTGCCACAGCGCCAACTCACGCCGCGGCCGGCACGACTATCGCCTCGCCGTGGCGGGCCGCACGCACGAAGACATCGCCGCGCGCCTCGATTCCTATCTTTCCGATACCGCCGCGTTCGGCGTGTTTCAGGGCCGGCGCGCACCGGGCCCCCGGCCGAAGCTCGCCTTCATCCTCACCGGCATGGGACCGCAGTGGTGGGCCATGGGCCGCCAGCTTTACGCCGGACAACCTGTCTTCCGTCAAATGGTGGATACCTGCGAAGAGCGCTTCCTCGCCCTCACCGGATGGTCCGTGCGTTCGGCGCTGATGGCCAGTGAGAGCGAGTCTCGCATGAACGATCCGATGGCCGCGCAGACCACCAACTTCGTGCTGCAGGTGGCTCTCATCGAGCTTTGGCGCTCCTGGGGCGTGGAACCCGATGCGGTCAGCGGCCACAGCGCCGGGGAACCCGCGGCCGCCTGGGCGGCCGGCATGTTGAGCCTCGATGACGCCATCCTGGTCAATTACCATCGCAGCCGCATGATCGAAACCATCGCCGGCCAGGGAGCGATGATGGCCGTGCAGATGCCTGTCGACGAAGCGGAGCGGGCCATCGCCGATTTTCGCGATCGCATTTCGGTGGCCGCGGAGAATGCCCCTACCTCGGTCGCTCTCTCCGGCGATCCGGCCGCCCTCAACGAGATTTCAAGCCGGTTGCAGCAGAGCCAGATCCACTGCCGTATGCTGCGCGTCAACGTGGCCTACCACAGCTATCAGCTCGACCCGCTGAAGGACGAGATGATCCGTTCGGTGTCGACCGTCAAGGCGCGGCAGGGGACGCTGCCGATGTATTCGACGGTGACCGGCGAGCTTGTCAAACCTTCCGCGCTCGACGCCCGCTACTGGTGGCGCAATCTCCGCAACGCGGTTCATTTCCGCGATACGGCGGAGCGGCTCATCGAAGACGGCTATACGCTGTTCCTTGAAATCGGACCGCATCCCGTTCTGGCGGGACCTTTGTCGGAATGCCTGTCGCATCGCGGCGCGCAGGGGCATACCGTCGCTTCGCTGCGGCGCGGCGAGGACGAAGGCGTCAGCATGGCTGCCGCCGCCGGCGCGCTGCACTCGCTCGGGTTTCCCATCGACTGGAACCGCTTCCAGCCCGACGGCGGCGAGTTCGTACGCCTGCCTCTCTATCCCTTCCAGCGCGAGCGCTATTGGCTCGAATCCGGCGAGTCCGCCGATCACCGGCTGGGCCGCTACGTTCATCCTCTGCTCGGGCGCGAGTTGAAAGGTCCGCAGCCTGCATGGGAAGTGGAGATCAACCGCACCCATCTGCCTTACACCGCCGATCACCGCGTGCAGGGCGCGGTTGTTTTCCCTGGCGCCGGCTACGCCGAAATGGGCCTTGCCGCGGCGCATTGTCTTTACGGCCCGGGCGCCTATGTCATCGAAAACCTCGAATTTCACAAGGCGCTGTTTCTTCACGACGGAACCAGTCCGCGCGTGCGTGTCACGCTCGATCGCCAAGAGGGCACGTTCGCCGTCCACAGCCAGGCCGACAATCCAAGCGCTCCGTGGAACCTGCATTCTTCGGGCAAAGTAGGCTTGCGCCAGAGCCATGCCGTTACGCAGGTGAATCCCGCCGCCTTGCGCCGCCGTGCCAATCGCACCTCGTCGCAACAGGATTGCTACGAGTTCTTCGCGGGCCAGGGCTTTCAATACGGCCCTCGCTTCCAACGGATCGAAAGCCTGCGCGCGGGCTCGCAGGAGGCCGTGGCGCAAATCGACGCCGATGCGCCGGACTCGGGCTACTGGCTGCATCCCACCGTGCTCGACGCCTGCTTCCAGACGCTCATCGCCACCAATCCCTTCGAAGACCAGCGGCAGGCGTACATGCCTGTGGGGATCGAACGCGTGGCCGTGTACCGTGCGCCCGCCGGCCGCATGGAATGCCACGCGCGCCTCGACGAGCGCTCCGCGCAACAGATCAAAGGCAGCCTGATGCTTTACGACCAGGAGGGCAATGTCGCGGTGGAAGTCAAAGGCTTCACCATTCATTCCATCGACTCGTCCGCCGAATCGGCCGCGGCGCAAAAAATCGACCGGTGTTTCTATGAAGTGGAATGGCAGCCCGTAGAAGCGGCGCCCTCTCAATCCGCCGGCGGCCCATCGGGCTGGCTGGTTCTGGCCGATAGCGGCGGCACCGGCGATGCGTTGAGCTCCGCACTGCGAGCGCGCGGGGAAGCGGTGACCGTGGTGCACCGGAGCGGCGCGGTGGACGTGCCGGCTCTGCTCGAACAGAACCCGGGCCGCGTGGTCTATCTGTGGGGCCTCGATAGTCTGCCGCTAAATGGCGTTCGCCTGGACGAACTGGTGGAGTCGCAGGACTGCCTTGAGGTGATGAATCTGTCGCGAGCCATGGCCGCCATGCCGAAGCCGCCGCGCCTGTGGATCGTCACGCGCGGCGCCCAGCCGGTGGTGGACGGAGGACCCGATATCGCGCCCGTGCAAGCCTCGCTCTGGGGCCTCGGCCGCGTGATCGGCAATCAGGAAGGCATCGGCCTCTGGGGTGGACTGATCGATCTCGACCCGCTCTCACCGCCCGAGGAACCGGACGCCTGCATTGAGGAAATGCTCAATCCCGCCGGCGAGGAGGTCGCGTTCCGGGACGGCCGCCGCTACGTATCGCGTCTGGTGCGGCGGCGTGAAACGGCCAGCGAACTGCCGCCGCAGTTTCGCGCCGACGGAACGTATCTCATCACGGGAGGCCTGGGAGCGCTCGGGCTGCTTACCGCCGATTGGATGGTGAAACGCGGCGCGCGGCGGCTGGTTCTGATGGGCCGTTCCGCGCTGCCTCCCCGTTCGCAATGGACGTGCCTCGATGCTTCCAACGCCGCCTGGCAGCGTGTCCGGGCGATTCGCGATCTGGAATCGCAAGGCGCCACTATCACCCTCGCACCGGTGGACGTGACCGATGAGGCGAACCTGACCCGCTTCCTGGAGCGTCACGAAATGGAAGGCTGGCCCGCGATTCGGGGCATCGTCCATTCGGCGGGCATCGTGCGCGACATCCCGATCGCCCAGATGACCGCCGCGGATTTCCACGACGTGATGCGGCCCAAGGCGGCGGGCGCCCTCCTGCTGCACCGTCTCACCGCGCACCTGCCGCTCGATTTCTTCGTCCTGTTTTCTTCCATCGGCTCGCTGGTGGCGGGCTCGGGCCAGGCCAACTACGCTTCGGCCAATGCGTTCCTCGATGCGCTGGCCGCTTACCGCCAACAGCGCGGGCTGCCCGCCATGAGCGTCAACTGGGGGCCGTGGGCCACCGGCATGGTTCGCGAGCTGAACCTCATGCAGCACTTTACCGAACGCGGCATGGCGCCCATCACCGCCTCGCGCGGCATGCAGATGATGGATCGCCTCTTCTGCCGGCCCGAGCCGCAAGTCGCCGCCCTCAACGCCGAATGGCCGCTGGTGTTTGAACGCCAGCCGGTGGTGCCCAACCTGATTCTGCACTTGGGCGGCGACGGCACGGCGGGTGACGCAAGCCTTCCCGGCGGCACGCACAACACCGTGGCCGGGATTCGCAACGCCACGGGCGCGGAGCGGCTGGGGCTGATCGAAACGTCGCTCGCGGGGCTCGCGGCCAAGGTGTTGCGTCTCGACGCCGGCAAGCTCGACCCCGAACAATCGCTGCTCGCTTTCGGACTCGATTCGCTGATGGCCATCGAGCTCAAAGGCCGCGTCGAAGCCGCTCTGCCCGTCTCGCTTTCGGTGGTCGATTTGCTGCAGGGGCTCGGCCTTCGCGGACTCGCTTCGAAGCTGGCCGGCCAGTTCGATGTGGCCGCCGATCCGCTGTCGGAGGCGGGAGGTGAAGTTCTGGAAGCGCTGATGGCGGAACTGGTGCAACGCGAGGCCGCCGCCGCTCACTAGGTTGCAAAGCCTATGGCCACATCGGTAGTCAACCTCGAGAGCCTGTCGCCCGCGCAACTGCTGTTCCTCAAGCGCCGCCTGGCGGAACGTAAGTCCTCTTCGGAGCGGAAGCGGATCCTGCCCGCTCCGCGCCAGGGAGGATTGGTGGAGATGTCGTTCGCGCAGGAACGGCTCTGGGTGATGGAGCAGCTTGCGCCCGGCACCCCGCTCTACAACATGTCGGGCGCCGCCCACGTCACCGGACTGTTCGACCCGGCGTTGTGGGACCGCACGCTGAACGAGGTCCTGCGGCGTCATGAAGTATTGCGCGCCACCTATTGCACGGTGGATGGGCGGCCACGGGCGTGCATCGCCTCCGGCCCGGCTTTGCGATCGAAGATCGTCGATCTGCGCCAGAGCGCCCCCGATGCGGTGAATGCCGTGCTACTCGAAGAGTCGCGCCGGCCGTTCGACCTCGCGAGCGGCCCGCTGCTTCGTTCCACGCTCATCCGCGTGGCGGACAACGAGTGTCACGTGCTGCTCACCATGCACCACATCGTGGCCGACGGCCTTTCCACCAGCATCCTGTTTCAGGAGTGCGGGGCCATCTACGCGGCCCTTCAGGCGCGCCGCGAGCCCAATCTGCCGCCGCCCGATATCCAATATTTCGACTACGCCTATTGGCAGCGCCAGTGGCTCAATGAATCCGTGATCGAAGCGCAGACGGCGTATTGGAAGCGCCAGCTCGAGGGAATGCCACACGTGCTGGAGTTGCCCACAGAACGTCCGCGCTCGGCGGCCACGGGATGTTCGGGCGCGCGGCATTCCATACGGCTCGGTGCGAAGCTCACCGCGTCGCTGCGCGACCTGAGCCGGCGCGAAGGGGTGACGCTCTTTGTCAGCTTGCTCGCTGGCTACGCCATCGTGCTCGGCCGCTACGCCGGTCAGAAGGACTTCGCTATCGGCACGCCGGTGGCCGGCCGCAACTGGCCCGAAACGCAGAACCTGATCGGCTGTTTCCTCAACACGCTTGCCCTGCGTGCCGATATGCGAAACGAACCCACGGGGCGCGATCTGCTGGGCCGTCTCAAGGGCGTCGTTCTTGGCGCTTTCGACAACCAGGAACTGCCCATCGACAAGGTTCTGGAAGCTCTCAACGTGAGCCGCGGCACCGCGCCTCTTTTTCAAAACATGTTCAGCCTGGAATCGAACCCGGCGGCGAATTTCCACGTGCCCGGCCTGAAAATCGAGTTTTCCGAATACGATACCGGCACCGCCAAGGTGGACTTTACGCTGGAGTTGGTGGAGCAGCGCGACGAATTGACGGGATGGCTGGAATATAACAGCGAGCTGTTCGACGCCGCAACGGCGGAACGCTTCGCCGGACATTTCGAAACGGTGCTGGAGCAACTGGCGCAGAATCCCGAATTGCCGGTGAGTGCGCTGCGGATGCTGAAGCGGGCCGAATTACGCCGCCTCACGCGGGACTGGAACGATACGGAGTCTCCGTACCCGTCGCGGGTCCCGGTCCACAAGCTTTTTGAACAGCAGGCCGCGCAAACGCCAAACCGCCTGGCCGTGAAGTACGGCGAGCGCCAGTTCACCTATGCCGAATTGAACGCCTGGGCCAATCGTCTGGCACGCGGCCTTCGCCGCCACGGCGTGCGAACCGGCGACATGGTCGCTCTTTGCATGGATCGCTCCCCCGAGTTCATTGCCGGGATGCTGGCGATTCTCAAAGCCGGTGGCGCTTTCGTTCCGCTCGACCATGGCTATCCACGGCAGCGGCTTGAATTCATGTTGGCCGATACCGCCGCCACGGCGGCCCTGATCACGCGTGAGATGGCGGGAAAGCTGCCGGCTTTCGATGGCGTGGCCGTTCTGCTTGAGGACCTGGAAGACAGCGGCACGACGGACCTCAACTCGGGCGTGGATGCCGAAGACCTGGCTTATGTGATGTACACCTCCGGTTCCACGGGCACACCCAAAGGAATCGGCATTCCGCACCGCGCCATCGCGCGGCTGGTGCTCGGTACCGATTACGCCCAGATGAGGGAGGACGACCGCGTGGCGCAGACTTCCAACGTCTGTTTCGACGCGGCCACCTTCGAAGTCTGGGGCGCGCTGCTCAACGGCGCCTGTCTGGTGGGTATCAGCAAAGAGATTGCGCTGTCGCCAGTCGAGTTCGCCGCGCAACTGTCTGAAGAGCGCATCACGGCGATGTTCCTCACCACGTCGCTATTCAATCGCATGGCCGCCGAGTGTCCGGGCGCCTTTGCCGGCCTGCGCCACCTGATGGCGGGCGGCGAGGCGCTGGATGCCCAGTCCGTGCGGCGCGTCGTGACGAACGCGGGCCGCCCGGCGCGATTCCTCAACGGCTATGGACCCACCGAAAGCACGACCTTCGCCGCCTGGCACGAAGTGGCCGAAGTCCCACCCGGCGCGGCCAGCGTTCCCATCGGCCGGCCCCTGGCGAACACCACACTCTACGTGCTTGACGCGGCCATGGAGCCGGTGCCGGTCGGTGTTACCGGCGAGCTTTACATCGGTGGCGACGGGCTTGCCCGCGGTTACATCAACCGGCCTCAGCTCACCGCCGAAAAGTTCGTACCCGATGTGTTCAGCGAACGCCGCGGCGCGCGGCTCTATCGCACCGGCGACCTGGTGCGCTACCGCGAAGACGGAGCCATCGACTACCTGGGCCGCACCGACGACCAGGTGAAAATTCGTGGCTTCCGCATCGAGCCCGGTGAGATCGAAACTCTGCTCCGCGCCCATCCGGCGATGCGCGAATGCGCCGTGATGGCCCGCGAAGATCAGCCCGGCCGCAAGCAGATCGCCGCCTACGTCGTCACTGGCGAAGACGCCTCCGTGGCTCAACTACGCGAATGGGTGCGCGGCAGGATGCCCGACTACATGGTGCCCGCCGTCTGGGTGCCTCTCGAGAAACTACCCCTCAATGCCAACGGCAAAGTGGACCGGCGCGCACTGCCGGCTCCCGGTGGTTCCCGCGCTGGACAGGAAGCCGCCTACGCCGGGGCGGCCACCGGTCGCCAGGCCCGCCTGGTGGAAATCTGGCAGTCGGTTCTGAATGTCGAAAAGATCGGCGTCAACGACAACTTCTTCGAACTGGGTGGCGATTCGATTCTCGCCATTCAGGCCGCCGCGCGCTGCAACGAATCGGGTCTGGCCGTTTCGCCGGCGCAGATGATGCGGCATCAAACCATCGCCTCGCTGGCGGAAGCCGTAAGCGAAGCGCCCGCCGCGCGAGCCGAGCAAGGGTTCCTCACCGGGCCTGTGCCTCTGACTCCCATTCAGAGCTGGTTCTTCGAACGGCTTCCGGCCGACGCCCATCATTGGAACCAGGCCGTGCTGCTCGAACTGACGCAACCGGCCGCACCCGATGCAGTCCGCCAGGCGTTGATGGCGCTGGTGGAACATCACGACGCGCTGCGCCTCCGCTTCCGCCGGATCGACGGCGAATGGAGGCAGGAGATCGGCGCCGATCGCTCCACGTCGTTCTTTGGTGAAGGCCGGCTGGCCGATGTCAATCAAGTGCAGGCCTCGCTCGACCTCAGCGAAGGACCGATTCTTCGAGCCGCGTATTTGCGCGGAGAGCCGTGGGAAAACCCGCGTCTTCTGATCGCCGTGCACCATCTCGCGGTCGATGGAGTTTCTTGGCGCATTCTGCTTGAGGACCTGCAGACGGCGCTGCGGCAACTGGCCCAAGGCGAAGCCATCAAGCTGCCGCCAAAAACCGCGTCGTTCCGGCAGTGGTCGGAAAAGCTGCGTGAGTACGCCCAATCGGCGGACCTCGCCGGCCAGGTTCCGTACTGGCTGGCACAGCGGAACACCGAAGCGTCCGGGCAGACCGAAGCGAACCTCGCCGGCTCGGCACGCACTGTCTCCGCGTCGCTATCGGCCGCTGAAACCCGCGCGCTGCTGCAGAAGGCGCCCCAGGCCTTGCGCGCGCAGGTGGAAGAGATCCTGCTCGCCGCGTTGGCGCTGGCATTCGAGCGATCTTCCCTTACGGTCAATCTCGAAGGCCATGGCCGCGAGCCGCTGAGTGGCGAACCGCTCGACCTCTCGCGCACGGTGGGTTGGTTCACTTCCATCTCCCCGGTCCGCTTGACGCTGCCCGCCGGCGGGGCGCAGGAGGCACTCGCGGCGGTCAAGGAACAACTGCGCCAGCGTCCGGAACGCGGCGTCGGATATGGCGTTCTGCGCTATCTCGGGGCCGGCCTCGATCCGCAATCCGATCCACCGGTCAGTTTCAACTACCTCGGCCAGTTCGATGGACTGCTCGATAGCGCCACCAGTTTTCGCATGGCGCCCGAAAGCGCCGGCGACCTGCACAGTCCGCGCGGAGAGCGCCGCCACGCAATCGAAATCAACGCCCGCGTGATGGGTGGCCACTTGTCGATCGACTGGACGCACAACGGGGACCATGATGCCATCGGGAACCTGGCGGCCCGCATGATCGGCGCGCTCCGGGAACTGCTCGATTTCGATGCCGCCGCCGCTGCGCCTTCCGACTTTCCCCTGGCGCGTCTCGATGCAAAAAAGCTGGATCGCGTGCAGAAGATGCTCGCGCGCGCCGCGACCAAGGGTCCGGTGCAATGAAGACCTTCCTTGTCGTGTGGGCCGGGCAGTTGGTTTCGCTGCTTGGCTCCGGCCTCACCGGTTTCGCGCTGGGCTTGTGGGTGCTGCAACAGACGGGCTCGGTGGCCGATTTCGCGCTGGTCTCGGTTTGCACCGTGTTGCCGGGTGTCTTGTTCTCTCCGCTGGCGGGAGCGCTGGTGGATCGTTGGGATCGCCGGCTCACGATGCTGGTGAGTGAATGCGGCGCTTGCCTGGCGACACTGCTGCTGGCCGTACTGCTTCAAAGCGGTCAATTGCAGACGTGGCACATCTACGGCGCGATGTGCGTCATTTCGACGCTGGCGGCCTTTCAGTGGCCTGCCTATACCGCCGCCACCACACTGATGGCGCCGCGCGAGCATTTGGCCAACGCAAGCGGCCTGGTGCAACTGGCGCACGGACTCGCCAAGACCGGCGCTCCGGTGCTGGCCGGAATCATGGTTTCCAACGTGCATATCGGCTTGAGTGGAGTGCTGTTCCTCGACACACTCTCCTACGTGTTCGCGGCGGCGACGCTGCTGCTGGTGCGCTTTCCCGCGCCACCGCCACGTGCGCAGCCAGCGTCGCTGGCCGGCGATATCGTCGAAGGTTGGGCGTTCCTGCTGGCACGGCCCGCCATCCTTGGGCTCATGCTGCTGCTGGCCGCCACCAATTTCATGATGGGTATGATCATGGTGCTGACCGCGCCGCTGGTACTCTCGTTCGCCAACGCCGCCGTGCTGGGCACGGTGATGTCGGTGGCGGGAATGGGTATGTTCGCGGGCAGCGCCGGCATCAGCGTTTGGGGTGGACCCAAACGGCGCATGCCCGCCGTGCTGGGCTTTCTTGCGCTCTCGGGAATCGCTTTGCTGCCGGCCGGACTGCCGCCCTCGGCGCCGCTGCTGGCGGCGGGCGCCTTTGTGTTCATGTTGGGCGTGCCGGTGATCAACAGTTGCAGTCAGGCCATCCTGCAGTGCAAAGTGCCGCCGCTGCTGCAGGGCCGCGTCTTTTCGGCCACCGGTATGGTGGTTTCGTCTTCGTTGCCGCTGGCCTTCGTCCTGGCCGGTCCCCTGGCGGACCGCGTTTTCGAGCCACTGCTGGTCAAGGCCGTTCCCTGCGGTCTGAACCTGGCCGCGATCGTCGGCGGCGGTCCCGGCCGCGGCGTGGCGCTCATGTTCGTACTGTGCGGCCTGCTGCTCATCGCCGTGGCGCTGGGTGGATGGCTGTGGCGGCCGCTGCGGCGGTTGGAATCGGATCTGCCCGATGCCGAAATCACCGCGCGAATCATTCGCTTCGAACCGGAAACGAATCTCTCCTCGCCCTCACTAAGCTGACGAAGTCCCGATTGAGACTTCCGAAGCAACCAAAATTCAGGAGCGAGCAATGAGCCAAGACAACGAACAGGACAATACTGTCTACAAAGTGGTTGTGAACCACGAAGAGCAGTATTCCATTTGGCCGGTGCACAAAGCCAATCCGCTGGGCTGGCGCGATGGCGGCAAATCCGGCGCCAGACAGGAATGCCTTTCCTTCATCAAGGACGTCTGGACCGACATGCGTCCGTTGAGCCTCCGCCTTCGCAGCAACGCCTGAAACCCGCGCCAGGAGCCGTATTCCCATGACCAACGTTCAGGACATCTATCCGCTCTCGCCCATGCAGCAGGGCATGCTGTTCCACAGCCAGCTTTCCACCGGCTCCGGCATGTACTTCACGCAGTTGAGCGGCACGCTGAAAGGGCGCCGCCGCGCGGAAGTTTTCCGCCAGGCCCTGGAACGCGCCATGGGACGCCATGCGGTTCTACGGACATCGTTTCTCTGGGAATCGCTGGATGAGCCCCTGCAGGTGGTTCACGCCGGCGCCGTGCTGCCGGTGGAAGAGCTGGACTGGAGCCGCCTGGAAAACGATGGCGAAGAGTTCGGCAAGCTGTTGGAAGCGGACCGCCGCCGCGGCTTCGATCATGGGTCGGCGCCGTTGATGCGGCTGACGCTGGTGCAATGTGCCGGTGACGAGTTCCGATTCATCTGGAGCCACCATCACATCCTGCTCGATGGCTGGAGCTTCTCGCTGCTCATGCGCGAACTGCTGCTCGATTGCGACGCGTTGCTCTCGGGCCGCGAGCAATCTTTCCCTTCGGCTCGACCCTACCGCGACTATGTGGCGTGGCTGCAGCGGCAGGATTCAAGCGCGGCGGAGAAGTATTGGCGCCGCACGCTGGCGGGCTTTCGCGAGCCCTCATTCATCGCCGCCGAGCCGCGCCGGGGCGTGGAAGCCGGCCATGGTCTTTGTGAACGGACTCTGCCCGAAGCTCTTTCCGCGCGCCTCACCGGCGCCGCCCGCCGGCGCCAGGTGACGTTAAACACGATGGTGCAGGCCGCCTGGGCGCTGGTGCTGGCCTCGGCTTCCGGAAAGCGCGATGTGGTTTTCGGCTCGGTCGTTTCCGGCCGGCCGGCGGAACTGCCGGGGGTCGAAAACATGACCGGGTTATTCATCAATGTCCTGCCGGTTCGCGAAACACTGGACGGCGGGCAGACCGTGGCGGCGTGGCTTGAGCGGATGCAGGCGAGCCAGCTCGAATCGCGCCAGTTTGAATACGCGGCGCTGATCGACATTCAGAGTTGGAGCGAACTCGGCCGGGGAACGCCGCTGTTCGACAGCATCGTGGTCTTTGAAAACTATCCGGCGCTTTCGAGCGCCGCCAATGTCGAAGATCTCCGGTTCTTCGAGAAAGCCAACTATCCGGTGACATTGATTGCCCGGCCGGGCGACCGGTTCGAGCTTTCGATCAATCACGATCCCCGGTTTGTCTCCAACGAATCGGCGCGATCCCTGCTCGAACGGATGGAAACCGTGCTCGACCAGCTTGCCGCCGATGAAACCCGCACACTGGGCGAGATCCAGTTGGCCGCGGCGGGCTTGTCGAACGACACCGCTACCGCATATCCGAAAGACAAAAGCGCCGCCGCCCTGTTCGAAGCCCGAGCGGCGGAGGATCCCGAAGCCATCGCAGTGAGTTTCGGCGGCCGTGTTCTAACCCGCGGCGAACTCAACCGGCAGGCCAATCAGATGGCTCACCTGCTGCGCCAGTGTGGCGTGCGGACCGGCAGCGCCGTCGCTCTCTTCCTCAACCGCTCCATCGAATCGGTGGTGGCCACGCTCGCCGTGGTCAAGGCGGGCGGCGTGTATGTCCCGCTCGATCCCGGCTATCCGCAAGAGCGGCTGCGGTTCATGCTGGCCGACACGCAGGCGCCGGTGCTGATCACCACGGCGGAGTTCGAGGGCCGGCTACCCGCCTACAGCGGAACCATTCTCTGTCTGGATTGCGACGCCGCCACGCTCGACGCACAGCCGGCGGGAAACCTTGACGTTCCGGTTTCAGGCGACGACATTGCCTACCTGATGTACACTTCCGGATCCACCGGCAAGCCCAAGGGCATCGCCATTCGCCACGGCTCTATCGCGCGGCTGATTCTGAATACCAACTACATCCAACTGGAGTCCAGCGATCGAGTGGCTCACGTTTCAAACCCCTGCTTCGACGCCGCGACTTTTGAGATCTGGGGTGCGCTGTTTTCCGGCGCTTGCTTGATTGGCATCGACAAAGACGTGGCTCTTTCGCCCGCCGACTTTGCAGCCCAGCTTCGCACCGGGCGCGTTACGACCGTCTTTCTGACGACGGCGCTCTTCAACCGGCTGGCGGCCGATACCCCAGAGGTGTTCGGCACGCTGCGCCACGTTTTGTTCGGGGGCGAGTCCTGCGACGTGAACTCCATCCGCCGTGTGCTGGAACATGGCAAGCCGCAACACCTGCTACACGTTTACGGTCCCACCGAAAGCACCACGTTCGCGACGTGGTTCGAGATCGAGAGCATGGCGGCCACAGCCACCACGGCTCCCATCGGACGGGCGCTTTCAAACACCACGCTCCACGTACTCGATTCCACCATGCAGCCCGTTCCCACGGGCGTGGTGGCGGAACTCTACATCGGCGGCGACGGGCTCGCCACCGGCTACGCGTCGCGGCCGGATCTCACCGCCGCGGCGTTCGTTCCGAATCCGTTCGGACCGGAGCCGGGCAGCCGTCTCTACCGCACCGGCGACCTGGTGCGATGCCTGGAAGACGGCGTTCTGGAATTCGCGGGCCGCGTGGATCACCAGGTCAAGATTCGCGGCTTCCGCATCGAGCCCGGTGAGGTGGAGGCCGTGCTCCGCCAACATTCCGGCGTCACGGAGTGCGCGGTGATCGTGCGCGAAGACAAACCCGGCGAGAAGCGCCTGGTGGCCTACTTCGCCTCGCACGATGGCGTCACCGCCCCTGAGCTTCGCGCCTGGGCCCGCGCCTCCATGCCCGAATACATGGTGCCCGCCGCCTGGACCGCGGTGCCGCAACTGCCGCTCAACTCAAACGGGAAGGTGGATCGCGCGGCTCTGCCCGCTCCCGATTTCAGCGGTGGCGGAGAGGATCACGTGCACCCGCGCAACGCAGTCCAAAAGATCGCGGCCGATATCTGCGCGGAAGTCCTGAGCCTCGATCGCGTCAGCGTCACGGCGAATTTCTTCGACCTGGGCGGCCACTCACTTCTGGCCACGCAATTCATCTCGCGTCTGCGTGAGGTGTTCCAAGTGGAGATCCCTCTGCGGCACGCCTTCGAACATGCCACGGTGGCGGAGTTATGCGAAGCGCTCATGCGCGAGCCCGGACAGCGCGAGCGCCTGGAAGCCACGGCGGAAGTGTTGTTGGAAGTGGACGCGCTGCCCGCCGCCTAACGGAGTAGAAATGGCCTACGAACTCGATCGGAACAAGCGCGCGCTGGTGGAAGCGATGCTGCGCAAGAAGGGTATCGAATACTCGCGGGCGGGTACGATTCCCGCGCGGCCGGCCGGAACCGCCGCGCCGCTTTCCTTCGCCCAGCAGCGGCTCTGGTTCATTGAGCAACTGGAGAATGCGGGCGCGCTTTACAACATTCCAGCCGCCTTCCGCCTGCGCGGCCCACTCGACACGACGGCACTCGAAGACGCTCTGCGCGAAACCGTGAAACGCCATGAGACGCTGCGCACCGTCTTTCCTTCGGTGAATGGCGAAGCCGTTCCGGTGCTGCTGCCCGAAGTGGACATCGAATGGAGCCGCGACGATCTGCGCGGCGCCGGAGATCGCGAAACGCTGGCCATGGAACTGGCCCGTGAAGACGCGCGCCTTCCCTTCGATCTCGCCAACGGTCCGCTGCTGCGTGCCCGGCTCATCCGTCTGGACGAAGCCGATCACATCGTGGCGCTCACCATCCATCACATCGCCGCCGACGGCTGGTCGATGAAGGTGCTGGCGAGGGAACTATCCGGGTTTTCGAATGTGGAGCCGCTGCCCGTTCAGTACGGCGACTTCGCCGCGTGGCAGAGAGAATGGCTCACCGGGCCGGTGCTGGAGAAGCACCTGGCCTATTGGAAAGCCGCGCTCGAAGGCGCCCCCGGCTTTCTCGAGATTCCCACTGACCGTCCGCGCCCGGAGACTCAACAGTGGACCGGGGATCGCCACACGTTCCGTATCCCCGCCGCTACCGTGCAGGCCTTGAAAGCGCTGGCTGCCCGCCATGACGCCACGCTTTTCATGGTGTTGCTGGCGGCGTGGCAGACTCTGCTGTTCCGCTACACCGGCAAGACGGACATCGTCACCGGCAGTCCCGTGGCCAATCGCAACCTGCCGGAAATCGAAGGGCTCATTGGTTTCTTCGTGAACATGCTGGCGCTGCGCGGACGGCTGCGGCCGGAAGGCAGCTTCGCCGAACTGCTTGGCGAAACGCGCAACACCACGCTTGCGGCGTATGAACACCAGGCGCTGCCATTCGAACGGCTGGTGGATGAACTGAAGATTCCACGCAATCTAAGCCGCACGCCGCTGTTTCAATCCGTGGTGGTTCTGCAGAATGCGTCCGAGGGCTTGTCGAAACTGGCGGGCAGGGAAGTGGAGGTCGTGCCCGTCGATACCGGCGTGGCGAAGTTCGATCTCACGCTCGATGTGACCGAAGACGCGCAAGGTGCCACCGCCGCCATCGAGTACCGCACCGGTCTGTTCGATACGGACCGCATCGAACGCATGGCGTGCCACTACCTGAACCTGCTTGAAGCGGTCGTCGCGGATCCCGGAGCGCGCCTCTGCGACCTTCCGATGCTCACGCCGTGCGAATGGGCGCTGGCTACGCGCCGCGATACCCGTACGTTTCCCCTCGAATACCCGGGCATTCACCGTCAGTTCGAAGCGCAGGCGGCCCGTACGCCCGAGGCGCCCGCCGTCACGTTCGAAGGCCGCAGCCTCACTTACGCCGAACTCGACGGCCGGGCCAACGCCGTGGCACGCCGCCTGAAGGAACTCGGCGCGGGGCCGGAAGTGCGTGTGGGAATGTGTCTCGAACGATCGCTCGAAATGATTGTTGGCATCGTGGCGATCCTCAAGACTGGCGCGGCTTACGTTCCCATCGACCCCACCTGCCCGAAAGACCGTGTGGATTACATCCTGGCCGATTCGCAGGCGCCTATCCTCGTGGTGGACCGGTCGCGGCTTGAGCTCGGTGTGGAAGCGGCCATGCTCTGCATCGACGACATTTCCGGAACCGACGCGGCGTTCGGCTCGCTCGAAGTCTCACCGGACACCGCCGCTTACGTGATCTATACGTCGGGCTCTACCGGACGGCCGAAAGGCGTGGTGGTCGATCACCGCAACGTCCTGCGGTTGATGTCGGCCACACGCGATTGGTTCCACTTCGACGAAAGCGATGTCTGGACGCTGTTCCATTCCTACGCATTCGATTTTTCCGTCTGGGAAATCTGGGGCGCGCTGTTTTATGGCGGCCGGCTGGTAGTGGTGCCCTACTGGGTGGCGCGTGCGCCGGAGGCTTTCTACAAACTGCTGTGCGAAGAAAGCGTGACGGTGCTCAACCAGACGCCCTCCGCTTTCCGCCAATTGATGCGCACCGAAGAAGAGGCCGGCGTCAACCCCGCGCTCGCTCTGCGTTACGTCGTCTTCGGAGGCGAAGCGCTCGAACTGCAAAGCCTGCGGCAGTGGTATCAAAGCCATCCCAAATCGCCGCGCCTGGTGAACATGTACGGCATCACGGAGACCACGGTACACGTGACCTACCGTGCGCTGTCGCCCGCCGACCTCGATTGCGCGGGAAAGAGTTTCATCGGCGTGGGCATTCCCGATCTGCCCGTGTACCTGCTCGATGCGTTCCTGCAGCCGGTGCCCGTGGGCGTGCCCGGTGAGATCTTCGTGGGCGGCGCCGGCGTTGCGCGGGGATATCTCTTCCGGCCCGAACTCACGGCCACTCGCTTCATTCCGGACCCGTTCGGTGCCACTCCGGGTGCGCGGCTTTACCGCTCCGGCGATCTGGCCCGCATGCTGCCGGGCGGCGAGCTCGAGTACCTTGGCCGCATCGATCACCAGGTGAAGATTCGCGGCTTCCGCATCGAGACCGGCGAGATCGAAGCGGTGCTCAACCAGCATCCGGCGCTGGCAGGTTCGGCCGTCATCGCCAGAACCGACCAGCCCGGCGAGCCGCGCCTCACGGCCTACGTTGTGGCGAAATCCGGAACGGCGCCTTCCACGTCCGATCTGCGCGCGCATCTCAAACAGCAGCTTCCGGACTACATGGTGCCGGCCGCCTTCGTGTTCCTGGCGGCGCTGCCGCTTACCGGCAATGGAAAAGTAGATCGCCGCGCGCTGCCCGCGCCTGAAGCCGGCAACGCCGCGGACGACGCTTCCCACACAGCCCCGCGCACGCCAACCGAAGAGTCGCTGGCGGCGGTGTGGAGTCAGGTTCTGAGCATCCCGCGCGTGAGCGTTCACGACAACTTCTTCGAACTCGGCGGCGATTCGATTCTCAGCATTCAGGCCGTTTCGCGCGCCAATCAGGCCGGTGTGCGCGTCACCACCCGCGATCTCTTCCAGCACCAGACCATCGCGTCACTGGCGGCGCTGGCCGATTCGAAGCGTGAATCGCTGCGCAAGGTTCTCGCGGTGGAGCCGGGGCCGGTGCCGCTCACTCCCATCCAGCGTTGGTTCTTCGAACAGAATCTCGCGCATCCCAATCATTGGAACCAGGCGGTATTGCTTGAGCTGCAACGGCCGATCGGCACAGGCGTGTTGCAGAACGCGTTGAACGCCGTGGTACAAAATCACGACGCTTTCCGGCTGCGCTTTCACAGGGAAAACGGCGAGTGGCGTCAGATCGATGCCGGGTCCGCCGCGACGGTCGAACTAGAGAGCGGACCGGTGCTTGAGGATACGGCCGCGAAGCTGCACGCCTCGCTCGACCTCGCTCGCGGCCCATTGATCCGTGCGGCCTACTTCGAGGACTCGGCCCGGCTGCTGATCGTGGCGCATCACCTGATTGTGGATGGCGTCTCATGGCGTGTGCTGGTGGAAGATCTGGAGATCGCCTGCGCCCAGTTGCTCGCCGGCCAACCGGTGGCGCTTCCCGCGAACACTTGCGCTTTCCAGGCGTGGGCCCGTCAATTGCCCGTGTACGCCGAATCCGCGGCGATCCGTCCAGAACTCGGCTACTGGCGCCAGCAGACGGCCGAGGTCTTCGAGAACCGCGACACCGAAGCGGACGCCCTTACCTGTTCCATCGAACTGACCGGACCGCAAACGCAATCGCTGTTGCTCGAAGTGCCGAAGGCGTACCGCACGCAGATCAACGATGTGTTGCTGGCCGCGCTTTCCACCGCTTACGGCAACGACGTGCCGGTCGATCTCGAAGGCCACGGCCGCGAGGCGATTTTCGAAGACATCGACGCTTCGCGCTGCGTCGGCTGGTTCACCAGCATCTACCCCGTACACCTGCCGAAGCCCACGCGACCGGCGGAGACATTGAAGGCCGTGAAGGAAACGCTACGCCAGGTACCGCGCAACGGCATCGGCTACGGCATCGGGCGATACCTGAGCCCGGAGCCTCTGCCCGCCGCGCATGCCAAGATCAGCTTCAACTACCTGGGGCGCTTTGACGAAGCCCCCGACGCCGCGCGGCTGTTCCGTGTGGTGCCGGGCGAATGGGGACCCGCCCATCATCCGGATGCCCTACGCCGCCATGAGATCGACATCACGGCCTGGATCGCCGGCGGCAGGCTGCGCGCCGGCTTCCGGCACCCGGCCCGCCAGGCCGCATTCGTCGAAGAACTGGCGAAGCGCTATCAAAGCGCACTCATCGAAATCATCGAACATTGCAAGAACCCGGAAGCGGGCGGCTTTACGCCGTCGGACTTTCCGAAGGCGCGTGTGAGCCAGAAATCGCTCGACAAGCTGATGTCGAAGCTCGCCCCGGGCACCAAGAGGTAATTCATGACAACGGCCAATCCCGTCGAAGATCTTTACGAACTGACTCCGGTACAGCATGGCATGCTGTTTCACGACCAGTTCGCGCCTGGCTCCGGGCTTTACATCGTGCAATTCGTCTGCACGATCGAGGGGGCGCTGAAGCCCGCCAGTTTCGAACAGGCGTGGCTGCGCGTGGCGGAAGTTCACCCCATCCTGCGCACGGCGTTCCATTGGCGCGATCTCGAAAAGCCGCTGCAAGTGGTAGCTCGCCAGGCGCGCGTTCCGTTTGCGACCTTCGACTGGCGCGAGGCGGGCACACCATTGCAGCAGTTTCTGGCCGAAGACCGCGCCCGCGGCTTCGATCTCGAACAGGCGCCGTTGATGCGATGCGCGCTTTGCCGCACCGGCGAAGAGCGTTGGGAATTCGTCTGGACGTTTCATCACCTGCTGCTCGATGGCTGGTCCACTTCGCTGGTCTTGCGCGACGTGCTGACCGCTTACGAATACCTGTGCCGCGGCGTGGAGCCGAAGCTTGAGCCCGCCGGAAACTTTTCGGCATACCTCGACTGGTTGCAGCGGCAGGATGCGGAGCGGGCAAAGGCGTTCTGGTCTGAAGCGCTTGCCGGAGCGAGCGTGCCGATGCCGCTTCCGCTCAATGGCGCCGCTTCCGGCGAGGCGTCCACCGTATCGGCGACCGTGCGCGAAAACCTCTCCATCGATGTCACAGCGCGCCTCAAGACCCTCGCCCGCCAGCACCAGCTCACGTTGAATCACTTCGTGCAGGGCGCCTGGGCGCTGATGTTGAACCGCTACAGCGGCGCCGATGACATCGTGTTTGGCGCAACCGTATCGGGCCGGCCCGCCGCGCTCAATGGCGTGGAGCGGATCGCCGGCATGTTCATCAACACGCTGCCCGTGCGTGCCCGAATCGATCCGGAAATGCCGCTCATCTCCTGGCTGAGGGAGATCGGCGCCTATCAGCGCGAGATGCAGGAGTTCGAGTCCACCTCACTGGTCGACGTGCAGAAATGGACCGGCCTGCCAAGGCTCTTCGACAGCATCGTCGTTTTCGAAAACTACCCGGTGGAAGGCTCGCTCGCCGACGCCGGCCTGAGTATCCGCATCGGCAACCTTCGCTCGGCGGAGAAAACGAATTTCCCGCTGACGCTGGTGGCTGAACCCGGTGCGTCGCTCGGCCTGAAGCTCGACTACGACCCGGCGCTGTACTCGAGCGAATCCGCTTCGCGCCTTCTCCGGCACACGGCCACTCTGCTGACCAACATGGCTGCCAACCCGGAGGCCCGCGCCATCGATGTGCCCATGCTCACCGGCGATGAACTGCGGCAGATCACCGTCGATTGGAACCAGGCCGAGCCCTGCGACGTTCCCGCATGCGCATATCATGAGCTGTTCGAGCGGCAGGCCGCGTTGGCGCCCGAGGCCGTTGCCCTGCGATGCAAGGGCCGCGCCATGACTTACGGCGAACTCGACCGCAAAGCCAACCAACTCGCGCATTCCTTGATCGCACGCGGCGTCAAAGCCGGCGACCGTATCGGCATCCGCATGCCGCGCTCCTTCGATATGGTGACCGGCCTGCTGGCGGTTCTCAAGACCGGATCGGCCTACGTCCCGCTGGATTCGTCTTATCCGGAGGAACGGCTGCGCTACATGATCGCGGACGCCGGCATTGACGTGGTACTCGAATCCGCCCACGCCACCGGCATGCCCGAATCGAACCCGGGAGTGAAGACGCATCCCGGCGACCTGGTCTACATGATCTATACCTCGGGATCCACGGGCCGGCCCAAGGGAGTGATGATTTCGCACGGCGGCCTGGTGAACTACGTAACGTGGGCGGGCGGCTATTACTTCCGCGATCACCGGGGCGGAGCGCCCGTGCAATCGCCCTTCGGCTTCGATCTGACGGTCACCAGTCTTCTTGTGCCGCTGGCCACCGGCCGCGCCGTGGATCTGCTCTCCGAAGAAGACAGCGTGCAGGCGCTGGGCGATGCGCTCGAAAGCCCGGGCGGTTATGGGCTGCTGAAGCTCACACCGGCGCACGTCGAGATCCTGAACCGGACCGTCAGCCCCGCCGCCGCTTCGCGTGCCGCGGGCGCCCTTGTGATCGGCGGCGAGGCGCTGTGGGCCGAAACGCTGGAGTTCTGGCGCCAGAATGCGCCCCGGGCGCGGCTCATCAACGAATACGGCCCCACGGAGATCACCGTGGCCTCGACGATCTACGAAGTCCCGGCGGGTCCATTGACGTCGCGCTCCATTCCGATCGGCTACCCCATCGCCAACACACGCCACTACGTGCTCGACCGCTACCTGCGTCCCGTGCCCGTTGGCGCCGCGGGGGAACTCTTCATCGGCGGCGCGGGCGTGGCACACGGCTATTTCAACCGGCCGGAACTGACCGCCGAAAAGTTCGTGCCGGATTCGTTCACCGGCACGCCGGGCGCACGGCTCTATCGCACCGGCGACCTGGCCCGTTACCGCCACGACGGCGTACTCGAATATCTGGGCCGTGTGGATCACCAGGTGAAGGTTCGCGGCTTTCGCATCGAACCCGGCGAGATCGAGACGGCGCTGCTCGCGCATCCCGGCATTCGCGAAGCTCTTGCGGTTACGACCGACGGCCCACAGGCGGACAAGCAATTGATCGCCTACGTGGTGCCGGAGGCGGGCGCGAATCTCGAGTGGGAGCAACTGCGTGCCTTCCTGAGCACGCATCTGCCGCCCTACATGATTCCATCCCTCATCGTTCCGCTGGAAGCGTTTCCTTTGACGGCGAATGGCAAGGTGGACCGGGGCGCTCTGCCCGGCGCGGGGACCATGGCCATCTCACGGCAGTACGCGCCGCCCGAAGGGCCGTTGGAACAGATCCTCGAGGAGATTTTCACCGAAGTGCTCGCCGTCGACCGCATCGGCCGTCACGGACACTTCTTCGAACTCGGCGGGCATTCGCTGCTGGCCACGCAACTGGTTTCCCGCATCGCCGACGCGATGCAACTGCAGGTGCCCTTGCGGCGTGTGTTCGAATCGCCCACACCCGCGCTGCTGGCGGCTTCGTTCATAGCCGATCCGCAAGCCGCCGCCGCGATCGCCGCGCTGGCTGAGATCGATGCGGAACTGGCCGGAGCGCGATCATGAGCGCCGTCGCGGCAGCGCCGGCCCGCGGCAGGCTCCTCGATGCAATGCGGCGGCGAACCGCTAGCCCCGCGCCCGGCATTCCGCGGCGCGAAGATCCGCGAACCGCGCCGCTTTCCTATTCGCAGGAGCGGCTGTGGTTCCTGCATCAACTCGACCCGTCGAGCTCCGCCTATCACATCGTCACGCCGTTTCGTCTGACCGGCGCCGTGGACCCCGGCCACCTCGACCGGTGCCTGCGCGCGCTGCGGCAGCGCCATGAAATTCTGCGCACGACGTTTCCGCTGGCCGCTGGACAACCCGAGCAGCGCATCGCGCCGCCTTCGGACGAATCCATCCTGGAAGTCATGGACGCCCCGGAGGACTGGCGTGCCGCGCTCGATGCGCACGCTCAGCGCCCTTTCGATCTTGAGACCGGGCCGTTGCTGCGTGCCGCTCTGTTCCGGTTGGGCGCTCGCGAATACGCGGGTCACATCACCATGCATCACATCGTCTCCGACGGGTGGTCTTCGGAGATCTTCTTTCGCGAACTGGCGGCGCTTGCTTCCGGACATGCCGCGTTGCCTGCGCTGCCGGTTCAGTACGGCGATTTCGCCGTCTGGCAAAGGCGTTCCGGCTTCAGTTCCCTCGACTTTTGGAAGCGAACCATGCAAGGCGCACCGGCGCTGCTGGAGCTGCCGCTCGACCGTCCGCGTGGAGCCGCTACATTTTCACCGGGTGCGCGCGAGTCCGTCGAGGTCGGCGCCGAACTTACGGGCCGCCTTCGCGAACTCAGCCGGCGCGAAGGCGCCACGCTATTCATGACGCTGCTGGCGGCGTTCGCCGCCACGCTAAGCCGCTATGCCGGGCAGCGCGACATCGTCATCGGGACTCCCGTCGCCAACCGGAATCGCAGCGAACTGGAACCGCTCATCGGTCTGTTGATGAATACCATCGCGCTACGCATTCGGCTTGCCGATGGCATCACTTTCCGTGGATTGCTGAAAGCGGTGCGGGAGAACGCGCTTGAGGCGTTCGCTCATCAGGACCTGCCGTTCGACAAGTTGATCGAAGAGTTGAAGCCGGAGCGCAACGCCGGCCACGCGCCCTTTGCGCAGACCTTGTTCGTACTGCAGCAAGCGGCCGGCGCGCCCCTGCAACTGCCCGGTATGCTGCTTGAGCCGCTCGCCGCGCCTTGCGGACAGGCGAAGAACGATCTCGCGCTCTACGTCGAGGACCGCGGTGGCTGCCTCTCCGCGTCGCTCGAATACAACACCGCGCTGTTTGACGCGGCATCCATCCGCCAGATGCTTTCGAGTTGGAAGCTGCTGCTGGAAGCCGGGCCGGATGCGCGCATCGACGACGCGCCGATCCTGGAACCGGGGCATCGCGCCACGATCCTGGAACATTGGAACGCCTCTGCTACGGAGTGGCCGCAAGGCGGCTGCGTCCACACGCTCATCGAACGGCAGGCGCGATTGACGCCGCAGGCCGTGGCCGTTGAATTCGAGGGCCGCGAGATCACCTACGCCCAGATCGACCGCCGCGCCAACCGGCTGGCCAATCATCTGCGCAGCCGCGGCATCCGGCCGGATCACCTGGTGGCCGTGTGCATGGAGCGCTCCATCGAAATGATCGTCGCGGTGCTGGCGGTGCTCAAAGCCGGCGCCGCTTACGTGCCGCTCGATCCGGCCTACCCGGCCGATCGGATCGGCATGGTGCTCGAAGACTCCGGCGCCGAACTGGTGCTGACAAAGGATTGCGTGCTCGAAGGCGAAGACGACCACCCGCCATCTACGGGCGTGGAATCCGGCCATCTGGCTTATGTGATCTTCACGTCCGGTTCCACGGGCAGGCCGAAGGGAGTCGAAGTACGCCATGAGGGAGTGGTGAATTTTCTCCGCTCGATGGCGCGCGAGCCCGGTCTGACCGCCGGCGGCACGATGGTGGCGCTCACCACGCTTTCCTTCGACATCGCCGGTCTCGAGATTTTTCTTCCCCTCAGCCTTGGCGCCAAGATCGTGCTGGTAAGCCGCGACACGGCGCGCGATGGCGAAGCTCTTGCCCGCGCGATCGCCGTCGCCACCTGCGTGCAGGCGACGCCAGCCACGTTCCGCATGCTGATTGAGTCCGGCTGGCGGGGCGGCTCCGGTCTGAAAGTTCTGTGCGGTGGCGAGGCGATGCCCAGCGATCTGGCCCGGCAACTGCTCGCGCGCTGCGAAGAGTTGTGGAACATGTACGGTCCCACGGAGACCACCATCTGGTCGAGCGTGCTTCGCGTGGAGCCGGGATTCCGCGCGCCTGTCTCGATAGGCTTCCCCATCGCCAACACGCGCCTGCACGTGCTCGATGCCAATAGCGAGCCCGTACCGGTTGGCGTGGTGGGCGACCTCTACATCGGCGGCGATGGCGTGGCGCGCGGCTACAAAAACAAGCCCGATCTCACGGCGGAAAAATTCGTGCCCGATCCGTTTGGCAAACCCGGTGAACGGCTCTACCGGACGGGCGATCTGGCGCGCTATCGCTGGACCGGCGACATCGAGTTCCTGGGCCGTGCCGACCACCAGGTGAAGGTGCGCGGGTTCCGTATCGAACTCGGCGAAATCGAGGAAGCTCTCACGCGCCACCCGGAGGTGCGCATGGCCGCGGTGATTCTCGCCGAAGCGCAACTGGTGGCTTACGCCGTCGTGGGCGAAACGAATCCTCCGGACGACGCGGCGCTGCGCCGGCACCTTGCCTCCAGTTTGCCGGACTATATGGTTCCCGCTATGTTCGTGCGTCTACCGGAAATGCCGCTGACGCCGAATGGCAAGATCGACCGGCGCGCCCTGCCCATGCCCGCCGCCGGAACGTTGGGCCCGGCGCGGGAATGGCTCCCGCTCGAAACCGCCGCCCAGTGCGCGATCGCTGAGATTTTCGGCGCGGTTCTCAACACCGGTGTGCCTGGCCGCAACGGCCATTTCTTCGAACTCGGCGGTCACTCCCTGCTGGTGACGAAGACCCTGCTGCGCATTCGAGAGCGCTTCGGGCGCGACCTGCCTGTGCGAACGCTCTTTGAGTCCCCTACGGTCGAAGCCCTGGCCCAGGCTGTCGAAGAGGGCGCGCGTGCTGAATCGGCCGCGCAACTGGAACGCGACGTCACGCTCGACATCCATCCCGATTGGACGCTTCCCGAGACCTCCTCCGGACAGGTGCTGCTCACCGGCGCTTCCGGATTTCTGGGTACCTTCCTGCTGCACAGCCTATTGGAACAAACCAGTGCCAGCGTCGTTTGCCTGGTACGAGGCGGACTCAGCCGCTTGCGCGAGCGGATGCAATCGTACCGGCTCTGGCGTCCGGAGATGGCGGCCCGCATTCACGTGCAGGAAGGCGACCTGGCGCAGCCGCTGCTGGGGCTTAGTCCCGCGCGATTCGAAGAACTCGCCGCCGGCATCGACGCCATCTATCACAATGGCGCGGCCGTGAATTTCTTCCAAAGTTACGCCGATCTGAAGCCGGCCAACGTCGACGGCACGCGCGAAGTGCTGCGCCTCGCCGCGCAAGGCAAACGCAAGACGGTTCACTACGTTTCCACCACATCGGTGCTGGCGCACGACGCCCAGGTGGCCGCGCGATTCTTCGAAGAGGAGCCGCTCGGCGGACCGCCGCTGGCCGCCGGAGGCTATCCGCAATCGAAATGGGTGGCGGAAAAAATCCTCGATCTCGCCCAAAGCCGCGGCATTCCAGTGGCCGTCTACCGGCCGGGAACCATCACCGGCAGTTCCCGCAACGGCGCCTGCAACGAAGACGATTTTCTTTACCGCTTTCTGCGCGGTTCGATCCAGATGGGCGCCGCGCCGGATATCTCCATGGCCGTCGACCTGCTGCCGGCCGATTGGGTCGCCGCCGCTATTGTCGCCATTTCGAAGGGTGCCGCCGCGGGCCGCCGTTATCACCTGACGGCGCCCGAACCGGCCGGCATCGAACGTATCTTCGAATGGACGCGTTCAGCCGGCTTTCCGCTCGAACACCTGCCGTATCGGGAATGGCGCGAACGTCTGGAGTTGCTCACCGGGGAAGCCGGCAACGCGCTGGCCCCGGTAACGGCGCTGCTGCCGCGCAACAACGAGGATCGTTTCCACGTGGTGCAGGCGAGCTTCGATGGCGCCAACACCCGCGCGGCGCTCGAAGGCGCGGGATTAGGCTGTCCCCGGCCGACCGAAGCGCTGATGCATCTTTACCTTGATTACCTGGCCGCCAAACAATTCATTCCGACCGCAATGGAGCCGAAACATGTCTGTCAATAAATGGTTTGCGCGCACACGGCCTCAGACCCAGCCCGCCGCGCGTCTGTTCTGTTTCCCGTTCGCCGGCGGTGGCACTTCCAGTTTCCGGCCGTGGGCTTCGCTCTATCCGGCGGAAATCGAAATCTGCCCCGTGCAAATGCCGGGGCGGGAAAGCCGGATGACGGAGCCGCCGGCCCGCAATCTGGCGCGGCTGGCCGCCGATATCGCGCAGGGCCTCGGTCCGGCGCTGGACCGCCCGTTTGCCTTCTTCGGGCACAGCCTGGGCGCCATTGTGGCGTTTGAAGTAACCCGTCAATTGCGCCGCATGGGGGCCAGCCTGCCCGATCATCTTTTTCTTTCCGGCCACGGTCCCGCGTTTGTGGAAACGCGCGCCAATCCTTTCCACCTGATGCCAGACGGCGAGTTTCTCGACGCGGTGAGAAAGTTTGGCGGGCTGCCGGACGCCGTGCTGCGCCACCGCGAACTGCTGGAGATGATACTGCCCGTTCTGAAGGCGGACTTCGAGCTTTACGAAACCCACCGGCACGTTCCCGAGGCGCCGCTGAACATCCCGATTAGCGCCTTGGGCGGCCTCTCCGATTTCAGCGTGCCGCGCCGTCACCTGGAGGCATGGAGCGGTGAAACCACTTACCCGCTGGATGTGCGGATGTTCCCAGGCGGCCACTTCTATCTGCAGCAATGCGAGCCGCTGCCGGGACTGGTGGCGAGTGTCCTGCCGCAGTTCCCGGACCCGGGCATCAGAACAGTAGTTTCAGTCCGAACTGGATTTGCCGCGGCGCATTCGCCTGGCCTGTGATCACGCCGAACGCCGCCGAGTTCACCGTGGTGTTCGGAGTTCCAAACTGCACCTGGTTCAGCGCATTGAAGAATTCCGCCCGGAACTGCAGCCGCATACGCTCCTGAATCGAAAACTGCTTGAACAGGGAAACGTCCCAGTTGCGCGTCCTGTCGGTCCGTACGTCGGGCAGGAAGCGCGACAGGTTGCCGAAAGTGAACGCCGCCGGCTGGCTGTAAGGACTCGCCAGAAGGTAACTATCGATCCGGTCCTGCACGCGGCCCGTCTTGAGGCCGCTCTGTCCGTTGTTGTTCGGCTGCGTGCGGGCGCCGAACAGTCCGGCAGTGTTGCTGGCCGAAAGCGCCAGCGGCACGCCCGAGGCATAGGTCACGATGCCGTTGACCTGCCAGCCGCCGAGCAGCAGCCTTGAGACCGGCGATGTTCCCGTGTTCAAGGCGCGTCCCGGACCGATGGGCAGGTCCACCACCACGCTCGCCACGAACCGGTGCGCGATGTCCTGAGCCGACAAGGCGCGGCTGGCGGCCACGTCGTACGTGTTCTGGTGGCTGTCTCCGGAATCGATCATCTTCGACCACGTGTAGTTGCCTTCAAACAGGAACCCGTGCGAGAAGCGCCGCCGGAATGTGCTCTGCCAGGCGTGGTAGATCGAGTTCGCTCCCGCATCGTAGAGCGGTTGGACGTCGGTGAATTGCGGGTAGGGGCGCAGCAACTGACCGCGAGCAATCCGCGGCGCCAGGTGCACTCCGTTGTTGACGACGCCGAAGAACGGATTATCCACCTGCTGGTTCAGAGCCGATCCCAGCGCCAGATGCTTCGGGTCCAGTTGGTTCAGCTCCATGCCACCCTCGCCGCTCCGGCTCAGATACAACCCGCGGTTGCCTACATACGCGGACTCAAGCAGCACCTCGCCGGGCAGTTCCCGCTGGATCGTGAAATTCCACATCATGTTCCAGGGCGAGGGCGAATCCTGAAGGAACGCCTGAAGGTTCGCGCCCGCCTGGGTGAGCAGTCCGTCGCTCGCCCCCGGCACACCGCGGAAGCCCTCCGGGTAAGGATTACTCAGCCGGTTGAACGGCGTGATGCCATCCACCGTCGTCACCCAGGGATATTCCACGCGGAAACCGAACGGCCCCACCGTACCTTGCGCCGCCTGCCTCGACGGTCCAAAGAAGTGGCCATAGGCGGCCCGGATCACCGTCTTGCGGTTGGCCTGGTAGGCGAAGCCGGCGCGCGGCGCCAGGTTGTTCAGGTCCTTGTGAAACTGCGTCCGCGGATTGCCGTCCACACCGACGAACCGCACGCCGCCGCGGATTTCGCCGAATCCCGGTACTCTGCCGGAAAGCGGCGAGACGGCATTCGGTTCAAACCAGTTGAAGCGGTTGTAGCGCTCCGTTCGCGGCAGGTCCATGTCGTAGCGCAGCCCGATGTTCAGCGTCAGCTTGGAAGTGACCCGGAAGTCGTCCTGTGCGTAGAAACCGTGATAGAAGCTCTGCGCCGCGACGTTCTTCCAGTTGCGGATAAGAACATTTCCGGTCGTTCCCGTTCCGAGCAGCATCGACGCGACGCTGTGTCCGGCGGTCGCGCTGGCCGTGTTTGGATTCGGCCCCTGCGTGAATCCCGCCGCGAAGTTGAACGTGCCAGCC
Organism: uncultured Acidobacteriota bacterium; assembly: GCA_902826685.1. GTDB lineage: Bacteria > Acidobacteriota > Terriglobia > Bryobacterales > Bryobacteraceae > CADEFT01. Next base: position 52,841 of record CADEFT010000034.1, read on the forward strand.
GACCGGGCTTCCCAAACGTTCACCCGGATCATCCGCCCCTCCCACCCGAACTTCAGCGTGTGGTTGCCGTGAATCTTCGAAAAGCTCGACGACAAAGTGTACGTGTTGAACGTGCTGAAGCGATGATCGTTGCCGCCCAGGTTGACGAATCCGCTGGCGCCGAAACGCGGAAACATCTGCCGGTCCACGACGCTGTCGATCGCCGCTGGCAGCCCCAGGGCTGAAGGTTTGAACCCGAGTCCCTGGTTATCGTAGTCGAACAGCGACCGCGACAGGCCGAACCGCACGTTCAATACCGACGTTGGCGTGACTGTGTTGGTGTAGTCGATGGAGCCCGATGGCTGCCTCACGCCCTGCTCCACACGGCCCTCGGCCACCGTCAGGTCTTCGGGAAAGTAGACGGGCGGGGAATCCAGGTTCTCCCGCCAGGAGACGCGCGCGAAGATGCGCTGGTTGTCGGTCAGGTTATGATCGACGCGCCCATCGATCTGGTTCTGATCGAAGGACCGCGCCCCGACGTTGAAAAAGTTGTTGAGGTTGGTGACCGCGTTGGTGACCGTATTCGGCTGCGGATAATACTTCATGGCGTTACGCGCCACCGGATCCATTCGCGACAGGGGAATCGCGTTGTTTGGAAACGCCGTGCGCACGAAGCCGGTACCCTGCGCCTGGGTCGTGAACGGATCGAAGATGGTGATGAGGTTCCCGTTGCTGGCCCTCGTCTGGCTGAAGTCGCCTTCCCGTTGCGGCGCCGCCGGCACCGAGGTCAAGGTGTTCGATGAAGCGCGTTCGCGCAAGCCTTCATAACTGCCAAGGAAGAACGTCTTGTTCTTCTTGATGGGGCCGTTCACCATCGCTCCGAACTGGTTTCGCTTGAAACTGCCGAGCGCCCGGCCCTGGCGGTTGTTGAAAAAATCGTTAGCGTCCAGCTTCGAGTTCCGCAGGAACTCGAACAGGCTGCCGTGCAGGCCGTTGGTCCCCGATTTGTAGACCACGTTCACCACGCCGCCGTTGCTGCGCCCAAACTCGGCCGAGTAGTTCGAGCCCAGCACCTTGAACTCGGCGATCGCCTCCACTGGTGGAAACGTCGAGTTGCCCGAAAATCCGTTCACCGTCGGATGCGCCGTGCTCACGCCATCCACCAGAATGTCCAGCATCGAATTGCGAGCCCCGTTGATCGCGTAGCCTGTGCCGTAGGTGGTGCTCACCGACCCCGTCACGCCCGGCGTCAGATACAGCAGCGAAAACACGTTCCGCGTGTTCAACGGCAGCTCCGTGATGCGCTTGTTGTCCACAACCTTGCCAAGCACGGAGTCGACGGTTTCGAGCAGCCCCACGTCCGCCGTCACCTCCACCGATTCCGAGACCGCGCCGACTTCCAGCACCACATCCACGCGCGCCTGTTGGCCGATGGAAAGTTGAATGCCGTTGCGGAGAAATTGTTTAAATCCCGCCGCCGTCACTTCGATCCGGTATTCGCTGCGCGGCAACTCGTTCAGCCCGTAGTTGCCCGTCTCATTGGTGGTCGTCAGTTGTGTGCGGTTGGTCGAGACGTCCGTCGCCCGGACCTGCGCGCCGGCGACGACGCTGCCGCTGCTGTCGGTCACCGTGCCGACGATTCTGCCGGTGAACGATTGCGCATCGAGAACCCTAGCGAGGAAGAGGCTTAGCGCCAATATCCGGAGTCGCGAAGTCAACATGGAATCCCCCTTCAACCTACGTGGATCTTTCCGCTTGGATTGAGGTTAGAGTACCTCCATAAATGTTTTGTGACAATCCGGTGGCGAGTTGGGCGCCCGATTATTATCGAAGTTTAATGAGCCGTCCGTCTTCGCGTGCTGTTAAGCTAAGAATTCTTGGTATGGGACGCAAGCCACAAAAGAACGACTCACTGCCCGGTTCACTCGACATGCTGATCCTGCGAACGCTGTCGAGGCGGGATCTTCACGGATACGGCATCGTCCAGTTCATCCAGCAATCATCGGACGACGAACTGCTGGTGGAGGAAGGCTCGCTGTACCCGGCTCTTCAGCGTCTTGAGCTGAACGGCTGGATCGAAGGGGAGTGGGGGCTGACGCCGAACAAGCGCAAGGCGAGGATTTACAGGATCACGGCGGCGGGCCGCAAACAACTCGGTCTCGAGACGCGCAAATACGCCAAGCTCACCCTGGCGATCGCGCGGGTGATGGGAGCGGAGTAGCCGATATGTTCTGGCGGCGTCTGAAGTATTGGAAGGTTCGTGCCCAGCGCGAGGAGTCGCTTCGGGAAGAGATGGAACTTCACATCGGCGAAAGAGCCGCTCAACTGCGGGACGGCGGCATGACACCGGATCGCGCACTGGCCGAAGCGCGGCGGCAATTTGGAAATATGGGCCTCAAGCAGGAAGAGTCGCGGGAAATCTGGATGACGCGGCTTGGCTCGGAACTGGTTCAGGACATCCGCTACGGTTTGCGCGCGATGGCCGCCAACAAGGTCTTCAGCGCGATGGCGATCCTGTCGCTTGCCCTGGGAATCGGGGCCAACACCGCGATTTTCAGCTTCATGGATTCGCTGCTGCTGCGGTCGCTGCCGGTCTCGAATCCCGAAACCTTGGCCGTGCTGAACTGGCGCGCGCCATCGGGCAACGGACGCGATAGCGTCGTTCATGGTGGGAGCGGCAGTATCTGGGCGGCTCAGATCGACCGGACGATGAACCAGGAGATCATCCTCGCCAGACTCTGCACCGCCTTCGCGATGGTGGCGTTGCTCATCGCCTGCGTCGGCCTATACGGCACGATGGCCTACACGGTGGCGCGGCGCACCGTCGAGATTGGGATTCGCATGGCGCTTGGCGCACCGCGCGGCGCGGTCGTCTGGATGGTGTTGCGGGAGGTGTTCGCGCTGGCGGCCGCCGGACTCGCGATCGGTGTGCCGGTGGCCCTTGGCGCATCGAGATTCATCGAGTCTTTTCTTTTCGGAGTCAAGCCGAATAGCCCCATCGAAGTCGTGTTGGCCATGGCCATACTGCTGAGCGCCGCGCTTCTGGCTGGCTACGCGCCCGCGAGGAAAGCTTCCCGCATCGACCCGATGATCGCCGTGCGGCATGAGTGACAAGGAGGGCTCGGATGACCCAACCCGAACCGGGTCGCGCATGCACGCCGTTTGAAGGACACTCGCTTCCCGGGCGCTGGGCCGGAGGTGTCTCGATGGTCGTAGCGCCGGTTCTCCTCCTCGCCGGAGTGGCGGGGAACATCGCCTTTGGCCGGGGATCGCTCTGCTCGCCGCCATGATCGGCGTTAAGCGCCCCGGCTGGGCTTTGTGGGGCGGAACCTTTCACGCGGGTACCGATTCTCTTGCCTTTCAAAGGATGCGCGCCATCGCGCTTGGTCTCACGTCCATGCTCATGATCGGCGTGCTCAAGGGCAGCTCCAGCGCCTCCGTGGTTGCCGTAACCGGACTTTGCGTTGCGCTTGTACCGCCTTACTCCAGCCGCAGCGCCGCCAGCGGATCGATTCGAGCCGCCCGCCGTGCCGGCAGATATCCCGCCAGGATCGCCGCGGTCAGAAGGACGATGGCGGCGATGGCCAGCGTTCCCGGATCGTTGGGCTCGGTGCCGAACAGAAACGACCGGACAAGCCGGGACCCGGTCAACGCGGCGGGCACGCTGATCGCGAGTCCCACCCCCGCCAGCACCAAAACGCGGCGCAGAACCATCCACACGACAGCGCCTCGCGGCGCCCCCAAAGCCATACGGATTCCAATCTCGCCGGACTGCCGCTCGACGGTGTAGGACATGGTTCCGTAAAGCCCCACGCATGCGATCAGCAGGGCCAGCGCGGCGAATCCCGTACAAAGTTTCGCGAACGTGATTTCCCGGCTGATCGTTCGGTCGATTTCCGCCGCCTGTGTGATCACGTTGGTGACGGGAATGGAGGAATCCGCCTCACGCACGATCTCATGCACGTTTCTGACATGCCGGAGCGGACCGCCGGCGGTGCGAAGCGCGTAGGTGACGCCGTCGGGAGCAGCCTGGCTGACCGGAACGAACACGGTCATCGGATTGTCTTCCTTCAGCGTGCCGTGGCGCAGGTTCGCCGACACGCCCACGATTTCGAAATCGCGCTTCACGTTCACGAAGGTGATGCGCCGGCCCAGTGGATTCTCTTTTGCGAAGTAGGTTCGCGCCAGCCGTTCGCTGATGACAGCAACCGGCGTCGAGCCCGGCTGGTCGCGGTCGTCGATTTCCCGTCCGGCCAGAATCGGAATCTGCATTGTGGTGAGAAATCGCGATCCGGCGACCAGAACGCGTGCACCCTCGATGGAAACGGCGCCAAGCTTCATGGCCCCGCCGATCGTCCCGCGGGCACGGCCGGAGTTGACGATGGAAGAGTGTGAAAGCGAAGCGCCGCTCACTCCTGGGATGGCTTCGAAACGCTTGCGCAGGTCCCCGTAAAAAGTGGCGATCTCCGGGTCGCGGTGGCCGGCCTGTCGCGCATTCAACGAAAACAGAAGGACGTTCTCACGGGCGTAGCCCAGTTGGATCGAATGCAGTTTGTCGAGTGTGCGGACAAACAACCCGGCGGCGACCAGGATGAGAAAGGACATCGCGATCTGGGCGGCCACCAGAACATGCTGCGCGCGGCGGCGAGGTCCGCCCATTCGGCCATTCTTCAGCGCGGGCATCACGTCGGGACGGGTGGATTGAATCGCGGGAGCGATCCCGAATAGCAGACCGCAAAGCACCGAGAGCGCCGCCGTCACGCCTAGAACGCTCCAGTTCAATTCCGCGTGCAGCGTAAAGTTCTCCTGCCCGTTGGAGAACAGAATGGTCAGCGTTCGCACGCCCCAAATCGCGAATAGAATTCCGAACGCTCCGCCCAGCGACCCGAGCATCACGCTCTCTGTAAGCAACTGCCGCACGATGCGGAATCGTCCCGCTCCCAGGCTGAGCCGCACGGCCATTTCGCGGCGCCGGGCGGCGGCCCTGGCCAATAGCAGATTGGCGATGTTGGCGCACGTGATGGCGAGGATCAAACCCACCATCGCCAGCAGCACGTACAGAGGCTTGGAATACTCGCGGCGCAAGCTCCCGAGTCCGGCGGCGCCGGGATTCAGAGTCAGCGCGGGCAGTTTGGCGCGCTCCCCGGCGGTCTTCGCCGTGGTGGCAACCCATCGATGGAACCGCGGAGCCATCAGCGCCTGTGCCTGGGCCATGCTGACTCCGGGACGCAGACGGCCCATCATTTCGATCCAGTAGAAATTTTCGTCGCTGAACGTGCGAGCCGCCCCCGCGCCGTCGACCAGCACACTCGCCTGCAGTGGAAGGTAAAGGTCCGGCGCCGCGGCCGGGTCGACTCCGAAGAATTCCGGCGGCGCAACCCCGATCACCGTGAAGGGAACGTTGTCGACGAGGATCGGCTGCCCGATCGCACCCGGCGGTCCGCCAAAGCGGCTTTGGCTGGCGGCGAAACTGATCACTGCCACCGGCGCCGCGCCTCGACGGTCGTCCGCCGGTTCGATCAGCCGTCCCGCGGCCGGCGAAACGGCCAGACCGCTGAAATACTCGCCGGTGACGTACTCCGTTCTGGCGCTTGTGGCCTGCCCGCGAACGGCCAGGGTGCGGTTGTGGGCGTTGAAGTATCCGAAGACCGTGGAAAAGACAGCGTTCTCTTCGCGAAGCGTCTCAAACGCGCGGTAGGGAAACATGCCGGTCACCAGAGAGCCCTTGTCGCCGGGCCAAAGAACGCCTTGTACTCCGTGCACGACGTGAACCCATTCCTTGTTGGCGTTCTGGGGCGGCTGGCTATGCCAGTTGAAGACCACCAGCGATTCGGGATCGCCCACCGGCAGCGAGCGCAACAGAATCGACTCCATCAGGCTGTAGATCGCCGTATTGGCCCCGATGCCGAGCGCCAGCGAGAGGATGGCAAGGGCGCTGAAAGCTTTGTTGCCGGCCAAGGTGCGAAAGCCATAGCGAATATCCTGGCCAAGCTCCGGCAGAAAACGTGTCATCCAAATCTCCCGCGATTGTTCGTGCATGCGCCCCACGTTGCCGAATTGCCGGCGCGCTTCCGCCCGGGCGTTTTCCGCTGTCTGGCCGCCGGCTTCGAGTTCCGCGGCTTTCTCCGCCAGGTGGAGTTCCATTTCCTCGCGCAGCGCTTGGCCGCGCCCGGCGCGATCCCGCCAATACTTGAGCCTACGCAGCATGCTCGCCACTCCGCGTCTCATGCATAGAATTCTTAGCTTAAGAGGAGAAGATCGCGCGAGTCAAGTTCCGCACGGATTCCACTGAAACCAGCGCATCCCGAGCCTAGATGACGCCACTCGACGCTACGTAGTTGGGCTGAAGGACAACGAACCGCCAGCCCCGCCGATCCTCTCGCGCCCGAGCCTCGTGTGTTGTCCGCCGCCGAACGATGGCCGATGGTGAGGGAGAGAAGTGTTCGGCAAAGCGGCGGTTGAAGTTCACCGTCTTAGCGCCTCCGCGGATGTCACGGCGGTCGAAGTCGAGGCCTTCGAGAATCCGGATTCCCATCGTCCACTGCCGCCAGCCCCGCGGATTTCCGGCGAGAGATGGAAGTTCCGTAGATCGATCTCGTATTCCCGTCTTAGTAATTCTCAGATTCTGCAGGGTGCGCACATACAGCCCGGCTCCACACAAGCCGGACGGCTCGCCGCAACGCCGCCGGTCATAGGATCGCTAAGAGGACGTGCAAGCCTGTAACCTTGTGGCCGGCCAGTGGCCCATGAGCGGCTATGGACCGATAGGATGCGCGGGATAAGAAGAGGCGGCCGACGCTGATCAAGCTCCTAACGGAATCAACAGTTTACTGTAATGGCTCCCCTTGATGGATGCGTTTCGAACTGTTCCGTTGCAAATGCAGGGGTTAGGCGCGCGATGATCTGGGTCTGGAATCACGCCCGTCCCGATCTCTGATTGGTGGTTGGTTTACAGATGCCTCAACCGTCGGATCCGCTCCTATGCCACCTGTAGTGGAACTCCGGAGCACGGCGGACAAGCCTCTTGGGACAGCAAATAAGTCGCCGGCCGAAAGCCCCGAACTGAGTAGCCTCGCGCCAATGGTTCGAATACCTGGGGTGTTGCTATCGTTTGAATCGCTTCGGGATTGACAAAGGACCTCAGCACCGCCGAATGCAATCATCCGGGGTTCGAGCGCGCGCCAATACGCCTCGTCCACCGTCCGCCTGTAGGCACGCACGAGACGTTCGAATACTCGGCAGGCGAGCGTGACCACTCCTCGGGAAAAGCCGTGCAGTATGTAATGTGCCATCAGGCAACCCAGGTCGTAGGCGCGATCACCCCTGCTCGCGCTCAGCTCGAGATCGATAACGCCCACACCTATTGAGCCAATGCGGATGTTCTTTGGGACGCAATCGAGATGAACGAAGCCAAGTTCCAGCGATTGGTCGCTCCAGGTGTAAAGCTTGCCCAGATTCGTTTGTACCGACTCGTCAAGTCCCGTGGTCCTGACTGCCAGCATTCGCCGCCAATGGGCAACATCCGCGTCCGCGTCGCCCCACAGAGGGGAGATCTCGCGGCCATGAAGAGCCGCGAGCGCGCCTCCGATGGCCTCGGCGGAGTGCGGATCGAACACTCCGCGATCCAATTGCGACTGCAGAGAAGTGCCGGACGGGCAAACCTCGCTTAGAACGAGCGTTCGCGACTCCTTGTCGAACCACACCACCTCTGGCAGTTCAATGCCATCCACGCGGCCCAAGCGACGAATCGCCCGCCGCTCTACGCCGATGCGTGCGGCTGGCTTGGGGAGTGCCCGATCACCAACCGTGCCAGCGTCGATCGTGTCTCCCGCGTCCTTCACAAAGACTACTTGACCGCTGGTGAACTCGACACGAACTACTGGGTCCAGCTTACCCCTGTGCACACAGCCGATCTCGCGCGCATCACCCAATTCCCATTGGGACACCAGCGTTCTCGCTCGGTCAATGGCGGCGTCGTCCATTTCGCGGAGTCCCTCCCGGCACGTGTTCCACACGGTCTGCTTTTGCACGGGGCTTAAGTGCGCCGGCAGGGAATTTAGGAAACCTGCGCGGCCTGCCGGGCCTGCGCGCAAAGCATCCCGCAGATCTGTTGCTCGCACTGGCAAGCCACCCGTTCGCGCAGCTACAACTGATGCTTTGACTTCATGACTGGTGCTTAGCGTCGACAGTGCGGAAAAGCGTGGGTCACTGCGTGCATGGTCGGTTTCTCCCAGGCAGAACAGCAGCGAGTCCCCTGGCTGGCAACGCCCGAAGTACGCCAGCGCATGTTCAATGGCCGTCCGGGGCGCGATTTCCACCCGGACGCGCGGCAGGCCAGACAAAAAGATCTCCCAAACCCGCTGCGATACGTCCGGTCCCATGACCTTGGTTGTACCGCGGAGACTACGGCTCCGGTTTGAGACGACCACAACAACTTCGTCCACATCTGGCCGCGATGCAAGTTCCTGGACGGCCGCGAAATGGGCGGCGTGAGGGGGCCGAAATGCGCCCGGAAACAGCGCAATCCTCCGGCCGTTAGCTGTGTGGTTCATCGCCAGCCTCAAAACCGGTAGCGGAGCGAGAGCTGGGCTGTCCGCGGAGCGAGCGCCTGATTCGGTCGACCAAAAAATGGCGAAGTTACGACACCGACGAACGTTGTGTAGTTCGTGCGGTTCAGCAAGTTGAAGGCGTCGAAATTCAGGTCCAAATTGCGTGAGGATCCGCTCCGGTCGACGATCCTGGGCAGGCGGAACGATTTCGAAAGCCGGAGATCAGCGGTGAACCAACCCGGGCCCTGACCAGTATTGCGTGTGGTCCCTGCGGGCCGGTCGGTGACCTGGGAATCTCCGTTGTCGTCGCGCCCGGTCGTGATATCAAAAGGCGCGCCCGAGGCGGCGCTGATGATGAGGCCCGCGCGGTAACCCTTCGAGAAGTCGAATGTCGCAGTGGTTTGAAGACGGTGACGATTGTCGTAGTCGGACCGGCCCCATTCGGCCGCGAGGCTGCGCGAATTGGCTGGAAACAGGAAGGGTCCGCCGGTATCATCGAGGGTGCGGGAAAGGGTGTACTGCATCGTGCCGGAAAACCACTTGCCCAAAGCTCCGCGCAGAGTGAGGGCAAGCGCATTGCTACGCAGTCGCGCGGTTGACTCCACCTGATGGGTGAAAGGAGCGGTCGAGATGTTGCGGGCGCGCAGTAGGTTGTCCCCGCGCAGATACTGATACTCGGAAGTAAGCGTAACGCGCCTGATGAGTTCCCGCTCAAGGGCAATGCTCGCTTGGGTGAGCCGCGGAAGCGACAGGTTCGTCATTCGCCAGACCGTGTTGTTCGCCGTCGTGCCGCCGTTGGTCACCAGTTCGCGCAGGCGATTGCCATCCCAGAGCAGAGTCCGCCGCCGGATGTCCTCGGTGACGCGCTCATGAAAGACGCCCGCTCCGCCGCGCACGACTGTCTTTGGGCCGAGCGTCCAGGCGAAGCCCGCACGCGGGGCAAATCCGTTACGGCCGGCAACGTCGGATTGCCAACTGTAGCGTATCCCGTAGGTGATGCTCAGCGATTGCCGCGCGCGCCACTCGTCCTGGGCGAAACCGAAGGCTTCGTGTTGTCGAAGCGTGACGCCCGGGTCACCTTGGTTGATGCGGAACAAGAAGGGCTCATTTCTGGCGAAGGCCGTAAGACTGGCAAACTCGTAGGTGCCGCCAAAATTCGAGCCTTCGAGTGAACGATAGAATGCCGGCCGGGCTTCGGCGCCGAACCGAAGCGCGTGGGAGCCCACGCCGATGCTGGAGATATTCTGCAGGCGCAGCGTCGCTTCCGTCCGAGTGCGAAACGTCTGGGCGGCTCCCCCAGTAAAAGCACCATGCACCACCCACGCGGGCCCGATCGGAAGCAATCCGCGCGCGGCTTCTTCGCGGGCCGCCACGACGCGAAAATCGTTCAGGACTCTTCCTCCGATCAAGCCACGGTCGGAGAACTGCACGCGGTAGTTGTTTACCGATGAGGCAACACCTTGTGAGGGAAGCTTGAGCCCGCCCGCGCCCCGATTGTTCTCGCTCTCGTCCAGATAGCTGAACAGGAGCAGCCGGGTACGGGATTCACCACGATCCTCCAACCGCCCAAGGAAACGCGTCCGGCGCTCGGGCACCGGCACGTTTCGAACGAAGGGGCCGTCCAAGGTTAAGGCGTTGACGACGGCGTTCTCGTTGTTTCGGTAGTGTTCGGCGTTGAGGAAAAAGGTGGTACGCCGACCAAGCAGAGGGCCACCGATGCCCAGATCAATCAATGTGCGCCGGAGATCGGGGCGAATTGGGGCAAAGGCGTTGCGTGCGTCGAAAGCCGAGTCCCGCACGGCGAATCCCAAAGTGCCCTTGTAGCGCCGCGTGGACGGCTCCTCCGTGTAGACCTCAATTCTTGCCTTGCCGGGGCGGCGAAATTGGAGCGAATAAGGGTTCCGATTCACGCGGATCCGGCGAATCGACTGGGCAGTTAAGGACGATGCGCTGGTTTCCATTCCGTCGACCGTGATGTTGAGACCTTCGGCGCCCTGAACGGCGGAAGATACAAATCCGGCGACGGCACTCAACGGATTCTGGGCCGGCGCCGGTAAGGCCGCTAGCGTGTCTTCGTCAAAGTTCAAGCGATCAGCATTGCGATCGGACCCGACCGATTCCTCCTCCACCCTGCTGGTTGCCGCAGCGACCGTGACGGACTCCGCCGCGGCGGCGGGCTTCAGCCGAAAGTGGAGTTCAATATTCATGTTTAGAATGCTGACCTGCTTTTCCTCGGGCGCCATCGATCTGGCTTCGACGCGCAGTACATAGCTGCCCGCCGGGAGCCGATCAAGAACATATCGCCCGTCGTCACCGCTACTAGCTTCAATTCGCACCGGACCGGTCAACGTGAGTTTCGCCTGGGGCACGGCGGCGCCCGAGGAGTCCGTTACGACTCCGCGAAGTGCATTCGTGTCTTGCGCCGCGACAGCAAGTGTCGCCAGAAGCCATGCAATCCAGAGCTTCACGATGGCACCTCCTGGACGGTTTGAGCGTTGAGTAGGATGCTGTAGAGCCCGCGTTGTTGCAGCAGTTCCGCATGGGTACCTGACTCCACAATGGCGCCACGGTCCAAAACCAGAATCCGATCAAACGCCCGCATATCGTGAAAGTGGTGGGCGATCACGATCGTGGTTCGACGGCTTCGCGCGATGGCCGCATGAATCAAGGCCGAGGATTCCGCGTCCACCGCGGAAGTAGGCTCGTCCAGGAGCAGAATTGACGGATTCGTGAGCAGCGCCCGCGCCAGGCAGAGCCGTTGGCGTTGTCCGCCCGACAGCGTGGAACCCCGTTCCCCGATAGTGGTGTCGTATCCATCGGGCAAGGCTTGGATGAAGTCATGTGCGGCGGCCGCGCGTGCTGCCTGTTCGATCTGGGCAGGGTTGGCGCCGGGTGCGCCGTAGGCGATATTCTCCGCGATGGTGGAGCCGAGAAGCAGCGAGTCTTGGAGCACAACCCCGAACTGCCGCCGGTAGGAGGCACTGTCGAACTCCACTATCGGCTGCCCATCAACCAGGATGTCGCCATTTTGCGGAGCTTGCATGCGGAGCAGAAGTGCGGCCAGTGTCGATTTTCCAGCGCCGGAAGAACCCACCAGAGCGATCCGCTCGCCGGCGCGAATAGAGAACGAAAGGTTTTGCAACACCGGGACAGCGCCGGACTCATAGGCGAATGTCACCGAACGGAACTCCATGTCGCCCCGAAGGCTGCTGACTGGCCGGCCACCGTCATAACCCGAATCCGGCTCCATTCGAAGAATCTGTTCAATGCGCTCGGCGCTGATCCGGGCTTTGGCCAGTTGGGTGCTCAGCTTCGCAAGATTGCGAAGGGGTTTGTACAGGTTCGATAGATAGGAAAGGAAGATGAGCAGGTCGCCTGGAGTGATCTGCTTGTGCGCGGCCATCAGGCCGCCCAGAAGCAGGGCGCCACTTACCCCTGCGGCGTTCACGATTTCCATCGCGCGCGAACTGGCGGCTTCCGTCCTCGCAGTCAGGACGCTCTGGTCAAGCGTTCGCGCACTCTCAGCCGTGAACTTCTCACCTTCTTCCCGCTCCCGGGCAAACGCGCGAACTAAAGTATTGACGTGCAGCATCTCGGCGATTCGGGCGGCAACGTGCCCTTCGCTTTCCCTCTGCCTTCGAGCGGAGGCTTTTCCGCGGCGGTAAATGGTGAAGACAGTAAAGGCCAGCACGGGGAGCGTGACGGCCAAAATGGAGGCGAGCCGTATGTTCACGACGGCGAGCACAACGCACATTCCACAAATGGTGAGGAGATAACCGCCTGCTTCAAGCAGGGCTCCCGACAGAGCGTCTTTCAGAACCCCAGTGTCGGCGGTCACTTTGTGTAGGAGTTCGCCTGTGCGCGACCGCTGATGAAACGTCAAAGACAGCCGCTGCAGGTGGCCAAACAGCGTACTGCGCAACTCGTGCACCATCTGAAAACCAATCTTCGAAGTTACGAATACCTGCAAGTACGACAGTGCACCCTTGAGCATCGCTATCCCGAAGGCGAGTCCAGCCAGAGCCGCGACACTTGTTTCCACGCTTCCTGACCAACCCGGAAGCCAGGCAAGCGGTGGCGGCCACGGCCTTTCGAGCAAGACATTGTCGACCAATAACTTGATGGGCCACGGAGCGAGGAGTTCAGCCGCCGAGAACCCGAGCATCGCGCCGGCGGCCAAAGCGAATCCACGCACGTGGCGCCGTAACGGGGCCTGGAGCACGGCACGAAAATGACGCAAGTTCAGTTCGCCCACGTGCTTACCTCCAGCAGGTCTTTGAACGTATGAAACGTAGCCTGGGGCTCTCCCGCGAGCCAGCGGATGAGCGTGGCAAGACGGGAGAAGGCGTCGTCATCCATTGCCTTGTGGTGAAGAAGAATGCCGGTTGGGGCGGGCTGCGACAAGGCTGCATTGATTTCGGATGCAAGCACCGCGAACTCCTTCAGTGCCGGGCCCGATTTCCAGTTGAAGATGTCGACCGCGACCGGGATGGACGCCATTCCAGCGGCCGGAACCGGGCAGTCCTGCGATATTCCGCGAAACTCCAAGCTGGCAAGCGCCCGGTAGGTGTCGGCCGTACAACGATTCCAGGGTGGAGTGAACACGGGCGACCACCGTGGTCCGAGAGCGAGATCCAATTGCGCTTTCCCATGGGCAATGTCGTCCAACTGTTGCGCGAACGAGCGGCTTGGTCCGAATTCGCACTTGCGGCCTGAGGTCTCATGGTTGGCGTGTTGCCAACCGTGCTGGTGGAGATCCAGCCATGGACCGCATCCCGTGAGGAGGCGGGCACACTCGTCGGTGAGTGTTGCCGGGATAACGGCGCAATTGAGTGGAATGCCGTGATCTTCGAATAGCCGGAGAAGCCGACGCAACTGAGGCAAATCCCGATCCGCATCGTCGTCGCGAAAGAATATCGCCTTAGACATACGGTAACCACCTTTCGAGCTTTCCCGCCGTGGACGCGACACCGGATAGGTCGACATCAATAGGGCGGCCAACCGGAGCTTCCAGTGTGGATTCGATTCGCTCCGCCAGCAAATGGGCATTCAACTCTCCGTCCTTGATCACACGTAGAAGCCCAAGCCGTTCGAAGTTGCGTGCGCGGCGTAGCTGTTCATCGTTCCCGTTCCCGGCGAATGGATGCACTAGCGCTCGAATGCCTGTGGCGAGAATATTCATACAAGTGTTGTAGCCCGCCATGCTCACGAGCAGATCGGCCGCGGCCAGGCGATCCAGGAAATCCGGCGCGAACCGCTCAACGTTAACCCACTGCGAAGACTGTGCCGACAGCAGCTGAAACTGATCCTCGGCGAGGAACGGCCCGGTGTAGACGTCCATCGCGACTCGACCATCCAGGAGGTTGGCGGCTTGCACGGAGGCGTTCAAGAGTTCGAACCCAACTCTGCCGCCACCGGCACTAGCGACGATCCTGGGCCTTTCGTTGGTGAGGCGTGGCGCGGAGGCGCGTGGCGGCGCCTCTGCCACGAAACCCGTATATTCAATGGGGCACGTGACCTCCGGCATGCGGGTGAATGTCTCTTCGAGGCTCTGCATGCGCCAATCGGAGTGCACTAACACCAGGTCGAAGTGCCGGTTCAGCCAATCGACAACCTGACCTTCGTGCCTGGCTTGATCCTTCTTGGCTACGAGGATGTCGCGGACGCTACAGACCGTGCGGGTTTGCGCCCGGTCGCAAGCCTCCAATAGCGGGATCAACTCCTGTGCGAACTTCCTACGGCCAAAGGGAAACATTTCGACGATCAGGCCCTGAGGCTTTACCCTGTGAAGCAGTTCAATGAGTATGCGCCTCCGTTCCTCGAAAATGCCGTCATGAGATCCGCGCACCGCTTGAAACTCTGGGTCGCTTGACACCGGCGGCAGTTGTACCACCTGGACTTCCGGTGGGAAATCAAGACCCTGTACCGGTTCTCCGCCATTCACAAACCAAACGTCGAAGTTGGAGAGGCCCTTCACGATCTCGCGGCTTCGCACGAAGTGCCCCATGCCGAGCACGTGTTGGCAGTAAAACAGTAGCCGTCGTTTCACAAGCTCACCTCTTTCTCGGCAAGCGTCACCATACGCAGCGTCCTCTCATCGAAGTCCCGGCGTAGTTGCAGAAGCCCGCGGTAGGCTCGCGTTAGCAATTGCACGGCCGTATGCCAACGAATCTGGTTCCCGGGAGGGAGCGCGGGTCCGTAGCCGGCTTTAAGCTGTTCGGCCCAATCGGTATCGAACCGATTCAGGTGCAAATCCGCGATGAAATGGCCGAAATCCTCAGCGGGATCTCCGAGTCCGGTTTCGTCAAAGTCGAAGAGCGCAATTCGTCCGTCGCTGTTTTGAAGCTGCCTGAGATGGAAGTCCCCGTGCACAACTGCTGATTGGGACGTGAAGGGCGTCTCGCCCAGGACTTCCACCAGTTGCATCAAGCGTGGCTCCAACTCCGGCACCACTGTAGCTAGCTTCGCCATTTTCTTTCTCAGGTCCAGCCAATGTTCTTGCGCGGTTGGACGAACTCCGCAGGAGATGCCGCTCTGGTGGAGGAATCGCAGCCTTGCCCCGGCGGCTTCCATCGCCTTGCGGCTCACTTGAGAACCGAGCGGGACACTGGGGAACTCCGCCTGCCAAACACCGTGCAGTGTCGCGGAGGACCATAGTGGTTCCGGCATCGGAAAGTCGTCGCCGGCGTCAAGCGCCCACAGAGCGCTCAGGCGTTCGTGAACCGATTGCCACCGGTCGTCGCAGTAAATCTTTCCGAAAATCGCGGATTGAGAAGTCCGATACCGGAGTGTGCATCGATTTCGGGGCCGATAGTTGACAATCTCCACGGTGAGATCGGGCGTCTGGATTGGCAGGTGGGTCCGCACTCGCACGGCATCGGTGGCCTCGGCGAGCCAGGGCATGCTGGGATCGTGTGGAAACGCGAAGGCGAGTTGTTCGCCACCGAACTGTCGAACGAAGATGCCATCGCCGCAGCGGTATGCCACCGTGGCGTGTGAGTACGGTCGGTTCTTTGCACTGCGAAAGGTCCGGTAGTTGACGTCGAACGTTTCTCCCGGTACGGTATCAGCGACACTGGCAAATCGACGCATGACGTCGCGGGCACTGGCAGTAGATGTCAGGAGGTTCTCCGCACGATCAAGAAGGCCGTCGATGTCGCGCTCTTTGTGGCGTGTAGCGGACCGGGTAATGCGTTCGGAGACGATGGAAAGCGCAGTGTATGTGGCCAAGTCGCGGGAGTCCACCGGGTTTGGATACGCGGCGATGGCGCCAGAGGCTTCCGGTGTGCTGGCGAGCAGGCTGCCAAGATCGCGCAAGGGGTCCCCAGAATGAAGCGTATCCAGGTCCAGGAGCGCCGCACGATCCCCATAGAGCCTGAAGTTTTGACGGTGAAGGTCGCCGTGGAGCGTGGCGCTCTCGCGGGGTACGAGGGTTTCCAGCCGCCGCTCGATCTCCAGCGCAATGGCCTGGAGCCGCAGCGATTCGAATGGTGAGGTAGCGATCGCTTCTCGCAATTGAATGATCGGTGACGGGAGCTTCGGCAGACTGAGCAGGGGCATGGCGTGAAGCTCCGCCAGCGCCTTGATGCATGGATCGTAGTCTCCCTCGGCACCTTGAGGCAGAGCCTCGGTCCACAGCGTCCGCGAGTGGGGAAGGTAGGCCAGGGGCCGGGCGACCACCAAATGCCGGCGCTGTAGTGCTTCGATCTGGCGCATCGAGGAAAAGGTTCTTTCCCCCGCATCGCTCACATAGCTCTTCGCGTACAGCACCGCCGTCCGGCCGCCGCTGAGGCTTGCCGTGATGCGGAATGTACAGCCTTGTTCCGGCATGTATCGAACCACCTCCGACCGAGCGGCGAGGATGTTTTCCTCGAGCAGGATCCGGCCTAGCACACCGGCCAACTGTTCGGTGTCGAGCAGAGCGTCCAGGCCCCGGAGCTTCCGGTCGTTGGGGAACGCCCAAACGATCATGCCGAGTTCGCCCACGTGCGTGACCGGGCGCACGGTCGCGGTTGGGACAACAGGATCGCGGAGAGCCTTTTCCCAACGCGCTTCGCTTGTCGCAACCGGGTAGATGCGGCAACAGAGCGTTTGACCGAGGTCCACGCCGCGTTGGTCGCGAAGGGCCAACTCATACCGGATTAGGCAATAGCGGCCATGCTTATGGCGGACGTGGCTAATGCGGCAGTTGCCCGCCGTGTAGCCTTCGTTGAGGCAGTGTTCGGCCAGAACGTTCCGCATATATCCGGTGTCGAAGGCTAATGCGAGTTGCGGCATCGAAATGTCCGTGGTGGTCATGCGGCGGCAGCGGCGGCCTCTCCTCGAATCCAGTCCACGAAATGGCGTAGTCCGGTTTCGATTGGCGTTGTCGGTTGGTAGTTGAACAGCCGGCGCGCCTTGGTCACATCAGCATGCGTAAGCGGCAAGTCCCCGGGCTGCGGCGGCTGGCGGTCAATGATGGCGCGCCGCCCGGTTGCTTCTTCAATCGCCTGGACGAGGCCGGTCAGGGTGATGCACTGGGACTCGCCCAGATTGACTACCTCAAAAGGTGTCGCGCCGTGCACCGAGTAGTGGATCGCCCCCGCGATGCCTTGCAGAATATCGTCGATGTACGTGTAGTCGCGGAGTGTACTTCCGTCTCCATAGACCGGTATCGGCTGCCCGCGGAGTATGGACTGAGTAAATTTGTGAATCGCCAGGTCTGGCCTTTGCCGGGGGCCGTAGACCGTGAAAAAGCGCAGGCACACCGCGCGAAGGCCATACAGTTGACTGTATGTGTGAGTCATCAGTTCGCCGGCGGCTTTCGTTGCGGCGTAGGGGGAAACAGGCATAAGGGCGGCGTCCTCGCGGAAAGGCGGAACGGCGGAGGGCCCGTAGACGGAACTGGACGAAGCGAAAACGAAGTGCCGCCATTCGTGTTGCCGGGCCAGTTCCAATAGGTTCAGTGTCCCGGCGCAGTTGGTTTCCTGGTACAGCACGGGCTCGGTGAGGGACGGCCGAACGCCAGCACGCGCCGCCAGGTGAATGACGCAATCGAACTCCTCTTCTTGCGCCAACCGGTTCAGGCGCTCGCGGTCGCGAATATCGGCGGCCACCAGGCGATAGGCAGGGTGGCGCTGGTGCGCTGCGGTGTTGCGCCATTTCATACGGGGGTCATAGTAGTCATTGAAGTCGTCGATCACGACAACTCGCTTGGCACCCGAAGCGAGCAGGCCATCCACGACGTGGCTGCCGATGAAACCGGCACCGCCGGTCACCAGGAACCGGCGCACACTGGTAGGTAGATCAAAGTTCATGAAGTTTTCTCCGGAATGAGCTGGGTTTCGAATCGAACGCTCCGGCCGCGAGCGCGCACGCGCACGACCGGCGAAGCGTGCTTGATCCCGTAAGAAGGCGAAATCCAGCCCGATTCGATCGATGTTTCCAAAGAGTGGCTGGAGGCGATCACCATCTTTAGATTTGGCGACGATACCTCTATCTGGCGGCCGTCGCACCGGCACCACGTCCTTCCGTTCGCATCGCGGCTGAGGTGGAAATATAAGTCGTAGGTGTGCTCGCTTGGGCTTGTCAGTGTGTCCGTGATTTGAAACCACCGTCCGTCGATTAGGCGGATCTCACGCTCGTGCACGGCGTCGTACATGTCACTGATCGCTTGTCCCCGAACATGGTCTTCACCACCGTCGAGCACTTGATACCGTGGCTCCGGGCCCCTGATCTTGAATTTGCGCTTATGAAATTCGTAGCGCGTCTGCTGAAGCCCGTCCACGCTCACCGTGTTATGAAACGCCGTGCCACGAAAGCGGACGCGCCAATTGACGTCGCCAGACTCGTCGTACGTGTAGCGGCCCGGGTCCACTATGAGCGGCCGGCCGTAAGCGTACATCTCGAAGCTCAGCAGGTCCAAGTGACCGTGGTTGCCTTCGCCCAGAGGGCCGCAATCAAACACGAGCCAGCGTGCATCCCTGTCGCCCCAGCCGCTTCGAAGAACGTAGTATCCGCCGTCGGGAAACGCCGAAAGGCGGGAAATAGGGGCTCGCCCCTTGCGGCCGGCGCTCGCTACGTAGCGTGCTTCCTCGTCGCCGAACAGTTCTGCGCCCTCCGCAACTAGATCCAGAAAGCCGCCCGAATCGCCGTCGCTCAAGCTGGGGATGGTTCCGTCCGGCCGATGAATATGAGTGGCGAACCGTAGGGCACGGCGTAACGCGAGGTCGAAACCTTCCGGCATACCGATGCCGTTGTCCACGGCGGTACGGCGAGCGATCAAAGCGTTGCGGAGCACAATGTGGTGATAGTCGGTGGACTGTTCGACGTGGACGCCATCAGGCCGGAAGTCGGTCTCTAAGTTCGCGGTAAGTTCATGGCGCGTGAAATCGAGAAGCTCGGCGGATTCCGGCAACTCCGGAAACGCGACAGCCATGAGAAACAGCGCCAGTAGTTCGAGCGTTCTGTGGTTGCGGGCCGGAGTGAGATTGGCCCGCAGCCACTGCGATTGCGCCTGGAGAGAGGCCACAAGCTCAGTGTGGAAGCCATCGATCTCGCCGAAGTACTGATGAGCGAAGATCCAGTTCTGGATTCTTCTTCCCGCAACATCGGCCGGGAGAAAGTCCAACGGAACCGAATTCATCCAAGAACGAGCCAAACGAACCCAAGTATCGCGATAGCGCACGTCGCCGGATTCGGCGAACGCCGAACCTAAAGCCCCTGCGTAGTAGAACTTGTGCAGCAGGATGAGCCACTCTTCATCCCGGCTGGGGTTCACAGTCCAATCGAAGCCGGGCGGCAACGCATGACACTCCGAGTTGAAGACAAACCGGCAGATCACCGCGTCTTCGGCAGCTGCGCGGGAGCCAAGCATAGGGTCGAGCCACGGAGTGATCAAAGGGCGCGCCGCTGCTACCATGCCGCGACTCCCTCGGCCTCGGGCTGGGCATTCGGCTGGCCAATGCGTTCCTGAAACATGGCCGCAAGCTTCCTCGTGTTCTGCCGTGAGTCAAAGATCTCAAGAATGGTCGCGCGTGCCTGCTCCCCGAGCCTCTTCGCTAGCGAGGCATCATTGAGTACCTGCCCGATCGCGTCGGCCAACGCTTGAGCATCGCGTGGCGGAACCAGCAAGCCGTTGATGTCCGGCTGTACAAGCTCAGGGATCCCGGAAATGTTCGTCGAAACCACGGGCAACTGCATTGCCATCGCCTCGGCCAGGACATTCGGAATTCCGTCGCGGTCACCGTTGTCGAGCACCTGGCACGGCAGAGCGAAGAGTGCACTTTGGTCGTAGATGTCTCGCAGCTGTTGCTGGGTTACGGCCTTGCGGATCTGGACCACGTCTCCGAGGCGGAGCGTTTCGATACAGGCCTCCACAACAGGAAGGTATGCATCGGCCCCGCCAACGAGCAAGCACGAAAACACATGGCCGCGGTCCCGCAAAAGGGCACAAGCCTCGACGAGGGTCGTGAACCCCTTCTTCTCGACAAAACGCCCTACCGATAGAATGCACGGCTTCGCGGTGCCGAATCTGCCGCGCTGAGGACGGAACAGGCCGGTGTCAAGACCGTGGTAGATTGTCGTCACCTGCGCTGCACCGGCGCGGCGTCGAAGATCGAGGTGCCGCTTATTGGCGCCAGTGCAGGTGACGACGAAAGCCGCGCTGGCCAACTTTCTTTGCAGCAGGTCGCCGGGATTCAGATCCTCTACATAAATGTCTTTGGCGTGCGCAGTGAAGCTGAAGGGAATGCCAGTCAACCGGCTAGTGAACATAGCCACTGTAGTGGATCCGTGGCAAAAGTGCGCGTGCAAGTGTTGTACCTGGCGATCCTCGATCACGTGCCGCGCTATAGTTCCGGCTTGCAGGAACTCACGAAGGAACACTTTCTTGCGAAACCGCACGCAGTACCGGATTGCTTCCAAGAGGGTTGCCAGGTAGGCGGCTGGGCGAAGGCCAAACAACGCCTGGTGGTCCGACACAAACCGCGGCGCGTTTCTCCAAAGCCAGGGCAGCAGGCGGACTCCGGACAACTCTTCAGCCTCTGGCAGCCATGTAACAGGGGCTTGAATACGGTCTAAGGCGGCATGCCGCTGCTCCCCGCTCAGAGATTTGAGAGAGAAGATTCTAAGGTCTGTACCTAGTTGCCCCAGCAGGTCGATCTCGTTGGTGATGAACGTCTCAGAAGTCCGGCCGAAGGCCTTCAATATGTAAGCGACACGGCCTTGCATTTCTCATCTCCTTCACTTGATGCGCCCTCACGAAGTGCGTCAAGCACCCATTGCCGGACGTTGGATAGCCCATTCATGTCGATCGTCCTTCCGGCGCGAAGCCCGTGATCGCCCTGCGCCCGAGCCAACTCGTGTCGAACAGCGGCCGCCATCGTTTCCGGCGACAACTGGTCCGGATGGATCGATGTGAGCAATCCGCGGGCGGCCAGACGCTCGGCTCGGATCCATTGCTCGCGCACCGGATGCACACGCGGTACGACCACGCTGCGCTTGCCGAGAGAAAGAATCTCGCACACGGTGTTGTAGCCGGCCATCGAGACCACGAGATCTGCGGCTGACATCAGAGCCGGCAGGTCTGGTGTGAATTCGCACACGGTTACACGGGGCTTTTTGGCCGCCACCGAGATGACGGCTTGACGCTCGGCCAGTGGCATCTCCGGGCCATAGACCACCACGGTTCTATTGGATTCGTCGCCGCGAATGCCGAGCAGATAATCCCGAACCAAGGGATAACCATCCTCGCCTCCGCCGGGTGTTACAAGAACAAGCCGCTTCTCCCCGGGCTCCATCCAAGTGGCCCTGATGTTACCTGCATTCTTCGCGGCAGTCGCTCGGTGGAGATACCCGCAAAAGCGCGTCATTCGCCGCAGCTGCGGCGAGAACTCATACTCGCGCCTGCTGTCGAAGACTTCGGGCGAGCCGAGGATCAGGATCGACTCGAAGTACTTGCGAATGAGATCCGGATAGCCTTTATCACGCCAGGAGGCGGTCGTGGTCTCCGGCGCGTCAAGGATGTCTCGCAGAATCAGTCCGACCTTTGTCCGCGGGAAACTCCGATGCAGAATGTCGAGCGTCCCACGCAGTTCGCGCTGCACGCCATCCGGCTTCTTATCGATCAAGACGACATCGGGAGCAAAATCTCGCGTCGCCGCCTCGATCAGAGCGGATCTCAACCGCATGGTCTGTTCGATGCCCGTCCCGAGAGATTTCGCCGAATATTCGTCCCTGCTGATTCTCGATAGACAGGGGAGCTTAATGTAGTCGAGTCCAGGCGTTAGCCGGAACGATTGCACCATTGGGGAACCGGTAACCAAGAGCACGGAGGTATCGGTCATGTTTTGCAGAAGGTCGGTCGCGATGGACAACATGCGCCGGATATTTCCCAGGCCGAACGTATCGTGCGAATACACCATTACCCGACGTGTCATGTTGTGATCCTTCCGTTCTGGTCATTGAGACACGTCGACAGGGTAGGTGGAACAAGAAATATGAATGCGCGATGAATTCCGCAGGCTTGCGGCGCCCTCTATGCCCGCTTGCGCGTGCGGCGCAACACAAGCAGTGCAGCCAGAAGCGCGGGAATTGCGAGAAATAGGGCGGGCGGCACAGTCCGGGGAAGCGGATCGTGCCCCTCGCCGGTGATCACGAATGGGGCCCAATAGTATGGATGCGACAGTGCGTTTCCAGAATGCATGAATTCCAATTTGGTCTTTCGCAGCGCTTCTGCCTTTGTCTCGCCCGACGCCAGGTGCCGGTACATTGCCGGCATGAACTTGGCGCTGGCCTTGTCCGAGACCTTCCAAAGCGACCCGATCGATGACGCCGCGCCGGCACGAAGGAATGCCGCACTGAATCCTTCAAGCCCTTCGCCGCGAATGTAACGGCCTTGTTCCGAGTCGCAGGCCGCCAGCACGACCAATTCCACGCCCGCCAGCGGCAAGGCCGAGATTTCGTCGCGGTACAAGTACTGGGATGCGGGACTTCCCGGCGCGGGAGTGAAGATGAGCCGCGAACGCCGGGAGTCGCGCGGATCCACTGCCGCATGCGTGGCCAGGTGCAGCACAGGAGGCGCCTCTCGGGCCAATCGTACAAACGTGGCCTTCAGGTTGGCCTGTCCCACGAAGATCGAAGCCCGGCCTGGAAGGGCTCTTGCGGCCGACTCGGCCTCTTCCGTCGAATAGGGCAAGCGCGCCCAAGCGAGATCGAATGAGCCGGAGCTTGGAGCCGGGGAAATTGGGTCGGCGAAGGCGCGAAGCGATATTTGCCAGGGCCATCGCCTATCTGTGGCTCGCCGTGTCAAAGCGAATTCGGCCGCCGGAACGTAGCTGATCGCGAACCGTTCGACGGACGGCCGGCTGTCGGTCAGGGGCAGGATCTCAAACGGAATGGAAGAAAACGGTCCATCCGGGGCGATCAGCAACTTCGAGATTCCGGTGAGCCTGTCTTGGAGGTGGGCCGGCATCAGAAGCCGGGCAACTTCCGCGGCATGCGCCTGCCATCCTTCCGCGCCCTTTGCTAGAAGCACCTTGAGGGACTCGATTTTCGCTGAATCACTGGGTCCAACGCCAGCTCGAACTATTCCAGCATCGCTGGCCGTCACCCAGATCACGGCCATCTTCCCATTTGCCGTCCAATACTCAAGCAGTGCGGAATCGGGATCAAGCGCGCGCTGAATAGCCCCAATCGTCACCGCGGCGGCGGCGCGCGGGCGGGCATCTTTGAGGCTGCGGGCCCGGCCTTGTTCGATGCGCATCAGGATGGCCGCAAGATCGACGTTGGGGCGTCCCACAAGCAATGCGATCAGTTCATCGTAGACGTCCCGCTTGGCTGCGAGGAACTCCTCCTTAAGGGAATTGGTCAGCCCGGCTCGGGTGGATTCGATCACAGCCACCGCCGCTTCGAACTCGCGCTGCGCCTCATCGGGCCGGCCTAGTGCTACATGGCATCTGCCGATGCCGGCCAGGGCCGTCCACTCTTCATCCAGCAGTTTCAATTCGATGGCTCCGTCGATGGCTTGGCGGAAACGAGTCTCGGCCTCCGCAAAACGCCCCATCCGCAGCAGGGTTTCACCCAGAAATATCTCCTGTTGAACGATCTCGCGGCGATTGCCGCTGGCCATGGCGAGCTTCAATGCCTGACCGAATGTTTGGAGGGCCGAAGGGTACTCATCGAGATCCCGTGCCTGTACGACGCCTATGTTCCGGAGTGTGTACAGTAGTGCCGCGGCATGGGGATCCTTGTCGAACAGGCGGCGCGCGGTTTCGTAAGTGGCCAGGGCTTTGCGAGGATCGCCCAGCCGCCTGTACACAACCGCGAGATTGGTCAGAATCTGAGCCTCGATATTCGGCTCAAGCTGGATGTGCAGCCTGCGGATCTCGCGGTAAAGATCCAACGCCCGGTCATCTTGCCCTAGAGTCTGATGCAGGGCAGCCAGATTTCCCAGGGAAAGTTGCTTGCTTCGCAGGTGCCACGGCTGGTGGTCAGTTCCCTTGAGTCTGGCAATCGCGGTCTGGTAGCCAGAGTAAGCGTCGGCATACCGTCCAAGAAAGGAATGTACGCCCGCAATGTTGTTTAGGCGCAGGATCTCGCCTGGCACGTCCGACAGCTCACGGTCAAGCCGAAGGGCCCGGTCGAAGAACTCCAACGCCCGCTCATACTTCGCCTCATAGACGCTGGCCGCACCTGCCACGCTGTAGGCGCTGCGCGCCTGATTGAGCGCTCGGGAGCTGAAAAATTGCTCGGCTGCCTTCGAAGCGTTGATAACCGCCGTCCTGTAGGAACCTGCCCTCAGATCCCGCTCAGCGGATGTAAAGAGTTGCTCGGGAGATTGAGCCAACGCAACTCCCGCCAACGCCCAGATGATTCTAGACAGTGCCAATCCACTAGTTTAGACGCC
Organism: uncultured Acidobacteriota bacterium; assembly: GCA_902826685.1. Taxonomy (GTDB): domain Bacteria; phylum Acidobacteriota; class Terriglobia; order Bryobacterales; family Bryobacteraceae; genus CADEFT01. The sequence continues at coordinate 77,255 of CADEFT010000034.1, forward strand.
GCGAACCGTGGGGGCACTCTTGGACTTATTCGACGGCAATGGTCACGCCATCCTGGCTCACCACCCCGTCGACTTCGATCACGAGCGGGACCCTAGCGCCAGCGGCAACCCCATCAGGAACAATGGCGTTGACCTGTAGCAATCCCGAGAGCGAACCCGGCGAGGTGCCAGAGTACAGGGCTGGTACTCTTTGTCCGCCAATCCACACGAACACGCCGGCCCTTGTCGGATTCGGATGAGAGCCGGCCAACGCACCCGACTCGCTTGGGGAAACCGTCGCTCCACCGCCGGTGCCGAAGATCATGATGGCCGAACCCCTTTTCGCGGGCGACGAGCCGGTGTTGCGAGCGTAGTCTTGATTCAGAAGCGCAGCTTGACCCCGCCCAGAAGCATCCACTGTGAAAATCGCCGGGGACACTGATCTTTGGGTCAGGTTGCGTACTGCGGATCGGACGCCCTGGTATTCAACCGAGACGCCTACCGTTCCGCCACCGGCTAGTTCAAACGGCACCTGAACGTTGATCTGTCCCGGAGAAAGGTAGAGAATTGGCGCTGGCGTGTTGCCGATCCATACTCTTACACCGTCAATCAAGGTTTCGAAACGCCCGCCCGACGCCGAATTGGTCCTAGTGGACCCTGCAAGGGCGGACCCGTAGATTGAGATGATTTCGCCGGGCGCCAAGCCAGTAGATTGGGACTGGGCTGCGCTAGTCACGATGGAGGTTATCGTTGGATCTTGCCTTCCACCGAGCACTTGGACCGCGATGTTTATGACTCGCGGAGTTCCGTGCGCAGGGGTTACGACGACGCCCCCAGTGTGGGTTCCCGGCGCCAGACCGGATAGCGTCAGCGCCATACGAATATTTGCCGGGGTCTCGGCACGGTTAACCGCCGCGGTAATCCAGGGCGCCGTACTCGTTACTTGAATCGGCAAGGCCGTTCCTGAGCTGGCGACCTGCACGAGCGGTGGGTCCGGGACAAGCCCCCCCGGTGTGTAAACAAACTCAAATGAGGATGTACTCAGCACCAGTTGCGGCGCGGGCGTTGCGGTTACCGTCAAACTCACCGGTACGGTGACCGCCGTACCGGTCGATGGGCGAATCGTGACTGCCCCTGTATAACTCCCCGGAGCGAGGCCCCCGGAATTTGCGGTGACGAGCACGTCAGAAGGCGATTGACCCGAGAGTGGCGTCGCGGCCAGCCAGGAGCCTTCAACCGTGACAGCAAAGGGCGCACCCGGCGTACTTGCCCGTACGTTCACCGCCTGGGTGGTGCGCTGTTCATTCTCTGTGGACTGGAAACGCAGTGTGGCAGGCGCAACGGTCCACTGGCTCGGAAGAGGTGTGGTAATAGTTAATAACACGGGTACCGAAATCGTCGCAGTTCCCGGCGAGGCTAGGCTTAACGCAGCCGAATAGTTGCCCGCCGCGAGCCCAGCGGGATTCACACTTACCGATAAAGAAAGCGGTGTCGCACCGGATGCCGGGGATGCGTTGAGCCAAGCGGCGCTGGAGGCGACGGACACTGTGCGTGGTGTTCCCCCTGACGAAACCTGAACATTTCGCGAGCCCGGAAACGGTGCGCCAGTTTCGTAGGAAAAGGAGAGGCTCGATGGCGCGGCAACAAGCGGCAGCGCCGCCGGTGGGGCCTCGACTACCAGTGTGACGGGAACCGACGCAGCCGCGCCGTTTGCGGCGGTGAGATTCACCGTTGCGGAATGACTGCCCACAGGCAGGCCGGCGGGGTTGACGCCCAGGCTCAGTTGGAGCGGTGTGACTCCCGATGCAGGAGAGATCGTAATCCAGCTTGCGGTCGCAGCCGCGGATACACCGATCGGCGTTCCCGTGGAGGTGACCTGCACATTTCGGGGCGCCGGTGCCGAGCCATTCTGCGGAACGGTAAACTGCAAGGCTCCCGGAGCGGTCGAAATCTGGCCGGCCGGCGGTGGAGGTGGCGGCGCCGACCCCGGCGCAAACGGGGCCACGTTTCCAGTTGCTTCGTCTCCCCGGAGCCCCATCACATGAACGGGAATATTCGACGTGATGCGGACGGACGATCCGGCCACCCCGGGAGAATTGAATGCCTCCTCCAGGGTTCGCGACCATCGGCTGCCGCCCGGCAGCGCAACCGTCGCCTGACCCAGCGTCGCACCCGTGGCAGAAACCAGGGCCAGCGCGACCTGCGCCGGACTTACCCCGCTATTCAAAACGGCAACGCCGATAAATCCGCTTTGCGGTTGGGCTCCCGATTCGAGCACGGCGCTGGCGTAGGCGTTTGAGGAAAATACCGGGTACGCAGCATTGAGCAGAGGGCGCGAACTGGAACCCATTGGCGTTGCTCGCAGATATGAGTAGTACACGGCCTCAGATCCCCTCCGGTCCCGGACGCGGATCCGCTTTGCTGTCATTTGAACGGCCTGCGATAGATTGAATCGGATCTCCGTTGGGCTTATGACGCGAAGGTTATCGATCAAGACTTCGTTTACATCAACCCTGGTTTCGGCATCGAATCCCGTTCCAAGCAACCGGACTTCTGTCCCGGGCGGCAATAGCCCGCCACCAGGAATGACATTCGTGATCGACACCGTTCCGCCAATTGTCAGCACGCCGGACTTTGGAGCTGGAATGGAGTAGGGAGTGCCGCCAGGTGACGTCAGTGTGGTTCCGGATCCGATGCTGAGCGGGATCCTGGTGCCCGCTGCCAGCCCGGCAGGGATGTTCGCTGCGACGACAAAGAATGGGTAGTCCGGTTGGGTGCCAAGCGAACCTTGCGGCGAAACCAGGTTTGCGATGAATCGTCCCCCCTGGAGGAAGGCAACGCCGTACGCATCCCCGCTGGAGCTGAATACGGAAACGCCGTCATAACCGCTGAACCCATACGAGTCCATTTCGAAGTGGCCGACGATGATGGGGTTCGGCGAGGTAAGCTCAAGCTTGATCTGAATCCCACCGCCTGCGGGTAGGGTCTCGGAGGGAATTCGTGGCTCAACGGCGGTCTGCGCCAACAGGCCGGATGATGCCAGGAATACCGCGAGCCGGAAATTGATCACTTCGATCCCCTCACAAAACGAAACGGCAGCGAAGTACTGGTAGCGAGGGTCTTGCTCTCGCCGTCCTCAGCCGACACCGCCCACCGGAGCGTCTTCCGGTCCGTCATCAATTCGCGAGCTTCCGCTGGCAGCACTAGTTCCGCCGACGAAGCAGTTTGCCGCCAAATCGAGGTTCCGTCCACTTCCTCCAAGGAAACGCGGTAGCGAACGGCGCCTGGGACCGCAGACCACCGCACTGCGGAAGGCGGTTCCGCGAGGTCACCAGTTGGCGCTATTCCGACGATGTCCATCGACCGTACAACGTCAACAGTATCCGCCTCCGGAGCCGATGGCCGCGGTTGATTCAAAAACACTCCCACGGCCAGCGCCGCAGCCAGCCCGGCGGCTGCCATACCCACCCGAGGTCTGCCCAAGAAAGCCCACGGGCCGGTGCTCCTCCGGTCGCCTTTCCAGGCCGCGCTGGTGCGCAGATTTTGCTCGATGCGCCTAACACTCGAAGACTCCTCCGCCGTTGGGACCCCCTCAAGAAACGACCGCAGAACCTCTACCTCTCCCCGGCAATAGGCACATCGGGGGAGATGCTCGGCCGCCTGTGGCGAACCCTGGCCAGCCACAAGCGCTTCAAGGTCCGCGGCCGCTAGGCACGCCTCCCCACGTTCTAATGATGCGCGCAGGAAATCCTCACTATTCATCAGGAGTGCTCCCTTCCCCTGTTGATGGCCGGCGTGAGCGCAGAGCCAATCGATTCAACGCGGTCTTCAGTTTCCGCTTGGCGCTGACCACGTAGGCTTTGGCTCCACTTGCATTTTCCAAACCCAGCGTGCGTGAGATGGCCGGCAGGGGGACATCTTCGACAAAGTGGAGCATCATCACCTTGGCCTCCACGGGCGAAAGCTCGGCCGCCATAATCTCTCGCGCGACGCCCGTCAGTTCCTTTTGCTCCAAATCCCGGTCGAAGCCGGCCGCAGTACCCGGAAAGTCCTCGATATCGGCTCGGTCCATGGCATCCTCTTTGCTCCGCTGCTTCTGCCGCAACGCGTTGAAACAGTGATTTCGGGCGATCATGTAGAGCCATGTACTGAACCGCGAGTCCATCCGGAAATGGTCGAGATGCGCCCAGGCCTTGACGAACACGTCCTGCGCCAGGTCGGTGGCCATCTCGCGGTCGCCTGCAAGCCGGAAACACCACAGTGCTACCCTGCCGTAATGCCGTTGAAACAGTTCGTCGGCATAACGGGTACCGGCCGGTCGCCCGGCCTCTAGGTACTTGGCGACGAGCTCCTCGTCGGTGAGCGAAGACATTCATCACTATCATAGACTTTGCCAACCGAAGCTGCCCCTCGAATTGATGTGACACCGACGCCACGGGTATGGAACAGAAGAGTTTGGGCTCTGGGGACGAGACCCAGCCATGATCGCCAACGCTGACCCTAGTCCTTGAATTGGTCGTAAGAGGGCGGAAACGGTCGGCAGCGGTTCGGGGCGAATTGGGACTCTGACCGGGTCGGCCTCTCGAACCGGCGACGTCCAGCTTGGGAAACTGGGTCAGATTATGCCACGCACGTGGTTGGCTTGGTTAAGAACTCTTGCAGAATTGGAGTAACTATGAAAACGCTCGATGAGCTTCGTGATTCTTCCTATCATCAGGAACTCGGACAGAAATTATTGGCCGCATACGTGGCCCAGCAGCAGGGCATCTCTATGACCTCAGCGCTCAAACTGGCGGAGGACCGAGTCGGTGACGCATGGTTAATGGTTGCGGAACTCGCGCTATTAGCCCACGAGTCGTGTATCGGCCAATTCCTTGGGGATGAAGCCGTCCTCGATCAATTCGCAAGGTCCTATCAAACAATCAGCCGAGGACGGCGGATCTGTCGATCGTCACCGCCCTGCTAGCGAACCCGGCGAGGATACCCTTCCGCGCAGCGCCTCAAGTGCTTCGCAACTCGCTTTGCGGAATCAGACTTCTGTTGCAGCATGGAAGCTGCGAACAGAAGGAGGCGGCGATTGCTCGCAGCAAATCCCCAGGTTAGTCAGACGCGCCGGGGTCCAAGAGAGGATTCGGTCCCTTCGCCCGAAGCAACCGCGCGGCGGGAACTGGAGCACCGGCGTGGCGCTCCGTGTTCGGACGAGGAATGGGCCGCCGCGAAGTATCGTTTGTTGGCGTTGGCAAAGCTCGTTCGTCGGTGGGTCAAGGCGGCATGACAGGCAATTTCCTATGTGGCTACGCTGCGGTAAAGTTGATGGGAGATGCCCTCCCCGGTATACGTGATGAAGAAGCTCGAACCGAAGCCGCTGCCAGGCACCGTTCGAAAATGCGTACTGTACGCCCGGGTCTCCTCGAAGGAACAAGAGCAAGAGGGCTATTCGATCCAAGCTCAACTCACTTTGCTCCGTGAGTACGCGGCGCAGGAGCGGCTCGACATTCTGCAGGAGTTCGTGGACGTCGAAACAGCAAAAATTGCTGGCCGACATTCGTTCAACGCGATGCTCGCGTTCCTTAAGAAGCAGCCTGCCTGCCGCACACTGATTGTCGAGAAGACCGACCGCCTCTATCGCAATCTGAAGGATTGGGTGACGATCGACGACTACGGCCTGGAGATTCACTTTCCGAAGGAGAACGTGATCATCGGACCCGATTCGAGGTCTTCGGAAAAATTCCTCCACGGCATCAAGGTTCTCATGGCTAAGAACTACGTAGAGAATCTTGGCGAAGAGGCTAGTAAAGGGATGCGTGAAAAGGCTAAGAGCGGAATCTGGCCTAGCTTCGCGCCAACAGGCTATCAAAACGTTCAAGGTAGCGACGGCAAGCGCACCATCGCGCCGCATCCGACTGAGGCTCCGGTCGTGCGTCAGATCTTCGACTGGTTCGAGACTGGCGAGTACACCCTACAGACTATTGCGGAGAAGTTGCGAACGGACGGAATCCCCTTCGGAGCGCGCCAAGTCAACGTGAGTAGCATCCACGTGGTCCTCCGCAATCGGATCTACACTGGCGAGTTTGAATGGAAGGGCGTCCTCTACCAGGGATCGTTCGAACCGCTCATCAGCAAGGACACCTGGGAGCGCGTCCAAGATCGGCTCGACGCCCGACAAGAGTTGCGGCATCGGAAGGTGATTCATGACTTCGCCTACACAGCTTTGGTCCGATGTGGGCATTGTGGATGCAGCCTCGTTGGGGAACTGAAGAAGAAGCGCTACGTCTATTACCACTGCACTGGCAACAAAGGAAAGTGCGACGAGCCGTACACGCGAGAGGAGATCCTTCACGGCGAATTCGTCTCGGTGCTCAAAACGCTGGCCATCCCGGATTCTGTGTTGCAGTGGCTGGAAAAGGAACTCACGCTTTCGACTCACCAGGACGAACGTGTCCAACAACGGACCGTCAAGAACTGGCAAGACGAATGGGACCGCCTGCAGGGACGACTCGACGCAATGTACGAAGACAAGCTCGACGGACGGATTACGTCTGAACAATTTGATCGGAAGGCCAAAGAGACCCGGTCCAAGCAACAAGCGCTCCGAGCGAAGATCAGCCAACATCAATCCACCGCAGTGGACCTGCGGGCTGGCTTCAACATGATGAAGCTGACCAGTATTGCCTGTCGAGAATTCGACCGCCAGAACGCGAAGGAACAGCGCAAGCTTCTGGAATTGGTAATCAACGGGGCGATGTGGAAGGAAGGGCGGTTAGAAGTGACCCTTCATGAACCGTTCCAAACTTTGGCCCGTTCGAACTCTGCAAGTGCAACAAAGGACGGAGCGAAAGGCACTCCAGAACCCAAACTTTCAGAATGGCTCCCCGGCATGGATTCGAACCACGATTCACGGCTCCAAAGGCCGCTG
>CADEFT010000035.1 GCA_902826685.1 uncultured Acidobacteriota bacterium
CATCCTCACCGGCGGCAAGGCGATCATGGAAGAGACCGGCATCAAGCTGGAAGGCGTTCGTCTCGAAGACCTCGGCCGCGCCAAGCGCGTGACCGTGGATAAGGACAACACCACCATCGTCGACGGCAACGGCCAGCAGAAGACCATCGAAGGCCGCATCAAGCAGTTGCGCGCGCAGATCGAGGAGACCACCTCGGACTACGATCGCGAAAAGCTGCAGGAGCGGCTGGCCAAGCTCGCCGGCGGCGTCGCGGTGATCAAGGTCGGCGCGGCCACCGAGACCGAAATGAAGGAAAAGAAGGCTCGCGTGGAAGACGCGCTGCACGCCACCCGCGCGGCGGTGGAAGAAGGCATCGTTCCGGGCGGCGGCGTGGCTCTGCTGCGTGCCTCCGGCATCCTGAGCAGCCTGAAGGCCACCGGCGACGATCAGATCGGCATCGACATCGTGCGCCGCGCCTGCGAGGAACCGATCCGCCAGATCGCCGGCAACGCCGGTTTTGAAGGCGCGATCGTAGTGGAGAAGATCCGCGCCGGACAAGGCAACAACTACGGCTTCAACGCCGCCACCGGCGACTTCCAGGACCTGGTGAAGGCCGGTGTGATCGATCCCGCCAAGGTGACCCGTACGGCTCTGCAGAACGCTTCCTCGATCAGCGCTTTGATGCTGACCACCGAGGCGATGATCTGCGAGATTCCGGAAAAGAAGCCGGCTCCGCCTCCGGGCGGCGGCCATGGCGGCGGACCGGAAATGGATTACTAAACCGCACGCAAGCACTGAACAGAAAGGCCCGCTGCACTTACCGGTGCGGCGGGCCTTTATAATTTCTAATTGGACAACGCTCCCAATCCCTTCGTCGTATTTGTGCCGGGCATTCTCGGGAGTGAGTTGTTCTCGCGCGACCCCGTCGGGCGCCCGAGATGGGTCTGGTCCGGCAACACCGGAGTTTTGCTCGATTCGCTTGTCGAAGACCCGCGCCGGCTCTGGAATCCGGACATCGAAGTCTACTGTGGAGACGTAATCAGAAAACTGACCGGGTTAGTCACGGGAGATGTGTACGGACCCTTTTTGGAGCAACTGGCGGAGCGTGGGTTGGTTGAGGGCGAAAATCTGCACCTTTTCCCCTACGACTGGCGGCTCGATCTGAGAGACTCCGCGGAACGATTTGCGGCCAGAATGCGGCAACTGGAAGGGGATTTCCGGATCGTCGCCCACAGCATGGGCGGATTGGTCGTAAGGCTCGCCCTGCATCGCTATCCGGATATTGCCCATCGAACTCTTCGCTATGTCCAGGCCGGCACACCCTGCCTGGGATCGGCAAAGGCATTCCGGACCTTGAAATCGGGCGATCTGGGGTTCGGCAAGGCGATGAACGCCGTTCTCGCCTTAGCCGCGAAGGTTTCGCCTGCGATCCGGGCCAACCTCCTCGGCAGCCTGCAGGAAATGCCATCGCTCTACCAACTGCTGCCGCCGATGAACGAACAGTGTCTAAAACCTCCAACCGGTCCCTATGTCAGCGCCTTGGATCCAAAAGTTTGGCGGCTGGCTGGCCCGAAGAGCAACGCCAGTGATGCCGCCAGTTTTCACACCGTACTGGAAGGCTTCAAGTTTGATCGAATTCTGACGATATCCGATAGTGGACGTGACACAGATCACGTGCATGGCGTCGACGGCTACTTCGATAACCCGAGGCCGCTCGATTTTAAGGTGGCCGGAGATGGCACGGTGCCGCTCAGGAGTTCGACATACGGCACGCCGGACAAGCTCCGTTACACGTTGGGGGCAGCTGTGGCTCACGACCAGATCCTCAACGACGGACGCTATCAGCGGGAAATCTTCCGTGCACTCGGGCTTCCTACCTAGCTTCCTGGCAGGCGCTTTGCCGATTACACTGAAAGAGGAGACGAATATGTCCAGCCCCTATCGCGCGTTCGCCTCGCTATCCAAGGCGGTGATCCGGAACTCCTCGTGTAGTCCGTCTGCGCTGCTGCCGGACGAGACCGCTGCGATCGAGGCCGAAGTCTCCCTTAAGGGCGGTGAGCCTCCAGCAATAGTCGAGATGGAGGTACGCTCGCAGGCTGGGGAGATCGTGAGCCAGGGTCATCTGGAGCCGGTCGCAGAATCCCGCTACCAAGGTACCTGGTCGCCCGAAGGCCGGACACCGGGTATCTACGAAGTGTTCCTGCGGCTGCCAGGAGCGGAGCGGTGGCGGGTACTCACGCTAACGCTTTTGCCGCGAGAGGAATACGAATCTTTCAGCGCCGGAATCCGCCAGCGTGAGCAGGCCGCCGCGTGCCTTGCGGAAAACGACACGGCCGGCGCGGTGAAAGCCCTCACTGAAGCCATCAGGAAGTACAGGATTGCGGCTCAGCCAGCCGTTATGGCGGAGGTCATGCTCGACTTGGCCGGGCTCCGCGTGAAAATGGGAGAGATACCGAAAGCATCCTCTCTATACCGCGAGGTTCTCGCCCTCCGCGAGCAGGAGGGAGATGAGGCAGGCGCAGCATATTGCCGGACACGCATTACCGCGCTGAAATCGGCAAAGGTAAAGGCACTCGAAGCGGGCTTCTGAACACGCTCACTTTAGCTCCGCCAGCGCCCGCTTGGCCACTTCCGCTATCCGGCTTCTGTCGCCTTGGCGCGATGGCGTTTCGTCGGCACCGAGGGCGGCGTTGTTGCGAGGAGGCGTCGCAAGGAATGCCACGACGAGGCGCATCACCGTTCCTAAAATCGCCAGTCAAACCCCACCAACGGAAAAATCCCCAACTGATCGCCGAATTCCGGAGCGTTCCGGTCCCGGCTCCAGCCAAGACCGCCCACGTTCTTCCGGTTGGTGACATTCTGCGCGCCGAAGAAAACCAGGAAAGGCTTGTCCCGCACCCGGAACAAACGGTCCACTCGGACGTCCACGCGCGCATAGGCGGGCAGGCGAAGCGCATTCACCTGCGTGAGATCGAACACGCCCCGCTGCAGTTGCTTCGACAGAGGCTCGTTATAGGGCGTGTAAGGACGGCCCGCCAGGTGCGTGGCGCGCAAAGAAAACTCCCACTTCGGTGTGAGCCTGTATCCACCCACCAGATTGAACACGCGCGGATAATCGAACGTGGAAGGGCGCGCCACGCCGTCCAGCCCTCCCTGCCTGCTGCGTGAGATCGCGTAGTTGGCCTGGCCGAACCATTTGTCGGTAAACTTCTTTTCGACGAACAGTTCCACGCCGCGAGCATGGCCCCGCCCCGCGCTGGTGAGCGGAAACACGATCTCACGCACCGCGAAAGTATCGCCCACGTTGGCCAGCGAAAGCGCCCCGAATTGCGACGATACCGGATAGTTTTTATAGACCTTGCTGTAGCCTTCCACCGTGAAGCGCAGCGTCGGACTCACAACGTAGCTGAACCCGGTCACCCAATGGTCGGACCGGAACGGCGTCAGTCCCCTGTTTTGCGCAAAGGCCGAAAGAAACAGAAACAGCGGCTGCTGATAATACTGCCCATAGGACAGGCGCCAGCTTAGTTTGTCGCTGACGCGAAAGCTGACGCCGGCGCGGGGGCTGAACCGCGTCCGGCCAATGTAACGGTAGTTGTCCAGCCGTCCGCCCCAAGTCAGATTCCACCGCCCGCCCAGGCTGCGCGTGTTCTGAAAGTAGCCCGACGGCTGATAGGCGAGGAAACGGCGGTCCAACTGGAACGGATTGATATCGTTCACCGCCGTGAAAGGGCTGTTCTGTCCGAAAGGCGAAGCCGTGTCATAGTCGATCCGGAAAAGCTTGTAACTCGCGCCCGTTTGGATCTTCTCGAGCATCGGTACGTAGGACGTGAGATCGTACTTGACCGTCGTCTCTCCCTCGCGCGAGTTATCGCGGTAAACGATGGGCGCCCGGGCGATGGCCTGGTCCACCGGCACCGTGAAGTCCCGCGGGCCGTTGCGGAACAGGTCGCGCACCGCCGACCCCACCTTCGCTTCCGAATGCGTGACGCCGAGCAGCCCCACCGTCCGCTCGCCGATCAGGCGCTGCCAGTTGAATCCGTTGGCCGAGCGCCAGCCGTCATAGCGGATGTCCAGCGTATTGAGATTGGAATCGTCGGAGAATTGTTCCTGCTTCGCTCCCAGGCGAATCGAATCGACGCCGGTTACCGTGGCGGCCCAGATGCGATCGCGCGGGCCTACGTCGTACACCGTTTTTCCATTGAGGGTGTAAACCACCGGCACGCCGCCAAAGCCGACGTCATCGGTGAAGGCATCGAGAAACGACCGGCGCGCCGAAACGACCCAGGAACCCTTGCCCTTCCGGATCGGCCCTTCAAAAATCGCCCCACCACCGGCGAAGCCCAACGTCAACCGCCCGTTGAAGGAATCGCGCGAGCCCTCGCGCTGCGCGATCTGCAACACGCTCGAAGTCCGGTTCGTATAGGGCGACGGATAGCCGCCCGTCAGAAACGTGGCGTCCTGAATCAGTTCGGCGTCGAGCAGGCTGACGGTGCCGCCCGCCGAGGCGAAATTGGCAAAGGCGTTGATGTTCGGAATCTCGATGTTATCGACAATGAAGAGATTCTCCAGCGGACTGCCGCCGCGCACGATAATGTCGTTGCGGAAGTCGTTGGACCCGATCGCCACGCCGGGCAAGGTCTGCACATAGCGCGCAACGTCCTGCAGCGAGCCCGCCGTTTTTGAAATCTCGCGGCGCTGCACCAGGTAGCCCGAGTTTTTGATCTCCTCGGGCGCCAGGAATACCGAGTCGTTGACCGTGATCGATTCGGTTATGGCCGCCAGTCGCGCCAGCTCGATTTCCACGCCGGCATCGAGACCCGCTCGAACTTCCGCTTTCACGTTGCGCAGGGGCGGCTCACCGGGCGCCGTAACGGTCAGAACCGCTTCGCCGGCGCGCACCTCGGCGATCCGGAAACGTCCCGCGGCATCGGTGGTGGCGCAGCGATTGGCGCCCTCGACGCACACCTGAACACCAACCGCCGGACTGCCGTTGGCGCCTTTCACCATTCCACTGATAGACCCCGCCCCGGTGGTGTCCTGGGCACGGGCAAGGAGTACGCACAGATAGAGTGCTGGAATTTTCATCGATCGACCAGACTGATTGTAAAGATGGCTCGACTCGTCCAACGGGCTTAATTTCTTGCCGCGCTCAGTACCCCTCGCCTCGCAGGAAGCGCTTGATCTCCGGCTCCAGCGCGGGCGTGCAAACCACGCAATTGCCGGCGTGGATGCTGTTTCCCCCGTCGAAATTAAAGAACCGGCCGCCCGCTTCTTCCACAATGACGCGGATCGGCGCCAGGTCCCACGCCTTCGCCGAAGGTTCCACCCAGACGTCGCCGTGGCCGGCCGCCACCAGCATGGCGTCCGGAGCGCCGCTCATACTGCGCACAGCCCAGAACTTACCCATGAACGGAACCACGCGATCGGCGAATTCACGGGTGTAAGCTTCCCGCAGGCCGTTGAAAAACAGCACCGCCTCTGAGACCTTCGTCTTATCGGATACCTGAATGCGCTCGCCGTCGCACCAGGCGCCTCCTCCGCGCGTGGCGTAGTATTCCTTGCCCCAGCCCACCAGGTTGGCCACGCCCACCAGAACGTCGTTGCCGGATTCAAGGCCGATCAGGACGCTCCACAGCGGGCTGCCGCGCGAAAAATCGCGTGTGCCGTCGATGGGATCGATGATCCACCGCCGCCCGCTCTTCCCCTCGCGTCCCGCGCCTTCTTCCCCCAACAGGCCATCTTCGGGGAAAGCTTCGGCCAGCATGTTGGCGATCAGCTTCTCCGCCTCGCGGTCGGCGATGGTGACCGGAGATTCGTCGGCCTTCTCTTCGGCCTTCACGCCACTCTTCTGATAGCGGAGCGCCAATTCCCCCGCGCGTTTGGCGGCAAGCCGCGCCACTTCTAATTCACGTGCCAAAGACATCGGAAATTCTATTTTAGCGTCGCCGCCATGATAGGATTCTGACGATGAGCCCGCGTACGGTACATTCGCTTCTTCAGGAGGCAGTCTCGAAGTGGGGCGATGCACCGGCGCTTCACCAGCCCGTCCCCGGCGGCAAGCAGAAGGTCTATACGTGGCGCGAGTTCCATGACGCCGCGGTCGAAGTCGCCTGCGGGCTGCACAAGCTTGGGCTGCGGAAAGGCGACGTCGTCGCCCTCGATTCGGAAACGCGCGCCGAGTTTTACCTGGCCGATTTCGCCATCATGGCGGCGGGCTGCATCGCCGCCGCGGTCTACACGGCCTACCCCGCCAGTGAGATCGCCGTCACGCTGGGCGCCTCCACCGCCAAGCTGGTCTTCGTCGATACGCCCAAGGTTCTGAAGGGCCTGCTGGCCGCGGGCGGTACCGCGTTGAACGTGCAATGGGTGCTGCTCACCGGCTCAGGCGACGGAGCCATGACGCTTGAGGAGTTGCGTACGCTCGGCCGCGCGGCGCTGCGCGAGGATTCCCGCTACTTCGAGCGGCTCCATGCCGCCGTGAAGCCCGCCGACTACGCCATTCTCTATCTCACCTCCGGCGCCACCGGCGAGCCGAAGATGGGGCTCACGACTCATGGCGCCCTGGTTTCGAACGTCGACATGGGACCCTCCGTGGTCGATCTTTCCCCCAAAGACAGCGTGCTGGTGTTTCTGCCTTCCGCCCACATCGCGCAGCGCATCGGCGTGCAGCTTCTGTGTGTGCGCACCGGCGTCCCCGCCTGGTTTTCCGAAGGACTCACCAAGCTGCCGCATGAGCTGCAATCGGTGCGGCCCACCTATTTTCTGGCGCCGCCGCGCGTCTGGGAACGGATCTATTCCAGCGTCTGCACGGAAATCAAAAAGCGCAGCCCCGCCATGCAGAGGCTCTTTTGGGGCGCCCTCGGGCTCAGCCTCAAGGCGGCGAAACTGCGCGCCAAGGGTGCCGGCGTGCCCGCCTGGATGACGGCTTCGCTCAAACTGGCCGACAAAGTCGTCTTCACGAAACTGCGCCAGCGCTTCGGGGGACGCATGTCGTTTCCGGTTTCAGGCGCCGCGCCCCTCGGCAAGGATCTGGCGCACTTTTACGAAGCCATCGGCATGCCCATTCGCGAAGGCTACGGCCTGACCGAAGGCGGCATCACCACGCTCAACCCGCCGCGTCCCAAACCCGGCAGCATCGGCCGGATGCTGCCCGGCGTGCAGTATAAATTCACCCCGGAGGGCGAGCTATGCCTCGGTGGACCCACCATTTTTTCCGGCTATTTCCAGGATCCTGAAACAACGGCGCAAGTGCTGCGCGACGGCTGGCTGCACACCGGCGACATCGCCGAACTCGACGCCGACGGGTTCTTTTCCATCACCGGCCGCAAGAAGGAACTCATCGTTTCTTCCAACGGCAAGAAGATCTATCCTTCGCGCATCGAGAACCTGTTGAAGATGGAGCCGATTTTCAACCAGATGATCCTGGTTGGCGACAAGCGGCCCTACATCAGCGCCCTGTTCACCATCAACCAGCAGGCCGCCGAATCGCTCGCCGGCAAGGGCCGCCCCGTGCATGAGCTGGTTACCTCGGACGAGGTGAAATCGGAAGTCAAGCGCGCCGTCGGCAAGGTGAATAAACTGCTCGCACCCTTTGAGCAGGTGCGCAAGTTCCGCATCCTCGAACGCGACTTCACCATCGAGAACGGCGAGCTTACCGCTACCATGAAAGTACGCCGGGCCAAGGTGCTCGAGAATTTTCAGAACGTGGTTAGCGAGCTCTACGTTGGAAAAGAAGAAGCCGATTGATTCGCTCCCCCGCAGACGCGATCTGCTGTTTGCCTCCGCCGCCTTCCTGCCCATGAAGAAACTCAAACCGCCCGTTGCCAAACGGATCCCCAAGCGGATCGCCATGCATGGGGAAACTCGCGTGGACGATTACTTCTGGCTTCGAGGCAAAGAGAACCCGGAAGTCATCGCCTATCTCGAGGCCGAGAACGGCTACACCAGCCAGATCATGGCGCCCACCGAAGCGCTGCAGAAGAAGCTTTACGACGAGATTCTCGGCCGCATTCAGCAGACCGATCTTTCCGTGCCCGCGCGCATCGGCGATTTCTTCTATTACACGCGTACCGAGGAGGGCCGGCCCTACTCCATTTATTGCCGCAAGCCGGGCTCGCTCGATGGCGCCGAACAGGTGTTGCTCGATCTCAACGATCTGGCCAAGGACGAGAAGTATCTACGGCTGGGCAACTTCTCCATCAGCCCCGATCACCGCATGGTGGCCTACGCCCTCGATACGTCGGGCGACGAAGTGTATACGGTGTTTGTTAAGGAGATCGCCTCCGGCCGCGTCCTGCCCGACCGCATCCCGAACACTTACTATGGCCTGGAATGGACCAACGAC
The DNA here is from genome assembly GCA_902826685.1 of uncultured Acidobacteriota bacterium. Lineage (GTDB taxonomy): Bacteria > Acidobacteriota > Terriglobia > Bryobacterales > Bryobacteraceae > CADEFT01. The sequence goes on from CADEFT010000035.1 coordinate 8,328, forward strand.
AACCAGTCGCTGGTGTACGTGACGCTCGATGAGGCCAAGCGTCCCTATCGCGCCTGGCGCCACGTTCTCGGCGCCACTTCCGGTTCCCTGCTCTACGAAGAAAAAGACGAGCGCTTTCACCTCACGCTCGGCAAGGCGCGCAGCCGCCGGTTTCTTTATATCCGGCTGAATAGCGCCATCACCAGCGAGATTCACTATGCCGAAGCCGCCACGGCGTCAGAGCCGTTAAAGCGCTTCGCCGCCCGCGCCGAAAACGTGATGTACGACGTGGAACATCACGGCGACCGGTTCTACATCCGCACCCAGGATGGCGGCCGCAATTACCGGCTATTGCGGACTCCGGTGTCCGATATCTCGCGCGCCCGCTGGGAAGAAGTGCTGCCCCATCGCACGGCCGTGACGATCGAGGATGTCACGGCGTTTGAGAATCACCTTGTTTTGATCGAGCGCGACAACGGGCAGTTGAAGTTCCGCGTGCGCGAGCTGCCGTCGGGCGCCGAACACTGGGTGGAGATGCCCGAAGCCGTCTACCGCATCGGCTTCGATCACAATCCCGAATTCCGCACCTCCACGCTGCGCCTGCAATATACCTCGCTGATCACGCCGCTGTCGGTCTACGACTACGACATGGCGGCCCGCACCCGCGACCTGAAAAAGCGGCAGAAGGTACTCGGCGGCTACGACCCGGCCAATTACGAAACCCATCGCCTTCAGGCCACCGCCCCCGATGGCGTGAAAGTGCCCATCTCGCTGGTCTACCGCAAGGGCTTGAAGCGCGACGGCCGCAATCCGGCGCTGCTGTACGGCTACGGTTCCTACGGCATCAGCGTCGATCCGTCGTTCGCCTCCGACCGTCTCAGCCTCATCGATCGCGGCTTCGTCTACGCCATCGCGCACATTCGCGGCGGCGCCGACATGGGCGAGCTTTGGCACGACGACGGCAAGCTGAAGCGCAAGAAGAACACGTTCACCGATTTCATCGCCTGCGCCGAACATCTGATTCAGGAAAAATTCACGAATCCAAAACGGCTCGCCATCAGCGGACGCAGCGCCGGCGGATTGTTGATGGGCGCCGTCGTGAACCTGCGGCCCGATCTGTTTCAAACCGTGATCGCGGGCGTGCCGTTCGTCGATGTGCTGAACACCGCCACCGACCCGACGCTGCCGCTCACCGTCATCGAATACGACGAATGGGGCAACTCGAATTTCAAGGAATTCTTCGACTACATTCAGTCCTATTCCCCTTATGACAACGTGAAACCGGCGTCCTATCCGAATATCCTCGCCACCGCCGGCCTGAACGATCCGCGCGTGTCGTATTGGGAGCCCGCCAAATGGGTGGCCAAACTGCGCACGGTGAAGAAGGATCGCAACCTGCTTTTGCTCAAGACCAACATGGCGGCTGGACACGGCGGCTCCTCCAGCCGCTATGAAAAGATTCGCGAGACGGCATTTGAATACGCCTTCCTGCTGCACACCATGGGCTTCAAAGGATAAACTGGAAATTTCCGCATGGCGATCGACTGGTTTCCTTTGTGGCTCAGCCTTCGCGTCGCCGCGATTTCCACGCTTCTTGCCGTCATCCTCGGCCTGTGGATCGCCTATTGGCTCGCCTTCCGGCAGTTCCGCGGAAAAGAGATCCTCGACGCTCTGGTGACGCTACCGATGGTGCTGCCGCCGACCGTGCTCGGCTATTACCTGCTGGTGCTGATCGGCCGGTCGAGCCCCATCGGCAAGCTCTGGGAAACGATCACCGGCTCGCCGCTGGTGTTCACCTGGCGCGCCGCGGTGCTGGCGGCTCTGGTTCATTCGCTGCCGCTGCTGGTGAAATCGGCGCGCGCGGCCATGGAATCGGTCGACTCCAGTTATGGCCGCGCCGCCCGCAGCCTCGGCATCGGCGAGTGGAGCATCTTTTCCCGCGTCACCCTGCCCCTGGTGCAGCGGCCCCTGCTGGCCGCCACGGCGCTGGCCTTTGCGCGTTCGCTCGGCGATTTCGGGATCACCATGATGATCGCCGGCAACATCCCCGGCCAGACGCAAACGATGGCCGTGGCGATCTATGACGCCGTCGAATCGGGCGATGGACAACTGGCGCGCCTGCTGGTGCTGGTGATTTCCGCCGTCGCGCTGGCGCTGCTGTGGATCGCCAACCGCCTGGCGCCAGAGTCCGTCGCATGATCCTCGCGCGGCTCAAGAAACGCTTCCCCCCGCGCCGCGATTCCGCCGGTTTCGAGCTCGATGTGGAGGTTCAGTCGAGCGCCGCCGTCACCGTGCTGTTCGGACCGAGCGGCGCCGGCAAGACGCTGACCCTCGAATCCATCGCCGGCTTTGCGCGCCCCGACGAAGGCCGTGTCATGCTCGGCGACGATCTGCTGTTTGATGGCGCCACGCAGGTGAACCTGCCGCCCCGCGCGCGCCGCTGCGGGTACGTCTTTCAGAACTACGCGCTCTTCCCCCATATGACGCTGCGCCAGAATCTGGAATTCGCCTGCGGCCGCAAGCCCAAGCTGGAGCGTCACCGGCTGGTCAACGAAATGCTCGACCGGTTCCGCCTCGCCAGCATGGCGGGCCGCAAGCCGCGCGAACTTTCGGGCGGACAGAAGCAGCGCTGCTCCATCGCCCGCGCCCTGCTGGCCGCGCCGCGCGTGCTGTTGCTCGATGAGCCGGCGCAGGGGCTCGATCCGGAGTTGCGCCTGGAACTGTACAGCGTGCTGCGCGAGGTGCGCGCGGCCTTCAGCGTCCCCATCCTTCTGGTTACGCACGACCTGGCCGAATGCTTCGAGCTCGGCGAATCGATGTACGTTTTCCACGAAGGCAAGATCGCGCAGAAGGGCACGCCCACCGAAATCTTCGACCGGCCCGCCAATACGCAGGTGGCCCGCCTGCTCGGCATTTACACCATGCTGCAAGGCGACGTGAAGACGCTCGACCCGGGACGCAACACCAGCACCGTTCAAGTGGAAGAGTTCGAGTTGAACGGCCCTTACCTGCCCGGAAAATTCAAGGGCGATCGCGTCTGGATCTGCATGCGCCCCGAAGAGCTGCGCGCCCTGCCGCGCGATGGCCGCGTGGGTACGAATCAGATCCCGGCGCAGTTGCAATCGGTCACGCGCCGCCCCGGCGCCATGCGTCTGCATTTCGACCGCGGCCTGGCCGCCGACGTTCCGCGCCTCGACTTCGAGCCTTACAGGCATAATAAGGACTGGGCCGTCGAATTTCCCGCCGCCACTCTGCGCGTGTTATGAAGCCGTTCGCCGAATACGAAGAACTCGCCGCCAAGGCTCACGGCCATATGTGCGCCGGCCAGATTCTCGGGCTGCGGCTGGCGATCTATGGCTGCCGGCTGCTCGGCATTGAAGACCCCGCCGGAGCCGATCGCAAGCGGCTGGTCACCTTCGTCGAAATCGACCGCTGCGCCACTGACGCCATCAGCGTCGTCACCGGATGCCGCATGGGAAAGCGCGCGCTGAAATTCCGCGACTTCGGCAAAATGGCGGCCACCTTCCACGATCTGGCTTCGGACCGCGCGGTGCGCGTGGCGGCGCTCGAATCGTCGAAACAAAAAGCCCGGGAAATGTTCCCTGAGATCGCCGCGAAGAATGAGCAGCAGATGCGCGCCTATCGCCAGATGGCGGATGACGATCTGTTCGCCCATCAGTGGGTCCGCGTCAAGATAGAACCGCACGACATGCCCGGCTTCAAAGGCCCGCGTATCGCCTGCGCCACTTGTGGCGAGGGCATCAGTTTCAGCCGCGAAGTCGTACGCGATGGCGTCACGCTCTGCCGCTCCTGCGCCGGTGAGCGTTATTGGGAATGATCCGGTACTACATTACGGATCGCCGGCAGTGCGGCCTTCTTCAGTCCCTTGAACGCAATCTCGCACTCGGCGTCGAGTGGATCCAGATTCGCGAAAAAGACCTGGCAGACCGGGAGTTGGCCGCGTTGGTGCGTCGCGCGCTTGCTCTACCGAATCCCCACGGCACGCGTATTCTGGTCAACGGCCGCGCCGATATCGCGCTGGCCTGCGGCGCCCACGGCCTGCACCTGCCCACCGGATCGCCCGCGCCCTCCGTCTTCCGTCCCATCGCGACACCGGGCTTCCTCATCGGCGTCTCCTGCCACAACACGGACCAATTGCGGCGGGCCGAACGGGAGGGCGCGGATTTCGCCGTCTATGGCCCCGTTTTCGATCCGCTCTCAAAGCTTTCCCGCACCGCGCCCGTAGGCCTCGAAGGGCTCGCCAATGCCTGCCGCGCCGTGCGCCTTCCGGTGCTCGCCCTGGGCGGCATCACCTGGTCGCAGGCGCAAGCTTGCGTGGATGCGGGAGCCGCCGGCATCGCCGGTATCACCTTGTTTCAAACCACCTGACGGTACAATACGGAACGTGACTCGAAGAACCTTCGTTGGCGCCGCCGCGTCGGCGGCGGCCGCGCTTGCCGCACCCAGTTTTCCCATCATCGATTGCCACATCCATCTGTTCGATATCGATCGTCCGCAGGGTGTGCCCTGGCCGCCGAAAACCAACACGGTTCTCTACAAATCCGCCCTGCCGGAGCGTTACCGGAAACTCGCCGTGCCGCTCGGCATCAAGGGAGCCATCGAGGTCGAATGCAGCACCTGGCTCGAAGACAATCAGTGGGTGCTCGATGTGGCCGGCAAAGACAAGATCATGGTGGGCACCGTCGGCAATCTGGACGCGGGCAAACCCGATTTCCGCAAGAACCTCGACCGCTTCCACAAGAACCCGTTGTTTCGCGGCATCCGCTACGGCACGCTGTGGAATCGGCCGTTTCACGAGGATGTCGACCGGCCCGAGTTCATCGAAAACATGAAGGCGCTGGCCGACGCCTCCCTCACGCTCGATACCGCCACCGCCGCGCCCGCGCTGATGCCCACGCTCCTCAAACTCACCGGTAAGGTGCCGGAGCTGCGCGTCGTCATCGATCATCTGCCACAAGCCACTCCACCCGCCGAAGCCGCCGCCCTGCGCGAGTACGAAAACCATCTGCGCGAGCTTGGGCAACGCAAGCAGGTATTCGTGAAAATCAGCGAAGTGCTGCGCCGCGTCGATGGCAAGGTGCCGCTCGAACTGCCGTTCTATAAGCCGAGGCTCGACCAGTTGTTCGGGATTTTTGGCGAAGACCGCGTCATCTTCGGCAGCGACTGGCCCAACAGCGATCAATGGGCCGGGTATCCGCAGGTGTTCGCCATCGTCCACGACTACTTCATGGCCAAGGGCCAGCCGGTGGCGGAGAAATACTTCTGGAAAAATTCGGTGAAGGCGTACCGCTGGGTGCGCCGTTCGCCGGATCAGCCCAAGGGCTGATACCGCTCGATGCCGCCAGAGTCCACCATCGCCATCGTGGCGGAAAAGCCCTCCGTCGCCCGTGATATCGCCCGCGTCATCGGCGCCACCAAACAGGGCGACGGCTTTCTTCACGGCAACGGCCACGTGGTCACCTGGGCCATCGGCCATCTGGTGAGCCTCGCCCAGCCGCACGAGATCCGGCCCGAATGGAAATCCTGGCGGCCCGATCTGCTGCCCATGCTGCCGCGGCAATGGCCGCTGGTGGTTTACGAACGGACGAAGGATCAGTTCGAAGTGGTACGGCGCATCCTGCAGTCGCCCAAGGTGGGCCAGATCGTATGCGCCACCGACGCCGGACGTGAAGGCGAATTGATCTTCCGCTACATCTACGAAGCCGCATCGTGCGACAAGCCGGTGCGCCGTCTCTGGGTGTCCTCCCTCACCGGCGAGGCGATTCGCAACGGCCTCGCCGCCATGAAAGACGGCTCCGATTACGACTCGCTCTCCGATGCCGCCAAAGGGCGTAGCCGCGCCGACTGGCTGGTGGGCATGAACCTCTCCCGCGCCTACACCATCGCGCTTGGCGAGGATTTTTCGGTGGGCCGCGTGCAGACGCCCACGCTCGCCATGCTGGTGGATCGCGAACTCGAAATCCGCGCCTTCGTCCCCGAAGATTATTTCGAGGTGGTGGCCACGTTTTCACCGGGCAACAAAGCCGAATACAAGGGCACCTGGTTTCACCAGGAGAAGGCGGAGAAGGAAACGCTGCAGGCGGCCATGCGGCTGCCCGCCGACGGCGCCGATGCCGCGGCCATCGTGGAGCGCGCCAAAAAGGGCGAGGCGCGCATTGAGTCCATCCAGGCGGAAACGCAGCGCATGGCGTCGCCGCTGCTTTACGATCTCACCGAGTTGCAGCGCCATTCCAACCGCCTGTTCGGCTTCAGCGCGCAGAAGACTCTCGACGTTGCCCAGGCGCTCTATGAGAAGCACAAGCTCATCAGCTATCCGCGAACCGATAGCCGCCATCTTTCGGCCGACGTGGCCCGCACGCTACCCGGCGTGGTGAAGGCTATCCGTTCCGGGTATGAAGCAAACCTGGCGCCGGGAACCGGTGAGCGGCCGTTGAACAAGCGCTACGTCGACGACACGAAGGTTACCGATCACCACGCCATCATTCCGACCAACGTCGCTGCGCAGTTAGACCGGCTCGACTCCGATGAGCGCCGCCTCTACGACCTCATCTGCCGCCGCCTGCTATCAGCCTGGCACGACGATCACATCTACTCGACTACTACCGTGATCACGGCGATCGTCAATCCCGGCTTCGCCGACAAGTTCCACTCCAGCGGCACGGCCGTGCAGCAGGTGGGTTGGAAGGCGCTCGACATCGTTACCGAAAAGAAAAAGAAAAAGGCCGAAGGCGGTGCGGCGGAAGAGGGCGATGGTGGCGGGCAATCGCTGCCGCCGGGGCTTGCGCAAGGGCAGCCGCAACAGGTGCTCGATGCCGAAGCTTTGCGGAAGAAGACCCGTCCACCCAAGCGGTTCACCGAAGCGACGCTGCTGACCGCCATGGAAACCGCCGGCAAGGCGCTCGACGAGAAAGAGCTGTCGGATGCGATGAAAGAGACCGGCCTTGGCACGCCCGCCACGCGCGCCGCCATCATCGAAGTGCTGCTCAAGCGCGAATACGTGGAACGCGAGGGCCGAACGCTCGCCGCCACCGATAAGGGCATCCGGCTCATCGACGTGGTGCATCCGGAAGTGAAGAGCCCCATCATGACCGGGCAATGGGAAGCCGATTTGCAGCGTATCCATCGCGGCGCCGCCGAGCTTCCTCCGTTTCTCGAACGCATTGAACAGTACGTGCGCGAGGTAGTGGGCAAGGTGATTAAAGACCGGCCTCGCGTGGCCGCCGCCGCGCCGCCGCCTCCACCGCCCAAGCCGGTACCGCGGCCTGCAGTGGCCGCCGCCTCCACCACGCGGGACCTTGGCGCGCTGCTGCATGAGCGCTTCGGATTCGAAAACTTTCGCCCCGGCCAGGAAGCCGTTTGCCAGGCCGCCGCCGCGGGACAGGATGTGCTCTGCGTCATGCCCACCGGTGCCGGCAAGTCGCTTTGCTACCAATTGCCGGGTATCGCGCGCGGCGGCGCCACGCTGGTGGTGAGTCCGCTGATCGCGCTGATGGAGGACCAGGTGGCCAAGCTGCTCGCTCTAGGCTTTCGTGCCGAGCGCATCCATTCCGGGCGCGATCGCGCAGCCTCGCGCCAGGCCTGCGTCGATTACCTCAACGGAGGGCTCGATTTCCTGTTCATCGCGCCGGAGCGGCTGCGCGTGCAGGGCTTTCCGGAAATGCTGGCCAAGCGCACGCCCACGCTCATCGCCATCGACGAAGCGCATTGCGTCTCGCAATGGGGCCACGATTTCCGGCCCGATTACCGCATGCTCGGGCAGTATCTTCCGTCGCTGCGTCCGGCCCCTGTGGTGGCCCTGACGGCCACCGCTACGCCGATCGTGCAGGACGATATCGCGTCGCAGCTCGGGCTCGGCGGCCCGCGCTTCATTCAAGGCTTCCGCCGCGACAACATCGCGATTGAAGTGGTGGAAGCAGCGCCGTCGCGAAGGCCGGAAATGGCGCAGGAACTGCTCGACGAGGAAGAGCGCCGGCCGGCCATCGTGTATACACCAACGCGCAAGGAAGCCGAATCGCTCGCCAGCGATTTGAAGGCGAACTTCCGCGCCGCCGCTTATCACGGCGGGCTCGACGCCAAACGCCGCGCCGACGTTCAGACCCGGTTCCTCGAAGGCGGCCTCGACGTCATCGTCGCCACCATCGCCTTTGGCATGGGTATCGACAAGCCGGATATCCGCACGGTGATTCACACCGCGCTGCCCGGCAGCATCGAAAATTATTACCAGGAAATCGGCCGCGCCGGGCGCGACGGCAAGCCAAGCCGCGCCATTCTGATGCAGGCCTATTCCGATCGCCGCACCCACGATTTCTTCTTTGAGCGCGACTATCCCGAACCCGACGTGCTCGACAAGCTGTACCAGGTGTTGAAACCCGAAGCGCAGCCCAAGGAAGTAGTGGCCATGCGCGCGCGTATCGGAGCCGAGGTGTTCGATAGCGCGCTCGAAAAATTGTGGACCCACGGCGGCGCCATCGTCGACTTCGAAGAAAACGTGACGCGCGGCGAACCGGGCTGGCGCGCCCTCTACGAAGTGCAGCGCGCGCAGAAGCTGGCGCATCTCGATCAGATGCTGCGCTACGCCGATTGCAATCAATGCCGCATGGTAGCGCTGGTGCGCCACTTCGGCGATCGAACCGGCGCGCGGACACCTTGCGGCCTTTGCGATTTTTGCGCGCCGCAAGACTGCGTTGCTCAAACGTTTCGCGCGGCGACCCCGGCCGAGACCAAACTCGCCGCCGGCGCGATCGAGAAACTGCGCGGAGCCACCGGCGGTATGTCGGCCGGGAAGCTGCACGCCGAATGCGGCGGCGAACCGGCGATGGACCGCCGGGGCTTCGAGCGCCTGCTGGGCAGCCTCGCCCGCGCCGGTCTGGTGGAACTGATCGATTCGAGCTTTGAGAAGGATGGCCGCCGCATCGATTTTAAGAAAGTGGCGCTCACGCCCGATGGCCGCGCCGCCGGACCGTTCGATCTGACGATTGCCGAGACCTTCGAGCGGCGCGGCAGGAAGTCCAAGGCGGTGAAGAAAAAGAGCGCTCCGAAGAAAGCCGCTGCCACCACCGACAAGAAGGTGGAAGACGCGCTGCGAGCCTGGCGGCTCAGCGAAGCGAAGAAACAGGGCGTACCGGCGTTTCGCATCTTCCCCGACAAGGTGCTGGCCGAGATCACCGCACAGATGCCTTCCACCACCGCCGAGTTGTTGGCCATCTCCGGCCTCGGACTCCGTAGCGTGGAGAAATACGGCGCTGCGATCTTCCACATTCTTTCAGCACATCGAAAATGACGCTTGGAGTGTTTTAGAATCTAACAATAGCGTCGAATTTTGATCGAACTGAAAGAATACGCATGCAATTCTGTACGATTCTGAAGGCTGCCAGCTTCATGCTGCTTGCGGATCAGGCCTTACGCGCTTCAACCATCCACAGCATTTTCTTTGAGACCCGTCCTTATGCTGCCGCCACAGCCCATGCTACGGCAGCCGGCTATGTTTCCAATTGGGCCGCTTTGGCGGCTGCTTATCCAACGGCTCCGGCGGGCTATGGCAGCTCGACGATCGCCGAATGGAACGACGTTTCGAATCAGAATACGTTTTCTGGCTGGGCAACCGATCTCGCCTACCGCACGTTAATCCAGCTCACGGTGGACCCCGCCGAGGCAGGCACGTGGGATTTTCGCTTTGGTATCGATTTCGGGCTGGGCGGCGTTCTGCTGGTGGATGGCGTGGTGGCCGATTTCCGCAACACTGATATGTGGTGGGAGAACAGCTTCGTGCCCTATAGCGACCCAACTCAGATTCTTTCCGCTTCGGTGGCGTTGGCTGCCGGACAGCACTCCATCGAGGTGCTGGGCCTTGAGGGCTGCTGCGACGGTCCCACCCAAGGTCAATACCGTGCGCCTGGCGGTTCGTATCGCGTCTTCGCCGCCACCGCGGCCGATCCGGTTCCCGAGCCGGCCAGCGCCCTGCTGGCGTTAACCGGATTGGGCGCCTGGGCCTTCCGCCGCCGCCGTGGCTGAGCCTTCAATCTGAACCATGCGCTTGAGCTGGCCGCATGCGGCATAGATATCCCGCCCCCTCGGTTTGCGCACGAAGCATGGCAGGGACCGCCTGACAATTTGTTGAAACGAACCCACGCGCTCGGCCGAAGGCGTTTCGAAAGGAATGCCCGGTCCTGGATTCAAAGCGATCAGGTTGACCTTGCAATTCAGGTTGGCCAGCAGTTTCACGACGCGCCGCGCGTCGGCGTCGGTGTCGTTCACGCCGCCGAGCAGCACGTACTCGAACGTAAGCTTCTCCCAAGACCGCAGCGGATAGGCGCGGCAGGCGGCCAGCAGATCCTTTAAATGATACTTGCGCGTAATCGGCATCAACTGCTGGCGCTGTTCCTCGTTTGAGGCGTTCAGTGAGATGGCCAGCTTCGGCCGCACTTCCGATCGCGCCAGTTGCTCGAACTTCGGCACGATACCGGCGGTGGATACGGTCAAACGCCTTTCCGAGAGGCCTACACCTTCCGGGTCCACCAGCAGGCGCGTCGCCTTCAGCACGTTGTCCAGGTTCAATAGCGGCTCACCCTGACCCATCATCACCACGTTGAGCTTGCTGACGTCGGCGGCCAGTCCATTGGCCGCGGCCACGTAAAGAACCTGTCCGGCGATCTCGCCAGCCGTCAGATTCCGTTCCAGGCCCATGAGCGCCGTCAGGCAGAAGCGGCAGTTCACCGGGCAGCCCACCTGCGAAGAGATGCAGAACGTGTAGCGCTCGCCTTCCGGCATGAGTACCGTTTCCACGGTGCGGCCATCGGCCAGTTGCAGCAGGTAGCGGCGCGTTCCATCGGCCGAAGAGAACGATTGGGCAGGCCGCGGCAACCCGAACGGCACATCATCCGCCAGCCGTTGGCGCAGATGCATGGGCAGGGCCGTGATCTCCGAAGGCTCCTGCACGCGCTGCCGGTAAAGGGCCTGGTAGACCTGGCGGGCACGGAATGACGGCACGGCGCGGCCTTCCAACCGCTCCAGCAGTGCGGCGATTTCTCCCGCATCAAGCCCCACCAGCGCCTGTAACATCCTTCTTTTCAGTGTAATGCAAGCCTAGCCCGGCCGCACGGTAAAATGGAAGCAAATGAGCACTGTTCTAAATCTGGCCAACGTGCGAGCTGACCGGCTCTCCAACGGACTGGCCGTTGTCTCCGAACGCATGCCACATGTGCGGTCGGCGACCATCGGCGTTTGGGTGGAAGCGGGCTCGCGGCATGAGGGTTCCGCCGAAAACGGCATCTCCCACTTCATCGAGCATATGGTGTTCAAAGGTACCAGCCGCCGTACCGCCGAGGATATCGCGCGCGAAGCCGATTCGCTCGGCGGCAACTTGGACGCGTTCACCAGCAAGGAACTGGTCTGCTTTAACACCAAGACCCTCGACGAACATCTGCCCAAGGCCTTCGACATCCTCTCCGACATGGTCCTCACGCCCCGGTTCGCGGAAGACGATATCGAGAAAGAGAAGGGCGTCGTGCTCGAAGAGATCAAGATGGAGAAGGACACGCCGGAATACGTGGTCCACGATCTGTTCTCTTCCAACTTCTGGAAAGGACATGCGCTGGGACGGTCCATTCTCGGCAGCCGCACTTCCGTGAAGCGGTTGAGCCGGCCGATGATTTGCGACTTTTACCGCCGCAACTACGTGCCGTCGAGCCTGGTGGTGACCGCCGCCGGCAATCTCGACCACGACCAGCTCATGCGGCTGGCCGAGGACACGTTCGGGAAGCTGCCGCCGGCCGGGCGCGCGCCGCTGCCCGCGCCGCCTCCACCCGGCGCGGCTTTGAATTTCAAGAACAAACGGTCGCTTGAACAGGTGCATTTCTGCCTGGGCGTACCATGCTATGAGTTGTCGCATGAGATGCGGTATCCCACCTATGTGTTGAATACGATACTCGGCGGCGGAATGAGCTCCCGGTTGTTCCAGACGATCCGCGAACAACGCGGATTGGCCTATACGGTGGCTTCCGAGCAATCGCTATACCGGGATTCGGGATGCCTCTCCGTGTATGCCGGAACATCGCTTGAATCGATTCGCGAGGTGTTGCGCCTGGTGGTAGCCGAGTTCAAGGCTCTCAAGGAAACCGCCGTCGGCGCCGAGGAATTGCGGCGCGCCAAGGATCATTTGAAGGGCGCTTTCATGCTGGGCCTGGAGTCCACCACGTCGCGCATGTCGCACCTGGCGCGGCAGCATATCTATTTCAATAAGTTCGTCACGATGGACGAAATCCTGGCCCAGGTGGAGGCGGTTACGGCGGAGGATCTGCAGAAAATCGCCCGCGAATTCTTCCAGCCCGAGCGGATCGCCCTCACGGTGCTGGGCCGCATCGACGGGTTTGAACTAGGACGGGAGGATCTGGCCTGCTGACGGGTTCCATGATAGGGTGAAAGCGACATGGGCGTCGAAAAGACGATCGAATTTCTGCTGAGCAACGGGGCCAGATTCGATGCGCGGATGCAGGCGCTGGCGGAGCAGGATCGCTTTTCCGAGAATCAGGAAACGCTTCGACCGCGAGGTCCAGGAAGGCAAGGAAGCCGATGAGCGACTGCGCGTGAGCATCAAGGAAGTGGATGACCGGTTGGCCGGACGGATCGATGCGCTCGTTTCAGCGATCGGGCAAAATGAGCGGGAGGTAGGATGAACGTCGAAAAAACCATCGAGTTTTTGCTCACCAACGCGGCCAGAGTAGACGCACAATTGCAGGAAGTGAGTGTATTTCAGGCCAGAATCGCGGCCAACCTGGACCGCACCAACGCCGTACTGCTACAGCTCATCGAACGCTTTGATCGCGAGGTTCAGGAGGGCCGGGAGACCGATGAGCGATTGAGAGAGGCCGATGAACGCCTTCGAGCCGAGATGAGAGAGGCCGACGAACGCCTTCGCACCGAGACGAGAGAGGCCGACGAACGCCGTCGCGGCGAGATGAAAGAGGCCGATGAACGCCGTCGCGCCGAGATGAAAGAGGCCGATGAACGCCGTCACGCCGAGACGAGAGAGGCCGACGAACGCCGTCGCGCCGAGATGAAAGAGGCCGATGAACGCCGGCGCGCTGAGATTAGAGAAGCCGATGAGCGCCTTGGCGCCAGCATCAAGGAAGTAGACGACCGCCTCGGCGCCCGCATCGAAGCCCTGGTTTCCGCCATCGGCGACATCAACCGCCGGCACCAATAATCCCCTCCCTGCGGTACAAAAGAAGGATGCTCCGTACGCTCGCGGCATTCCTGTTGGCCCTGTCCGTCAGCCTCGCCGCCCCGGTGGACACGGCCCGTCTGCTCGATGGCTTCGACGCCTGGGCCGAAAACGCTTTGCAGCGTCATCGGGTCCCGGCCGCCGCCGTGGGCCTCATTCAGGACGGCAAGGTCCTCCTCGCCAAGGGTTACGGCTATCGCGATCTGCAAACCAAGGCTCCCGCCACCTCCAAAACTCTGTTTGCGACTGGCTCGGTAACCAAATCCTTCACCGCCGCGGCACTGGCCACGCTGGTCGATGAGGGAAAACTCTCCTGGGACCGCCCCGTCCGCGAGTATCTGCCGTGGTTCCGTCTGCATGACCCGATCGCCACGGAACTGGCCACGGTGCGCGACATGCTCTCGCACCGGACCGGTCTGCCGCGTCATGACTTCATCCGCTATAGCACCTATCTCAGCCGTGAAGAACTGGTCCGGCGCGTTCGCTACCTGGAACCGAACCGCACGTTCCGCGACGTTTATCAATACAACAACCTCATGTACATCACCGCCGGATATCTGGGCGGCGTGCTCGCGGGTACGACGTGGGAAGACCTGATCGCCAGCCGCATCTTCAAGCCGCTCGGAATGACGCGGTCCAACACCTCGACGCTCGATACTCAGAAATCGGACGATTTCGCCAAGCCCCACCTGCCGTCGCCCGAAGGGCCAACCGAGGTTCCCTTTTACGTCTATCAGAAATTCGGCGCGGGACCGAACGGCGCGGTGAACTCGTCGGTGGAGGACCTGCTCAAGTACCTGCAGATGTACCTCGACGAAGGCCGGCCGGTGCTCTCTCGCGCGCAGGCGCAGGAACTCCTGAAACCGGTTTCGGTTTCGAGCCCCGTGAACGGCTACGCGCTGGGCTGGCAGGCGGGCGCCTACCGGGGCGCTTGGCGATTTGAGCACGCAGGCGCCATAACGGGCTTCCGCGCGCACGCGATCCTGCTGCCGGATCAACGCACTGGCATTGTGGCACTGATCAACTCGGAAACGAACCTGGCCACCGAGTTGGCCGAGGCACTCTCGGACCGCGTGCTCGGCCTCGCGACTATCGAGAGGAAGCCTTTGCCTGCCGCCCCTCCCCCGCCGCGGCCCGAACGCCGGACCGGCACCAAGCCTTCCCGGCCGATGGAGGAATACGCCGGCGTCTACTCGCACCCGGCTTTTGGAGAAGTAAGGGTGGAATGGAACACCAGCCACCTCCGCGTCCGGTTCGACGCGACCGATCTATGGCTGAAACATTTCCACTACGACATGTTTGAAACGCGGGACCGGATGCTGGTGCAGTTCCACCTGGATTCAGGCGGGCAGGTGCGCCAGATGCATCTGCCCCTGGAACCGGCCGTCTCTCCACTGGTTTTCGCGAAAGTGCGCGGCGCGTCTACGCGCTGACCGGCTTATCGGAAACTTTCCACTTCTTATCGTCGAAGTAGAGCACGCGGCCCTGGCGGTAGGAATGCACGGCCATCGTGATCAGCACCTGGGCGCGGGCGGCGGTATCCACATCGAGCGTCGGCTTCTGCCGCGAACGGATGCAATCGAGGAAATTGCCCACGTGCGTCCGCATCGTGTCCTTGTTCTCGATCGGAATCTTGATCTCGTCGGTGCCGAATTTCGCCTTGTACTCGGCGTCGGCCGCTCTCTCCGGCCGCACGGTGATGAAAGGCGCGAAGCCTTCAAAGCGCCCGTGCTCCACCATCGTGAGCGAGGCGTTCTTCCCGCGAATCAGGCCGGGGACGTGCTGCGAGTTCGCCATCGAGGAGCTGAGCACCAGCGAATAGCCCTTGCCGTACTCGGCGATCAGGTGGAACGTGTCCGGCACCTCGCGCTTTTCCTGGAAAGCGGCGCCGCCGTAAATACCGCCCGACGCCATCACCTTCGAGGGGAACTGCGGCTCGCCCCAGCAGATGTTCATCGGCGCCACCACGTGGAAGAACAAGTCGGTGGCGATGCCGCCGGAATAGTCCCAATACTTGCGGAAGCGGAAGAACCGGTCCGCATCCCAGGCGCGCTTGGTCGCCGGTCCCAGCCACATCTTCCAGTCGATGTAGTTCTCGCCCTTGCCGTCGGGCCCCGCTTCCGGATCGATTTTATAGTTCCACTCGCCTTCCACCGAGTTGCGGTGATAGGAACCCTGGCTCATGATGTGCTTGCCGATCATGCCATCGGCGATCGCCTTTTTCGCCTTATGCCACTGGTCGCCCGACGTTGTCTGCGAGCCCACCTGCAGGATGCGCTTGGTCTCGGCGACGGTTTGCGAAAGCTGCCGCGCCTCGTCGATGGTGTGGCACATCGGCTTTTCGAGATACACATCCTTGCCAAGGTCCATCGCTTCGAGCGCGATCTTGGCATGCCAGTGATCGGGCGTCGCAATCAGCACCGCATCCACGTCCTTGCGGTTCAGAATCTCACGATAGTCGAGCGTTCCCATCTCGGCCTGATAGGCTTCCTTGGAACGATTGACCCGCTTCTGATACGGATCGCAAACGGCAACGATCTGGCAGGAGTTGTTTTCGGCGCCCAGCTTATGAAACACGCTCGTGACGTAGTGCCCGCGCCCGCCCACGCCGATGGTGGCGACGTTGATGCGGTCGTTGGCGCCGATGACGCGGCCGGTCATCTTGGCGGCGGGGCGTGCATGAAGGGAAGAGACGGCTCCCAGGGTGGCGGTGGCTCCTCCGGCGCGCCTCAGGAAGTCTCTACGATTGACATCGGCTGACATGGGCTCTCCTCTCGCGTGCTGAGCGCGATCTGGTTGAAGTAAATCCCAGTGTAACCGAAAATGAAGGATCGATTAATCGCCGCGGCCGTAGACCGGCGGCTGCTGATCGTAGGCTTCCGCGGCATAGGCGCGCCGCGTGCGCCGGCCGGGCCATTCGAGGCGCATGTCCTTGCATACCTCTTCCAGCATGTCGAGCGTGGCCACATGCTGTTCGGAGGCAAAACAGGTCAACAGCAGGTTGTCGCAAACGGCGTTGATGACGCGCGGAATTCCCTGCGTTCGAAGGTGAAGCTCGGCCATGATATCGGGCGTGAAGACGGTCTGCCGCGGCATGCCCGCTTTTTCCAGACGCGTGCCGATATATTCCACCGTCTGCTCTTCGGTGAATGGATGCAGATTGCAGCGCAGCACGATGCGCTGCTTCAACTGGCGCAGGTTCGGCGCTTCCAGTTTGCGATCAAGCTCAGGCTGGCCGGAGATGATGATCTGAAGCAGCTTGCCGCGCCGGTTTTCAAGATTGCCGAGCAGGCGGATCTCTTCCAGCACTTCCCAGTCGAGATTGTGCGCCTCGTCCACGATCAGGACCGTCGTGCGGCCTTCATTGGCCTGCTGGATCAGAAGGCTATTGAGGGCGAACAAAACTTCCGTCTTCGACGTGCGGTTGCAGCGCAGGTCGAGGTCGTAGGCGATCATCTCGAAAAACTGGTCGGGCGTGATGCGGCTGTTGAAAACGAAGGCGAATTCGATGCGCTGCGTTTCGAGAAAATCCCGCAGACACTCGAGCATGGTGGTTTTGCCGGTGCCAACCTCACCCGTAAGCACGATAAATCCCTTGCGGCTTTGAACCCCGTAAATCAGGTTCGCTAAAGCCTCCTCGTGCTGTGGGCTGCGGTAGAAAAAACTCGGATCTGGACTTAGATTGAAAGGACTTTCCCTAAATCCAAAGAAGGCGTTGTACATGGTGAACGAGCTTCCCCGCAGCGGCTTTCGCCGCCACAACTCCGGCCTCCGGGTCCGGCTGTAGCCATACTAGCATGATCGGCGGTGACGGGCACTCCCCTTTGATTTCCGGGCCACACGTCGGACCCTCCCCCTCGCACCGGAAATCCTCACCCTGTGGCGACTTTATGGGTCCTATCTGATGGTCGGCACAAGGCCGCGCCGGCCTGTCCGTGCTACTCGGCTCGCAACGCCTCGACCGGCGCGACTCTCGACGCACGGAGCGCCGGGATAAACGCTGCGAATAAGCCCCCTGCGCTCAACGCCAATCCAACACCTGCCAATGCGGTTGGATCATAGGGTTTGATGCCGTAAAGAACAGACGACATCAGCATGGCGGCCGTCAACGCGAGTCCCGAACCAATAACGATGCCGCTCAGCAAGACCAACGCGATCTCCGCGAGAACCAGCCGGACAATTCCACTCCCTGTGGCTCCTAGCGCCATGCGGACGCCGAACTCCCGATGACGGCGCGACACGATGTAAGCCGTCACTCCGAAAATGCCCGTAAGCGCAAGCATGGCACCGAGAAGGCCGAAGGCGCCGGTGAGCTTCGCCATGAGCCGCTCGCGCAAGACAGACTCCCGAAGCTGGGTTTGCAAAATGACGGACCGAAGATTCAATTGCGGATCTGCTTCCAGAACGACTCGCCTTGCAGAGTTCATCAACGACTCGGGCGAGACGGCTCCGCGAATCACAAAACGAACGGTGGTTCGAGGCACCCTCTCTTGGCCGGCGTGAAAGTAGACGATCGGTGAAAGTTCCTCCGCAAGCGTGCGGTACTTCGAGTCCCCCGTGAGGCCGATAATCTCGAACGGGGGCTCGGGCCCATCCAGACGAAAGGTTTTCCCCACGGGATTCTGGCCCGCGAAAAACGTGCGAGCGAAAGTCTGATTGACGATTGCGACGGGAGGAGCCGTGGGACCATCCTTGGCGCCAAAGTCGCGCCCGGCGAGCAAGGGCAACTTCATAGCGTCAAAATAGCCGGCACTTACGGAGTTAAGGTTCACGCCGCGAGGTTGATCCACCGGGCTCACGCGCGCTCCCCGATCCCATCCCGAGCCGCTAATGGGAATTACATAGCTTCGCGCGACAGCCGAAACGCCGGGGATGGCACGGATACGCTCATCTAGTTCTTGAATGATAGCCGGGCGGCGTTCCGGCGAATAGCGGGCGTCGTCGAGGAAGACGCTGGCGACGAGGAGACCGCGGGCATCGAAGCCTGGATTGGTGTCGAGGAGATTCTGAAAGCTGCGCGAGACCAGGAGGGCCGTGGTGAGCAGCAGCATGCAAAGCGCGACTTGCGCCAACAGCAACCCCCGCCGCAAGTTCAACCTCTCCAGATTGTCCGACGACCCTCGCGAGTTCGCTCGCCCGGCCTGCAAGGCGGGCGCCAGGCCAAACATCAGTGTTGCCACCACCGTGACGGATATCGCGAAGGCCAGCACTCGCCAGCCCGCGCCGAGTTCCAGGAACACGGGGTCGCGGGCCGTACCGATCATGCCGAGGATCGTCTTTCCGATGAGCGGCGCGGCTACCGCGCCCGCGGCAGCGCCCGCGCTGGAGAGCAGGAAGCTTTCGAGGAGTACTTGCCGGATCAACCGCCAGCGGGACGCTCCCAACGATCGCCGGACAGCAAATTCGTGCTCTCTGGCAGTGGTCCGCGCCAGCATCATGTTCGCGAGGTTGACGCACGCCAGGAGCAGGACGAGTCCGACCATCCATTGGAGGTAGGTGAGCGGGCGGGTGTAGGATTCCCGAAACGCCGACTGGCCGCCGGAGGCCGGCTCCAGTTCCAACTGGAGCTGTTTGAATTTTGCCTGGTCTTGCGGTTGATACGCCGGCACTGTCGCCTCAAAGATGGCGGGGGCAAGCGCTTGGATCTGGGATCGTGCGGCGGCGCCACTAGAATCGGGGCGCACCCGCGCCATCACAGCTAAGAACCAGAACATGCGATTGCCGAGATCCGGCGCGGCAGCGGAACAGATCGGCATGGCGATGTCAAAACGGCGGCCGACTTCCATTCCAAAAAACTCGGGAGTGGTCACGCCGAGGATCGGCACACTCTTGCCCTCAATGGGAAGGGTTCGCGACAGAACGCCCGGATCGCCACCGAACTCGCGCTGCCAGAATCCGTGACTGATCACCACGCCGGGCCAACCGCAGCCGGGACGGTCGTCGTCAGGAGTCAGTAGCCGGCCCAGTTGCGGCTTCACGCCGAGTCCGGAAAAAAAGGAACCCGAAACCCACAGCCCGTCGACGTTGCGAAGTTCGCCGGCGGGCGAGAGGTTCACGGGGGTGTCGCCATAGGCGAAGACGCTCGCGAAAGAGGCCTGGCGCTGGCGCAGTTCGTTCCAGATGGCGAAAGTGAACTGGCTATTACGGCCACGAAAGTTACCACTCCGGCCTTCGCCCCGAATTCGTACCGAGACGAGTTCCTCGGGGCGCTCGACGGGAAGTGAGCGAAGCCGTACCGCGTCGAAGAGCTGGAACATAGCTACGTTCGCGCCGATACCGAGAACAAGCGAAACGACGGCCGTGAGCGTAAACCCCGGCGATTTGCCCAGCACTCGCAAAGCGAATCTGAAATCTCGAAAAAGATCTTCGATGACGGTAAGTCTACGCATATCGCGGCACTCCTCCTTGGCGGCATCCATCGAGCCAAACTGGCGCTTCGCTTCCAGGCGCGCCGCTTCGGCGTCCATTCCATCCGCCACCAACTGCTTCACCAACTGACTAACGTGGATCTCGATCTCACGTGCCAGCTCGTCCTCTTGCCGATTGCGCTGGAGAAGCGAGCGCAGCCGATTTCTGATGATCCGAATTCGACGCATGCTAGGCATTCTCAATCAAGAGTTCAACCGCCGACGAAAGCCGCTTCCAGCTCTGTAACTCTCGCTCCAGTTGCTTCTTGCCTTCTTTCGTCAAGGCATAAAGCTTCGCCGGCCGGCCCAGGTCGGAGTCCTTCCAGGTCGCGGTGATCCATCCCTGTTGTTCCAGGCGGTGAAGGGCGGGGTACAAGGATCCTTGTCCGACAGACAGGACTTCGCCCGAGAGTACTTGGATCTTCCTGGCGATACCCCAGCCATGGAGCGGCTCTTGCCAAATTGTTTTGAGAATCAGCAGATCCAGGGTTCCCTGGAGCAAGTCGGACGGCTTGGGCATTGCGACACCTCGATCATCGACAAGATACCTCGACTATCGACAACGAGTCAAGCGGGTAACCGCTATCGGACGATACCGAACTGGGGAAGCACGCGCCGTACGAGAGAGCGATCACTGTCTCGTTATCTGCACACGGCGATACAAGGACCGGTCCGATCGCGCGAAAATGTTTCGGGCCGCACCAGTTGAAGGCTGCCGCGAGCCGATAGAGAACGATGAACGCCACAGGTACACGCGTCTTCCGTTGTTGTCGGATGGTTTCGTTGAGTGCTCTGCGCAAATGCGTGGTGTACACTTGTGCACAGTGGCTGTCGAATGGGATCCTCGAAAAGCCGCGAGCAACGCTCGTAAGCACGGAGTTCGATTCGCTGACACCATTTTCGTGCTCGAGGACGAACGGGCCATCACGGTGCCGGACGATACCGGCGAAGAGCAGCGGTGGGTCACGATTGGAATGGACGGTCTGGCCCGAGTCTTGACAATCGTGTACACGTGGCGGGGCGACAACGTCCGAATCATTTCGGCCCGGCCACCACTCCAAGAGAGCAACGGCAGTACCTGGAGAACTCATGAAGCAGGAATACGATTTCAGCAAGGGTAAGCGCGGAGCGGTGGTTCCGGTGCCCGCAGCCAAGACCCGTGTCACCATCCGGCTGGATCAGGACGTTTTGGACTGGTTCCGCGACGAAGTGGACAAAGCCGGCGGCGGCAACTATCAGAGCCTGATCAACCTGGCACTGCGGGATTTCGTGAGCCGAAGGCACGAGCCACTCGAGAACACACTCAGACGTGTTATTCGTGAAGAACTCAAGCGCGCAGGGTAGCGTCCCAGTACGCAGTTCAGTTGGAAAGTTCCAACTGAATCCATCCCGGAAGCGTCGCCGGCATCCCATTCAAAAACACGATGCGCCGCGTCTTCGGGAACGGAAGCCCGGTCTGAATCGCCCGGCCGTAGTACGGCAGACTGCGCAGCACCGCGCGATACCCTTCGTCGCCGGTGGACGGATTGCCGGCTTTGCTCAGGAACCCACCGCCCCATCCGATGGGCAGCAGACAATCGGTAGTCCCGCGAATCTGGGCCAGCCGCTGCTCCAACTGATTCACGGTATGCTCCACGGTCTTCAGACCGGCGGTCTGCGCGTACACCTTGTGGAACGACAGAACCTTCTCCGAAAAGGCGTTCGCCGCTTCGAGGATCGCCTGGGCGTCGAGAGCCGTCTTCCAGCGCAGCGCCCTCAGCCAATCGGCCTCGGCGAGAAACTTGCGTTGGAACCACGGGCCTTCGAATGCCGTGCCGGGCGCCGCCATCTCGCAAAACTGGGCGCTGGCATCGTCGACCCGGCGTCCGTCGACGGTAGTGCGCTGCGCCGTCTTCCACCCCAACTCCAACCGGCCTTCGCCGCGGGCAATCAGAGTGGAGACCCGCACCAGGTAGATCTTGAAGCTGGTGCTGGCGATGGCGGCCGAATCGGCGAGGCCGAAGCTGCGCAGGCGGCTGTGGCCCTCGAGGCCCACGGTCTGATCCTCCACCGGCTCGGCTGGACGGCGCGGCGGGCGGTCGCCTTCCATGCGCTCGGCAAGCTGCTTCCACAAACCGTCGTGCCAGCGCGAAAACAGCAGCGCCGTGTGCAGCGCGCCGCGAATCGCCGAGGCCGGCAGGTACGGTCCCGCCACCCCCGCGGCGAAGGTCGGAACGAAAAGCGCGTCGGCGCGCTGGCGCTCCCAGGTCGCGGCCAGGCTGGCGTGCTCGAACGGAATGCGCCGCAGCGGAAAATTCTGCGCAAAGCCGCCCCAATTGTCGAAATCGAGCTTCTCCGCTTTCTTGATCTGCGTCAGGTAGGTGTCAAGCCGCGGCCCCTTGGCGAGCAGCTTGAAGATGCGCCGCTGATCGAGCACGTTGACCTGGTCCTTCCAGACCATGTAGTCCACCGGCGCCAGCTTTTGCCCGTCGCCCACCAGCGTCGGAGTGAGGCACGTGACGTGATATCTCATGCGGGCACCCGCCATGGAATCGGTACCGCCAGCGCAAAACCGTTGCGATAGACCGGATGCGGAAAATCGGCGGGCGCCACATTCGGAGCCGCGCCTTCAAGCGGTCCGCCGGCCAGCAGCACCGAGCCTTCGCCGACCAGCCTCACGTGCCGCGTCACGGCGCCGTGCCGTTCGATGCGCCCGGCGCGGGAGGTGAGCGAATACGCCCCGCGCTGCCAGTCGACCGAATCCGACGGCGCCGGGCTGAATAGAGACCAAAGCCAATAGGCGGTTTCGGCGGGTGCGGGGGCCGCAGCCGTTTCCTCCGGCACGCCTTCGGCCGGCTCGGACGTCCTGGCGGCAGGCAGCTTCACCAGCCGCCCCGGAAATCGGCCCGGCAAAAACTCAGGCGCGGCGGAGCGGCCCCAGCCGCGGGAGCGTTCCCCGCCAAGGCCCGTATCGGCGAGCAGGCGGAAACACGATTCGACACGTCTGGCCCAGATCTGACGCGCTTCGTCGCTTGAGAAAGCAACCACGCACCACAACCCCGCGCCGGCCGAAAACTCGAGACAAGCCGTGGCTTCCGCTTCCCCGGAAACGCCCGTGATCCGATCCACCGCCGCCGTGTGGCGCACCGTGACGCGGAACGGAGGACGCCACTTGCCGCCGCGCGACGGAATCAGGCATTGGCTTTCGGCGTCGACCACCCAACTGCCATCCTCATCGCGCAGCCGTTCCTCGCGCAACAGCGTCTCGACGACGCTGAATGGAACGTACCGCGCCGCCACCCAGCGCACCCGCGCCGAAGGCGGAGGCGGCCACAAATTCCTCGGTGGCGCGATCAACAGCGTATCCTCGACAAATGGAAAGCAGGAGCTGAAACGTACCGCCGGACCTTCGCCGCCGGTGGCCGTCGCCGCCAGCCACTCTTCCATCCACCCAAGCGCGTCCATCGCCAGCGTCACCGCCGAGTACAGGCTGTCGGAATGGAACACCGCTTCCGTCTGGCTGCGCGAGCCCGATGCGGGACCGATGCGCCAGGGGGTCTGGGGCCGTAGCTTGACGAGAATGCTCGGGTACATCGAAGACTCAGGCCAGCCGGGCGGCGAACTCGGCGCCGCGAACCAAGCCAAGCAATCCGCCCGAATCGGCGCCGGCAAGCAGTTCCGCTTCCGCCGAACCGTCGGCGTAATAGGATTGTCCGCGCCAGGCCGCGCGAACGCCCGAAAGCCGCACGCGTCCGTTCCCGCGCGAACCGCCGCCGCCGAGCGTATCGTCTTCCATCATCCGCAGCGCCGCCGCCACCGCCGATGCCAGCGCCTTGTCCTCTTCGCAAAGCACGTCCATCACCAGGCGCAATTTGAAGCGCGCGCCCGCGGGCACCCGTTCAAGCGTCCGCGGATTGGCCTGCGACGTGATGCGATCGACGGCGTTCTCGCTCTTGACTTCCGTCAACTCGTCGTCGAGATTCTCGCGCATCGCCGCGGTAATGGAATCCATATCGAGTGGAGCGTCGTAAACGGTGAGCCGCGCCGGAGTCGCACTCGACGATTCGGAGGCTTCGCCCGCCATCCGCTCCATGCGGCCGGGGTTGCGTCCGAACAGGATGCAGATGTCGTCGTCGGGCCGGTCGCTTTGATGGATGCGCACCTCCTGCCCTTTGCGACGCGAGACGTAAACCATCTCCGAAGGCGTGAGGCCCGAAGCCTGCTCAAGCAACGAGCGGAGCCGCCCGCGCAACGAACTCCCCGGAACGTACGGCCGTCCGAAGGCATCCTTCACCACCGGATTATCGGCGCCGCCGATTTCGAGCGAGCCTTTGCCAGCCCCGATGTGCAGCCCGGTCTCGCAGGTGAGGTCGGCTTCCACGATCAGCTTGCCTTGAAACTTCAATGCGGTTTGTGCGGTGTGGGAACTCATGAGTTACTCGTTGTAGGCCACGATGGCTTCAAACAGGTCGCGAAAGCGCTCATAGCCGCGCAGTTCGTTCTTGCGCGTCACCTGCAGCAGCAGCTTCTCGAGCGTATCGAGGCTGCGCAGGGAATGGCGGGCGATCGTGTAAGCGAGCCGCGCGCGCAGCATGACGAACTGGTGCTGGCGCTCCGATTCCGGCGCCCGGCAGGCGCGGCGCACGGCGTTGTAGAAGCGGCGCAACTGGCTCTTTGTACCCGAGTCCATGTCGCGCATGCGGCTGACCACGGCATGCGCCTGGTTGTCGAGGTACAGACTGTCGCCGATCAGTTTTTCAATGTCGATTTCCGGCGGACCGTCGAACGGGCGCCCGCCGCGATATTCGCCGCGCGGACCGCGATCGCCGCCGCGGTCTCCCCTGTCGCCGCGATCCCGGTCCCGGTTGCCGCCCTCGCGATTGCCGCCGCCTTCCCGGTTCCCGCCACCGCCGCGGCCTTCTCGCTTCTGGCCTTCTGGTCTCGGCGGACGCTCGTTCGACCGGTTCTCGGCGGGCTTTTTCTCGGCCGGCTTGGTCTCGGCCGGCTGCGTTTCGACCGGTTTCTTTTCGTTCTCTTGCTCAGACATTTCGGTTACGCCTCGGTCAATAATCTCGCCCATTCTAACGCGACGCGGCCGGCTGGACGTAATTTCACCTGGGACGCGTTCTTGCCCACCAGTTCGACGATCAAGGAACCGCGCAGCCGGTCGAGATCCTTGTCCCGCGTGGGAGGCAGGACGCGCAGCACGCGCCGGTGCAGCCGCCACGGCTTCTCCAGTTCGCCTTCGCGCTTGCGCGGCACCGCCACCGGCGAGAACACTTCCTCGCGATAGAACGACGCCAATTCCCGCAGAAACTGCGTGCTGCCGCCGGATTCCCGCGCCACCTTGACCATCGTGTCTTTCAGATCGGCGGCCCCGTTGAACTGCCGCCATTCGAGCACCCGGCCAAGCACGGCGAAGCTATCGCGCGCCGAGCACTTGGCCGCTTCGAGCGTGCGCGCCGCCCGCTCATGGACGGCTTCCAGACTCTCGCCCTCCGCCGCCAGTTCCAGCGCCATCGAAACCGCTTTTCCTTCCGCGCCCGGAAAATCCTTCAGATTACTTTCGGCAAATAGCCGGAAAAGACGGTGCAATTCCCGCGCCAGCAGGATCAAGGCATCCCACGATCCGCAGGCCGCGAAGTCGTCGCCGCCGCAGTAGAGAATGGTGACCTTGCGCCAGAACTCGGGCATCGAACACAACACTTCGAGTTCGCCCGAGAAGAACTGCCGGTAGAGCACCGAAAGCTGAATGTGCTCTTCCACCGACGCGGCGCGCCGGAACCGCACACCGGCGTGGTCGACTTCGCCGCGCAGCACGGCCCAGGTTTGCGAACCCTCCGAGCGCGCCGCCAGGCCTTCGGTGCCGGCCGGATGCTGCCCGTCGTCGGAAAGCGCGACGTGCCGCGTCCAGGGAATCTGATCGGCGTCGGGCCCGAGCGTCCAGGTATACTTGCCCGTCCCCACCAGCACACGGGCGGGCGTTTCAGGCGACCAGCCCACCACCTTGCCGTCGAGCAGCGGGCGTACCAGTTCGTCGCGGAAATAGGCCGTGTGATCGGGCATTTCCGCCGGCTCAAAGGGAGCGAATGCATTCTCGCCCGAAGCTCCCTCGCGAGCGAGTTCGCGTTGGCTCATGCCTTCGCGCAGCCGCCGCCGCACCACCACCCAGTCGCCCAGGTTTTCGGTAGACGCCCACAGCAGACGTACCGCGCCGCCGCTCAACGTTTCCACTTCGGCCGCCGCCGCTTCGAGAAAAGCGTCGGCCTGCGCGCGCGCCTCCTGCGGCAGCAGGAGAAGAAACTGCATCCCGCCGCTCGATCCGAGCAGCATCTTCGAAAGACCCAGTTCCGACAGCAGCGCCCGAGGCAGCGTCTCGCTCAGTAACCCGAGCCAGCAACTGCGCCCCAGGAACACGCTTTCGGCGTCCGATCCAGGCGCGGCCGAGTGCGCACTGGCGAGAAATTCGCGAGCGCCAAGCAGCTTGCCTTGTAGAAAAATCTGAATGGACATGGGTGTCCCGCCGATGCCAGATCCTACACTCTACCACACGGGGTTTCGGCTGATAAAATGGGGAAATAATGTTTGTGCGCAGCGCGGTAGCTGGAATGTTGGCATGCCTGGCGGCCACGGCTCAGAGCCCGGCGGACCTGTTCTCCAAGGCTCCACCGGAGATCGAAGAGGCTTTGCGGGGCCGCATCGCGAAGTTCTATGAGGCGCACCGCGACGGCAAGTTCCGCCTGGCCGATCAACTGGTGGCCGAAGACAGCAAGGATATTTTCTTTGAATCCGACAAGCGCCGCTGCAAGAAGTTCGAGATCTCGAAAATCGGCTATCTGAGCGAGGATTTCCAGTCGGCGAACGTGCTGATTCTTTGCGACACGTCGCTATTGATGCCTCCGGCCGGCATCGTCGAAGTGAAGATGCCCATCCCCAGCAAGTGGAAAGTAATCGACGGGCAATGGTTCTGGTATGTCGAAGCCCAGGCCGCGCGGCAGTCGCCCTTTGGAAAGATGCTGCCGGGCGAGGGCTCCGAGGGTGGCCTTCCCACTTCCATTCCGCGCGGTCCCGATGCGGCGGCCCTGCTCAAAATGGTTACGGTCGATAAGACTGCCCTACCGTTCACGGCCGGCCAGGCGGGGTCGCTGGAAATCCTCATTTCGAGCGAACTGCCGGGCGAAGCGCACCTGTCGATCGACGCGCCGAAATCCTCCGATCTCTCATACGAGATCGAAAAGCCGGCGCTGGCGAGTAAACAATCGACGCGCCTGACGGTGCGCTATAAGCCCGACGGCCGGCAGCCCCGGCGGAGTTCGTCCCAATCCGAATTCCGCATCCTGGTCCAGCCGTTGAACAAGGTGATCCCCGTTCAGGTCACTTTTCGCTAACGGCCAATCCCCAGTTTCTCCGCGACCGCCTGCAGCAGCGCCCGGTCGGAACCGCGAAAGCCTACCTCAACGTCGGCCGCCCATAGCAGGTTGTTGCGCACCGCCACCGTGCCGCCGAACTGTAGATACAATTCCTCGCCGGGTTCGAGCGCGCGCACCGGCACCGGAATCTCGACGCCGGTCACCGGCTCATCGCGGAGCTCCGGGCCTTTGGGCGCGATGTTCACCGTAGCGGCCACCGCCTTGTCGAGCACCATCGGTTCGAGGAACGGCTTGCCGTCCGGCCCCACCATCGGCATGCCGTTGTCGGCATAAGCCACGGTGCGTTCGTAGACGATGCGGCGTTGCGGCGAATCGGCGGCCCTGGGATCGAACCAGCATTTCACGGGCTTGGTCGGATCGTAGGCCGGGGCTTCTTTTCCGGTGGCCTGGAAATAGGCTTCCCGCGTTTGAAACAGCGGGTAGAGATAGAGATTGGAAATCCCGTATGTGGGATAAGGCAAGGCGGGCATATGTGTTCCGAGAACCTCCGGTCTCAAGCTAGCGGGGTAGCCGGCCGGGGACCGCCGCGAAACACGTCTATGAAATTGAAGCGGCGCGAGAAATAATTCCCGCGCTGCGGTGACAGCGATGGGCACGCTGCCCGTCGACGCCCCGGTTTGCGTCGCGGGAAACAGTTCGCGACGCCGAGACCGCCATGGACACGCTGCTTGTCGGCTCCCCGGTTGCCGCCAGCGCTGTCGAAGGCCGATCAGCCAAAACACACCCATGAAAATTGAAGCGTCACGGGGAAACAGTTCGCGACGCCGAGATCGCAATTGGACACGCTGCCCGTCGGCGCCCGGTCGCCACCCGCGTTGTCGAAGGCTGATCAGCCGGAACACACCCATGAATTTGAAGCGTCACGGCAAACAGTTCGCGACGCCGAGACCACGATGGACACGCTGCCCATCGGCGCCCGCTGTGGAAGCGTGACCGGCCGAAACACACCTATGAAATTCAAGCGGCGGCGCGAGAAATAATTCCCGCGCCGCCGTGACTGGCCGTTAGCTTTCTACCGGACGTTGATGCTCGATCCGTTGCCGAACACTCCGCCCGCCGAGACCGCGATGGGCACGCTGCCCGACGGCGCTCCGGTTGGCACCTCGAAGGTGAGCGCATACACGCCGATCAGGCCGCGCGCATACTCGACGCTTATGAGGTTGCCGCCCGCGTTGTTGAAGCCGAACGCGATGTCGGCAATCGGTCTCTGATCGCCCGCGCCCATGGCGTTGGTGTACGACTGGCCGCTGGTCTTACCGAGGCCGGTTATCAGCACCGTGCCGCGCTCCCCTTTGCCGATCGGATTGTCGGGCGTGATGAAGGTTCCGTCGGCGCGCGTGGCGACCGCGTAGCGGCGGCCCTGCCCATCGACGTCTTCAAAGATGCCCGGAGCGGTCGGCGTAATCTGCACCGTAGCCGAATTCGACGCCCCCGACGAAGTAACGGTCAGCGGTACGCTGCCGTTGTCGGGCACTTCAAACGGCACCTGCACCGTCACCGATTCGGCGCCGTTCACGTTCGCCACCCAGAAGATGGGAGCCGGCACGCCGCCAAACTGCACCGAGACACCGGATAGCGTGGTGGGCAGAGGACCCGTGGGGCTCTGCGGCAGCACGTAGCCGCGCACGTTGGTGGCGAAGTTCGTTCCGCGGATGGTCACGATGGCACCAGGGGCGATGCCGCGTTGTCCGCTCGCCGCGTTGGTCACGCTATCGGCGGTGAACGAGGGACCCTGCGTCCGCACGGTGAGGTTGAACAACGCCGTGTTGCCGCCGAACTCCGCGGCCACCGTGACGGTGCCGGTCTGGATGCCGGCCGTGGCGATGGTACGAACCTGTCCCTGCGCGTCGGAAACCGCCGTCGCCGGGCTCAGGCTCGCCTGGCCGCTACGCACCGTAAAGTTCACCTGCACGCCAGGCACCGGCTGGTTGTTCGAATCGATCACCTGGGCCACCAGCGGCTGCGAGAACGCCTGGCCGATGGTGGTCGATTGCGCGTCTCCGGAAAGCGTCCGCAGTTGCACCACGCCGCCGGTGACGGTGAGATTGTACACTTCGGTCGCGGTGGCGGTGCCGTTAACGGCGGTGATGCGAACGCGCACCGGTCCGGGTGCCGCGCCCAGCCGGACGAGCGCCGAAACGCGGCCCGTCGTATCGCCGCGCGTGATCGGATTGACGATCGTCGCCGTGCCCGACTCCACCGTCCAGCGCACCTCCGCGCCCGGCAGGATGTTGCCGAAGCTGTCTTGAATTTCCGCCACCAGCGCCAACGGAAGCTGCGCGCCGGCGGGGCCGGTCTGGTTGTTGCCCTGCACGATCGTGATCTTGCCGGGCAATCCGAACCCGACTTCAAGATTCAGTGTCGACACCGTCTGGCCGCCGAGAGTGATCGCCATCGGTGTCCGGCCCGTGCGGCCGCCGATCACGACGTCGCAGGTGGCGATACCGGTCGCGTCGCTCAAGCCTTTGCCCGCATCCTGCGCGCAGGACGCCGTAGGCCCAACCGTGGGATCGAGGCCCGTAGTGACGTTGATAGACACGTTGGGAATGGCAGCCCCCACGGCGGGACCCGCGCCAACGGTGACTTTCGCCTGGATAGCGCCGGCAACGGTGGTGCCCGCTTGGCCGCTGATCGTATCCACGCCAATCGGCTTGAGTACCTGCACCGTGGGCAGCGGCACCGTGTTGCCGGAGAATTGATTCGGAATCACGGTGACGTAAAGGTTCACCTGGTTATTGGCGGTCGCGGCGGTCACCGTCGCTTGCACGTAGCCAGTCAGAAGGAACGAACCGAGGAACGGGGCGATATAGCTATTGGTCGCTTCGCCGAAGTTGTCGGTGGTGCTTTCGAGGCTCGTCAACTGGCCCGTGGGCCCGTTGGCGGTGATCACACCCCAGCGCACCACCACGTTCGGCAGCGGGTTGTTGTTGGCGTCGCGAACCACCACGCGCAGCGATTCCGGCGTGATACCGGTTTCGCGGATCACCTGGCCGTTGCCGCCCTTCACCGAAACCGTGCCACTGGTGTTCTGGCCGGGTCCGCCGCCGGTCCCCGAACTCAAATTGAACTGGGCTGCCACCACCACGCCGCTGCCCACGTTGCAGGTGACCTGGAAGGTTCCCAGCAACAGGGGCGCGACGGCCACCACTTGGGCGTAGCCTTCGCCATCGGTGGAGGCGGAGGCCGAACTGATTTGTCCACCTGTGGTAGACGTGATCGAGCACTGCACCGGAACGCCCGAAAGCGGCTTGTCGCCGGCATTCACCGCGCGCAGGATCAGCGGGAAGCTCTGCGCACCCGGCGGCACCGACTGGCCGTTGTTGAACGTATAAACCTTTGCCGGAGTCCCGGTGGCCGCCGCGCCGGCGTAGGAGACGCCACCCGGCAGAGAGGTCAACGGCAGCAGCGGCGAGACCGCGCCCGTCGCCACGTCGATCCGCGCGATCGAGTTGGTGGCGGCCGAAGCGGCATACAGATACTTCGCGTTGGGAAATTCATTCGAAGCCGCGGCGCCGCGCACGCCGGCGCCCGGGAAGCCCGTGAAGTTGGCCGGCAGAATCGTGCCGGCGGCGAAATCGACCAGGTACAACTGCTGGCTGTTGCTGAGGGCGTACGCCTTGGTGAAGGAAACCGGAATCAGGCGATCGAGCACGATGCCCGGCGATGTCAGGTTGGCCAGGCTGCGGCTGTTCAGATCGACGTTGAAGACGGCGGCCGAACCGGGGAACTGCGACGTGTTGACCATTGCCACGCGCGCTCCGGAAAGTCCTTCCGCGATCACGTAGGGCTTGCCCGGCACGCCGTTCAATCCAATCTGCTGACCGCCGCGAAGCGTGAAAGCACCGGATGTGTTGGCGTACTCCAGTTCGTAGAGCGCATTCTGCGCCGCGACGTAGATCAGCCCCGCGGGACTGACGGCGATACCGCCGATTCCGGCTGTCAGGTTCTGCGTACCGGCGATGGCGAACGTATTGACGTCGATGGCCGTCACGCGGCCGGCGTTGTTCACCGCGAAGGCGCGCAGGCCGTCGCGCGAAATCGCCACGTCTATGGCGCCGCCGGCGTCCACTTGCGTCGCGAGGCTGTCGTCGGCGGTGCGCAGGACTTGAAGATTGGAGTTCTGTCCGCCGGCGATGAACAGGAAGCGCCCGTCGGGCGTCATGGCGGCCGAGGTCGCTCCGAGGCCGATGTTGCGGCGCGCGACCACCTGATAGTTCGCGTCGGTTACGACGACAGTGTCTGTTCCCGAACGTCCAATGAAATAGAACTTGTTGCCGGAAGGCGTCGACAGGACTTGAAAAGTGTCCTGCGCCGCCGTAACGGTGGTGGCGGCCGGACTGAAGGTCGGACTATCACCGGTAAAGGGAAGAACTGGGCGTGCAACCCCGTCACCTGGGGGGGTGACGAAAACATTCTGCGCCTGCGCCGAAAGGGCGCAGAACAACGCGGTCAACTGCAAGATTCGTTGGGACATAGGACCTCGCGGAGGGGTAGTAGGGTGGACGCGCAAAGTACTAGTCTATCATCAGCTTGACGAAATGAAACGCCTGTGGGGGGATTCAAAAGAAAAAAGGCGGGAGGATTGCTCCTCCCGCCTTTCGGATCGGACCTGAACTGGGCTTACTGGCCCAGCGTTTCGGCCCTGGTCTTCGTGTCGCGGTTGATGCTGCCCGCGTCGAGGATCAGAGCGAGGTAACCATGCGAGAGCCGCTGCGCGCCGATGTCGCTGATGAAGGCGAAACCGTGAGCGTAACGGAACTGGCAGGTTGCGATGATGTAACCCTGGAAGCCCGGGGTCGCAGCGATGCCGTTGGTGCCGCCCGAAGACAGCGTGAACGCCATGTGCTGACCGCCCTGGACCACAGTGGTCGTGGTCTGCTTGCTGGGGGCCGCGCCGCCACCGGTGGTGCCGCCGTAGTAATTCAGTTCGCAGTTTCCGGACTGCGGTGAAGTACCGAACGGATCGGCGCTGGTGTTGGAGATGGCCATACCAGTGTCAAAACCGGCCTGGTTGCTGACGAACGGGAAGAGCAGGTTCGTGCGGCAAACGGTGATGTTGACGTTGTTGGTCGCGGTGGACTGATCGGCGAAGCGCGGGATCGGCTGCGTGGCGCTCATGGTGTTGCTACCGGTACCGGTGGCAACGGGCGCGAAGCTGCCGTTCACGGTGACGGTGCCGGTGCCCGGGTTGTTGGCGGCGCGGATGGCCGCGGCAACCGCGAAGCTGGCTACGTCAGTGCGCAGCGGATCCTGACCGAAGATTTCCCACACGAACACGCCGCTGCCACTGGTGATCGGCACTTCCACGAGACCGGCGCGGGCGCCGGACGGGAAGTTGAAACCACCGGAAGTCGGCAGAGCCTGACGGTCGGAAGCGCCGAGGTTCCACACTTCAGCGTCGCTCAACGGGTTGGCGATCACCGTACCGGCGGCGACGTTTCCGCCGTTGGAGTTGGCGGCGACGCCGTAAGCGGTGGTGAAGGCGGTAGCGTCGCTCGAGCCTTCGCAACGGCCGCTGGCGCAGGAGAACGCGATGTTGCGGAGCGAGTGAGCCGACACATAAAGACGAGTGTTGGCGGGAACGTTGTTGAACACAACGCGCAGGCGCGTGCCGTGATCGGCGCGGCCGGCCCGGTTCAGGCCGTTGGTCGAGGTGAGCAGCGCGTTAAAGAAGCCCGACTCGGTAACGGTCTGGACCAGATTTGGATCGAACCCATTGTTGTGCTGTGGAGTCGCCTGCTGGTTGAGCGGCGGATCCTGCAGCGGCACGTTGATGTCGCGAACCTTAAAGCTGGCGTTGTAGCCTTCCGTGAAGCGCACGGTGAAGCTGCGCGAATTGTCGTAGGTGTCGGTGTTGGTGGTTGCCAAGCTGGTCGATTCACCGTTGAAGTTTTCGCACTGCGCCAGAGCGACACCAACGGCGTTGGTATCGATGCCACCGGAACCGGCGGCGTTGCGAACCGTGAACGTCAGACCCTGCTGCACGAAACCGACGTTAACCGTCGAGTTGTTGAGCTGCAGGTTGGCGGGCGGGTTCTGGATCGACACAAACGCGAAAATCTGACCGTTGGCAGCCGAGGTGCCAGCGATCGCCGCGCGGACATTCTTGATACGGATGACGCGGGTCGTCGAACCCGGCGCCACGATCGGCACACCAAGGAACACGATCGTGTTGTCGTTCTGCTTCACGCCCTGGAAGATGTTGACAACCTGAGGATTCGGGTTGGTCACCGGCTGATACTGCGTGAAAGTCGCTGTGCCCGGAACGATGCCGGCATACAGCGGCTGGCAAACGGTCGTGCCCGAAGCCGGCGCGCAGGGGCTCTGGTTACCCGGTTGCGGGTCATCCAGGAACAACAGCGCTTCCGTGATCGGATCCGCAGTCAAACGGCTCGTAACGTTGGTGCTCAACGTAACCGAGATGTTGATCTGCGGCAGAATCGTACCAACGCCCGGCGGCAGGCCGCCGTCGCAGCGGATGATCACGTCACCCGTCTGCTCTGCAAGACCTTCGGACCGAACCGTCAACGGTTGGGCGAAAGTGTTGCAAGTAATAACCTGAGCGCTCGCTAACCCCGAAATCAGGGCCATCAGCGCGAACGCAAGAAACAACTTGCGAAAATCTGACATTTCCCTCTCCTTGTAGAAGTTGAACTGGAATTGATGGAGTTTCTCTTTCAACCTGTGCCTTAAAGGTCTTTGTTTCCTTGATCACAACCAATCCGCCTGCATGTTCGCGCCGGACTTTGCCGTCATCAAGTGCGTCTCGAATATCTTCTATTCTCTCTGACCGTAGCGGCCTTCTGCGGCCTCTACCGCCCTGTGCTCGCGGGATTCATGCGGTTTGATAGCTGCTATGATCCCTGGACGCAATTACTCAACAGTTTGCCACTATCCTTCCCGGCAAGTCAAGGAAAAACTTACACTTCCCCTGCCGGACCGAAAAAGCGGCCCTTGCTCGAACTCCTCGAGTCAAGTTGAGATTAAAGCACGGTGTCAACGCCGCAGTCAACCCTTTTTTGGACTTTCCCGCCCCTAACGTACAGAAATCTCAACCCGGTTGCTATCTACGCCGTCCACGCGCAACTGCAATCCCAGGCTCAATCCGGGCGTCGCCTCGGCCGGCAACACCGCCGTCACCACATATACGCCCGGCATCCCGGCCGATAAAACCGCCGAACCGGCCGGATATTCAATACCTTGCACCGCCACCGCGACGGCCCTTGTCACCGTTCCCGCCGCCGTCACCGATCCCAGCCCGGTGGCCAGAATCGTGACCGTCTCCCCACGGCTCGCCGGATGCAGCGGCGTATTCGCTTTCCCGTCCGCATTCCCCACCGCGGCGGTCCGGGCCGCCTCATCCACGAAAATAAACGGCGCCAGTTCCATCACCCGCAACGCTACCTCGGCCGTTCCAAGCGGCGACTGCACGGATAAAGAATGTTCTCCGGGCGGAATTTCCACAGGAATTTCCACAAGAATTCGAAACTCATCGGCCGATTGAATTCGAGCCTCGCGGCCGCCCACTTCTACTCTTGTGGGCTGCCCCGGGCGCGCCAGACCCGTGCCATAGACGGCGGCCAGCGTTCCGGGAGCGAGGTCCCGGGTGAACGTCGCGGCATTCCCTACATCGGACGCCGCCAGCGAAATCTTCATGGCGTCGGCCTGCCACTGCCCGGTGGGCCGCGTCAACAGGTACTCCCCACCCACCGCCAACGGGCTTTGCCGGCCGGGCGACCCCAAATCCGTCACCGTCGCGCCTGCACCTGAAAGCTGCAGGGAATTCACCTGCTGCGTTCCCTCGCAATAGTGCAGTTGCGCCGACCCCTGGGCCGCCGCGACAGCGCCGCCAGCCGCGATCACCGCCGCATTCGGCCAATCGAGCGTCTGACCGCAGGCGCCCAGCCGCGAACGCACCGCCAGGCGCGCCCCCGAGGCCGTCACCAGAAAGCCGGTCGGGCTCGGCGACTGCGGAGTCAGTGTGATCGCGTCCATCACCTCTCCCTTCACCTCCCGGCCGGCCAGCCGCAGCCCGGCCAGATAATCGTTCAGCCGCGTACGGTTGGTGGTTGGATTCGGATCGTGAATCGCCAGTCCGCCATCGATATCGGCCCCCGTCGCCACCACGAAATGGGAGCCCAGCACCGCATCGGCCGAGCTGAGCCGCAGCGCGAGCAGCACCGGCTTGCCTTCGGCCAGCGCGTCCCGGATGCCCTCCTCCCCGCCTCGAACCACCTGTACGTTCAACAGGCCGCCGGCAAAATCCCGCAGGCGCCACAGGTTGACCACCGGATCGCCGGAAATCGTCACGTAGCCGTCGCAAATCCGGCCGCCGGCAACGTCGAGCGGGCAGAAGGTCTTCAAGAAGTCGTTGAGCGCCGCGGGATCGGACAGCCCAAGTGAAGACGGCAATTCACTGCGATTCTGAAAGTACCGGATCATCGAGGATACGGCCGCCAGCAGCGCTCCTTTTTGCGTCACCGGCGCCTGCGACGCACCCAGCGAAAAATTTCCCGACTGCATCTGCCGCGGGTAGTTCTGCAGCGTCACCCCGTTCGACCGCGCGCTGAAGGTGACCACGGCGCCCGCCGCGCTGGCCGTGAACAGAGCGATCCCGTCGCCTGTCTGCAGCCTTGCCACCGACTGCGCTTCCCCGTTCTCATCGGTCACCATGCTATCGGGGGCGATCCGCGCCCCTGGCGAAGCCGCAAACGCCACCGGGACACCTACCAGCGGAGCCCCATCGGCGTCCTTAAGCGACACCGCCAGCGGAACCAGCAGCCGCGCCCCCGGCAATCCCGTCTGCGTATCGCCCCGCAGTTTGGTGAGCCTTGGAGCCGCTTCTTCAAGCGCGGTGACAGTATACGTACCGGCCGCCGTCGCCGCCCCACCCACTTCCTGGGCGCGAATGGTCACAAAGCCGCTCGGCGTATCGAGCGCCACCGGCGCCTCCCACACATAGGACCCATTCTGCGTCTGCACCGTGAACGGCCCGCCCGTCCCCTGCCCGGCCAGCGTGACCCGCAACGCCGCCTGGCTTGGAAACCCGCCCACCGCGATGCGTACACGCCCGCCGGCGGTGACGCGGCTGGGATTCACCGTGATCTGAGGCCGCCGCTCCAATTCCTCGATCTCCGCCTCGCCATCGCCTGGAGCGTAATGCAGCGAGCCGCCCTCGAAATCCTGCCGCCGCCGGCCGTCCCTGGCGTATTCCTCCCCAAGCGGCAAACCCAATGGCCCGCCGATCCCGCCCGTGGCGAAATACCGCGCCTGAACCGGCCCGCTCACCACGAACGTGCGGCCGGCCGAGGCTTCGGAAACCAGCGCCCCGCCGCGGAACGATTGCAGGGTCCCGGAGGCGCCACGGAAACTCAGCGCGGCCGCAGGTGCCGAAACCGGCGGCCCCAGCGCTCCGGCTTCAAAACCGAGCGCCGCCCACCGCGCCGCAATCGCACCCGTCACCAGGTACACCGGACTGCCCGCCAGCACGCCGCCTTCGAAAACCTGCCGCCCGCCGGCCGTCGCATCGGCGGTGGGATAACCGGTCTTGCCCGCCGGTCCGCCTTCGAGCTCGTAGGCCCGCAGCAAATCGCCCCCCACCACGAATACGCCCGGCGACCGGTCCGAACGGCACAGCAGATAGCGCTGCGAAGAGTCGGCGCTGGTCAACTCCTGCACATAGCCGATCCCCACCCGCGCCACCGGATTGGCCGCCGGCAGCTTGACGTTCAGCCTCTGCCGCGTCACCGCGTCCTGAAACGACTGCTGCATCGCCGCCGTGGGTGCGCCTTCTCCGATCTGGCAGCAGGGCGAGGACACGAAGATCGTCAACCGCTCGCTCGCTTTGCCTTCACTCACGGCCGTGAGGATCGCCGTCCCGCCGCCCGCGGCCTTCAGCACCGCGCTCGCCCCGCCCGCCGACGGAGTAACCGATACCACGCGGCTGTTCGAAGTCGTCCAGGCCACTTCGCGGTCGAGCAAAGGTTCGCCCGTCGTCGCCACCACCGATACCCGGATCGTCAGGCTATCGCCCACATTCATGCGCGTCACATCGGCGGTGGCGATACTCAGTTGCACGCCGCCCACCGCCGGACGCACGATCGGATCGGTCGTATTCGAATACTCGATCTGGCCGCCTTCGAAGTTCTGCCGCGTCTTGCCGCCGGGCGCCGCCAGTTCCTCGCTGATCGGAATGCCGAGCGCTCCGTTGTGCAGTCCGAGCGAGGAATACAGCGTGTAGGCTTTCCCCCGCACCGGAAACACACGGCCGGTGAATGCGCCGGAGCTCAGGCTGTAGAGCGCGCCCGCGGTGAATGGCTGCGCCGTGGCGGTGATGCCCGTCTTCGACGTGACCGCCGCTTCGGCCCCGGTGGCCGCACCCAGGCCGGTAATGCTGCCGAGCGCCGCCCAGCGCGTGTACATCGTCCCACTCACCGAATAGCTGCCGCGATTCTCGGCGCCCGTCAGCGACGAGGTATAGGCAAACAGCGCGTACCCGCTCTCGAACAATTGGTAGGTACAGAAGGCGGCCGTCGATGCCTGCGCCCCGCAACCGGAAGTATCGTTCAACGGCAGCCCGGTGTTGCTCACCCCCACCGAACCGAGATAGGAAAACAGCGCCGGGTAGACCTGGAAGACCGGGTCCGCCGCCTCGCTTCCCTTGACCAGGGCGAAAGTGACACCGGTGGTCTTCTTGGCGTCCTGAAACTCCTGAATATAGCCGCCGGCGCCGTAGCTGCGCACCGTCCCCTGCGGTGTCGCCGAAGTCAGCGCATTGAAACCATTACGGAAATAGGCCTGGATGAATTGTTGAGCGACTCCGGCCGGAGCGCCCTGGCCCACTTCCTGCGACCAAAGGGAACTGGCGAATCCCGCAACAATTAGAAAAAGAACACACTTCATTCCGGTTGACTCAATTGTAGTTTGGAACCCGCCCGGCCCGTTGAAGTTGCGTTTGGGCCTCTGGCCGACGACCGGCCGCCCGGCTCTCGCAAGCCTCTTCCAGACCGGGTGGGGTCGATCTCCCGGATTCGATGCTACCGGAACGTTAGGTGTTCCTGGATCTCAGTTCGACAGTCTGAGCAACTCCGAGGCGATCTTCACGAACGCGCTCGAAATCTCATTGGCCGTCGGTGCGAACAAATACATGCCTTCCGGCTGCGCGGGATCGTGAATGGAGCTCAACGGATCGTTCGAGACTCGCCGCAGCAGGGCATGCTGATCCGCACCGAGGTCGCCCAGCCCGACGGCAAAGACCACCGTCGCCAGGTTCGCGTTCAGATCGGCGTTACGGATGCGCTTGCCCACGTTGTCGGTGGCCACGATGGCCGCGTTCATCAGATTGGTGGTGTCGCGCACGTCGATCTCGCCCGCGTAGGGGTGGCCGCCGGGGAAGCTCACGATCGGCCGGAAGTTGTCGGAACTGCGCAGGGAAGTGCCGTAGAGGTCGGTGGCCGGATAGAACCCGATATCGTACTGGACGTGGCGGCGGTCCGTTCCGCCGCCGCCCACGGCTCCCCCCTGGAACCAGCAGTCGCCTTCAAAGCCCGAAGAGGCGTAGGCGGCAGACGCCCCGGCACTGGCGTGGGCCGCCCCGGCCAGGTTGCCCGGGTCGGTGAACGTAGTCGTCGTGTAGCCCTCGACGCCATGTACGTTGAGCACCCCCGCCGCGGGATTTTCTTCCGAATAAACGGCACCGCGGTAGACCTGCGCATTCGGATTCCACTGCGGATTCTGCACCCCGAGCGCCCCCCAGCGCCGCCCGTTCTGATAGTCGTAACAGCGGCTGTTGGAGGATGTGGCCGGCCGCGCCCGGCCGTCGGCCGTACGGGCCGTATCGAGCACGTTTACGGGGAAATTGCCGGTAATCGTGTTGGGAATGCCGTCGGTGAAGTAGACGATCACGTTGAGCGCGCCAGGCTCGTTGATCGCCGCCACCTGCTCATAACCCTTGAAAAGCGCCTGCGCCGACCCGGTGCCTCCTCCGCAGGTAATCGTGTCGATCACGTCCACCAGTGGCGGCGAGCCGTCCTTGAAATTCTTGGTCGGCGGATAGCTCAGCGCATAGGCGACACCGTAAGTCACCATGCCCATGCGGTCGCGCGAGTTGGCGAACATGTCCACGAACATCCGCGCCGCCGCTCGCATCGCCGGACAGCCGCCGTTGTTGTTCATCGAACCGGACCGGTCCAGCACCATCAAGACATTGGTGTCGCGGCGCGACGCGATTCCCATGGCCGTTACCGCCGTGTAGGGCGAAGGCCAGATGATCCGCATGAAGTAGAGCGGCGCATCGACGGCGGCGGTCACGCGGATGGTTCGCGTGCGCATATTGCTTTCGTTGATGCTGATGTTGAGCGACCGGTTGACCGTGTTCCATACCTCGGCCGTGTAGTTGGCCTGGAAAAACGCCTGCGCGCGGCCGATCGCGATCGATTCCTGCTCGGCCATCGTCATGCCCACCGACAGGTTCCGCGCCGCCGCCAGCGCCGCCGAATCGGCCGCCGCCGAAAGGCGCGTCTTGATGGCATACAGAAACGCCGCATCCACCGCCAGGCCGCAAAGCGGCATCATGATCAACAGCAGAACCCCGCCTGCCAATAGGACGAACCCTTTTTCTCGTGCCGAAGGACTGCGTTGCTGCATGGTGCTCCTGTGGGGGACTAACACTGCCAGATTCTAAAGTAAGGAGAAAAAGCGGATGAAGGTATTGGGGGACTTGCCTTATTTCGAAGGGAGGGAGCTCTACTACCATAGGTACAAACGTCTTGTACCACTTACTTCGGTACCAGCCGGCCAAAAGGGGCCAGAAACGGCAAAGGGACGAGGCGCGCCCCGTCCCTTCCCTTGCCTTGCCTTGCCTTGCCTTCGATACGATGCCCGGATTAGCTCGCGGCCGAAGCCGTCATCACCGAGCCGACCTTCGAGAAGATCGTCGAGATGGAGTCGGAGACTCCCGGCATGATCGCGCCAGCCGCCACCGCCACGAATCCCGCCATCAGGGCGTATTCGATCAGGTCCTGGCCCTTGGTGTCTTTCCACAACTGCAGCCTGCAGATCAGATTCAACGCTTGCTTCACTTCTGTGTCCTCTCTCTCAATAAAATTTGGGTCTCGCCACGGAGGCGCCTATTGCCGCTACGTCCACGTTATGACGAATGTCAAACGGCGTAAATGGATGGATTTACCTAGGAATCGCTTGAAATGGCTTTAGCAAACGGCGCCCCATCCCTCGGGGAAAGCTCCCCGGGAAAAGAAAAAGGACGAGGGGCGCCCCTCGTCCTTTCTTCTGTGCTGTCTGCGCGTTTTGACCGGGAAGCAGCAGCTCCTTCGCCAGTGCAACCCGAAGGTTAGCTGGCGGCCGAAGCGGTCATCACCGAGCCGATCTTCGAGAAGATCGTCGAGATCGAGGCGGACACACCAGGCATGATCGCGCCCGCGGCGACGGCGACGAAACCGGCCATCAACGCGTATTCGATGAGGTCCTGGCCTTTGGTGTCCTTCCAGATCTGCAGCTTCACAATCAGGTTCATAACGTTCTTCATGATGTCCTCTCTCCTAGCAAACAGTGTTGTGTTTGGAATCTCTATAAGCAAGTTATCATCGCCGCCCGCCATCTCAAATCCAGCGGACTACTTAGTCCAGTTCCGGAAAAGCTCTACTAAGTTTGCCCACGGTACCGGATAGCTCAAGACCGGGCCCCGC
Source organism: uncultured Acidobacteriota bacterium (assembly GCA_902826685.1). GTDB lineage: Bacteria > Acidobacteriota > Terriglobia > Bryobacterales > Bryobacteraceae > CADEFT01. The sequence continues at coordinate 49,066 of CADEFT010000035.1, forward strand.
GAAACTCTTCAATCAGCTCAAACGGCGTCCTGGCCGACGCGAGCGTCTCCCCCCGCTGGTCGATCGAAGCTTCCGCGGTATGGCCGAGACCGGCGGCCTGCCGCAGATACTCAAGCTTCAGCGGATCGATGCCCATCAGCCGCGCGCAGGTGGCATCCACCGCCACCAGGTCGCCGCCCATCACCAGCACGCCCGCCTGCTTCGGCGTGCCCTGCACCGGCCCGTTGCCTTCCATACCCACCACGCCGTCGACGATCGCCAGGGTGTTGCGAAAGATGCGGTTCAGCCTCACGATCGACTCCGGGATGCCCTCCTGGTGCAGCATGTTCTTCGGCCAGCCATAGACCGACCCGGGCACCAGCCCGAAGAAATTCTTCATCGAGAGCGTGGCGCCGGCCCAGTGATGCGTTTTCATCTTCGCCAGCGAGACGATCAGATCCGCCCCAAGCGCCGTCTTCGGCAGGTAGATCTCGGGCAGCGTGCCGAACGGACCCGCCGCCGCTACGTCGTCGCGATTCAGATCCACAAACAGATCTTCAAAGCCGGTCAACTCGCGATATTTCGCCTCCGCGGCCAGAAACAGCGTGTCGCGCCGGTGGCCCGGCCCCTCGCCAATCGTCACCGCCGCCGCACCCAGCTTGCGAAACACTTCGACCGCCGCCGCCAGCACCGCCACGTTCGTGTTGATCGCGGTGGAGGCGTCGAATTCCACCAGGTTCGGCTTGAGCAGCACCCGCTTGCCTCTGGGATCGAGACCGCAGGCCCTCAGGCCGCGCTCCATCAATCCCGCCAGATCGGCCGAGTAGGAGGCCGCCTTGCCCACGAAGACCGGCGACCGGGGACCCTCATAAGGCTTATCCGCCTCCTGCCGCGCGCAAGAAGCCGCGCCCAGCAGTGCGGCAGCCGGCAGAAAACCGCGCCGTGTCAGGCTTTGAACCATAGATGTCCTCCCCCCGGACACGCCATCGCCTCCAGCGCAATCAACAGAACATCGCCCCCCCGCGCCGCGCCGCCGGCAACCGGCAGAAGGCCGCAACCGGCCGGTGCCATCCGATGGCTGTCCGAAACAGCCGGTAGAAAGCCGCGCCGTGTCAGGCCTTCAACCATAGATGTCCTCCCCCAAGACAGGCCATCGCCTCCAGCGCAATCAGCGGAAGATCCCGGCCCGACGCGCTACCGGCCGGTGCCATCCGATGGCCGTCCGAAACCACCGGCAGAAAGCCGCGCCGTGTCAGGCCCTGAACCATAGATGTCCTCCCCCCGGACACGCCATCGCCTCAAGCGCGATCAACAAAAGATCCTGTCCCGGCGCCGCGTCGCCGGCCGGTTCCGGCAGCGCCACCCCGTAGTTCCTCAATGCGATCCCAAGCCACGCCCGCGCCAGGGGCGACGCCGTTTCCCGCCACATCTTTTCCGCCAGCGCGATGGCCGGCGCCGAATCGAACCGGCGGCTGCCCTGTAGCGCCAGCAGCGCCAGGCCCGTCGTTTCCGGATACGCCGGCAGGTTCGTTTCGAGCACACGCCGGTTGCCGTAATTCCACCCGCCGTCCACCGATCGCCGGTCAAGCAGCATCGCTTCCGCCATCTCCACCCGCCGCCGCGCCACGGCCGCCTCGGGCGCCGAGGCGTGAGGAATCGCCAGCTTCAGCGCCACCAGGGCATGCGAAGTCGGCTCTACCCAACTGGCCGAATCCGGGCGCCACGGCCATCCCTTTAAGGTGCGGTCGAACTCGTTGGGCGGGCGCTGGATCAGGCACAAAACCCGTTCCAGCAGCGATCCCTCGTTGCCTTTGGTTTCCACCAGCCAGCCAAGACCCCGGCGGAATGGATCGTCGAACCGCCGCCGCGCGCAGTGCACCGTTACGCCAAGCGCGGTGACCCACGCCGCACCCGGAATCGCCGCCGCCGGAGGCCAGCCGCCACCGGGCGACTGCCAGCTTCTCATCAAGGCCCACCCGCGCTCGACCGCCCCGGCCGCCGCAGGCTCGCCGAGCAGCGCCAGCAGGCTGTAACAGGTCGGCTCGAGCCAGGATTGCTTGCCGGGCACATAACCCCAACCGCCATCGGCGTTTTGCCACCGCTTCAACGCCTCCAGGCGCGCCGCGCGGTATCCAGGCGCCACGGCGCCGGTCTTGCCTGCCATAGCCCGTTCATCGGCCGGCGGCGGGGCGAACGTTAGGCAATAGCCTGAGGAACTCCTAGGTGATTTTCCAAAAACACCTAACTTCGCCCTAAAGCTTCACCCTAGTAAGGCCGATCCATTGCCTACAGCCGCGAGGAAGGCGGCTTTTGAAGGAGAGAATCCGATGAATCACGATTTGACGATAGGTCACGAGGACCAGATGGCCATCGTGCTCGGCCAGCGGCAGCTTATGGCCGTCTGCTGCATGTTCCTGGTCGTGCTTGGCCTGGTGTCCACGCTTTCCTACGTTGCCGGACGTTCGATCACGGCAGCTCAGTACCGCGGAATGGAACGCGCCGAGTACACCGCGCCCGCTCCGGCTCCGGTCATGGTCGATCCGGTACGCCGCGCCACTCCGGCCGCCGCCCCGCCCGAGCCGGTGCAAGCCGCCGCCGTGGCCGAACCCGAACCGGTGGCGCCCGTCAAGCCGTCGCCTTTCGGTGATTCGCTCCCGGCCGCGCCCGGCCCCAATTCCTTCGAAGCGGCCAAAGGCCAGCCTCGCGATCCCGGCGTTCTGACTGAGCCGCCCGCCGGAACGGTCTTCTATCAGGTCGGGTCCATCGAGCGCGGCATGAGCACCGTCCTAGCCGACTATCTGACCGGTCAGGGCTTCCGTACGCGGCTGGCGCCCGGCATCTCCCCGGCGCTAGTGCGCGTGCTGGTGGGCCCGCTCTCAAGCGAACAGGAGATCCAGAAAACCAATACGGCCCTCGATGCCGCGGGCTTCGACCGCTTCCTTCGCAAATATTGAGGTACTTCCCGTGAAACGCGCTGCCGTCGCCCTCTTGCTGGCTTTCCGGGTCTGCGGCCAAACCGCGGACCCGTCTCCCATTACCCGCACCCTCGAAGCGGCGCCGGTCATCTCGGCGCCAGTCTCGGTTTTCGCGCCTCGCACGGCGGTTGCGGCCGTCGTGGCTCCGGGCCGCAAGTGGCGCTTCGCTCATCCCGGCGCGGCGGTGCTCGCGGGCCTGCGCCTAAAGGAATTGCGCAAGCTCAAGTTGCTCGACCTGCTCTATCCGGCCGGCGGCGGCCACGCCCTCATCGGGCCGTTGCTCGAGGACATCGACGAGGTTTACCTGTCCCTTGACGGCGGACGTAAATCCACCCAGCCCATCCTCCTGCTGATCGGAAAATTTCAAACCCCGGCCGTGCGGGAAGCGTTGCGCCTTCCGGCCGAGGCCGCCACGTCGGGCGCCGTGCTTCTGGGCGAGCCTGTGGCGGTAGCCGCCGCCAGGCGCCGCCTGCGCACCCCGCCTCCGTCCCTGCCCGGCAAGCTCTTCGATCAGGCTCTGGAGCTCAGCCCTTTTCAGGATTTCTGGATCGCCGCCAACGCCGCCAATCTCGCCACGCCCGAGGCTCTGCGCGACGTAGCGGCACTCACCCTCGGCATTCGTTTCCGCGAGATCGTCAGCGCCGATCTGAACGTCTTCACCCCCTCGGCTTCGGCCGCCGCCAGCCTGTTCGCTCTGTTTGAAGCCGCACGCGACCAGGCCCGCTCCACCATCGAAGGCAAGGAGGCGTGGGACCAGTTGGCGCAGAACCTCAAAATCGAGCGCCGCGACGACGGCTTGCGCTTCCACTTGCAGGTCGACCCGGCGCAGATTCCGGCTGGCACCGCGCAACGGCTCGGCGGGCGGATCCCGGTCACTTCTTCCGGGCGAACCGGGCGCCGCTCCGTGCGCATCCAAGGCCTCGAAGAGGGCGCCAAGGAAATTCCGTATTCTCCGCACCAGTAGACGCCGCCGATATGCACGTTCCGCCCTATGCTAACGTCATAGGCTGGTAGAGGCGACGACTCGAATGGATTCCCGCGTATCAACCCTCCGGCGGCGTACAAGCCGTGGATTTTCGCTCATCGAGATCATGATCGTAGTGGCCATCATCCTGGTGATTGCCTCGATCGCGATCCCCAAGATCAATGCCAGCCGCATGCAGGCGCATGAAATGGCGGCCATTCGCACCATCACCGCCATTCATACGGCGCAAACGCAGTACATGTCCCAGTTCGGCAAGTACGCCGCGTCGCTGACCGAGCTTGGCCCCCCGGCCAGCGGCAATGCCGGACCGAGCGCCTCCGACCTGCTGCCGGGCGATCTGGCCCAGGGAAACAAGAGCGGCTACAAGTTCACCGTAACCGGCACGCAAACCGGCTATGGCGTCGCCGCCGAACCCAACGCATTCGGCAATACAGGCCGCCGCACGTTCTTCTCCGATCAATCGCTGGTCATCCGCCAGAACTGGGGCCAGGAACCCGCCACCGTGGCGAGTAAAGAGATCCAATAGGCCCCTCGTCTCCCGGATAAGTCCGGGTGAGAACATTGCGCCGGGTTCCGCACTAATCCTGCAAGGACCCAACTCATGGCAAATACGCCCGACCTCAAAGACCGGCGCCGCGTCGTCGACCAGGCAATGGCTTCGCTTGAGAAGCAGTTCGGCAAAGGCTCCATCTACCGGCTGGGCTCGCACGAACGTCAAATCATCGACGTGATCCCGAGCGGTGCTTTGTCGCTCGATCTTGCGCTGGGCATCGGCGGCCTGCCGCGCGGACGGGTGGTCGAGGTGTTCGGCCCCGAGTCCTCCGGAAAAACGACCATCGCCCTGCAGTTGCTCGCCCAGGCGCAAAAGGCCGGCGGGACGGCGGCGTTCATCGATGCCGAACATGCCCTCGATCCCACCTACGCGCGTAAACTCGGAGTCGACGTCGATAACCTGCTGGTGTCGCAGCCCGACAGCGGCGAGCAGGCGCTTGAAATCACCAACGCGCTGGTGGCTTCCGGCGGCATCGACGCCGTGGTGGTCGATTCGGTGGCGGCGCTGGTGCCCAAGGCCGAACTCGAAGGGGAGATGGGCGATAGCCATGTCGGGCTGCAGGCGCGCCTGATGTCGCAGGCGCTGCGCAAGCTTACCGGCGTAACGCACCGTACGCAGACCTGCCTGATGTTCATCAATCAGATTCGCGAGAAGATCGGCGTGATGTTCGGCAGTCCGGAAACCACCACCGGCGGCCGGGCGCTGAAGTTCTATTCGAGCGTCCGCCTGGATGTGCGCAAACTCGCGGCGCTTAAGGACGGCGAAGTCGTCGTGGGCAGCCGCACCAAGGTCAAGGTAGTCAAAAACAAATTGGCGCCACCGTTCCGCGAAGTGGAATTCGATCTGCTCTATGGCGAAGGCGTCTCGCGCGAAGGCGATCTCATCGACCTCGGCGTCGCGCACAATCTGATCGAAAAGAGCGGGTCGTGGTTTAGCTTCCGCGGCGACCGGGTCGGACAGGGGCGGGAAAACGTCCGCCAGTACCTCAAGCAGAATCCCGATATCGCGGCGGCACTTGAAGCCGAGCTGCGCCAGAAGCTCGAAATCGCGCGGCCGGAACGCGAAGCGGCGGCCGCCAAGGCGGGCTAACCGGCGATCAGGCCTGGTAGAGCATCGAGTAGGCGCCGGCCGGATCGCGGATCAGGCAATACCGCGCCTCGCCCATCGAGCGTATCTCTCCAGCCACGGTCCCGCCGAGCGCCTGGCATTTCGCCAGACTCCGGTCCAGATCGGCAACCACGATGTAGATCAGCCACACCGGAGGCAGCCCGGCGTTCGGTTCGCGGGCATGGCACACGCCCGCCGCTCCCTCACCGGTTTCCGGCTTCAGCATGACCCAATCCTGGTAGCCGCCCATGTCGCAGCCCTGCGGCTTCCAGCCGGTCACCTCGGAATAGAATTGGCCGACTCCATCGGCGTTGGCAACCGTCAGATCGACCCATCCGATCGATCCGATGGCAGGTTTAGGCGCGTGGCTCATCTCCGCATTGTGGGCCGGCCGGAGCCCGCCACGCAAGCGCGCCCTACGACACCAGCAGATTCGACTGAGCGCCCTCGCCGATCCCTTTGGCCGAGAAGATCGAACAAGCCTTGGCCAACTGGCTGAGGTCGCCGCCTTCCTCCACCGTCATCTCATGTTCCACCCAGTTCGACAACGGCATGTTGCGGAAGAACAGCCGCTCCTGCAGGACCATGGCTTTCTTGGCGCCGAACAGCGTCTTGCTCTCGCGCATGTAGTGCCGCTCTTCGATACGGAACTCACCCAGCATCTCGTTAAGAGCCTCGTTCTTAGCCGAAGCTTCGGTGGCCTTCAGCTTTTCCTGCAGAATCTTTTCCTGGGCGTCGAGTGTGGCCTGAGTCTGGGCGAGCGTTTCGCGCTCCCGCGCGATCGCCACTTCCATCCGGGCCTGCATGACGAAAAACGCCAGCAAGGCCGAGCCGGCAGCGACAAAGACCGGGAAAAGGATCCAGATGAACGCTTCCATAGCAGTACTTCTATCGGAAGGTCCTATTTGAATCTTTAGGGAGTGTCGAGCCGGCGCTACAGCGCGTTCCGCGCCGCCGCAAAAGCCTCCGGCGGCACCGGTTCCCCGCTCTGCCTGCCGGACTGCACAAGGCCAAACAGCCGGACGAAAGCATCGAGCGCGGCGGGACGGCTCTTGACCCCGCGCAGATGATTGATTGTGCCCGTGTAGTCCCAGGTAAACTTGAAGCCGGGCGGGAACCCGGCCGCCATCGCCGCCTCCGCCGCCGTCAGGTTTTCCGCCGCCACCGCCTGGTTGCCCAGCATCATCGCCGCCGCCGCGCTTAGCAGGCGCACCGGAATCTCCAGGTTCGGCTCGCCTTTCGCCGAGGCGGCGAAGGAAGGGCCCTCCGCCACAACCTCGCCATAGTGTCCGGCCGTAAAGCGGCTTTCCATCAGGTTCGCCTTGTGGTTTTTGAGCGTCGCGCTGTCGAGCGAACCGGCGAACCGCTTATCGAGCTCCAGCCACTTCTCGTAGGAACGTTCGAGATCCTTGCCCGGATCGGGCGAGCTGTCGTGATAGAGCACCGCAAGCTGGCGGCCCGGCCAATAGACGTTCGGATACTCCCGCTCCAACTGCTCGAAACGCCGGATCGCCTCGCTGTTCTGGTTGGTCCCTTTGTAGCTGTCGCTCAGCAGCCCGTAACTCAGCGAAAAACCCGGATCGGCCTGAATCGCTTTCTCGGCCAGCTTGCGCGCCGCCTCCCACTGCTTGCGTTCGAGATGGATATCGGCCTGCATGCAGTAGCCGAGTGCGTAGCGCGGATCGGTGGAAGTGGCCTTGGCGAAAACTTCCAGCGCCTGATCGACGCCGCCCTTGGCCCGCAGAATCGAGGCCTGTGTGCCATAGGCATCGGCAAAATAGCGGTCCGCCTCAATCGCCCGCGTCGACTCCTCAAGCGCCCGGTCGTACTCGCCAAGTCCGCGCAGGCGCTTGGCGCGGCGGTTGTGCACTTCCGCCAGCGACTGCGCCATCTCGGTATTGAATTCGATATCGAGCGCCTGCTGCAGATAGCGGATCGCCTCGGACTCGGCGGCCTGCTTTGGTGCCGCGGCGGCGCCCGATTCAAGCGACAGCCGGTAGTAGGATTGCGCCAGCAGCGGGATCAGAATCCTCTGCTGCTCGGGAGCGGGCGACGCAATCGCTCGCGCCGCGCGAATCGCCGATCCATAGTCGGCCGTATTGTAGAACGCCTGCACCGCTTTCACCGGATCGCTCGACGGCAGCGCCCGCAGCCGCTGTTCGATCTGGCGCTTCAGCTCCGGCGCGATCGGCTCCCGGGCAATCGCATCCAAGGCGCGATAGGCCGGCCGCGAACCGATGCGCAGCAGCGAATCCACGGCTTCCAGCTTGAGTTCCAGCACGCGGTCGCGCCGTTCCTCGATCAGCGCCACGTCGGTAGCACGCAGCCGCACCACACGTTCCATCGACACAAACCGTTCGAGCGCCTGGATCGAATCCTCCGAGTTCGCCGCCTCGAGCCCCCTCAGCGCCAGCCGCACAACGTCCGGCGCCGACGCGGCGTCGTCCAGGATGCGCTTTCCGTGCGTGGTGAGTTGCTCGGAAACCCGCACCAGCTCCACGCAACCACCCCGGCGCGCCGCCATGGTAAAAGCACGGAGAAGCGCGCGCGGGCTCCCCGAGTCGTTCAATGCCCCGGTCAGTTCGGCGAACGAACCGGCCGTCGAAGGAGCGCACGCCAGCACCGACAGGCTTTCCAGCAGCCCTGAGCGGGTGCTCGCATTGGCCGTGTCTTTATAGACCTCGATGATGTCGTGAGCCGCTTCCTCGTGATAGTTCTCGGCCAGAAAAAGCGCGGCCTTCACTCCAAACGGGGCCCCGCCCGGCCGTTCAAAGCTGGAGCGCATGTGATGGATCAGGCTATGAGCCGGATTGGCCACCGCCTGGCGCGCTTCATACAGGGCATAGCACAGGAACGGCAGCGCGATCGCGCCTCCCCACACCACCGCCCGGGGCAGCAGGCGCAGGCCATAGGTGTTCCTGACCATCTGGTAGCGCAACCGCGTGAAAGCATCGGCCGTGCGCACCCGCGGCGCCGCTTCCCGCAGCGAAGATTGCGTCGGGCTCGAAATCAGCGCGCCCAGGATGCGCCGCTGAAACGGCCGGGAGCCGGTGCGATCCCATAGGCTGGCGAGCCCGGTCACCGACTCCTCTGTCTTATTCCGCGCGATGCTTGCATCCAGAAATCGCGGCGCCCCCTCGCCCATGGCTTCATAGCGCGCCAGAAGCTCCGCGTTGGCCACGCTCCACGGCGGGCGCAGCAGCGTGTCCTGCGCCCAGCGCGCCGGCTCCGGGTCGGGTCCTTCGGCCATCTGCAGCGCGGCCTGCGTGCCGGTGGAAGTCGCCAGCACCTGCCCCACCAGGTTGTCCTTGCGCATGCGCGCCTCTCCGCGGTCGGCCATCAGAAAGCGCTCGAAGAAGATCTCGCGGAAATCGGACCAGAAGCTGTGCACGAACAACGCCGCCCCAAGCGCCGTGTAGACGAAATACAGCCCGTAGAACGCGCGCTCGATCGGATGATGACCGTGCTTGTAATCGTCGAAGAAATACCAGGCCAGCACCATGATCGCGATGCCGATGATCTGCTCGAAAAACAGCGTGACGGCGCGGCGCCACCGGCCCATCAGCGCATGCGCCGAACCGTGCAGCAGAAGGAACGAGCCGATACAGAAAATGAACAGCACGCTGCCCAGAATGCGCGTAATGCGGTAGTTCCAGACCTGCCGGCCAACGCTCTCCATCGCGAGCCGCGTGGCGACGAAATGGCTGAAGATCCAGTTCAGAATCCAGATAGGCGCCGCCGGCGCCAGGCCCGCTCCAACGTACACCCCCAACGCCACCAGTTCGATGGCGAAGTAAGCGGCCGCGCGCCGGTAAGCGCCCAGGGGGATCAACGCCGCGCCGTGGAAAAAGAAGTTCGCGATCGCCAGCAGAACCGAAAGAGCGATGCGGCGGGCGGCGTCAAGGGGCTGCTCGAAAATCTCCCAGCCAGCCCGGTCCAGCCGCAGCCGCGTGGTGCGCGCCGTCTCCAGCGCCCGCGCCGCCAGGCTTGTCGATTGCAAAGCCGCCAGCACCGCCGCCGCGCCCGCGCGGTCCTGTTCATCGTCGTCTTCGAGCGCCACCGACACCAGCGCGTCGGCGGCTTCAGGCGTCGGAATGGCCCCCAGCGAGCGGATGGCCGCGCCGCGCATGTCCGCGGCACAGGAATCGGTCAGGATGGCCCGCAGCGTGGCGATGTACTCCGGGCCGCGGCACAGCCGCATCGCTTCGATCGCATTCAGCCGGTAGGGACTGGCCTTGTCTTTCACCTCGCGGTCGATGCGGCTCCATAAATCGGAGGTATCCATGCCCGCCAGGCTTTCGAGCGCACGTTCCCGCACCCCCGCTTCCGGATCCTCGAGCGCCTTGCGGTAGAGCTGGTTGCAAACCTCCGGCGTCTCAAATCCCGCCAGCAGCGTCGCCGCCTTCAGTCGCGCCGTGCCCGATTCGCTGAACAGCGCTTCGATCAGCACGTCGATCTGGCAATCGCCGTCGGTCAGCCGCGAAATCCAGTACGAAGCCTCGCCGTGCTCTTCCGGGTAGTGCAGTGCGCTCAGCGCCAGCAACGAGGTTTCGTCGGTCGACGTCTTGAGCTTCTCCCGCACGCGATTGATCTGGTCGAACCGTTCGCGGGCGAGCAGCCCATCCACCTGCTTACGGGCGCGCAGCCCATCGCCGAGTACCTTGCGCACATCCGCCAGATCCCGCCACCGCTTCTCGAACTCGGGCTCGAGCACCCGCGCCAGTTCCCTCGGGATGAGGCTTACGCCTTCTTTCGGATCGCTGCGCAGCAGACGGCCATCGGCGTTCGCCCACCCAAGAACGCTCTCCAGCAGCGCCGCCGGCAGCGCCAGCCGCGGCGCGATCTCGGCAAACTCCGGCGCCCGGTTGAATCGCGCCGCCTCCACCACTTCCTCGGCGATCGCCTCGGTGATCTCCGACGCGCCTTTGCCAAACACCGCCTCCGCCGTCTGCATCCGCGCCTTCAGGCATAGACGAATCACGCCCGCGAGCGACCCCGCCTGCACATAGTCGTCGGCCGTGATCAGCCGGTCCGTGTTGGCGTATTTGTACTGCCGGAAGCCCCAGTCCACGGCCTCGGCGATATCGCCCGAGCCCAGCGCGCCGAACTCTCCCAGATCCCGCCGCAGCCATTCAAGCACCTGCGGTTCATACCGCATCGCCAGGTCGCCGCCCAATTCGCCCAGCTTGCGGATGTGCTCTTCAATCGGCAGGCCCGTAATCTCGAACGTCTGATCGAGCAGACCCGGCGCTTCGGAACGGAAGGCCAGCAGGTGGGCGAGATTCTGTTCCTGCAGAATCAGGATCAGCTTGCCGCGATATTCCCCACGGTGGAGCGCCGCCAGCAGCGCGCCCGCCTCCTCCATGCGCTCCTGCCCGCCGGCGTCCAGAAGAAGGTCGAAGTCGTCCAGAAAGACCGCCGCGCCCTGTGCCAGCGCCTGCCGCAACGGCATCGGCCCGGCCGCCGATTCCACCGTTTCCGGCAAACTCGGCACCGCCGCGCCGTAGTAGGACGGCTCCGGCATCGCCGGCATGACGAAGTTCCGCACCAGCTTGGTCTTGCCGCAGTTGGTGCGCCCGTAAAGCACCGCCAGGTGAAGATCGGGCGGCGCCAGAAACTGCGCGATGCGCTCGGCCTCGGCCTTACGCTCGATCAGAATTTCGACGCGGAACGTCCCGCTTCGATCCGGAGAGGCGGCCGAGGCTGTCATCGTCAGTTTCCATTGCCGGCGGCGCTGGCCTTGCTCATGGGCGCCGCCAGGTCGTTAATCTGTTTCACGCAATCGACGATCTTCCGGTTGCACTCCGGATGCTCCAGATCGCGGATGATCTTGCGCAACAAGGCCGCGTCCCGCGCCGGCACGTCTTCGATGAGATTCACGATATCGCAGGAATTGATGACCAGGTCGAGCACCGGCTTCTCCCGCGCCAGCGTGTCCTCATAGGTCTTGAGATCGACCCTCGTTCGCTCGCACAACACCGCGCACATCGCCTGCACGTGCGCCAGCGAGAAGTTGGGTCCGGCGTAAAGACCTTCCAGCCGGTCGAGGATCGCGCTATCGAAGGTGACGCCCGCGCGGCCAAGCGACGCCTCTACCGCCTTGCGCATATCCTGACCTCCAAGCGGCTGCAGAAAAACCATCTCCCCCAGCAACTCCTTGTTCATCAGCATCAGCGTGAGGAAATTGTTCTCGTCGGTGGCCAGCAGAACCATCGTCAGATTAGCGTGCTCATAGAGCAGAAGCCGTTCGAGCACCGGTTCCACGCCCTCGCCCTGATTCACCCGTTCAAACTGATCGAGGATCAGGATGGCGCGCTTCCCCTTCGCCCGCGCCGCCTCCGCCACCCAGTCGAGCATGGCGTGGATGTCCTGCCGCTCGGCCGGAATCTCGAATCGCGCGCGCAGTTGTTCGAGCGAATGCACGATGCCGCCGCGGCAACGCACATATATCTCCAGGTGCCGGTTGGCATCGAGCGCCGCCAATAGACCGGCCCGCACCAGCGACGTCTTGCCGGTCTTGGTCTTGCCGATCACGCACACCGGATCTTTGCTTTCGAGATTCTGGATCAGCTTCTGAAGCTCTTTGTCGCGGCCGTAAAGCGACTCGCGATCCTCGGCGCCCAGGCTGCCGAGATACTTGAACGGATTCATCTTTGGCCTGGCCACCGGCGCCTCCGATTCCTCCAGCGCCCGCTCCAGTTCCTCCATGAATTTGTCGAAGTAGCCCGAATCGCCGTCGATCGCGAAATCCTGCGAGTTCCGTTTCTGTACCACCGGCCGCAGCATCTTCGGCATCCCGCCCGGATTCACGCAATAGATCGGGCCGCCCTGCTGCGAAAAGGCGAATGCGACGCACATGTCCTCGAAGCCGTAGCCGCAGATAATGATGTGGCGCGTCGTGACCGAGCCCACCAGATCGCGGATCCCATCCGGGTAGTAGGACATTTCCATGTCGGAAAACAGCAGCGTACTGCCGCCCGCCAGGCTTCCGTGCAGTTTCAGAACCTTCACCGCGGGCGTCTTGCGCTCCATCATTCGCAATACCGCGGCATCGTCGTGATCGCCGCGCACGATCGGCTGGAAGTCGTCGCCCGCGCGCATGCTGGCGTCGGCGAACGCGGTCTCCACCAGCCGGTCGAAGTTGAGCGTCAGAATGCAATCGAAGTATCCGGCCTTGGTGAGCCGCGCCAGCCGGCGCATGCCTTCCCCCGGCCGCTGATTGAGGTAAGGCGCCAGGTACCGCTCGCGATCTTCCGGTATCGTCCGCGTCCACAGTTTGTCGAATCGCGCCAGCGTGTCGGTGCCCGCAATGTCGCCGCCGAACTGTTCGAGCAACTCGCCGATGATCTGCTTGGTGAGCGGAATCCCCGAGCTCACCGACGCCCCCGCGCCCAGCATGAGGACGAACGTCTCGCCCGAAGCGCGCAGCTTCTTCATCTGATTGGCGAGAGTCTTGACCTTCGGATTCACAGTACTTGCAACACGTTGGTTTTAGGGATTTTAAAAATCCCAGATCCCGATTATACGGGTGATAGTGGCACGGCGGGGAGAATCGTTGCAAGAATCGAGTCGCGAGCGTGCTCTAATCTGAGGTATGCCGGGCAAGTACGGGTTTCTCTTGCTTTTCCTGCCAGCCGCCTCCTTCGCGGCGGCCGATGTCACCTTCCACAAAGATGTAGTGCCCGTTCTGCAGAAGCACTGCCAGGGGTGCCACCGGCCGGGCGAAGCGGCTCCCTTCTCGCTGATCAGCTATAAGGAGGCGCGTCCCTGGGCGAAGGCGATTCGCGCGGCCGTGGCGTCGCGCAAGATGCCGCCCTGGTTCGCCGATCCCGCGCACGGCACGTTTTCCAACGACACGCGGCTCAGTGAGCGGGAGATGAACGTCATCAAGTTGTGGGCCGACGGTGGCGCGCCAGAAGGCGACGCCGCCGATGCGCCCGCGCCACTCGAGTTCACTTCCAACTGGAAGATCGGCAAGCCGGATCTGATCGTCGAGCTCCCTAGCGAATTTGCCATCCCCGCCACTGGCACCGTCGACTACACCTGGTTTGCCGCCGACATGGGCCTGACCGAGGACAAGTGGATCGAGAAGCTGGAGGTGCGCCCCACCGCCCGCCCGGTGGTGCATCATGCCCTCGTGTTCGCCCGCGAGCCTGGCAGCACCTATCGCGCCGATCTGCAGCCGGGCGGACATAAGTCGCGGCCGGAACGGGAACAGACGCGGCATCCGGCCCAGTCCGATAAGGGCGCCTTCGCCATTGGGAAGTCGTTCCCCGGCGCCGAAATGATCGGCGATTATGTTGTGAACGGCGACCCGTACGTCGCCAGTCCCGGCCAGGCCCGTTTCGTTCGCGCGGGCAGCCACCTCTTGTTCCAGATGCACTACACCACCAACGGCAAGGCGGCTTCCGATCGCACCCAGGTAGGCATCGTCTTTGCGAAAACGCCGCCCAAGGAGCGCGTGGTGAACAACGCCGTCATCAACGCAACGCTGCGTATTCCTCCTGGCGCGCCCGCGCACCCGGTGTCGGCCACAGTCACTTTCCAGCACGACACGCGGATCGGCGGCTTCGGACCTCACATGCACGTGCGCGGCAAGGCAATGAAGTACGAGTTGTTGCGCGCCGGCGCCGAACCCGAAACTCTGCTTTACGTGCCCGCCTACGATTTCAATTGGCAGCTCAAATATCAGCCCACTCAATGGATCGGCGTGAGAAGAGGCGACCAGTTCCGCGTCACCGCCTGGTACGACAACTCACCCAATAACAAATACAACCCCGATCCGGCCAAAGAAATATTCTGGGGCGATCAGAGCTGGGCCGAAATGCTGTTCGCCTTCTTCGATTACGTAATTCCCGCGGGCGGCGATCCGTTGCTTGTGACCGAAGGGAAACCGGCGGCCCCATCCGCCGCCCCCTGACCGATTCATTTTCCTGAAATCCCGGAACGGTAAGATGGAGGAAACTTCTTTAGGAGGTCTGATCCATGTCCCTGATCCGGATATTCCTGGCCGGCACGTTAGCCCTGCCAGCCGCCCTGGCGCAGTTTGAAAGCGCCTCCGTACTCGGAACGATTCGCGATAGCGCCCAGGCTGCCATTGCCGGCGCTTCCGTTTCGTTGCAAAATGTCGACACAGCCGTCATCCTCAACCAGGAGACGGACGCCAACGGCAACTTTCTGTTCGTCAACATCCGCCCCGCGCGCTATACGCTCAAAGCCGTCAAGAGCGGCTTCGCCAACGCCGCGGCGGCTGAATTCACCGTCACCGTCGGCACCCGCCAGCGCGTCGATCTCACCATGCAGATCGCCTCGGTCTCCGAAAGCGTCACCGTTTCCGGCGCCGCCACGCTGCTCGAAACCGACTCCAGTTCCCGCGGCCACGCCATGAGCGCCACGCAGATTGTGAACCTGCCGCTCAACGGCCGCTCCTATGCCGACCTCGCGCTGCTGGCGCCCGGCGTGCGCCGTTCCACCCTCAATGTCACGCCCGACGGCGGCTCCCTGCGCGACGCTTCCTACAACATCAACGGCATGCGCAGCTCGCTCAACAACTTCATCGTCGATGGCGTCGACAACAACGCCTACGGCACCTCCAATCAGGGATTCTCCAATCAGATCGTGCAGCTTTCCCCGGACGCCGTTCAGGAATTCCGGATCGAAACCACGAACTTCAGCGCCGAATTCGGACGCGCCGGCGGCGGCGTCATCAACGCCGCGGTGAAAAGCGGCACCAATCAGTTTCACGGCGCGGCCTGGGATTTCATCCGCAACACCAGCCTCAACGCCGTTGGCTTCTTCAAGCCGCGCGAGAACCGCAAACCGACCTTGCAGCAGAATCAGTTCGGCGCCACTTTCGGCGGCCCCATCCGCAAGGACAAGCTGTTCTTCTTCGCCGATTACGAAGGTTACCGCCGCGTGCGCCGCGGGCTCCAGCTCTCCACGCTGCCCACCATGGAGCAGCGCGCTGGACAGCTTGGCGTTCCGATAGCCAACCCCCTCACCGGCGAGATCTATTCCAACGGCATCGTCCCGTCCAGTGCCATCACACCCTTCGCCCGCAAGGTTCTGAGCGAACTCCCCGCCGTCAACCGCCCCGGCATTTCGAATAACTATGAGTCGCTGCCCCGGCAAACCGACCAGAACGATAAAGGCGACATCCGCATCGATTACTACCTCAACAGTAAGATCAGCGTCTTTGGCCGTTACAGCCACCGGCTGGCCAATAACTTCGAGCCTCCGGCCATCCCCGGCCCTTCGGGCGGCAACGCCAACGGTATAATCCGCGTCTTGAATTACCAGGCCGCCTATGGCATGACCTATTCCATGTCCGCGCGCAGCGTAGCCGAGTTCCGTATGGGCGTTTCCCAAACCGAAGGCGGCAAATCTCCGGTTTTCCTTGGACAGGCCACCGCGGATACCGCCTATGGCATCAGCGGGCTGCCAACCGATCCGCGCTTTGCCGGCGGTCTTTACGCCCAAGGCGTGACTGGCTACACTCAGTTCGGCCTTCAGTCTTCGAATCCTCAGTTTCAGAATCCGTTCCTGCTCAACCCCAAGGCCAACTTCTCCCACACCGCCGGACGGCATAGCCTGAAGACGGGCTTCGAATATCAGGCCATCGATACGGCCATCGACGACTTCAATCCCAAGTACGGCCAGGATAGCTACGGCAGCCGGTTCTCGGTTCCCGCTGGAATGAGTTCCACCAACAATCTCTACAACCTCGCCGACTTCATGTTCGGCCTGCGCAACCGCTATGCGTTGAACAATTCCGTCATCGTGAATTACCGCCAGCGCATGTATTTCGGCTACCTGCAGGACGACTTCAAGGTCAGCTCCAAGCTCACCCTTAACATGGGCCTGCGCTACGAATTCGCCACACCGCAATGGGAACGCGATAACATCCTCAGCAACTTCGACCCCGCTACGCGCACCATCGTGAACGCCAAAAGCGGCTCGATCTACGACCGCGCGCTGGTCCGGCCGGATCGCAACAACTTCGCGCCCCGTTTCGGCATGGCGTACAACCTGACGCAAAAGACCGTGATTCGCGGCGGCTTCGGCGCCAGCTACATTCACTTCAACCGCCTGGGCGGCGAGAATCTGCTCGCCTACAACCTGCCGGGCGTCATCGGCGTCGGCATCGATCAACTGCCGTCGCAGGGCCGCTGCGCCGCCGGCCAGTCGCCCGCCACCTGCTTCCGTCCGACCCAGGAAGGCTATCCCGCCAACGTGCTGAGCCCTTCGCTGGTGAGCAGCGCCACCACCCGCACCAACTACATTCCCGCCGATACGCGCACCGGTTACACCATGAACTGGCACTTCACCATCCAGCGCGAATTGGCCGATCGCTGGGTACTCGATCTCGCCTATGTCGGCAACCGCAGTAACAAGCTCGTCATCCTCAGCGATTACAATGAGGCGCGATTCAACGGCGCCGGCGAAAACCTCACCGTCAACGCACGCCGCCCGGTGCAGGGCTTCGGCCAGATTCAGATCGCCCAGCCCGTGGGTTTTTCCAACTACAACGCCTTTCAGGCCAAGATCGAGCGCCGCTTCTCCTCGGGTTTCCTGCTGTTGAATACCTTCGTCTGGTCGAAGGCTTTGGACAACGCCTCCGGCCACCTCGAAACCTCCGGCGGCGACGATTCCCGCATCAGCTTCACCCGCCGCAGCCTCTATAAAGGCGTGTCCGGCTACAATCAGCCCCTCAACAACACCTTCACCCTGATCTATGAGTTTCCCTTCGGCAAAGGCAAGCGCTTCGGCTCCAACATGCCCGCCATCGGGAACTTCGTGCTGGGCGGCTGGAACCTGAGCCAGACCACCACCGCCAATAGCGGCCTGCCCATCAATCTCATCTATAGCCCGGTCTCGCGGCTGCAGGTCGGAACCGTCGGCAGCATCCGCGCCAACGTCATTGGCGACCCCGTTACCCCTGGCCCCACGCCAGGCAATTACCTGAATCGCAACACCGTACTCGAAGTCACCGCCGCCGCCAACGAGGTGGCCAACCCCTACGGCAACGTGGGCCGCAACGTCCTCCAGTCGCCGGGCTATTTCGCCACCGACCTCGGCCTGCACAAACGCTTCGGTCTGCCGCGCGAAGCCACGCACATCGAATTCCGCGCCGAGTTCTTCAATCTCTTCAATCGCACCAATCTGCTGGCGCCCGATTCCAACCGCAGCAACAACACCTTCGGCCAGATCAGCGGCACGTTCCCTGCCCGGCAGGCGCAATTGGCGTTAAAATTGGTCTTCTGAAAACTATGCGAGCCACTCTCCTTCTCCCACTGGCGCTTTGGGCGGGCGATTGGCCTCAGTTCCGCGGTCCGAACGCTTCCGGCATCTCCGACGATTCGAAGATCCCCGTCGAGTTCGGGCCGCGCCGCAACGTCGTTTGGAAGACCGCGCTGCCGCCAGGCCACTCCTCGCCCGCCGTGGCCGGCGACAAGATCTTCCTCACCGCCGTCGAAGACGAAAAGCTGTTCACCATCGCCCTCGATCGCACAAGCGGCCGCATTCTCTGGCGCCGCGAAGCTTCACGCCCCCGCCGCCAGGTCATCGAGCGGCCCGCCAACGGCCCCGTTTCCGCCTCGCCCGCCAGCGATGGACGTAACGTCTACGTGTTCTTCCAGGACTTCGGACTGCTCGCTTACGGGCCCGACGGCAATGAGTTGTGGAAGATGCCGCTCGGCCCCTTCAACAATCCCTTCGGCCACGGCGCCTCGCCCATCCTGGCCGGCAACACTCTGCTGATGGTTTGCGATCAGGATACGAACGCCTTCCTGTTGGCTATCGACAAGAACTCCGGCCGCGTCCTGTGGCGCAAGGATCGCCCGCACGCCCAGCGCGGCTACGCGACACCGGTGCTCTACCGCAACCAGGTGGTGGTGGCCGGTTCCTATCGCCTCTCCGGCTACGACCTTCGCACCGGGAAAGAGGTCTGGTGGATCCGCCGCCTTCCGTGGCAGGTGAAACCCACGCCGGTCATCGACGGCGACATGGTTTACTTCACCACATTCTCCGCCGAATCCGAGCCCGGCACGCAGGAGGACGTTCCCTCCTTCGCCGAAGCGCTCACCACCATGGATGCCAATAAAGATGGAAAACTGAGCGAGGGCGAACTCACCGACGAGCGGGCGCGCAAGCGTTTCAAGGAGTACCTCGACCTCGACAACTCCGGCTTCCTCGAAGAACGCGACTGGCGCCAGTTTCAGGAACGCCGGGTGGGCGAGAGCGCCTTCCGCGCCTACCGGCTCGGCGGCGAGGGCGATCTCACCGATACGCACTTTCTCTGGAAGAACTCGAAGTCTCTGCCCAACGTGCCTTCGCCGCTCGCCTATCGCGGCGTGGTCTATACGTTGAAGGAAGGCGGCGTGCTCACTTCCTATGACCCCAAGTCGGGCCAGATCCTCAAGCAAGGGCGCGTGACCGGAGCGCTCGGCACTTACTACGCCTCGCCGGTCGCGGCCAACGGCTATTTATATGTCGTGGCCGAAGACGGCAAGGCGGCCGTCATTCGCGCCGGCGCCCAGTGGGAAGTCGCCGCCGTGAACGACATGGAAGACGGCTGCATGGCCACACCCGCCATCGTCGACGGACGGATGTACCTGCGCACCACCAACGCCCTCTACGCCTTCGCCGCTCCGGCGGTACCCTGAAGGGAATGAGCATCTACGACCGGTTCGGCATCCGCACCATCATCAACGCCAAGGGCCCGTCCACGCGCCTTTCCGGTGGATTCCTCGACGCCGATGTCGCCGCCGCCATGACCGAAGCCGCCACTCACTGCGTCGATATGGCCGAACTCCACGCCGGCGCCAGCAAGGTCATCGCCGAGGTCACCGGCGCCGAAGCCGGACTGGTCACCTCCGGCGCCGCCGCCGGGCTGCTGATGGGAACCGCCGCCTGCATCACCGGCCTCGACCCCGGCAAGATGGCCCGCCTGCCCGACACCCGCAACATGAAGAATGAAGTGATCATGGTGCGCAGCCAGCGCAATTTCTACGATCACGCCGTACGCGCCACCGGAGCGCGGTTGATCGAAGTCGGCCTGCCCGATCGCTATGCCGGCGCGGGCGTGCGCGATGCCGAAGCCTGGGAGATCTCCGAAGCCGTCACCGAACGCACGGCCGCCGTTTTCTATGTGGCCGGCGGCGGCTCGCAGCCCGCGCTCAGCGAAGTGGCCAACGCCGCGCACGCCGCCGGAGTGCCCGTGCTGGTCGATGCCGCGGGCCAATTGCCGCCCGCCTCCAACCTCAAACGCTTCCTCGCCGAGGGCGCCGACCTGGTGGCCTTCAGCGGAGGCAAAGCGATCGGAGGGCCGCAGGGATCGGGCATCCTCGCCGGCAAGCGCGATCTCATCATGGCCGCCGTGCTGCAGCATCTCGACCTCGATATCTATTGGGAACAGTTCGCCCCGCCCAAAGAGTACATCGACAAGGACCGCCTGCGCGGCCTGCCGCCTCACGGTATCGGACGCACCTGCAAGGTGGGAAAAGAAACCGTCATCGGACTATTGGTGGCCCTGCGCAAGTTCACCGCCGAGACCGAAGAAAACCGTTCGCGCCGCTTCCGGGCTCTGATTCAGAAACTGGAAATGGCTCTGGCCGGCGTCGACCATGCCCGTGTCAACGTGACGGCCGGGACAGTACCCAAACTCGAACTGCACCTCGTCAAGGAATCCCCCCGCACCGCGCTCGAACTTTGCATCGAGCTTGAGCGCGGCAACCCCGCCGTCTATGCCGACCCTTCCCGCGTACGGTCCGGCATCGTGAGTTTCAGCCCCTGGTGTCTGCGCGAAGAGGATATTGAGAAGATCGCCGCGCGGGTCAAGCCGCTGCTGCGGTATTAATCATATGCTGACTTTTGAGGAATTCGAACTACTGCCCGAAATCGCCGGCAAGCAGGAACTGATTGGTGGCGAACTGATCGGATTGCCTCCTCCGAAATTTCAGCACTCTTTGGTGGCTCACCGATTGTATCGTCGTTTGCTCTCCGCCGGCGACGACCGTGCTTATCTCGAAGCTGGATATCGCATCGGAGGCGGCTGGCTACAGCCCGACGTCAGCGTCGCCCATCCCAATCACCCGCTTCGCGACGGCTACCTCTCCGGCGCTCCTCAATTGGCCGTCGAAGTCTTGTCGCCAAGCAACACCGCGTCCGCAATCGAACGCAAACTGACGCTTTACTTCGCCGATGGCGCAGCCGAGGTCTGGGTGATCGACCCAACCAACAGTTGCATGACCGTATACCGGCAGAGCCCCACCGGCGTTACCCGGATCGCCGTCAATGAACGGTACGATTCGGCATTCGGCAGCATTCTCCTCACCGAACTCTTCGCCTGAAGTACTGAAATACAGTTTTACCGGAACGATCTATGTAGGCGACGCGCGTATCCGTCAGCAACACCGCCGCGAGCCCATGGACGAACGGAGTCGCCTCCCGAAACGGCCCGCGAACCTTCGTACGGCCGTCGCGGTCGATAAAGAACGCTTTCCCGCGCTTGTAAGCAAGCGTCAGTGAGTCCGAAAACGAATCGACGTCTTCGAACGCCGCTGGAATCACCAACTGCCCGGTCGTATCAACAAATCCCCACTTCCCGTCTATCCGCACTGCCGCAAGCCCTTCTCGCAACGGCTTCACCTGCTCGAAATGAGGCGGAATGACAACCGCGCCGTTCGTATCCACAAAGCCCCACCGTCCGCCAATCCTCACAGCGGCCAGTTCTTCTTGGAAGTCCTGTGCCGCTTCGAAGCGTGGTTCGATGGCGAAGCGCCCCTGATGGTCCAGAAAGCCAACCTTGCACGGAACCACTGCATCGTCGGGTGCTCCGCCACAACTGGTTGGATAACCGCTTGTAGGACTGCCTTGACGTTCACCATCCGGGCGTCGCGATGTGGCAATAACCATCCAGCACGGCTCTGGCGCGCTCATTCCGGAGTGGCCCCACTTCGGCAAACTCCGCCTTGATCGCCACATTTCCCTGCTTGTCCAGGAACCCTTTAAGACCTGGATAGTCACGATAGACAAGATTGCCCGGCCGGAGTGATCGAAGCCCAGGCTTGCCTTCCGCTTCGTACGCTGCCAGGCCCTCCGAATACTCACTTAGAAACGATGGAAGTTTTGCTACAACTCTACCGTTTAGATCAAGAATGACTTCGACAGTTCTGAACTGCCGATTCGGATCATCCATCGATGCTTGTGCCAAGCCCTCCGAGAAATCTCCCAACCACCGCAAATCCTTCTGAGGGATGACAAGAGATCCAGACTCGTTGATGTACCCCTGACCCCTCACCGGAGCGAGGCCACTCGAAAAATCCCCCACTTGCTCGATGTGGGCGGCAATCTTTGGCTGGATCACAACCTTGCCTGTCCGGTCGATATATCCAACCTATCCGTTCCGCTCGAACGCGAACAGCGTCGATTCCGCCCCGGGTTGCTTCGCCCACAGCTTCCGAATTTCTGAGTACGAACAAGGTTCCGCCGTAACCGCCGCAAGCAAAACGGCCGCACCCAACCTCCACCACCGCATCCTACAACCCTAACAAAAAACGCCGCCGGTGGCGGTAACCACCGGCGGCTTCCTTAGCAATCGTTTTGCTTGCGGACTCTGTTGCGCGGCCTAATCGCCGAAGCTGCCCACTTCTTCCTTCTTGGCGGCGGGCTTGGGCGGCGCCGGGGCGATCGAGCTGACCGGAACGAACTCCACCGATTCGGGCTCCTTCAGCACATGCTTGCGATACAGCTTCGCCATCTGCGCGTTCTCGGCGTCGGACGCCATCTTGGCGTCGCGGGCGCGAATCTTCTCTTCACGGGCCGTCTTGGCGATGCCCAGCTTGTCCAGATCCTTCTGCCGCTCGGTGGTGACGATCTCTTCGCGCAGCAACATGGAGTGCGTCGCCGTTTCGAGCTTCACAGCCTTGCCACCAGCAAAAATTTCGTGCCGGCCGCGGTCGTTATACCACTTAGTAAGCGTGGCCGTCATATGCATCTTCTCGATGATCTGACGCCAGCCGACCCCCGTGTTATAGGCGCAGAAGCTGATCTCGCCTTCCTGCGTCGCATACGGAATGATGCACTGTTCGGTGCGGCGGAAATCGTAATTGAACAGATCCTGGAACCACATGCCGGCGATGAACAGGAAGTTCCACCGGTCGTTGCGGCGCTGATCGATATCGGCGCGGGTGCGCGTGGTGCCGACGTTGCCGTAGCTCTTGCCGCTGGCGCCGAACGTCTTATCCAGCTTCTTCATCATGTCCGACATCTTGAAGTGCGTCGGCGACTTGAAGGGATCGTAATTGCGCGCCGTGGCCAAAGTCATGCCGATGATCGAGGGCCACTTGCCGCGGGCGCCGTCGTTCACCTTCTGCACATCCTTCGCCCAACGATCCGCATTGATGAACGAAGTGACCGGAACGGCTTCCTTGGTTTCCTTGTCCACCATGATGGCCATGCCCACGCCACAATTGGGATGGCAGCCGCAGGAAAGCTGGCCCCATTCAGCCTGCGGGCCATGGGTCAGGTCGGACCAGTCGGAGAACGTCGCCATGAAGGAGATCGGGAACCAGTCGCGGGCCGGCTCACCGAAGCCCATCTGATTCTTGACGTCGTGCGCCAGGTGCGACAGCGTGTAGCGCTGCGCCTGCCGGCGTTCGTCGGTCACTTCCTCGTCGCGGCCCGTGAACGACACCGGCTGGAAGCTGAGGAACGGAATCTTCTTCGGATTATCCAGCGCAAACTGAATAATACGGCCCACCTGCTCATTGTTGATCCCGTTGACGATGGTGGTAACCGGAACGATGTCGATACCCGCCGTCCACGCATTTTCGATCGCCCGCAGCTTCACGTCGAACAGGTTGCCCACGGCGCGGTGCGAATTGGCCGCGTTGCCGATGCCGTCAAACTGCAGGTAAAGGTAGCGCAGGCCGGCGTCGGCCGCCTGCTTGGCAAACTCAGGGCTCTTGGCGAACTCAATCCCGTTGGTGGCCGCCTGCACGCTGGTGTAACCCACTTTACGCGCATAGCGCACGGCATCCAGGAAGTAGGGCGAAAGCGTCGGCTCGCCACCGGAAAACTGCACCGACATCTGCCGCCGCGGCTTGATCGAAATAGCGTTGTCCAGAAGTTGCTTGATGTCGTCCCAGGTCAGCTCATGCACGAAGCCAACCTGATTGGCGTCCATGAAGCACGGATCGCACATCATGTTACAGCGGTTGGTGAGATCCACCGTCAGCACCGACCCGCGCCCGTGCGTAATCGTCGACGTGCCGTGATTGTGCAGCTTCGAATCGTTGTGCGCGCGGATGTCGCGGCCCGGAAACACGTCTTCCAGGTGCTTGAAAAATGCCGTATCCATCGCCATCACGTCTTCAAACTTGCCGTGGATGGGGCATTCCTTCACCATCAGGATCTTGCCGTCGCGCTCCACGATCTGCGCCTTGATCTCGCCCACCTTTTCGTGCAGCAGATCTTTCCAATCCTTCTTGCCGTCCAGAATCGACTTGCGCGCTTCCGGAACGCACTTGGGGCACAGCGAATCGGTCTCGCGCGGCCAGCCCAGTGGCGGCTTCGTCTTCTCCCACGACTTCAGCAGCGGTTTCTCGGACCATTTCGGCGTGAACGAAGCATTCTGATTGACGCTGTTCAACCGCTCATAGACATGCCACGCTGCTCCCGCGGCGATCGTAAAAGCCTTTTCCACGTATTTTATGGGCTTGTGCATTCCTTAACCTCTCCCTCCAGGCGAACCGTCAGCCGGTGAATATGGTTCGCAGCTATACCAAAATGGCAGTATATTCAACGGAGACGGCGCCAGGCTGCGGAAATCAATCAAAATGCGTCTTTTCATCATTGTATGGAGCATATGAGCGTTGAACGGAGCACCCGCGCCGTGAAGCAATGGGCGCTCGAATGCGGCTTCGACCTGGCTGGCGTCTGTCCCGCTCAACCGGTTGAAGACGCAGCCATTTACGACGATTGGGCGGCACGCGGCCTGGCTGGCCGGATGACCTACCTGACGGACCGCCGCTCGGCTCTCCGCCACGATCCCAGAACCCTGCTTGCCTCCGCCCGCTCCATTGTCTGCGTCGCCAAACTCTATAACGGACCCCAACCCTACTCCACCACCCGCAGCCAGGCTGAACTGGCCTGGATTTCACGATACGCCTGGGGGCCGGATTACCATCACGTCCTCCGCCAAGGCCTCACCCAACTCGCCGAGCGAATAGGAGGCGAATCAAAGGTCTGCGTCGATACCGCCCCCTTGCTCGAACGCAGCTACGCCCGCCTCGCCGGACTCGGCTGGATCGGCCGCAACACCTGCCTCATCAATCAGATGCACGGTTCCTGGTTCTTTCTGGGCGAATTGCTGACCGATGCCCTACTCGAACCCGATCAACCCCCGACCGACCGCTGCGGCACCTGCCGCCGCTGCATCGACGCCTGCCCCACCCAGGCCCTGGTCCCCCGCCACGGAACCTACGAGCTCGACGCCCGTCTCTGCATCTCCTATCTCACCATCGAATTGCGAGGCCCGACACCCGCCCCGCTGCGCGCCGCCACCGGAGCCAATGTCTTTGGCTGCGACATCTGCCAGGACGTCTGCCCCTGGAACCGCCGCGCCCCCCAATCGGCGGCGTTTTCCCCTGTCGCGGCTTTCCTCGAAGCGCCGCCGCTCGAACGCCTCGCCGAAGTCACCGCAACCGAGTTCCGCGAGTTGTTCCGCCGCACCCCCATCGAGCGCGCACGCTACACCGGCTTCCTCCGCAACGTCGCCACCGCCATGGGCAACAGCGGGCTCGCCCGGTTCCGGCCAGCCCTCGAGCGCATGGCCGCCTCCGCCGATCCAGCCGTTTCCGAGCACGCCCTTTGGGCCCTCCAGCGCGTGAGACAATAACCGGGCCATGATCGAGATCGTCTTCCGCTACGACCCCGACAACCCGCCCAATCTCGACGACCCGGCCGACGCCGCCGAAGCGCGGCTCCTGCTCGAGGAAGGCAATCGCGCCTTTGCCGAACTCTTCGACAATGGCGATCCGGCCAAACCCTCCAAGCCGCGCGTGCTGCCCTTCGATCCGAGCGACTGGGGCGTCAGCGGCATCGAAGGACGCCCGCCCGCGCAGGAGCCGTTCGCCGCCGTCCTCGGCTGCGCCGACGCCCGCGTCCCCATCGAAATCGTCTTCGAACAGGGCTGCAACGATCTGTTTGTGGTGCGCGTAGCCGGAAACGTAATGGGTAGCGAATGTTTGGGAAGCCTCAGCTACGCCTCGCATCATTTCGCCAAGACTATTAAGCTCACCGTCGTGCTCGGCCACCTGCACTGCGGCGCCGTGACCGCCGCCGTCGATGCCTACCTCGATCCCGCCCACTACCTCGCGCTCGCGCCCGATTACCCGCTGCGCACCATCGTCGACCGCATCATCCCCGCCGTGCGCGCCGCCGCCCTGGCGCTTGAATCCACCCGTGGTGCCGGCGTCACCGCCACGCCCGGCTATCGCGAAGCCCTGATCGAGGCTTCGGTCATCGTCAATGCCG
The DNA here is from genome assembly GCA_902826685.1 of uncultured Acidobacteriota bacterium. Classification (GTDB taxonomy): domain Bacteria; phylum Acidobacteriota; class Terriglobia; order Bryobacterales; family Bryobacteraceae; genus CADEFT01. Next base: position 75,203 of record CADEFT010000035.1, read on the forward strand.
CCTGGAACGCCTTCAGCCTGCAACAGGAGATCGCCGGACGCGGCCACCAGATGGCGGTCGTCTTCGGCGTCTACGATCTGGTGAGCCGGTATGTGCGCCTGCCGCTGCACACCGAAGCCGCCCGCGATCGCGGCCTGCACCCGGCCCCGGCAACCAACGACGAGTTCTGGGAACTGGCGTTACGCACCGCCCGCGGCGAGTTCGTGGGCCACCTGCTGGCTAACACCTGAAACCAGCCCTGTCTACATTAGCTTTCGCGTTTCCCACCTGATACGCACCTGCCGGCGCCCTCACTAACCAGCATGGTTACGTCATACGGCAGCCGCCAGCCGCGCAGCCTGTTAATAGGCCTCAAGGGAATCGTAATGGCGATCCTCCTTTGGTTCGCGGCCGACGTGTTCAGCAACCGGGAGAACATACTCCGCGCCTGGAGGGCTGGCGCCGCAGCGGCGGAACGGACGTTCTCCTACTCGCCTTAAAAGTCCCGCACCGACCCATCCGGCGCATTCAACCTCGGCTGCATGACGGGCTGCCGGAACGGAATTGACCGCGCCAGCTTCTCATCGAAAGTAACGCCCAACCCCGGCCCTTCGAGCGGCAGCGCGTACCCGCCGTCCATTTTCGGAAACGGCCACACCACACCCTGCTTCTGTGGCGCGTTGACCCACGGCGCCTCGATCAACTCGACATTCGGAATCGCCAGCGCCGCATGCAGCGTCGCGGCCGACCCCAGCGCGCCCGCATTGTTGTGCGGAATCAGGCTCTGATAATAAACTTCGCCAAACGCGCCGATCTTCTTGATCTCACTAATGCCGCCGCAGTGGCAGACATCGGGCCGCAAGTAAGTCACATACTGGTTGGCGATCGTTTCGCGGAACTCCCACTTACTGTGGTAGCGCTCTCCGATGGCCAGCGGAATTCGCGTGCTCGCGCGCACCGTCGCCAACGCCTGCGGATTCTCATGCCGTATCGGATCTTCGATCAGAAACGGACGGTATGGCTCGGCCAGTTCGGCCAGCTTGATCGCCCATTCCGGGTCGTAGCGCCCATGGCACTCGAGCAGGATATCGGTGTCCTTGCCCACCGCTTCCCGAATCGCCGCCAGGTGTTCGATCTGTTCGGCCACGGCCGATCTGTGATCGTGAGAATCCTTGGCATCGCCGATGTGAAACGCGCGAAACCGCACGGCGGTGATTCCGCGCGAAACGCGCTCCCTGGCCTGCGCCGCCTCGTCGGCCGCGGTCTTCGAATTCACATGCCCGTAAACCCGCGCCCGCGTCCGCGCCATACCGCCTAGAAGTTGATACACCGGCACCCCGTACGCTTTGCCCTTGATATCCCACAGCGCCATGTCGATGCCCGCCACCGCCGACCCGGTCGATGGCCCGCCGCGCTGAAATCGCCGCCGCCAGCAAACCTGCCACAGGTATTCGATGCGTTCCGGATCTTCGCCAATCAGATACGGAATCAGATCGCGCAGCATGCCTTCCACCGAATATGGCAGGAAGTGGTTGGTGGCGTCGCCATAGCCGGTGATGCCGGCGTCGGTCTCGATCTTGATGTAAACGTCGTTTCCGGTGAGGATCGGCTCGGCCTTGGTGATCTTCATCTTCAGCGTCTTTGCAGGAGCGGTTTGCGCGCCCGAACCGCCCGAAAGCAGCGCGGCGCCCGTGAGGCCGCCCAGCAGATGTCGTCTGTCCATGGCCGAACAGTATACCGGTATCAGTCCACCACTACCACCGGCTTCCCCTTGGCCGATGGCAGCTTCACGCCAAGCAGCTTCGCGATAGTCGGCGCCAGATCCAGATTCGAAACGCCACTTATTTTCCCCTGCGCCTTTACACGGTATCCGCTCGCTATGAATATCGGATTCATCTCCGGGTCCGACGCCACATACCCGTGGCTGCCACCGGTCTGCGGGACCGCGGCCGTTACCGGACCGCCCGTGGCCCCGGAAAACGAATAGCCCGTCTTGGCCGCCAGCAAAAGTTGACCGAATTGGGGATCTTTCTCCGGCAGCGGCAGACCCAGCGCTCCAAACTCGTCCTTGCCGAAAATCCGGTCGATCCCCTCCACACCTTGCAGCGCTTCGCGAACGCGCGGAATCAACTCATCCCCGGTCACATACACAAACGCCGTTCCGCCCTCCGGCAGTACATAAGCCTTACTGGCGAGCCCCGCCTGTTCCAACGCGTTATTGGCGCGAATCTGGCTCTTGTACGCCTTGAATCCATGGTCCGACACAATCAAGAACGTCGTGCGATCCGCCTGCCCGGCCGCCTGCACCGCGTTTACCAGCTTTTCCACGCAGGCGTCGACAAACGCCATCGCCGTCCGCCCCGCCAGCGTGTTCGGGCCATAAGTATGATGCTCGGAATCGAGGGTCAGCAGGTGAAACAGTAAGAGATCCGGCTTATGGCTGCGGATCAGATACTCCCCCGCCCGCGTCCAGATCTGATCGCGGAACAGGATATTCGCTTTCGTAAATCCTTCCAGATCGGCCGGCGTAACCACCCCCTTGGACAGCATCTCTTTCTCCAGCGCCCCCTCCGCCGAAGCCCATTCCGGAAACGCCCATGTGATCGTGGGTGCGTTCTGAATCGCCACCCAATCCACCTGCGCCGTCTTCAGCCCCGCCGCATGCGCCGCGTCGTAGACCGTGGGAGCGCGCACCAGCTTGACTTTATCGACATACGGCTCGACCTTCACCGGCGGCCAGGCGCCAGTACGCGTGATCGCGCCGTTCGCCAGCAGCCCGTGCTCATCCGCGCGCACGCCCGTCACCATCGTCGTGTGGTTCGGCCAGGTCACCGTTGGGTTCGCCGCCGTCATCGCGCCATAGGCGCCCTTGCCCATCAGTTTGCGCAAGGTGGGAATCGGCAGCTTCGGATCGTCCAACGCATACGCCGGAAACCCGTCCAGCGAAATCAGGATCACCTTGCCCCTCTGCTGGGCCTCGATGGTCCCAACGAGCAGCAGCAGCGCGAATGAGAATCGGAAGACGTTCTTCATGGCGGCTACTAGTGTAGTGCGTCACACGGACTGGGCATTATCCAAGATTTTGCGAGCGCGCTT
>CADEFT010000036.1:0-29902 GCA_902826685.1 uncultured Acidobacteriota bacterium
AGCTTGAACAACTGCAGTTTTTCGGGCGGCAGCTTCTTCGAATCGAGCAGGAAAATCGGTTCCGAGAGCGGCGTGCGGGCCGAAGACGAGGTACCGGGCACGATGTAGGCCGTATCGTCCTTGCGCTTCTCTTCATTGGCTTCGGCCGCCTCCGTCTCGACCAGGTTCGAGGCGTGCAACAGATAAGGCACATCGGATTTGGCGGGACGGGGGCCGGAGTATTTGCCTTGCGCCCGCAGCGCCGGTACCGCCGCCAGGGAGAGAAACGATCGCCGATTCAGCATCTCACTACTATTTTACGTGTGAAACGGGAAGCGGGTTACGGCCGGCGGCCCGTTCCTCGATGCGTTCGAGCAAACGCGCAACGTCGCCCGCCTCCACCGGCTTGCGCAGCACCAGCCCTTCGCCCTCGGGAAACAGCGTGACTTCTTCGGAACCGGTGCCTTCGGCTAACAGCACAAAAGCCGGCACGCGCTCCCGTGTACGCTCAAAGATCTCGACCCAACTGGCCGAGCCCATCCGCACGGCGCAGAACAGCGCGTCGACGCGGATGCGATTGGCCAGTTCGACGCCTTCGGCCTCATTGGACACCGGCATGGCGCGATGGCCATGCGCGGTCCACAGCGATACCAGGCGGCGTTGTAGAGCGACGTCGGGTTCGAGCAGAAGCGCGGTAAGAGCGCGGTCCAGCCGCTTGCGCCCGGCCGGGGCGGCTTCGGGAAACGCCTCCGGCATCGTCATCTCGATACGGCATTGGCCGCCGGACGCGGCCAGCTTCAAGTCGCCGCCGTTGCCTCTCACGATGCCACGGCAAACTTCGAACCCAAGCACACCAGCCTCTTCCCCGGCCCGCTGTTGCAGGCCCGGGGAGGTGTAGTCGATGGTAACTGTGACCGAGCGCGCCATCGAGCCGCAGACCACTTTCAGGCCCGGCGTCGAGGTTTCCACCGCCGCGCTCGCCGCCAGCGAAAGCAGGTTGCGAATCACCTGCCCCAACTGCCGCGCCGAGCCCAGCACCCATAACGGCTTCGGATGCAGACGCGTCGCGATGTCGAGGTCCATCTCTTCCCAATCGCCGCGGCAGGCTTGCGCGGCAAGCGTGACGCAGTGGTTCAGATCCACCGGATCCGAGCTTTCCTCTTCGCCGCCGCGCGCCACCATGCTGAGACGCGAAAGGATGGCTGAAGCGCGCAGCGATTCATTCACGATCGCCCGCGCGTCGCGCGTCCCCTGATCCATCAGGCGGCCCGCCGCCAGTGCGATCGAATCGAGCGGGACGCGCAACTCGCCGGTCATCCCCTGAATCAACTGGCCGGCGGCGGCCAGCTTTTCACTGCGCAGCAATTGCTCCCTCCGCTGCGCGGCTTCAATAAGCTTAAGGGTAAGCGCCGCCTGATTGCCGGCATGCTGCAGCGCGGCCAGTTCCTCCGGACTCGGCGTTTGGATGCGCCTGGGATGAGCGACGCTGAGCACGCCCACCAGTTCCTCGCGCGCCTGGATCGGCAGCACCACCAAGCCGCCTTCCACTTTCTCGCCGCCGGGCACCAGGTTCGACCGGCTGGCGTTGGCGATCAGCAGAGGCGTGCGGTTGTGGAACGCAAGCGCCGCGGCGGCCGATTCGAGCGCGGGCACGGCGGCCTCTTCCATCGGTTCGAGCTTATGCGTGGCGCGGTCGTAGCGGAACAGGCGCACCGTCGATAGGCCTAGCGCGGCGGGCAGCACGGCCAGCTTGCGGCCGATCTCCTCGGGCGCCGATGCCGAGATCAGGTCCTCGCTGATCGCGTTGAGACGCCGGATGGTGCGGTGGCGCTTCTGCGTCTGCCGGTGCCGCCACCAGCGCCATACGAAGAACAGCGCGGCCGAAAGCAGTCCACCGGCGATCGTTCCAGGCGCCACCGGCCAGCCGCGCCGCAGCAGCGTCACCGACCCGTCATCGGCGAGCAGCATGCGGTATTCGGCGCCCGCCATCACGGCGATGCCCGAAGCGCGCACACGATCGCCGACCGAGAAGCGGTCGAGACCGGGCTTGCCCGGCCCGCGGCGTCGCGGGATCTGGAGCAGGTATGGCGCCGCCTGGCCGTCGTCGATGGCCAGATGCTGGCCCGATCCGTCTTCACCGGTCGCCGCCACGCGGCCTTCCACGATGGCCACAGTCCCCGCCGCGGCCGGGTTGCGCAGTTGCTCCACGCGCCGCACCGGCATTGGCGGCAAGGGCGAACGGCCGGCCGTGCGGATCTCCACCGGACGCAGGACACGCTGGCGGTTGCGCTCGGCCGTCACGCCGCGCACTTCCAGAAGATCGCCGGGCGACACGTTCTCGAACATGAACGGCGGCGCTTCGAGCAGCGTCGCGGTCCCGTTGGCGCCGGCCATCGCGAGATAGGCGATGTCGCCCGCCTCCACCGGCATCGACGTGACCTGTCCGCGCACGGTGACCGTTTCGCCCGGCTCCTGGGCCAGCGACAACCCGGCCAGTGCCGCGATCAGGATTCCAGCGCGGCTAACCATGGCTCCAGTTCCGGATCGCGAAAATCGGCGATGGTCAGATCGCACGGGGGAAGCGGGAGGGCGTTGGTCCGCAAGCCCACCACGCGCGCACCGGCGGCGCGCGCCGCTTCGATGCCGGTGGCCGAATCCTCGAAGATCACCGCGCGCTCGGGCTCGGCACCAAGCAGCCTCGCGACCTTTTGATAGATATCGGGATGCGGCTTGGGATGGCGCACCTGGTGGCCATCGACGACGGCGCGGAAGTAACCGCGCAGTCCACCCTCATCGAGCACGAAATCGAGGTTGGCCGGTTCGGCGTTGGAGCCGAGTCCGATGCCGCGCCCCTGATGACGGGCGAGAAACGCCTCCACTCCAGCCACCAGGCTTTCTTTGAGTTGCGGCCGCATCAGTTCCCGGTAAAGCGCTTCCTTCGCCGCGCCATGGGCGAACACTTCGCTCTCGCTCAGTGCCGCTCCAAAAAGGTCCCGCACAATCTGGTCGTTGCGTTTCCCATGCATGCGCTCCATCACACTATCGGCGTCGATGCCGTGCCGCGTTAGGTAACGGCGCCAGGCGATGTCATGCAGCGGGTTGGAGTCGATCAACACGCCATCCATATCGAGTATGTAAGCGATTTTGTTCATGAAATTCGGAGAAATCGAGGATTATCGCGTGGGCAGTCCATGAGCCAGGGCGAGGGCCGCCCAGGCCGTGCCCGCCGCCGAGATCCACTGGTGATAGCCAAACGGAAATCCGCTTTCCATCGGCCTCTGCACCGGGAAGGCGCGCGTCCGCACCAGCCAGGCTCCGTTGGCGTATTGGGTCTTGAGCAGATACTGAATCCCCTTGCGATAGACCGGATCGCCGGCGGGCATCCCGGCCTGTTCGAACGCGTAAAGGGTAATACCGGTGGCGTAAGCGTCGGGCTCGAGTTGGGGCAATTGGCCCCACCCGCCGCCGGGCCGTTGCTGTTGCGCCCAATGCGCCGCTTCGCGCTTCAGGCCGGGCGCGTCGAGCCCGGTCCAGGCGAGACCCATCAGCCGCATGGCGTAATCTTCGGCGGAGGCGGGCTTCGACGAAAGCAGCCACGCGCGCGCCAGCCGCAGCCGCCGCGCGGTCTCTTGCGCCCGGCTCGGGATGGGATAGAGAGTCAGCGTGCGGATGGCCATCGCGGTCCGGCTGATGGTACTGCTTTCCATCGGCGGGCGCGTTTCAAACTCGGGCCAGCTTCCATCCGGCATCTGGCGCGCCGCCACCAGGTGCGACAGCGCCGCGGTGGTGAGATCGGGTTTATGGCCTTCGGCGGCCAGCGCCATGGCCACGTATCCGATGGTGAGCTCCTGGCCGGGCGGCGCCAGCCCCTGCATCGCCTCTTCGCCGATCGGCTTGTAGCCGCCGAGAATCTGCCTCAGGTTGAGATCCGCCGTCTTGCGGTCGAAGGGAATGCCGCGCGCTCTCGCGGCGCCCGTCACCTGCCCGAGCATGGTCTGGTTGTGGCAGGTGACGCAGGCGCGCTTGGCGAACACAACGGGCCCGGTGGGCAGCAGCGCGGCGACGGCGCGTTCAAGCGCCGTGCGGGCATCGGCGGTTCCTTCGGGAGCGGGAAACGCTTCGTCGCGCGGCGTGCGCGCGGGTTTCGCTCCGTGTTTGGCCAGCAATTCGATCCGGCCATGGTCGGAGCGGTGCATCGCCCAATCGAGCGGCGTCTCGCCGTCCCGGTCGGTCACGTTAGGATCGGCCCCGTGTTGAAGCAGCAACTCGAAAGTGGAAAGCGGCGTCTCGTCGCTTGCGGCGGCATTGATCAGAGGCGTACGGCGAAAGTCGCCGTTGATCGCATTGGCGTCTCCGCCGGCGGCGAGGGCGCGCGCCACCAGTGGCGTTTCCTGGTGCGTCATCAGGGCCAGATCCCGAGGCGCCAGCACGGCGCCACGATCGAGCAGAAATTCGAGTGTGGGCCGGTAGCGCCGCGCCAGAGCCGAGCGCCGCAGCAGGCCGGGCTCCTTGGCATCGAGGCCCAGTTCCACCAGATACCGCACCACACCGATATCGGACGACGCCGCGGCCAGGGCCAAGGCGCCACGCCCGTCGCGGGTTTTCGCTCGCGCATCGGCGCCCTTGGCGAGCAGAAGCTTCAGCAACTCCACCGTATCCGGGTAGCTGGCGGCGATCAGAAACGGAGTGAGTCCCGAGTTGGTGGACGCGCGGTTGACATCGGCGCCGGCTTCAAGCAGGAGCTTCACTTTGTGGGCATCCGGCACGGCCCATAACAAAGCGGTTGCCCCGCGCGAATCGGCGGCGTTCGGATCGGCGCCCCGCTTGAGCAATGCTTTCACCGAAGCCGCGCCGTCCATCAGCACGGCGCGCATCAGGGGGCTTGGACCGCTCGACTGCGCGAGCGAGAAAGCCGCCAGCGACGCCACTACCGTCAGCATCATGGGTAATGCGATTTTACAGCAGCCGCGGCGCCAGGCGCGCCGACACTTTCCGTTCCAGCCGTTCCCGCCGGTGCTGCAATTCGGGAGTGCGGGTAAGGCCCAGCGCCTGCCGCGTGAACTCAAGCGCCATCGCATAATTCCGCTCGCGATGCTCGTAGTGCTTGGCTAATTCCTCCAGCGCCTGCGCCTGGAAGGCATTGCGCGATGCGGCCAGATTCACATAAGCCGCCAGCGCCGCATCCGGCCGGTTGAGCTTACGCTCCAGTTGCGCCATGTCCCAATGGGCGCGAAACAGCAGCGCATCCGGAAGGCGCCGCTCTACCGCCTGGCGCATCCAATCGAGCGCCTCCTGGTGACGTTCCGCCTTCCACAACCAGCGCGCCAGGCCGAGCATCTCCGCACCATGCACCAGCTTTGCCTCGCGCGGATCTCGAAACGCATAGGGCACGATCGCCGTCAGGCAGGCGAGCGTGAGCACATCGATCGCGTTGTGATGAAACACGGGCACCAGCCGCAGAATTTCGCCCTTGCGCAGATAGTCGAAATAAAGATAGGGGATCAATTCGCCCGGCACGTCGCCCTGCCGCTCCACACCCAGAATCTGATGCTCAAGCTCCATCAGGCGGCAGCTATCGAAGCGCAGCTTCCACAAACGCCGCGAACCGTGCAGCAGGTCCATATGCGCCAGCCGGTCAAACGGCGGACGCCGCCGCGCCATGCGGAATCGCGTTTCAAGCAGCGGCTGATCGTAAGACTTGCCGTTGTAAGTCACCATCACGTCGAACCGGCTCAGTTGCTCTTCGAGCGCCTCGAGCGCGCTCGCTTCCTCGCCGGGCTCGCGCAGGAAATATTGCTTCAGCCGGAATCCCGTTTCATCCACCCAGCCGACGCCGATCAGAAACGCATAAGTGCCGCTACCGCCAGCCAGGCCGGTGGTTTCGGTATCGAGAAAACACCAGCGCCCGGGCGGCGACGGCGGCACGGTGCCTTCGGAAACCGCGCCCAGCAGATCGTCCGGCAGTTCCTGCAGCGTCGAGATATCCATCGACCCGTGGCGGCGGTGCCGCTCCCAGGCGCGATAGGAAACGTAGTGCTTCCCGCCCGCGTTTTCGATCTCTTCCCCGGAAAGCCACTCCTCGACATGATCGCGTTCCGGTTCGACGGGCGGAGGCGGCGCGGCGGGCGCGGTCGCGTACTTGCGGTCGATCAGCGCCATGCGCGCTCGCAGGTAGTTGAGCTGTTCCTCCCGGGTTTGCGACATACGAATGATTCGCTTTTTCTTTGCTGCATAATAACACGCTATTGACACGGCGATTCGCAATAAACTATGGTTAATTTACGGATGGAATCTCCGGTTCAGCCACCCTCGCCTTCCCTACCCGAAGTTCACGCTTCCGTCCCCACCGCCCAAACGTCCCTGTTCCGCCGCCTGCTCGCTTTCGCCGGACCGGCCTATCTGGTGAGCGTCGGCTACATGGATCCCGGCAACTGGGCCACCGATCTCGAAGGCGGCGCCAGCTTCGGCTATCAACTGTTGTGGGTGCTGGTGCTCTCAAACGCCATGGCGGTGCTATTGCAGACGCTAAGCGCGCGGTTGGGCATCGTGACACGGCGCGATCTGGCCCAGGCGTGCCGCGATTCCTACCCTAAGCCGATCGCGCTCGCTTTGTGGGTGCTGTGCGAGGTGGCCATCGCGGCCTGCGATCTGGCGGAAGTGCTGGGCGCCGCCATCGCCCTCAACCTGCTGTTCGGTCTTCCGCTCATCTGGGGCGTGGCGCTGACGGCGCTCGATACGCTGTTCATCCTCTGGTTCACGCGGTTCGGCATCCGCATCACCGAAGCTTTCGTGCTGGGTCTGGTGGCGATCATCGGCGCCTGCTTCTTCGTCGAAGTACTCTATGCCAAGCCGGCGCTGATGGACCTGGCCAACGGACTCATCCCGCGTTTGAACGACAAGAGTCTCTATGTCGCCATCGGCATCCTGGGCGCGACGGTGATGCCGCACAATCTCTACCTGCATTCGGCGCTGGTGCAAACGCGCCAGATCGGCGATAGCGTTGACGAAAAGCGCACCGCCTGCCGGTTCAATTTCATCGATTCGGTGATCGCGCTGAACGGCGCGCTGCTGGTAAACGCATCCATCCTGATTCTGGCCGCCGCCGTCTTCCATCAGCGCGGCATCGAAGTGAAAGAGATCCAGCAGGCCTACCAGTTGCTCACGCCGCTGCTGGGCGCCGGGGCGGCGAGTGCGCTGTTCGCCATCGCGCTGCTGTGTTCCGGGCAGTCTTCCACGTTGACCGGAACGCTGGCCGGGCAGATCGTGATGGAAGGCTTTCTCAACTTCCGCATGCGGCCGTGGCTGCGCCGGATGATTACGCGCGCGGTGGCCATCGTACCGGCGGCCGTGACGATCACGCTGGCCGGCGAGCAGGCCACCTACAAACTGCTGATCCTCAGCCAGGTGGTATTGAGCCTGCAATTGCCTTTCGCCGTGGTTCCGCTGATTCACTTCACCTCGGACAGGCGCAAGATGGGCGTGTTCGCCAATAAGACCTGGGTGCGCGGGCTGGCCTGGACGGCGGCGGCGATCATCGTCGGCCTCAATTTGCGCCTGGCCTGGACGGTGATCGGCGAGTGGGTGGAAAGCGCCGCGGAATGGCGGCCGTTGATTCTCGGCTTCGTCGTGCCGGGCGCGCTGGCGATCTTCCTTCTGTTGCTATGGGTCACCGCGCAGCCGTGGCTGCGGCGGCGCGATCCGGCGCTGGCGGGCGGCGTGCGCATGCCCGAGCTGGGACCGGCGGCCACCGCCGCGCCCGCCTATCGGCTGATTCTGGTGCCGCTCGATCATTCGGCGCGGGACCGGGCCGCGCTATCGCACGCGCTGCCGCTCGCCCGCCAGCACCGTTCGAAACTCGTTCTGCTGCACGTGGAAGAAGGCGTTACCAGCCGCGTCTATGGACCCATGGCGTCCACGATGGAAGTGGAAGAAGGCCGCCGCTATTTCCAGCAAGTGCTCGAACGGATTCGCGCCGAGGGCCTGGAGGCGGAATTGCAGGTGCTGCATTCCACCGACGCGCGGCAGGAGATCGTGCGCGCGGCCATGGCCCTGAAACCCGACCTGGTCATCATGGGCGCGCACGGCCACAAGGGCATCGAAGACCTCATCTTCGGAGCCACCATCAACGGCGTGCGTCACGGCGTGGATGCGCCGCTGCTCATCGTCAAGGACGAAGCCCGTCCCTGACGCTGAGCGGCGATGCAATAATGAGAACAACTCCCCCGGGTTTTGTTTCAAGGAACAAGAACCATGTCCGGCAGACCGTTCGTACACCTGCACAACCACACCGACTACTCCCTTCTGGACGGCGCCTGCGAAATCGGCCAGATGATGAAAATCGCCGCCGGGCAAAAGATGCCCGCCATCGCCATGACCGACCATGGCAACCTGTTCGGCGCGGTCGAGTTTTATAACAAGGCCAAGGAAACCGGCATTCATCCGGTCATCGGCTGCGAGGTGTACGTCGCCAAGTCCGATCACAAAAGCCGCAGCGATACGCGCTACAACCACCTGGTGCTGCTGGCCGAATCGCAGGAGGGCTACCGCAACCTCATCAACCTGGTCTCCACCGGCTTTCTCGAAGGTTTCTATTACAAGCCGCGCATCGATAAAGATCTTCTGGCGAAGCATTCCAAGGGACTGATCGGCCTTTCGGCCTGTCTGCAGGGCGACATCAACGAGACCTTGCTCGCCGATCGCTATGAAGACGCCCGGCGCATGGCGCACACCTATGGCGACATGTTCGGCAAAGGCAATTTCTTCCTTGAAATTCAGGATCACAACCTCGAACAGGACAAGAAGGTGGTACCGCTGGTGACGCGCCTGTCGGCGGAAACCGGCATTCCGCTGGTGGCCACCAACGACGCGCATTACCTGCGCCGCGACGATACGCGTCTGCACGAGATTCTGCTTTGCATCCAGACCGGCAAGACGATGAGCGATCCGAACCGGATGCGTTTCACCACGCCCGAGTTCTACCTCAAAACGCGCGAGGAGATGCTGAGCCTGTTCAGCGACTTCGAGGATTCGCTCGACCGCACCTGGGAGATCGCCCAGCGCTGCCAGGTCAAGCTCGAAAAGGTCGCCGAGCCGTTTCCGAAGTTCGAAGTGCCCCAAAGCCACACCACCGACACGTATTTCGAATACGTCGCGCGCCAGGGCTTTGAGAAGCGCCGCGCCCGCTGGGACGCCATGTGGAAAGCCGGCGCGCTGAAGCACGAGGCGGGCGAGTACTGCGAGCGGCTCGACTTTGAGATCCGCATGATCCAGAAGATGAAGTTCTCCGGCTACTTCCTCATCGTCTGGGACTTCATTCGTTTCGCCAAGTCGGTGGGCATTCCCGTGGGTCCGGGGCGAGGATCGGCGGCCGGCTCCCTGGTTGGCTACTGCATGGAGATCACCGATATCGACCCGCTGCAGTATGGCCTGCTGTTTGAGCGCTTCCTCAATCCGGAGCGCGTCAGCATGCCCGATATCGACATCGATTTCTGCACGCGCCGCCGCGGCGAGGTGATTCAATACGTCACCGAAAAATACGGCCGCGAGCAGGTGGCGCAGATCATCACCTTTGGGACATTGGCCGCCCGCGCCGCCATCAAGGACGTGGGCCGCGCGCTCGACATGACCTTCGCCGACGTGGAGAAGGTCACCAAGCTCATCCCCAACCAGCTCAACATTCATCTGAAGGAGGCCATTGAGCAGGAGCCGGGCCTGCGCGATCTGGCGCGCAAGGACGAGAAGGTAAACGAAGTGCTGGACGTGGCGCAGCGGCTGGAAGGCATGGCGCGCAACGCGGGCGTCCACGCCGCCGGTGTCGTCATCTCGCCGGTGGCGCTCAAGGAACTGGTCCCGCTGTTCCGCACCAACCGGGATGAAGTCGTGACGCAGTTCGACATGGTGGGTCTTGAGAAGCTCCAACTGTTGAAGATGGATTTCCTCGGCCTCACCACGCTCACCATCGTCTTCGATGCGCTGGGGCTCATTCGCAAACACCGCGGGATTGAGTTGAAGATCGAAGACCTGCCGCTCGACGATGCGGCCACCTATGCGATTTTTTCCAAGGGCTTCACCAGCGGCGTGTTCCAGTTCGAATCGCAGGGCATGCGCGATATTCTGCGGCGCTACGAGCCCACGCGCGTCGAGGATCTGTGCGCACTCAACGCGCTTTACCGTCCCGGCCCCATTCAAGGGGGCATGATCGACGATTTCATCGACCGCAAGCATGGCCGCAAGACGGTGTCTTATGAAATCGCGGACCTGGCGGAGATCCTGGAAGAAACCTACGGCGTCATCGTGTACCAGGAACAGGTGATGCAGATCTCAAACAAGCTCGCCGGCTATTCGCTGGGCGACGCGGATCTGTTGCGCCGCGCCATGGGCAAGAAGAAAGCCGAGGAGATGGCGGCGCAGCGCGAGCGGTTCATGAAAGGCTCGGTGGAACGCGGCTACAACGCCAAGAAGGCCGAGAAGATCTTCGACCTGATGGAGCAGTTCGCCGGCTACGGCTTCAATAAATCGCATTCGGCCGCTTACGCCTATCTCGCCTATATCACCGCCTATTTGAAGGCGCATCATCCACTGGAGTTTCTCTCCGCCCTGCTCACGTCGGAAACCGGCAACACGGCCAAGATCGTGAAGTACATCAACGAGTGCCGCGAAATGGAGATTCCGGTGTTGCCGCCGGATGTGAACAATTCCTATCTCGATTTCGCGCCCGACGGCAAGGGCATTCGCTTCGGTCTTGGCGCCATCAAGAACGTGGGCGCGGGCGCCGTCGAAGCGGTGGTGAAGGCTCGCGAACGGGTGGGCCGTTTCCAGTCGCTGCATCACTTCTGCGAAGAGGTGGATCTGCAGAGCATCAACCGCCGCATGGTCGAAAGCCTCATCCGGGGCGGCGCGATGGACTCCTTCGGCGCCGAGCGCAGCCGCCTGTTTGCCGCCGTCGAAGGCGCGCTTGAATCCGGCCAACGCGTCTGGAACGACCGGTCGAGCGGACAGGCGGGTCTTTTCGCCCTGGAAGTGGAAGATCATTCCCAAGTGGCGCTACCGGACGTGCCGCCGTGGACGGCGCAGGAAAAACTCACCGGCGAGAAGGAACTGCTCGGCTTTTATACCTCCGGCCATCCACTCGATCCGCACCGCGACAAGATTCGCGAACTGACGTCCTATTCCACCGAAGGGCTGGAAGGCCTCGCGCGCGGCACCGAAATCAAGCTCTGCGGCATCCTCACCGGCATTCAAAAGAAGCGCAACAAGGAAGGCAAGCCGTTCGCCGTGATGCAACTGGAAGATTGGGACGGCACGCTGGAGGCGATGGTGTTTTCCTCCGCCTACGATTCGCAACTGAAGTTTTTGGAGGAAGACAAGGTGGTAATGGTGCGCGCGGCGATCCTGCCCGAAGAGAACTCGGCGCCGCGGCTCAACATTCAGGAGATCATTCCCATCGAACTGGCGCGGGTCAACTACCCGGCGCTGATTTCGATCAAAGTGGGCCTCGGAAATCCCGGCCGGGCGAAGGAGTTGAGCGAGTTGGTTACCCGCAAGCCGGGCGAAACGGATGTGCGTCTGCGGCTCGAAAAGCGTGGAGATTTCTCGGTGGTGCTGGACCTGACGGCCAAGGTTCGTCCGGACAAGGAATTCCTCACCGAAGTGGAGCGGATCTGCGGTTCCGAGTCCGTGGAAGTACTGGCAGGCTAAACTGAATGGAAATGGAAACGGCCAGGGCCGAGAAGAATTCCCCCGTCTGGCAGCGCGTGCAGTTGGCGCGCCACCCCAAACGGCCGCATGCGGTGGACTATATCCAGGGGTTGATGACCGACTTCCAGGAGCTCCACGGCGATCGTGCCTATGGCGACGACGCGGCCATCGTTTGCGGCATGGGCCTGTTCGATGGCGAGCCGCTGATGCTGCTGGGCCAGGAAAAGGGCCGCGATACCAAGCAGAAGCTGCTGCGGAACTTCGGCATGCCGAAGCCCGAGGGCTATCGCAAGGCGATGCGGGTAATGAGTCTGGCCGCGAAGTTCCGCCGGCCGATTCTGACGCTGCTCGACACCACGGGCGCCTATCCGGGCATCGACGCCGAAGAGCGCGGGCAGGCGCAGGCCATCGCCTGGAACCTGCGGGAAATGTCGCGTCTCGAAGTGCCTGTGATCGTGGTCGTGATCGGCGAAGGCGGCAGCGGCGGGGCCCTGGCGCTCGGCGTGGGCAATCGCATTTACATGATGGAGAACACCATCTATAGCGTGATTTCGCCGGAAAGCTGCGCGGCCATCATCTATCGCGACGCGGGCAAGGCCGAACAGGCGGCCAACGCGTTGAAGCTGACCGCGCCCGATCTGTTGCGGCTCCGTCTGATCGACGCGATCATCCCGGAACCGCCCGGCGGGGCTCATGAGAATGCGGCGGCGGCTATCGAGCTGGTACGCACCCAGGTGCGCGCGGCGCTCAACGAATTGAAGAGCTTCACACCGCGCCAGTTGATCGACCAGCGCTATGAGAAGTTCCGGCGGATGGGCAATTTCTACCATGAGGCGGGCGCTTGAAAACCGGCCTCTGGATCGCCATCGCCGCCGTGGTCTTCTTCGCGGCCCTGACCTACAGCATGCTTGGCCTGCGCCAGCACCGGGTGGAAGTCTGCATGGAATTCCACGGCAATAAGGCTTGCCGCACCGCCGCCGGTCCCACCGTCGAAGGCGCGCGGCGCACGGCCATCGACAACGCCTGCGCGCTGATCGCCCGCGGCATGGGCGACAGTATGGCGTGTACGGCGTCTCAACCGGTCAGCTCGCGCGTGGTGGAATAAGTGCCAGCCTATCCCGGCGCCGAGGGCGAACGGCGGATCGCCTTCGACGATCTGAAGCGTCAGGTCTCCGCGATTTTCCTCAACCGTGGCATGAGCGAAACCGACGCCGCGCTGCTGGCCGATTCCCTTGCCACCGCCGATCTGCGCGGCGTGCATTCGCATGGCGTGCTACGCGTGCCGGAGTATGCCGAGAAGTTGACTTCAGGTGGCGTGGACCCGCGCGGCAAGCCACGCGTGGTGTCCGATCGCACGTCGGCCATCGTGGTCGATGGGGCCAATGCCATGGGCGCCATCGCCGCGCACTTCGCCATGTCGCGCGCCATTGAGCGGGCGCGATCGACTGGCGTCGCCCTGGCCGCGGTGCGCGGCAGCAATCACTGCGGCGCCCTGTTCTATTTCGCCATGCAGGCGCTTCCGGAAATGATCGGCCTGTGCGCCACCAACGCGCTGCCCACCATGGCGCCCTGGGGCGGCCGCGACAAGATCGTCGGCATCAATCCGCTGGCCGTGGCGATTCCATCGGGCGGCGAACCGCCCGTCGTTCTCGACGCCGCCTTCAGCCACTCCTCGCATGGCAAGATCCGCATCTACAGCCAGAAAGGACTGGCGATTCCGAGCGACTGGGCGTTCGATGAAGAGGGACAAGCCACCTCCGATCCGGCCGCCGCGTTGAAGGGATTGCTGCAGCCGATCGGCCAATACAAGGGCGTCGGCCTGGCGATGGTCTTCGGGATGCTTTCGAGCCTGCTCTCGGGTGCGGCCTACGGCACCGGCCTGGGCAACATGATCGATGGGCCCAAGCCCGGCCTTGACGGCCACTTTTTCCTGGCGATCGACGTGGCGGCTTTTGAAGATCCACGGGTATTCCGCCGCCGCGTGGATGAGATCGTGAGGCAGGTTCGCGAGAGCCGCCCCGGCGGTCTGTACGCACCGGGAGGGCTCGAATTTGAAACCGAAGCGCGCTACCGCCGGGCCGGTATTCCGCTCAACGATGTGACGTGGCGGGCGTTGGAAGATCTTCTCTAACCTACTTCGCGACCGGAGCGCAATGCTGGTCGAAGGCCTGCGTCAAAGTCCGCGCCAGGCTGTAGGGATCGCTGCTTTCGATATCGCGGCGGTGCATCACGTAAACCGGCTCGCCATCGCGGAAGATGGCAATCGAAGGCGACGAGGGCGGTACGCTGGCAAGCTTGCCCGATCGCAGATGTGCCACGGCTTCGAGATCCGCTCCTGCGAACACGGTCACCGCGCGATCGGGGCGCACCGTGTGACGGAGCGCCAGGCCCACTGCCGGCCGGGCCTTGCCCGCCGCGCATCCGCAGACCGAATTGACCACCAGCATCACGGTGCCGGAGCCGAGCGCGGCATCGACGGCTTCGGGCGTCCGCGCCTCTTCGACGCCATGCTGCGTCAGGTCGTGGCGCATGGGCGCGATCAGATTCTCGGGATAACGTCCCGGATGGGATGGGTGCATTTGCATCTGAATTCGATAGTCCTTTCCCGCTATTCTAGCGTGGACGGGATGAAGATCGCTTTCTTGCTCATCGCCTCGCTGGCACAGGCGCAGATCCGCTTTCGCGACGTGGCCCGCGAGGCGGGGCTGCGCTTCGCGCTCGACAACAACGCCACGCCGCAGAAGCGCATGTGGGAAACCGTGGCCGGGGGCATCGCCGTCTTCGACTATGACCAGGACGGCCTGCCCGACATCTTCTTCACGAATGGCGCCAGCGTGCCGTCGCTTGAAAAGCAGGCCCGGCACAGCAACCGATTGTTTCGCAACGAAGGCGGGATGAAGTTTCGCGACGTCACCGCAACCGCCGGACTCGCCGGTCACGGCTATTCGATGGGTGCCGCGGCGGGCGACTTCGACAACGACGGCCTGCCCGATCTGTTCGTCGCCGGCGTGAACCGCAACCTGCTTTACCGCAACCTGGGCGGCGGCAGGTTCGAAGACGTCACCGGGAAGGCGGGGATCAAGAGCGAGGAGTGGGGCGTGGCGGCGGCATGGTTCGACTACGACATCGACGGCCGGCTGGACCTGATCGTAGTGAACTACGGCCATCGCGAC
Source organism: uncultured Acidobacteriota bacterium (assembly GCA_902826685.1). Lineage (GTDB taxonomy): Bacteria > Acidobacteriota > Terriglobia > Bryobacterales > Bryobacteraceae > CADEFT01. Next base: position 14,850 of record CADEFT010000036.1, read on the forward strand.
GGGGACCGCAATCGCGCCTGTGGCGATGAATCGCGCCGGCTGCGGATTTACTGCCATCCGAGGTATTTCGATCCGCGGCCCAACCGGCTGTATCGCAACCTGGGCGGCGGCGCGTTCGAGGATGTAACCGCCGCTTCCGGCATCGGCGCCCACCGCGGCCGGGCCATGAGTGTCGCCGTGGCCGACTCCGATTCCGACGGCAGACCCGATGTTTTCGTCACCAACGACAACATGCCGAATTTTCTATTCCGCAATCTGGGCGGTGGAAAGTTCGAAGAAACGGCGCTGCTCAAGGGCGTGGCGCTGCTCGACGCGGGCAAACCGGTCGCCAGCATGGGCGCCGAGTTTCGCGATTACGACAACGACGGCCATCCCGACATTAACGTAACGGCATTGAACGGCGAGACCTTCCCCGTCTTTCGCAACGACGGCACGGGTTCGTTTCGCGACGCGACGTTCGCGACCGGTATAGCCGGTCTCAGCACCGGACACGCCGGTTGGGGCAACGGCTGGGTCGATTTCGACAACGATGGATGGAAGGATCTGTTCACCGCCAACTCGCACGTCAACGACCTGGTGGAGCGTGTGGAGGCAGCCGTCTATCGCCAGCCGAACACGGTCTTCCGCAACCTCGGCGACGGCAAGTTTGGCGCGGTGCCCGAATCCGGACTCGAAGCTTCGATACGCGCGCACCGCGGCGCCGCGTTCGCCGATTTCGATGGCGACGGAAGAATCGACGTGGTGGTGACGGCGCTGGGCGAACCGGTGGAACTGTGGCGCAACGTCACCCCGCGGGCGGGCCACTGGCTTCAGGTGCGGCTGATCGGCAAAGGCGGCAATCGCGACGGCATCGGCGCCCGCGTCCGCATCGGCAGCCGCCACAATGCCATGACCAGTTCGTCCAGCTATGCCTCATCCATGCTGGTGCCGGTGGCGTTCGGTTTGGGCGCCGATACCGAAGCCGTCGTTGAAGTGCGCTGGCCGGGCGGCAAGGTGCAACGGGTGACCGCGCCCGGCGTGGACCGCGTCCTCACGATTACGGAGGATTGACCCGTTATTCGTGCCGCAAGGCCGAAACCGGATCGACGCGGATCGCCTTGCGAGCAGGCAACCAACACGCCCCCGCCGCCGCTATCGTCACCAGCCCGGCGGCGATCCAGGCATGAGCGGCGTGACTTTGCTCAAGCCCCGGAAGGAAACTCCGCAGGAGGCGTAAAGACGCACTCGCCAGAACAAGGCCAATCGCCATGCCCAAAGCCGCCGAACCGAAGCCCTGACGGAAAATCAGCGCATGGACCTGTTGAGGAGTTGCACCGATTGCCATCCGGATCCCAATTTCCGCCGTTCGGCGCGATGTGGAATAGGACGTGACGGCATACACTCCGGCCGCGGACATCACCAATGCCAGGCAGCCGGTGATGAAGACCAGAATCATAACGAAGCGCCGATCGGCCACCGAATCGGTGATGAAGCTCCTGAGTGGGGCAACAAGGAACACTGCCTGGTTCGGGTCGGTGGCGGCGACAGCGCGGCGGATCGCCTGCTCGAGATCGCCGGCCGATCGCCGCGTCCGTGCGACAACGAACGCGGCGCGCTCCATCGCGCCAGCGGCAAGGTAGACCGCACCCTTCTCCCGCTCATTCAACGCGGAGTGTTTGGCATCGGAGACCACACCTACCACTCGTTTCCACATGGGCGCATTTCCAGGCCGGCAATTGAGGCAGATCCGCCGCCCGATGGCGCTCGACCCAGGCCATAGCTGACTCGCCAGGAGTGCACTTACAATGGCGGACTCGTTGGAGGGCTTCATCTCTTCGGGCTGAAAGTAGCGCCCCTCGATCAATCGAAGACCCATGGTTTGCAGATATTCGCCGCCTGTGACATCAACCTCCGCATCGGCCTCTCTTGCCGATGAGGTTTCTACCGCACTCACCAGCGCACCGGTATTCTCGCCGGAGAAAGGCAGGGCGTCGACGGTCCCCGCGCTCTCAACATCGGGGAGGTTGCGCACCGATTCGAGAATCTTCCGATAGAACTCGTCGCGCCTTTCAGGATCCCGATAGCGGTCCGCGGAGGGCAGGATCACGGAGGCGACGATGCGGTCCGCGTCGAAACCGGGGTCGGTCGCCATCAGCCGTGAGAAAGCGCCCAACAACTGGCCGCCAAGGACGACGAGCATGACTGTCAGCGAGACCTCGGCGATAACCAGTAACGAGCGAGTCCGGTCATGCCCGCCGGCGACGCCGCGACTTCCAAACCCGTTCGCGTTTCCGCCTCCAGTGCGGACGGCCCGCAGAGCGGGCACGATCCCAAAGAAAACGCCGTTAAGAACGCTCAGCGCCATCGCGAAGAACAGCACCGTCATATCGGAGCGTGCGGAGGCAAGGCGCGGGATGCCGGCAGGTGACAGAGCTGGCAGAATCCGCCAAGCCATGACGGAAAGCAAGTATCCCGCCAAACCGCCCAAAACCGCCAAGGCGCAGCTTTCCGTCATCATTTGGCGCAGGATCCTCTTTGGGCCGGCGCCAAGCGCAAGGCGCAGCGCGATCTCTTTTTGGCGGTCGTGTCCTCGCGCGAGCAAAAGGTTCGCAACGTTGGAACAACCGATCAGCAGGAACAGCACCGACGCACCGAGCAACAGCAAGAGGCTGGACCTGGCGTTTCCGGCAACCCGGTCATGCAGGAAGTTCAACTGCAAGACGCGATCGCTGTTGGTAGCCGGAAATTCCGCCGCCAGGCTCTCGCCAATCGAGCCGATGTCCTGCCGCGCCTGCGCCATCGTAACGCCGGGCTTCAATCTGGCCACGGCACTATGCCCGCCTCCTCTGGCAACTTCAAGCGGAGCCCAAAAATCCACATAGGGCGATGGTGTGCGCACAGCCGTCCGGCGCATCGGGAAATCGAACTCCGCGCTCATGACGCCGATGACGGTGCTGGCGCGGCCATTCACCGTCAATACCCTTCCGACGATGCCGGGGTCGGAGTGGAATCTGCGAACCCATAGGCCGTGGCTAAGGACGATGACATCGGGGCGGCCCGGTTGATCTTCTTCCGGCAAAATGTTGCGCCCGAGCATGGGAGCGACGCCCAAGAGTGGGAATAGATTTGAAGTCACGCGCGCGCCATACAGGGCTTCGGGGGGATCGCCCGATTCACTCGCCAGGTCGGCGAACGCGTTGCGATAGATTGCCACCGCTTCCAGAGTCCGGCTTCTCCGTCCGGCTTCCTGTGCGTTTTCCCAGGACATCCAGTCGCCGCGAGGCTGTTCCGGGAAGCGGGGATACTCCGTGCGGAATTGCACGAGTTCCTCGGGGTGCCTGTATGGCAATGGCTCGATCAGAACTGGCTTGATCGCCGTGAAGACCACGGTCAAGGCGCCAATGCTTAGCGCGACCGATAAAAGGGCGGTCCCCGCCGGCACGGGGTTTCGCCACATGCCGCGCAGGGCGTAGTGTACATCCTGAGCAAAAGATTCGACGGTCTCAAAGGTCCAGGCGTTGTAGGCGGATTCACCGATGGCGGTTCTGTTGCCAAACCGCTTTCGAATCTCGTGAGGATTGGTGCCGGTGTGCCCGGCGTCCTCGATCTCCATGGCGAGATGCGTATCGATCTCTTCCCGTAAGTCGTCGAGCCCGGCCCGGCCGGCGAAGAGCGCGCGGAGTTTCCCCCATCGTTCGCGGAGGCTCACTTGACCTCCGGCGCGAGCACGCGAGACATCGCCTCGACGAATCGCCGCCACCGCGATGTTGCCGTTAGCAACTGCTTCCTGCCATCGGCAGTGAGCCGATAGTATTTCGCTCGGCGAGCGTTCGGCGAAGTCTTCCATTGAGAGGTGATCCAGCCTCTCTGCATCAGGCGCTGCAATCCGGGATAGAGTGTGCCGTTGTCTACCGAGAACTCGGCTTCCGATTGCCGCTCGATGAACTTGGCGATTCCGAAGGCATGGTTGGGAGCGATCTGCAGGCTGCGGAGGATGAGGACTTCCAGCGTTCCCTGAAGGAATTCCAAACGGTCAGATGGACTGTCTACCGTAGACATACCACCCTATACACTATCACGGCGGAGTGATCTGCACTTCCTCCTCAAGACTCTTCTTCTCCGAATCCAACTTACCGCGCAATTGTTGATACTCGGCCAGGACCTGCCTGGCCAACTCCGCCGCACCGGTGGCCTGATAGGCACGCGCCAATTGATAGCGCAACGCGCCGTCTTCATCCATCGGCAGCGCGGCCTTCAGATGCGGCACCGCGGCGGCGGATTTGTCGAGCTTCGAATACGCCATCCCAAGCGACGCATGCGCCGGCAGAAGATCGGGAGCGGCTTTCAAAGCCGCCTCCAGATACGGCACACTCTTGCCAGGCTGTTCCAGCCGCAGGTGCGAGTCGCCTACGAAAAAGTTCAGCTCCGGCGAGTCCTTATCCCGCGCGAGAAAGGCTTCGAGCAGCGGCAGAGCCGACTTGTAATCGTGGCCGAGATAGAGCGAGGTCGCCAGCTCCCGCCGGATGCGTCCATCCCCCGGCTTCAACTTCTCCGCCGCGCGCCACTCGGAAGCGGCCTCCAGATGCAGGTTGCGGCCGGCATACATCTGGGCGCGAATGGAGTGGCGCTCGAGTGTCGGCGGCAACCGCTCCAGTTGCGCATAGGCTTGTTTGGAAAGTTCATTGAACGCGCGAATGCGCCAATAGGCGTCCGGCGACTTGGCCGCCTCACGGAACCGCCGTGCCTGAAAGTCGCATTCCGCTTTCTCTTTGGCGCAATCCACCGCGCCGAGCGCCGCTTCCTTGCGTTCCGCGCTGGCCGCCCAATCGGCATGATTGGTCTTGCGATAGACCTCGGCGATGGCAGCCTGCGCACCGCGCAGCTTCGCATCCTTGGCGAGCGCCTGCTGAAAGAAATAGAACGCGCTTCGATACTGGCGCTGGTCCATGCGCGTGTACGCCGCCACGGCCAGCCATCGCGCCGAGCCGGTTTCCGACCGGCTCAATTCCTCGTAAGCCTGTGCCGCCAACGCATCGTAGGAACGGCCCAAGCCCGCCCATGCCTTCGGATCGTTGGGCACCGCCACCGAAAGCTGGCGGAAAACGGCGGCCCCTTCCTCGAAACGCTCACCAGCCAGATACGCATTGCCGAGCATGCCGCGTATATCGTGGCTGGCGCGGGGCGCCTTGACCTTCTCAAGCGCCTCAATGGCCTTGGCGGCATCGCCCACGGCGAGCCTTGAGGCGCCAAGCGAAACCAGCGCCCCCGCGTTACCCGGATCGCCATCGAGCGCCGCTTCAAAATGCGGGATCGCCATGTCGTGATTGCCCACGGCCTGATACGCCATGCCGAGGTTGAGCAGCAGGCCGGGATTTCCGGGCAAGGCGCGGCACAACCGCTCATAGAGAGCGATCGCCTGTTCGAAGCGGCCCGCGGCCATCATCTCTTTGGCCCGGCGGGATTGCTCGATCAGCGCGCCGTCAGGCTGCGCCGCGAGCGCCAGCAGAAGAATCGGCAGCACTGCCATCAGTTTAAACAATCGCCGCCGAGAGCAGCCCCAACACGGCCGCGCCCAGCACCACCCACAATGTTTCGATGCGCGTGAACACCAGCAGGGCAAAGCTGGCTATGGCGATGGCGACCGTTCGCGGATTGGTGAGCGCCGCCGCCCCCAGCGGGATCGTGGAAGAAAGCAGCAGCCCGGCCGAGGAAAGCAGAATCGCTCGAATCGCGCCGCGCACTCGCCGGTCGGTCGCATAACGGGCGAAATAGCCAAGCATCGGCAGCATCAGGAACGCCGGCGTCACCAGCGCGAGCCAGCCCGCCACGGCGCCCGGAACGCCGGCCGCCAGGTATCCCACGTTCACCACGTAGATCCCCGCGGGACCTGGGCCCGAACGCCCCGCCGCCACCGCCGTGTTTAATTGCGCCTCGGTCAGAATGCGATGTTTCAGCACGAAATCGGCGTGCACGGCCGGCAGCGACGCCAGGCCGCTGAAAGAAGTGGCGGTCGCCTTCAACAGCAGAAGATAAAGGACCAGCAGATTCATTCGCGCCACCAGTAACCGGCGGCGGCGGCGAGCGCGATCAACTCCACCGGGCCCAGGCGCATCCATTCTCTGAGCAGCAGCGTGCCAAAGGTGAACACCACCACGCGGGGCCACGCCGCGCGCGTCAATTGGGGACGCACCATCGCCAACGCCGCGGCCAGCATCATACCCACCACGGCCGCCACGGTGGCTTCCACCGCCGCCTGCGCCCATCGATTCCCCGAAGAATTCTCGAATCCGACAACCAGCCACACGGCGATCAGCGAAGACGGAATGCTGGCGACGGCCACCGCGGCGGCGGCGGTCACCGTGCCTCCCATGGTCCAGGCGGCGCCGGCGCAATAGGCCAGTACGTTCGTGCCCGGCGTGATGCGCGCCAGCGAATAGATGAGCGCGTGCTGTTCGAGCGTCATCCAGCCGCGGCGCTCGGTAAACTCGCGCTGCAGCGCCACCATAGTCGGGTCACCGCCGCCGAAGGTGGTGTTGGTGATCTTGAGGAACACACCCACAAGGCTGCCGAAACGCGGTGAAGTTACCGCCGCCATTGCTCTTCCACTTTCCCGGGATGCACGAACGCCTCTTCACGCCTCCACGGTTCCAGCGGAACTTGGCGCGGGCCAGTCTCACCCTTGCTTCCCGAATAGAACGACGCATGCTTTTCGCGCTGCGGCGCCACTATCGTTGCCTGGGTGCTGAACCGCGACGTGGTTATGGATCTTTCGGCCGCCATTGCTCCTCCACTCTCGCGCGATTCCGCAGCAACTCCGCATGCCCGGCGTGCACTTCCGCCGCCGACGCCACGGCGAACCGCAGCACATGATGAACGAACGCCTCCTCGTTACCGTGCAGTTGCAGCGGTACTTCTCGGGGTCCCGTCTCGCCCATGCTTCCCAGCAGGTGGCAGCGCGCCAGCGTCCGTCCAAACAGCGCGGCCGCGTCTTCGAACCGGCCGATAGGGGCGAGATCCGCGGTGGAGAACCGGCGGTCGTTGGCGCCGATCTCGCGCGCCTGCAGGCCCAAGCCCAGCATGTGCGTGTAGCCCAAATAGCGCTTGGGATGCAGTTGGAAACGTCGAGTGGCCTCGAACACCTGCTCGGCCCGTTCCGCGGTAGCGTACGGACGCTTGCGGTCGAGCGACGAATCGAGCGACCACTTCCATTCCACCAGCCGCAGCGACGAGAGCGTCTCCTCCTCGCGCACGCCCTTGCCAAGCAGCACGGCGAACCGCGGCCGTCCCATGCTGCCGTTGCCCGCCACGCGGCGGCAGGCGTCCTGAAAGGTGTAGCGGCGCGGCTTGGCTTTCGCCGGCGCGATGCAATGGCGTAGAAACTCGGGCAGTGCCCCGGCCGCCGATTGGCGGATCGCGGCGGACACCGGGATATACTCGGCGCCGGGTTTGAAGACGAAGCAGCCGCGCGAACTCAACTCCGCCAGCGATCCGATGAACTTCTCGCGCGATCGTACGGCGGCGGCGGCCAGCAGGCGGCTTTCGATCGCCATCGGTTCCACGGCTTCAAACCGCTGGCGGCTCGTGTGGCGCCAACGGGCAAGCGAAGCGATCCACTCGCGCACCGCCGCTTCCGCCGCATTCACTCCATCGCCCAGCCGGTGCCCCATTTGTTCGGCGGCCAGAATCAGGCTCACCGCCAGGCGGTAGACGTCGAATTCATACCAGCCTTCGGTGGTTTCGTCGAAATCGTTGATGTCGAAAACGATGCGCCCGGTGATGGCGCGGAAGCTGCCGTAGTTCTGCGTGTGGATGTCGCCTATCACCGGGCCAGCCGCCCGCAGAAAGGGTCTCGACGGCAAACTGGCGGTGAACAGAAAATAGGTTCCGCGAAAGAATCCGAAGGGAGAAACGGCCAGTTTTTCGAGTTTACGCGGCAGGTCGGTTCTCTCGAAATCGCGGTGCCAGTGGAGCAGCGCGTCGATCACTGGCCGGCGCATTCCTTCAGGGATAGCACGTTATCATCGGGGTATGCGCGGCAAATGGCTGCTGTTTTCCGGCGTGGTGATCCTGGCGGCGATGGCCGCCGGGGCCTTATCGGTGCTGCGCAAACCCGCCGCGGAACCGCCCGCCAAGGTGGAAGCGGCCGCCGCGGCGCCCTCGCTGGGCGATGAGATCGGACTCAACGGAAAAATCCAGGTGGCCCATATCAAGGCCGTACGGGCACCCGTCGATGGAGTCGTCGATTCCTGGGAAGTGGAAGCGGGCCAGGACGTGGTCGAAGGCCAGCCGCTTGGACGCGTGCGGAACAGCGCGCTCGAATCGGCGCAGGAACTGGCGCAGCTTGAACTGGATCGCGCGCAAACGAAGGTGACCTCGCTTGAAGGATCGATTCTCGCCGCGCGCCTTGAGGCCGCCCGCGCCGACGCCGATGCGGTGCGCGCCAAGGGCGAGACGCAGATGCTCGAAAAGCAATACCTGCGGGAACAGAATCAGTTCAAGGAGGGCGCTCTGGCGCGGCTCAAATTCGAAAAAACCGAAGCCGCCTACAATGCGGCCAGGCAGGAAGCGGCCACCGCCGCGGCCACGGCCGCCCTCAACACGGAACGCGTCACGCAACTGGACCGGGAACTGGCCCTGGCCAAAAAGACGCTCGACGAAAAGACGGCCACGCTTGAGGATGCCAAAAGCGACGTCGAAGCGAGCATCATCGTCGCACCGGTCGATGGCACCGTGCTCTCGCTCAAGGTGGAAGCGGGCGGTGAAGTCAATCGGGCCATGCTCGATCTGATCCAACTCGGCGTCGATCCGGCGATTCTCGATGTCGTGGTGCAGCCCGAGCCCGCCGCCCTGAAAGCCATTCAACCGGGCCAGCCGGCGATGGTCCTGGTTCCCGAAGTGACCAGTGAAGGCCTGCTCGGCGAAGTGAAGGCGGTCAATGACAACGAAGCCATCGTCGAGTTCACCTCGCCCAATCCGGCCATCAAGCACGGCATGCAAGCCGGTGTACGAATCAGGATCGCGCCAACGGCGCCCGCGCCCGGCGATACCATGGGAGACTCCAATGCAATTCCTCGAAAATAGCCTCATCGAACTGATCACGCAGACCTCCACCAACCTGCCGCCGGACGTGCGGCACGCCATGCGCCATGTGCTTGAGACGGAGACTCCCGGAACGCAATCGGCGCAGGCGCTGAACATCGTCGCCACCAACGTCGACATGGCCGCCGACAACGAAGGTCCCATCTGCCAGGACACCGGCATGCCGACGTTCTTCATTCATACACCGGTGGGCGTGAATCAGATCCGGATTCGCAAAGCGATTCACGCGGCCGTGGCCGAGGCGACGCGGCGCGGCAAGCTGCGGCCGAATTCGGTCGATTCGCTCACCGGCAAAAACTCCGGCAACAACCTGGGCGAAGAAACGCCGGTCATTCACTTCGAGCAGTGGGAAGAGGATGAAATCGAAGTCAAGCTGATCCTCAAGGGCGGCGGCTGCGAGAACAAGAACATCCAGTATTCGGTGCCCTGCTCGCTCGATCACCTGGGCCGCGCCGACCGCAACCTGGAAGGCGTGCGCAAGTGCATTCTGCATGCGGTGTGGCAGGCGCAGGGGCAGGGCTGCGCTCCCGGCGCGGTGGGTGTCTGCATCGGCAGCGACCGCGCCCATGGGTACGTGCTCGCCAAACAGCAACTGTTCCGCACACTCGACGACGTGAATCCGGTGCCGGAGCTGGCCGGGCTCGAAGCCGGGATCATGGAGGAGGCCAACCGGCTCGGTGTCGGCGCCATGGGATTCGGCGGCCAGGCGACGCTCATCGGTTGCAAGATCATGGCGGCGAATCGCCTGCCCGCCAGTTTCTTCGTCTCCGTGGCGTATGACTGCTGGGCGTTCCGCCGCCTCGGCGTGCGGCTGGATGCGTCATCGGGTGCCATCACCAATTGGCTCTATCGCGATCCGGCGAGGCCGCTGGACCGGCTGGCGCAGGGTTCGGGCTTCGCGCTGACGGGCCGCGAGGTGACGCTGCGCGCGCCGATCAGCGAAGAGCAGGTGCGGGCGTTGAAGGTGGGCGACATCGTGCTGGTATCGGGCGAAATCTTCACCGGACGCGACGCCGTGCACGCCCACCTCATGAAGAATCCGCCGCCGGTGGATATGCGCGGCTCCGTGCTGTATCATTGCGGCCCGGTGATGCTGAAGGATGGGGACAAGTGGTACACCAAAGCCGCGGGACCAACCACCAGCATTCGCGAGGAACCTTACCAGGCACACGTCATCGGCAAATACGGCGTTCGGGCGGTGATCGGCAAGGGAGGCATGGGCGCCAAGACGCTGGCCGCGCTCAAGGAGCATGGCGCGGTCTATCTCAACGGCATCGGCGGCGCGGCGCAGTTTTATGCGCAAAGCATCAAGGAAGTGCTGGGCGTCAATCTCATCGAATTCGGCATTCCGGAAGCGATGTGGCATCTGCGGGTGGAAAACTTCCCGGCCATCGTGACCATGGATGCGCATGGCAACAGCCTGCACGCGGATGTGGAGAAGGCTAGCGGGGCCGCGCTCGCCGAGTTGCAGACGGTGGGCTAAGGAGATCGTCGCCGTTAAGAGATCTGCTGCGCGCTTGGTTCGCGCCGTCCGCCGTAACGAATGTGCAGAATCCGAACGGCGTTCTCCATGATGTCGAAGTAGATCCGGTAGGCGTGGTCAGCTTTTCAACAACCTCGCACCGCTGAGGAAGTTCGGAGAGGGAATACAGCGATTCGATCAGCCGCTTGACCACTCCTGCCCGGCGATTGGCGCACGCTAAATTTACACGCTGATAGATGCGCTCGACCGCATGTTGCGGTCAAACTCCTCTAGAGAAACACCCTCACCCCGCGCGCCTTGCTGAACTCCTTCTTCAACGGCTGTCTCGACGTCGTGGAACTCAGCTTGGTCCATCTCTTCTTGCTCATAGTCGAGGAAAAACGCGACAGCCTGTTCCACCACAGAGTCCGCGCTGTCGAACTCGCCGCGGTGAACCATTTCGTTGATCCGCTTTTCCGTTTGCGGTTTGAGGGTGACTTTCATAGCGCCTTTCTAATCCATCGTATCAACGTCATCCCGTCCCCCCGGCATAGAATAACTACAGCCATGCTCTTCCTCCTCATCCTGGTCGTGGCCGAGCCCGGCCAAGCCGCCGTCAGCTTCAATCGCGATATCCGGCCCATCATGTCGGATACCTGCTTTGCCTGCCACGGCCCCGACAAGAGTACTCGCATGGCCGGCCTGCGGCTTGACCTGCGCGACGAAGCCATCAAGCCCACGAAATCCGGCGTCACGCCGATCGTACCGGGCGATCCGTCCAAAAGCGCGATCGTCCAGCGCGTGCTCTCGGCCGATGCGGCGCGCGTCATGCCGCCCAAGTATTCGCACAAAGAGCTTTCGGAAACCCAGAAGCAAACGATCCGGCAATGGGTGGCGGAAGGGGCCGTGTATGAAGGGCATTGGGCCTATCAGCCGGTCCGCCGTCCCGCTGTACCATCGGCCACGGCGAATCCCATCGACGCCTTCCTGCTCGCACGTCTGGCGAAGGAGAATCTGCAACCGTCGGGCGAAGCGGACCGGCGCACGCTTCTTCGCCGCGCCTCGCTCGATCTCACGGGATTGCCGCCCAAGCCCGCCGACGTGGAGGCTTTCGTTCACGACAAATCGCCCGATGCTTACGCCACGCGGATCGACGCTCTGCTCGCCTCCCCGCATTACGCCGAGAAGCAGACGATGCACTGGCTCGACGCGGTGCGCTATGCCGACACCTGCGGCTTCCATGGCGACAATCCGTTCCCCGCCTGGCCGTATCGCGACTATGTGCTGCGCTCTTTCCGCGATAACAAGCCGTTCGATCTGTTTACGCGCGAGCAACTGGCGGGCGACCTGATGCCGGGGGCCGGCGTGGAGGAGAAAACCGCTTCCGCCTACAACCGCATGAACCGTACTTCGGCCGAAGGCGGCCTGCAACCGAAGGAGTATCTGGCCAAGTACGCGGCCGACCGCGTGCGTACCACCAGCAACGTCTGGCTCGGCAGCACCATGGGCTGTTCGGAATGCCACGACCATAAATTCGATCCGTTCACCGCGAAGGATTTTTATTCGATGAAGGCGTTCTTCGCCGACATCAAGGAAACCGGCCTGGTGCCCGATCGCGGCCCGGAGGCGTTCGGCTCGCAACTGGCGCTGCCGAGTGAAGAGCAGGAGCGCCGCCTCGCGATTCTGCGTATTCAACTCGCCGCCGCCCGCCGCAATCTTGCCCGCGCCGCCAGCGCCGTGCCCGATCGCCAGGCCGAATGGGAAAGCGGCATCCTGCAAGCGGACAAATCAGGCCAGTTGAATTGGCACTACCAGCGCCCCATCGCGGCCAAATCGCAGAACGGCGCGGTGATTCGCACCTACAACGACGAACTGGTTGACACAAACTCCGAACTAGGCGGCTCCATGGTGCCCGGCAAACAGCCAGGCAACGGGTTGATGGTGGTGGAAGGACCAAACCCGGACAACGAAACCTACATCGTGACGCTCAAACCCGGCGCGGGCGAGTGGACCGCGCTGGCCGTCGACGTGCTCGCCGATGAATCGCTGGCCGGTGTTCGCGTCGCGCGCGGGGCCGACCGTTTGCTGATCAGCGAAGTGGAGGCCGACGCGGGCCAGGGCAAGCTGGCATTCTCGCTCGCCACCGCCAGCCTCGCCTTCCCCGCCCCCGACCTTCCGCCCATGGCCGCCATCGACGGGGATCCGAAAACCGGTTGGGGTCTCACCATCTACGGCAACAATACGCACGTGCTGGCGCTGCGCTTCGCCGAAAAGCTGCGCACCACCGCCGATTCCACCGTCACCGTCCGCTTGCGCCACGATTCCGATTTCCGCCGCGCCACCGCCGGGCGCTTCCGCCTCGCCCTTTCGAGCGCCATTCATTCCTGGCCCGATTCCATTGCCCGCGGGCGCCGCAGTACCGATCCCGTCCGCACCGGACTGCCGGAGAACGTCCGTAAGGCGATCGAGACCGAGCCCTCCAACCGCACTGGCGCGCAAAGCGCCGCCGTGTTCCATCACTTCGCCTGGGCCGCGCCCGAGTTCGAACCCCTGCAGATCGCCGCCGCCAGGGCCGAGGCCGAACTGGGACAATTCGAAGCCACCATTCCCCGCGTCGTCGTCACCGAAGCCGTCACACCCGAAACAACCCGTCTGCTGCCGCGCGGCAACTGGATGGACGACTCGGGCGAAATCGTCGAACCGGCCATCCCGGCATTCCTTGGCAAGGTGGCGCCGGGCCGCCGCGCGACCCGTCTCGATCTGGCGGAGTGGATCGGCTCAACGGAGAATCCGCTCACCGCCCGCGTATTCGTCAATCGCATCTGGCGGCAGTTTTTCGGCACGGGGCTTTCCCGCGTCCTGGAGGATCTGGGCTCGCAGGGAGAATGGCCGTCGCATCCCGAACTGCTCGACTGGCTGGCGGCGGAATTCATGAAGCCCGAATGGAATGCCTCGAGCGCCCACGCCTGGGACGTGAAGCACATCGTTCGCGCCATCGTGCTGAGCGATGCGTACCGGCGCTCTTCGCTGCCTACGCCCGAGCTCGAAGCCAAGGATCCCTACAACCGCCTGCTCGCCCGCCAAAGCCGCTTCCGCGTCGATGCCGAAAGCGTGCGCGACGTGGCGCTTCAAACCTCCGGCCTGCTGACGGACAGCTTCGGAGGTCCCCCGGTGCGCCCCTATCAACCCGAAGGGCACCTGGCGGCGTTGAACTTTCCCAAACGCGGCTACTCCGCCAGCCGCGGCGAGTCGCTTTACCGGCGCGGGCTTTACACCTTCTGGCAGCGCACGTTCCTGCATCCAAGTATGGCTACCTTCGACGCCCCCACGCGCGAGGAATGCGCCATCAACCGCACCCCTTCGAACACGCCCTTGCAGGCACTGGTGCTGCTCAACGATCCCACGTTCGTCGAAGCGGCGCGGGTGCTGGGGCAGAACATGCTTTCAAGCGGCGGCACGCGGCTGGACGACAGGATCGACTGGGCGTTTCTGCGCGCCGTCAGCCGCAAAGCTTCCCCCGCCGAACGCCGCACCCTTAGCGGCCTCTATGAAACCAGCCTGCGGCACTATCGCGCCAATCCAGCCGAAGCCAAACGCCTGGACGCGGCGGGCGAAGCGGCGCAGAGCAAGCCTGCAGGTACGGCGGAACTCGCGGCCATGACGACGGTAGCCCGCGCCATCCTGAACATGCACGAGACCATCACCAGGAATTGAACCTGTATGAACCACGAGACCACCGTTCGCCAGATTCATCGCCGTGCGTTCCTCGGCCGCGGCGCCGCCGGACTCGGCCTGTTTGCGCTCAACTACCTGCTGGACGCCGCCACAACGGGTGTGGTCGCGCCGCCCCATCATCCGCCCAAAGCCAAGCGCGTCATCTTTCTTTACCAGGCGGGCGGCCCGTCGCATCTGGAAACCTTCGACCCCAAGCCGAAACTCGGCGAGATGCACGGCAAGGGCATGCCCGAATCGTTCACCGCCGGCCAGCAGATCGCGCAGCTTCAAGGCCGCCCGCTGATCTGTTACGGCCCGCAGCATCCATTCCAGCGATTCGGCAAGGCGGGCACCGAAGTCTGTTCGCTATTCCCACGCATCGGCGCCACCGTCGACGACCTGTGCATCGTGCGGTCCATGTGGACCGAGCAGATCAACCACGACACGGCTCACACCTTCATGAACACCGGCTTCCGCGTCGCCGGCCGCCCGTCCATGGGCTCCTGGCTGCTCTACGGTCTGGGCAGCGAGTCGGAAGACCTGCCGGGGTTCATCGTGCTGACCTCCGAGGGCGGCGCCCAGGGCCAGCCGATCGCCGCGCGGCAATGGTCGAGCGGTTTTCTGCCGAGCCGCTACCAGGGCGTCAAGTTCAGCTCGGGGCCCGACCCGGTCAGCTACGTCCGCAACCCCGACGGCGTGACGCGGGAGATGCAGGGCGAGCTGATCGACGCCGTGGGCGCGCTCAACAAACTGCAAGCCAAGCAGAACCTCGACCCCGAAATCGACACCCGCATCGCGC
>CADEFT010000036.1:29912-77913 GCA_902826685.1 uncultured Acidobacteriota bacterium
GTAGCCCATGATCTGCCCGGTCACGTCGTTCCCTCGTCCGATGGCACGGGTGGCCAGATGCAGCCCATCGCCGCGCGCCAGTGGTCGGCCGGATTCCTGCCGAGCAAGTTTCAAGGCGTAAAGCTCAACTCCATTGGCGATCCGGTGCTGCACATCCACAATCCGCCCGGCCTGAACGCGAAGATTCAACGCGATTCCATCGACGCCATCAACGCGCTGAACCGTGCGCAGGCCGGCACGTGGAAGGATCCGGAAATCCAGACGCGCATCGCGCAGTACGAGATGGCGTTCAAGATGCAAACGTCGGTGCCCGGCCTGGTCGATATGAGCAAGGAACCGGCCAGCGTGCTCGAAGCCTATGGCGCCAGTCCCGGCGACGGCTCCTACGCCTCCAATTGCCTGCTGGCGCGGCGGCTGGCCGAGCGCGGTGTGCGCTTCATTCAGCTCTATCATCGCGATTGGGATCATCATGGCGGCGTCAAGCGCAACATCGAGCTCAAGGCCGAAGAAGTGGACCGGCCCACCGCCGCGCTCATCGCCGATCTGAAGCAGCGCGGCATGCTCGAGGATACGCTGGTGGTCTGGGGCGGCGAATTCGGACGCACGCCGATGTCGCAGGGCGGTGACGGGCGCGATCATCACATCAAGGGCTTCACTTACCTGCTCGCCGGCGGCGGCATCAAGGGCGGCGTGGTCCACGGAGCGACCGACGATTTAGGCTACGCCGCGGTCGAGAACCCGGTGAGCGTGCACGATTTCCATGCCACCATGCTGCACGTGCTGGGCATCGATCACAAGCGGCTCACGGTGAAATTCCAGGGCCTGGACGCGCGGCTCACCGGCATTTCGGGCGACGTGGTCAAAGACATCCTCGTTTGACATTTCGCTGCGGAAGACGTCGGGCCCTTCGGTCTCCTCTTCTTCGAGATGCGCCAGGTAGGCCTGATAACCCATGCCCACCATGACCACGGCCAGCCCCAGCAGCCAGCTCACCGCGCGCACTCGATCGCCTGTTACCAGCGCCCCGGTCGACATGGTGAAGCAGAGCGCGAAGGCCACCGTCAGTCCCAGCTTCCACTCCCACGGCACGTAATCGACATGGCCCTGCCCGGCCACCATGGGCCAGGCGAATACGGCCACCAGCACCGCCAGTAGAAATTCGATCGCATAGACGGCGCGAATCCAGCCCATGGACTACAGGCCCAGTTCCCGTTTGGCCTCGATGAACTTTTCGACGGCGAACGACAGATCTTCGATCGAGTGCGCCGCCGACATCTGCGTGCGGATGCGTGCCTTGCCTTGCGGCACCACGGGATAGGAGAACGCGGTCACATAGACACCCTTGGCCAGCAAAGCCTTGGCCAGCGCCCCGGCCACCTTCGCATCGCCCAGCATGATGGGGATGATCGGGTGTTCGCCGGGCAGCAGCGTGAAGCCGGCGGCGGCCATCTTCTCGCGGAAGAACCGCTGGTTGGCGCGCAGGCGCTCGCGCAATTCGCCCGATTCGCTCAACAGATCGAGCACCGTCAAGGACACCGCCGCGATCGGCGGGGCGACGGAATTCGAAAAGAGATACGGCCGCGCCCGCTGCCGCAGCATGGCGACGATCTCCGCGCGTCCGCTGACGTAGCCGCCGCTCGCTCCGCCCAGCGCCTTGCCGAGCGTGCCGGTAAGAATGTCGATACGTCCCATGACGCCCGAATGCTCATGCGTGCCGCGGCCATTGGCGCCGGTGAATCCCACGGCATGCGAATCGTCCACCATCACCATCGCGCCATGCTTTTCGGCCAGAGTGCATATCGACGCGAGCGGCGCCAGATAGCCATCCATGGAGAACACGCCGTCGGTGACCACCAGTTTGAACCGCGCCGCGGCGGCTTCGGCGAGCTTCGCTTCGAGATCGGCCATGTCGCAATTCTTGTACCGGAACCGCTGGGCCTTCGAAAGCCGCACGCCGTCGATGATACTGGCGTGATTCAGCTCGTCTGAAATCACTGCGTCTTCGGCGCCCAGCAGGATCTCGAACACACCGCCGTTGGCATCCCAGCACGACGAGAACAGGATGGTGTCTTCGGTGCCGAGAAACTCCGACAGCCGCCGTTCCAACTCCTTGTGGATCGTCTGCGTCCCACAGATGAAGCGCACCGAGGCCATACCGTATCCCCAGCGGTCGAGCGCTTCATGCGCCGCCTGAATCACCTTTGGGTGGCTGGCCAGCCCCAGGTAGTTGTTGGCGCACAGATTCAACACCGTCCCGCCGGTTCCCACACGGACCCTGGAAGACTGCGGCGTGTCGATGACCCGCTCTTCCTTGAACAGACCCGCTTCGCGGATCTTCTCGAGTTCGCCCGCCAGATGCTCTTTGATCGATCCGTACATAAGCGCTAGTCCGTCCAGTCCAGCACAACCTTACCCGAATTGCCCGTTTTCATGACTTCGAAGCCCTTTTCAAAGTCTCGATGCGAGAAGCGATGCGTAATCACTGGGGCGATGTTCAACCCCGATTCGAGCAGCACCGTCATCTTGTACCAGGTCTCGTAAATCTCACGGCCATAGATGCCCTTGACCGTCAGCATGTTGAAGATGACCGGCTTCCAGTCCATGGTCATCTCAGATGGCGGAATGCCCAACAGCGCGATGCGTCCGCCGTGGCTCATGTTGTCGATCATCTGCTTGAACGCGACGGAATTACCCGACATCTCAAATCCCACATCGAACCCTTCGGTCATGCCGAGCTTCTTCTGCAGATCCTTAAGGTCGGTATCCTTGGGGTTCACCGCCACCGGCACGCCGCACCGTTTGGCAAGCCCGATGCGCTGCGGGTTGACATCGGTGATGACGACATGGCGCGCGCCGGCGTGTTTGGCCACCAGGGCGGACATGATGCCGATGGGTCCGGCGCCGGTCACCAGCACGTCTTCGCCCAGGACAGGAAACATCAGCGCCGTGTGCACCGCATTGCCGAACGGATCGAAGATGGCCGCGACGTCGAGGTCGATGTCGGGATGATGCTTCCAGCAGTTGGCGCGCGGCAGGACGACGAACTCGGCGAACGAGCCGGGCCGGTTCACGCCCAGCCCCTTCGTATTGGCGCACATCACCAGGCGCCCAGCCAGGCAATTGCGGCAGTGCCCGCACACCACGTGGCCTTCGCCGCTCACGATGTCGCCCGGTGAGAAATCGCGCACGTTGGCGCCCACCGCTTCCACCTTGCCTACGAACTCATGCCCGATCGCCATGGGCACCGGGATGGTGCGCTGCGCCCACTCGTCCCAATTGAGGATGTGGACGTCGGTGCCGCAGATTCCGGTGCGCAGGACGCGGATGCGAACGTCGTCCGGTCCGTATTCCGGCTCCGGGATATCGGTCAGCCAGAGGCCCGGCTGAGCGTGTTGCTTCACGAGTGCCTTCATGAGTGCTTCTATTGATTGTCACTCATCGCCGCGTGCCGGCAATCCCGTATTGGATCTGGAACAGCGTCTTGCCGGCGGTCACGTAGAGCGTTTGATTGCCCGGCCCGCCGAAGGCGCAGTTGGTGATGGTGTCTTCGGGAATGGGGGTGAAGCCGATGCGCTTGCCCGCCGGCGAAATCACGTGGATGCCGGTTTTCGTATCGAGCGTTTCCTTCGTGCCGCGCAATCGCTGCAGCCCCGCCGCCGCGTAGATATTGCCCTCGGTGTCGATGGTCATGCCGTCGGCGCTGCGGCCGGGGTAGAAGTTGTAGTGGATGCGCATGTTCGACACGGTGCCATCGGCGGCCAGGTCGTAGGCGCGAATCGCCCGTGTGCCGCCTTCCACCTTGTTCGCTTCGACAAGGTAGAGCGTCTTGTCGCCGGGCGAAATGGAGATGCCGTTGGGCCATTCAATTTGCGGACCGGCGAGAATCCGCGCCACCTTGCCATCGGGATCGATGCGGTAGACGCCGGGCGTACCGGTCTTGCCCGCCGGCGAGACGGCATTCGGAGAGGTTGAATCGGGCACCGGATCGGTGAAATAGAGGCGGCCCTTGTCATCGATGGTCACGTCGTTCGGCGCGTTGAACTGCTTGCCTTCGTAGCCGGCGGCCAGCACCTCCACCTTGCCGGTCTTCATATTGGTGCGCGTCACGCGGGGCGAGTTCCGTTGCGCATCGCTGCCCTCGCAGGCGATCAGGCGGCCCTCGCCGTCAAACAGCAGCCCATTGGCGCGATTGGAATCGGCCCGGAAGACCGTCGTCTTGCGATCGGCGGGCGAGAATTTCATGATGCGCGAATTCACGGTCTCGGTGAAGAACACGTTGCCCTCGGCGTCCACGGTGGGGCCTTCGGTGAAGGAAAGGCTGGTGGCGACGGTGGCCTCGGGACCCGAGGGCATCGGAACGGCGGCAGGCTCCTGTTTCGGCACCGGCGGCTGCGCGCACGAAGTGAGTACCGCGGCGGCCGCGGCCAACTTGTAAAGTTTCACGCCGGAAATCGTACCACGGGGGCGGCGGGCGCGCGCGGCGAAAATGTTACAGAATGAGGCATGGCGTATTCCATCCGCCGCATCGACTACTTCTACGTAACGGTGAGAGATGAGCCGGGGGAAGCCTACCGCCTGCTGGCGCGGCTGGCCGATCTTGGCATCAACCTGTTGGCATTTGCCGCCATCCCCATGGGCTCAAACAATACCCAGCTTTGGGTTTTCCCGGAAGATACGCCGCGGGCCATCCATTCGGCGCACAAGGCGGGCATGCAGATTGAGGGGCCCAACCACGCCATCCTGGTGCAGGGCGACGACGCCCTGGCGGCCATCGCCGGCATTCATGAACAACTTTATGAAGCCAATGTGAACGTTTACGCCTCAAGCGGCGTATCCGATAGCAAGGGAAGTTACGGCTATATCATCTACATCAAACCGGAAGACTACGGGCGCGCGGTGGCCGCCCTGCGGATCTGACCGCCCGGAAAAGAATTTCGGCGGGGCGGGAAACGTTTACCCACGGCGCGTCGCCTTCCACTAAGATGTTATAGATCGGCTTATGGCGATCCGGGTCGTCGTGTGGCCCCACTGAGGAGGCATTTTTGCGTATTCGAGAAACTATTGTATGGATTCTGGCAACGGCGCTGGTTCTGCCCGCGCAACAGGCGCCCGCGGGCGACCTGAAAATCGTTGTCGTTGAAGGAGAAGGCGCGCAGAACAACATCCGCAGCCGCTCCGCCGTGGCGCCGGTGGTGGAAGTGAAGGATGGCGAGGACAAGCCGGTTTCCGGCGCCGAAGTCACCTTTCAGTTGCCTGCCGCGGGCCCGGGCGGCGCGTTCAACGGCTGGCTGAAAACGCAAACCGTGCGCACCGACGAAAAGGGCCGCGCCGCCGTTACCGGGTTCACTCCCAACGATGAACCGGGGCGCTTCAACATCAAGGTCACCGCGCTTTCGGGCACCAAGACGGGCACCGTGATCGTCGCCCAAAGCAACGTGGCCAATGGGTCCAACGGCAAGTCGATGACGGGCGTGAAGAACAACAGTTGGATCAAGTGGGTGGCGATTCTCGGCGGCGCAGGGGCGGCGGCGGGCATCGCGGCAGGCGTGCGCGGCGACAACGGCACAGCGGCGACGGCAAGGATTCCGGTAAGCATTTCGGCGGCACCGGTGACTGTGGGAGGTCCTCGATAGTGAAACGCATTCTGATTTCCAGTTTCCTGGCGGCAGCCGCCTGGGCGCAGGACGATATTCGCGGCCCGGTTCCGGGCTTTCTGTTCGATGAGCACTCAAAGGCGCTGCGGCCGATCATCGGCATTCCCGGCGCGTCCTATCTTGGCGGCGCCATCGCTTCGGAAATCGAAAGCGCCGCGGTGGCACCGAGCGGCAGGCTCGCGCTCGCCGTTCGCGACTCCAAGCTTGGATGGATGGATTTGAGCGCCGCCGAGTTGCGGTTCACCGAACTGGCGGCCGCCGGTAACGTGCGCATCGCCTGGAACCCCGCCTCTTCGAGCGCGGCCGTATGGCATGGGGATGGGCGGCTCGAACTTTGGAGCCACTTTGCCGAAGGCGCCCGTTCGGTTTCGCTCGGCCACCTGGACGGTGTGACGGTGCTGGCGCTCAGCGCCAAGGGCGTTGCCGCCGCCGCCACTTCCGAAGGAATTTATCGTCTGGTGGAAGGCGAAAGTCCCGAACGGATCGCCGCGATTTCCGATGTGTCGGCTCTGGCGCTCGATTCCACCGGTAACGCACTCTATGTGTCGAGCCGGTCGGGCAACAGCGCGCTGGAACTGGCCGGCTGGCAGACCTCCGGCGCCGCCACGCTGCTCGCCAACGAGAACGCCGGCATCGAAGCACCGGCGGGCATCGCGCTTTCGGCCGACGAACGCTCCGTCATCGTCGCCGGAAAATCGAGTCTGGTGGTCATTGACCGCGCCACGCGCGCCGTCCAGCGGACCCTGGCTCTCGATTTCGAGCCCACGCGGCTTGAGCCGGTAGCCGGCGGCCGGATGTGGCGGCTCAACAGCCGCGAACAAGGACAGCCGTTGGAAGTGCTCAGCGCCGGTCCGGAAGGCAAAGTTTTCTTCGTGCCGGTGGAGGAATAATCAATCGTGCTTAGACCGTTAATGCTCCTGGCGGCCGCGGCCGCCTTCGGCCCCCGTCTTGACGCTCAGCTTTTCAACATCCGGTTTCAACAGGGTCAGAACGTATCCACGATCGCCGACACCGGAACCGCCACCATGGCCGCCGACGCGATCGGCGCTCCGGTGAGCGGCTTGTTGACGTTGCAGTACCGCGGCACCGCCGCCAATATTTCCATCAACACCGTCGACGTTTTCGGTTCCCAGGACTTCACCCTCACCTCCGACGCGCCGGTGACGTTGAATCTCAACGCCACCACGCAAATTCCAGTGAGGTTCACGCCCACCGCCAGCGCGCGCGCCAACGCACGGGTCGTCATCGCCTATCAGGAAGGACGCACCACCGGCAGCGTGACCATCAATCTGGTGGGCGTTACCCCCGAGTTTGTTTTCAGCTATACCGCGCCGCAGGGCAACGCCACGCCGCTGACCGATGGCGGCCGGATCGTCTTCCCGGCCCTCGCCATCGACCAGACTTCTTCGGCCGCCGTGGTCGCGCTGAATCGCGGCTCGGGCGCCGGTATCGTCAAGTCGATTTCCGGCAGCGGCGACGCGGCGTTCCAACTGGTGAACCTGCCTCTGCCGAACGTCTCGGTGGATCCGGGCCAGTCCATCCGGTTCAATATCAATTTCACGCCGAAGCTGCCCGCGCCTGTCGCCGGCCGCGGCTCGATCGAATTATTCAACAGCCGCGTCGGCTTCAGCTATGAAGGATCGGGCACGCAGGACGAGTACGTGTACGAAACGGTGGGCCAGGGTGCGCCCACGCCGCTGGTACCCGATCAGGTCGTCGCGCTGCCGGATGCCCTGGTTGGTGAAAAAAGCCAGATCGTGGTTCGCTTCCGCAACACGGGCAACGTGGAAGGTAATATCGCCGCGATCAACATCGCCGGCACCGCGTTCACGCTGCTCGAAGCGCCGTTTACACCATTGAGACTCGCCCCGGGCGCCGGAGCCTCCCTCACCGTGCAGTTCACGCCCAGGGAATCGGGCCGCGCGGTGGGCAAGTTGCGCATCGGCAATCACAGCTTCGATCTGGGCGGTAACGGCCTCGCGCCCGTGGTCACCTATTCGTTTTCGGCCGGCGGCGTGACCACGCAGGTGCAGAACAGCGGAGCGGTGATCTTTGCGCCGGTGACCGTCGGCGCCACCGGACGGCTGACCTTTGAGGTCGCCAACACCGGCACGGCCCCTACCACCGTCAACAGCGTGAGCCTGGCCAGCGTCACCTCGGGTTTCGAACTCGCCAGCCTTCCGCAGTTGCCGCTTCAACTCGAAGCCGGCGGCTCCACACGCTTCACCGTAGCCTTCGTTCCCACCGCGGTGGGCGCGGCCACTACCACGCTGCGCGTCGATACGGCCACCTTTGCTTTGAACGCCACCGGCACGCAGCCGCCGCCGCTGCCCGGGTATCGCTTCGATGGCGCTGCCGGCAACGTCGGTCCGGTGGAACAGCCGGCCGTCGGGCTGGTGCTGGCGCAGAACTATCCGCTGACGCTTAACGGCACGCTCACCATGGCGTTCAATTCGGATGTTTTCTCGAACGATCCGACGGTGCAGTTTGCCACCGGAAGCCGCGCCATCAACTTCACTATTCCCGCCAACACCACCCGCGCCATCTTCGCCAACGGAGCCCAGCAGGTCAGATTGCAAACCGGCACCGTGGCGGGCAACATCACGCTGACGCCTTCATTCGTCACCGACGGCGGCATCGTGCTGACACCCACGCGTCCCGATTTCCTCGCCCTGACCCTACCCTCTTCGGGACCGGTGCTGCTGAATGCCGGGCTGTTGTCGAAGACCGCCAATACCATCACGCTGCAGCTTACCGGCTATGCGCCCACCCGGTCTATCACGCAGATCGACCTGCGGTTCACGCCGTTTTCGGGCGAGAACGTGTCCACCACGCAGTTGACGTTGAACGTGGAGTCGAGCTTCCAGGCCTGGTATCAAAGCACCGCGTCGCAAGCCTTCGGCAGCCAGTTCACGGTGACGATTCCGTTGACCCTGGCCGGCGACGTGATCGGCACCACGACGACGTCTTCAGTCGCCGATACCGTTCAGTCGATCGCGGTGACTATCGGAAACCGCAACGGAACGTCGCAGTCGCGCACGGTGCCTGTCAGGCAGTAGCCTGACGCACCAGGCGTGCCGTCGTCACAGCTTGCCCCACGTGGCGCTGTGTATGCTCGGCGATGTGAATCAGAAGTCCAATCACGGTGGTGGGCAGCTTCTTGCGGCCCACCATCCGTACTTCGGATAGAGCGGAAGCGTTGAGCGCGCTCGCCACCGCTTCCACCCGGCTCAAATTCCCGTCCAGTTCCCGCAGCAATTCTTCCCGCGAGGCACCCGGATTTCCTTCCGCTCGTAGCGCCGTCATCTGGGCTTCGCTCAATTCCCTGCCCTCCAGATAGGTACAGAGACGATCGGCGGCCCCGCCGGCGTGCCGGACGTGGAAACCGATGGACGCCCCACCGCCCGGAGAGGCCCAGATCTGTTCGACGGTCAAGGATTCGGTATGGCGCGCGAGGTCCTCACGCGCCATTTGAAAGCTGTAGAGAAGCGGCGCGACGAAGGGCGAAACGCCTTCGATCGGTCCGCGCAGCCAGGGCTCGATCAGGACGCGCACTCCCCGCGGCCCAGCTGCAGGCTGAATGCTTCCGAGTCGCCCCAATCCTGGTAGATCTCGGTGAACATCTCGCTCGGCTTGGCCAGGTCGGCGGTCAAGGCACGGAAGGTTTCCACCTTGTGCCGCAGCACGTAGTCGCGGAATTTCTCCCCTTCGAGACGATTGGCGACGTAGTGATCGATCACCCGCCGCGCCGCGGTGGGAGCGAGCCGCGCCGGCACGCTCTGAATCGCCAGGCCAAAGCGCACGATGCCCTGGCTGTCGGGTCCGCCGCCAAGCAGCAACTGGTAGTAGGGCACTTCCTTGCCGCCGATCTTGCGCGCATTGCCGTAGAAGCCGATATCGCCGGTCCAGTGCTGGCCGCACGAATTCGGGCAGCCGCTGGCGCGGATCTGCAGCTTGCGCACTTGCTGGTCGGGATGGTTCTTGAGGGCATCGACCATGGCCGCGCCGAGATTCATCGTCTTGGTGAGTGCGAGGTTGCAGGAGTAGGCGCCCGGGCAGGTCACCATATCGTCGATCTCGTTGGCTCCGGCCAGTCCGAGGCCGATCATTTTCAGCGCGGAGTACACGCGGGGAAGATTGGCCAGCGGAACGAAGGCCATCACCAGGTTCTGCTCGATGGTTACGCGGATCATGCCGTCGCCGGTGTCTTCGGCGAGCTTGGCCACGCCACGCATCTGTTCGCCCGTCATGTTGCCCTGCGGCACCAGCACCGTCACGGCCGCATAGCCCGGCTGCTTCTGCTCGGCGACGTTGGTCTCAAGCCAGCGGTCGTATTCGGGGTCGGAGGCTTTGTTCACCACCGGCAGCGCCGCGCCGTTGCCCAATGCGGGAGGCTGCGAAACGAACCCACCGAATCCTTCCGGAACCTCGGTGGGAACCGGCACGCCGCCGTTGGCGAGGATATCGGCATACTCGGCTTCGATGGTCTCTTTCACCCAATCCCAGCCGCGTTCCTTCAGCACGAACTTCAAGCGCGCCTTGTTGCGATTCTTGCGGTTGCCATGCTTGTTGAACAGCCGGATGACGGCTTCGGTGCGCTGGACAATCAGCTCCACCGGCAGGAATTCATCGAGCAGGTGCGCTTCGTTCGGCATCGGACCCAGGCCGCCGCCAATGTAGATACGGAAGCCCTTCCGCTCCACACCGTTTTCGACGCGCGTCACCGCCACCGCGCCCACGTCGTGAATCGCCGCGATCATGCGGTCTTTCGGCGATCCCGAAAAGGAGATCTTGAACTTGCGCGGCATGCTGTCGGTGAGTTCCTGGTGCAGGAACGCATAGGCCACCTGGCGCGCATAGGGGCGCACATCGAAAACTTCGTCCGGCAGTATGCCCGCCATCGAGTCGCCGGTCACGTTGCGCACCGTGTTGTAGCAGGCCTCGCGCGTGGTCAGCCGCGCATCGGCCAGCATGTGCAGCAGATCCGCCACCTTCGGCAGCGGAATGAAGTGATACTGCATGTTCTGGCGGGTCGTGAGATGGCCCTTGCCTTCGGCGAAGACGTCGGCCACCTGGCCAAGCTGCCGCAACTGCGCCGCCGTCAACGTTCCGCCCGGCACCTTGGTGCGAATCATGTGCACGCCCGGCTGCCGCTGGCTATACACGCCGCGGCGCAGACGCTGCGCCCGGAAGTCATCGTCGGACAGTTCGCCGGCCTGATATTTCCAGGCATGGGCGCGGAACTGTTCAATGTCTTCACGAACGGTTTTGTCGTACTCCTTTTCCTGGGGAGTGACGGCGGGATAAACGGAGCTTTCTAGAATCTCCATATTCTCTATCGACATTATCAGGTTCCTTGCTTTCTGGCAACTGGCATGACCATCCTACCAGACCTTGGCGGCGTGGTCCTTAGATCGCGGTGGCGGCGGTCAGCGGCAGTTGGCGGACCTCCAGGCATCCCTTGCCGGTGGGCAGTACCTTCCCTGGATTCAGCCGGCAATCGGGGTCGAACAGGTTCTTGAACGCCTTGATCGCATTCAGCGTGTCTTCGGGGAACTGGTGGCCCATAAGCTCCATTTTTTCCATGCCGACGCCGTGCTCGCCGGTGATGGAGCCGCCCGAATCGACGCAAAATTGCAGGATCTCCTCGCCCGCCAACTGGGCGCGCTGCAGTTCGTTTTCCTTGCGGGCGTCGAACAGGATGATGGGATGCATGTTGCCGTCGCCGGCATGGAAGATGTTCGAGATGATGAGGCCGTATTTCTCGCTGACCTGCTGAATCCGGCGCAGCGTGGGGGCGATCTGGGTGCGCGGCACCACGCCATCCTGCACATAGTAGAACGGGCTGACTCGGCCTACGGCGCCAAAGGCGTTCTTGCGGCCCTTCCAAAGCAAGTCGCGCTCTTCGGCCGAGCGGGCGACGCGAAACTCGCGGCAGCGGCAATCCATGCAGGCCTGGCGGATCAATTCGAGCTGCTCGTCCACGCCTTCCTTCAATCCTTCGAGCTCGATCAGCAAGACGGCCGAAGCATCCATCGGATAGCCTGCGTGCGTCGCTTCCTCCACCATGCGCAGCATGACGCCATCGAGCATCTCCACCGCCACCGGCGTAATGCCGCGAGCGGTGATGAGGGCCACGGTGTCGGCGCAATCGTCGACGGTGTCGTAGATGGCGAGCGCGGTCTTCACCAGCTCCGGCGCGCGCATCAACCGCACGATCACCTTCGTCACCAGGCCCATCGTGCCTTCCGAACCCACCAGCAGCCCGGTCAAATCGTAGCCCGGCACGTCCGTCTCTTTGCCGCCCGTTTCGAAAACCGTTCCATCCGGCAATACGACTTCGAGGCCCAGCACATGATTGGTGGTCACGCCATAGGCGAGCGTATGCGGCCCGCCGGCATTTTCGGCCACATTGCCGCCGATGGTGCAGGCGCGTTGGCTCGACGGATCGGGCGCATAGAAATATTTCTGCGCCTGTACAGCCAGCGTGATGTCGAGATTCACGACGCCCGGCTGCAGCACCGCCCGCTCATTCTTCAAATCGATTTCCAGAATCCGGTTCATGCGGGCAAACCCGATGGTGACGCCGCCCGAACGTGGGATGGCGCCGCCGCTCAGGCCGGTGCCCGCGCCGCGGCCAACGATGGGAATGCGGAACTCATGCGTGATCTTGACGATCGCCACCACGTCTTCGGTCGAGCGTGGAAACAGAACCAGTTCGGGCTTGGCCTTATCGACGCTGCCGTCATACTCATACAGCTTGAGATCTTCGGGACGATCCAGATAGCCGCGAGCGCCCACCACTTCAGTGAGGCGGCGCTTGGCCTCCGGCGCAATCACAGCAGGCGTCCGATCTGTTCGAGAATGCGCGGGCTGGTCCAATCCTGATCGGCGATGTACTTCGCCACCACTTTGCCGGCGCCGTCGATGACGTAGGTCTCCGGATATTTGAAGGTGCCGTATTCGGCGCTGATGTTGGCTTCCGGGTCGCGCGCGGTGGTGAAGCCGACGCCGGCGCGCTTGAGGAAATCGCGGTAGCTTTTCTCGTTCTTGTCCACGCTGACGGCCAGCACCACCAGGCCCTTATCCTTGAACTTTTCCTGCATTTCGTGCAGCGACGGAATCTCCTTAATACAAGGCAGGCACCAGGTGGCCCAGAAGTTCAGCACCAGGATTTTGCCGCCGAAATTGCCGCGCGTCATCACCTTGCCGTTGTCGGCGGTAATCTCGAAGTCGGGCGCGGTGTCGCCCACCTGCACCAGCCGTTCCCGCACCGAATCGGCCACAAGATAGACCATTCCGGCCATCATCAATCCGATGAGCGTCTTCGCGATTGTTTCGAATTTCATGGACCCGCTACAATTTTAGAGTATCCACGGTTGCTGCCGCTGCATCCATTCAAAGGAAGGCATGAAGATTACCCGCCGGTCTGAATTTTCCGCATCGCATGTTTGCGCCAACCCGGGTTGGACTCCGGAGCGCAACCGCGAGGTTTATGGAGTGACGTCCAATCCGAACGGGCACGGGCACAACTACATCCTGGATGTGACCGTGGAGGGGACGCCCGATCCGCTCACCGGAATGGTGATGGACCTCAAGCGGCTGAAGGAGATCATCAATGAGGAGGTGGTCGATCCGATGGATCATCGCTTCCTGAACCGGGAAGTGCCGCCGTTTGACCGTGTGATTCCTACCACTGAAAATATCGCGCGGGAAGTGTGGCGGCGGCTCGAGCCTCGCTTGAATACCGCCAACACCAGGCTCCACGCGCTGCGTCTCTATGAGACCGAGGATTTGTTTGTGGAGTACTCGGGCGAGGCGGCGGAGTAAACGGGCGCATGATCCGCCTTGGCCGCCGCTACCGTTTCTCGGCATCGCACCGCCTTCATGCGCCCGAGCTTACGCCCGAGCAGAATCGCGAGATCTTCGGCAAGTGCAACAACCCGCATGGACACGGGCACAACTACGTGCTGGAACTGATCGTCGCGGGCGAGCCCAGCGCGGAAACCGGGCTTCTGCTGGACGTTCGGGCGCTCGACCGCCTGGTGGAAACCGAGGTGTTGGGCGACTACGATCACAAGTTTCTGAATGAAGAGATCGCGGCGTTTCGCGAACTGCCGCCAACAACCGAGAACGTGGCGCTCGACATTCGACGCCGGTTGGAAGAGCGATGGCTTTCGAATAAGGCGCGGCTGGAGCGGATTCGTATCTACGAAACGCGGCGCAACATGGTGGAAATCGAATAAACAACGATGAAGAGCAATAAGGTAGTGGTGAAGATGGTGGCCCCGCCCAAGGATGGGGCGGCGATCGTTCCGCGCATTCGCGAGATCATCGCGGAGCTGGGCGAGGATCCGGAGCGGGAAGGATTACTGCGCACGCCCGAGCGTTCCGCCAAGGCCCTGCGCTTTCTGACTTCCGGTTACGAGATGAGCCTCAACCAGATCGTCAACGGCGCGCTGTTCGACGTTAAGTACGACGAAATGGTGGTGGTGCGGGACATCGAATTCTATTCCATGTGCGAGCATCACATGCTGCCCTTTTTCGGGAAGATGCACGTGGCTTATCTGCCCAAGGACAAGGTGATCGGGCTGAGCAAGATTCCCCGCATCGTCGATATGTTCGCGCGGCGGCTGCAGGTGCAGGAGCGGCTGACGCAGGAAGTGGCGGAGACGATCAAGAGCGTTCTCGATCCCAAGGGCGTGGCTGTCGTCTGCCATGCGCGCCATTTCTGCATGATGATGCGCGGCGTGGAGAAGCAGCACTCGGGTACCATGACGAGCGCCATGCTGGGCGACTTCCGTACGCACAAGGAAACGCGTGACGAGTTTCTGGCGCTGCTGCAAACACGCACCAACGATTTCTAGAAGCTGCCCTGAGTGCCGGCGGCAACGGTGTTCTCGGGTTCAAGTCCCGCCCAGGGCGTGCATGACGCGCCAGACCAGATAAACCGCAAACGTCAGGAACAGAGCGCTTCCCTCTTCGCGCGTGATGGTCCTTTCACTGCGGATCGCAATGGGTAACAAAATTGCCGATAGCAGAGCCATAATGCCGAGGTCCCACAATCCGCCCGGGGGCAGCGGCATGGGAGCGATGGTTCCTACAAGTCCACCGATCGCCAGCAAATTGAAGATGTTTGAACCCACAATATTGCCCAGTGCGATTTCAGGTTCTCCCCGCCGGGCGGCCATGATGCAGGTTGCCAGTTCAGGCAAGGTCGTTCCGAGCGAAATAATCGTTAGCCCGATCACGGCCTCTGGCATTCCCCACGACCTTGCCGAAAGTACCGCGCTATCGACGGTCCACTGCGCCCCGATCGAGACGCCCACCAGTCCGACGACGGTCTTTGCGATCTCAATCCCAAGCGGCTGTGACACCTGCTGTGCCGCTTCCGCCTTGATCTCTGCCACGAACGGATCGGCAGGGCGTGCAGCCAGCGCTTGCCGCGTCGTGTAGTAGAGGAAAATGCAGAAGAATAAAAGGAGGATGCATCCGTCGATGCGGGTCCAACGGTTAGCCGCGCTCCCATCCAGGTAGACGTCATTGCCGAGTACCACAAATGCGGCAACGCTGACCAGAAGCATTGGGATTTCGCGGGTAATAAGCGATGGCTCAACCCGCAAAGGCTTGGCCATGGCGGTCAACCCCAGCACGAAGCCGATGTTCACGATGCAGGAGCCGATCACATTCCCGAAGGCAAGTTCTGTAGAACCCTTCGCTGCGGACAAGCCATTCACCACAAGTTCCGGCGTGCTGGTGCCGAAGGCCACCACGCTCATGCCAATCACCAGGGGCGGTACGCCCAATGCGCGAGCAAGTGCCGAAACGCCGGCGACGAACCAGCGGGCGCCAGCCAGCAGTACCGCGAGACCTCCGAAGAGCCAAAGAAGTATCATCGTCGATCCTCCGGCACAAACAGACAGAGGTCGAATCGAGTGGCAACTCCGTTATGACGCATGAAGAGAATATTGTCACCCAGGTTCTGGCGGCTTATTCAGCGCAACACCAGGTCCCGCACTTTCGTCCACCGCGACTTTCCGGCCGGCCCCTCCACCTCGAGCGTGACGATGTATTCGCCCGCCGCTTCGTAGGCATGGGCGGGATTCTGTTCACTTGAACTGTGTCCGTCGCCGAAGCTCCATCGCCACTGGCGCGCTTCGCCCGTCGTGCGATCCTGAAACGCCACCAGCCGCCGGTCCATATCCACCACACGGAAATCCCACCCGGCCTGCAGCGGCTTGCGGAGCGCCGGTTCGAGCGGCATCAGCCGGAACGCCACCAGGTCGCTTGCATCGCCATACATGGTCGTCTTATGCGACAGGTTCCAGAACCCGTCCTGATCCTTGGCGTTCTCATCGTCGTAGTCCAGCACCGACCACGACATTCCGATGACCTTGTTCTCCCACAGCTTGGACTCCACGGCGCGAGCCGGCCCTTCGTAGGGTGCGTAGTCGAACGGCGTGATCCAGAACTCGAGCGTCAGCTTGCCCGAAGCGCCGTGCTCGAATTTGTAGTCATAGGCGGCATTGGCCCAAGGCAGTTCCTTGATCCACGGCTGGCAGCCCCACACGAAGACCCAGTCGCGATCCGGTGCCGGCGTGAAGATGTGGTAGTTCTGCGCATGAACGCCGTGGAAAGAGAAGAACGCGTCACCGCCGCCGATCCCCTTGTAAGGATGCATCGCGGCGATCAGCGGCCCGCCGGAAAGATCGCCATCCACGACGAGTTCGAAGATGTCGTTGTGCCGGTCGGCGCGCCGGAAATCCCAATAGTCGTCGTAGGCTTCATAGAGGAAGTAAAGCCGGTTGAGCCCCTTGACCCATCCCACCTTCACATTCACGTCGAGGTCTTTGCGGTCGTAGCGGAACCCGAGTCCACGAACGGTCTCCTTGAGCTGATCCATGCCGATGTTGTAGGCCGGCGGCACCATCGCCCAGTCGCCCGCCTTGCCGTCGACGGTGGGAATGCGATCGGCCGGGAACTGGAAAATTCTATATTCCACACCGGGCCGCTCGAGCGCCGGAAGCGCGGCGGCGGCCAGCAACAGCATTACTTGCCTCATAGGTTTGCATTATCCTTCAAGGAGGCTAACCGATGGATATCCGCTACGAGTGCATCAATCCCATTCTGCGCGTGGAAGACATGGAGGCGAGCCTGCGATTCTACGTCGGCGTTCTGGGCTTCCTCAACGCACCATGGGGCGATTTGAGCTTCACCTATGTCTCGCCGCCCGGCGAGCCCGGAGGCGTCTATCTGTGCCAGGGCGCACAAGGCAACGGCGGCGCCTGGGTGTGGATGGGCATCGGCGATGTGGAGCATCTGCACGGCGAGTTGAAGTCCAGGGGCGTACGCATTCGCATGGAACCCACCAACTTCCCCTGGGCGCTTGAAATGCAGATCGAAGATCCGGACGGCAACGTGTTGCGATTCGGTTCCGAACCAAGGGTGGAACAATGACCTGTATGCCAAAGTTGATGCTTCTGGCGCTGTCCGCGGCGCTGATCCTTCCGGCGCAGAGCAGGAAGCCGCGCATCGCCGTGGGCGGCATCAGCCACGAATCGGATTCGTTCAGCCCCACGCTCACCAGGCTCGCCGATTTCGGATGGCCAGGCCTGAAAGACGCCGATTTTCTGGCCGTCAGTGAAAAAGCGTCCACCACTCTGGCGGGCTACATCGAAGGGGCGCGGCGCCATAACCTCGACCTGATTCCCGCCCTGTTCGCCACGGCAACCCCAGGCGGCCCGCTCACCCGTGAAACGTTCGACACCTTGAGCGCGGAACTCATCCGGCGCCTGCAGGCGATCCCGGATCTGGACGGCATTCTGCTCGCGCTGCACGGAGCGATGGTGGTCGAAGGCCATCCGCATGGGGACGAGGAACTGATGCGCCGCATTCGCACGGCCGTCGGGCGCCGCATCCCCATCAATGTCGTGCATGACTTCCATGCCAACATTTCACCGGAAATCGTCGAGCTTACCACCGCTCTCATTACTTACAAGGAATGCCCGCACCTCGATCCGAAGGAGCGCGGGATTCAGGCGGCGCGCATCATGGCCGGCACCGTATCGGGCGAATGGAAGCCGGTGCAGGTGCTGGTGAAGCCGCCGATGATTCTCAATCTGATCCACCACGATACCTACAAGCTGCCGCTCAAGCCGATTGTCGACGCCAGCAAGGAACTGGAAAAACAGCCCGGCGTGCTGGCGGCCAGCGTGCCCGGCGGCTATCAGTGGGGCGACGTGAAATGGGTGGGCCCCGGCGCCCTGGTGATCACCAACGGCGACCGCGTGCTTGCCGAACGCGAAGCCGCGCGGCTTTCACAAATGCTCATCGAGCTTCAGCCCCGGTTGAAGATGAACCTGCCCGATCCGGCTGGGGCGGTGCGGCTGGCGATGGCCGCGTCGAAGTTTCCCGTGGCGCTCATCGACACAGGCGACAACATCGGCGGCGGCTCGGCCGGCGACAGCACGTTCGTGCTGGCGGAACTTCTCAAGCAGAAGGCACAGGGCTGGGTAGTGACCATCGCCGATCCGGCCGCCGTCGACGCCGCGATAGCAGCGGGCCTCGGCGGCTCGTTCGACATGCCGGTGGGCGGCAAGACGGACGGCTTCCACGGCTCGCCGGTGCGCGTGAAAGGCCGTGTGCGCTCGCTGCACAGCGGCCAGTACATTGAGACGGAAGTGCGGCACGGCGGAGCGCGCTACCACGATATGGGGCAGACCGCGGTGATTGAAGCCGAAGGCTCCACGCGCGATCTGCAGAACCTGCTGCTGGTCACCCGCAAGCGCAGCTCGCCCAACAGCCTCCATCAGCTCATCAGCAACGGAGTCTATCCGGAGCGCCAGAAGATCCTCGTCGTCAAGGGCACCATCGCGCCGCGGGCGGCCTATGAACCCGTGGCCGCGCGCCTCATCGAAGTGGATTCGCCTGGCGTGACGGCGGTGAATCCCAAGCGGTTCACCTTCAAGAACGCCCGGCGTCCGCTGTTCGGTCTGGAGTGATCAGAGATCGATACGGAACAGAGGTACGGGCATCGGACGGCCTTCGCCGTCGAGCGCCGGTTCCGACGGTCCACAGAAGGTGTCGCGCAGGATCTCGTCGAGCGCGACAGGCCGCGTGCGGCGGACTTCTTCCATCAATCGCCGCACCTCGGGATGATCGCGCCATGCCTGGTGAAGGAACTGGTTCTCGACGATCATCGCCTGCTGTTCGGCGGAGTAATCCCGCATGGGCCGGCCCGGCACCAGCGTCACGTCGTAGGCGGCCGCCCGGCTGCCGGTGCGCATCAGCGCCAGGCTCTGGTGCAGGGCGGAGTCGGAAACATAAAGGGTCCCCTGTGTTTGGAACTGCCAGACGTGCGCCGTTTCGTGAACCAGCGTTTCCGGCTCCATGATCATGCCGGGCCGGATGCGGATGGTGTTGCCGAGAGTCGTTGGGGCGTTGGCGACACGCGCCTCGACGATGCGGATTGCCTCAAGATCGACGGCCTCTCCGAAGACTCCGGCAAGCAGATCCTTTTCCGCCGCCGTCAGCGCGCGGCCGTCCCGCGCGAGCGCGTCGCCATGCAGCGCCGCCAGCATTTCGAGTAAAGGAAAACGGAACCGGATCAAGAGGCAATCCCACTGCCAGGATATACTGAAATCAATGCCGATATACGAGTATCGCTGCCGCCAATGCGGCGCCAAATTCGAGAAATTGCGGCGCATGTCCGAAGCCGATCAACTGACCGAATGCCCCAAATGCGGCACTCAGGAATCGGACCGGCAGCTTTCGTGTTTCGCCACCGGCGGATGCGGTACCACCGGCGGATTCACTTGAGCGGCTTGAGACTCGCGAGGGTTCGCGGGATCGCTACGGCTGGAGCGTAAGCGCGACGGGCGCGCGCAGCCGGAAGGTCAGCAAGGATTCGGCGGCGATTTCCGCCGGAGCGCCGCGCGTAGCCAGAACCACTCCGGTTCCCCCGCCTCCGCCGGCCGCCGCACCGATAGCCGCTCCCGCCCCGCCGCCCACCAATGCTCCGATGGCCGCGCCCGCCCCAGCACCCGCACCGATCTTCGCCGCGTCGCGCTTCTTGGTTCCTGACGCCTGGCGTGTGACGGAACTGGTGGAAACTTTGACGGCGCCTTCCACGGTCTGCACGCTCGCGATGCGCACGGTCAGGCTGGCCCGGCCCTTTATGCGGCCGCCGGGATTGGAAGATTCGATCACACCCTGCACGGCGGCTCCCTTGGCGGCAATCGTGCGATCCCCCACGATCCATGGTTGCGCAAGGGCCGCTTCAAACGGCTGGCCCGCTTTGTGGCGTTTGGTGGAGAGCCCGATTCCAGTGCGAACCTGCAGCGCCGTACCGGCGGGAATAACGATGCTCCGCGGCTCGACTTTCACGGGCGCGGCGGGCGGTGGAGCTTCCGCCGCCACTGGAGCCTTGGCCGGTTCGCTGGCGCATCCGCACCACAACAACACGGCTCCGCAGATGGCTTGGCGCGCCTTCATGTGACAATCGAAATTTAGCCCAGCTCTCCGCCGAATGCAACTGAAAGAAGCCCTTAGATTCAGCCTGCGCGCGCTGTGGTCCAACAAGCTGCGGACCGCACTCACCGCGCTGGGTCTTTTGATCGGCAACGCTTCGGTGATTCTGGTGGTGACCATTTCGCTCACCAGCCGCGAATTCATTCTCGAACAGATCTCCGGCGTCGGCAGCAATTTGATCACGGCCTACTTTGAAGCCGGCAATCGCGACGCCTCGACCGTGGCGGGAGACTATGTGAAGTTCGCCGACGTGGAAGCCGTCCGCACTCAACTCGGCAACCGGCTGCGCGCGGCCACCGGCGTCATGGAAGCCTACGACAAGATCGTACTGAACGGCCAGCTTCGCGACGCGCGGGTGATTGGCTCGGACGATCAATATCCCAGGGTCCGCAACCTGGTGCAGCTGGCCGGGCGCGGCCTCGACATCTCGGACGTCACACTGCGGCAGCGCGTCGCGCTGCTCACCCAGTCGCTGGCGCAGCAGCTTTACGGCTCGCAATCGGCGGCGGTCGGCCAGACCTTGAAGCTGTTCGGACTACCCTTCACGGTCGTTGGCACGTTTCGGGAAAAGACCGATACCTTCGGCTTGTCCGAGCTGACGCGAGAGACGATTCTGGTGCCCATCACCGTGTTGCGCCTGTTTGTTCCGGTCGAGCGAATCGACCCGATGTACGTGCAGGCTCAGCGCCTGGAAGACGTCGAGCCGCTGACTCGCGAAGTGCGCACGATTCTCGAGTCGCGCCACCGGCCCGGCGCGAAATACTACGTCGGCAATCTGCAGGCGATTCTCGATGCCGCCCGCAACATTGCCACCGTGTTGACGCTGGTGCTGGTGCTGGTGGCCGCCATCGCGCTGGTGATTTCGGGCATTGGCATCATGAACATTATGCTGGTCACCGTCACCGAACGGACGCGCGAGATCGGGTTGCGCATGTCGCTGGGCGCGCGGCGTAAGGACGTGTTGACGCAGTTCTTGCTCGAAGCCGTGCTGATCAGCCTGGCTGGCGGCCTGATCGGCGCGCTCATCGGCGTGGCGATTCCACTCAGCTTGCCGCTGTTTGTGGATTCCATCCGGATCGAGATCTCGCCGGTTTCGGTGGCCGTCGCCTTTGCCACGTCGTTCCTGGTCGGACTGGTATTCGGCCTGCTGCCCGCCAATCGCGCGGCGAAGCTAAACCCCACCGAGGCGCTGCGCTACGAATAGCGCAATCAAAAATTCAGCCGCAGCGCGAATTGCAGAATCCGCGGATCGAAGGCCGACGTCGTGCGCATGAACTGCACGTTGTTCTGTGCGGCGTTCGGGCCCACCAGGTTCACGCGGT
Organism: uncultured Acidobacteriota bacterium; assembly: GCA_902826685.1. GTDB lineage: Bacteria > Acidobacteriota > Terriglobia > Bryobacterales > Bryobacteraceae > CADEFT01. The sequence continues at coordinate 51,418 of CADEFT010000036.1, forward strand.
TGAAGGCGTTAAACATCTCGAAACGGAATTGCGCCGCCACGTTCTCGCGGATGGCGAAGCTTTTCACCATGCCGAGATCGACGGACGCGAGGCCAGGACCGTTGAACGTATTGCGGCCCAGCGTGCCGAACGTGCCCACCGTGTTGGGCGCAAAGGCCGCGCGGCGCAGCCATTCGTTGATGCGGTCCTGGCGATTGCGGCCACTGCCCAGGTTCGGGTCGCCGATGAGATCGGCCCGCTGGCCGCCCGTGCCCGTGCGTGCGTTGTCCACGCCGCTTCCCACCGTGAACGGGTAGCCGCTGTTGAGCGATACGATGCCGTTCAATTGCCAGCCGCCGGCGATCAGGTTCAAGCCGCGATTCTGCGACCGGAAGGGAAGTTCCCACACGCTCGAAAGATTGAACACGTGATTGCGGTCGTAGTCGGAGCGGCCCTTGTCAAAGGCCTGGTTGTTGGGATTCGTACGGCCCTGGCCGGTAGCCTTGTTGGCCGAAGAATCGTCGATCGCCTTGGCGAACTGGTAGGTGGTGAGAATCGTAAAGCCGCGCCGGAAGCGCCGTTCGGCGGTGAATTGCAGCGCGTGATAGGTGGAGTTTGAAACGGGCTCCACCAGCGTTACGTTTCCAAGCCCGGGCGCGAACGGCCGGCGCGCATTGGTGGTGGCGGTGGTCACGCCTGGCGCATAGACGGCGGCGTTGATCTCGCGCAGCGCCACCAGCCGCGTGCCTTTCGAGCCTGCGTAGGATGTGCGCAGCACGAAGCCGCCGGGCAATTCGCGCTCCATGGTCAGGTTCCACGATTGAACGTACGGATTGCGCATGTCGCCCGCGTACAGAAACTGCGTGCTGAACTGCGGAAAGCGCACGTCGCTCGGCGGATTGAGAGGCGAAGGGAATGGATTGGCGGTGCCCGTCCACGGATCGGCGAAGCTGTTCACGGCGTTGCCATCGACGGTGACCACGGTGCCGAACGGCGCCTGGTTGGCCTGGCTGTTGGTCGAGATCGTGTTCGAGCGGTCGAAGAAAATCCCGTAGCCGCCGCGGAGCGAAGTTTTGCCATCGCCGAAAACATCCCAGGCAAAGCCGGTGCGCGGACCGAAATTCTTGTAGGACGCCTGGAAGCCGCCGTCAGGCACATTCGCGTCGCCCGGATAAACGACACCGCGCGGCGCAAAGGAATACCGCGTCGATTGCACACCCGGATACCAGGAGGCCAGTTTGCCCAGGGTATCGGTGTAAGGCAGGAACGGCTCCCAACGCACGCCGAGATCGAGCGTGAACCGCCGCGAAAGCTTCATCGAGTCGTTGAAAAACAGGCTCGCGATCTTGAACCGCGTGTTCTTGTACTCCCCGATGCCCTGCGTCAGCGTCTGGAATTTTCCCACCATAAAATCCGCCAGGCCGTCGGAAGTGAACGGGGCCGCTCCATTGAATCGCCATTGGCCATTGGCGCGGAAATTGTTGACGATGTCGCCGATCCCATAGCCGTATTCGCCGCCGGCCGTGATCTGGTGCTTTCCTTTCGACCAGCGCATCGTGTCCGACACCTGATACTCATCGCGCAGGAACTGATTGGTGTCGCCGGTGTTCAGCGTGCCGAAATAGCCGTCCACCGTAATATGCCACTGCGGCTTGTCGTCGTTGTGGTACCGGGAACCGAGCCCGGCGACGGTCTTGGCCGGATAAACGGGTATGTTACAGCCATCGGTGCGATTGAACGCGCACTGGAACTGACTGGTCAGCCTGGGAGTAACCACATGGGTGTCGGTCACCGTGACGCTGTTATTCAACCACGTCCGCCCCACGGTGGTTTCCAGATAGTTGCTGGCGTTCAGATAGCCTGGCGTTTCCGCCCAGGAGCGCCAGTAGCGCCCGCTTAACCGGTTGCGCGACCCGATCTGCTGATCGCCGCGCAACAGCAATTGGCGGTCGTCGTAGGGTTGCGGCGCGACGAGAAATACCGTGTTGCCCGAGGCGGGGGACGGAACGAAATCGAGCACCTGGCGGCTAATGGGGCTGATTTGCGAGGCCGGGATCAGATTGCCCGCGTAGGTCGCGCCCGCGGCACCGAATGGATCGCGCAAGGGCCGTCCGAGCGCGCTGAAGTCGCCGCCGCGCTGAGCCGCCGTCGGCACCACGCGCTGGGCCGCGATCGGCGTCTGGCGCTGGCGCGTTTCCTGATAGCTGGCGAAGAAGAAGCTCTTGTCGCGGCCATTGTAAAGTTTGGGAATCAGCACGGGCCCGCCGAAGACGCCGCCGAACTGATTGCGCTTCAGCCCGTCATCCAGCTTTCTGCCGTTGACTACCGGCGAAAAGAAGTTGGTCGCGTTTACCGCCTTGTTGCGGAGATACTCAAACGCCGAGCCGTGAAACTGATTGGTTCCCGACTTGGTCACCGCGTTGACGATGCCGCCCGAGTTGCGGCCAAACTCCGCGCTGAAGTTATTGGTCTGCACGCTGAATTCCTGCAGCGCATCGGGATTGGGCATCGGGTTCGGCGCATTCGAGTAATGATCGTTGTTCTGCGCCCCATCGAGAACATAGTTGGTCGTGTTGCCGCGGCCTCCGTTGACCGAAACGGGAACCGTCCCAGGGTAGGTGGTGCCGGAGGTGACGTCGGCGCGAGTGTCGATCACCACGCCCGCCACCAGCCGCATCAGTTGGGTTGGATTGCGGCCGTTCAAGGGAAGTTCGGCGATGCGCTTCTGATCCACCACCGTCTTGAGCGTCGAAGATGTGGTGTCCACGGTGATCACCTCGCCCGACACGGTCACCGATTCCGAAGTCGCTCCGACGGCGAGCGGCATATCCACGCGCGCCACTTCGTTCACTTGCACCCGCACACCTTTGGCTTCGAACTTTTTGAAGCCCGCCGATTCGGCCGTGACGTCATAGACGCCGATGGGTACGGCGCGAATCGTGTACAGCCCCTGCTCATCGGCCACGGTCTCAAACACGGCGCGAGTACCGCTGTTGACCGCATTGACCCGAGCGCCCGCCACCACGGCGCCCGAAGCGTCGGTAATCAATCCAGTGATACCGCCGGTTACATTTTGCGCGGCCAGCGGCGCCAACGCGAAAAGAAACACTGCCAGCAAGCCCTTTGTCATATCGACCCCCTGTCGTGAGAGTATAAATGGTTTCATGTCTCTTGGTGTTGTTGCCGCCGCCGCGTTGAGGGCCGCGTTTGCCCTCCCGCTTCAGGATGCCGTCGTAACCGGTCCCGCCAAGCCCGTTCAGGTGCTGGTGGAGGAAGTGGAGAAACGAACCCAAGTACGCCTGGCCACGGGCGCGCCGGTGGCGGGCAAGCCGGTGATCCGGCTGGTGCAGGCCGCGGCGGGACGGCCGGCGGAAGGCTACCGCATCCGTGTCACGGCGAACGAAGTGATCGTCGAAGGCAACGACGCCCGCGGCGTTTTGTTCGGAACCGGCCGCTTGCTCCGCGCGCTGGCGCTTTCGAAAGGATCGGTGGCGATCGCCGACGGCTTCTCGGTGGAAACGGCGCCGAAGTACGGTCTGCGCGGGCACCAGCTTGGCTACCGGCCAAAAACCAACTCCTATGACGCTTGGACGCTTGCGATGTGGGATCAGTACATCCGCGATCTGGCGGTTTTCGGAACCAATGCCATCGAGCTGATTCCGCCCCGTTCCGATGACGACGACGACAGCCCGCACTTTCCGTTGTCGAAGATCGACACGATGACCGGAATGTCGAAGATCATCGACAGCTATGGCCTGGATGTGTGGATCTGGTATCCGGCCATGGATGCGGATTATTCGAAGCCCGAAACCGTCGAATTCGCTCTCAAGGAGTGGGGCGAAGTATTCCGCAGACTGCCGCGTATCGATGCCGTGTTTGTGCCGGGCGGCGACCCCGGCCACACACAGCCGAAATATCTGATGGCGCTGCTCGAAAAACAGACGCGGCTGCTCAAGCAATACCATCCGAAGGCCACCATGTGGGTAGCGCCGCAAGGCTTCAGTCAGGAGTGGCTGGAAGAGTTTTACGCCATCGTGCGCACCGGGCCCGCGTGGCTCACCGGTATCGTGTTCGGTCCGCAGGTGCGCGTCAGCCTGCCGGAACTGCGGAAGGCGATTCCGGCGAAGTACCCCATACGCCACTACCCCGACATCACGCACACCATTCGCAGCCAGTATCCGGTGCCGGGCTGGGACGCCGCGTATGCTCTGACACTTGGCCGCGAGCCGGTCAATCCGCGCCCCGTCGATCAGACACACATCTTCCGCCTGCTGCAGCCTCTTACCAACGGCTTTCTGACGTACTCGGAAGGCTGCAACGACGACGTGAACAAGATCGTGTGGAGCGCGCTTGGCTGGAATCCGGAAACCGATCCCGGCGAGATCGTGCGCGATTACGCCAATTACTTCATCGGGCCGCCTCTGGCGGGCGGCTTCGCCGAGGGGCTGCTGTCGCTTGAACGGAACTGGCGCGGAGCGCTGGCCGGGAACGTTTCGGTGGAGACGACGCTGCGGCAGTTTCAGGCGATGGAACGGGCCGCCACGCCGCGCGACAAGCTTAACTGGCGTTTCCAGCAAGCGCTGTATCGCGCCTACTACGATGCTTACATCCGCGCCCGCCTGTTACATGGGAATCAGGCCGAAGCGCGGGCCATGGAGGCACTGCGCCGGCCGCAGGCACCGCTCGATGCGGTGCGGGAAGCGGAAGCCATCCTCGCCTCCGCGGCGGCGCATCCACCGGCGGCGGAGCTTAGGGCTCGCGTGTTTGAGCTGGCTGAGGCGCTGTTTCAAAGTATCCGCATGCAGTTGAGCGTTCCCAAGTATCAAGCGATCGCGGTCGGGCGCGGCGCCAATCTCGATTCCATCGATTTTCCCTTGAACAACCGCGCGTGGCTCGATGAGAACTTCCGCGCCATTCGTGCCATGGCCAATGACGACGACCGGCGGCGCGCCCTGGACGCCGTAGCGGATTGGACCAATCCCGGACCGGGCGGCTTTTACGACGACCTGGGCAATACCGCCCTGCAGCCGCACCTGGTGCGCGGCCAGGCGTACGCGCAAGATCCTGCCCATCTCGAATCGGCGCTGATTGGCTTCGCCATCAATCCGGATGGGAAGATTTCGCCATGGCGCACCAGTTGGCTGCAGCACGCCGAGGCATTGAACGAATCGAAACTTTCGATGCAGTATGACGGACTGGATCCAGCCGCGCTCTACAAGGTGCGCATCGTATATGCAGGTGAGAATCTGCCGCCAGAAATCAAGCTGACCGCCGACGGGCAGTATGCGATTCATCCGTTCCGCAAACGCGACCGTCCTCCGAAGCCGGTGGAGTTCGATATCCCGAAAGAGGCGACGGCGGATGGCAAGCTGACGCTGACCTGGGAGCGGCCCAAGGGTCTGCCCGGCAACGGCCGCGGCACGCAGGTGAGCGAAGTGTGGTTGATGAGGCGATAACTTTTCTATGATTCCGAAAACCTGGGAGAACCCCGTGCGCGCGGCGCTGCGCGAAGGCAAGAGCGTGGTGGGTGGCACGATATCGGCCGCGAGCGTCGAGGTGGCGGCGCAGATGGCGCATCTTGGCTTCGATTTTCTATGGATCGAAATGGAGCATTCCCCCATCACGCTCGAAACGCTGCGCGCGATGGTGTTGGCGATGCGCGGTGCGCCGGCGATTCCCTTTGCCCGCGTGCCGGTGGTGGATCTGTGGACGGCGAAACGCGTGTTGGACGCGGGCGCGCTGGGCGTGGTTTTTCCCTTCACCAGCACACCGGAACTCGCCCGCACCGCCGCCGATTCGACGCACTATCCTCCAAAAGGACGCCGCGGCTACGGCCCGCGCCTGGCCGAATTCCGCTGGCCGACCGAAGAAGGATACGCCGACTTCGCCGACCGCAATGTGATGACGATTTGCATGATCGAAGAAGGCCGCGCGGTGGACAAGATCGACGAGATCGCGGCGACCGACGGCATCGACGTGATCTTCATCGGCACCTCCGATCTCTCGTTCTCATTGGGAACGCGCGGCAACGTGCAGCATCCGGATGTGCAGAAGGCGATCCAGAAGGTGCTCGATTCGACGCGCGCTCACGGCAAGTATGCCGGTGTGCCCGTGGGCACGCTGGCCCAAATTCAGAAGTATCAGGAACAGGGTTTCCGTTTCTTTCAAGGGCCTTCGGAAGTGGCGATGCTCGCGAGCATGGCCAAGCAGATTCTGGAACCGCTGGGCAAATCCGGCAGCACCGGCAAAGCTCTTTATTGAGGTCTTATACTGTGGCAATGAACAGGCGAGTACTGGCGTTGCTGTTGGCCGGGACGGGCGCGGCCAGCGCGGCAAGAAGGCGACGGCCTGCCTCCCCGAAAGCCCCCGGCCGCGATCAATTGCTCGAATCGCTCAAGAAAGCCGACCTCGATTTCGCCGAAGCCACAAGGACGCGGCGGCTGGATGGCTGGATGTCGGTTTTTGCCGAAGATGCCACCGGATTCCCGACCGGAAAGCCCATGATTACCGGCTTTGAGGAGTTGCGGAAACATTACGCCGGCATGTTTGAAGATCCGAATTTCGAAATCACCTGGAAGCCCGTGAAGGTCGATGTCGCCGCCAGCGGCGACATCGGCTATACCATCGGCACGGCGCAGTTCCGCACCAGGAACAAGGACGGCAGTCCGATGATTCGCCCCGGGAAATACCTCACGGTCTGGAAAAAACAGAAGGACGGATCGTGGAAAGTGGTGGCCGACCTCGGCAACTGATTATTGCCCGAGCTCGTGGCAGGCGTTGCACACCAGCACGGCCTTGCGCTCTTTGTGGCAATCGACGCACTCGGCCATCTTCATGGGTTTGGCCTCGCGCGGACCGGCGGCGCTCCAGACGTCGCCGTGGCACGATTGGCATTCCACTTTGGCATCGGCATGAGCGCCGTGGCGAAAGAAAACGAAGTCCGGCACCTTGAAGACGCGCTTCGATGGAATCGCACGCCCGGCCATGGAGGGATGGCAGGCGCGGCACTGCGCGGTGGCGGGAAATCCGGCGGCGTCCTCGCTCCCGGCGCCGGTGTGACAGCCGGCGCATTTCAACTTCAACGGAGCGTGGGGACCATGGCGGTACGGCGCATTCTCATCGATCAGAAAGGCGGCCAGCGCCAACAGGCGAATCATGCTTGTTGCCAACATACCAAACTCGCTATTGTGGGGGCCTTATGCCTCTGGCAAGCCTGTTAGGACCGGAGCGCCCTTCCACCCTTCGCGCGGTTCGCGAATTGCTCGACCATGCGCGGCGCGACGGCGTGACCTGGTTCCCTTCCCCCATCGACTGGCGCGATGAGGTGTTGTATTTCCTGTTGCCCGACCGTTTTTCAGACGGCCAGGAGCACACGCGCCCACTGCTTGCGCGATCCGCCATCAGAACGCTGCGTCAAGCGCCCAGCCGTCCGGACATCGACTGGCGGCAATGGGCGGCCTCCGGCGCCAAATGGCAAGGCGGCACGATCAACGGCATACGCGGCAAGTTGGAATACCTCCACGGGCTGGGCGTCAGCACGTTGTGGATTGGGCCGGTCTTCAAACAGCGCGCCGCGCTCGATACGTATCACGGTTATGGGATTCAGGACTTCCTCGATGTCGATCCGCATTTCGGCACGCGGGCGGATCTGCAGGAACTGGTGAAGGCCGCGCACGCCCGCGGCATTCGCGTCATCCTCGATATCATCGTCAATCACACCGGCGACAACTGGGGCTACGTGCCGCCGGGCGCGCCCCTCGTCGAGGCACGGAACGAGCCGCCCTATCGCCACTGGCCGGGGTTCTATGGAGCCGGCGACGGATGGCGCATGGCATGGCGCGATGAGCAGGAGCGCGGGTTCACTTCGAACTCGCGTGACATTACGAAGCCCGATCAGGGCGTGTGGCCGGTGGAGTTGCGCGAAGAACGCCTCTACACGCGCGCCGGCATGGGCGATCTGGGCGCGGGCGACATCGGCGATCCGCGCGCCGAAGCCAAGCGCACCGATTTCTTCTCGCTGAAGGATTTGGCGCTTGACGCTCCGGGCGCACTGTCGTTCCTGACCGACTGCTACAAATACTGGATCGCCATCACCGACTGCGACGGCTTCCGAATCGACACCGTGAAGCACATGGCGCTTGAGGATACGCGCAATTTCTGCGGCGCGATCCGCGAGTTTGCCGATACGCTGGGTAAGCGCAATTTTCTGTTGGTGGGCGAGATCGCGGGCGGCGATTTCTTTCAGGATTTCGTGCTGGACCGGCTCGCGCTGCTGCAGCGGAATTTGAGCGCGGCGCTCGACATCGGATCGGGCCGGATGATTTTGAATGCGATCGCCAAGGGACGGCAGGCCGGCGCCGATTACTTCCGCGAGTTCAACGAAGCGAGCGCGGGGTTTGAATCGCATCGTGCGTTTGGCAATCGGCACGTGTCGATTCTGGACGATCACGATCATGTCTTTGGCGCCAAGCTGCGGTTTTCGGCCGATATTCCGGATTCTTCGCCGGTGAAGGATCACCATGCCGCCGCGGCGACGGCGATTCAGCTATTGACGCTGGGCATTCCGTGCATTTACTACGGCACCGAACAGGCGATGGCCGGGCCCGCGCATTCGCAGGTTCCGTTCGTGGCGGGCGAGGACTACGGGAGTAATGACCGCTTTCTGCGCGAGGCGATGTTCGGGCCGGCGAATGGTTTTGCGGCGTTCGGCGCGCCGGGTAGGCATTGCTTCGACACCGAGAGTCCCGGTTACCGCCGTATCGCTGCGATCTGCGCCGCTCGAGCGAAGTATCCGGTGCTGCGGCTGGGGCGCCAGTACGTCCGGCAAATCCGGCTGCCGGGCACGGGGTTCGATTTTCCGCCGCCGGGTGAGTTGATCGCCTGGTCGCGTCTACTCGATAACATCGAGGCGTTGTGCGTGGTGAATCCGAATATGGATTCGTTCCGCGGCGGCGATGTGGTGGTGGCGGCGGAGCTTTCAAGGCCCGGGGATGAGTTCGTGGTGGTAGCGAGTACGGGCGGCTCCGCGGCGGCGGGCACGCGCGTGACGGTGAACAGTGCGGGCGCGGTTTATGTGGAAATTCGCGATCTGCCGCCCGGTGAGGTATTGGTGCTGCTCAACGCGGCTGGCAGAGCGTTATAGTCAGGGTATGTCTATCAGGCACTGGTTAGCGATCGGCGGCCTGCTGCTCTGTTCCGAGCTCTCAGCGGCCGTGCGGCATATCAAAGTTGAAACCATACCCTGCGGCACTCCTAAAAGCATGTCGCCGATCGGCTTCACGAAGATCGCCGACTCCTGGCGCGCCCAGCATGTGGGGCTGGATGTAGAAAAGCCACTGGACTTGCGCTCGGTCGACAAGGCAAAAGCGGTCCTTGTCCGGCTGTACGCGCAGCAAGGCCATGCCGTAAAAGTGGAAAGCACGATCAGCCAGATCGCCACGGGTGGCGTGGAAGTGTTGTTTCGAGTGCAAGAGACCTGCACTCATTGAGTCAACGCGGCTGGCAGGACGTGATGCCCGGCGCCCAGGCACGCGGATCGGTGGGGATGCCGTGGATGTACAGGCCCCAATGCAGGTGGGGGCCGGTGGCGAAGCCCGTGGCTCCGACGTAGCCTACTAACTGTCCCCGCTTCACAACCGTGCCTTCCCTCACCGCGAGCCGCGACAGGTGCAGGTAATGCGACGTGATGCCCTGGCCGTGATCGATGCCGATGGTTCCTCCATGCATCCGCCACATGCGCGCCACCACCACTTTGCCGGCCGCCGTCGCTTTCACTGGAGTTCCGGCGGGCGAGCGCAGATCCAACCCGCGATGATAGTTGCCCGTGGGCTTGCCGTTGTGCAGGCGCTGGACGCCAAACGATGAGTTGGCGCATTGCGGCACGGGAGGGGCGAAGGGCTCCGCCCAGGCGGCCTCGGGCGTTTTCCGCGCGTAAAGAGCGCGCATCGATTCCACTTCGCCGGGCAGCGGGCGCAGAGCCTTCATGGCACGGGTGGCCACGATGTTCTGGGTCGGGTACTGCGCGTCCAGCACCTGGTACTTACGCTCTTCGACGGCCTTGCCGGCGGCATCGCGAATCTCAAGGGTGTGGGTGCCGGGCGTCGCGGTTACGGCCACCGGCACCAGAGCCAATCCGGCGCCGTTGCGGCTGAACACCGGAATCGATCGGTCGTCCATCACCACCGTCATGCCGGGTGTGAACGATTTCACCTCCAACCGGATCACGTGGCCTTGTTGCACGTCGAGAGCGAACGCGGCAACCACAGCGAGCCACATCACAGCAACTGGCTCCCGTTGCGGAAAACATAGCGGATGCCGATGGGCGCTGTTTCCGGCTTGTCGTAGGTGGCCGGGCTCATCACGCTGGCCGCGTCGAACACGGTGACATCGGCGAAATAGCCGGGCCGCAAAAGGCCGCGACCGGCGATGCCGAACCGCTCGGCCGAGCGGCCGGTGATTTTGTGAACGGCTTCGGGCAGCAACAACCATTGGCGGTGGCGCACCATCTCGCCGAGCCACAGCGGGAAGGTGCCGTGCAGACGCGGATGCGGGCGGCCCTTCACGTAGAATCCGTCGCTGATGATGATGGACGCCGGATGGGTGAGCGTCTGCCGCAGATTGCCGTCGCTCTGGTTGAACGAAATCATATTGACCACGGCGTTCTCTTCGACGATGAGGCCGATCATGGCGTCGATGGGCTCGCAGCCGCGCGCCTCGGCGATCTGTTGCAGGTTCGTTCCCACCACGTGTTGATTCGCCGCGCTTCCCACCGAGGAGATATAGATATCGGACCAGTCATGCGCCATGGCGCCGACGGTTTCACGGGCGATGGTGGCACGCGAGGAAGCATCGGTGAGGCGCGAGATCAAAGCCGCCGCACCGCCATCGAGGGTCCACTGCGGCAGGAACTGCGTGAGCACGGTGCTTCCGGCGACGTAGGGGTAGCAATCGAAGGCGACGTCCACGCCCTGGGCGCGCGCCTTTTCCACCAGGTCGAGCGCCGGCGCCTGCTGGCTCCAGTTGCGGCGGCCGGCCGCCTGGAAATGCGAAATCTGAAGGCGGCATCCGCTTTCGCGAGCCAAACGCAATTGTTCCTCCACCGCCTCGACCAGCGCGCCGCCATAGCTGCGCATGTGGGTGGCGTAGACTTTGCCGCGCCGCGCGACCACTCTACACAACCGCACCAGTTCGTCGAAGGGAGCGCTGGAGCCGGGCGCATACATCAATCCCGTGGAGAATCCGCAGGACCCGCCGGCCAGCGCCTCATCGAGGCCGCGTTCCATGGCATCGAGGGTCTGAGGGGCGAGCGGCCCCTGTTTGGTGCCCGCGTGGGCGATGCGCAGCGTGCCGTGGCCGGTGAGCGATTCGACGGTGGCGTTCCTGGCCGATCGCGACACTTCGGCCAGATAATCGCCGGCCGTGGCCCAGCCCCAGCGGTCGTCGCCGCGGAAGATGCCGTTGGCAAATTCATGCAGGGGCGCGCGGTCTGGCGCGGTGGGATAGGGCGAGAATCCGCAATTGCCGACCACTTCGCTGGTGACGCCCTGGAGCGTCTTTTCCGGCAGATTTTCGAGCACCTGCAGATCCGAATGGCTGTGCACGTCGATGAAGCCGGGCGTGACCGTGAGGCCGGTGCAATCGACGGGCCGCGCCTCGCCGGGTGCGTCAAACCGGCCCATCGCCGCGATGCGGCCGTCTTCGAGCAGCAGGTCGCCAGGCTCGCCCGCCGAGCCGCTGCCATCGAGCAGAGTGCCTCCATGGAGCCAGATTCGTTCCCGATTCATCGTTTCTGACAATTTTACGAAACTTTCCCCCGGCCCCGCCGTATTGGACGGCATGAGGAAAGCGATACTCTCCATCGTTCTTGCCGGGCTGGCATTGCCTGCCGGCGCCGCCCGCAAAGACAATCAGGAAAAGACTCTGGCCTGCCGCGAAGACGGCGGCAACGACTCGCTCGAACAGTTCTGCGAGATGAAAGAGCAGACGGTTCCGGCTTCCGGGCGTTTGCAAATCGACAGCCAACCAAACGGCGGAGTCACCGTCAAAGGGTGGAGCCGCAATGAAGTGCTAGTGCGGGCGCAGGTGCGCACCTGGGCCGAAACGGCCGCCGATGCGCGGAACATCGCCGGACAGATCCAGGTGTTGGCCAACGCCGGACAGATTCGCGCCAACGGGCCGCGCCAGGAGCGGCGGCTGCGCTGGTCGGTCAGCTATGAAGTCTTCACTCCCTTTCAGACCAGCGTGAACGCTACCACGACCAACGGCGGCGTGAGGATGAGCGATCTGGAGGGCGAGATCGAAGCGGTGACCACCAACGGCGGTCTCACCCTGATGCGGCTGGCGGGCAACGTGAAAGCGCGCACCACCAACGGCGGCGTGAAGATCGAACTCGACGGCAACGCCTGGCAGGGGCCCGGACTCGACGTCACCACCACCAACGGCGGCGTGAAGGTGGACATGCCCGAAAGATATTCGGCCGAAGTGGATGCATCGACGCACAACGGCTCGGTCAACGTGGAGTTCCCCGTCACCGTCAGCGGCCAGATCAATCGGCGGCAGATGCGTTTCAGCCTGGGTTCCGGTGGCGCGCCGATGCGTCTGCGCACCACCAACGGCGGCGTGAAGATCGCCAAAATCTAACGTATGATGAGGGGCATGCCGCGTGCCCTTCCGATCGTTTTTTTCCTGGCCCTGCTCGGTCTCGCGGCCTGGCGCATCCAGCCCGTGAAGGCCGGGCAGGCCGCCATTCCGCCCAAGCGGCCGGGCCATGAGAACATTCTGTTCTGGGTGAATCACAACGGGCTCTCGCAGCTTGACGTGCTGGGCGAGGTGGAGTTCGGCGACATGGCGCGCATCCTCGCGCGGCGGCGCGCCAATGAAGCCAAGATCCGCTCCCTGCGCGACACGTTCACCTTCCCGGTTCAGAAGGTGGAGTTGCTCGACACCGCCGATACGTTCCGCGTCGACTGGGACGGCAACGATTGGGTGTGGCGCCACAAGCCTTCCGCCTTCGTGCTGGGTGCGAACCTCACCTTCAACCTTCCGCTGATCGTGCACAACCGGTCGGCTTCTCCGGTAGAGGTCGACGCGCGGTATCAGGCGACGACATCCGACAGCAGCTTTGCGCCAGTGTCCATCGCCGCCAATCAGGCTTCCGGTTTCTTCCTGCGCGTGGTGGAAACCAACCCTGGAGCGGTAAAGGGTACGCTCACCGTCAAAGCCGGCGCCCGGGAAACGAGCGCCGAGGTTCGCTTCGACGTGCGCCCGCTGGCCCGGCTCCAGGTGACCCTGGCCGAGCCCGCGCGGGTCTATATCACCGGCTCCGACGGCTTGGCCTACGCGCCGGCGGGTCACTCCGATCGCATGACGGCGATGGGCGCCGAACATTACTTCTATGCGCAGGGCTCGTTTGAGTTGGACGTCCCCGCCGGCCAGACCACCATCGAAGCGGTGCGCGGCATCGAATATGAGCCGCAGAGCAAGACGGTGGATCTGAAGGCGGGCGCCGCCACCACCGTCGCCCTGTCGCCAAGCCGCTGGGTACAGATGACGCGCGAAGGCTGGTACTCCTCCGACGCACACATCCACGCCAACTACAGCGCCACGCATCACCAGACGGTAAGCGCCGAAGACATCCGCCTGCAAACTCTGGCCGAAGACGTCAACTATTCGAATCTGATGGTGGCCAACTCAAGCGGCGCCTTCCTGCACGACCAGCAGTATTTCGAAGGCAAGCCGCATCGGCTTTCGACTCCCGGACACCTGATGGTCTGGGGGGAAGAGATGCGCAACGCCGGCGTCTATGGCCACATGTGTTTCTACAATCTCAAGCGGCTGGTGGAGCCGCTCTACACCGGCTTTCGCAATACGCCCAACTGGGAAGACTATCCGCCGAATTACGAGCAGGCGAAGGCGGCGCGGGCGCAGGGCGGCGCGGTGACCTATGCGCACCCCACCCGCAGCGCGGTGTTTGAAACTTCCAGCGCGGCCGAACTGCCGGTGGATCTCGCGCTGGGGGAAGTGGACGCCATGGATGTGCTCGCCAATACCGACGAGATGACTTCGATGCAGCTCTGGTATCGCCTGCTCAACTGCGGTCTTCGTCTGGCGATTTCAGCAGGCACCGATTCCTTCACCAACGTCGCCGATCACTACATTCCGGGCGGCGGACGCCTGTATGCCTGGTCCGGCGACCGTCTCGACGTAGACACCTGGATCGCCAGTTACAAGAGCGGCCGCTCCTTCGCCTCCAACGGGCCGATGATTTCGCTGAAGGTCGACGGAAAGGAACCGGGTTCCGATCTGCGCCTGGCGGCCGGGCGGCGGAAGGTAACGGTGGAGGGTACGCTGCGCACCAAGGTTGCGGTGGACCGGCTGGAGCTGATCGTCAACGGCGCGGTGGCCAAGGCTCTGCCGATAGGCGCGTCGTTCCGCGAGGAACTCGATCTGAGCCAGAGCAGTTGGGTGGCGCTGCGGGCGCTCGGCCCGTGGAATCGCGCCATCGTGAACGACAAGCAGGTCTTCGCGCACACCAGTCCGGTTTATGTGCACCTGGGCGGCGGGAAGATCGTGGTCCGGGAAGACGCGCGCTTCTATCGCGAGTGGGTTGAGAAACTGATCGCCAAGACGGAACGCAACGGCCGCTTCGCCAATGAATCGAAACGGGCCGAGGTGACCGCGCTGTTCCGCAAAGCTCTCGACTATTACCGGAGTCTCGAGGTCACACCGTGAAGCCGAACCGCTGCGGCGCGCGCGCGATGATGAGCACGGCCAGCACCTTCGGCACGTAGTCGCGCGTTTCCTGCGGCAGGGCGCGCGTGCGATAGAGATACCAGAAGTTGCGTTGCTTGATTGGATCGCGAACGGTGCGCACGGCCTGCTTGACCCGGGAAGTGCCCGAGTTGTAAGCCGCCACCGCCAGCATCACCGAGCCGCCCGAGCCGAAATCGAGGATCAACTCGCGTATGATCTTGCGTGCCGCCTGAGTCGATTTCCGCACGTCCATCCGTTCATCCACCTGGCCATCCACGCGCAGCCCCATGGCGCGCGCCGTGGGCGGCATCAACTGCCAGGGACCGGCGGCCCCCGAGGCGGGGTTCGCCACCGCCGAGACGGCGCTTTCCACCACCGTCATGTAGGCGAGATCGGGAGGCAGATTGTCCTGCCGGAACATGTCTCGAATGAGCTTCAGGTCGCCCTTGGCGCGTCCAAAGGCATCGAGGATCTTCTGGCGGTCGGGCCCTTGCAGACGCTGCACCTCGCGCTCGACATGCGCCAGCAGATCGGGCGGGATGGTGTAGGTCTCGGCGCCGAAATCGGCGAACAGGGATTTCAACTCGTCTTCCACCGGGTTGCGCTTCTCCTGCTGCGCGCTCCAGCGGTAAAGCAAAGAGCCCGTCAGTTGCTTCGCCGCACCCTCGAAGCGATCCAGTTTCTCCACCATCTCATCGGCCTGCCTGGGATCTTCAGCCGCCTTGGAAAGCAACTCCTCCACTTCGCGAATTTGTTTATCGAGGCTGGCCTTTTCCTGGCGGATCTGCACGACCCGCCACGCGGTGAAGCCGCCCAGGCCGATCAGCGCCAGCACCAGCACGGCGATGACACGGCGCAGATTGCGGCGGCTGCGCTCGACGGCCTTGCGCACCGCGCGGCGCATGATCGTAACCGTGTCCTCGCGCTTGGGGTGCCACTTGGGTTTGCGGCGGGCCATCGCCTCGGCCACCACGTCGTCGTTTTCGACGTTGGTGAGAACGGTGGGCGAATCCACTCGAACGGTCGCGTTCAGAGCGCCCGCTTCGTCGCCGAACAGGAACGCCAGGTGTGGACCCTTCGGCCCCAGTTGAATCGAACACGGCCCATCGAGCGAAGTGCGCGTGACGCGCATGCCGTTCACATAGGTGCCGTTGGTGCTCTCCAGGTCGAGGATGGTGAACAGATCGCCATCGCGCCGGACCTCGCAGTGTTTGGTGGAAACGGCGGCATCGTCTTCGATCAGCACATCGTTGCCGGGTCCCCGTCCGATGCGGGTCACGTCGCTTTCAATCGCGTAGCGGGTTCCCGAGAGCGATCCCGTCGTTCTGACCAACCAGGCACGGCGGCTCAATGGTCTTGACTCCTTCCTCGTCTTTAAGAGGCTATCACCTCGCGCGATGCAGGGAGCCATGCGATTCGTGGCATGATGGCATCTACATCCACCGCGACGTCAGGATGCGTAGAGGGACTAGTGATCGATAGGTTCTCAGTTTTAGCCATTTTTGCCGTTGCGATATGTGCCGCTCAAGAGCCCACGCGCACGGCCGAGATTGAAAGCGCGCGCGACCGCAAAGCCGGCGCGCTGAAGCCGGAGAGCGTCACCAAGCCCGAAGGCTATATGCGCGACTTCAAGGACATGAACTACATGGAGAAGCTGGCCAACGGCTTGCACGGGTTTCGCCCGAAGCTGGGCGGCCTGGTCACCGGAGGCGGCTTTGCCATGGGTCCGGAGTATTACCGGGGCGATCTGTTGAACAGCCAGTTGATCGCGCGCGCCTCGGCGCAATTCTCCACGCGAGGCTATCAGAAGTATGAGACGGAGCTGGTGGCGCCGACGCTTGCCTCCGGCCATGTGGGGCTGAACGCGCTGGCGAGCTATCGCAACTACCGGGGCATCCAGTATTACGGCAATGGACCCGATACGCCGCGCACGCGCACCAACTACCTGCTCGAAGACACCACCATCGACGGCATCGCCACATACCGGCCGGGCAGGTGGCTTCGGCTGGGCACATCGCTTGGCGGGCTGTGGGTGAATGTGGGGCCCGGGAAGGACACGCGCTTCGTTTCAAGCGATCGGGTTTTCACGCCGCAACAATCGCCCGGCATCGACCGCCAGACCAATTTCCTGCGCTACGGCACCTTCGCCCAGTTCGATTACCGCAACGATCCACTGGGGCCGAAGGCCGGGGGCAACTACGTGATGCAGTTCAGTTGGTTCAAGGACCGCAAGCTCGATCTGCACAACTTCCGGCGGCTGGACATCGACCTGCAGCAATACATCCCGTTTTTCAACAAGACGCATATCATCGCGCTGCGTGCCCGCACGACCCTGACCGACGCCGATGGCGGCAACGTCGTGCCGTTCTACCTGCAGCCGTTCCTGGGCGGATCCGACGACCTGCGCGGATTCCGCCCATTCCGCTTCAGCGATCGCAATCTGCTGCTGATGAACGCCGAGTACCGCTGGGAGATTTTCGCCGGGATGGACGCGGCGATCTTCGCCGATACGGGCAAGGTGTTCGCGCGCCGCGGGCAACTGAACTTTGCCGATCTTGAAGGCTCGGCCGGTTTCGGGCTGCGCTTCAACGTGCGCAACGCCACCTTCCTGCGCCTGGACGTGGGCTTCAGCCACGAAGGCTTCCAGGTCTGGTTCAAGTTCAACGACGTGTTCAATAACCGCCGGTTCGGCACCACCACCGGCAATCCGACGTATTGAGGATTCGAATGCGCCTGGCTCTCCTCTTTCTCACGCTTGCGCTTGTGTCCGGCCAAGCCCGCAAGTTTTATGCCGACGATCCATTGGACCGCGAACCGCCGCCGCGTCCGGCCAACGACGTCAAAAATCGCAAGCTCAGCGACTACTTCGATCTGTTCTCGCATCAGTTCGGCAAGACCGGCGAGCGGCAGCCGGAAAAGGGCCCCAGGATTCCGGCGGGGGCGGTGAACACACTCGGCGAAGCGATGCAGAGCAGCTGGTGGGAAAAGCGCCACTACTACCGGACGATGACAAATGAGGAGTTGGCGCGCGGGCCCGGCCAGGGTACGCCGCCGGCCGACGGACCGCTGACGGTGATTTCGGCCAAGACCGAGGGCATCACGCCGGGGTTCGTCATGCTCGATTCAAGCAAGCGGCGGTTCTTCGTGAAATTCGATCCGCTCACCAACCCGGAGATGGCGACGGCGGCCGATTCCATCACCTCTCGAATCTATTACGCGCTCGGCTACAACGTGCCGCAGAACTACATCATTCAATTCGACGACGACCGGCTGGTTCTGGGGGAGGACGTTTCGGTACGCGACAGCCGCGGCCGGCCGCGCAAAATGACGCGGCACGATCTCTACCTCATCATGAGCAAGGTGCCGAAGACGCGCGAAGGTTTCTATCGCGCCACCGCCAGTCTTTCGCTGCCGGGCAAGCCCGTGGGGCCGCCCCGCTATTACGGCATGCGCGCCGACGATCCCAACGACGTGGTGCCGCATGAACACCGGCGCGATCAAAGAGCGCTGCACATTCCCGCCGCCTGGGTGGCGCACGACGATTCGCGCGCCATCAACAACCTGGATGTGGTGGCCGAAGAGGGCGGAGTCAAGTTCGTGAAGCACTATCAATTGGATTTCGGCTCGACGCTCGGCAGCGCCAGCCAGAAAGCCAACAGCCCGCGCTCCGGCATCTACTTTTTCGACCTGAAGCAATCGGCAGTGAACCTGTTTTCTCTGGGCCTTTACGTCCCCTACTGGCAGCGCGCCAATTATCCCGACTTCCCCTCGGTGGGGCGCTTTGAATGGAAGCAGTTCGATCCGGAGAAGTGGGTGCCCGAATATCCCAACCCGGCGTTCCTCAACCGCCTGCCCGACGATGAATTCTGGGGGGCCAAGCAGGTGATGTCGTTCACCGACGACAACGTTCGCGCCATTGTCGAGACGGGCGCGCTCAGCGACAAGAAGGCCGAAGCGTGGCTGATCGAATGTCTCATCCACCGGCGCGACAAGATCGGCCGCGCTTACTTCGCCAAGCTTCTGCCGTTCGACCGGTTTGCCGTGCGCAACTCGCGGCTGGAATGGGTGGATCTTTCGGAAAAGCACGGCTTCGGATCCGCCGGTCCGGTGTCGATCGAGTGGGCGTCCTTCGACAATGAATCGGAACGCCGCACGGCCATTCCGTCCGCCGGCACGCAGGCAGTGCCGCCGATGGCCGGGAACGCTTACCTGGTGGCCGACATCGCTTCGCGCAAGACGCCGGCGCACAAGATCAGCGTCTATCTGCGCAAACGCAACGCCGAAACCGAAATCGTGGGGATCGACCGGCAATGGTAGAACGTCCCGAGTATCAATCGCGTCCGGAGATCAAATCGGTCTCGTCGGTTCCCGTCTTCAAGAGCCTGGGCGAAAAGCCGAAGGGTCCCATTGAAAGACTCCTCAGCTTGTTCGCGGACGTCCGCGCGGGCGAAGGCGCGGGCGTCATCACGCTCGCCATTAACGTCTTCGTGCTCCTGTTCGCTTACTATCTGCTCAAGACCGTGCGCGAGACGCTGATCCTCACCGAGGGGGGAGCGACGGTGAAATCGTATTCGGCGGCGGCGCAGGCGCTGCTGCTGATGCTGGTGGTTCCCATCTACGGGTGGCTGGGGACCAAGGTGGTACGCGTCCGCCTGCTCACCGGACTGACCCTGTTCTTCGTCCTGAACCTGGTTCTATTCGCGCTCATGGGCGCTTCGGGCGTGAAGCTCGGCATTCCGTTCTACATCTGGGTAGGAATCTTCAACGTCTTCGCCGTCTCGCAGTTCTGGGCTTTCGCCAACGACCTTTATACGGAAGCGCAGGGAAAGCGGCTGTTCCCCTTCATCGGCGTAGGCAGTTCGCTTGGAGCCGTGCTGGGCGCGAGCACGGCCGCCGATCTGGTCAAGGCGTACAAATTGACGCCCTTTGCGCTGATGTGGATTGCGGCGGCGATGCTGCTAGTCTGCGTGGCGCTGACCTGGCTTGTGAACCGCCAGGAAACGGCCAAGCCGACCTCCGAGATGTCCCGGCACGCCGGCGACAAGCTGGGCGCTCAGGACGGATTCCGGATCATCTTCGCCAGCCGCTACCTGACGCTGATTGCCATCCTCACCGTGCTATTGAACATCGTCAATTCGTGCGGGGAATTTCTGCTGGGCAACGTGGTGGTGCAGGAGGCGGCGCGCTTTTCCGACCTGGCCGAACGCCAGCGGTACGTCGGGCAGTTTTACGGCACTTTTTTCAAGTGGCAAAATCTGCTGAGCGCGCTGGCGCAGATGTTCCTGGTGTCGCGCCTGTTTGCCGCCGTGGGCGTGCGCGGCTCGATGTTCGTGCTGCCGTCGATATCGCTGGTCAGCTATTCGGTGATGGCGGTGGCTCCGGTCCTTTCCATTGTGCGCGTGGCGAAAATTTTCGAGAACGCCACCGACTATTCGATTCAGAACACGGTGCGGCAGGCGCTGTTCCTGCCCACCAGCCGCGAAGCCAAGTACAAGGCCAAAGCCGCGATTGACACGTTCTTCATGCGCTTCGGCGATATGGTGCAGGCGGGAGTGGTGAAGGCGGGTTCGGAGCTGGGCGCCGGACTGGCGGGCTTTGCCTGGTTTAACGTCACCCTGACCGTGCTGTGGCTGTGGATTGCGTCCCTGCTGGCGCGGGAGCAGAGGAAATTGTCTTTTTAAGCAGGGCGGCCACCGAATCGCTCGAACGCAGCAGTTCGGCCGCCACCGAAGCGGACGGTCTGGGCGCCGCCGGAACGCCATCGGCCAGATCGGGCAGCCTTTTGCGAATGCCATCCGGCACGACGCTATCGAGATATTCCAGCGCCAACCCTCGAAGCAGCTTGTCGTCGGTATGCAGCGCGCGGAAGGCGACCTTGACCGGCTCGCGTGGCAGCACGATGGCCAGCAGAGAGAAGATATGCTCCAGTAAATGATTGGAGCGGTCGCTCAGCAGATCGTCGAGAAAGAGGTAGCCTTCCCCTGAGTCGCGGCGGTCGAGCAGCCGGTGGCCTTCCCAGATGGGACGGCCCGCGGCCAGTTCCCGCTCCACGGCGGCATAGATTCGATCGGCCGGACAAACCAAACCCGCGCCGCTTTGCATCAACTGGTCGAGCGCACGGCCGCACTGAAAGCGGACTTCGAACCGCGGGTCCCGCAGACCGTCCACCAATCCATCCACGGACCGCTGAATCGGCGTGCGGGCGAGGATTCGCGGAATGCGGCGGCGGATGGTGAAGTCCTCTTCGGGGCGCAACATCGCATCCACCAGTTGGCCCGTGATGGCCGCGCCCGAGCGGACCAGTAAATGCTTGGCATTGTCGGCGACTTCGTCCCAGGCGAGCAGCCGGATCAACTGCGGGACGAGCAGGGCGTCGGTGGAAATCATGCCATTCAGACTCGCGGTCACTTTCGCCGCATCGCCCGATCGCAGGGCGGACAGGCGCTCGAGTTCGGGGTCCACGATCAGACGCCCGCTGCGCGTTTCCGCCGGGACGATCACGGCCGCGCGCGAGATGGGCATCGCCGGAAGCGAGTTCAGAACCACCGAGAGCGTTCCGGGATCCTGGACGTCGGCCAGATCCAACTCGGCGGCACGCGTGATCAGACCTTGTTCGAGAACAGCCACATAGGCTCGATCGAGCCGGAACGCCAGCCAGACGCAAATGCCCGAGAGCACCATGGAAATCGACAGGATTTCGGCTCGCGCCATGGCCGGGCCCAGGAAGATGGCGAGCTGAATCAGGCCGGACCCGAAGGCATCGCCCAAACGGTCGCACCCCACGTCCACGATGGTTTTGACCGCTCGTTTGTCGGCCGGCGGCACGGGCGTGAAGAATAGCTCATAGCCCGAGCGGAACAGCGACCCGCGGAGAATCAATTCAAGCGACCGCACGCTGGCGATGGCCGGAAACAATGGAATCAGCAGCGCCGTCAGACTGCCCGCGCCGGTCGCCAGCGGCAGGCTGGATACGGTACGCGCCAGGCCAAGCTTGTTGAGCGCGACGCTGCTCAGCAGACTCTGCACGGCGAATGTCAGCACCTGGCTGGTGGTATAGAAAATCGCGAAGAAGCGGACCAGCGCCGGTCCCTTGCCGAAGGTGGCGGCGGCATTCGATTTGAACAGGTAGTCGAGGATCGCGGCGGAGGCGGTGCCGAGAAGAACCAGCGCCGCCAGGTTCCACAGGTAGGGCGATTGACGGAACAGTTCCCCGGCGCTGCGTAAGGGAGCGGGCTTCACCGCGCGGCGCACGACCTCGCCTGGGCCGAGGCGCGACAGGATCCAGGCGCAACCGAAATGGAGCAGAGCCAGCACCAGCAGTACGGCCGGGGCCGACACCAGCGTGGAAACACGCTCGGCCAGAACTCCTCCGGCGATGCCGCCCGCGGTCCCGGTGCCCGCGATCGCCCCGAAATACTTTCGCGCTTCCCGGGGATCGAATAGTTCATTCACCAGCGACCAGAAGCCCGAAAGCAGAATCGCGCCAAAGCCGACGATGTGCAGGTAGATGACGACGGCGGTGATTCCGGGCCAGATGTCATAGGCCACGAACTCGCACAATTGCAGAACGCCGCTGATGCCGAAGGCGGCGGGCATGAGCCGGCGCGGACCCACGCGCTCCATCAGGAGCGAGAAGAAATAACCCGTCAGGAGCGCGAACAGCGCGGCGGCCGAGACAATGCGAGGCAGGTCGGTGGGAGCGTATTGCGAGAGAAACAGCCCGTCGCGGGCCGCCTTACCCGCCACCTGATGGGCGAGCATCAAGGCGGCGCCGGCCATCGCGGAACGGACCAGGGCGGTACCGCTCACGCCGGAACGGTCTCCAACGCCTCCTCAGTGGCGTTGGGTTGCGGCTTCGAATTGCCTTCCGGCAGATTGGTGTGCCACCACTGATGGGCCTGTTCGTTGGTCCACTCGGACACGCCGGCGGCGCTCGAAAGCAGGCGCGCGAACTCCTGGGCGCTGCGCGGCCGATTGGCCGGGTCTTTCTCCAGGCACTTCATGACCAGTTGCTCGAGCGCGGCGGGAATCGGCAGTTCGGTCCGCTGCGACGGCGGCAGCGGCGTCTGCTGCACATGTGCCAGCGCGATAGCGGCAATGGTTCCGCCCTGAAAAACCGGCTGTCCGGTGAGCAGGAAATATGCCACGCAGCCGAGACTGTAAAGGTCGGAGCGGCCGTCGAAGCTGTTCGACATGGCCACTTCCGGCGCCATGTAGGCGGGGGTGCCGGTGGTGGTTCCTTCGAGCGTCATGGTGTGAGCCTGCGTTTCCTTGAGGCTCTTCACCAGGCCGAAGTCGAGCACCTTCGGAAAGTCGTAGCGGATGCCGGTGCGCGTGATGAAAATGTTCTTCGGCTTGATGTCGCGATGAACCAGGCCCATGCGGTGCGCCTCTTCGAGCGATTCGCAAATGCCCAGCAGGACCTGCCGCACGCGGCTGGCCGGCTGCGGCCCGAAGCGATCCACCAGCATCTGGAGATCGATGCCGTCGAGCAGCTCCATCACGTAGTAGAACGATTGATCCTGCGTCATGCCGAAATCGAACAGCGCCACCGTATGCGGCGATTTCAGCCGCGCGATGGATTGCGCCTCAAGCTCGAAACGCTTGCGCGTGACCGAAGCCTGGCGTCCGCTTTGCGACACCAGCATCTCCGGACGGATCAGCTTTACGGCGGCGTCGCGGGCCAGGAATCGATGGCGCGCCCGCCAGATTTCACCCATGCCGCCCTTGTCGATCAAATAGTCGAGCTTGTAGCTGCCCATCTGCTCCGCATTGAGCGCCTTCACCTCCATGTCGAAGATGCGGCAGTTGAGCAGATAACTCCAGATCGCCATCACCACCATCGGAATAATCCAGATGGCCAGACGGTTCCCCGGCATTCCGGCGAAGCCCAACACCGCCAGGTTCAGCTTGTAGCCGCCAAACCAGGCGAGGATGGAAAAACTGGATCCGACCGCCGAGGCGATGGGCGCGGCGGGAATCAGCAGGCCGCACAGTGTGAGCCACACGGTCAACACGCTGGCGCCGCGGATCGGTTCGTGCGCGGGCAGCGGAATGCACGTTTCAAAGACTCCGATGCCGAAGGAGATGGCAATCTGATAGACAACGCCCAGGTTGAGCACCATCTCTTTCGAGACCAGGCCCAGGCGCTGCACGGCGACGAAGCCGGCGCTGGCCAATATGACGAAAAGCGCAGTGAGACGAACCACCGGTTCCTGCTGAGCCGCGGCCATTTCCGGCTGCAGAAACCGCTGGGCCGTAAACATCGCGATCATCGTGACGGCGGCGGTGACGGACACCATGCATAGCCGTTCCGACGCCTTTTCAATCAGCGCGGGAGGCAGGCGCATGCGGTGCGGACTGACCGCGCCGCCCGAGCTATTTGTACCAGCCGACGCCGACGTTGCACGCACAATCTGCATAGCAAACCTCGATAACTCTAAGGATACACGAAGGTCTAGTTTGGATTCAGTTGTCTACTACAATACGCGGCAGAACGGGGGAATATGGCTTAGCGGAAGTGAAAAAGGGGTGCGGATGAGAAAGGGACGGCGAGACTAGCCTGGAGAGATCGATTCGGTTTACGCCATCCTGCCGCGCATCACGCGCGCACCGTTTCAAGGTGCAACTGCGATCCGGCCGTTCCGAACCCATCTTTCACGACTCCTGGGTACCAGTCTCACCGTCCCCTCTTGGCTTCGGTTCTATGTTTCTCAACCTCCTTTGTTTCTCTCTACGCACCCCGATAGTGCTCCTGTTTCGGGCGCGTGTCAAGAGGCAAATATGCCACCATATCGAATGTGTTTCACCTTTTTCAAAAGCAGTTGCAGGAGGCGCTCGGCGGCTTTCTGCGGCGGCACTTTCAGGCCGATGTAGCGGTGCAGGTCGAACAGCCCAAGCAGGCTTCTTTCGGCGAGTTGGCGCTGCCGGTCGCGTTTCAATTGGCCAAGGCGCTGAAGAAGCCGCCCAAGGCGATCGCCGCGGAACTCTCGGCCGCCTTGCCCAGACTCGATGGCGTGAAGGAAACCGAAGTGGCCGGCAACGGCTACCTCAACATCCGCATCGACCGGGGCTACTACGGCCTCCTGCTGCTTGAGTCCGTGAGCCGGCCGCCGGAGGCCAAGCCCGGCAAGATCGTGGTCGAACACACCAACATCAATCCGAATAAAGCGGCTCACATCGGCCATTTGCGCAACGCCGTGCTGGGCGACACGTTCGTGCGCATGCTGAAGGCCACCGGCCACTGCGTGGAGACTCAAAACTACATTGACAACACCGGCGTGCAGGTGGCCGACGTCGTGGCGGGCTTCCGCTTCCTGCGCCACATGCGATGGCCGGAGGTGTACCCGCTCACCGTGCAGCCCCGGTTCGACTACGTGTGCTGGGATCTCTACGCCCAAACCTCGCAGCATTACAAGGACAATCCCGAATCGGTCGCCTGGCGTCAGGAAGTGCTGCATTCGATTGAAAGCGGCGAGGGCGAACTGGCGCGCATCGGACACACCGTGGCCGATGCGATCGTGGAATGCCATTTGGCCACAATGCGCCGGCTCGGCATCACCTACGACGTGTTGCCCAGGGAGAGCGAGATCCTGCATCTGCAGTTCTGGGCCAAGGCCTTTGAGCAGCTCAAGGAGCGCAAGGCCATCTATCTGGAAGAAGAAGGCAAGAACAAGGGCTGCTGGGTGATGCCCGGCTCCGCCTTCAGCGGCGCCACCAATGCCGAAGGTGAAGAGGACAACAAAGTCATCGTGCGCTCCAACGGCACCGTGACCTATGTCGGCAAGGACATCGCCTATCAGATGTGGAAATTCGGCGTGCTAGGCAAGGATTTCCATTACCGCGTTCTCAAGACCTACGAGGACGGGCACGTCATCTGGATCTCGACTACCGAGCCTGCGCCCAACGAGCCCGCCTTCGGTCACGCGACGCAAGTGTTCAACGTGATCGATTCGCGCCAGTCTTACCTGCAGGATGTCGTGGTCGCCGGTCTGCGCCAATTAGGCTATCCCGAACAGGCGGCGCAATCGGTTCACTTTTCCTATGAGATGGTGGCGCTCAGCCCGCGCACCTGCGTGGAACTCGGCATCGAACTTTCGGAAGAGGATCAGAAGCGGCCCTACGTCGAGGTTTCCGGACGCAAAGGACTCGGCGTTAAGGCCGACGACCTGATCGACAAGCTGATCGAGGCCGCGTTGGGGGAAGTGGAATCGCGCCATCCCGGCGCGGAAGCGAATCGTCAAGTGGCCACCGATATCGCCGTAGGCGCGCTGCGCTATTTTCTTCTGAAATTCACGCGCAACACCGTCATCGCTTTCGATTTTCAGGAGGCGTTGAGCTTTCAGGGCGACACCGGACCCTACGTACAATACGCCGCCGTGCGCGCCCGCAAGATCCTGCGCAATTACGAAGAGCGGTTTGGCGCGCTGCCGGACTTCAACGCCGTGCTCACGCACGAGGCTTTCTCTTCCTGTCTCGAAGAGGAGCCGTTGTGGCAGATGCTGCTGGCCTGTTCCAAGGCCGGTCTGGCCATCGAAGCCGCCGTGGCTTCGGGCGAGCCCTCGCAGGTTTCGCGCTTCGCCTTCAACCTGGCACAGTCGTTCAGCACCTTTTATCACGACTATCCGGTGGTGGCCGAAGAGAACGCGCGGAAGCGCGCGCTGCTCGTGTGGATGACGCAATACTTCTCCCGCCAGCTCGAACACACCCTGAGCGTGCTGGGCATTCGCGTGCCGGCCTATATGTGAGCTAACCTGAAACTTTATT
>CADEFT010000037.1 GCA_902826685.1 uncultured Acidobacteriota bacterium
CCGGCTACACGCCGGCCCGAGCGCCGTCGTTCCAAAGTAGCCACACCCAATTCAAATCGATGCTCTTCTGCCAGGCGTAAGAAGCGATGTAAGTCAGGCCTTTCCAGAACCGCTGCTCGGCTTTGAAAGTGAGGCCGTTATAGCGCGAGGTGGCGATGGTCTTGAGATTGCTGAGCGCGCCCGCTTGCGGATAAGGCCGCCGCGCATTCACGTCGCCCGGTCCCGGTTGCGGGTCGTTGTCGCTCAAGAAACTCGAAAGATGGGTACCCTTGGCGCCCTGGTAGTTGATCTCAAGCAGCAGGCTTTGCGTCAACTGGTGCTCGATGCCGAAGTTCCAATTTTGCATGTAGGGCATCGAAAGATCGCGCGAGATGGTGTGCTGCGCGGTGGGGCGCACCAGCTTTGGATCGAAGGATGCAAACTGCTGGTCGGCGCGCGTGGGCGCCACGCCCGGCACGTTGATATTGGTTACGTTGTCGGAAATCGAGTACGGCCAGTTGCCGCGTCCGGTGGACCATTCCCAACCGAAGTTGGAATTGTAGAAGATGCCGTAGGCGCTGCGGATGACCGTTTTCTGCCCGATGCGGTAAGCAAAGCCGATGCGCGGAGCGAAGTTCCTGCGCTGCGGCTGGGCGATGGTGGGAATGGCGTTGGCGGCTTCGCCGGTGATGGGATTCTGGCTCACCCAATAGAACTGGCCGCGCGTCATGTCGAAACCGCCCATGCGTCCACGGCGGTGATGCGGCCATTGGTTGTACTCGTAGCGCAGCCCGATATTCACGGTCAGGCGATTACTGACCTTGATGTCGTCCTGGAACCAGAGATGGTGCAGTTGCTGGTCGATATCGAGATCGGCTTCGCCGGCGATGCGGCCGGTGTCTCCCGGGGCGGGCAAGCCGAGCAGGAAGCTTGCGAACGGCCAGCCGGACCCGGCCGTGTTCTGCGGATCGGCGGTGGCCAGGCTTTGAAAACCGAAGTTCAGAAACACCGAATCGTGAATGGTGCGCAGCTTGGTGAAGTCATAGCCGAAGCCCATGGTATGGCGGCCGGCGATCTTGGTCATTGCCAGCGACCCCTGATAGGTGAAGTCCGGCCCGTTCACCAGGTTGCCGTTACCTGGCCCGTTGACGCCGGTGATGTTGAAATTCACCGGAAAATCGAACTCGCGGAATTTGGTGGGTACGTTGGTGAGGCCGGCGGCGCGATATTGTTCGATGAATTTGTGAATGGGCCCCTGGCCGAGATTGGCGCGCAGGTAGCCGAGGCGGATATCCAAGATCGTCCGCGGGTCGAAGATGTGCGTGTCGCTGATGGTGACGCCCGAGTATTTGTTGTAGGTCTGCTGGAAGGCGTTCGGCAGATTCTGCGGATCGCGCCGGAACAGGTCCGACCAGGAGACGCGGGCGAAGAAATTATTGTTGTCGCTGAACTTGTGATCGACGCGGGTATGGGTCTGGTGATCGTTGCGAACCTGGTTGGTGGAATTGATGTAATTGCCGGTATTGGCCAGGTTGAGCGGCTGGAGCGCCGGCGGGAACCACATATCCATATACGCCTTCACGTAAGCGGGGAAGCGCGCCGAGGGAATGGCGTTATTGGCAAACGGCTGGCGCATGTAGATGGGCTGGCCCTGCGCATTGACGCCGTTCTGGCGTTCGGTGTAGGGATCGAAAACCGGCGGCAGGGCCGTGGTGCCGTTCAGGTTCCGCGACAGATCGCCCGCGCGCCAGGCGTTGTTGGGAATCGTCACCACCTGCGTGGCCGCCTGCCGCTGCATGAACCCTTCGTAGTTGAAGAAGAAGAACGTCCGGTTCTTGCCGTTGTAAAGTTTGGGAATCAACACCGGACCGCCCAGGGTGAAACCGAACTGATTGAACTTGAACGATGGCCGCGTCGGCGCGAAGTAGGCGCGGCTGTCCATCTTCGAATTGCGCAGGAACTCATACACGCCGCCATGGAAATCGTTGCCGCCCGAGCGGATGGAGACGTTGATATTGGCGCCCGCCGCCGCCCCGAACTTGGCCGACATGTTGGTCTGAATCTTGAATTCGCTGATGGCGTCGATGGAAGGCGCGATAGCCGCCGTTTTGAAAAACGCCCCGTTGTTGTAGGTGCCGTCCAGGGTGTAGTTGGAATTGTCGCTGCGGCCGCCGGTGACCGACCACGTTTGCGCGTTGAGCGTGGGGCCGCCGCCATTGGTGCCGCGCGTGGCGCCGGGCGTGAGGCGCACCAGGTTATTGAAGTTGCGGCCGTTCAACGGCAGTTCCACCACCTTGCTGTTGTCGATGGTGGTGGAGATGACGCCTTCGGTGGACTTGAGCAGTTCGGCTTCGGCCACCACGCTCACCGTGTCGGTGACTTGTCCGACGGTGAGACGGAAGGTGAGGTTGATGGTGCCCGAAACGTCGAGCTTCAGGTTGTCCTGTGTCTGCTTCTGAAAACTGGGCGCGGTCACTTCCACGCGGTAGCGGCCGGGAATTAAGGACAGTGCCGAAAACCCGCCATTGCCGTCGGAGGTGACATCGCGGGGCACGCCGGTGCCAATGTTGACGACCCGCACGGCGGCCGATGGGATGGCCGCTCCGGAGGGGTCGAGCACGACTCCCACGATGGAGCCGAGGGTGGTGCCCTGCGCCCATAAAGAGGACGCGGCAAATACAGCAAGGACGGCACCGAAAAGCAATCGACGTGGCATTGATTCTCCAGCCCGGGCGAAATTCCTGATCGCATTAGATTTATAAAAGTCTACGGGCGGAGTCAAGGGCCGGGTAGTACATTTCCATTATCTTGCGGCGTCGCGGTGGCGTCGCGTGCCTCTCGTGTGGCACAATGTGACCATGGAGCCTCGCAACCTTCCCGATCTGCTGCGCCAAGTCGAGGCCGTGCTGGCCAATCCCAGCCTCAAGGACGCCTCCGAAATGCGGCTGGCGCTGCATCGGGCGGTGGATGAATCGCTGACCAACGCCGGGCTCTATCCCGAAGGCGCGGCGCTGGTGGCGCGGCTGGGGCGGCTGCTCGAAATGAGCCACGAAGATCTGGGGCGCGTGTTTCGCGTTTCGGGCGAAACCGTGCGCCGCTGGGAGCGCAACCAGGTGCAGATTCCAAGCCCTCGTCTGGCGGAAATTCAAGCCATGTCGGCGGCGGCGGACCGGCTGGAAGCGATGTTCCTGCCCGGGCGCCTGGCGCAGGTCATCCGGCGGCCGGCGGGATTGTTCGAAGGGGGAACGGCGCTTGAGTGGATCGAGCGCGGCCGCATTGCCGACGTAGCCGGCCGCTACGAGACCGCGCTTTCCTATCGGCAATGAGAGCACGGCTATTGCGCGCCTGGACGGGGAAGCTGTTTCGCGTGGTGCGCCGCGGGTGGGCCGATCCTCTGAATACCAGCTTCAGCCGCGGCGCCGGGAATCATCGCTGGAACGACGCCGGATTTGAAGCGCTGTACTGCTGCGGGAGCGAGCGGGTCGCGCGCGCGGTCACCCTCGACGTGTTGCGCTTCGCGGGCGTGGTGGCCGCCGATCTCAGAGAAGACTACCGTCCGCAACTGATCGAGATCCGCTGGGCCGGGTCGTTGATCGATCTGTATTCGGCGCCGGGCTTGGCGGCGGCCGGATTCCCGGAACAGTACCCGGAAGGCATGAGCAAAGAGCAGACACGCTTGGCGGCTTCCGGGTGGCACGCGGCCGGGGAACAGGGGATCTGCTGCCGCAGTGCGTCCCTGAGCCGCATGGGGCAACGCCAGTGGCCGGAGCCCGCGGCGTCCGGTTGTGAAGTGGCGCTGTGGGCGGCGAACTGGAAAACGCCGCCGAAGTTGATCCGGCGGCGGCGCGACGAAGACTGGCTGAGTCCTTAACGTCTGACGGTTGTGGATCTACGCGGCGCCGCGCGTCAGTAACATCGTCTTCACGGTGTGGAACATGATGTAAAAATCAAGCGCGAAGGTCAGGTGCTTGATGTAATAGAGATCGTACTCAAGCTTGATGACCGTATCCTCGATCGTATTGCCGTATTTGTAATTGATCTGCGCCCAGCCGGTAATTCCCGGTTTCACTGCATGCCGGTGGCCATAAAAGGGGATCTTCTCGGCCAGCGGTTTGACGAACTCCGGACGCTCCGGACGCGGGCCGACGATGGCCATCTCACCGCGCAGCACGTTGAACAATTGCGGTAACTCATCGAGGCGCAGCAGCCGCAGCCAGCGTCCCACGGTGGTCACGCGCGGGTCGTTTTGCGTCGCCCATACGGCTCCCGTGCGGGCTTCGGCATCGACGTACATCGAGCGGAATTTGTAGAGCGTGAAGTTGTGATTGTCCTTGCCCACGCGATTCTGACGGAATAGGACCGGGCCGGCCGAGGTGAGCCGCACGGCCATGGCGACCAGCAGCATGATGGGCGCGGCGACGATGAGTCCCACCAGCGCCACCAGGAACGAATAGGTCGATTGCACCAGCACCTGGCGCGCGTTGGGGCCGAAGCGCTCATTGAACAGCATGTCCTCGGGCCTGAGGCGGCTGAGACAGACGCGCCCGAACGCGGTTTCATAAACGCTGCCGATGTCTTCCACGGTCAGCCCATGCTGGCGCGCGTCGAGCAGTTGGTTGAGCGAATGTTTTTCGTTCTCAAAGGCGACGACGATGCGCGACGGGCTGGTTTCCGACGCGATCTTCTCCAGATCCTCCAACCGCCCGAGGACGCGCAGGGAAGTGTCGTTGCCCGATTCCTCGGCGCGCTCGGTGACCAGGCCCACCGGCAGCAGGGCCAGTTCCGGATGTTCGCCCAGATGCGCGGCCACCTGCCGCACCAACGGTGAGGAGCCCACCATCAGCAATCGCTCGGCGCCGAAAATCCGCAGCATCAGGCGGCTATAAAAGACGCGCCACAGCGGCAGCACGACGATGCAGACCATACTGCCGGCGAGCATGGCAAAGCGCGGCATCCGCCAGCTCAGGCTCGAATAGGCGATCAATGCCTGAATCAGGAACGTGATGCCCACGCTCAAACAAACCTGCTGCACCAGCACGACGCGTGAAACCACTTTAATGCGCGTGTAGAGATCGTTGAGATACAGGCCGCCAACGATGCTCAGGACCACCACCAGAATCCGCACGGCCCCGTTCTGATCGCTCAGAAAAAGCCAGAGGCCGGCTTCGACCAGGAACGCGGAAGATACGGTGAAAATGGCTACCAGAATCAGCAGTTCGGAAAGCAGCAGGCCGACGATGGAAGTCGGGATGATAGCGCTAGATAACCGAATCATGCAGAAAGAGCGACCAGACTATTGTAACGGAGCGAAGCAAATTGCCGACAAATCGAGAATCGAGTCTCGGTACTAGAAATAACGGGACTCATTGCCGGATTCCAAGGTAATCGCGCAGGTGGCGGGCGATTTTTTCCGAGGCCGTCCCATCGCCGTAAGGATTGTGAATGCGGGAGCGCCGCTCATACTCGGCCGGGGAGTCGAGCAGCAGGGCGGCCTCGGCGGCGATGCGCTCGCGATCGGTGCCTGTCAGCCGCGCGGTGCCGGCCTCGACGGCTTCGGGTCTCTCCGTTTTCTCGCGCATCACCAGCACCGGCTTGCCAAGCGATGGGCCTTCCTCCTGAACTCCGCCGGAATCGGTGAGGAGGATGTGCGATCGCCGCATGAGATCGACGAACGATACATAATCGAGCGGTTCGATGAGCGAGATGTTGTCGCGGCCGGCCAGGTAACGGCGCACCGGCTCCTGCACGTTCGGATTGGGATGCACCGGGTAGACGACATGCACGCCGGGACGCCGCGCCAGTTCCGCGATGGCCTCGCAGATCGAAACAAAACCGGCGCCAAAACTCTCCCTGCGGTGCGCGGTCACCAGGATCGTCTTGCGGTCCGGTGGAAGGGCGATGCGCACCGGCGGCTGCAGGGCGCCCGACTCGAGACGATGGGCGATGAACAGCACCGCGTCGATGCCGGTGTTGCCGGTGATAAAGACGCGGGAAGCGTCGATATTCTCGGCGCGTAAGTGGCCGGCCGATTGCACCGTGGGCGCGAAATGGAGGCTCGCCAGGCGGCCGGTGAGCACGCGGTTCATCTCTTCGGGAAACGGCTGGCGCATGTCGCCGGTGCGCAGGCCGGCTTCGACGTGTCCGATGGGAACATTGGCGTAGAAGGCCGCCAGGGCGCCGCAGAAGGTGGAAGTGGTATCGCCCTGCACGATGGCGAAATCGGGTTTCTCCCGTTGAAATACGTCTTCAAGCAATCCGAGAATGCGCGTGGTCGATTGGAAAAGCGTCTGACCCGGCATCATCGCGTTGAGATCGTGATCGGGCGCGATGCCGAAGATGTCGAGCACCGAGTCGAGCATCTGGCGATGCTGCGCGGTGACGCAAACCTTGACTGAAAATCCGGGTTGAGCGGAGAGATGGCGCACCAGCGGCGCCAGCTTGATGGCCTCGGGCCGAGTCCCATAAAGAAAAAGGATTTTGGGTTGTTCCTTCGAAAAAGGCACTTTTCTTTATTTTATTCGAGTGCGGAATCAGGCATGAATGACGCGGCTGCCGGGGGCATTGATGTGAACGGGAATCTCTTCGAGCTCGCCGAGGCTTGCCCGCACGGCCTCGCGCCGCTCGGGCGGAACGAAGAACAGCATGCAGCCGCCGCCGCCGGCGCCCAGGAGTTTGCCGCCGATCGCTCCGGCTTCTTTTCCGCGGCGGTAATAATCCTCGATCTCGGGCGCGGTGATCGAGGGCGCCAGCGACCGCTTCAATTGCCAGGCTTCGTCGAGCAGCTCGCCGAAACCGGTGAGGCTTTGGTTGTTGGTGAGGACGCGGTAGCCCTCATCGACCATCTCGCGCATGCGCTTGAGCGTGGCTTTGCGGCCGTCGAGACGGGTGACGTATTGGACGGCGACGTCGGCGGCGCGGCGCTTGATGCCGGTGTGCATCAACAGCAGATGGCTTTCCAGAAAACGCATGCGCGCTGGATTGAGCGGCACCGTGTCGACGACGATATCTTCGCGGGAGCGGAACTCGACGACGCGCAATCCGCCCACCGCGGCGAAGACCTGATCCTGGCAACCGACGGTTTCACGCAGCGTTTCCTGTTCGAGCCGGATGGCTTCGAGCGCCAGATCGAGCGGGCGCTGGGTGCGGCCTTGAAACGCCTGCAGCGCGTTCAACAAACCGACGACGAAACTCGACGATGAGCCGAGCCCGGAAAACGACGGCAGCTCGCCGCTGTAGTTGATCTCGACACCGGTGGTAATGCCGCTCGCCCGAAGGCATTCGCGAAAGGGGGCGTGCTCGATCTCTTCAATCGAACGCACGCACTCCACCTTGCGGTAGGCGATGCGGATCGAGTAGTCGAACAGCCGCGAATAGAATCGGGACACGGAGAGAAAGGCCGAATGATCGATGGCGGTGCCAAGCGCCGCGCCCGATCCGAACTTCTCGAAGTATTCCGGATAGTCGGTGCCGCCGCCGAAGAAACTGACGCGAAACGGTGTTTGCGTAATAACCATGTAGCGGCCTCAGAGATAGGGCGTCACTTTTTCAAACTGCGCTTCCCAATTCAATTCGCGCTCGACCGCGCGGCGGCAATTGGCGACCATCGCTTCCCAGGCGCGGGTGGGGTAGAGATCCATGGCGCGGTGCAGGACGGCGACAAAGGCTTCAAAGCTCCAGTCGGGCAGCAGAATGCCGCACTCATAGCGCTCCAGGATCAGTTTGCATTGCGGGTGCGGGGCGGCGATGGGAGGAACGCCGGCGGCAATGGACTCGAAGAATTTGTTCGGCGCGGCGTAGTGCTGATTCTCCACGTCCGGATTCCAGGAAACCACCGAATAGACGTAGCCCGGGCGGCGTTCGGCGAGCTCGGCGCTTGAAAGATATCCGCCGTAGCGCACATCGCCGGCGAGCCCTTCCACCCACTGGTCTTCCTTTGGCTGGCGTTTGACGGGGCCATAGAGATCGATGGGCACGTCGTGCAGCTTTTCGGAAAGGTAGTAATTGGCGAAGGTCTGGGCGCGGCTGATGGTCCCCGAATAGAGAACCCTGCCGTTGCGCAGCGGCCTCTCAAGCGCGGAAGCCGTATCCCAGCGCCGGTTGCTGACGTTGAACAGGATGGCCTTGGGCACGCCGGGAAAGCCGCAGCGCGCCGTTTCGATGGAGGCTCGATTCTCTTCCGGAAACAGCACCAGATCGAGCAGCCCCGCGGCGCGGCGGTTCATCTCGATATCGAAGCTGCCATAGGCGGGAATGGATTCCACCGAATAGTAAATGATCTTCCTCGGCCGCCGGCGCAGCTTAAAAACAACGGGCAGGCTATAGGTGCAGCAGACGACCAGAATATCCGGATCGATGCGGTTCAATTCCCGGGCCGCGCGCACCACATACTCACTGCGGCCGATGACGCCGTGGGGATGCTCGCCGGTGACCACCGGGTGGAACTGGAAATCGGGAAACTGGCCGTGGCGCGCGGCCACTTCCGGTTGCACCGGTTCCACAACATGAGCCGTGCCGTCGTAAAACTGGCGCAGCGAGGAAACGAGCAATGGCAGTTGCGGCGTGCCGTAGCCGAGCGTGACGTCGGAAACGGCGGCGATCTTCATACGGCGGCCTCGGCGGCGACCGGCGATGGATCGCCTTGCAAGGTGCGAATCAATTGGATGGAGTTGTGATAGTCGCGCCAGCCGGCAGCGAAGGCACGCGCCGTTTCGGCGTAGTGACCATAGTGATCGATGGTTTCCTCGACCAGCGACGAGATTTCCGAGATGTCGTCATACGTGCAGCCGACGGCGGACAGCGGCGGAGTCGAATAGGCCTGGCGCGGAGCAAGGAACACAATCTCCAGGTCGCGCACCTGCGCCACGGTTCCAGGCCGTGTGCTGGCGGCGGTCAACCTGAGCCGCGCCGCCGCCGGATGGATTCTCACTACCGCCGTGGACTCGCCTTCGCCATCGGTCTCAAGCAACCGTTCGGCGCTGGCGACGGCGACACTCTTGGCGTCGGACTGGCCGAAGGTGAATATAGCTTCCGTCGTCGATGGATCGAATCGGGTACGAAGCAGAACAATCCCGGAGCCGGCGGGAATGGGAATCTGGGTAGACGAGCCGTTGCGATGAGTGGCGGTGAGTTCGCCATGGACGATGGGATTCCAGTCGGCACGGCCTTGCACTTTCCATTTCAATTCCCCGAGGCGCCGGGTCTCTCGCACCGCCATCCGCTCCGGCAGGCCGTGGCGCCAACGATCGGCCGCCGGTTGAAACTGGCGCGAGAGCCAGCTTCCGGAAGGCACGATCACCGGCATGCCCGCGCTCAGCGATTCGACGAGAATGCCGCTTGAACGGGCGTAGTAGTTGCTGGCGTCGTACAGCAGGAGATTGATATCGCCCGAAAGCAGCAGGTCGCGGTATTGCTCGCTTGTGAGGGGTTCCTTGAAAAGCTCCACCGCGCCGGGCTTCTTACGGGCCAGGTGTTCGAGCTGGCCGCGGGCAACCGCGGCGGCGGGCTCGCCCTGGGGGATGTTGAAATTCGACTGGATGTGGAAACTGACGCGGCCCGGTTCGACGTAGCGGTCCCACAGATTCTCGACGATGTGAGGCAGCAGGTGATAGCCCTTTTCGCCCCGAGCGTCGCCGACATAGAGAATGCGTAAACGGTTGCCGCCCTGCGAGCGGGAGGGCGGAGCATGGGTATGGGGAATGGGAGCGGTTTCGAAGCGGAACACATTCAGCCGGTTGTACTGGCGCGTCAGTTCCTCGGTGTCGGTGTAGAACCGTATCTCGGCTCCGCGCAGCTTGGCCGCGCTCGCCTGAAAGCTTTCCTGCGTTTCATGGATACGGCTTTGCTGGTGCTGATAGTCGCACTCGCGCCCCACGAAGATGTTGCGGCGGAACAGCAGCCGCCAACTATATTGGCGGGCCTGTGGGTTGGATTCGATCAGGTCGGCGAGCCCTGCCAGTTCGGTCACCGAAATGGTGGGGATGAAAATGATGTCGCCCGCGCCGGGTGAGAGCAGGCGCAGCAGCTTTTCGGTATCGCGGCGAAAGCCTTTGCCGTGCGAGCGCCG
The DNA here is from genome assembly GCA_902826685.1 of uncultured Acidobacteriota bacterium. Taxonomy (GTDB): domain Bacteria; phylum Acidobacteriota; class Terriglobia; order Bryobacterales; family Bryobacteraceae; genus CADEFT01. The sequence continues at coordinate 10,043 of CADEFT010000037.1, forward strand.
CTGCAGGCTGCGCATCCACATCTGCCGTTGACCGATCGTTTTCTGAAAGAAGCGGCCGAGGTCGCGAACGTCGGCGGTCAGGTGATGGAGATAGCCCGAAGGAAAGCGGCCGATCTTTAGCAGCTTGTGAAGCACGCGGCCGAGGAACACCAGGGCGGCGGCGGGCAGCATCACAAGCATGAATAGAAATCGCAGGGTCTTGAACAGCAGCGAGATCAGCACCAGCGGCGCCAACTCCACCAGGTTTCCCCGCCGCAGCATTTGGACGCCGATGAATTCGGTGAGATTGTCGCGGTAGGTCCACAGCAGCCCTGGCAGAGAGAACTGGTAGGCGAACATCGACCGGAAGCGGATGTAGGAAAAAAACGCCAGGATCGAGGCGGCGAGGTTCCATCGCGGCGCGCCTTCAGAAGCCCAGAAGCCGTGCTCATAGACGGGATGAGCGGGCCAGGGGGGTTGGCCCGAGGAACGGGCGAAAGCGGCGTTGGCCGCCAGGTGGGTTTCGTATCCCATCTGTTCGGCGGCGCGCAGGACGTGCACGGCGTACTCGTAGTGATGTCCGGCCAGGCCGGCGATGGATTGATCGACGAGAATGAACTTTCGGGCCACTTACACGTTACCGAATGGTTTGGCTCGTAGAATGGTATAAACCTTTCGTAACTCGGCGATGCCGTCGTCGAGGGAATAAGCCGGTTTATAACCAGTGCGCTCTATCTTAGAGTTTGAGACGATGTAATCCCGTTTGTCGGGGTCCTTGCCGATGGCGCCTTCAACGAAATAGAAATCGGGAATTTGGAGTTGGATCCGCCCGCACAGCTCGAGCTTGGAAAGATTGGCGTCGCTCAACCCGGCGTTATAAGGCTGATTCTTCATCGTTTCGAAGTTGGCGATGGCGTGGTGGAAGGCGCGGGCGACATCGCGGATATGCAGGTAGTTGCGCTTGAAATGGCCTTCGAAGATCACCAGGAAGCGGTCTTTGAAGGCGCGATAAACGAAGTCGTTCACCAGCAGATCCATGCGCATGCGCGGCGAGGCTCCGAATACGGTCGCCAGGCGCAGCGAGATCGAGTTCCCGGCGTCAAGGATGGCCTTCTCAGCCTCTACTTTCGTCCGCCCGTAGAGTGAGATCGGCCGCAATGGGCTTTCCTCGGTGCAAAACGAACCCTGTTCACCGATGCCATAGCCGGAATTGGTGCAGGGCGAGACGATGGCTTGCGCGGAAGAGCGCAGCGAGAGAAGGAGACGAATCGCGTCGAGGTTTATGGTTTGCGTCGCCGTCTGGTCGGCATCGCAGGCAGGGGCTCCAACGACCGCCGCCAGAGGAATGATGACGTCGGCTTTGGCGATGGCCTTGCGAACCATGGCCGCGTCGCGGCAATCGCCGCGAATGAGATCGAAATGAGGATGGATGCAACTGTCGAGCAGTGTGGGTTGATTGTGCGTGAAATTGTCGAGCACGGTCACGCCGTAGCCCTGTTGCAAAAGGTACGGCGCTAGCACGGATCCGATGTATCCCGCGCCGCCAGTTATCGTAATATTTGTCACTTTTGGAATCTAAACACTTGATTATACCCGAGAACCGGGCAAAATCAGGGTTCGCACCGCTTCGAGCAGCGTCTCGACGGCATGTACGTTTGGCCCTGGGGTGAGCATCGATTCGTGGTCTCTTCCATAGCCGGTCCGGACAAGGACCTGATGGCCCACACGGGCGTTGCGGCCCGCTTCAAGGTCGAGCAGTTTGTCTCCCACCATCCAGGATGCCTGCAGATCCGCTTTCAACTGGCGCTGAGCGTCGAGAATCATGCCAGGATTGGGCTTGCGGTAGGGATGGTCGATGGCGAAGGGTTCTTTGCCGTCAGGATGATAGGCGCAGGCAAGCACGGCGTCCAGTTGCGCTCCAGCCCGGGCCAGACGGGCTTCGATCTCGGTTTGAACGAGGTCAAACTCGTACCAGGTGTAATACCCGCGTCCGATCCCGGCCTGATTGGTGACGAGGACCACCCCATACCCGGCTTCATTGAGACTCGCTATGGCTTCGGCGGTGCCGGGAAGGATCGCGATGTCTTCGACTTTATGCAGGTAGCCCGTTTCTTCGACGATCACGCCGTCGCGATCGAGAAAAACCACGGTGGACTTGGGTTTAGAAGGAGATCGGTAGCGCCGGTAGAGGCCGGGATCGGGTGTGTTTGAGTTCATTTGGACCGCCGCCGCCGCTGCTATGACGTCAGGTCTTATTATAGGAATAAAACTACAGGGGGTGTCAGTAACCTGATGAATTCAAAAGGGTTGAGGTCAAAGTGCGCACCGCCAGTTACGTTCGGGCGCACCGCCAATTACGGGACCCAGATTACAAGTCGTTGAAAAGTAATATATTTACAAAATCGTTAGGCGCACCGCGATACACGTGGACGGAATTCGATATCCACAGTTATACCCACAAGATATCCACAGCATTTTCACAGGACCCCCAACAGTGCGGGGATTGCGGCGGAAAAATCCGGTAACGTGTTGATTCGCTGGAAGCGCACCGAGAATTACGATGGCTTGGCGGCGCGGATCTGGAAGAGAGATATCCACAGGCGCACCGAGATATACGTGGGTCAAAGCTTACGCTCGACTGAACGTTTGCCGGACAAAGCGCACCGAGAATTACGATAGGGTGCTTTGGCTTGGATCGGCGCACCGAGAATTACGATGGGTCCTCAAAGTGGGCGGGCGCACCGAGATATACGTTGCCACAAGCGACAAAGCGCACCGGGAATTACGATGGTCACAGCCATCCGTTCCACCGGTACCTGACGATCTTAACTGTTTCGATCAAAAGGGTTTGTGCCACACTCCAACGCTCATTCCAGTGGGTTTGGCGTTTGAGGGCATCGGGAAACGGGCGCGGTGCGGCGTCGATTCCGGCCTTTTGAAAGACATGCGCGGCGCGGAACATGTGATAGTCGGAGGTCAGCAGGATCTTGCGGCCAGGGATGGAATCGGAAAGGGGCTTGCTGAAAAGGGCATTCTCGCGCGTGCTGGAGGACCGGGTTTCGAGCGCGATGACGTCTTCCGGGATGCCGTTGGCGGTTAGAAACTGCTTCATGCGTTCGGCGATGGGAACGGGGCCGCCCGCCGGTCCGCCGGTCAATAGAATTCGCTTGACCCAGCCTTCGCGCCAGCAGCGGAGGGCGTAAACGCAGCGCCAATAGGAAGATTCGCCGATGACGTCGTCATGGGCCTCGGCGGCGAGCACGATCAGCACGTCGCCTTTGGGGTCGTCCCACGGCCCGGCCAGGTGAATCGTCCACCACTGCAGTACGGGTGTCGTTGTGACGATCAAAACGGTAAGGCCCAGTAGGGCCAACGCAAAACGGATGCACGCTGCTATGCGTTTAATTGCGATAATCAGAGTTTAGCGCCAGAGGAAAAACACCCAAGACTTCATGAACCGGAAGATCCACTTCATCAAAAATGTGCTGTGGAGTTGGGCCGAAGTCGGGGTCAGCATCTTCGCGGCGCTGGTGTTGGCGCCGATCATCATCCGCAGGCTCGGTGACGAGAACTATGGATTGTGGACGCTTACGATATCGCTGGTGGAGTATTCCTGGCTGCTCGATTTCGGGCTGCGCGGGGCGACCATTAAGTACGCGGCGCATTATCGAGCCACCAACGATAAAGAAAAACTAAACTCGGTCATCAACTCGGCCACCTTCTTTGCGGCGGCGCTGGTACCGGTAATCATTGGCATCGTAATTCTCAGTGCGCCCTGGCTGGCGGCGCGGTTCAAGGTGCAGCAGCCGGAAATGTTCGCGACGCTGATCGTTCTGGCGGTGGCAAGCTGGGCGTTGGGCACGCTTGGCAGTGCGTTCTCGGCTTCGCTCGAAGGATTTCAGCGATTCGATTACACAAGCCAGGCCTACATTCTTTCGGCGGCGGCGCGCAATCTGGGTGTATTCACGCTTCTGATGCTGGGCTTTGGCGTGATAGAGATGGCGTGGCTGTCGATGGCCGTGCAAGGGATGCTTTTGTTTTTGAACGTCTGGTATCTGAAGCGCGCTTTCCCGGAGCACCGGTTGTCGGTGCGGGCCGCCAACAAGAGCACGTTCCGCGAATTGATGGGCCATGGTGTACATGGCATGACGGCATCGCTTGGACAGCGGATTTTGAATCAGAGCACGCCGCTGCTGATTGGCGGGATGGTGGGCGCCAAAGGGGCGGGCTACTTTGCGGCTCCATCGAAGCTGCTGGACTACAGCGTCGAGGCGATTCTGCGTATCGGCATGGTGAGCAATCCCAACGCCGCGCAGATGATGGCGCAGGGCCGCTGGGCACAACTGCAAAGCATGGCCGTCGACGCCAGCCGCTACAGTCTCTCGCTGTATCTTCCGGCGCCGCTGTTTCTGGCCGCCTATGGCAACGAATTGCTGAGTGTGTGGATATCGCCGGAGTTTGCCGCGAAGGCGGCGGGCGTACTGCCGGCGCTGCTGCTGGGCGCGGCGCTGGGAACGGCGGCGCAATATAGCTCCGGGTCGATTCTGTTCGGCATGGGCAAGCACCGGCTGCATGCGCGGGCGTTGCTCGCCGAGGGGATCCTGGGTGTGGCGCTCACGATCGTGGTGCTGCCGAGGTATGGCATCGTGGGCGCGGCGTGGGTTCGTTCCCTGCTGATGCTGCTCAATCGCGGATTTGGAACGGCATGGTTTCTGAGCCGGGAACTGCAGATGAGTTACTGGAGTTTTCTCGCTAGAGTCTATCGCGGTCCGTTGATGGCGGCGGCGCCGGCGCTGGCTGTGCTGTTCTGGGTCAAGACGATGCTGCCCGGCACCAGTTGGGGACAGTTGATCGCGGCGGGTGTGCTGGGAACGGTGATTTATCTGATGCTGGCCTACCGGTTGTGTCTGCGGGAAGAGCATCAGATCGCGTTCCGGCGCGCCCTGGCCGACCGTCTGCCGCTGCTGCAACAAACATGAAAGCCATCGTCGAGTTTGCGGTCGTGGCGGCGCTCGCCGCGGCGCTGTTATGGGGTCTGCGCGGGCGCGCCGTGGGGTTTTCCTACGGCTATGACGAAGCCGACTACCTGTTGACCGCAGAAAAGGGCGCGTTCGCGCACTGGTGGGAAGTGCCGTCGCTGTCGCTGGGCCAGTTTGTGGCGCTTGGCAGGGGCGGATCGAATCGAAGCGAGCTTTCGGCGCTGGTGCGGGAAAACGGCTACGTCGATTTTTACCGGCACTGGCATGGGCCGCTTTATTTTTATTGGATGATGAACGTCGACGCGCGCTGCGAAAAGTGCGCGCGCTTGGTGCAGATGATATTTCATCTGGCGGGGTTCGTTCTGATTTTTTTTGGCGTGCGGGCGCTGGCTGGAACACCTGCCGCCGCCCTGGCCTCGCTTGCGTTCCTGATCAGCTACACCAACATTCAGACGGGTCTGCAGTTGATTCCCCATTCCCTATTCACGCTTTGCTACGCGGCATCGCTGCTGGCGGTGGCGTGGTGGATCCGCACGGGGCGCACATGGGCCTGGTATGCGGCGGTGATCGCGGCCGGACTCGCCTTCACCACTCTTGAAGTAGCCCTGATCCTGATGGTGACGTTGATCGTCTCGGCGTGGATGCAGCGCCGGAGCCTGCCGGAAGCTTGGGTTCGTTTCGCCATCCGCTCGCTCGGTGTTTTTCTCGCCACGGTGCTGGTGGTATGGCCCGCCGGTTTGCTGAAGCTGTCGTTCCTCAAGGCCTACGCGATCATGGCCTACCTGGCGATGTTCCGGAAGGCGGCGTGGGGTTCGGAGAACGTCGCCGGATCGTGGATTGGGCGTCTCGAAAGCTCGCCGGTGGAATGGACGCTGTTTGCGGTTGGGCTTGGATTGCTCGCCTGGAAGCGATGGCGTGAAATGGTTCCGTTTGCCGTGTTCGGAGTGTTGATGATCGCGGCGGTTGGCAAGGTGGCCGCCGATGACCGGTTGTTTCTGGTGCCGCGATATCAGGCCCCGTATCTGACGGCGCTGCTGGTGCTCGGATGCGTGGCGGTGGTGAGGATGATGCCCGGCTCTCGTGCCTGGATCGCGGCGGGCGTGCTGCTGGGGATGCTCGGATGGAATGCCTGGCGGCAATTTGAGGCGAATCCGGTGCCGGGCTATTTCCCGTGGAAACAGGTGGTACAGTCGCTTGGGCGGCGATCGCTCGATGGGCAGACGGTGCTGGTGCCGCAGGGCGCGCTGCCGGTTATGCGCTACTACCTGCGCGGCGTGAATTGGATCCCCTACCTCGATGAGCAGACTCTGCCGGGGGACGTGGATCGGGCGCGGCCGGCCGGGTATGTGCGGATGGAAAGCGGCGGAAACGAGGCGGCGGGCGTAGTGGAACTGGCCAAGGCTTACTCAGGCGACCGCATCGTTTTCCACGACCTGAGGAGCTCGCGGTGACGGCCTGGATCGTTTTCATCGGTTGTGCACTGTTTCTGGTTTACATCGTGGTGGGCTATCCGGCGTTACTGAAATGGATGTCGGCACGCTTTCCCCGGCCGGTCTCCAAACGCCGGATTCAGCCTCCAATCACCGTACTGATCGCGGCGTATAACGGCGCGAAGTATATCGCCCGGAAACTGGATTCGGTTCTGGCGCTTGAGTATCCGCGCGAGCGGATGGAAATACTGGTTATCTCCGACGGTTCAACCGATGAAACCGAGGAGATTGTCCGCAGCTATGCCGGCCGCGGCGTGCGTCTGCTGCGGGTGCCGCGCGGCGGAAAGCCGGCGGCTTTGAATGCGGGCATTCCGCAAACGTCGGGCGAGATTCTGGTGCTTACCGACGTACGGCAGGAAGTGGAGCCCCAAAGCGTGCAGAACCTGATGGACTGCTTTGCCGATCCGAAGGTGGGCGTCGTCTCGGGCGACCTCATCATTCGCGGTGCGGATCGGGAAGATCAGGCCGACGTGGCGCGTTATTGGGATTACGAGAGGGAAATCCGCAAGCGGCTGGGGCGCATCGATTCCTTTTTCGGAGCCACGGGTCCTTTTTACGCCATCCGCCGGGAGTTGGCCGTACACGTGCCGCCGGACATGCTGCTCGACGACGTGTATCTGCCGCTGTCGGCCTTCTTCAAGGGATACCGGCTGATTGTGGAAGAGGGCGCGCGAGCCTACGACTATCCCACTTCGAGGGAAACCGAGTTCAACCGCAAGGTGCGCACGCTGGCGGGCAATTATCAGATTCTGCGGGCCTATCCCAAGCTGCTTGGGCCGGGCAACCGGCTGTGGCTGCACTTCATGTCTTACAAGTTCGGGCGGCTGATGCTGCCCTATGCGCTATTGGGCATGGCGGTATCGAGCCTGTTTTTGCCGGGGTGGCTGGGAAAGGCGGCGCTTGGGGGACAGATACTGTTTTACGCGCTGGCGTATCTGGACCGGTTCGCCACTCCGGGCACGTTGCTGAAGAGGTTGACCTCGCCCTGCTGCACGGCGGTGACGCTGATTGTGGCGGCGGTGTACGCCTTGAAGGTCTTCTTTGTGGAGCCGCGCGAGCTTTGGAAAGTTACCAGCGCCGGGAAGATGAGCTGACCGTGTAAAGTCTCTCCATCCTGGGCCGATCTACAACAGAGAATCCCCAGAAGACAGGAGATATATGAAGCAGTTCAGTTGTGGCGACGTCGTTCCCGGATGCTCGGCGGTTTTTCGCGCCTCCAGCGAAGAGCAGATTCTGGGAGCGGTGGCCGAGCATGCGCGCCGCGATCATGGCATGGATTCGATTCCCGCCGCACTGGTGAGCCAAGTGCGGTCGCTGATCCGTCCCGCGGCGGTTGAGGTAACGTCCTCGCTGGCCTGATCTCATGCCGGCGGCATCCGATCGGGCCGAAGGCGGAATCCGGCAACTGGCGCGAGCGATCGCCGCCTCGCCGGAACAGACCGGGTTCGGTCAACACCTGCTGGGCATCCTGCGGGGCGAAGCTTCGGTTCAATATCACTTTCAGCCGATCGTCGAGCTGCGCCACGGAGTGGCGGCCGGCTACGAGGGACTGGTGCGTTTCAAAGGCGGTCCGGACTGGCCGCCGGACCGCTGGTTTGCCGAGGCGGAGCGGCACGGCCTTCGAATCGCGCTGGAGGAAGCGGTGACGCGCGGTCTGCTGGAACGCCAGGCTCTGCTTCCACCCAATTGCTTTCTTTCCATCAACGTCAGCCCCTCGTTCGTGCTTTCGCCACAGTGGGAGGAACTGCTGGCCGGGGGCCGGAGGCTGGGCGGCCTGGTGGTGGAGATCACCGAGAACGAAGCGGTGGACGATTACGCTCCGCTGCTCAAGCGGATAGAGCAGATCCGCGAGCGCGGCGGCCATGTGGCGGTGGACGATGCCGGTTCGGGCTACGCGAGCCTGCATCATGTCATGGCGTTGCGTCCGGACTTTGTAAAGCTCGACCGCGTCTTTGTCACCGGCTGCGACACCGATCGCGCCAAGAGCGCGTTGATTGAGATGGTGGGCAAGGCTTCGAGCCGCCTGGATGCCTGGATCATCGCCGAAGGAGTGGAGACGGCGGGCGAACTCGACGAGCTGCTGCGCCTGGAGGTTCCGCTCGCGGAGGGCTATTTCCTTGGCCGGCCGCAGCCGGAAATGCGGCCCGTGGCGGAGGAAACGGCGAAGGCCATTACGTGGCGCGGGCAGGCGCTGGCAGCGTCCCAGACGATTGAAGCGGCCATGGAGTTTTGTCCGCTTTGCCCGGACCTGGCGGGCGCGATGGAGCTGGTGAGCGCGGATCGCCAGGTATCGGCCACGGTTGTAACCAACCCGTCCGGGCGGCCCGAACAACTCGTCGAGCGCCATCCGCTGATGGGAGTGCGCACGGTGCCGGCGCCGATGAAAGTGCAGGCGGGAACCTCCTGCCGCGAAGCGCTGGAGCGCGCCTTGACGCGCCCGGCCGATTCCCGCTGGGACTCTTTACTCGCCATCAACGAGCTGGGCGAATTCGTCGGTGTCGCCCGTATCGACCGGCTGGTCCGGCTGTCGCTGATGGCGCGCCGCTAGGTTCACCCGATTTATACTAAAGCGATCAACTTTGCTTTGGGTGGACCAAGCCATGAAATTCAATTTGCTTTCCCCGTTGTTGTATTGCCTCACCGCCACATTATCCGCGCAGACGGGAACGATTCAGGGAATTATCGTCGATCCCTCGGGCGCGACCATCAAGGATGCCAAGATCGCCGCGACCGACCAGCGCAAAGCCGTCGTCGTTCGGGAAGTATCTTCCGGCACCGACGGCGCCTTTCAATTGCAGGGCATACAGCCGGGCCTCTATACGCTGAAGATTCAAGCGGCGGGTTTCCGCGCCCTGGACCGCACCGGGTTACAGCTCGATTCGAACCAGATTCTGAATCTTGGCCCGGTGAGTCTGCAAATCGGCCAGACCACCGATTCGGTGACGATCAGCGAAGAGATTCCGATCGTGGAGACGGCGACGGCCAACAAGAGCTTCACGATTTCGTCGCGGCAGGTGACCGAGCTGGCGCTGAACGGCCGCGACTTCCAGTCGCTGATGCGCACCCTGCCGGGCGTGGTCTCCAACGACCGCACCGATTTCCGCCTCGCCTTCAACAACACCGACGCGTTTAACGTCAACGGGCTGCGGGGATCGAATAACAACGTGTTTCTCGATGGGGCGATCAACACCGACGTGGGCGCCAACGATGGGCAATACACCCAGATTTCGCTCGATGCGGTGGGTGAGTTCAAAGTGCAGACCTCGACGTTCAACGCCGAGTACGGCCGCAACCCGGGCGTGATGATCGCGGTCAATACCAAGGCGGGCGGGCGCAACTATCACGGCACGCTGTATGAGTTCCTGCGCAACAACGCCCTCGACGCGCGGCAGCCGTTTGACCGTACCGGCACGACGCAGAAGCTGCGCTTCAACCAGTTCGGCGCCAACATCGGCGGGCCGCTGGTGATCCCCCGCATTTCGAGCCGCAAGGAACCGAAGCTGTTCTTCTTCTTCAACTATGAAAAGACTCTGGCGACGCGGCCAAGCGGCGGCAGCTTCGTGGATCTGCCGCATCAGGACCTTTTCAACGGCGATCTGTCGAGGCTGTACCGGCCGGGGACGATCCGCACGGCGGCGGGCGCCGATACGGGCTTCCAGATCGGGCAGGTATTCCGGCCGGGCACGCTGGTGCGCGAAGCGGGCGGGCGCATCATCGGCGGAGATCCCTATCCCGGCAACATCATTCCGCGGGCGGAGTGGTCGCGCAACGCGGCCGCGTTTCTGAAAGTGATCGGCGGCGCGAATTATTCAGGTGTGAGCCCGACGCCGAATACGCCCGAGGCGGTGCGTTACTTTTTCCAGGACACCTACCAGTTCAACAAGGAAGGGAAGGTGGGCCGCGTCGACTGGACGATCAACGAAAAGGCCAATTTCTTCTTCCGCTGGGCCGACGACGCCAATCATGAAGAGCAGGGGCTGGGCATTTTCGCCTCGACGCCGTATCCGGTGTTTCCGCAGTTCCGGCGCAAGCCCGGCTCGTCGTGGTCGACCAACCTGGTCAACGTGATCTCTCCTTCCACCACCAATGAGTTCATCTTCAGCTACAACCGGCTGACGCAGTTGGTGGATGTGCAGGACGATGCCAACAAGGCGTTATACGACCGCTCGACGCTCGGGTTTACCTTTACCGAGTTTTTCCCCGAATCGAATCTGCGCAACCGGTTCCCGCGGTTCAACTGCGGCGTGGCTAGCTGCAACTATCCGGGCTTTCCGGCGGGCTGGCTGAGCGAAGCCAAGCAGTTCACGCTGACCGACAACATGACGCTGAATCGCGGCGCGCATACCTTCAAGTTCGGCGGCTTCTTCAACACCAACCTCAACGGCCAGCAGCCGACCTGGACCGATGCGATGAACTTCAATTTCGGCGATTCGGCGGACAATCCGCTCTCGACCGGAACCACGTTCGCCAACATGCTGCTGGGCAACTATACGTCGGTGAATCAGACCAACGGCCGGTTCTACGGTTCGTTCAAGTTTTTCGGCGCCGAGGCGTTCGCGCAGGATAGCTGGCGCGTGGGCCGTAAGTTGACCGTGGAATATGGGGTGCGGTGGGCATATCTGGGTCCGACTTATACCTACGGGAAGTTTTTGCAGAATTACTTCGATCCGCGTTTGTATAGTCCGGCGCAGGCGGCGCGGGTGGATATCAATCCCGGGCTGACTATCGGCACGCTGGTTCCGGGCGTGGGCAATCCGTTCAACGGCATGGTGGAGGAAGGCTCGGGCGGCATTCCGAAGGGATTCGCCAAGCACCGCTGGAACAATTGGGGCCCGCGGTTCGGGTTCGCCTACGATCCGTTCGGCGACGGCAAAACGTCGATTCGCGGCGGCGGCGGGCTGTTTTACGAACGAATCCGCCAGAATGCCAACAACTTCGACGGTTTGGGCAATCCGCCGCTGACGTTCCTGCCGACGGTGTATGCGGGCAAGGTAGATGCGCTTGGGCCGGCGCTGATCGCGGGTGGACGGCGGGCGCCGGTGGGTATTTCGACGTTTGACGCCGAAGGGCAGATTCCGACGATCTATTCGTGGAGCCTGGGCGTGCAGCGGGAGCTTGGGGCGCGCACTTCGCTCGACGTCAGCTACATCGGCAATCGCGGACGTTACCTGCAGTATCGCCGGGATCTGAACCAGCTACGGCTCGGGACGACGCTGCAGCCGGGCGTGCTCACGGCGGTCAACGGCGTCGCCAATGCGCTGCGGCCGTATCTGGGCTATGCCAACGTGAACTTCACCGAATTCGGCGCGACATCGAATTACAACGCGCTGCAGGCGCGCGTCAGCCGGCGGTTCGCCAAAGGATTCACCGGCAACTTCAACTACACCTGGTCGAAGGCGCAGGGAGTGAACGAGGGCGACACGGCGGGTCTGGCGTATACCTTCGACCGCAGGCGCGAATACGGGCTGCTGGCGTTCGACCGCAAACAGATCGTGACCATCGATTTCGTATATGAGCTGCCGCAGTTTGCCAAGAGCAACGGCTTTGCCAAGGCGGTGGCCAACGGCTGGACGATCAACGGCATTACTCGCTTCTGGGGCGGGACGCCGCTGACGATCACCTCAAACGGCAATCCGGGTACGCTTGGCGGCGGGCCGCGCGCCGATTACCTGGGCGGCAATGTGAAGATGGACACGCCCTCGGAACTCGACTATTTCAACGTATTCGCGTTTGGCCGGCCGCTTGAAGGAACGTTGGGGAATACGGGCGAGGGGATTCTGCGCGGGCCGGGCATCAATCAGTGGGACGTGTCGTTGTTCAAGACGACCAATATCACCGAGCGGGCGCGGCTGCAATTCCGGTTTGAGACGTTCAACACGTTTAACAACACGCAGTGGTCGGGCGTGAATACGGGTCTGAACGTGCCGAATCCGAATACGGCGGTGACGGCGGCCACGCGCGGTACGTTCGGGCAGGTGAACTCGACGCGCGATCCCCGCACGCTGCAGTTCGGGCTGAAGTTCCTGTTCTGATGATCCCGCTGTGGTGGTGGCTGTCGCTGTGCCTGGCGCAGCCCCCGCCGCCTACCGGCGAGGTGTTCGCTTCGGCGGCGCGGGCGCTGCAATCGGGCCGGTATGACGCCGCCGAACGGGAATTCCTTGAAGTCCTGAAACGAGAGCCCGGTCACGTGGGCGCACTCGGTAATCTTGGCGTTCTTTATTCGCGCACTGGCCAGCCTTCGCGGGCCATCGACGTATACCGGCGGGCTTTGAAGCTGGCTCCGGGGGAACCGGGCCTGCTGCTCAACCTGAGCCTGGCGTATTTCAAAATCGAGGAGTTTGCCAGCGCCAAGCCCTTGCTGGAACAACTGGAGCCCAAGGCCGGGGCGCGGCAGGCGCAAGCGCGGGAACTGCTGGCGATCGCGCGGTTGCAGACCGGGGAGACGGAGGCGGCGGTGACGGCGCTGGCGGCATTGGCCGGGGCCGCGCAGCCCTCGCCCGCGGTGCTGCAATTTCTCGCGCTCGGCCATATCCGGCAGGGCGCCCGGGCCAAGGCCGATGCGGTGATGGAGCGGCTTTTTGAATCGCTTCCGCCGGCAAGCGCGCGATACTTCGAAGGCCGCATCTGGTACGACGCGGCGCTGTTTGAGAAGGCGCTCGAAAGCTACGAGAAAGCGGCCGCGGCGGAACCGTATCTTCCGGGATTGGCGCTGGAGACCGGCAAAACGCTCATCAGTCTGCGCCGTGGCGGCGAGGCTGAGCGAAAGCTGCGCGCGGCGCTGCTGGAGAACGCCGCCGGGGATGCCGAGACGCTTTATTTCCTAGGCGCGCTGCTGGTGCAGAACGGCAAACCGGCCGAGGGCGTGCCGCTGCTTGAACAGGCGCGGGCGCGAAGGCCCAACCTTTGGGGCACCTATTTCTATCTGGGCAAGGCGAAGCTGGCGCTAAACCGGCCAGCCGAAGCGGTCGCACTGCTGGCCGAGGCGGCCCGGAGGTCGCCCTCGGAACCGGCGGTGCAGTACCAGTTGGCGCGGGCGCTCCAAGCTTCCGGGCGCGCGACCGAGGCTCGGGAGGCGTTTGAGCGAGTGCGCAAACTGGGCTCCAAACCGGAGCCGCTGGTGGCCCAGTAGCATCCATTCAGTACGTTCAGTACTACTAAGTCGGGCCCGCCTACCTGCCAGTACACCTTCCTCGCAAAAGCAAACTTCCTGAGTGTCAAGATATTGAAGACACCGGGGCTATCCAGTATACTCGACTAAGGTCGTATAGTGATCCGCCAGACACTGTAAGCATATGAATGGCCCGCCTTTGAGTATGAATCTCGAATGGCTGGAGTTCCAGATACTCACACAGTAAGTAACGGATCTAAGTCGGATGGCGAGTTCGCCTGGATTCATACAGGCGCGGGAAGGTGCGATGCCGTTATTGACGAATCCCAACGGAGGGCCGCAGGGACCAGGCCCGGCCGTGATGGCGGAGAGACCCGAGGAGGCTCTGTCCCCGAGGTTGAACTGGATGTCGGTGATCCGGCTGCTCGAGAAGCAGAAGCGGACGGTGCTCGGGATCTGGCTGGTGGGGACTTTAGCGGCGGCGTTCTGGATCGTGAGGCTGCCATCGATTTACAAGGCCGAGACGTTGATCATGGTGGAGTCGCAGAAGATTCCCGAGAAGCTGGTGACGGCGACGGTGAACGCGGAATTGCAGGACCGGGTGGCGAGTCTCAGCCAGCAGATTTTATCGGTGGGGCGGCTGGAGCAGTTGATCAACCGGTTCGGGCTGTACCGCGAGGACCGCGTTAAGATCACGGCTCAGGAGTTGATCGACGAGATGCGCCGGGACATCAGCATCAAGGTTGAAAAGGGTTGGGCGAAGAATCAACCGGGCGCGATTCGCGTATCCTACGCCGCGCCGCATCCGGACGTGGCGGCGGCGGTGGCCAACCAGATCGGCGCGTTCTTTGTGGAAGAGAACAGCAAGGCGCGGGAGTCGCAGGCCAAGGGCACGTCGGCGTTTCTCGAGGAGCGGATGCAGGAAGCGCGGAAGCGGCTGGAAGAGCAGGAAGCGCAGTTGAGCGAGTACAAGATCCGCAACTCGGGCGAGCTGCCGGAACAGAAAGACGCGATTTTGTCTACGCTGCAGCGGCTGCAGGTGGAACTGCAGGGTTCGCAGGACGCTATCAACCGCACCCAGCAGCAACGCATGATTTTGGAAAACGCGGTGACGTCGGCGGCGGCGAGCCAGACGGAACTGGCGCGGATGGCGGAAGACCTGACGCTGCCCATGGCCGAAGCGCCGGCGGCGGGCGCGGCGGCGCTGCCGGCGGTTACGGCGACCGGGCGGAAGCGCTCGGAGGTATTGGCCGAGGAGCTCGACGCGCTGCTGCGCCGTTATACCGATGCGCATCCGGATGTGGTGGCGCTCAAGGAAGAGTGGGAGCGGGTGAAGCGGGCCGAGGAGCGGGATGCAAGGCTCGCCGCCGAAGCCGAGCGGGTGGAGCGGGAGCGGCTGGCGCGTGGGGAAAAGCCGCTGCGCCGTCCATCGCCCGAGCTGACGCAGTTGATGCTGCGCGAGAAAGAGCGGGTGGCGGGACTGAAGGCGCAACTGGAAGCGGTCAGCCGCGAGCTGCGGCAGAGGGAGCAGGAGCGTGGAGGGGTATTGGCGCAGATCGCGCTTTACCAGCAGCGGCTCGATAGCCTGCCGGTGCGCGAACAGGAGATGGCGGCGCTGACGCGCGATTATCAGATCACCAAACTCAACTACGAATCGCTGCTGGATAAGAACCTGGCGGCGGAGATGGCTTCCGATATGGAGCGGCGGCAGAAAGCGGAGCGGTTCGTCATCATCGACAAGGCGCGGCTGCCGGAGCGGCCGGAGCGGCCCAAGCGGCTGCTGCTGACGCTGGTGGCAAGCCTGGCATCGCTCGGTATGGGGTTGATGGCGGCGCTGATGCGCGAGCTCAACCGGAATGTGGTGCTGGGGGAATGGGAGATGCCGTCTCAGGTGCCCGTGCTTGGGCGCATTCCCCCGATCCGGCTGGAGGCGATCGAATCGAGCGAGATGGAAGTTTGAACAAATGTACGAATCGTATTTCGGTATTACTAAAAATCCGTTCCTGTTGACGCCGGACCCCTCGTTTCTTTACCTCACCGAATCGCACCGGGAGGCCTATGCGGGGCTGATGTACGCGGTGACGGCGCGCAAGGGTTTTGTGGTGCTGACGGGTGAAGTGGGCACCGGCAAGACCACGCTGCTGCACGCGCTGCTGAAGGGGTCGCCGCAGTGTCATTTCAGCGTGGTGCTGAATCCTTCGCTGACGCCGGCGGAGTTTCTTGAGTTTGTGATGCACGATTTCGGCATCGACATCCGCAAGACCAACAACAAGGCGCAGCGGCTGGTGGCGCTTTACACGTTTTTGGCGCAGAGCCAGAGCCGCGGCAAGACTCCGGTTCTGGTGGTGGACGAGGCGCATCGACTGGATGCGACGCTGCTAGAAGAGATCCGGCTGCTGACGAATTTCGAAAGCAGCGTTTCGAAGCTGCTGCAGATTGTGCTGGTGGGCCAGGTGGAGTTCGATCAGACGCTGGACCGTCCGGACCTGCGGCAGTTGAAGCAGCGCATCGCGGTGCGGTTGACGGTGAACCCGCTGCGGGCGGCCGATGTAGAGCAATACATCTGGCACCGGTGGCGGATCGCCGGGGGCCGCAAGTCTCCCTTCCAGGCCGAGGCGGTGGCGAAGGTGGCGGCGGTGACGGGCGGGATTCCGCGCCTGATCAACACGCTTTGCGACAACGCCCTGCTGGTGGCGTTTGCCACCGATTCGCGAGAAGTGACCGAAGCCCACGTGGCCGAGGCGGCGCACGATTTACACCTGGACACCGCCGAGCGAAGCGCGCAAGCCGAGGCCGCGCCACAGGCGCCCGAGCCGGAGACGGCTCCAGCCGCGCCGGCGCCCGAACTGGTGCCGGAGTGGGCCAAAATTCCCGATATCCCGGTGTCGGACACGGTGCCCAGCATTCCGCGGACGGTGCGCGAGAACCGCGGCGGTGGATCGTTGCTGGCGCGGTGGTTCGGATGGTCGCGTTCGGCTGGTGCTTAGAGGAGATAGCAAATGAGCAGGATCTTCGATGCGTTGGCCAAAAGTACCGGTGGGGCGGCGGAACTGGCCCGGCGATGGATGCCGCAGGTGGCGCCCGATCCGCCGGAACCAGAGCCCATTATGGAGCCGGTGGCGGTGGCGGTGGAAGCGCCGGTAGCGGTGGCGGAGCCCGCCCTGCCCGAGCCGGCCTTGTCCGAGCCCGCCGAGGCGTTGAACGGCAACGGCCAGGCGCATGCGATGGAGGTGGAGCAGGAAGAGCCGGCTATCGGCAAGCCGCGGCTGGTGGAGTGGCGTCCTCCGATGGAGCGCAACGGCGCCAAGGGGCGGGAATGGGATCGCGATTGGGAATGGGAGCGGCCCGCGCCGCCGCGTAAGGATCCTCCTAAGATGTACCCGCCGCCGGCGCCCTATTCCGAGGAGCCGCATCCGGCTCCTCCGCCGCGGGCGAGCGCCCCGCCGCCGCCACCGTCGGGAGAGCGGCATGAGAGCGGCCTGGTGGTGCATCTGCCCAAACCGTCGCCCGCGCCGGCGGTGATCCGGAACCTTCCGGTGACGGCGGCTTCGGACCGGCCGATTCTGCCGTTCGACCTGGGCGACTCGGTGGTGAACGAAGGCTATCGCAAGATCCGTACGCAGCTATTGCAGACGCCCACCGAGCCGCGTGTGATCGTGATATCGAGTCCGTCGCAGGGCGACGGCAAGACGCTGACTTCGATCAATCTGGCCGGGGCGCTGGCATTGAAGCACGACATCAACTGCGTGCTGCTGGACGCCGATTTGAGGCGCGGCGACATTGCCGCCAGTTGCGGTTTGCCGGAGGGGCCGGGGCTGGGGGATTACCTCAGCGGACGGTGCCGGCTGGAGGACGCGCTGATTCGCGTCCAGCAACTGCCGAACCTGTTTGTGATTACCAGCGGCGAATACCGCACCAATCCGGTGGAGCTGCTCGATTCTCCGCGCTGGCTGTCGCTGCTGGACAATCTGCGCGAGCGTTTCCGGTTCGTCATCATCGACGTTCCGCCGATGGGTTCGCTGGCCGATTACGACCTGGTGGAGGCGGCCAGCGACGGCGTGATTCTGGTGGTGCGGCAGGACCATACGACGCGCAACGCGGTGCACAGCGCGCTGCAATCGGTGCCGCCGGCCAAACGGCTGGGCATCATCATGAACGCGGCCGTCAATCCGTCCTATGCGCGGCGCGCCGGCTACGGCAATCACCCGAATTCTTATTCGATCTACGCAGGCCGGTAACATACGCCTTCCTATCCGTAAGGGATGGTATCCGTGTAAGGCATAGTAAGTCTAATTTGGCCCGAAGTCCTTTCCGGCCCGGCAAAAGATTGGCAGAATGTTACTGGATTATCGCTTGTGGTCAAGCGGTGGGAAGTATCATAGCACCCGGAACGAGCTTAATATGTACGGAAACCTGAAGCTGCAATTGTGGAAGAGCGGGATTCGCCAGAATCAACTCGCCCAGATGGTGAACATCGACGATACGCTGTTGAGCAAGATCGTAAACGGATTCCGCCGGCCAAGTCCGGAGCTGCGGGCCCGTATCTCGAAAGTACTGGATTGCGACGAACAATGGCTGTTCGAGGAGTCGCGGAGGGCCGCCCGGGTGAGTACCGAGACGCGGGACCTGGGGGCGGCGCAACCTCCGGCGGATTGACCGATCGCATGAAGCTGCCGCGGAACGCCCAAATCTGGCTGCCTGGGTACTGGCGAAGCCGCCGGCGGGAAGGGCCGCCAGCGGAGCGGGTGTGGCTGGTGGTGGGCGATCACTACGAGCCGCTGTGGGGCGGCGCGAGCGTCGAGACGGGGCGGGCGCGTGTGGCGGCGTGGCGGCGGGAGTGGCCGAAGATCGCGGGGCGGCATCGCGACGGGCGCGGGCGGCCCGCCTGTTACACCTTCTTCTATCCGGAGGAAGAGTACCGTCCGGAGCTGATGGAACCGCTGGCCGAGATGACGCGGCAGGGTTACGGCGACGTCGAGATCCATCTGCACCACGACGGCGAAGGGGAAGAGAACTTCGTTGAGCGTATCGCCAGGTTCAAGCGATGGCTGCGGGATGGACATGGCCTGCTGCATGAATCGGGCGGCGAAACGGTTTTCGGATTCATCCACGGCAACTGGGCGCTCGATAACTCGCGGGGCGGGCGGTTCTGCGGGTTGAATAACGAGATCACGCTGCTGCGGCGATTGGGCTGCTACGCCGATTTCACCCTGCCTTCGGCGCCTTATGCCACACAAACGCGATCGGTGAACGAGATCTATTGGGCCACCGACGATCCGGCGCGGGCCAAGTCGCACGATACCGGGCTGGCGGTGACGGCAGGCGGGGGCATTCACGGCGATCTGCTGATGGTACCCGGACCGCTGGCGCTGAACTGGCGGGAGCGCAAGGCGGGGCTGATTCCACGCATCGAGGTAGGCGAGCTGGCGTGGCACAATCCGCCCACCGCCGGGCGGGTGCGGTTGTGGCTCGACTACGCGCCGCGGATTGGCGGCGACGTGTTTGTGAAGCTGTTCGCTCACGGCGCGCCGGAAAAGCAGGCCAAGGCGCTGCTGGGGGGAGGGCTCGACGCGGCGCTGCGGCTCATGGCGGAACAATGCCGGGCGGCGCGGGTGGAATTGCGGTTCAGTTCGGCATGGGAGGCGGCCCGGCGCATCCGGGAGTTGGCCGAGGTGAAGCAGCCGGCTTCGCGGGCATCCGGGGTGATGGCATGAGCCGCAACGTAGAGATCTTTCAGCAGTGCGATTTTCATTTGAGACGGACGCAGGAACGCCATGCGTTTTCCGGCGCCATCGACAATCTGCTGCTGGTGAGCTATCAGTTTCCGCCCCTTGGCGGCGTGGGAGTGCAGCGGGCGTTGAGTTTCGCCAAGTTCTTTCCCGAATGCGGTTTCCAGGTGCATGTGCTGACGCCGAGTAATGGCGTATCGCATACCACCGATCCGAGCCTGCTGCGCGAGATTCCACCTTCGGTGAAGGTGCACCGGATCCTGACGCCGGAGCTGCCGTTTTCCGC
Source organism: uncultured Acidobacteriota bacterium (assembly GCA_902826685.1). Classification (GTDB taxonomy): domain Bacteria; phylum Acidobacteriota; class Terriglobia; order Bryobacterales; family Bryobacteraceae; genus CADEFT01. Next base: position 29,614 of record CADEFT010000037.1, read on the forward strand.
CCGCCGGCGGATCTGGCAGTTTCTGGGGGCGGGGAAGCCGGGGCGCGCGGGCGCTGCACCGGCGGCCGAGGCGGCGCCACCGGCCAAACCGTCGGGCAAACGGGGATTGGCGGCGCGGCTGATCCGTGGCGTGATGTTCCCCGATCCGCAGGTGATGTGGATGTTCGGCGCGGCGTTCAAGGCGATCGACATCATCCGCCAGTGGCGCATTCAAACGGTGGTGGTGACGGTGCCGCCGTTTTCCACGCTGAAGCTGCTGCCGGCGATTCGCGAGGCGTGCCCCGATACGACGCTGGTGGCCGACTTCCGCGACGAGTGGCTGGATTATTACCTGCGGCAGATCTCGCCGCTCAAGGATTCGTCGCTGCACGAGCGCGCCTATCGCACGCAACAGAAGGCGGTGGAAGCGGCGGACCTGGTGGTGGCTGTGACCGAATCGTCGCTGCGCAAGATCCGGCGTTATCATCCGGAGCAGCCGCCGGGTAAGTTCGCCGTAATCCCCAACGGCTACGACCATACGAAAGTGCTGCCGCTGCCGGTGAAGGTGCGCACCGGATCGCAGATCAAGGTGGTGTATGTCGGCACGGTATACAAGCCATGCACGCCGAGCACATACCTGGCCGCGCTCGACCGGCTGCCCGAGGCGTTGCGCTCGCGCTTTGAGACGCGCTTTGTGGGCCGCGTGGACGACGACGAAAAGAAGTATCTCAACAATTGCCGCAGCAAGGTGGAATTGCTCGGCTTTCTGCCGCAGAATCAGGCCTTGCATCATATGGAAGAGGCCGATTATCTGCTGCTGCCGCTGACCGAGGCGAGCGTGCTGCCTGGCAAGGTGTACGAATACATGGCCACGGGCAAGCCGATTCTCGCGCTGACGCCTGGCCGGGGCGAGCTGGGGCGGCTGATCCGCCATACGCAGGCCGGGTTGTGCGTGGAGCACGACAACCTGGATGCCATCGAACGGCTGTTGACGCAGCTTGCCAACGGCGAGATCGACCGTGTGCGGCCGGATGCGCGGCGGGTGGAACGCTATTCTCGGCTGCGGTTGACCGGGGAATACACGCGGCTGATCCGGCGGGTGCAGGGGATCGAGGCGGGGGTGGTGGAGGAGATTCCGTATACCGAGCCGATCGTCCGCGCCGTCTGAGCCTTCGAGCAGAACGTTTGAGCGCCGGCGCCGTCCTCGAGATAGCTTATTCTTGTGAACGGGCCAAAGTTTTTCATGTTCGCCCCACTTGTTTTGACGGCTATCTATCTCGGTGGAGCTGGCGCGGACGATTGCGACGATATCAGCGTGGATCGTGCGGGCTATCTCTATCTGGCGTGTCATTCCTCTTCGGTTGGGTTCACTGGCGCTGAGAGCAAAGACTTCGACGCGTACATTGTGAAGTTCGACCCGAAAAAATCAGAACTTGTGTATGCAGCGCGGATCGGTGGAAGCAGCTGGGATGCGGCCTTCCGTGTCGTAGTAGATACGAAAGATAGAGTGTGGGTCAGCGGAACCACGCAATCGAAAGACTTTCCACTCGAGAAGTGTTATTTCGGGTGCGGTGCCATTAATGCCTTTGCCGCCAGGGTCGATGCCGAAGGCAAGATCGAATATCTGGCGGTGATTGGAGATGCCACCGGCGAAGGCCTGGTGGCAGCACCGGACGGCAAGGTGTATCTGGCGGGCACCAAGTCCCCCAGCGAGGAGAAACACTCCGCTTTTGTTGTTGAGATCGAGCCAGGTGGTGCCGCGCGGATGCTGACCTTTGGGCCGGGTACGGCATCCGGCATTGCGATCGACGGGCGGGGCGCACTTTTCGCCACCGGATTCAGCGGTCAGGGGGCGTTTGTGTCGCGCGTGGACCTGGCGGCGTGGAAGCAGACGGCGTTGCGTTCCATTAGCGGCGCCGGCTCTGACCGGGCTCGCGCCGTCGCTTTGGATCGCGCAGGCAGGCCACATGTTCTTGGCACCGCCTCGCCCGGCTTTGCGGGCAAACGCCGGGTGGCCGGACAGTCCGACGTATTTCTCGCCGGGTTTGATGCGAAGTTGAATAAGCTCCGGTATGTCAGGCTGTTTGGCGGATCCTCCCAAGACAGCGCCGGCTTCAACGGCGAGAGCTTGAAACTGGACTCGCAAGGCCGTATATGGATCGCAGGCCTGACCACGTCCAAAGATTTACATGCCCAGGGATACCTGGCTGGCGCTGACGATGGGTTTGTCGCTTCATTCGCGCCTGACGGCCGAAGACTCCGCCTGGCAACGTATTTCGGCGGCACCGGCGCGGAAATTCTGGAAGGACTGGCGATCACCCCGGATGGTACCGTTTGGTCCACCGGCCTGACTGCTTCGCGCGGATTGGGCGTGCCGGACCACCATGGCGGAAGATCGGACGCGATTCTGGTCAAATTGATTGGTGGGCAAAAGTAGAACCTAGTGCCTCGCCAGCCTCACGTGGACGCGCTTCGCGCCTTGGCGGCCTTGCTGGTGGTCTGGACGCACGTGACCGAGGCGTTTGTGACGTTCAGTCCGCGCGGGGCGTGGCTGGCGGAGGTCGCGCACTACGCCGATTTCGGGCGCGCGGGTGTCGTTACGTTTTTCGCCATCAGCGGCTATGTGATTCCCTGGAGTCTCAAAGGCGAGCGCAGCGCCGGTGCGCGCGCTTTCCTGATCCGGCGGTTCTTTCGGCTCTATCCGGCTTACTGGCTTTCGGTGCCGCTGGGCGCGATCACTTCGTGGTGGATGTGGGGCAAGCCGGTGACGGCGGCGCTGTTTCTGGCCAATCTGACCATGGTGCAGGAAGCGCTCGGGTTTGCGTCGTTCCAGGGGCTCTACTGGACGCTGCAGATCGAGCTTGTTTTCTATGCGGCTTGTCTGGTGCTGTTCTGGTTCGGGCGGCTGCGGTCCGCTTCGACGCTGCGGGCGCTGATTGCCGGGCTGGCGCTGGTGTTTCCAGTCGCGGTGACGCATGGGTGGCCGGATACGGCGTTCCTATGCCTGCATCTTTCGATCATGTTCTGGGGGGCGCTGTGGCGGCATTGGCTCGAAGGGGAGCGGCTGGCGCGCTGGGACCAGTGGCTGCTATGGAGTGTGGTTCCGGCCTGGCTGGCGGCGGCTGGGGTGTTGGCCGTAGCGCGGCCGGAGCTGCGGTTTCCGGTGGCGTATGCGTTGGGGCTGGGTCTGTTTGCGCTGGGTACGACGGTGATGCCGGTGCGGGTGCGGGCGATGGCGTGGCTGGGAGAGATCAGTTACTCGCTGTATCTGTTTCATCCGGTGGTGTTCTATACGATGTTATGGCTGCTGCAGGCGGTGGGGTGGCCGTGGCTGCGGGAGGTGCACTTAGGTATGTATCTGGTGGCGGCGGGGGTGTTGAGCGTAGGGTTGGCGGCGGGGGTGTTTTATGGAGTGGAGCGGCCGGCGATGGCGCTTGGGAAGCGATGGAGCGGTAAGGGAGCATAGTCCTCACGCTATCGGACGGCTTGGCGCCGCCGTCGGAATCGACAGAACAGGAAACAACGAGCATTGAGATGGTGCAAATTATCAGCCGTGGCGGTCCTCAAAACGGCGCTTTTGGTAAGCTTGGGCAATGAGTGTCCTCGCCAACGCGCTGGTGGTAACAGCCGTTCTTTTTGTATCCGCCCGGTCGGCCCACGCGCAGTCATTCTTCCGCAGTAATGTACTTGCGGATCGATGCGCGGTTCTGAACGAATGGACCTCGCAGCTATCGTCGAGAAACCTCGCGTCCGCGCGATGGCAAGACTTGCCGTCGCTCACCGCGCCCGTATTTCGCGCCGGCGTGTTTACCAAGTATTTCGGCAAGTCTTATTTGGATTTGGATGACACTGACCGGGTTGCGGTGCATACCGCCCTGAAACGCTGCTTCGGCGATTGGCGCGCCTTCGGGCTCGTAGCCGCGTTCGGGTATAGCTCGTCGCCAATGTCACTGGACTGGAAGCGCGCGGTGGCCGAAGACGAACGCGCCGGCCAAGGACAGTCTACGTCCTCCGGAGCACCCCAATCTTCGGCCACGTCGGAATCGCGCGGTGGCGTTCGGAACCCGGTGTTATTGGAAAACAGCGAATGGATCGTCTATCTTGCCAGCTGCGGCCGCTTCTCGACGATCGCGCAAATTGTGGCGCGCAAGCCGCCGGAGTATGTCTTTTCAGACCAGAATCCGGAGTACTGGTCTTTTCTGGAAGCTGCTGTTTTTCCCGCTCTGTCCCAACGCTGTCCAGGCTCGGAACGATTCGTTGTCTCCAACTATCTCGCGGGCATTCACGTCCTGCCGGATGTTCTTACGGAGTCGCCGAACGCTCCAACAAATCATATGGAACGAGCGATTAGCGAATTCGTGGTCACAAGAGATGGCGGCGGCTACAAATACAGCCGCCCGTCCTTCGTCGAGTCGTCGCTTGCGCAGATTCGATTCACTCGGCAAAAGAATCTCATCGCGGCGCAAGCCAAGGTGCAGATGGAGGAGAGCGCTCGCCAAACTGCCATTGAAGACGTTCGCCTTGCCGCAGCCGCGCGCGCGCAGGCCCGGCAGCAGGCGGTGGCACGTTTGAACGCCAAGACGGACTCGGCCAGTAAATGGTACCGCGGCATGATGCTGGCCAAAGGAGTGAGCCGCGTCGAGTTCCTTCGGCAACTGGGGCCGTTGGCGCTCGAAGTCTTGCCCCCAGTCGGTCTACCGAACACGGCTGGCTTCGCGGCCATGGTTTCCGAAGCGGCTTCCGGCGCCGGGCTCACGCTGTCCGGGACGAGCAAGGCCACGCTGGAAGTCTCGTTTGAGAAAAGAAATCGCCGGTTTACCGCTTCGAACTCGCAACACGGCGGCGGAACTCAGGATTACTCGATTCTTGCCGCTCAGGCGGTCGTGCGCGTCCCGGCCATCGTCCGCCGCCCTTCGGGATTTCTGGCTTCCGAGGTCTCAGTGGCGTTCGGTAGCGCCATCTCCCTCCGGCGGGAGGACGAGTTCACCTTGCAAGACGTAGCGGCAGTCTTAAAAACTTGCCTCGCCGGCTTATCGAATGAAGCGGGCCGCATTTCCTCGCCGGCCGCGACCGACGAGGAATGGATGGACTTGCTCACAGCCTACGAGGGAAGTGTCGCGCACCAAGCGAAAGCCTTCTCGGATAAGTTGACCCGGCTTCCGAAAGACCGGGATCCGCTGAGCGGCCTCGACCGGATCGGCCGGATCGACCAGATGCTTTCCGCTGGATTGGGGGCCATCGAAAGAATCGCAACGGTGACGCCGATGGAGGCCTTGATTTCCACCATCGGTACCCTGAAACCGGGAACGCAGGCCGCCCTGCGGAAGAATCAACCCCCACCCAAAGATGTGGTGTCGAATTGGACGCGCGAGCTCACCGCGCGTGGGATTGCGGTCGCTCCACAAAACATTCCGGCAGCCTTTCTCCCAGTCCTCGTTCACCGCTTCGGAGCAGCTTCCCTGACTGCTGTCCAACTTGGAGAGTGGGCCGCCGGACCCACTGTGATTGTGAGCCAGGCCGTTATCTTTGAGCCAAACTGCATCGTGGAAACTCCAACCCAGCAGATGCGTGTCGAGTGTGCGACCGCTGCGGCGACCGTCGTTCATTCGAATGCTTACTCCGCCGACGCGTTCCTGGAGGGTGCCCAGAAATCCATGGATGCGCTTCTGGCGAAAATCGACGCGGCACCCCGCCCTTCGACGCCGGAACCAGCCCTTCTACCCTCCGAGCCTTACACGGTTGAGGTGGCCTACCAACGTCTCAACCGGAGACGGCCACAAGGCGAGTTGATGCCCTTGATCTATCAGCTGGCAGTAGGGAGAGCATTCGTCGCCGGCGTTGAGAAGGCGAGCGGAGAGTTCAAAGTGATCGCCATCCCGACCGTTACCCAAGTCCAGGACATGACGAGGGGACGGCAATGGCAGGGTGTCAGTGCCGAAGTCATCGCGGACATGCTGCGGAAACGATTCGACGCCTATTCATTTCTCGAACGAAATTATGGGATACGGGTCGACGATCCGCTGGGCTATGCCAACAATGCATCTCGCGCGCCCATCTTGGCGTTCGACGTGGAGCCAAAGGCGCAATACTAGCTCTTCGACCGCTTGAATAGTTGGCGTTTCGGAAGGAAGACGTTTGCGGCATCCAAGCGTTAGAAGGTCCGGTCGATCTTCGAGGCGCTGCCTATTCACCGATCGGCTCCAGGCGGCGCATTCTTGGCGCAGGTTCGGAAGGGAACAGAAACGTCTGGAGCCAAGGCTACGGTAACATCGGAGACGTGCCAGTCTACCGATCCCGAACCACCACGCACGGCCGCAATATGGCCGGCGCCCGCAGCCTTTGGCGGGCCACCGGAATGCAGGATGGCGATTTCGACAAGCCGATCATCGCCATCGCCAACTCGTTCACCCAGTTCGTGCCCGGGCACGTCCATCTGAAGGACCTGGGGCAACTGGTGGCGGGCGAAATCGCCAAGGCGGGCGGCGTCGCCAAGGAGTTCAACACGATTGCCGTCGATGACGGGATCGCCATGGGCCACGACGGCATGCTATACAGCCTGCCGTCGCGCGAGCTGATCGCCGATGCGGTGGAATACATGGTGAACGCGCACTGCGCCGATGCGCTGGTGTGTATTTCCAACTGCGACAAGATCACCCCTGGGATGCTTATGGCGTCCATGCGGCTCAATATCCCCACCATCTTCGTTTCGGGCGGGCCGATGGAGGCGGGCAAGGTAAAGCAGGGCGATCTGATCAAAGCCGTGGACCTGATCGACGCCATGATCGTGGCCGCCGATCCCAAGCGCAGCGACGAAGACGCGGCCGAGTATGAGCGCAATGCGTGCCCGACCTGCGGGTCCTGTTCCGGGATGTTCACGGCGAATTCGATGAACTGCCTGACGGAGGCGTTGGGGCTCGCGCTGCCGGGCAACGGCACGGTGCTCGCGACGCACGCCGATCGCAAGGAGCTTTTCCTCGAAGCCGGACGGCGGATTGTGGCCATTGCCAAGCGCTATTACGAACAGGATGACGCGCGTGTGCTGCCGCGGTCGATCGGAACGTTCGATGCGTTTGAGAATGCCATGACGCTCGATATCGCGATGGGCGGATCGACCAACACGGTGCTGCATTTGCTGGCGGCGGCGCAGGAAGGGGGCGTCGAGTTCACGATGGCCGATATCGACCGGCTCTCTCGCCGCGTGCCGCATCTGTGCAAAGTGGCACCATCGACCGCCGATGTGCACATTGAAGACGTACACCGCGCGGGCGGGATTTTTGGGATCTTGGGCCAGTTGGATGGGGCGAAGCTGTTGCATCGCGGCACCTACACCGTGCATGCGGAGACGTTGGGCGAAGCGATCGACCGGATGGACATCAGCCGGTCGCCGAAGCCCGAGATCGAGACGCTGTATCGAGCCGCGCCGGCCGGGATTCGCACGACGGTGCCGTTCAGCCAGAATGTGCGCTACCCGGCGCTTGATCGCGACCGCGAGAAGGGTGTGATTCGCGATGCGGCGCATGCGTTCAGTCCCGATGGCGGCTTGGCGGTGTTGTACGGCAATATCGCCGAGGATGGCTGCATCGTGAAGACGGCGGGCGTGGACAAATCGCTGTTGACGTTCACGGGCAAAGCGCGGATTTTCGAAAGCCAGGACGAGGCGGTGGACGCGATCCTGCACGACCGCGTGGCGGCGGGCGATGTAGTGCTGATCCGGTATGAAGGGCCCAAGGGCGGGCCGGGCATGCAGGAGATGCTGTATCCCACCAGTTACTTGAAGTCGAAGGGACTGGGCAAGGTGTGCGCGCTGGTGACCGATGGGCGGTTTTCGGGCGGCAGCTCCGGCTTGTCGATCGGGCACATTTCGCCCGAGGCGGCCGAGGGTGGCGCGATTGCGCTGGTGGAAGAGGGCGATGGGATCGAGATCGATATTACGAAGCGGTCGCTGCGGCTGATGGTGACCGATGGCGAGCTCGAGCGGCGGCGCAAGGCGATGGAGCGCAAGGGCGCGGCGGCGTGGAAGCCGGCGGCGCGGAAGCGCGTGGTTTCTTCGGCGCTGAAGGCGTATGCGGCGATGACGACCAGTGCGTCGCGAGGGGCGGTGCGGGATGTGAACCAGGTTTCGCGGGTGCGGGAGTTGGTGTAGGGTTTTACATTACGATCTTGGATCACGCGTCTGCGGAACAAGCGGCATATAAGGCACATATAGCACGCCGAGGATTTCCCAGGGACGCATTCTCGGTACGCTTCGAAAAGGATGCTCATTACCACCGAGTATCAATTTCCAGCCAACTTCTGCTCGTCCGGGAGGATAATGTCAGATTTTCGCAATCCTCCGTATCATGGCAAACGGAGCTGACTGTACGAGGCCCTCTTTGCTGTGGAACTCGTTCGGTATACGAGAGCCGGATTAAGGTTGTTGTTGACGTCCCTTCGGGGTTTGATGTCCCTATTTCGACAGCCGTAACGCTTACTTTTTACTTGATTCCTAGAACCTTACAACCTCCAATTAGCAATATTCGTTGAACTGATTCGATATTTCGATACCTGCCTGGGAGGCGTCAATGAACCGTGGCCTACGACTACGACTAGGCGTACAAGTCCTTTCTATCCTTTTCTATAAAGGAATTGAGGAGCCGGCTTCGAGCCAGACTCTATCGTCAAATCTCCGGTTTACGCCAGTAAACACCATGCCGGGTGCTGGATACTCGCGGAGGCACTTTTGGCGGCGCCTTCGGATCACCCTCCCTAGTTGGGGGGGTGTCTCGGACCTTGCCCATTCCCTCATCTCCCTGCGCGATCTCAACATCTGCAAAGGCCTACGTCCTCAACGTAACTCTCGTTCCGATCTCTGGCGGCTCCGTATCGCAAGTCACGCTTTGGCCTACCGGTCAAGCAAGACCGAATGTCAACACTATCACTGAGCCTCGCGGTAGAGTAGTGGCAACCAATGCCGTAATCCCTGCTGGTACCTCCGGCTCGATCGACATCTGGGCGAGCAACTCCACCGACCTCCTCGTTGATATAACGGGCTTCTTCATCGAGACTACCGGCCTCTCGTACTACCCTATAACGCCTTGTCGCATTGTAGAGACTCGGCCAGACTATGCGCCGCCTGATATTGGACAATTGTTTGGGCCACCAGCACTGGTGGCTGGAGTTACGAGATCATTCCCATTCCCGCAAGGCAGGTGTAACATTCCCGTTACCGCCCAAGCTTACCATGTGAACATAACTGTCGTTCCATCTGGCGCTCTTGTATACCTTGTCGCATACCCGACCGGTTCCAGCTTGCCTAATACGTCCACCCTCAACTCCTGGGACGGCCGGATCCTCGCCAACGGAGCCATTGTACCAGCCGGGATCGGCAGTGGCGTCAATGTATATTCCACGAATCCGACTCATCTGATCGTCGACGTCGCCGGTTACTTTGCTCCGAGTAATGGGTCTGGCCTGATGTTCAATACAATCGTTCCCTGCCGGACCGCTAACATTTCGGTGCAGCCAACCACGGATGCTTTTGTTCCAATGGCCGGCACCTGCTGGATCTCGGGAACTGCCGCGGCTTATGCAGCAAATGTCACCGCCGCGGTCTCAGAGCCACTTGCTTATATTTCGGCCTGGCCTTCCGGGGCGGCGTGGCCCGGCGTCTCTCTGTTGAATGCCTTTGACGCGATTCCGGGTACTAAGGTTGGGAACGCAGCGCTGCTTTCAGCCGGATCCGGTGGGCAAATTGCCCTACGATCGACTGCTCCCGCCACTGTGACGGTGGACGTGAACGGCTTCTTCACCCCAGAAGGGACTGGTGGTGGCGGCGGTGGCGGCACGTCCTGCAACAAACTACTGTGCCCGTAGCAAGCCAGTCCGGAGAACACCCAATGCCACAGTCACCTGCGAATCGCATTCGTCCCGCGGCCGCCGCCCTCGGAACGCTATTCCTCTTGCTAAATGCTTCTCCTGCGCTGCTGGCGCAGGCGTCCCTGCAAGCCAATCCCAATCCGATCTTCGTCTCCGACGGGAGTGGGCTGGGTGCGACAACGCTATTCTACACTTCTCCGGCATCCGTGCCGATCGCTATTTACGCAGGCGGCACCCTGTTTTGTGCGCCAGCGCCGGGTTCTGGTAGCTGCCCAACCGGCACTTGGGTGTCCAATGGATTGACATTTGAGCTCAGAGAAGCGTTTACTGGAACCGTGCTGGCGTCCGTGACCGTTCAGGTGATCAACACGAACCTTTCGTGCTCAGGAATGAACCCGAGCTTTGTCGGACCGGTGAGCCCATCGACTGCGCTTCAGTTCAGCGTTCTGGGCGTTGCGAACGCGACTGCGGTCCACTATTTGGTTCAACCCGAAAATACGCCTTTGAGTAGTTCGCCTTCGCAGCCGGCTGTAAATGTTGGCGGCGGGACATGGAGCGCGGGCGTCAGCACGGCGCTCCCGCTCGGCGGGTATAAGGTTACAGCACGTCTTACCGCAGCAAACGGCCAACAGGTGTTCTGCAAGTATCCCGCTTTTTTCACGGTTGCAACCAACCCCAATCCGGATCCGAGTTACTCCTGTGGAAGTATTGCCGGAGAATGGAAGGACAATCTCACGCACCCGGTTCCTGGAACTTGGAACCTGACGCAAGCTGCAACGTCATCGGTTGCTCCTGTGCCGGTCACCGGCACCTACAGGACATCTCCGGTCGGCAATTGCCCCGAAGTAACGTGGACTGCATCAGGCACGATTAATACTGCCAGCGGGCAATACGCGCTGACTGCGACGAATCCAAACCCGCCGTCATCTGCCAATTGTGAGAAGAACAACCTGCAGGAGGCGGGGAATATCCAAACGATCCTCTGCGATGTCGGCACGGGTCCATTCGCTATCGTGCGGAATGGGACTACGATTAACAGCGGTACCTACACTATGAGGCGTCAGGGGCCTGTTCCAGTACCTAGTGGTGACTCATCTGCGTTCACAAGCTGGAATTCCACTGGGTATTCCACGTGGGGCGGATTTGCTGGCACAATAACTTTGCCGCAGGGCTCACCGAGCGGGTTTAGTTTCGCCGGACGCGCTGTGGGCGAGACTGACGGGCCGGGGGGCGCGTCCGACGGATGCTGGTTCAGTGGCTCAGCGGTCACTCAGTTAACGGGATTGACGGGAGGAGCATGGTACGTGAACCGATCCAACAGCTACGCAACTGACTACATCGGATATGCCCCATCGGGCGTTGGGTACTATCAAGCATATCGCTCTCTCGCCGGCTTACCAACCAATTGCACCGTATCGATCCCCCAGCAGATGGTCATCTCCTCCGGGGCTTTGCAGAACGTGCCGTACGGAGCAGTCAATACACTGACGATTCAAATAAAGCCGTCTTCGGTCGCCGTGAGCCGGGCAACGGCCAGTGCTGAACGCCCCTTCGGATTTTAAGTTGAGGTATTGGAGGTTATTGATGCGAAGGCCCAGACAACTGGAAACGTCGCTGGCTACGCTGTCGATAGGCATTTTCTGCCATGCTCTCTTGCAGGGGCAGCCTCAAGGGCAACCTGCGCGCAAACAGATCGCGATATCCCTGCGCGGCCCGGCACCTCTACGACAGATCGCGGATCGATTTCGTCATCAGTTCGAGTGGCAGATCAACTATTAAGAACCACCGTGGGAGAGCCAGACAGATCTTACAGCAGCGCCCGGCGGGCTGCGCGGAAAGAATGGTGGGCCGCTGCTGTACCCAACAGGTCGCTTAGTGGCGTTGCAATTCGACGAGCCGCGTGATCGTCGCGATGTGGCGGAGCAAAGACGGACGCTGAATTCGGTGTTTGCGCAGTATCAGCGGTCCGGCAATTCGCCCTTTTTCGTTCTGCGGCACGATGGCCCCTACACGGACATTGTTCCCTCGGCGCTAGTCCGATCGGATGGCAAGATAGTGGAGTACCAGCCTCTCTTAGACACTCGCGTTACGCTTTCCCCGGCGAGGAGAAGCGTAGGGGAGACTGTCATGAAGGTTCTCGCGGAAGTTAGCAGGATCCGCCAAGTTAACATTGTACAAGGTCTAATACCGGCGAATGCCTTTTACACTTCAGCGGATTCGGTGGTATTCAGCGAGGGGAATAACGAGCGGGCTAGGGATGTGCTGATTCGAGCTTTTGAAGACCAAAACGGACTGAGGCGGAAATTGGGTCTCGCACTCGGCTATAGCTGGAGTCTGAACTACGAGGCGAATGAAAACACGTTCTTTTTCAATTGCATAGTCCGGAGCAGTCCGGCGAGCGTCACAGGCCAGGGCAATTCCAGTCGATTGCCCTGAACTTGCGCGTGCCTCCGTGACGGAGTTCGGGCCATTTCTGGGGCCACGCCGGTCAAGCGGCTCGCTGCGTCTCCGGCGCCGATAGGCCGGAAGAGGACCGGGTACGATGTGAGGTCTTCGCGGCGGTGCCCCATGCCGGGCATTTGCGCAAGAGCCTCGAACGCGTTGTAGAGCTTATCGATCCACCGGTCTGCCGCGTCGATGTTGTCACTGGCGATGTACTCCCAAATCTCGTCGAGATCGAATTCGGCGTCCGCGCCGAGAATGTAGCCGGTCACGAGCGGGATTTCCGGCGCTCGGCGGACTTGCGCTCCAGCCGGGCCCGCGCCTGGGCGGGCTCTACTTTATCGCCCTGATCGAGGGCGGCGAGGCGCCGGCCCAACTCACCGTTGAATTCCGCCAGTTGGGCGGCGCGCGCCGCATCATGCTCTTCTAAAAGCCGCAGAGCTTCCCGGACGACTTCGCTGGCGGAGTTGTAGCGGCCGGAGTCCACCTTGGCGCTGACAAATTTTTCCAACTCTGGTGTGAGAGAAACGTTCATGAGCGATGCCTCCGGTGCTTGCCGGTCATCGACCAGCCTAGCCGCTATAGCGAACCTTGTCAATGTTGGTTATTCCGAATACGTTTCCGCTCCCGCGAATTCGACGCTTACCTTCGCTGAAAGCGGCTAGCGTGTCAAACGCTTTCCACCGCCGACATCTGGTCCGGATCGCGCGTCACCACCTTCCGCCACGGTAGAAACGCCCGTAGTCCGGTGAGCCATCCTTCGAACTCGACGTCGGTGACGCCCATGTGGTCGAGCATGCGCGGCAGCAGGTGCCAGTTACTGCTGGCGGTCACAAATCCCGCTTCGCAGGTGGTGGCCGAAGTTACGCCCATTTGCTTCAGCCATACCACGAACTCGCTGTGATAGACGCCGCTCGGATAGCAGAAATGGGTGGCTTTCTTTCCGGTCAGTTCGCGCAGCCGTTTGTCGTTGTCGTCGATCTCGCGCCGGAACAGGGCCGCGTCCACCGGGGTGCGGTGGCGATGCGTGTGCAACTGGAAATCGACGCCGCCAAGCGCCATTTCCTTCACTTCCTCCGGATTCATGACATGCAGGATGCGCTTGTCGAGCAGCGCGCCATAGTCGAAGCCGAGCCGCTCCGCCAGTTCGGCCAGCAGCCCGTCTTTTTCGCGCCCCGACATGCCTTTAGCTTTGCCATGGCGGTCGAGCGTGAACATGATGTGATGGCGCGCCTCGGGCGAGGCCAGATCCATCCCGGCCGGCAGATCGGCCCAGCCGCGCCCGTCCAGTTTGCGGTGCCGCATTTTCCACAACACATAGGAGCAGGTCAGGCGAAAAATGGGCCGGTTGAAATCGCAATGATAGGTCGTCAGATAGACGGTGACCGGAATGTCGTATTTTCGCACCACCGGCCAGGCTTTGGCGTGGAAATCGTACATGCCGTCGTCGAAGGTGACGGCGATGGAACGCTCCGGCAGGTCGCCGCGCTTGACGCGTTCCAATCCTTCCTCGAGGCTCAGAATGTGGTAGTGGTTGTCGCGCAGAAAGCGCATGCGGCGCTCAAAAAGCTGTTGCGGAATATAGAGGCCCGCGTTCCACTCATGTTCGTCTTCGAGCGAAATGCCGTGATAACAGAGCACCAGTAGACGGCTTCGGCGCCAGTCGCTGCGCGACACGGCCTCGAACGCTCCAACCCCCCGCAGCGTCTGAAGCGCCGTTTGTTTGATCGTTCTGAACATTTCCCCTTTTGTAAACTATCGGCTGAAATCCTATTTTAACCGCTCATCGCTTAGTGGGATATCCTTGTCCCCGTGACCCGTCGAAATGCCCTCGGCACGCTGCTTGCCGCCAGCCCCCTTGGCGCCAAGGAGAGAATCAAAGCCTTCGCCCTCATCGGCGACAAGCCGCACAACAGCGACTACATCCGCACGGGACTGGCCCGCACGCTCGGCCAGGGGCTTGACCTCGACATCGATTTCACCGATGAAGTGAAGCAATTGTCGGCCCAAACCCTGGCCCGCTACCGGTTACTAATCATTCTGCGCGACGGCATGACCTGGCCCGACGGCTATCCCGATGAGACGTCGAATGCGGGTTACCTGCGCGCCGGCTCTCCACCACTTATCAGCAAGCCGCCTCTTCCACAGGCCAGCCCCAAGCCCCACATGTGGATGACCGCCGAACAGGGCCGCGCCGTCAAACAATTCATCGAAAACGGCGGCGGCGCCTTGCTGCTGCACAACGTCACCCATATCGCCCTGGTGAATCGCGAATTCCGCGATGTACTGGGAGCGGCCTATGCCGGCCATCCGCCCGTGCGCACCTTCAAGGTGAAAATACGCCAGTCCGATCACCCCATCACGCGCGGCGTCAACGATTTCGTGGTCACCGACGAACAGCACTACATGGAATACGACCGCGATCCCAAGACCATTCTTCTTGAGAGCGTGAATGAGGATGGCCTTGCGTGGCGGGACATGGGGACCACGGCGCCCGCCGGCTGGGCTCTCGACTACGGCAAGGGGAGGTTCTGTTATCTGTCGCCCGGCCATTTGCTGAGCGTGCTCTGGAACCCGGAGTATCAGAAGCTGCAGCGGAACGCGGTGAGATGGCTGCTGCGCGGGATGTGAGAGGTCAATAAGACACCGCGCTGCGCCGTCCGCGCTCTTCCCCGCGCAGCCACACATACAGCGCCGCGTGAGGCGCCGGAGGCGGCCATGGCATGGCGATCTTCAATCGCTGGCGGCTGCCATCCTGGGCCACCGGCAGCGGCGGACCGGAAACGTCCACACCCTTTTCCCCATCCCAACCCGTTCGCGCGATCGACTGCAGCTCTTCCCCTTCGAGCCATCCCGAATAGGTCGCCTCGCCCACCAGTTCCCGCGTCAGTGAAAATTTTCCGATACGCGGCAGGCGCACCAGGTGGCCGGCGGGCACCGGGTCCGATAGCCCGTCGCCGGTTTCCACGCGCACCGCCACTTCACAGGGCGGCTGGCCCACCGCGCCCGGCTCGAAGGAAAGGAACCATTCCCCGGCGCTCACCGCCCGCAGCCGCGCCGCGCCGCCAGGCTCACCCGGCCGGATGGAAAGCTTGCGCAGGGTTAATTGCGGATCCGTGCATTCCAGGTGCATCGTGGGCAGAGCGCCCGCGCCACTGGTGCGGATGGTGGCGGCGATGAAGGCATTAGCCGGCAGCTCGCCGGCTTGCAACTGCACGGGCAGATCGGTGGGCATGGACGGCTCGACGGAGGCGACCACCGGACGCGGATCCAGCAATTCAATGGCGCCCGGAACCACGATCGGCGCGGGAAAATCCTCGACTTCGATACGCAGATCGAGCTTGTCGCCCTTCTTCACCTCAGGCGGGAGCTTGAGGGAAAGCGTGGGAGGCGAGGGTAGAAACTCGACCTCGGTTCCTTCCCGCTGAGTACGAACGGCGCGGACGTTCTCAAAATGAGAACCTTTCAGCGGCACGGTGAGCACGGGCGAGCCGAGATTGGCGCGATACGGCAATCCTTCGAGCCGCGGCGGCGGGGCGCCCTGAATCTTCCACGCCCACAGGTACACGATCTTGGTACGCGACTTCGCCGCTTCGCGTTTGGCGCAAAGCACCGTCGCCTCGCCCATCTGCTGCGCCAGCGCGGAACGGAACTCCGAACCCGGAAACAGCATGGAGCGCATGTTCAGGAACATCGCCCCGCCGGCCGTGGCCAGTCCTACCGGACTACCGAAGAACAGCCCGGCCACCGCCGCCGCCAGGCTGCCCGATTGTTGCAGGCGCGAAGCCGGACTGGGCGACAGCGGATCGAAGGCCGAAAGCGCCGGATGCAGCGCCTGCATGAGCGTCAGCGCCTGTTGATCGGTGGTGGCGGTGCGGTTGAGCGCGGGCAGTGCCAGGCCGTAGCGCGAAGAGAACCCGGAAAGGGCGGCCTGCAGGCTTTGCGACGACCCGGCGCGCTCCCAGGCCGAGACGGTTTCCATCAACATCTCCGTCTGCGCCGATTTTTCGGCGTAGGTGGCCAGTTGCGGAATCAACTCTGGATCGCGGCGCATCAGCTCGGTCACCTTGCCAAGCTTCAACCCCTGCGGCGCATAGACCAGGGCCACGGCGGCGGCGCGCGACGGGATGAACCATTCTCCGGCCTCGGTCGCCTTGTGTTCCTCGAGCACACCGAGGACGCCGGTGGGCGTGGTTGGAATGGAGATCAGCGCGACCTCCGCATCCTCGCTCTTGGAACCGAATACTTCGCGCGGGGTGTAGCGCAGCACCGTCCCGGTGTCGAGCCGCGCCGCCGAGCGCAGGGGCGACTTCGCCCCTTCCTCGCCCACTACGTCGAGATCGAAAGACGCAAGCGCGGTGCCGGCCGGGCAGGCTCCAAGAGGTGGAGCGGCCATGGCCAGAGGAGCGCTGAGAACCGCGGCAAGCGAGCCGAGGCAGATTCGCAAGGGCATGCTGTTTTCATGATAGGTCAGCGTTCCGCAACGCTTCCGCTTTACGGGCTAATCTTGACTCGCCGCTCCCTGTTCCCGCGCCGATTCTAGAACAGCATGTCGACTCTCCCCGAGGAGTTGCAGCAATCCGAAGGGCCCTGGCTCCCACGCGCCTTCCTTGCCGCCGCCAAACACTACGAAGCGGGCTTTCTCGATGAAGCCCGGCAGTTGCTGGTCAAGATCCTCGAACATCATCCGCTCCATGCGGACTCCATGTTCCTGATGGCCTCCATCGCCGGCCAGTCGAGCGATCTCGACCTTGCCGAAGATCTGCTGAAACAAGCGCTGGCCATCGATCCGCAGCGCGCGCCGTTCTGGGTTCTGCTCGGCAACGTGCTGCAGCGGCGGTCGCGCCTTCCGGGCGCGGTGGAATGCTACGCCAAAGCCATCCAATACGATCCCACCTGCGCCGAAGCGCACTATGAGCTGGGCAATACGCTTGAAAGCCAGGGCAATTCGGCGGAGGCGACGCGCGCCTTCGTCAAAACGCTCGCCCTGCGGCACGATCATCTCGAGGCGCGCATCAAGCTGGCGGTGCAGTACAAGAAGGCGGGAAGGCTCGATGAGTCTTTGAAGCTGCTGGAACTGGCGCGCGGGCTGGCGCCGCGATCGGTGCCGGTGCTGGTCAACCTCGCCGGTGTGTACGTGCGGCAGCGCCGCCACCAGGACGCTCTCGGATGTCTCGACCACGCGATCGCCTCGACAGGCGATTCCGCGGCGCTCTACACCAACAAGGGCAATGTGCTGCTGGAAATGGGCAAGCTCAACGATGCCCTGGAAGCCTTTCAGGCCGCCATCGGCCGCGCGCCCGATTCCGCCGAAGCGTGGGTGCACCGCGGCCGGACGCTGCGGCGGCAGGGCCGGCCGGCCGAAGCGCTGGAATCGTTCCGCAAGGCTCTCGAACTAGACCCCGGTCATGGCGAAGCGCACAGCGCCGCCCTTCACACCATGCAATTCGATCCGGAAACGGATGCGCAGAGCCTGGTCGAAGAGCATCGTCTCTGGGCCGACCGGTACGGCGGCCCGCTCCAGGCGGGTAGGCCCGCGCATGCCAATTCGCCCGATCCGGAAAGGCGCCTGCGCATCGGCTACCTGCTGCCCGATCCGCGCCGGCATTCGATCGCCTATCTGCTCGCGCGGGTGCTCGAACGCCATTCGGCTCACGCCTTCTGTTACGCCACCGGTTCTTCCACCGGTCCGGCGGCGGAGCGTCTGCGCGCCGGGGGCGCGGTCTGGCGGGAAGCCGCCGGTCTCGACGACGCCGCGCTGGCGGCGCAGATTCGAAACGATCTAATCGACATTCTGGTGGATCTCTCCGGGCACACCCCCGGCAACCGCCTGCCCCTGTTCGCCCGCCGGCCGGCGCCGGTGGCCATGAGCTGGCTTGGCTACCGCCACACCACCGGCCTGAAGGACATCGATTACCTGCTGGTCGACGGCGTGGTGGCTCCCGAAGACGAGCCGGCACCGTTCGTTGAAACGCCGCTGCGGCTGGACGGCTGCTTCCTGGTCTACTCAGGCCCCGGCTACGCGCCGGCCCCCACGCCGCCGCCCTGCCTGCAAACCGGCCATATCACCTATGGCTGTTTCGCCGCGCTGGAAAAAATCACGCCTTCCGATATCGAACTCTGGTCGCGCCTTCTACACGCCGATAGACGCGCCCACCTGATGTTAAAGACCGCCGCTTTCGACGACCCGCCCACCGGCCGGCTGTTCCTGCAACAATTCACCCGCCGGGGCATCGAAGCCGGGCGTATCGGGCTGTGGGGCTCTTCCCCGCACGGCGGCCTGCTGGCTTGGCATGCCAACGTCGATATCGCGCTCGATCCGTTCCCGTTTAACGGCGTCGTCACCACCTGCGAAGCGTTATGGATGGGCGTTCCGGTCATCACCCTTTCCGGCGGCCGATTCCTGAACCGCGTGGGCGCTTCGCTGCTTTCCCACGCCGGCTTAAGCGATTGGATTACGCGCTCGCCCGAGGAATACGTCGAGCGCGCTCTCACGCTCGGAGCCGATACGGAGATCCTGCGCCGCATCCGCATGCTGTTGCGCGACCAGGTGCACCGATCTTCGCTCGGCGACGCCAAAGCTTTCGTGAGGAGACTCGAAGATGCTTATCGAACCGCGTGGCGGCGATACTGCGCCAGCCGGCAGCCGTCCGAAACCCGCCTTTCATGACACGGCCGTGAAGCCATGCCCGGCCTGCGGCTATCAGGTGGCGGCGCTGTTTTACGACGGCGGCCCTCAGCCCGCCGTGCCGGCCGAAGATCCGCGATCGCCGGAAGAAGCGCGCGCGGTCCCGCGTCCGATGCTCCGTTTTCTGCGCTGCCTCGATTGCGGACACGTCTTCCACGGCTCCTTCCAGTCTTCCGTTTCCCGCCCCGTGCACCGGCGGTGGCCGAAGCTGCTCGACGAAGGACGCCGCCTGATTCTCGAACGTATCCCGGCGAAACCGTGCGTCGCCGAGATCGGTTCCGGCGATGGCGCGGCGCTCGAGATCCTGGCCGCCGCCAAGCCTGGCGGCCGTTACGTAGCCTTCGATTGCGATCGCTCGGGCGACAGCCTTTCCGGCGCCGTCGAACTGCGCCGCGAATCTTTTCTCGGCCAGCCGCATCTGGCCGAGCTCAAGCCCGACCTGATCCTGGTGCGCCACGTTCTCGAACAGGAGCGCGACCCCGCCGGCCTGCTGCAGTCTCTTTCCTTTGCCGCCTCCGTATCCGGTCTCTATCCACTCCTCTATGTCGAGGTGTCTTGCGCCGACCGCGCTCTCGATTCCGGACGCATCGAGGATTTCAGCCACCTGCGCCGGTCGCTGTTCACCACCGAAAGCTTCTCGCGCCTGCTGGCCCGCTGCTTTCCCTCGCTCGACGCGTTCGGCCATGGCCGCGAAGGCGAGACCGCCTATGCGTGCGTCCGGCTCAAGGACCGCGCCGAACATATCGAACGTGCCCGCCGCTCGAAAGGATTCGCCGAACTGGCCTCCGCCGCGCGCCAGGTCGTCCTGCTTGAACTCGCCAATCTTCATCTGGCCGGAAAGAGAGTGGCTGTGTGGGGCTCGGCGAGCGATAACGCGGCCTTTCTGAACGCCTATCACATGGATGCGGCGCGCTTCCCGCTGGTGGTCGATTGCGGGGCCGTCGAAGAAGACACCTACGTGCCGGGCACCGGGCAAAGAATTCAGCCGGCCAAGGCCTTGACCGGCCAGCGGCTGGATGCGGTGCTCATCACCTCGCCGGGACGCGCGCCGGAAATCGTGCGACAGATGGCGGCGCTCGGCATTCGCTGGGAGCGCGCGCTGCTTTCAACGGGCGGAAGTCTCGCCGATTACCAGTGCACCGGCGCGGCGTTTGAATCGACGGCCGAGCTGCTGCTGGCCGCCGGCTGAGCGGGATTCAGGCGGAAATTTCCAGGCGCGGACGCACGGGCGCTTCTCCGTACGTCAATGCGTCAAACAGCCGCTGTTCCTGCTTCAGCTTGCCGAGTTCGGTGGCCAGCATATGCTTGGCGAGAATGAGCTGGCGCATGCCATGCATGCCCGCGCTCGACGATCGTTCGAGCGCCTCCCGCGTGCCGGCGGGAATGGCCTGTGCTTCGCCGCGCAGGCGCGCGATTTCGGAAGCGGCCGCCTGCACCAGTTCCGCCCGCTCCGCCAGATGAACCGACAGGCGTCCGGTATCGCCGGTATCCAGGTTCCTGATGGCGGCGTCCAGGCGGGCCAGTTGCACCAGCGCTTCCTCCAGGTTCATGACGATTTCGATCCGTAGGTGGAGAACGACAGGCTCTCAATCGACGCCGCCAGCAGGTTCTGCTGCGACGTGAGCGAGGAAAGCAGAGCGTCCATGACCTGCAGCCGGGAGGCAATCGACTTCTGCATATCGGTGACGCGCTGCGACAGCGCGTCAATCTGCGTCGAGATGCGCTTGCTCGCCGCGTCGTACTGATCGGTTTGCAGTTTCGCCAGCCCCAGAAACGGATCGCTGATCTGAGACAGACTCCGCGACAGGCCGCCGAAACCGGTGGTGGTGGTGCCGAAGAAATCGAACGCGTCTTCCAGTTGCGATCCGCTCAGGCCGTTGAAGGTGGTTTCGTTGAACGAAGCCTGGCCGCTGGAGTTGAACTCAATGCCCAGTTCGGCCAGCGATTCGATTCCGCCGGTGCCCACGAATCCGGAGACTTTTTGCAACTGGTTGCGGGTTTCGCGCACCAGGAAATCGCCGCTCAGCAGGCCGGCCGTTTCACCGGTCTGCGAGTTGATGACCTCCCGCGTCGAGTTGTAGGCGTTTACGAAATCGCCAATGGCCGAGGCCAGGGCCGCGCGGCTCGACGAGACGTTTACGGAAATCTGCTCGCCGGGATCGGTGGTGTCCTTGATGGTAAACGTTACGCCCGGCACCACGTCGTTAATCAGCGTCGTGGTCTTTGACACCGCCACGCCGTTCAGCTTGAACTCGGTGTTGGCGCCCTGGTTGAGGGCGGTGAGCAGATTGGTGTTGGCGCCCGATGGATCGTCGCGCAGCTCAAGCGTGGTCGCGCCCGGCAGGTCGGCCGTAATCGACAGGTAAAACGGATCGGAGCCGGTGCCGGTGGTCAGCACCGACGCCGTTACTCCGGCATCGAGGGCGTTGATGCTGTTGCGTAGCGCGGTGAGGCTATTGCCGCCCGACAGATCGATGTCATACTCCTGGCTGCCCACCTTCAGCTTCACCGTTCCGGTGGAGGATACGGGCGTGCTGCCGGCGTTGGCGTATCCGGTGAGCGACGTTTCGGCGGCCTGCCTGGCAATGGAGGTGATGTCGGTGATGGTGTAAAGCGCCGGGGAGCTGGAGTTGATATTGCTCGCCGACACCTTCGAACTGTCGCTCGACGTCGCCGCCAGAGCCTTTTTGGAAGCAATCTCGCCCAGCTTTTCCACAGCCGAGGAAAGCGTTCCCACCGACGTGCTGAGATTGGTCACCAGCAGCTTCTGCTGCACCAGGTCTTTCTGCTGATTCTGCAGAGCCGTGGCGGGCAGACTGGCGATCTTGGTCGCCCGGTCGATGATCGTTTGAAAGTCCTCGGAGAACTTACTTACACCGGTGAAAACGAGAGGAGAAATACTCATCGGAGAACACTCCTGACTCGCTCATCGGCGGGGGCGGGGAAATCGTGAGCGGTTTTGAGGCCGGAATCAGCTGAACTTGAGTGCCGCGCCGTTTCGCAGCAAACCGGCGGCTTGCGTAACGATGGAGTGGACGATCTGACTGGCGGGTGGGCGATCCTCGACCAATCCCACGATTTCTCCACAGACGACCGCCACCGTCTCGAGATCGTTTTCCGCCCGCGCTTGGGCATACCTGGCCGCGAGGACGCCGAAACCGCGGAACGCTTCCTCGTCCCGTCCGTCCCACTCGTCCATGAGCCGGTTCCGCAAAAACCGGAAGGAGTATTCCTTGGGCCACGGCATCCCGCGCAATGCGTCGAGCGCTTTGGTGCGAATGGTCGAGTCGCCGGTTGCCTTGACGGCCTTGTCGGTGTGCGACTTCGGGGTGAGCGCTTCACTGGACGCCCAGAAGCGCGTTCCCACCACCACTCCATCGGCGCCGAGCATCAAGGCCGCCGCCAGGCCCCGTCCATCGCCAATACCTCCGGCGGCAAGCAGCAGAGTTTCGGGCGAGTGCCTTTTGAGGTGATCGGCAACCTCGGGAACAAACGCCAAAGTGGAACGGGCTCCTCCGTGCCCTCCCGCTTCCGTTCCCTGCGCGACCACGGCCGCCGCGCCCGCTTCCAGAGCCATGCCGATCTGCGACAGGGACTGAATCTGACAGATCAGGGCCGCACCGGCGGCGTGAATCTCACGCGCAAAGATTCGAGGGTCGCCGAAGGACAGAAAAACGCAGGACGGGGAATGTTGCAGCGCTCGCGTCAGCATCCCGGGTGCGCTTTCGAGAGCCCATGCGATAAACCCGACGCCAAACGTGCCCGATTTAGCCACGTTCAGTTCGCGTTCCAGATCCGGCTCACCGGCCGCCGTTCCCGCGTAACCTCCGCCGACGATTCCCAAGCCACCGGCGGCGGATACAGCGGCGGCGAGGGCTCCACCGGCGACGAATCCCATGGGCGCGCAGACAACCGGGTGCTTGATTTGAAAGCGTTCGGTGAGACGTGTCTGAATCATTCTCTTATTGAGCCTGCCGCCAGTTCGTCCATGCTTACTCCGATTCGGGATGGTCGAACGGGCGCTCCCGTTTGGGCGGTACTTCCCGCGCGTCCGCCTGGCACATCCAACAGCCGCATGGCCGGCAGTGAGTGGAAGCGCAGACGCCCACCTCGCGTGGATCGGGAGTGTAGGCGCGCCGCCCGGCCCAGGAGCGCAACACCCGGAGTGCCCGCGCCTTCAACCGCCGTTCATCGGCCCTTCGCCGCGCGCGCATTTTCGTACCGCTCCTCCGATCTACAATCTTAAGGCATGAAAGCGTCCGGTACTCTGCTGTTGTCGTTCTCCATTCTGGCTGCGCAAACGGCGCCGCCGGCCATCGAAGGGTTCCTGCCGGAATCGGGCAAACGCCAGGCGGAAATCGAAGCGCGGTTTGACCGCATGCTCGATCGCCAGAACTTCCAGCAATGGATGAAGCGGCTGTCGGCGAAGCCGCATCACCTCGGCTCCCCGGCGAGTAAAGAGACCGCCGAATTCATTGCCGCCCAGTTCAAAAGCTGGGGCTATGAGACGAAGATCGAAACCTATTACCCGCTGTTTCCGGTGCCGAAAACGCGGCTGCTCGAAATGACCGCTCCGGTGCGTTATACGGCGAAGATTGAAGAATCGGCGGTAGAGGGTGACGAGACCAGTTCCATCAAGGCGGGCAATCTGCCGGTCTATCACGCCTATTCGACCGATGGCGACGTGACGGCGGAGATCGTGTACGTCAACTACGGGTTGCCGGACGATTACCGGCGGCTGCGCGAGATGGGCATCGACGTACGCGGCAAGATCGCGCTGGCGCGTTATGGCGCTTCCTGGCGCGGTATCAAACCGAAAGTGGCGGCGGAGAATGGCGCCATCGGCTGTCTGATCTATTCCGATCCGCGCGACGACGGCTACTTCCAGGGCGACGTGTATCCCAAAGGCGCCTACCGCCCGCGCCAGGGGGCCCAGCGCGGCAGCGTGATGGACATGCCCGTATTTCCAGGCGATCCGCTGACGCCGTTTGAGCCCGCGCTCGATCCCAACCGCGCCGCCGATCCGAAGAAGGCTTCGACGGTGACCAAGATTCCCGTGATGCCCATTTCCTATGAAGATGCCGAGCCGATGCTGCGCGCCTTGGCGGGTCCGGTGGCTCCGGCGGAATGGCGCGGCGCGCTGCCCATCACCTATCACGTGGGACCGGGCCCGGCGAAGGTTCATCTGAAGCTGGAGTTCGACTGGCGGCTGGCGCCCGCCTACAACGTGGTGGCGAAGATGGCCGGAGCGGAGAAGCCGGATCAGTGGATTCTGCGCGGCAATCATCACGACGGCTGGAATTTCGGCGCGGCCGATCCGCTGTCGGGCATGATCGCGCTGATGGAGGAGGCGCGCGCCATCGGCGAACTGGCCAGGACCGGATGGAAGCCCAGACGCACGCTGGTGTTTCTGGCCTGGGATGGCGAGGAGCCGGCGCTGCTCGGGTCGACGGAATGGGCCGAGCATCATGCGGCGGAACTGCAACGGCACGCCATGGCTTATATCAATTCCGATGGCACCGGCCGCGGGTTTGTGAACGTGCAGGGTTCGTCGTCGCTCGATCTGTTTTCCCGGCAGACGGCGCGCGATGTCACCGATCCGCAGACGAGGGTGCCGGTGCTCGACCGCTACATCGCGGCGCGCAAGGTGGCGGGAAGGGAAGCGGAGTTTCGCGTCGATCCGCTGGGGTCGGGGTCCGATTACACGGTGTTCCAGCATCACCTGGGCATTCCGAGCCTGAACATCTCGTTCAGCGGTGAGGCGGGCGGCGGCGTTTATCATTCCAACTACGATTCCTACGATCATTTCGTGCGTTTCGTCGATCCGGATTTTCAATACGTGATGGCGACGGCGCAGTTAGGCGGGCGCATGATGTTGCGCATGGCGGGCGCCGATTGGATTCCATTTCGAGCCGGTTCCACCGCGCAGGCGGTGCGGACGTGGGCGGTAGAGGTAAAGAAGCTGGCCGACGATCTGCGCGGCCGTACCGAGAAGCGCAACGAGCTGATCCGTAGCGGTGCGATGAAGCTGGCCGCCGATCCGCGCAAGACGTTCGTGGTGCCGGAGCTCGAAGACGAGGTGCCGTTTCTGAACTTCGCGCCGCTTGATAACGCCGTGTTGCATCTGGACCGGGCGGCGGCGGCGGTGGACAAAGTGGACCCCTCGAAGCTCGAGGCGGCGCGGCGGAAGACTTTGGAGGAAACGCTGCGGCAGGCCGAGCAGAAGCTGTTGCGTCAGGAAGGATTGCCCCGGCGGCCGTGGTTCCGTCACGTGCTGCATGCGCCGGGCTTCTACACCGGCTATGGCGTCAAGACGCTGCCGGGCATTCGGGAAGCGATCGAGCAGCGGTTGTGGAAAGAGGCCGAGGCGCAGATTGTTTCAACGGCGGAGACTATCGAACGGTATGCGGGGTGGCTGGAGGCGGCTGCGAGGTGAGGCATTCGCCGCCTGCGAAAAGTATTCTGGAACGAGTGCTGACCGATTTCTTAACGCCAGGCAGCGATGGTGATTCGTTGGGAGCAGTCGCTGGAAGAGAGGTGTGGTCTTCACCAACCGCAAAGGAGCAGCCCGATTCGAAGCGGGAGACAGCCTATCGGTTGGGATCAAGTGCGAGGTGTCACGCGTCGGATCTGCGATGGAGTTGCGAGACTTGTACATTCGCGTCATCTTTGTCGGCGAGCCACCCGCTTCCAAAGTCGTTTTCGGCGAAACCGGACCTGGCCAGAACAGCCTCGATCATCTGCCACGGTTGGGTGCTGGTAGCCGAAGGCGGGAAACCAAAGACGCGCACCGAGGACACCCAATGGCGGGGGTTTTTGCAGTTCGTCTTCTGAGGCCTTCAACCGCAACGCCATCGACGATCACTTGCTGGTTCTGTGCTACTGCCTTTCCTCTCAGGGCAGTCACAGATGATCCATAATCGAGGGGTGCGCTGGGCAGAAATGAGAGCGGTCGCTAGCTTCGGCGATGATCCCACGAAGATTGAGGTGATTTTTCCGCCCGGCGATCCTCAAATCATGCTGGCCCAGGTCGCCACCAAGCCAAATGTCCAGCTCTTCGGCACAGCGCTCTCGTACTCCGATCCGGCAGACGAATTGGCGAAGCGGTCTGCTCAGCCAGCCAGCACATTGATCGAGATGGGTGTTCCGTACTGCTTCCATGTTCCCGACAACGCCATGATTGAACTGAAGGACGGCGACCAAATCAGTCATCTCGTGTTCAAGAAGGTCTGGACCGGGCGCACGGAAGGTTCGAGCGACGCCGACTACCGCTCGCCGACTCACGTGCTGTATCACAACAATACGAGCAACAGGGCAGGCCTCTATCGCTATAGCCTGGTCAGGATGTTTTTCAACACGGCCTATGCGCGAGAGATGCTCACGTCAAAGGTCGGCGGCGAAACGGCGCGGGGTGAAATGATCGCCCGTGCGGTCGCTGCCCTCAACCGCTTTGTCGACATCTACCGTGTCGTCACCAACAACGCGCATATGCAGCGCCTCTCCAGCGTTTATGTCCGCGACATTTTTATGCGGGAGCACAATATCGGCTTCCTTGGTGCTTCATTCGGCCGAGGCATCGGCACCGCGGTCATGAACCGTTCCGAAGCCGAATTGGTCGCGATCGTCCGGAAGGCCGCAACCGGGGAAGAAATCCCGCCTTGGCGCGGAAGCCTCGCTCGACAGTAACGCCTTTACGCTGTCCGTTGTGAATGCGTTTCAGGCGTTGGAACTGCGCCTCCAAGGATTCCTAGAAAGGAAGATGACCGATCAAGGCCTCACGACTACAGAGATCGAGGAGCGCCTCAGCAAGAACTGGCGTACGAAGGAGCGGCTGAAGGATTTGGTGCCCTCTCTTTCCGGACGCCGCGTCATTGAGGATGACCGAGATCTCTGGGATCGTTTTTGTTGGGCCTATGACGATGTCCGCAACAAGCTCATCCACGCCGCTCGAGATCTCGACCACGACAAAACCGAACGCGCTTTGAGGGCTTGCCAAGATGTTCGGAACTGGCTCGACAAGATTACGTAACGGATTTTCCGTAGACTGCCGGCGCTTACCGTTTTGAGAGAACGCTAGAGCGCCGGAAGCCCTGAAACTGGTCCGCAAGCGGCTGTGGGTCGGGCAGAGATTGAGCCGCTGCGAAACTCTGGTAGCACACTAGGCGTGCTAATGTGTTAAGCATGATCCGCTCGCTCGGCGACGAGGTCACGCGGGACATCTGGAATGGCGTTAACAGCAAAGCGGCGCGACGAATACCACAAGCACTGTGGCAAGTGGTGCGCCGCAAGCTGGACCAGATCGACGCCGTGACCAGACTTGAAGATTTGCGAACGCCTCCCGGCAGTCGCCTACACGCGCTGACCGGCGACCTGGCTGGGTATCATGCGATCCGCGTCAATGATCAGTATCGCGTGGTTTTCCGTTTCGAAGGGCAAGACGCGCACGATGTGCGGTGTGCAGACTACCACTGAGGAGATGACTATGTTGCCGGCCAATCGCCCACCCACCCATCCCGGAGAGATGCTGCTCAAAGAATTTCTTGAGCCACTCGGAGTTTCGCAGTCTGACGCCGCGGCCCGGATGGACATTCCGTTCCAGCGCCTCAACGCCATTGTCAACGGCCGCCGTGGCGTCAGTGCGGAGACAGCTCTGCTCCTTCAGGAACTGACGAGATGGGACGCGGAAATCTGGCTGCGATTGCAGGCGAAGTGGGACTTGTGGCACGCCGCGAAGGCGCGCCGAATGCGACCCAAGGTGCGCGCCCTCCCACGTAGCGCGTAGTGTGGCTGGCTGGCCGTATCACGGACGGTTCTCAACCGCCCAGCCTGTCCGCAAAGGCGATCAGGAGACCGCCCGCGGCTATCCGATAAAGCGCAAACGGAACGAACCCACGGCTGCGGACCCAATTCATGAACCAGGCCACTACGGCGTAGGCGACAACGAAGGAAACCGCGGCGCCGATGAGCAGCAGGATGGCGCCCTGCGCGTCGATGTGCGTGGCGCCAATGGCGGTCGAGCCATCCTTGCCGCGCAGCGCCTTCAGCAGGTCATAGCCGGTGGCGGCGACCATGGTGGGAATCGAAAGCAGAAACGAAAATTCGAGCGCCGCCGGACGCGACAGGCCGCCCACCTGGCCGGCGGCGATGGTGGCCATCGAACGCGAAGTGCCCGGGAACAGCGCCGATAGAACCTGACATAGACCGATCCAGATGGCTTGCGGCAGGCTGGTATCCTCGACCGTTTGCGTCACCTGCGGTTTACGGGTGAACATCACGTCCACCACCCACATCACGATGCCGCCCACCAGCAGCGACATGCCCATCAGGTGCAGGCTTTCGAGATTCTTGCCAATCAGCTTGGTGAGCAGAAAGGCGGGCGCGGCGGTGCAGACGAAGGCGACGGCGATCAGCGTCAGCGGATGGGTAAAGACCGTGCGATCGCCGCGGCGGCCGGTAGGAAACGTGGATAGAAAATCGAGCAGCCGGGCGCGGAAGAAGATCGGCAGGCTGAGGATGGCGCCCAACTGGATGACGATGGCGAAGGTCTTCCAGTAGGGGTCGGAGAGATCGACTCCGGCCAGGGCCTGAAAAATTCGCAGATGCGCGGTGGAGCTGACCGGCAGAAATTCGGTGAGTCCTTCGATCACCCCAAGCAAAACGGCAAGCAGATATGGATTCATCTAGGCGAACTTCTATCTTCGCCGATCCGGGTATACTGGGCACAAGAACGTATGCTGCGACTTTTGTTCTTTCCGGTTTTATGCCTGACCGCGGCTTTGGCGCAGGAATCCGACAGCGACGGGATCCACTGGTTCGACAACTATAAGGACGCCATTCGCGAAGCCAAACGGACGCAGAAGCCGGTTTTCCTGGAGTACCGCTGCGAAGCTTGAATGGCCGGAAGAGTCTTTGACGCACAGGTTGTGCTCACACCCAAGAATTCTTCCCGTGGCAAGCTGATGTCGCAATACGTGTGCGCGCGCATTCCGCGCATGGACGAAGTGGATATCGCGCTTTTCGATTACGACCGCAACAACACGCTGTACTTCTTCGTACTGAACGCCGATGAGCAGATCTATCTGCGCTACGGCGGGCGCGATTCGGAGTCCCCGGATACGTATTTGAACTTGGCCAGCATCGAACTGGCGATGGCCAGGGGGCTCGAACTGCATCAGAAATACATGGCCGGCGAGCTGGCCAAGACCGAGCGGCCGAAGCCGATGTTTCCGCGGCAGATTCCGCTATTGGTGGAGCGTACCTTTGCGCGCAACAACTGCGTGGAGTGCCACCTGATCGGCGATTTTCAGAACATCCACCGCGAGCAGGACGGCAAGCTCGACAAGCTCGCGCATCTTTACCGCTCGCCCGATATCAAGACCATCGGCATCTTTCTGGATGTGCCCAAGGGGCTGATGGTGAAGGAAGCCAGGGGCGCGGTGGAGACGGCGGGGATGAAAGCCGGCGACCGGATTGCGGCGTTAAACGGCGTGGCGGTGTGGACCTTCGCCGACCTGCAGCATCAATACGACAAGGTGAACCGGAAGGCGGAGAGTGTCCGCCTCACGGTGGATCGCGCGGGCGAGTCCGTGGACCTCACGGTGGCCCTGCCGGTGCGCTGGTGGTGGACCAATTTGAGCTACCGGCAATCGACCGTGGACCCGCGTGTGTATTTCGATTCCAAGCCGCTCAGCGAAGCGCAGAAGAAAGAACGTGGCCTCGATGTGGCCGGCTTTGCGAGCGAAGTGACGCACGTGGATACCTTCGCCGAGATGATGAAGAGTCACGGCCTGAAGCTGGGCGACATTGTGTACGGCGTGGATGGGGTGCAGAAGGACGAGTACGCCCATACGGCCGAGCTTTACTTGAAGCTGTATAAGAAGGCGGGCGAATCGGCGGTGCTGGATGTGCTGCGGGACGGCAAGAAGATGAAGATGCCGTTGAAGACGTTCCGGATGAGTTTCCGCAAGTAGGGCGTTCGCGGCACTTTCACACAGCGATGATCTGGGCCGCCGGATCCAGACGCCGCAGGTCATCCGGGTCGCTTGTAACGATTGGATCTCGCCGTACCCTGGCAAGAATCACCACGGAAGCGTCGATCACATCCAGCGAGTTCGTGGCGCCGCAAAGTTCTCCACAGGCACGGGCAAGCGGATCGTCCAGAGGAACGACCTCCACTTCCTCGCTTCGCAAGAATCGCGCCAAGGCAACTTGAACGCGGCCATTCCTCCAAACCTGTCCTACGACGCCCGCGGGCACTCGAAATGTCCGGCCTTGAGCCAACGCCCGTTGGAGCAAGGCGATCATACGCTTGTCGCCGCGGTCCAAGGCGATCAGCGCGCCGGCATCCAGAACTATCCCCGCCGCGGTGTGAGCGCGCGTTCCGCCCATTCGATGTCCTCGGCAGCCGGCTCACCATACTGTTCGGTCAGATCGCGCAGCAAAGCCCGGAGCGACTCGCGCTTCTCGCTTTCCGCAAGCACCCGGGCAATGTAACCTGAAACTGAATCGGCCCGCCCAGCCCGGATTTCCCGGTGGACTCTGGCCAGTTGATCCTTGGGTAAGCTGATGGCGATCTTCGCCTTGGTCATACCAACATCATACCTCCGTTCTCCTTCCGCGCGGCTTCGGCCCCTGGCAATCGTAAACTGGTTACAGCCATGCTGCGAAGAACCTGGTTGACCATCTGCGCGGCCGCCGCACTCGAAGGCGCCGACTGGACCAAGCCCGTCGAAGTCATGCATGAGACGACGCGCTGCATTACTTACCGGGCCAAGATCGAGGGCGATACGCTGCTCATCGAAGTGAGCCCGGAGAAGGGCTGGCACACCTTTGCGATGGACAACAAGGTCCGGGTGGAAGAGAAGCTGGCGGGCAAGAAGGCGCTGGGCGTCGATAAACCGACCGAGGTGAAACTGACCGGCCTTGCCGCCGCCGGCGGATGGAAGCAGACGCCGCCCAAGGATTTTTCAAAACCCGAGCTGCGGCTCTACGCGTGGGGCTTTGAAGAACCCGCGCTGCTGGCGGCGAAAGTGAAGCGTACCGGGGGGCCGGTCACCGTCGGTATCCGCGGGCAGTCGTGCACGGAAGTAAATTGCCGCAACATCGATATCACGATTGCGGTTCCGGCGGCGGCAGGTAAGGGCGCGGCGCCGGATCTGTCGGCCCTGATCGCGGTGCGGTAAGTCACTTGGTGCGAAGCGGCAGCACGGCGTAATCCCACACCTTACCGGGGGCCGGTCCACATTTGGCGTTGAGCCAGTACTGTGTATTGGCGGTAAGTCCCGTAATCGTACGGCTGCGCGTGGCGGTTCCGGTCTCGCTGCCCGCCGTTCCGGTGGTGGTGCCGAAGTCGGGCCGTGTGCTGATGGCGACGCTGCATGTGAAGTTGGGATTGGTCGGCCTGTACTGCGCGGTAACGCTGGCGGGTCCGATGGCGGAGGCCTCCAGGCAACGGCCGTTGCGATCGAAGCAGGAGTCGGGTGTGTTCTCGTCGAGATCGAAGGGCTGAAGCCCAAGGTCGCGGCGGCCGGTTTCGGCGCAGGCGACAAACAGTTTTTCCAGATAGCCGAAGTCGGTCACATAGCAGACGCGTTCGCCCCATTGCCCCACGGTGGGGAAATTCAGCGCCTGGTAACCTAACGCCCCGATCCGCTGGCCCTGCCAGTTGCCGCTGCCGTTTCCGGCGATGCCGGCTCCGTAGCTGACGTTGAGCGGCTGCAGCATGGTGCGGCAGTGGCCAAGGCCGGGCCGGCAGATGCGAATGCCGCCTTGCCCGTCGCGGCCCGGCTCCGATACGTTCACCGCCACGTCTTTGGTGACGCTGGCCACGTCCTTGGCAGTGAAGCCGGAGCAGGCGGGGCAGGCATAAGAGAATCCGTTGGCGCCGCGCATCAGTAATTGAAAGCGTCCGTTGAAAGCGGCTTCGGGGAAGCCGTCCACGTAAATGGGCGTGCCGGGAGTCCAACCGCTGTTATCGAGGCTACCGCCGGGGGCGAGCTTGCAGGTGGCGGCTCCGGCGCTGGCGCGGCAGCTTTCAATGCGCCAGGAGGGGATGAGTCCCTGGCCGCCGTAACCCTGAGTGGTAACGGCGATGGGCGCGCGCGACCCGATGAAGTATTCCTCGAAGGTGCTGATGGGCGGATAGACGGGGCCGCCCACGGCGTCGATGTCGCGTCCTGTGGCGGCGTTCCATCCGAAGCCGCGGACGCAGGCGCCTCCATCGACATAGGCGGGGAAATGAATACGACCGCGGCCGGCGCCGCAGTTATACGGCTCACCGCCCCAATGCGCGGTGTTCTGATGGCCGGCGACGATGCAGTCAATGCCTTCGGTACAGGTGCCGTTGTCCCAACGCGCGCCGGCATGGCTCGTATTGGGGTTGTCGATGGCGGAGATGTCGCGTCCGCTGACGGCAAGAATCTTCTTCACCGGGTCGAAGGAGTAAGCGGTGGTTTTGTTCGGCTTGTCGGAGCTGGACCAGATGTAATGCAGGCCGGAGCGCTTGGACGGATACGGCCCGATGGTGGCGTTGCGAATCGGATAAATCGCCTGAATGCAGGTATCCTTGGGCGACTTTTCGAACCAGTTTAAAACGCAGATGC
Organism: uncultured Acidobacteriota bacterium; assembly: GCA_902826685.1. Taxonomy (GTDB): domain Bacteria; phylum Acidobacteriota; class Terriglobia; order Bryobacterales; family Bryobacteraceae; genus CADEFT01. The sequence continues at coordinate 62,179 of CADEFT010000037.1, forward strand.
GGTTGTCGTCGTCGATGTGGGAAAGCCAGCCGTCCATGGCGGCCTGGCCCGTGCCCCAAAGCGTGGCCATATGGCGGGGATGGCGGTGCAAAACGTCCAGATCCTTGAGCTTGCCTCCGGCGAAGCTGAACTGGCGGATATCCTGCTGCATGTCGCCGTTGCGGCTGAGGCAAAAGCCCAGGTTGGCGCTGGCGGCCGTGGTGCCGAGACCGATGTTGGCGGACGAGTTCACGTTGCAGATTCCATCGGGGCCGCTGATGGGCAGATCGCGCGAGTTATCGGACGCGTCGATTCGATGGAGCACGGCGTTGACTCCGTTCCACAACACTACGTACTGGCGGTCATAGCTGATCTGATTGCCGCCGACATAGGCTCGCGTGAACGGCGTGCCCTGATTTACAACCAGCGCTCCGTAAGTGGCATCGATATAAGATGCGCCTTGTTTCGGCGGGATGAAGTTACCGCCGGGCCGGATGTCGCTTTGCTGGAGCTTGCAGGACCGGGGAACGCGGTAGCCGTCGTTGGGCTTGCTGCAATAGCTGAGCGAGTTGAGATCGTTGCCGAGCATGTCGGTCATGACCAGGCCGGTGGCGGCTGGAATGAACGACACCGAGGCGGTGAACCTGGCCGCGCCGCCTTTGGCTCCGGTAAAGTTCAGCTCGCACTTTTTCCCGGGCGTGCCATACATCACGCGCAGAGTGAGGGGCAGGTCCCCCGTTTTCGACGGGTGATTGGTGAGCAGTGTGCCGTAACAGGTATCGGTCCACTTGACCGCGCCCGTTCCCGAAAGGGTGATCGACATGCCGCCTCGCATGGGCCCGAACGGGCCTTTGTCGGAATAAGCCACCATTTCAAAGACGCCCGATGTGGGCGATACGCCGGTCAACTGCGCGCCGGCGGGCGCCGCCAGCAGCAGGACCGCGATTGCGGCGGCGGCGGCCATCCCGGTACAGTCGTGGCCATGTCTGTTGTTGCCTTTGCGCTTCATGCGGTGATCGCCATTCAATACCACCATACCTTTTCAGCCGCGCATCCCGTGGTGAAACGGATCGAGCCGGGCGATGCGATTGAGACCAAGACGGTGGACTCGGCCGGGTTCGATCTTGAGCGTGTGCGGCGAACCAGGACGCATGGCAATCCACTGACCGGGCCGTTCTATATCGAAGGCGCCGAAGCGGGCGATGCACTGGTGGTGCATATCGAGCGGCTGCGTCTCAATCGCGATTCCGGGTATACGGGCCACGCGGTGGGCTTGAAGGATCTTCCGCCGCACCTGCTGGGACCGAAGCCGGCGCCGGATGCGGCGATCAAAGGCTACGACTACCTGGTGCCGTGGAAGATCGACCGCGCGTCGCAGACCGTGAGTCTGGCGTCGAACCCGGCATTCCGGTTCGCGGCGCAGCCCATGCTCGGTTGCATTGGCGTGGCGCCCGAGGGCGATTACGCCCCACGCTCGGGCCCGGCGGGCTATTGGGGCGGCAATCTCGATTACAACCGGATTCGCGAGGGTGCCTCGGTGATTCTGCCGGTCTATCATCCGGGCGGGCTGCTGTTTTTCGGCGACGGGCATGCGCTGCAGGGCGATGGGGAGGCGGTGGGTTCGGGCGTGGAAACGTCGCTCGATGTGCGGGTGAGGGTGGAGTTACGCAAGCGGGCGCGGCTTACCGGGCCAAGGCTTGAGACCGCCGATTCGTATATCTCGATCGGCGCCAAGCCCGAGGCGACGTTGAATGAATCGCTGCGGCTGGCAACGTTGGATATGCTGCGCTGGCTGATTGAGGAACGCAAGGTGCCGGCGGCCGAGGCTCACCTGCTGATCGGGCTGCGGGCGCGGTACGACGTGCTGACGGTGGGCGGTTATGTGGGCCTGCGGCTGCCGAAGTAGAAACTATCGCCGGTTAAGGGGTCACTTCAAGAAACGGAAGTTCACGTACGCTAAGGGTCCAGTGGTGCCGTCGCGGCGGAGGTACGGGTTTGCCGGAACAAACGCGACTTTGCGGGCTTTATCGGTTCTGACCCGTCCGGCATAATGGTGGAGACCGCAATCCTGAACCATCAAGAGGAGAATCGCGATGGCCCGCCTAGCAATTGCTGTGTTGATCGGCTGTGGAGTTGTTCAGGGTCAAGGTGACTTCAGGCAGGAGATCACCAAGACATACGAGGCAACGTTTTCCGCAATGCGCCAAGTAAAAACGAAGGCCGATCTTCAGAAGATGGTCGATGCCATAGACGTTCCAGAATGGCAGAGTAGCCTTCCAACAGGCGAGATCATGACTCGGCCCGAGGCCGTTGCATCCTTAATGGGCCTCCTGAACGTGCCACCGGAAAATCGGCCGGTGCCGCGCCAGCAGATGGTTTACATGTCCGAAACTGGCTGGAGCGCTTTCGCCGTTTATTGGATCTATCGCGAAGCTGGAGATCAACTCATCGGCTCCCTCGCCCGCGATACGTGGGCCAGAACACCGCAGGGATGGCGGCGAATTCGGCACGAAAAACTGTTTCCAGATCGTCCGCTCGTTCAAAACGGCAAAGGCCTGATCCTGCCTACTCAGTGATGTTACAAGATGAACTTGAGAAGCAAGGCACTTCCGACATACTTCGCGTTTCGGGAAGCAACCAGAGCGGATGTTGAAGGAATGGCTTCCTGCCGGTTGAGCGATTCTGCCGCCGGTCCCGCGGACGGCAGGATGGGTGCATACTTCAACGGACTTCATCATCCTCAGCAGGCGCTACCGGCGCGAATCGGGTACGTTGCGATCATGGACCAAAGGGTTGCAGGTTACATCGCGGGCCATCTAACGACCCGTCATGGTTGCGCAGGCGAAGTTCAGTATCTCTTCGTTGAGCCGGCGGCGCGTAGGAAGGCTGTTGCGACTCGTCTGTTGCGGTTGCTGGCATCGTGGTTCGTGGAAAACGATGCCCGGCGAGTGTGCGTTTGCCTCGACGCTGACAGCCCGTCGGCAAGGCCGTTCTATCAAGCCGTGCACGCGGCGTAACTCTCGGAAACCCGCCGTTTCTGGTTCGTATGGAACGACATAGGTGAGGTTCTCTCACTTCGACGAGGTTTAGATCCTGAGTAACGCCAAAGGCGGCAGAAAACTTAGGCCCGACTCGTTGAAGAACCAAAGTCAGGAGCGTAGCGGTGGGCGGTCGGATTGCCGGGTTCGAGACGAACTTGATTCGAGAACGGACTGTAAGCCGCTCGCGCTCGGGGCCGCAAAGGGGCCCAGACTGAAGACCGCCGACATCCCGTCAAATCGGTATACTCTCCATTGCCGCCGGTACCGAAGAGGAATGGCAAGCGACGTAGACGAAGCCTGCCCGATAGATATCAAAGATGAACCGCTGTCAATACCGCACTAGCTAACATGAAGAGCGGCCTATTTGAACTCGAGCGGGCGGCGCTCGGCGGCGGCGGTAAGGGCGGAGACGGCGCGAGGGCATGGTTAATTTCTGACTTGCCCGGCAACTTCCGCGCTCGCCGCAAGCCCGGAGTCAAAGCTTACCGCATGCAGGGAAACCACCACCGGGCCGGACGCGGCTTGCGGGGTCCAGGTCCCGGTCCAGCGGCCGTCCTTGAGCGACGTGAGCTTTACCGGCCGATCGCCGTTGGACATGGTGAGAATCACACCGCCGTTGGTGAACGCCACGCCGCAATCGTCGATCAGGCGGGCCTCGACGGGAACCGGACTTCCTGGAGCGGCGGCGAAGCCTTCGGGCAGATTGGTAAAGAGCGCGCGGAGCTCGAACGGGCTGCATACGGCGGGCGACGCGGCGCGGTCCGCTCCGGCGATGGGGCCGGTGGGCGGTGCCAGCGCCAGCAGCACCCGCACGGTACGCGGATCGAAGTCGCGGAACATGAGCGTGATGACGCCATCGTAAATACCGGGCGCAAGACCGGCGATCGAGGGTTGCACGGTGAGGCTGCCGTTTTTCCGCGCGGCGATGGTTCCGCTGCTCGGCGCATGGACAAACCACGATGCGCCGTCGAAGGTGCCGCGAATGGAGTTGTAAGCCAGAGAGGACGGCAGCAGGTTGAGCACGCGAACCTCCTGGGCCGAAGGCGAACCGGCTTGCGGGCGCGCGCCGAAGACAAGTCCGGTATCGAAGAGCAGAGGCCGCGGCTTGCTGCCGGCCGGCAGCACGGTCAGCTCGACGTCGACACGTTGCGGGGAGTTCGATGCGCCGGCGGCGACGATATCGATGGTGCCGCGGTATTGACCGGGTCTCAAACTCTCGGCGCTGACGCTCACGGTCACTTCGGGAATGCTGAGCGAAGAGGCGTCGGTGGAATTGACGGTGCTCGACGCCCGCAGCCAGTTGCCGCCGCTGGTGGTGGAAGCCTGCGCCGACCAGGGCATGACGCCGGTGCCGGTGTTGAGGACGGCGAACTTCTGGGCGACGTCGCCGCTTCCTTCGATCGCCTGGAAGCTGAGGCCGGTTTGCGAGAGACGAATGATTTGCGCCGGGCGGCCCACGGTCAGGCTGACGGCGATGGCCGTTTCTTTGTCCTGGGTGTCGCGCAGCAGAACGCGTCCGTTGTATTGGCCGGGCGCGAGGCCGTCGGGGTCGGCGGTCACCACCAGGTTGTCGGGCTGATCGGGCAGGGAGATGCCGGCCGCCGCGCGCACCTGAAGCCAACTGGAATCGGAAACGGCTTCGGCGCGGTAGGATACGGGGCCGCTGCCGCCACGCGCGAAAACGAGAAGCAATTCTCTTTGCGCCTGGCCGTACTCTTCGGCGTTGAAAGAAAGCGTTTCCGGAGCGACCGAGACCGTGCCGGTGCTAACGGCGGGTTGTTCCACGGTTAAAAGAATGGGAATGGTCAGGGACGCCGGGTTTGCTCCGGGCACCCTTATATCGAGCGAAGCGGCGTATTCCCCGGCTGCCAGCGTGGCGGCAGAAAATCGCAGCGGCAGATTTGCCGGAAGCCTGCCTTCGGCTGGGGTGATCTCGACCCAGGGCGCGGCGGTGCCATCGGGCAGGCGGATGCGCGCCGAATAGGCGACGCCCGGAATGGAGGAACTCACGGAGAGACTTCTGGTGGCCGCGGCGCCGCCCGCTTCCAGGCTGAGCGTCACTTCGTTGGCCGAGACGCCGACGGCCGGAACGGCGCGGGTCACGGCCTTGATCTTGTGGTTCAGCGTATCGGAAAAGTAGATGTCGCCGTTGGAGGCGACGGCTACGCCAAAGGGTCCGTTGAGTGCCGATTGAAGAGCCGGCGTGCCATCCTGCGCCGCCCCCGGTTCGCCGGTGCCAGCGACGGTGGAAATATTGCCGGCCAGGTCCACCATGCGGATGCGGTGATTGTCGTAATCGGTGATGAGCATGGCGCCGGAAGGGAGAAATGCGATTCCGCGCGGTCCATTGAGCGAGGCGCGCGTAGCGGGGCCGCCGTCGCCGCTGAAGCCTTTGACGCGATTGCCGGCGACCGTGGTGATGATGCCTTGCGGGGTCACGCGGCGGACCACGTGATTGAGGTTATCGGCGATGTAGAGATTGCCGGCGCCGTCGACGGCGACGCCGTAGGGCTGGCCGATGGAAGCCTGGGTGGCCGGTCCGCCATCGCCGGTGGCCGTGTTCTGCCCATTGCCCGCCACCGTTGTAATAACGCCGTCGGGCGAAATGCGGCGGATGCGGTAGGGAAACAGATCGGCGAAATAGATGTTATTGGCGGGATCGACGGCAAGGCCAAGGGGAAGGCCGAGCGAAGCCTGTACCGCCGGGCCGTTATCGCCCGAGTATTGGCTGCGGTTCGTTCCGGCGATGGTGGTGATGATGCCGCTGGCACTTACTCTGCGAATCCGGAAGTTGTAAGTGTCGGAGATAATAAGGTTCCCGCTGTAGTCGGCCGCCACGGCGAAAGGCGCCGATAGCGAAGCGTCGATGGCCCTGCCGCCGTCGCCGCGGAACGTGTTGATGCCGTTACCGGCCACCGTCGTATATTCACCGGCAGGCGACCAGCGGCTGATGCGGTTGCCGTGCGGCACAAAGAGATTGCCGGACCGGTCAAAGGAGAGATGGCCGGGGAAGTTCATCTGCGCGCTTTGCGCATCCGTGCCGTCGCCGGTGGCGCCGTCGTAAAAAGATCCGGCATAGGTGCGGATGGTGCGGTCGGCGGCAATGCGGCGGACTTTGTTGTGGCTGTCGGCGCAGTAGAGATTTCCCGCGCCGTCGAGGGCGATGGCGAAGGGCACGAAGATGCCGGCCTGAAGCGCGGGGCCGCCGTCGCCGGACAGGGTATCGGATCCACTGCCGGCGACCGTCCGGATGATGCCCGCGGCGTCGATCGAGCGCAGCCGGTTGTTCATGGAATCGGCGATCAGCAGGTTGCCGGCGGGGTCGAATGCGACCGCGCGCGGCTGGTTCAAGGTGGCGTCCAGCGCGCGTGCGCCGTCGCCCGAAAATCCATTCAACGCGGTACCGGCGACGGTTTCCACCGTGCCGTTGGCCAGGATGCGCCGGATGCGGTGCGCGCCGACTTCGGCCACATGAAGAACCCCGTTGCGATCGAAAGCCATGCCGTCGGGATACACGATAGCGGTGGAAACGGTGCGGATGATGCCGTCGCCCGATACGGCGCGAATGCGGTTACGAGGAGAGTCGCTGATATAAACGGCGCCCGCGGCGTTCACCGCCAGCGCCATGGGCGAATCGAGCGTGGCTTCGAGGGCGGGGCCGCCATCGCCTGAGATGCCTATTTCGCCGGTGCCGGCGACGGTGGTGATGGTGCCATCGGCGTTAACCCGTCTGACGCGGCGATTGCCGGTATCGGCGATCAGGATTCGGCCTTGCGCGTCGAACAGGCAGGCCATCGGTTTCAGCAGGGAAGCGCTTAGCGCGGGCCCGCCGTCGCCGGAGAATCCGGGAATGCCGTTGCCCGCCACGATGGAAAGATCACCACCGGGCTGGATGACGACGACGATGTGATAGACGATATCGGGGACGCAGACCCGGCCGCTGGAGTCGGAGGAAATGCGGCCGGTATAGCCGAAAGGGGCTTCGGTGGCCGGCATCGGCTGGCGTGGAAATAGCCGGTCGGCGCCGATCACGGTTTGCAGAATCCCCTGAGCGCCGGCTACCGCGGGAAACAACACGAGAATGGCGGTAAACGCAGCAAACTTAGGCCGGCCCCAAGTTCCCAAAGCAACCTCCTCGAACCGTTCCCTTATCTTAAGCCATACGGATCAGTGAAGCTGGAAGAACACGCCGAACTCCACTTTCCCGAAGACGTCCTTAAAATTTCCGGTGGGCTTGTAGAGCTTGGCTTCGGCCCGCACGCCGAAACGTTCGTTGACGTAATAGCGGATGCCCCCGCCGCCATTGACGGCAAAGCTGGTCTCCGACGGGATGGTGACGGGAATCGTCGTGTTGCCGGTGGTGCCTCCGGTGGCGATCGTCACGCGTTCGGTTCGCGAAGACGACCGCAAAAGTCCGGCGCCGAAGACGCCATAGGGAATGATGCGCGAATCGGCAATGGGAACGCGGAGGTGAACGCCGCCGTGGAAATCGGAGATCGGAATGCTGAAGTTGAACGTCGCCGTCTGTCCGCCGGAGATCGGGACCGTTTCCTTGCGGCCGATTCCAGGGAAATAGCTGAACTCGGCGTAAGGCATCACGACGCGGCTCACCGCGTAGGCCACGTTCCCACCGCCCATCGCGCGCGTCTTATCGATGCCATAGCTGGCACCGATGAATCCGCCGATTTCGGTATTTTGCGGCCGCAGAACCGGAGCGTTCTGTGCGGCCAGCGTCAGGGAAAAGCAGGCCGCCAGCAAGGGCAGTCCAAGCGCGCGGTTCGGCATAAACGTCGCCAACCTCCATCTCACCTTGAAGTGTGCGATTCGCGGGGACCGTTTCACGCCATGCGACGACGCCTGATGCCCGGTGGAATCTGCAATATACTAGCAGTGATTATACTCAGCCGAGAGCGCGTGGCGTGCAAACCATCGGCCGTTACGAGATCGTGGAACTGCTCGGCCGCGGCGGCATGGGGGCCGTTTATCGCGCCAGGGATCCCCGTCTACGCCGCATGGTGGCCATCAAGGTCATCCATTTCGACCGGCTCGGGGAACGCAACGAATACAAGTCGCTGGCCGAGCGGTTCATCGTAGAGGCGCAGGCCGCCGCCTGCCTATCGCACCCCAATATCGTCACCATTCACGACTTCGCCGAGGAGGACGGCCGCGCCTACCTGGTGATGGAACTGGTGGAGGGCCAGAACCTCAAGCAGCGTCTCGAAGCCGGCCCGTTAACCAGGCGCGAAATTCTGCGCATCGCCAGGGAGACATCCAACGCCCTCGATCACGCTCATGAGCGCGGCGTGCTGCATCGCGACGTCAAGGCCGCCAACCTGATGGTGGCGCCCAGCGGCCAGGTGAAGCTCACCGATTTCGGCATCGCCAAGATCAATTCGGTCACCGGCCTCACTCAGACCGGGTTGTTGATGGGCACGCTGCATTATCTTTGCCCGGAGGCGCTCGGCAATAAACCGGCCACGGCGGCCAGCGATCAGTATTCGCTGGGAGTGCTGGTGTATGAGCTGTTGTGCGGCCGCAAGCCCTACGACGCCGATGCGATGCCGGCGCTGATCGCGCAGATTCTCTATGGCCCCGTTCCCGGTCTGCCGCAACCGGATACGCGTCAAAGTCCGGATCTGGATGCGGTCATCATGCGTGTGCTGGCCAAGAATCCCGCCGAGCGGTTTCCGTCGTGCTCGGCGTTCGTCGACGCGCTGGAGAGCGCGGGCGGCTCGGCGGGTACCAGCGCCGCCGAGGAGTCGGCGTGGCGTGAGATTCGCGAAACCGAGGAGCCCGGCGCGGTGCGGGACTTTCTGCGCCGTTTCCCGGTGGGAACCTATGCGCCGGAAGCGCAACGCCTGCTGGGCGCTTTCCAGACCGCCGAAAGCATCTGGCGCGAGGCCGGCCAGTCCCGCGACCGGCGTTCTCTCGAACAACTGCTGTCGGGGTATCCACGAGGACCTCACGCCGCCGCCGCGCGTCAATTGTTGGCCGAGCTTGAAGCTGAAGCGGCGGACTGGGCGCGGCTCGAGGGCGTTCAGGATGCCGCCGCTTTTGCAGCCTTTGCTTTTCAGCATCCCAAGAGCGCGTTCACCCCGGCGGCGCGCGAACGGGCGGTGCATCTGGAGCGGGAACGCCTGGCCTGGGAGGCGGCGCGCGCCACCGGCGAGCAGGCGAGTCTCACTTCGTTCCTGGAACGTTATCCGGACGGCGTATATGCGGAGCAGGCGCGCCGGCAAGTCGCCGAGTTGCGTGCCTGGGAGCAGGCCCGCCACGCCAATCGCCGCGAGGATGTGGAGCGGTTCCTCGGCTTGTACGGCTCCGGTCCATTCGCGGCCGAGGCGGCGGCGCTGCTCGAGAGGATCGAGCGCCTGGAAGCGCAGCAGCGGCGCTGGGAGAGTCTGAAGGACACAACCGACGTCGCCGAGTTGCGGGACTTTCTGAGCAAATTTCCGGCGAGCGGCCACTCGGTCGATGCCACGGCGCGCATCGATCTGCTGCAGTCGCAGGAAAAGGCTTGGCTCGAAGCGAAGCGGTCTGGCGATGAGGAGGTGCTGAAGCGCTTTCTCGACCAGTATCCCGATAGCCGGTTTGCCGCCGAGGCGGTGCGGGAGCGGGCGCGGCTGCAGGAGTTGGCCTGGCAGGCGGTGTCGGGCGGTGGGGATCGTGCGGGGCTGGCGGCCTTTCTGGCGCGGTATCCGGGAGGCGCGTTTGCCGGTGAGGCGCAGGCGCTGCTGGCGCGGGTCGATGAGGCGACGGCGTGGCGTGCAGTGTCGGGCGGCGGGGATCGTGCGGGACTGGCGGCTTTTCTGGCGCGGTATCCGAAGGGCGCGTTTGCCGGTGAGGCGCAAGCGTTGCTGGCGCGGATCGACGAGGCCGGGGCGGAACAGGCGGCTTGGCAGGCGGTGTCGGGCGGTGGGGATCGTGCGGGGCTGGCGGCCTTTCTGGCGCGGTATCCGGGAGGCGCGTTTGCCGGTGAGGCGCAGGCGCTGCTGGCGCGGGTCGATGAGGCGACGGCGTGGCGTGCAGTGTCGGGCGGCGGGGATCGTGCGGGACTGGCGGCTTTTCTGGCGCGGTATCCGAAGGGCGCGTTTGCCGGTGAGGCGCAAGCGTTGCTGGCGCGGATCGACGAGGCCGGGGCGGAACAGGCGGCTTGGCAGGCGG